>NZ_JBHSCR010000003.1:0-627416 GCF_042651265.1 Kordiimonas lipolytica | reverse complement strand
CACTAGAAAAATCCTCATTCGCGCAAACGCAAAAATGAGGGATCACTATGCAGCCGCGCTTGACACATAACACCGCTGCTTTTGTTTTATAGCGGTGCCCACACTGCCGGCAGGCGCGCCTATTCCCTGGCGGCACAGGATAGAGCAAGCTCATGGCCCACAAGAAGGGCAGCAGCCAGATTGTGGTATAGCGCGCAACATCTTCTGACCCGCATTTGGGGCAGGCATCAATACTGTCTTCTGTGGCCTTTGCAGGTGCATTTTCCGCCCGCACATCCGCCAGCAACTGCTGCGCTTCCGCGAATTCTTCATCAGGCACCATGACCCGAAGGCCAAGCCCTGCCATCAGGTGCGGCATGGCTGTCAACGTATTGAAGTTGTCGATAAAGGCTGGAAAGCCTGCCTGCTCCAAGAGCGCCTTGATCACCAGCGCCTCGGAATAATCGGCTGTCTCATAAAGAATTTTCATACGCGTTCCCCATCGGGAGAAGCTTATTACAGGCGCGCGGCGGCGGCAAAAAGAAAAGGCCGCAGCTCGGGAAATCGCTGCGGCCCTGGTAATTCGCCGTCGTGACCGGTTCTAGGCAAACCGGAGCTTATGGCTTGCCTAGCAAGTCTTCATATTCGAGCCAACGCCGGTGGCATCGCACTGTTTGCGAACCGCTCTATATTGGCGCTGAGCCGAAATAACGATTGGTTCATGGTCGGTTTTGGCAGTGTAAGGGCAAACCTTGGGGTTGCGCTCAAACGCATCGGTCGCCTGTTCGGCATTGGATGCACTGCGACGCGTGACGACAAAATCAACCACAAGGTCATAGGTGCCTGCAGGCGCGGAGCCGGCTTCCACCGTCATGCCGCGTGCGCCATATTTGGCTTCACGTGCATAGGTCTTGTGGCCCTTGGCGCCCAGAACCTTCACGCCATACACATCGCCCTCATCATTTAGTTTATACTGAAGGTGCACACAGCCGGACTTGCCAGCACGCGCTGCCCACTTGCCGATTTCGGCATCAAATTCTGTAATCTTTGGTCCCTGAGATACTGTTGTTTCCCCGAAAGCTGCGCCACAAAACAGGCTTGCAGCCAATACTGTCGTTATAGTTCTTTTCATACATCCCCCGTTTGGATTGAATTGAGTACAAGCCTTGAGACAACCCAGAGCCCCTGCCCCTCAACTTTTTTTCAATAACTTAGGTTAGAAAAAGAGGAGAATGTGATTAGCGACTATTTATCAATAGCTTAGTAAAGAAAAAAAATTAGCCCATAAGGGATAGGCCACCCGTGCGAGGGGCTTCGCGAAAAGCCTTTACCAGATAGGGCATGGCCCCGTGCAGGTATGTCAGGAAAGGCCAGACTACAATATGCAAGTGGCTGCCGCGCGGGATTTCAATGGCGGCAACCAGCAGCAGAAGAAGGAAAGGCGACGCCAACAAAAGCGCACCGCCCCGCGCCCTGCCCTTCAGGCCCAGATAGATAAAGGTCGGCTTACGGGCAAGGAAGGCAATCAGAATAGGGATGACATAGGCTGTCACAACCCAGACCACAAAAACAATCCCGGCATAATAGGCGAGGTCCATCAGGCTTGGCGGGTTCAGGAACCAGTCGTTGGCGGCGCAGATCACCAGCACCCAGCTGGGGGTAGATACACCAGCCAGCCCGACAAGGAACCGGCTGATGGCCCGCAGCCGCTTCCAGCCTTCCGCCTCAATCATGCGTTCATGGTGGCACACCCACATAAGCGCAAAGCACAGGATCTGCATGCTGAATGTCAGTTCCCACCACCAGCGCGACTGCAGCAGCGAGAAGGCATCACCATCGGAAAAGAAATAGAAGGCCATCATGATGGAAAGGTTGGTGCCGACGAGCATCAGTGCCACGGCTCCTGCCATGGCTCGTTGATCATACACTTCACGCCCGAAAAGCTTCATTTTTCCCCTTGGCTTCCCCTTTTCGGCACCGCTCCTTTGCGCGCCGATGCCCACATGATTGGGGAAAAGGCTTACCATTTCCCTAAGTTTTGTGCGGAAGCCGCTAAACTTCTTCTGCGGGAACCCGGGGGGTGCGGAAAGATGCAGCAAGATAGGGCACCGCCCCCTGCAGGTAAAACAGGAACGGGGCGTAAATATAGTGCTGATAGCCGCCGCGCATCGCCTCAACCACTGAGATTAGGATCGCCAGCATAAGCGGGCTGATGCCAAGAAGAGCAACATGCCAGCGCCCCAGCATCAGGAACCAGGGCAGAACAAGCCGTCGCCTGCCAAAGCTTTCAACGCCCCACAACATGAGCCACGCCAACGCCCAAAGGGAAAGACACACAAAAATCGTGACATTCATTGTCTCAAGCGTCGGGCCGGTTTTGAACCAACCGAACAAAATACCGGCAAGCGCGATCCAGACCGGCAGCAATATCGCCAGAAGCCCAAACAGAAGCTGCAACAGGCTGACAGCACAGCGCCAACCGCTGGATGCTTTGACTTTATCGATATGGGTAAACCAGATGAACGCAGCGCACAGGATCTGGGAATTGAGGACAATTTCCCACCACCAGCGTGACGTCGTGAGCCCTCCTGCCTCGCCAAGACCTTCGATATAGTCGCTGGCAAGCATCGACAGCACAATACCGACGATAACCATCGCCGCCGCCCCGAGTAGCGCTCTGTTGCCTACAAACCTCATTTTCAGTACCTGGCTGAACTTCGTTTCAACCCAAAGATAGCGCTAAAAGTTAAGAAAATTCTTTATCACCGATATTTATATGTCGCTGTCGCGGGGCGAAGCGTGACGCGCCTTGCGGAAATATGGCAGCGCCCCCTGCAGATAAAGAAGGACTGGCACCAATGTGCTGAGGCTGCTTTCCTGGCGCCACCAGACAAGAGCAGCCACCATGAGAGCGGCAAGGGTGGGCCAGAAGGCCTGAACCCAGACGACCGGCCTGAACTTCATGGCTGGGGCATTGCCTTGCTTCTGATTTGAGCGCACCATCAACCAAACCAAAATCGGCACAATGAAATTGCCCACGGCCCAAAGCGCAATACCCCCCAGCACCAGGAGATACACCTGCGACGGCGTCGGGCCTTCGCGGAACCAGTCATTATAGGCGGCGATCAGCATGATACCCACAGGATAGGAAACGGAGATCACGCCGGTCACGAAATGCGTGATGGCCCGAAGCCGCCACCAGCCCTGGGCATACAGAATGCGGTTATGGTGGCTGAACCACATGAAGGCCAAGCACAAAATCTGGAGGTTAAGGACAATTTCCCACCACCAGCGGGATACAAGCGCCCCTTCACCAAAGATGTCAGGCAACAGATAGAAGGCCATCATGATGGACAGAATGGCGCCGATGATCATCATCGCCAATCCGCCCATCAGGGCCCTGCTATCGTGGATCGTCCCGAACATGGTCAAGCCGCGGCTTGTCAGCAGGTATTACTGCTGCTTTACCGTGCGGCCGTCCTTCATCACAAAGTCAACGTCCAGAAGTTCCTTGATGTCCTCAAGCGGGCTGCCGTCGGTGGCAATGATGTCTGCAATCTTGCCTGCCTCGATGGTGCCGAGGCTGTCTGACATATCAATGAGGTCCGCCGCATTGACGGTGGCAGACTTCAGGATGTCCATTGCGGTCATGCCCGCTTCGAACATCAGCACCGCTTCCTGGGCGTTGGTGCCATGCTTGGACACACCACTGTCGGTACCGAAGGCGATTTTCACGCCGCCCTTATAGGACCGCTGGAAATTTTCGATCATGTCGCCGCCCACCCGGATGGCTTTCGCCTTGATGTCCGTTGACATGAAGTTGCTGGTTTTGGCCATATTCACAACCGTGTCGCCCGCCAGAAGCGTTGGCACCAGATAGGCGCCGCTTTTCTTGAACAGGCGGATTGATTCAGCATCGGCGTAAGAGCCATGCTCAATGCTGTCCACGCCTGCCCGAAGCGCCGCGTTGATGCCTTCCGCTGCGTGCGCGTGGGCCGCCACCTTGCGGCCAAGGCCGTGGGCGGTGTCCATGATGATCTTGAGTTCATCGTCTGTCATCTGCTGGCCGGTACCGGTGTTGGTGTCTGAAAGCACACCGCCCGTGGCTGTGATCTTGATAACATCCGCGCCGAATTTCACAGCGTAGCGCACAGCGCGCAGACAGTCGTCAGCACCGTCACAGATGGTCTTGGACGTGAATTTCTCCAGCAGTTCATGACGCAGGCCGTCCACATCACCGTGGCCGCCGGTTGCTGCAACACTGCTGCCTGCCGCAACAATACGTGGGCCATCAACCCAGCCGTTCGCCGTGGCTTTCCGAAGCGCGAAAACAGACTGTGGGTCCGACCCCAGGTCACGGACTGTGGTGAAGCCCGCCTGAAGCGTGCGCTCGGCATACATCACGCTGCGCATGGCTGTGTCTTCTGCAGACATCTGCAGGCCTTCCCGGAACTGGTCAGGGCCCAATTCGCCCTGGATATGCACATGCATATCCATCAGGCCCGGCATAACGAAGCTGTCCTTGAGGTCCACAAGTGTGGCGTCTTCGCCAAAATCAGCGGCCGCTACGAAGCCGTCGCGCACTTCCTTGATGCGGCCGTCCTCAATCACCACGGTCTGGTTCTTGGTTGGTGCCTTGCCCGGCACAGCCAGAAGCTCGCCCGCATGAATTACCTTGATATCTGCGGCCCATGTGGCTGCAGTTGAAATGAAGGCTGCTCCCAGCCCCAGTGCCAGCATACCGGCTTTCCTTGACGACACGCGCATGGCTGTCCCTCCCAGTTTTTATTGATTGATGCCATTAATTGGCGGGCAGTCTTGCACACCAACCGCAAATGTCAATTCACTGGATTAAGATAAGATTAAAGCGGGAGAAATTAGCGCGACGCCATAACCGGCACATCCTGAAGGTCTGTGATTTCCAGCTCCTTCAGATACATGAGCACGCGGCCCATGTCTGTCTGCATTTCGGCCCGTACGGGCACAAGATAGCCGCCTTCGCCTTGTGGCATCACCCAGAACTTCGGTGGCACGTCCTCATCCTCGCCGTTCTTTTCGGCTTTCCGGCGGCGCTTCTCGCGTTCCTTTTCCAGCTTCTTCTTTTCTTTCTCCGTCAGGATGCGCTTGCCCGCCACCAGTTCGCCGCCCACGGTGCATTCATGCGCCGCACCGGCATAATCCGTGTGGCGGCTGTCGTCGATTTCCACGGGTTCTGGTCCGCAACTAACCTGCCATTCAAACACGCTGGAGCCATCAAACACCTGAATGGCGAAAGGTTCAGCCGTCTGGGCCTCGGTGATACGGGCGCGCAGAAGCGCAATCGCAAGCGACGCCGGATCAGGCCCGCGCCTGAGGTCCGCAGGCACTTCCTCGCGCGGGTATTTCTCCAGCCACTTTTCCGGCCAGTCCTGCTCGATTTCCTTCAGCATGCCGTCGGGGGCGAACCTGAGCGTACGAGTATAATCTTCGCCATCCCAGCGCCCGGCGGACACATATTCGCGCGGCAGGATATCGCCGTCCACCAGCATGCCGGTTGAGCGAAGCTCGCTGCGGCCGTTGGCGAACAGTTTGGCGAGCCCCCGCATACGGAAATCAATCGCCAGGTCATAAGTCTCTGGCGCAAGGTCTGCGCGGGCTTCCACGGTTGAAACCAGAAGGCCCTTCCAGATGAAGTCATAGGTGGCTTCGATCCGTTCGGCGGCCAAAGCTGCCCCGCTGCCAGACAAGGCCAGCACCACACCCAGAAATGCACCTGTTCGTTTGATCATGCCACTCACTTCCCAAATTCCCACCAGCAAGAGTGCTGCAAAATTGATAAGACTGCAACAGGTGGATAGTTTAGCAGGAATGCGGCGATATCACGGCCCCCATGCGGCGATCTTCAGCGCGTGCCGATATCGGCCCCATCCGCACTGTCCATCGTAAGTTTGCTCAGGTAAAGCCCCACCACGCCTTTCTCTGAAGGCACCTGGGCGCGCACAGGCATCAGGCGGTCGCCGTCCCCCATGGCCATCAGCCATACCTTTGGCGTGACGTCATCAAGGTCCACTGTCTGGCGCCGACCGCGCGGACCGCGTTTCACCAGCTTTTTCTTCTTCTCTTCCTTCAGAAGCTTGCCGGCCACGGTCGTGGTCTCCAGCGCGCATTCATACGCCTGGCCCGCAATCGGCGAATGCTTGGACCGCTTCAGCGCCACAGGCTTGGCCGCGCAGCCAAGCTGCCAGTCAACCACTGCTTCGCCGTCAAAGCTGCGGAGGAGGATCGGCTGGTCCATCGCTTCAGCGCGGAAATTGATCGGATTCTGCATCAGCGATACAAAAAGGGACGCCGGGTCCGGCCCGGTCTTCAACTCCACCGGCACAGCCTCGCGGGCGTTTTTCTCCAGCCAGTCTTCGGGGCGCTTGGTCTCATAAGCGGCCAGATGGCCATCCGCACCGTAGCGCAGTTTTTGTGAAAAAGCGTCGCCATCCCAATAGCCGTCAGCATCCAAGGATTCGGTCTGTACTCCGCCATCCGGCAACAATTGCCCGGAAATCTCGAACGTACCGTGCCCGCCGGTCGCCATTTTCAAGAGACCGTGGGTCTTGATATTGATGCCCAGGAAATATCGGCTGCCATCAAGTTCCGTCACAGTTTCCGCCGTGGAGACGTGAAAACCCTTCCAGATCAAGTCGTAAGTGGCCTCGATCCGCTCGGGCGCGGCAAGAGTGGGGGTGGCAAAGCCACTGAGAAGGCTGAAGGCGGTAAGGGACAGCAAAAAGCGCATGGTACGATCCTCGTAACAAGTGTGCTCCCTTACCGACTTCTATATTCAAGAATAAGGCCAAAAATTTGGTTAAGGCCTGACGAAAATCTGTCCTTACCCCCAAACGAGCGGCAGAAGGATGGCTGTCGCAAGGCCGTTCACCGTCATGGCGAAGGCCGCCGCCGCACCCATGGTGTCTGACCGCCGCACCGCTTCGGCGGTGCCGATGGCGTGCCCGGCGGTGCCAAGCGCAAGGCCGGTGGCCACATCATCGTCCACCCCAAGCGCACGCAAAAGCCACGGCCCCACAAGGGCGGCAAAAAGCCCGGTAACCACCACCACGGCCGCCGCGATTGAGGCCACGCCGCCAATGCTGCCCACCACCGTAACCGCAAGCGGTGTCGTGATGGATTTGGTGCTCAGGCTGGCGACAAGCTCTGGTGGGGCCTGCAGGATAATCGCAGGCGCAAGCGCGCTCAAAACCCCGGCCACAGACCCACCCGCGACAGCTGCAAGCACCGCGTGCTTGTTGGCTTTCACCGCGCCCCAGCTGCGGTATAGCGGCACGGCAAGGCCCACAACCGCCGCCGCCAGCAACAGGCCAAACCCGTTCGTGGCGGCCTGATAGGCCGGAAGGTCAGCACCCAACAGGCTGAACCAGCCGATCAGCACCACGGACGGCAAGAGGATAGGATGGGCGTAGGCCCGGTGCCCCAGCCGCTCATAAAGCCGGTCTGCAATCAGGAACAAGGCGATGGTCAAGGCCGGCCAGATAATCACTGCGCCCCCTCCCGGCGCGCCAATGCGCGGTACAGGAACGCCGATACCACTAGCCCGATGAGCGTGCTCACGCTGACGGCAAGCAACAGCATCAGCGGCGCAGACAGCACCAAGTCCTTGTGGGCAAGAAGCGCAACGATGGGCGGAACGAACAAAAGCGGGAAGATGCGGATCAGCGCCCGTGAGCCCGCTTCAATGATTGGCGGCACCCCGCGCCTGAGCACAAGGAAGGCCGTAAGCGCCAACAGCCCCAGAATGGGCGCAGGCAGCGGCAGCGACAGCGCGCGCACCACCAACGTCGCACCATATAGGAGCGCCACCAATATCGCCACACCAACAAGGGACCGGACCACAATTCCTCCCGCACACTTTCCGCAGAAATGAAGAACGGGATAAACCCTAGGGCTTATCCCGCTCCGGTCAATCCTGTTATTGGCTTCAGCCTGCTGGCCTTAGCCCGCGCGAACGCGTGCGAGGAAGCTGTCTGTATGGTCGCTCAGCGTGCCCGCAAGCGCCTCAAGCTGCTCGATCGCCGCCAGCACGCTTTCCGCCGCCTCTTCCGATGACCGCGCGCTGCCTTCCACCGACTGGGCGTCCTCTGCCGCCGTGCGCGTCCCTTCAGACGCCTGACGGACAGAATTGGCGATATCGTGGGTGGCTGCGTCCTGCTCTTCCACGGCGGCGGCAATCGCGCTGGAGCCGTGGTTGATGGACTTGATCACATCCGCAATCGCCTGCATGGCGGCAACGGCGCCTTCGGTGGCTTCCTGCACGGCGCCGATGCGCTCGTGAATGCCCTCTGCCGCCTGCGCCGACTGGCCGGCCAGGTTCTTCACTTCGGTCGCCACAACGGCAAAGCCCTTGCCTACCTCGCCCGCACGCGCGGCCTCGATGGTGGCATTGAGCGCGAGGAGGTTGGTCTGCTCTGCGATCTCGGTAATCAGCTGCACGACGCCGCCGATTTCCTGGGCGCGTTCAGACAACAGCGCGATCTGGCTGGACACAGCTTCGGATTTCTCCACCGCTTCGCCGGTCAGTCGGGTGGATTGGTCCACCTGCTGGGCGATTTCACTGGTGGAGGACGAAAGCTCCGTCGCGGCACCGGAAACCGATTCCACATTGTTGGACGCATCCATAGTGGCGTTCGCAATACGGGCCGCGCGGTCCATGCCGGACCGGGCCTGCGCCTGCATATGCGCCGCAGTGCCCTTGATGGAAACAGACATTTCAGCCACTTCGCGCACGATCTCCTGCACGCTGCCTTCAAATTCCTGCGCCAACTCCTGCAGCATCACACGTTTTTCTTCAGCCTGCCTTGCTTCTTGCTCAGCCTGGTCGGCGCGGAGCCGGTCTGCCTCTTCCTTGGCGGCCAGCGCCTCGGCTGCGGCGGCCTTGGCTTCCTCGGCTGCGGCGTTTGCGCGGTCTCCCGCCTCACGGGCCTTTTCGGTTTCCGCCACCGCCAGCGCGTGCTGGTCATGCACCTGCACAAACAGGTTCTGCACCTGGGTGGTGACCCAGAAAAGCCCGGCTGACAGCACAAGGAAGGCCACAACCTCGAACCCTGCTTCAAAGATCGTGCTGTCTGGCCCCATAACCATTTCTGGGGCCACAAGCGTCCCGATGATGAAATAGAGCGAGGTGGTCAGCGATGCCGTTGCCAGCGTGCGCCAACAGAAGGTGGACGACAGGAGCGCGATCACGGTGGCGAAATAGATGGTGACATCTTTCTGCCAAGGGTGGCCTTCATAAAGCGCGACCAGCGCGCCGGATGTCAGCACCATGGAAACCGCCAGCACCATCCGCCCTACCCTGGGCGGCGACGCAAGCTTGACGGCCGCCGTCGAAAGTGCGGCAAGGCCCGCGATAACGCCGGTGATCAGCCACATGTCTTCGCTGCCGGACCACCAGCCATGCACGATTGCCGCAGGCACGTGCGCCCACAAAAAAAGCACAAGAATCTGCACGACCCTGGCACGCATGCCGTCAAGGCCTTCGAAAGTGTCGTTCATCACTATACCCCCAAATACATATGGTTGGTTCAAACCTGACGGCACCATAGTCAAGCGCCTGTAAATGAAGCGTAAACCGGCGTCGCATTTTCAGCGACAGATTGACGCACCCGATGATCCCTATCTGGACATCCATTCTTGCCTGATCGGCCTTGACGCATCGCGCCGCGGCACCATTTCAGATGCATTAAGGGAGGCTATATATGTTCAAGATTTTTTACGAAGACATTGACGTTGGTCAAAAAGAGGCGTTCGGCGCCTATGAAGTGACCCGCGAGGAAGTCATCGACTTTGCCTCCAAATATGACCCCCAGCCCTTCCATCTGGATGAAGAGTTCGCCAAACAGTCTGTCTTCGGGGCGCTGTGCGCCAGTGGCTGGCACACCTGTGCGATGATGATGCGCATGATGGTGGACCATATGATGGATAAGGGCTTCGCCGGCCTCGGCAGCCCCGGCATCGACGGCATCGAATGGAAGAAGCCGGTGTTCCCAGGCGATGTGCTTTCAATGGAAGGCGAAGTAACGGCCAAGCGCGAAAGCGCCTCCCGCCCCAATTTGGGGCTGGTGAAATCCACTTATCTGATCAAGAACCAGAAAGGTGAGGTAGTGATGACGCTCAAAAGCAATGTGATGGTCGCCAAAAGGGGTTAGAGGCGGCCTTCACCAGCGCCCTAACCCAACATCTCAGCTCTATTTGCGCTTTAGCTTCGCATTTGCACCAGCTTCATTGGCCTTTTTAGCCTCGTCCCGGGCTCGTCGCTGTGCCGCGGTCCATTTTGGCTTTTTCTTGGCCCCTTTAGCCTTCTTGGCCTTCGGCTTGCTATCCGCTTTTTTCACCGCACTTGGTTTTTTAACACCGTCCGGTGCAGCCGTGGCGTTTTTCGCCTCCTTGATAGGAGGCTTGTCCTCGCTGTAAGTCGGCTTTGAACGGGGCTTGCCGTCCCCCTCGGGCATGATGCGCCGCTCCTTCCGGTCACCACGCCTGCCTTCAGGCGCCCCTGCCGCGCCGTGCTTGTCGAAGGCTCTTTTTTCCCGAACCGGTTTTCTGCTGCGGCTGCTTTCGGCTTCAGGCACAGGGCCGCGGAGCTTGTCGACAGTGATAGTCTTCTCCAGTTTGCGGCTGGGGCCAAGGGCCTCAAAAAACTTATCGGCAACATCGGGGGCGAGCTCGACATGCGTTTCATTTTCATGAATGCGGATCGAGCCAATTTCCTTTTTGGTGATGTGGCCATGCCGGCAAAGGGTTGGCAGGATCCAGCGCGGTTCGGCGTTATGTTTGCGCCCAACCGACAAAGACACCCAAACCCCATCACTGAAGTCCTGACGGTTCTTTTGTGGGCGCTCTGCCCTGTCTCTGCCTTTCGACCTGTCCCGGCCATAGTCACCTATAGGACCGGCATCCGACAGCTCTTCCGGCGCAGGTTGACCCGCCTGCTGCAAACGAACCAAGGCAGCGGCGATCTGTTCCACGCTATGATGGTCAAGAAGCTCCTGGACATGAGGGCGTTCCTCATCGGTCACAGCTTCAGTAAGTACCGGATCATTCAGGAAACGCTCGCGGTCGCGGACGGCGATTTCCTCAATCGTTGGCGGCTTGGCCCACGCCGCATCAATCTGGGCGTTGCTGAGCAGTCGCTCTGTGCGTCTGCGTGCCGGATAGGGAACCATCAGGACACAGACACCTTTTCGCCCTGCCCGGCCCGTCCGCCCGCTTCGGTGCAGCAATATTTCCTTGTTCTTCGGGATATCCGCATGGATCACCAGCTCAAGCCCCGGCAGGTCAATCCCGCGGGCAGCAACATCGGTGGCAACACAGACGCGCGCGCGCCCATCCCGCATCGCCTGCAGGGCGTGGCTGCGTTCGTTCTGACTCAGTTCACCCGACAAGGCCACAACCGAAAAGCCACGGTTATTGAGGCGGCTCGTCATATGGTTCACTTCAGCACGCGTGCTGCAAAAGATGATGGTGTTCGGCGCTTCGAAATAACGGATCACATTGATGATGCCGTTTTCTTTGTCATTGGGTGCCAGCATCAGGGCGCGATATTCGATGTCCTGGTGCTGCTTCGTATCGCTTTTGGTTTCAATGCGGATGGCATCGCGCTGATAGCGTTTGGCAAGCCCCATGATGGATTTCGGCACGGTCGCAGAGAACAGGNGTGAAACATGTCGGAAAATATAGATGATGATCAACCAGACCACCGTCCACATCTCCCTTCCAATCTACAATGTCAAAGAGCAAATCCTGATCTCGTTTCCCTGCCAGCTTGGCTGGGCGTTGAGGTCAAGTGTTCCGCCGGTGCGTCTCGCTGAGCGCTGCGCCCCGTCGGTGTGGGGCGGGTTATAGGGGTGCTTTCCGACCCTGTAAACACCTTTTTTCAGTTTTTTCGAAAAAAGTGGTGATTACCCCGCGAAACCCCATTTTCTTTCCGAATATGTTACAGAACCCTTAATGAGGCGCAATAATATTGCACAGGTTTGGCGACATGGCGGAAGGCCGCCAGGCAAAGGTGCAATGCGGTTGATTCAGGGCCGGGTTTTGACCGGGTTAAACGCTGGATTTTCACGTTGAATCGCAAAAGCAGAAGGCCTGTATGCACCCAGGCAGCCTCCATATATCTGGGAGGCAGCGCTGGAAATGGCAGAAAACCAAGGGTGAATCATCCTGATAGCCAGCAGAGAATCAACATCCGACGCGGATCAGACACAGGCACTGTCCTGATAAGCGGAGCCTAATCGTCCTGTGCCTGCTTCTTCTTGTAGGCCTCAAGCATGTTAAGCATGGTGCCCGTTTCCTGGAATTCCTCCGCTGTCTGCGCCAGCGCGGCACCGAACTGTCCTTCGAATTGAACCGCTGCGCCACCCGCTGTTGCAACACGCCGGTCAAACCCACCGCCCGATGTGGCCGGGTCCCACTCATAGCCATCAGTGCCCGGCACAAACATCCGGAAAATACCCTGGATCATCTGCATCGGCTTTGAGATTGTCTTGGGCTTAAACGGCACCGGCGGCCCAACACTGACAACGCTTCGGTTCACCATATTCTCATCCATACCGACCATCGCGCGCGCCACCTGCCCCAGAAACAGGCGATTCTGATAGTCGCTCATGTCGGCACCGGTCTGCCCCTTGGTGAGGCTACCCTTGATCCAATCCCCCATGGTCATCATCGATCCATCTTCGAGGATGATATAGCTACCGTTCAGAGCATCGCCTGCCGGAAGCTTTGGTTCGCTGTCGTCACTCGGATCTTTCTTTTCTCTCAGACGGGGGAAAACCGGCACTACAAGAGGGCCGGCAGGGAAAGTCTCTTTGGTCTTTTGGGACTCGGGCGCTTCCTGGGTTTCAGCTTGCGGTTTTGCTTCGTCCTGCGCATGTGCGCCGTTCATGAGCGAGGCCAACAATATCGCCACCGAAAACAAGAGGGCGATGATCATGACCATCAGCCTGCGACGACGCCCCCCATTACCAGCCGGTGTCCCGGACATGCCTCTTTCCTCTTCTGCCGTGTCCTGATATTCTTATCAGGAAATATATTTTCGTAAAACAATAATTTCGTGTCTAAAATGAGGCAAGCCCCATGAACAACAAGCTTCTGAGCCTGACCCTCCTGAAATGGATCATCTGGCTGTCCATCGTGTTGATCGCCACCTTCACCGTCTGGATCTGGGCTGATCCAGCCATGCTGACCCATATCGGCGCAGAACAGAAGGTGCTTGAAGAATACGGCGGAATTGAGGGGTTTGTCCTTTGGCAGCGGATCGCCGGCTTCATCGCGGATGCCCTGCCTGCGGGCCTCCTCATCGCCGCACTTGCCTTTCTACTGCGACTCATCTGGCAGCTTGAGGCAGGCAACTGGTTTGATGAAGCGTCAGAACGGTCGCTCGAGCATGTCGGCCATTTCATGCTGTGGTACTTGCTCGCCAGCTTCTTCAACGACACCTTTCTTGTGCTTATCGCCACAGCAACCAATCCGCCAGGCGAACGGGCACTCGCGATCAGCCTTTCGTCAGACACAATTCTTGGCCTTGTGCCGGCGCTCATGGCGCTTGTAATCGCCCGCATGATTCGCCTGGCCCGCGAGCAGCGGGACGAACTGAACCAGATCATATAGGGAGGCGGACCATGCCGATCACCGTTCGCCTTGATGTCATGCTGGCAGAGCGCAAAGTGAAGTCAAAAGAGCTCGCGGCCCATGTGGGAATCACAGAGGCTAACCTCAGCCTCTTGAAATCCGGCAAGGTGAAGGGTGTGCGCTTTTCCACCCTTGAGGCCATCTGCGACTATCTGGACTGCCAGCCGGGTGACATTCTGCGCTATAAGAAAGACTGAAATCTGCCTTTAGAAGCGGGTCGAAAGAGTGAAAGCGCTATAGCGGTGATTGCCGCTGCCCGCGAACTCTGATGTGCGGAAGGCGTTCGTCAGCGCCATACGGACCGGCCCGACAAAAGCCACCACGCCAACCTGCACTTCGGCCAGAAGCTCTTTCTTGTTCACATGATGCTCGTGATCTGCCCATGTGCCGTCCAGGAAGATATTGCGCGCGATGGCACGTACTTCGCTGCCCGCGAACAGATAGATATCGAATCCGTCACCGGAGAAATGGTCGCTACCCGGCAGGCTGGGCTGGATTCGGGGCGGCGCGCCCATATCGCGGTCAAGGTTGGTGCCAAGCCTGAGCGTCAGCCCCCCTGCTCCATAAGTATAGACGTTCCCCAAGGCCACGCCCCAGTGCGGCGTGAAATCAAACGCAAGGTCGCCAGACAGCGAAACCGGGCTAAACCGGTGCCCGCGCGTGTAATAGAGATTGAGCCCCGGCTCATTGGGCAACTGGTGCGACCATCCGTTTGGGCGCGGACTACCGATCACGCTATGCCACCAGCGCTGGGTCTTGCCGGCAAGCGACGCAGGGCCAACCATGCCAAGGTCCAGCTTGATGACCTCGTATCCCGTTCTGTCCTCTGCCGTCACACCGAACTCCAGATAGGTCCAGCCCGCATAGGGACGGTCGTCTTCGATAAGGTCGAATGCCTCAATATCCTTGGGCGTATACATATTCTGACCAAGCGCCACGCTGTAATAGAGGTCTGACTTCAGCGCAGACACGGCCATAGGTGAAAAACGCCTGAGGAAATTGCTGATATTGTCGCCGATCGGTGTGTTGCCGGGCCGGTGGATGTAGCTCAGGCGAATGCCATTGGTATAGTTCTCGTCCGTACCAAACAGGATGTCGTTTTCCACCTGCACGGTGAAAACCTCGTTGCGGTCGCTTCGGGCGTAATCTGCTGAATCGGCGTGCACACCGTTCACGCCCGCAGCCCACACCAGTGCCGCGGCCAACCTTCCTGATCTGTAACCCCTGTGCCTCACAACTGCTTCATCCTGACTGATTGCTACCCCTACTTATATATAGCGCAGAAGAAATTGCATGAATCAGACATCTTTATGACCGAATGCGCCTTTGGCCGTCACGCGAACTGTACAAGTCCCTGCGCATGAGGCAAGCTTGGTCCAGAATTTCGGGCAAAGATTGATCAGTATAATTATGCGCATCCTCCACGTTCTGGACCACAGCCTTCCCAAACACAGTGGCTATGTCTTCCGCACCATGTCCATCATGGCACAGCAGAAAGCAATGGGGTGGGACCCAGTGCTGGTAACCACACCCCGGCACGGCACGGGCAGCGATCTATTCGAGGACGTTGACGGCTGGCGCATATACCGCACGCCCAACAGCGGCATTCCCAAATGGTTACCGCCTGGGCTGCGCGAGATGCGGGAGATGCGAATCACGAAATACCGGCTGCGCGCGCTTATTGGCGAACTGAACCCCGACATCCTGCATGCCCATTCGCCTGTTCTAAATTTCTTCCCCGCATTCGAAGCAGCTGGCGGGCGACCGGTGGTCTATGAAATTCGCGCCTTCTGGGAGGACGCGGCTGTGGACCATGGCACGACCCGCGAGGGAAGCCTGAGGTACAGAATCAGCCGGGCGATGGAAACCCGGGCCATCCGGCAGGCAACAGAAGTAACCACCATCTGTGAAGGGCTTCGAGCCGACATCCTTGCGCGCGGCATCCGGCCCGACAAAGTGACCGTGATCCCCAATGCCGTGAACGCGGAGGCCTTCCCGCCAATCACTGAAAAAGACGCTACGCTCACAAAGGAGTTGGGCCTTGAAGGCCGGACAGTGCTTGGTTTCGCCGGGTCGTTCTATGCCTATGAAGGGCTTGAGTTCCTGATCCGGGCGCTACCAGCCCTCAAGGCGGAAGTGCCGGATGTGGCGCTTCTTCTGGTCGGCGGCGGCCCAACAGAAGACCGGCTGCGCGCCACTGTGGCAGAGCTGGGGCTTGAAGACACCGTCATCTTTACAGGCCGCGTACCGCACGACATGGTCCGCCGCTACTATAGCCTGGCGGATATCATGGTTTACCCGCGCCACGGCATTCGCCTGACAGAAACAGTAACGCCATTAAAGCCGCTCGAGGCAATGGCCATGACCCGCCTGGTGCTGGCAAGCGACGTGGGCGGCCACCGGGAACTTATTGAGGACGGCCGCACCGGGCGCCTGTTCAGGGCCGATGACGCGGCAGATCTGGTGCGCGTTTGCGCTGAACTGATAAAAGACCGGGAAAACTGGGGCGCCATGCTCAAGGCCGGGCGCGACTATGCCGAAAACGTCCGCACCTGGCAGAACAGCGTCGCGGGGTATGAAGCGGTGTACCGCCGCTGCATGAAGCAAAGCAGGAGGGGCTGAGCAATGCGCGCCATGATTTTCACAGGTGCGATCGCCGCCTTTCTGGCCGGTGCGCCAACAACCGCCGAAGATGCGGTTCATTTTGACAAGGCGCGCTACCAGACGCCGTCAGACAAAACCCTGACAGCCGTTATGGCCGCGCGGGAGGCCGACTGGCGCAATGGCGCCATTGTCTATCAGGTGATTGTGGACCGGTTTGCCCCATCCAAAAGCCTGGATGCCAAACGGCATCTTTATGCACCGCCACGCACGCTGCAGGCATGGTATGACCTGCCGAAACCCGGCCACCCGGTTGAGGGCGCAGACAACTGGAGCCACGAGCTGGCCTTCTGGGGCGGCGATCTTGAAAGCCTGATGGGTGAACTGGACTATATCCAAGGGATCGGGGTCGATGTACTTTACCTGAACCCGATTCATCTGGCACGCACCAACCATAAGTATGACGCGCTGGATTACCACCGCATATCCCCGGAATATGGCACGCGGGAAGACGTGAAGGCGCTTGCGGGTGCCCTGCACGACCGCGGTATGAAACTGGTACTCGACGGCGTATTTAACCATATGGGCAACAAAGCACCCATTTTCCGGGAAGCGCTAAAGGATGCGAACAGCCCTTACCGCGACTGGTTCTTCATCAGCGACGCCTACAAGGACGGATATCGCAGCTGGATTGACGCCCCTGCCCTGCCGGAACTCAAGCTCGAGAACCCTGAGGTGCAGGATTATATATATAGAAGCGATACCTCCGTCGTGCGGTCCTACCTGCGGGACGGCATCGACGGCTGGCGGCTTGACGTCGCCTTTGACGTAGGGCCCGAAGCCCTCGCCGAGCTGCGCACCAGCGCCCGCGAGGAAAAAAAACAGGCGTTGATCGTTGGGGAAATCTGGAGCTACCCCGACGGCTGGACCCAGTCGCTCGACGGTATCCTGAACTTCCCGGCAAGGCGAATCATCGAAAGCCTTGTGGATGGCCGAGTAAACGGACCCGCTGCAGGCCGCATGCTGGCGCAGATGGCAGAAGACACAGGCATGGACGGCTTGCTCAAGTCCTGGCTCCTTCTTGATAATCACGACACCAAACGTCTGATGGACATGATGCCAGAGCCCTGGCAGCGGGACATGGCTCAAGTGCTGCAATTCACCCTGCCCGGCTCACCCAACCTTTATTACGGCACTGAGCTCGGCATGCGCGGCGGTGAAGACCCGGAAAATCGTGCCCCCATGCGCTGGGATTTGGCAACAGGGGACAATGAGGTCCTGAAGCGCACGCAGGAATTGATTACACTTCATAAAGAAGAGCGTGCCCTCAGGATCGGGAATTTCCGTGTGATCGATTCGGAAAAGCTGCTTGCGTTCGAACGCTATACGGACAGGGCACTGGAAACCGTATTCGTTATCGCCAACCCGGGCGACACGGCCGTCACCGAAACCCTGATGATCAGAAACTGGAAAATGATGAACGGCACGCCGGTCGTCAATGCGCTGATAGGCAAGCGCGTGGCAGAGATTCGCTCCAGCCTGATGGACATTTCCATAGATGCTCACAGCGTGCTGGTGCTGAAGCCAAAGGACTTCGACAATGATTGGTCACCCTATGAAAGGGTACAATAGGGACTGAAAGCCCCTACCCTGACACGGCTACCCTTGGGCGATATAATCCTTCAGCGCCTCGTTTTCTGCGGCCGCCTGCTCCATGCGGTGCTTGACCACATCACCGATGGACATCATGCCGACAAGCTTTCCGTCGTCCACCACCGGTACGTGGCGGATACGGCGCTCGGTCATCATCTTCATCAGCTCATAGATCGTGTCATCCTTCGAGCAGGTAACAACCGCTTTGGTCATCAGCGTGGATACATCATCCGCCAGCACACCACCGCCCCGAATGGCGATACCGCGCACAACGTCACGTTCTGACATGATGCCGCAAATCTTGTCGCCATCCGTGATTGGAATGGCACCGATGCGCCGCTCTCCCAGAAGTTTGGCAACTTCCATCACGGTACAACCGCGCTCAAGCGCGATGATATCATTGCCTTTTTGGGAAAGAATTTGGCCAACATTCATATAGCGTCTCCCTCGTCTTAGGCCCGTCATTGGCTGTTCGGGCTACGGTAATTCAAGATACTCGGGTAAACAGGCCTTTATTATGCCCCTTTTATGGGTTTGAAGCAAAAGAGATTACGCCGTCGCTATTGTTAAAAGTTGGCTTAAAAGTCAGGCTATCCTTTTCTGCACGCTGCGGTTACGTTACAACTGCATTGGGGAAATTGATTTTGAGGGCAGCGGAGCGAAGCAGCGTATGCGGTAGAAATAACCGCAACGGGGGAGTGTGATGTCGCGTATTTTTTTCAAAAAGGAAGGACAGAAACCATCTGTCTTTGCCACGCTTGGGCTGATCACTGGCTGTCTGGCCCTTCTTGCCCTGATTGCTGCAGGACCGCTTTACCGTATCGGCCTGTTTGGTGATCCGGTAGCAGACCCCAGCCTTTATGAGCTGCAGTTCAAGATCATCACCGTGGCCTTCCGCCTGATGCTGGTAGCCGCCGGTTTCACCTTTTTGGGCCTTCTTCATGGCCGGTTCTCAAGCCGGGCGCGCACCAGCTGGCGCGGCATCACCGCCGCCATCCTTGTGGCCGTCATTGCCTGGCCGCTGGGGAATCTGTTCTACCGGGCGGAAAGCGCACCGGTCCTGCATGATATTTCCACTACCCTGGCTGAGCCACTGGCCTTTCGAACCCTGCCCGGCCGAACTTATGAAGTTTCAAGCCCCAGCGACATTCTGGGCAGCCGGCTTGAGCCCGGCTACACAGAGAAGCTCCACAGAGCTTATCCTGGCCTTGGCAGCACACCGCTTGGCGGAAGTGTGCCCGAGGCCACAGAACTGGCTGCGGACGTAGCCAATAAAATGGGCTGGGCCATTGTCTCCCAGGACCTTCAGGCCGGTCATATCGAAGCCATATACAGCAGCCCCTGGTTCGGCCTTCGAAGCTTCATCGTTATTGCCGTGCGCGAAAAAGACGCAGTGGCTTTTCTTGACATTCGCGCAGTTTCTGAGATGGGTCATACCGACTTTGGCATCAACGCAGATCTGATTGATGCCTATACATCGGCACTGCGCACGCGGGTAGGTTAGGCCCGCAGGGACACTGCGCGCGGCCCTATCGGAAAGCAGTCTAAATGAAAAGATTTCTGTTGATCATTGGCTCCGTCATAGCCCTCAGCGCTGTCGCCTATTGGTCGCTTTATGTCATGGGGCATATCGAAGGCGTTGAATTGTCTGGCCATGGCGTCGCGGCGATGGTGGTCGGGCTTGGTTTCACCATTTTGATCGGCTTCGGCCTGATGGCGCTTATTTTCTTCTCAAACAAGCATGGGCATGACGAAGCCGTCCATAACCTGTATATGTCTACCCACTCGTCAAACGACGATAATGAGAATTCATAAACAGGCAAATGGGACATAGCGGTGACCGATAAGGATTTTAACGCAAGCTGGGAAGATTTCTGGGCCCTGGTGCAGGATGTCTGGACCAACGGGCTATATGGCGTGGACGTGGGCCAGATTGTCATCGCGACTGGCATTTTTCTTATTTTCCTGCTGTTCCGGAACCTTTTCACCCGGCTGGTTTTGAACAGGGTCTCCAAGTGGGCCGCTAAAACGAGGAACACCCTGGATGACAGTGTAATCGAGGCGGTCGAAGCCCCTGTCCGCTTCGTGCCCGTTGTGCTGGGCCTTTTCTTCGCCACAGCCTATCTGGAACTTGATCCTGATTCCTCCAATGTGGCCTCGAACCTGAACAAATCGCTGATCGCCTTCGTGATCTTCTGGTCGCTCTACCGGGCGGCAGGGCCTGTGGGCGAGTTGTTGCAGCGGGCCGACAAATATCTGACCGTGTCGATGATCCAGTGGCTTTCGAAGGCCATTCGGGCCGCTTTCGCCATCATTGGCGGCGCCACAATTCTTGAAATCTGGGGTATCCAGGTTGGGCCGCTGATCGCCGGCCTCGGCCTCTTCGGTGTGGCAGTGGCGCTTGGCGCACAGGATCTTTTCAAGAACCTGATCGCCGGGCTTTTTGTCATTGGCGAACGCCGCTTTCACCCCGGCGACTGGGTTCTGGTGAAGGGCATCGTCGAAGGCACGGTCGAGCATATCGGCTTCCGCACGACCACGATCCGCCGGTTCGACAAGGCGCCAGTTTATGTGCCCAACACGAAACTGTCCGACCACGCGGTCACAAACTTTTCCCGCATGACCTTCCGCCGAATCAAATGGGTGATCGGTCTTGAGTATGGCAGCACGTCTGCCCAGCTCAGCCAGGTGCGCGACAGCATCGAACGATACATTCTCGAGAGCCCGGACTTCGTGCAGCCTGACGAGACCGCAACATTCGTACGTATCGACCAATTCTCCGGCAGTTCCATCGATATCCTGCTGTATGCCTTTACCCGCACGACCGACTGGCTTCAGTGGCTGGCCATCAAGGAAAAGCTGTTGCTGGAAATCAAGAAAATCGTTGAAGACGCGGGTACGGGCTTTGCATTCCCCAGCCGCTCACTATATATCGAGGCCATGCCGGGCGAGTTCGAAGCCGCCCCAACCGACCAGTTGCAAGTCGCAGCCCAGTCACAAGGAACCAAAGCATGACCTTGACCGTGAAAACGCTGGACGAAGAGCGCCGCCGCGCGGCCATCCGCACCATCCCGCAGCCATCGGACCTGAATGTGAATGGCAACATCTTTGGTGGCTGGGTGCTTTCCCAGATGGACCTCGCGGGTGCAGATGCCGCCAGCCGGATCGCGGGTGGACCGGTTGCGACTGTGGCGATCGACGGCATGAAGTTTCACCAGCCGATTGAGCTTGGCGATGTGATCAGCATCTATGCCGATATTGAAAAGACCGGGCGTACATCCGTGACCGTAAAGCTGGACGTTTATGCCGAACGCGGCGTGGAACGCACGCTCCACCAGGTGACGGAAGGACGTTATATATTTGTCGCTATCGACAAAGATGGACGCCCTACCCCGCTTCGGAACGCAGAATAATAGCCTGCTGCTTATTGCGCTGCCGCATCGCCGCTGCCGACTTTCACGCCTGATTTATCAAGCTCGGCCGTACAATATTGGGCAACTGTGTCCAGAAAAGTGCGGTTTTCCGGGCTGAGTTCATTGCGCGAAAGTTGTGCCGAAAGCTCCAGATAGCGCGAAAAATCCAGCCGTTTCTTGAATTCCGTCACTGTGCATTCACACAAGGGCTTGCAGGTTTCTTCGCCAAAACCCGGCACGCATTCAGACAAGCAGCGCTGACGATCAAGATCCAGAAGCTCCTGCGGAATTTCGGTCGATTGCGCATGCACTGCACCGCCCGCCATGAAAACAAGGGCTGCTGACACCAGTCTGAGGTTGCGTTTCAAAGCCGTCTCCTACACATTCTTTTTACCGGAAAGCCTCTCGACAGTGGCTTGCGGCGATCCCATATTGCGCTTGTAACATCTCGCGCTCACATATGCGCATTAGAACTGATTAAAAGAGACAAGAAAATGGCAAAAGCGACTTTTGGTGGTGGGTGTTTCTGGGGTGTGGAAGAAATCTTCCGCACAATGGACGGCGTAACCGGCACACGTGTGGGCTATATGGGCGGCGCAAAAGACAATCCATCCTATGAGGATGTCTGCACCGACAGAACAGGCCACGCTGAAGTGGTCCAGGTCGAATTCGACCCGGCCAAGATCGACTATGGCACGCTGGTGGATGTGTTTTTCGACAATCACAACCCAACAGAGCTGAACCGTCAGGGCCCGGATGTGGGCACCCAGTACCGCTCTGCCATCTTCTATCATGACGATGACCAGAAAAAGGTCGGCGAGGAAAAGAAAGCCGCGCTGATTGCTTCAGGCCGCTTCAAGCGCCCGGTCGTGACCACGCTTGAAAAGGCAGACACCTTCTGGGAAGCGGAAGAATATCACCAGCAGTATCTGGCCAAACGCGGGCTTTCGAGCTGCCACATCTAACACTCCGCAGCACATGCTGAAATAACGGAAACGAGGGGCCATCATGGCCCCTCCTGGTATCGAGTATTCTTTCATGGAAGCCTTCTTCATTTCCACCCTGTCAGTCGCGATTGCTGAAATCGGTGACAAGACCCAGCTGCTGTCCCTTGTTCTGGCCGCGCGCTACCGGAAGGCAACGCCCATCATCATGGGCATCCTGATCGCCACGCTGGTCAATCACGGTCTTTCCGTGCTTCTAGGGGCCTGGCTCGCGGACCTAGTGCCCGCAGATACTCTCCGCTGGATCATCGGTGTTTCCTTCATCGTGCTGGGGCTATGGCTGCTGATTCCCGACAAGGCCGATGACGACGAGGCCCAGTTCAAGGGCATGGGGGCCTTCACAGCCACGCTGCTCTTGTTCTTCCTGGCCGAAATAGGCGACAAAACCCAGGTTGCGACTGTTGTATTGGCGGGAAAATACGCTTCGGGCCTGTTGGTCACCATGGGCACCACAATCGGCATGCTTGCCGCCAACGTGCCTGTGGTTCTTATGGGCAAGAAGGCAATGGCTGCCATGCCGCTCAAGACCATTCATCTGGTTGCTTGCGGCCTGTTTGTGCTTATCGGTATCGGAACGATCGCCTTCTCTGGCTAACTGCTTAGCGCGCCAGCACTTTGGGCTCGAGAAAGCGTGTGGCCCATTCGCCAATATCAAGGTCAGGGGGCGCAAGCTCCGTGGCTTTTTTATAGGCCTGCTCGACCTCATCTTCCCGGTCACCCTGGCGACTAAGGAATTCGGCCATCATGGCCCAGGGTTCGAAATTGCCAGGCTCAAGCTCAATCGCACGGTCGAACGCCTCTTCTGCAAGCGTCGTGTCACCCGCACTATAGAAAAGGAAGCAGCCATAGGCCCGCCAGGCTTGGCTGTCTTCGCTATCAAGCTCCAGCGCCCGTTCATAATGGGCAATGGCTGCGTCTTCGCGCCCGATGGCATAGCGCACCAGCCCGATATCACAGTCGGTCGTTGTGCACTCGCTTTCCTTGGTGGATGCCTGCAGAAGCGCCTCTTCAGCGGCCTCAAGGTCACCCAGGTCATACAGAAGCACTTCGCCCAAAGTGTGCCAGGCATAGTGGTCGTCCGGCGCGAGCTCCACAGCCTTTTGCAGCTCCACAAGCGCGGCTGACGGGTCATCGGACATATAGCGGAGCACCTGGCCATAAAGCACACGGCAATAGGCACTGTCCGGGTCGCGCTCCACCAGGCGTTTCGCATGCACAGCCACCAGATCCGGTCGGTACAGGCGGAAAATCCCCATCCACACGATATCCGTCAGCACATCGATGCTGCCAGGTGAAAGCTCCAGCGCGCGCGAAAGGGCCTGCCAGGTCTCACCCACATCCGATTCGGTCATCAGAAGCAGGCGGCCAAGCCGCGCCCAGGCGAAACCGTAATCGGGGCTGATGCGAATAGCCTGCCGGAAATGATATTCCGCCGCTTCCGCGTCTTCCTTATGCTCGAAATTCAGGGCGCCCAGCATGGCGTGGGCCCAGTCATAATCCGGGTCCAGCTCGATGGCCTTCTTGAACCAGGCCTCGGCCTCATCCATTTTTCCGGCGCCGTGGTAAAGCGCCTGGCCCATATGGGTTGCCACCCACGGGCTGTCGTGGGCGATCTCTGCCGCTTTGGCAAGAAAACCAATGCCTTCCTCGACCTTGTCGAGAACTTCCCAATGCAGCCACCCAAGGCGGGCCAGCACATCGAAGTCCTGCGGGTCGATCTCAAGCGCTTTCTGATACACCTCAACCGCCCGCTTGGGGTCCCCAAGTGCCGCCTGATACAGCATCCCCAGCTGGCGGTAGACGACGGGGTCATCCGGCACCAGATCCACCAGCTTCTGGTAGGCGCGCAGGGCTTTGCGTGGCCGGTTCATCTGTTCCTCGTAAAGCGTGGCCAGCGCATAAAGCGTAGGCACGTCCTGCGGCTCAAGCGCTTCGGCCCGCAACAAGGCTTCCTCTGCTTTCTTAGGACGGTCTCCCATTTCCATGCGCACAAAGCCAAGGTGGAAATGAGCCCACTGATAGTCAGGCCACAGCTTCACTGCGGCAGCAAGCTCCGCTTCCGCACCTTTGAGGTCTTCGCTCTGCCGGTACAGCGACCAGCCAAGCCAACCGCGATAATAGCATTCGCCCGGATCAAGCGCGATCGCGCGCCGGAGCATGCTCTGCCCCTCTTTCACCCGGCCCATGAAATCCGCCAGCATGATACCAAGCTTGCCCCAGGCCCAATCATCTGTCGGGTCTTCTTCAATTGCACGGCGGAAGGCTGTTTCGGCTTCCGCATACTGGTGCAGGTTCACGCTCAGGAGATGCCCATACTGGGACCAGGCCCAGGTATCCGACGGGTCGATCTGAAGCATGGTTTCCCAGGCTTCCTTGGCAGTCGCCCAGTCTTCCCGGGCCTCTGCGGCGCGGGCTTCACTGATCAGCCGCTCCTTGCCGTCTGCGGGCGCCATGTGCGGCAGGGACAGGTTGCGTTCGCGACGGGTTTTGTTGGGCGCCACAGTCGCGCGTTCGCCCAGGCTGGTCTGCGCATCCGCAGCCTGTTGATCCTCAGGGTCAAACGCCTGCGCCTTATCGTAAGCTTCCGAGGCCTCCCCGCGCCTTCCGGGCAGTACCGACAGAACATCGCCCAGCATATGCCAGCCCGCAGCCGACTTGGGCGTGATTTTCAAGACCGCGCGCGCCGTTGTTTCCGCCTGCGCGAATTCCCCCGTCGCCAGCTGGTGAGCAGCAAGCGCCAGAAATTCTTTTGCGGTCGTGTTGATGTCGAGAAGTTCTGCCATAAGACAATGGGCTTTACCGGCAGACCGCTAAAAACTCTAGCGAAATCTGCCGCCGGGATAGATGCCTGGATAGATTAGGAAAACTGAAAAGGCTTCAGGCCGCGCGGGCGTCCTTCTGGCAATCGGCGCAAACGCCGTGCAGTTCAAGGGTTTGCCTGCTGATTTTGAAGCCTGCGTCCTTGGCAGCACCTGTCACGGCCTGACCAAGCGCGTCGGACGTGACCTCACGCACATTTTCGCACTTGTCGCAAATCAGGAACTGGCTGACATGGTCATCTCCCGGATGCGGGCATCCGATATAGGCGTTCAGCGATTCGATCTTGTGCACCAGGCCCTCTTCCATCAGGAAATCAAGCGCGCGGTACACGGTCGGTGGCTTCGCAGAGCCCCCTTCAGTCGCCAGTTGGTCCAGAAGATCATAGGCTTTCACGGCCTTATGGCCCTGCCAGATCATCTTCAGGATGCGGCGGCGCAGATCGGTGAAACGCGAGCCATGCTCTGCGCAGACGCGCTCAGCCTCTGCGAGGGCATCGTCGATGCAAATGCTATGATCGTGGTGTGTATGGGCCACTGTTTTCCCCTGTTTTTTGTCTTCCTGACATCTTAACCATATCCGGGCCGGGTTTCCAGCCCGGACATGACGTTAAGGTTTGTCAATTAGCTACTCTTTTTTACCCAGAAGCGAAAGCGCCGCTGTGGTCATGGCCTCCACACCGCCCTTGATGGTGGGCTCGGCGTCTGGAGCAAAAAAGGCCGAATGCAGGCTTGGCAGCTTTTTCTCACCTTTTTCTGCTGCTTTAAAATCTGCCTCCGGCACGCCGCCCAGCCAGAAAATCAGACTCGGTATCTTTTCTTCCGTGCGGCTATAGAGCGCGAAATCCTCTGCCCCCATCACCGGCGTCAGCACATGCACCCGGTCTTCGCCCAGCGCATCCGAGAGCGTATCGAAAACCGCACCCGTCATATCCGGGTCGTTATAAGTCGCTGGCGTGCTCTCGCTGACGGTCATGGTTGGCCACATGTCTTCCGGCAGCCCCACAGACAGCGCCTGCGCGTTGGCGATCCGCTGGATACCGTCCAGAAGTCGTTTCCTGACATCATCCTTATAAGACCGCACGGTCATCTGCAGATGCGCACTGTTGGAGATAATATTATGTTTGGTGCCAGCATGGATCGACCCCACGGTCACCACAGCCGCATCAAGGGGCGAGGTTTCGCGTGACACCAGTGTCTGCAGCGCCACCACAATCTGCGCCGCCAACACCACCGGGTCCTTCGTGGTGTGCGGATAGGCGCCGTGGCCACCAACACCCTTTATGGCCAGGTCAACCGTGTCCACGTTTGCGAGCGCATAGCCCTTCGCCATGCCAACATCGCCCGCCTTCATCCCAGCGCTGACATGAAGCGCGATATTATGGTCCGGCTTCGGAAACTTGCTGAACAGGCCTTCTTCAATCATGGCTTCTGCCCCAAGCACACGCTCTTCCGCGGGCTGGCCGATCATCACAAGCGTCCCTGACCATTGGTCTTTCATGGCCGCCAAGCGTCGCGCGGTGCCGATGAGGCTGGTCATGTGTATATCATGGCCGCACGCATGCATCACAGGCACGGTCTTGCCCTTGTCGTCCACCGTTGTGACGGTACTGGCGTATGGCAGGCCGGTTTGTTCGGCAACCGGCAGGGCATCCATGTCCGCACGGATCATCAGCGTCGGTCCTTCACCGTTCCTCATAACCCCCACTACGCCAAAACCGCCGACATTTTCTGTCACATCGAAACCGGCGGCGCGAAGTTCGCCTGCAATGCGCGCCGCGGTCTTTTCTTCCTGCAACGAAATTTCAGGGTTCAGGTGAAGGTGGGTATAAAGCGCCTTCAGATAGTCATAGTCCGCGCCGATGGCATCGGTCAGGTCGCTTGCGAAAACAGGGGCGTTCAGACAGGCCGCAAGCGCGGTGCCCATGATGATTTTTTTCATTTTGTATCCTCCCAGATAGCTAGGAAGATACAATGATTTCAGGGGCTGGCAAGCCAGAAACGGGTCAGGCGAGACCACTGCCTTTCGGCGCAAGCGTCACATGGCGGTGAATGGCAACCGAAAGGATCAGCCCGTAGGCGATCATCCACGTCAGCATGGCTGACCCGCCATAGGAAATCATTGGCAGCGGCACGCCCACAACCGGCATCAGGCCCATCACCATGGCCACATTGATCATCACGTAAAGAAAGAGCGTGATCGACAGCCCGCCCGCCATAAGGCGCCCGAACTGGCTGCGACACCCAAGCCCCATCAACAGCCCGTATCCCAGAACGATGCCATACAGCACCAGGGTGATCGACGCGCCAATAAGGCCGAATTCCTCTGCCAGCACCGTAAAGATGAAATCGGTTTTCATTTCAGGCAGAAAGTTGAGCTGGCTTTGCGTGCCTTCAAGAAAGCCCTTGCCGGTCATACCGCCTGAGCCCAGCGCGATCTTCGACTGGGTAATCTGGTAGCCCGCGCCCAGTGGGTCTGCTTCCGGATTCAGGAAGGTCAGCACCCGGTCTTTCTGATAGTCCCGCATGAACTGCCACACGATCGGTATGGCCGCTGAAACCGCCACGCCTGCCGCAATGAACAGCCAGGCTGGCAGGCCCGCCAAAAACAGGATGGCCATGCCGCCCATCACAATCATCAGGGCTGTACCAAGGTCTGGCTGGCGGTACACCAGCGCCACCGGGATCAGCATCAGCATCGCAGGCACAAACAAGGACCTGAGGCTGCGGCTTTGGTCATAGTTCCGGCCGTGGAAATAGCGGGCGAGCGCCATGACGACTGCGATTTTCATCAGTTCCGACGGCTGCAGTCGCATAAAACCAATGTCCAGCCAGCGCTGGCCGCCCATTCCGGTTGAGCCTATCACTTCTACCGCCAGGAGAAGTCCGAGCCCGATGGCCCAGGCCGGATAGGCAAAGGCCATCCAGTACCGGATATCAATAACCGCGATGATCAGCATCAGCACAAGGGCGCCAGCAAAGCGGGCCGCCTGGCGCGAGGCCCATGGGTCCCAGTCGCCACCCGCGACAGAATACAGCATGGCAAAACCGATGCAGGCGATCATGCAATTGATCAACACCATGCCCCAGTTCAGGCTGAGAAGCCTCTGCAGCGGGTTCTTGTCCACCCGGCGAGGACCAAACATGCGTGCAGTACCCATCAGGCCTCTCCCTCTTCCGGTAGATTCGGCTCTTCCGGCGACTTCTGTTTCATGAGCGCAAGCGCCTTGTCCATGACGGCGCGCGCTATGGGCGCCGCCACAGAAGATCCACCACCACCGTGCTGCACCAGCATGCCAATGGCGACTTGCGGGTCGTCAACCGGCGAATACCCGATAAAGAGCGCATGGTCACGCATGGCCCATGGCAGCTCATCATTATCGCGCACGCCTTCCTGGTGTTCGCTTTCACTGATGCGGCGCACCTGTGCCGTGCCGGTTTTGCCTGCCTGTGTCGGGGCGGATTTCGAGCGTCTGTAATCGTGCGCGGTGCCGCCGACTTCCATCACCATCTCCATGCCGCGGCGGGCGATGCGCATATGAAGCGGGTTGGCGTCCATGGCCGCAAACGACGTATCCGGCGCGTCTGTCTCCAGATCCTTGCTCACGAGCGACGGCTCCAACTTGTAGCCCGATGCGAGCCGCGCCGTCATCACCGCCAGCTGCAGCGGCGTTGCCAGCAGGGCACCCTGGCCGATAGACACATTCAGCGTCTCACCGCCGTGCCAAGGCTCGTTCCTCACCGCGCGTTTCCAGGCGGGGTCCGGCACCAGGCCTTCCTTTTCACCGTCTATACCCAGGTCGAACCGTTGCCCCAGGCCAAAGCGACGCAACATATCGGCTATGGCTTCGATATTCAGTTCTTCCGCAATCTTGTAGAAATAGACGTCGCAGCTGTTGGAAATAGCGCCCTTGAGGTCCAGCTTGCCGTGGCCTCCCCGCTTCCAGCAGCGGAAGGTGCGGTTGCCGAAACGGTGTCTGCCGTTGCAGTAATGTTCTGTATCTTCCTTGACCACGCCTTGCTCAAGCGCTGCCAGCGCAATGATCGGCTTAACCGTTGAGCCCGGCGGGTAAAGGCCGGAAACAGCCTTGTTGATGAGCGGCTTCCTTGGGTCTTTCAACAGAGCCTGCCAGTTCTCGGTGCTGATGCCGCGCGTAAACTCGTTGGGGTCAAACGACGGCGTGGACGCGAGCGACAGGATCTCCCCTGTTTTGGCGTTCATCACAACAGCGCCAGCTGCTTCCTCACCCAACTGTTCCATAACGAATTTCTGCAGGTCAATATCAAGTGTCAGTTGCAGGTCATTGCCCGCTTGCGCTTCCTGCCGTGGGGGCAGTTCCCGAATTTCACGGCCCACGGCATTCACTTCAACGCGGCGAGTTCCTGCAGACCCCCGCAGGCGGCTTTCATAGCGGCGCTCAAGCCCCTGCCTGCCTACCTTGAAGCCAGGTAGCTGATAGAGAGGGTTCGCCGTGACTTCCTCTTCACCGGGGCTGGCCAGATAGCCAATCAAATGCGCGATCTCATTGCCGCTGGGGTAGAAACGCGACAGGCCCGCATCCGTCACCACGCCGGGCAGGTCAGGTACCGCCACATTGACGCGGGCGAAGGTGCGCCAGTCCAGACCCTGGGCCACGGTGATGGGCACGAATTTGCGCTGACGTTTTATCTGGCGTTCAAGGCGCGCGATACGGCGTTCGTCCAGCTTTACGACACGGCCGATTTTCTCAAGCGTGCTGGCGATCTCATCGGCCTGCTCAGGGATCATGAAAACGCGGAAGTCCGGGCGGTTGGTGGCCAGCTTGCGGCGGTTGCGATCAAAAATTTCGCCACGTTCCGGTGCGATCAAGCGAAGCGCCACCCTGTTCTTCTCGGCGCGCAGCTTGTATTTCTCGCCCTGCACAACGGACAGATAGTAAAGCCTGCCGCCAAGGGCGGTCAGCACCAGCCCCTGCGCCCCTGCAAGCAGAAGCGCGCGCCTGCTGAATACCTGGTATCTAAGGCCCTCTCTAGCCATCCTTACATCGCTGCCCGTCTAAGACGCCCAAGTACAAACCCAACGGGCGCATAGGAAAAGGCAGTGATCACCCACTGCAGCGCCAGCGGCTCGGGTGGCAGCATTGTGCCATAAACCAGCGAGATCAGCAGCCAGGACAAAAGATAGAGGCCAAACGACAGAACAGCAAAGATGACCCAATGCACAAGACGGCTGCGGCCCTTATAGTGCTTGAGCTGGTTGAGAACGAAAAGACGTGTCAGCAGCAGAAGGACCATGTTCAGCCCCATGGGCACGTCCAGCCACAGATCCAGGAAGAAGCCAAGCACTGCGCAGGCGCCATATGGCATCAGGATTGGGCGCGAAGACAACCAGTAAAAAACGCCAATCAGCACAAGGTTCGGCATAGCGATGTTGGCCGCCCCCGTCCCCAGTGGCAGCATCATCAGGATAACCATGACAAAACAGGCGATCAGCGGCACAAAGCCGGCGAAACCGAAGGATGCCATGGCGGGACGGCGTGCTGCGTTCATCAGTTACCCTCCCCTGGTGCTTCTGGTTGGGTCGCCTCTTCGGGCACTGGCTCATAGGCCATCACCCGCACATAATCGAGCTTGCCAAGAAGGCCAAGCGGCTCAAGCAATACGAAATCGTCCACCACGTCCACCACCCGCGCCACAGGCAGGTCAGGTGGGAATGCGCCGCCATGGCCGGATGTCAGCAAACGGTCACCCTCCTTCACCTGCACGCCCTGCGGCAGGAAGCGAAGCCTTAGGAGGCTTTCGTTCTGGCCCTCTGCAATCGCCAGATCACCCGTGCGCTCAAGCCGCACCGGCACCCGGCTGTTGATATCTGTCAGAAGCAGCACCCGGCTGGTCCAGCGGCCCACCTGGATCACGCGGCCCACGACGCCGGTCTCGTCCACCACCGGGCTGCCGCGCTTGACGTCGTCCGCGGACCCTGCACCGATCAAAACGCTGCGCTCGAACGCGCCACCGCCAACGCCGATCACCCTTGTGGTAGCAGCAGGTGGCACTTCGCGGCCTGGCACCTTCAGCATGCCGCGAAGGCGTTCGTTCTCGCGGCTCAACTGCATCGCGGCTTCCCGCCACTGCCTAAGCCGGTCGTTTTCATCCCGCAGGGTTTCATTTTCAAGATAGATGTCAGACACGCCGGCGATACGTTCAAGGCCCGCCTGGACGGCGCGAATGGGCTGCTCCAGCACCCGAAGCACTGGGGCCACAACATCATTGGCATAGGCACGGATCTGGTGTGGTACGCCAGAGCCCACCCATTCAAATGTCAGAAGCGCTATGGCGACCAGCATATACGGCCAAAACCCACCCTTCGCCTTGCCACCACGGCGAAAGCGAGGGGATGAAGACAGGTTAGCGGAGTGCAGTGTCGGACTCAGCGTTCAACCTCCCGGGGGTTTGGCACGGTGCCATGGCCCGCTCAGGGCCGGTTAATAGCTTTCGGTCAGGACAAGGCGCAGGGTTGGGTCCTCAAGCGCGCGGCCGGTACCCAGAGCAACACATGTCAGCGGCTCTTCCGCAATGGTCACCGGCAAGCCGGTTGCCTTGCGGATCACTGTATCCAGGTCCTTCAGCATGCCGCCACCGCCGGTCAGGACAACGCCGCGGTCAACGATATCGGCTGCAAGCTCCGGCGCCGTTTGTTCAAGCGCAACCTTTACGCCTTCCACAATCTGGCTCACTGGCTCAGACAGGGCTTCGGCAACCTGAAGCTGGTTCACCTCAAGCTCTTTCGGTACGCCGTTCATCAGGTCACGCCCCTTGATGGTCATGGTCATGCCCACACCGTCTTCCGGCACCAGCGCCGTACCGATTTCCTTCTTGATGCGCTCAGCCGTGGCCTCACCAATCAGAAGGTTATGGTTACGGCGAATATAAGCGATCAGGGCTTCGTCCATCTTGTCGCCGCCCACGCGGACGCTGGTGGCAAACACGATGCCGGACAAGGAAAGAACGGCCACCTCGGTGGTACCGCCGCCGATGTCCACAACCATGGAACCTTGTGGTTCGGTTACCGGCAGGCCTGCGCCGATTGCGGCAGCCATTGGCTCGTCGATCAGGTAAACCTTGCGAGCACCTGCTTGCTCAGCCGATTCCTGAATGGCCTTGCGCTCAACCGCTGTGGAGCCGGACGGCACGCACACAACAACCTGCGGGCTAGCGAAAGAGCGGTTATGCACTTTCTGGATAAAGTGTTTGATCATCTGTTCAGCTACGTGGAAGTCGGCGATCACACCGTCACGCAGTGGGCGAATGGCCTGAATGCCAGAAGGCGTCCGGCCCAGCATCAGCTTGGCTTCATCGCCAACAGCCAGCACACGGTCGCGCCCGTGTTCACTTTTGATCGCAACAACCGAAGGTTCGTTCAGCACGATACCCCGGCCCTTCACGTAAACAAGTGTGTTTGCGGTACCAAGATCAATCGCCATATCTGACGAAAACATGCCGAGCAGCTTTGATAGCATTTAACCCTCTTATCCTGAAAGCTTGACTGAATTTTTGACCCTACGTGAAGACACCCGTCATCACGCAGGCATAAAAGCGGTTATGGGCCAGATATGGGTAAATCACAAGAGGCTAGACGCAAGATAGTCCCATATTTTGCTTTTTTTTGGCACCAAACAGCCCAGATCCGCAAAATGTGGCCTAAGTCAGTAAAATTGTAGGCTTTTTTGCATACCTCAAGAGGGGAACCTCACACCCGGTTATGCCCAACCGGCAACCACAAAAATGCTGAAAATGACATTATTGAGCATATGCAGACCTATCGCGGCATAAATGCTGGCGGTACGTTCATAAACATATCCGAGTCCGGCACCGATTATGAAATAGAGTGGCAGCAAGATGAGGCTGCCGTGAATAGCCGCGAAAACAAGCGCAGCCACTGTGATTGCGCTCCAAGCCGGTATCCTGCGCCTCAGTGCTGACTGGAGATAGCCCCGAAAGACAACCTCTTCAATGATGGGCGCCACAAACGAAGCCAGCAAAAACATCAATATGGTCGCGGCCGCTGCGCCGGTTGCAGCCGCCTGATCGAATATCTGTTCGGCACCGCCCCTGGGCATGGACCCCGGCATGCCCCCTTCAAGCGCAGTGGCATATAGCCCGGCAAGAACCCGGGTCATGAGAAACACCCCCAGGATCAGAACCACCGTTTGCCCCCGGTCCAGCCTGCTGGGCCTGAGCCCGATCTGGGACGCGAATGTCGGCCCGAAACGGCCCATGTCCGCCCGAACCCAAAGGTAGGTCACCAAGCTGCTGAGGCCAAGGCTCATCGCCATGACCAGCGGCATGTTCTGGCTTGCCAGACTGGGAATATCGTAAGCCACGCCGACAAACTCGAACAAAACACTGACCAGGATACCGATAAAAAACTGGCTGCCAAAAAGCACAGCAAAGGCGCCGAACCCGCGCCGCACGGTCAGCTGATAGGGCATTTCACCGCTGGCACCACGGCGCTTCGGTTCTGCCCTTACGTATTCAGACATGTCTGCAGGCGTTGCATCTGCAACCGTTTCCACCTGCATTACTCGCCCCCCCTTTTTGGCCCCTTTTTCGGCTCTGCGAAAAATGATGCGAAACATTAATAACTCTAAGCCAAAGTGACAACACGAATATGCGCAACCGACGAGCGCAGAAAAAAAGGGCGCCACCTGGACGCCCTTTGCGACATTACAGATGCCTGCCCACAGGCTATTTCGCTGCGACCACCTTTGCGGCTTCGTCCGGCGCTTTCTTTTCGCGCTTGACCAGAAGCTTGTTCACCGCAGACACATAAGCCCGCGCGGCGGCTGTAACCGTATCTTCATGCGCGCCCTGCCCGTTCACCGTGCGCCCACCTTCTTCAAGGCGCACCGTACATTCCGCCTGCGCGTCCGTCCCCTGGGTGACTGCATGCACTTGGAAAAGCTGCAGGTGCGGCTCCATGCCGATCAGGTCCTTGATGGCGTTGAAGGCCGCGTCCACGGGGCCGGAGCCATAGGTGACTGTCTTGGCCTTTTCGCCGTCGATCGCCATGGTGAGGTTGGCGACAGCTTCGCCGTTCGACGAGCTATAGGTATTCAGGCTGATCACCTGCATGCGGTTGGCCCAGGTGGCAACCTCATCATCCACAAGGGCAATGATATCCTCGTCATAGATGTTCTTTTTGCGGTCCCCGAGTTCCTTGAAGCGGCGGAAACATTCCTGGAAGGCGTTGTCGCCAAGCTCGTAGCCCAGGTCCTTCAGCTTGTCGGCGAAGGCGTGGCGGCCGGAGTGCTTGCCCATCGTCAGCACAGACTTGGTCACGCCCACCGATTCCGGCGTCATGATCTCATAGGTCTCTGCAGCTTTCAGGACACCGTCCTGGTGGATACCGCTTTCGTGCGCGAACGCGTTGGCGCCCACAATGGCCTTGTTGTTCTGAACCGTAAAGCCGGTCACGGTGGAGACGAGCTTACTGGCCCGCATGATCTCTTCCGTTTTGATGCGCGTGTGGTAAGGCAGCGCATCACCGCGCACCTTCAGCGCCATCACGATCTCTTCCATCGCGGCATTCCCGGCACGTTCGCCGATGCCATTGATGGTGCACTCCACCTGGCGCGCGCCGCCCGCCACACCGGCGAGCGAGTTGGCGACCGCAAGCCCAAGGTCATTATGGCAGTGGGTGGAAAAGATCGCCTTGTCCGAATTCGGCACGCGTTCAATCACGGCCTTGAACATGTCCATATATTCCTGCGGCGTGGCGTAACCCACAGTATCCGGCAGGTTGATGGTGGTGGCCCCCGCCTTGATCGCGGTCTCGACCGCTCGGCAAAGGAAATCGATTTCAGTGCGCGTCGCATCCTCGGCCGACCATTCCACGTCGTTGGTGAAGGTGCAGGCGCGGGAAACAGAGGCATGGATCGCCTCAATCACCGCCTCTGGTTCCATCTGCAGCTTCACTTTCATATGAAGCGGGCTGGTGGCGATGAAGGTGTGGATACGGCCGGAATTGGCGGGCTTGATGGCCTCGCCGGCGCGGTCGATATCGCCAAGGGCGGCGCGGGCAAGCGAACAGACAGTGCTGTCCTTGATCTCTTTCGCAATGCGGTTCACGCATTCGAAATCGCCGTTTGATGCTATGGCGAAACCGGCCTCGATCACATCGACGCGCATATTTTCCAGCACGCGGGCGATCTGCAGTTTCTCTTCCAGGGTCATGGATGCGCCGGGCGATTGCTCGCCGTCGCGCAAAGTGGTGTCAAATATTCGCACACGGTTTGCTTCACTGTGTGACATGGCATTATTCCCGATATTTCTAGTAACGATCTGAATGAATGACTTCAGCTGGCATTACCCTTAAGCATCCGAGCACGAAAATGTGCCACAGCTTGCGATGCTCAAGGGCCGATAAGTCGACCCGCACCAAGGAGCGATAGACCAGCGAGTAGGAGGGTAATCAGGAGGCCGGAAGAAAGAATGACGCGCGTGAAATCAGCCGGCGCCGCTTTGGAAATGGCGATGGCTTTTGCCTGTCTCTTTTGTGGTGTCCGACCGTTCATCCGTCTTAGACCCCTTGCAAATCCTGTATATCCGGGCGTTTTTGCCCGAGAAATTTAGGAGTATCATATTATTTTATAATCGCAAGAGGCAAATTTGGGAAATTTTATTTCAATTGGTAACAGGCGAAACTATTCTTTGTTGCTGAGCCAACTGCCTGCCACGTCCAGTTCATAGTCTTGCTCGTCGCACCATTCACCCTTGACGAACGTGCGCTTCAGGTGCACCGGGCCGACCGGTTTGAAGCCCAAGCGCTCCAGCACCCGGCCCGAAGCCGGGTTGCGCACATCAATATCGGCAGAGAATTTGACGACCTGCAGGGGCTTCACAAGCGCGGGCAGCAAAGCCCTCAGTGCTTCGGTCATATAGCCCTTGCCCTGCCCATTGGTGCTGAGCGAATAGCCGATACGGACATGGCCTGTTCCTTCTGGCGTCACACCATTGCCCACGCCGATGTCACCGATGGCAAGGCCTGTTGCCTTCTCCTCGATCATCAGCTGGTGGTACCGGCCTTCCGGGAACGGCTCAAGCGCCGCCTGCTCGCGGCAGAATTTCTCGGCGCGGTCAATGGCAAAGGGATAGTCCCACAGCGTATAGCGCGCCACCTCCGCGTCATTGCGCCAGCCGTGGAACGCCACCGCATCATCCTCGCGAAACGAGCGGAGGATCAGACGATCGGTTGATATCGGGAGAATGTCTGTCATCCACCTAGTTAAATCTTACTCGTAATGTTTTGGGACGCAACCGCGCGTCCAGCTTTCTGCAGGCGGTTTTCTCACCTTCACATACCAAAGTGAAATCTGTCTGCAGAGGGTCCTCATGACTCTCAGCCTTCGTTATCGACGTGCAGGCTACTGCGGGATGGGCAGGGTGACCGGGAAGCGTTATATACCAACTATTTGGGCTTAACTGCTGGATGCCAGTGTCGCTTTCTTCGAAGTAAAGGAGAAATTCGTCGCTCGGCATCCGACCGCCACCGTCCAAAGCGTGTGCATATGCCATTGCCTCGCCAACAGTTGCATAGCCCTTACCGCACAGCACACTACCTTCGGCGGTATCAGCTGTAGCGGAAAACATAAGTATGAAAATCAGAATATTCAAAAGCCCCCTCCTCGTGATTTTCGAAAGCAAATCGCGGACGGGCTAAGATTGCAACAAAAAAGGCGACCGACATGCGATCGCCTTCCTCTAACCGTCGCTCACTAGCTTAGAAATTTACGAGCAGCCCTGCCTTGATGCGGTAGGTGGCCTCGCCCGCGGGCTTGGCATAGTCTGCGCCGATGCGGAACGACAAGAGGTCACTGAACTGGTGCTCAACACCCGCGCCGAAGCGCACGTCATCGGCACTGGTGGAACCCACCACCCCGATGGTCTCATAGCTCACGTTCATATAGCCGATGGAGCCATAGACCATATTCTGGTCGTCGTCGCCGAAAACGATCCCGGCAATGCCTGTGATGTCCCATTCGCCGCCGAAGTCGCCAACAGCGCCTTCAATGTCGCGCGTGCCTTCCACATGGCTGCCATAGCTGCCCTCAACGCCCACAACAACATAAGGCACCGGTTCCATACGGTAGCCGATCACGCCGCCCACCAGCACCGACTGGTCACTGACGTCGACCGAGCTTTCAATGCCGCCGTATAGACCACTAAAGTCACCGGCGAAAGCCGACGGTGCAAATGCCAGCGCTGCCGACAGGGATAGACCTGCCATCGTGAATTTATTCATGGGATGCTCCTGTTGTCCTCGAAACCGGGGGAGCCCTAGCAGCTCTGCCTGACCCAGTAAATCGATCTTTCCCTGATACGCCTGTTTCAAGGCAAAAAAAGGGCGACCCCAGGAGTGGGCCGCCCATGAACTCTACTGGAGAGCAGTCTAAGGGGATTAGTTCATCCTAGTTGAAGTAAAGTCCTTCGCTTCGCTCAGTGTACTTTCCTTCAGGGAAACTATGGCGTTAAACAGGCTTGAAGCGCTTCCGCGCCTGTTTAACCAATATGTCTGGGCAGGATTTCGTCCCTCAGATTCCGAAATCCTGCAAATCCGTCTGCAGAGCCGCCTCAAAGACGGATTTGGCAATTTGGAACCGGATCAAAGTACACCGAGCCGCAAGGCGAGGGACTTTGGTCCGACGTCTTAGTTTTTCGCCTTGTCGACCAACTGGCCCTCTTTCATCCACGGCATCATGCCACGGAGCTTGGTGCCAACTTCCTCGATCGGGTGACGCTGGGCGAGGCCACGATGGGCCTTCAGCTCAGGGTTACCGGCGGCGTTATCCAGCATAAAGTCCTTCACGAAGCGGCCTTGCTGGATGTCTTCCAGAACGCGCTTCATTTCGGCCTTCGTCTCAGCGGTGATGATGCGTGGGCCGGTTTTATAGTCGCCGTATTCGGCAGTGTTCGAGATGGAGTAACGCATGTTGGCGATACCACCCTCATAGATCAGGTCCACGATCAGTTTCACTTCATGCAGGCACTCGAAATATGCCATCTCAGGCGCATAGCCTGCTTCAGTGAGCGTCTCAAAGCCCGCCTTGATCAGCTCAGACACGCCGCCACACAGAACGGCCTGCTCGCCGAACAGATCGGTTTCGCACTCTTCGCGGAAATTGGTTTCAATGATGCCCGAGCGGCCACCACCGATGGCGGACGCGTATGAAAGGCAGAGGTCATGGGCTTTGCCCGATGCGTCCTGATGCACAGCAATCAGGCACGGCACGCCCTTGCCTGCAGCATACTGGCTACGAACCGTATGGCCTGGGCCTTTTGGCGCAACCATGATCACGTCCAGGTCTTCCCGTGGCTCGATAAGGGCAAAGTGGATATTGAGGCCGTGGGCGAACATCAGCGCCGCGCCCTGTTTCATGTTGGCATGCAGCTCGTCACGGTAGATAGCGGCCTGATGCTCGTCCGGTGCCAGAACCATCACCATATCGGCCTCTTTGGCGGCCTCTGTTGCCGTCATGCATTCAAAGCCGGCGGCTTCTGCCTTCTTGCGCGTGGACGAGCCTTCCCTGAGCGCCACGATCACACGGGATACACCGCTGTCGCGCAGGTTGCCTGCATGGGCATGGCCCTGGCTGCCGTAACCAACGATCGCAACCGTCTTGTCCTTCACCAGATTAACATCAGCATCACTATCAAAATAAACTCGCATCTCACTATCCTTTTGGTGGGCGTGCGCCCGTCAAAACATATCTCATTCTAAAAGTCGTCATTCGCCGACTTGATCGGCGAATCTATTGATTCACCTATATTTTCTGCCGCTATGGACTCGCCGGTCAAGCCGGCGAGTGACGAACATGCGGCTGCTCACAGGCCCTGCTGACCGCGCGCAAGCGCCACGGCACCCGTGCGGGCAACCTCCACAAGTCCAAGCTCACTCATCAGGTCAACGAACGCATCCAGCTTGTTCGCGGCCCCCGTAAGCTCAAAAACAAAACTGTCGCGGCTGGCATCCACCACCTGCGCACGGAAGGCTTCCGCCAGACGAAGAGCCTCAACCCGCTTTTCGCCAACGCCTGCCACTTTCACAAGCGCCAGGTCCCGGCTAACGAAATCACCCTCGATCGTCAGGTCCGCCACCTTGTGCACCGGCACCAGGCGGTCCAGCTGGGCCTTGATCTGTTCGATCACCATGCGCGTGCCGGATGTCACGATCGTGATCCGGGATGTCTCATGGCTGGTGTCCACCGTTGACACCGTCAGGCTTTCAATATTGTAGCCGCGGCCTGAAAACAGGCCGATTACGCGCGCCAGCACGCCCGCCTCGTTATCCACGATAACGCTGATGGTATGTACTGCGATTGGGCCAGTTTCTTTCATATGTGCGCCGTCCATCTTGCTGATTACTCTTCCACTTTCAGATTAGACACCAAATCACACGACCGCCAGTGCTTCGTCGTCTTTTGGTTTCGCAATCACGTCACCCGCCAGCAGCATCTCATTGTGCGCAGCGCCCGCAGGCACCATTGGGAAACAGTTTTCAATCTTGGCCACGCGGCAATCCAGCAATACTGGACCATCGTGTTCGATCATTTCCTTGATCGCATCATCCAGCTTCGCTGGGTCTTCCACGCTCATGCCCTTGATGCCGTATGCTTCCGCAAGCTTCTGGAAATCAGGCAGGCTATCGGAATAGCTGTGCGAACGGCGGCCGTCATAGGAAAGATCCTGCCACTGGCGCACCATGCCCATATATTCATTGTTCATGATGAAAATCTTCACCGGCAGCTCATACTGGGAAATTGTCCCCAGTTCCTGCAGGTTCATCTGGAAGCTTGCGTCGCCAGACACGTCGATGCACAGCCGGTCGGGATAAGCGATCTGCGCCCCGATGGTGGCTGGCAGGCCATACCCCATGGTGCCCAGGCCGCCCGACGTCAGCCAATGGTTCGGCTTGTCGAACTTCAGGAACTGGGCGGCCCACATCTGGTGTTGGCCAACCTCAGTCGCGATGATGGCTTCCTTGCCTTCGATATGATGCTGCAGGCGTTCGAGCGCCTTCTGCGGCATGATCATCTCGTCACTGTCAGCGTAAGCCAGGCAGTTTTTCATGCGCCAACGCTCGATCTGATCCCACCAGGCAACGAGCGGCGGTTGCTTTTCGCCCAGCTTTTCCTCTTTCCAGATTGCGATCAGGCGGCGGAGTGCGCTCGCCGCGTCCGCGATCACCGGAATATCCACAGCAACATTCTTGTTGATGGAACTGAGGTCAATATCCACCTGGATTTTGGTAGAGCCCGGCGAGAAACCGTCAATCTGGCCGGTTACCCGGTCATCAAAGCGCGCGCCGATGGCCAGCATCACGTCGCAGTCATGCATCGCATGGTTGGCTTCCCACGTGCCGTGCATCCCCAGCATGCCAAGGAACTGATGGTCGGAGGCCGGGAAAGCACCCAGCCCCATCAGGGTGCTGGTTACCGGCATGCCGGTCATTTTCGCGAATTCGGTCAGCAGCTCCGATGCCTCTGGCCCCGCATTAATGATGCCGCCGCCGGAATAGATGATCGGCCGCGCGCCACTGGCCAGCGCGTGCGCCGCCTTACGGAGCGCCGCCTCGTCGCCGTCAACCTGCGGGCGGTAGGTGCGGTGTTCACGGTGGCCGCTGCGCTCATAAGGTGCTTTTTCGATCTGCACGTCCTTCGGCATGTCGATCACAACAGGGCCGGGGCGACCGTTTGTCGCCACATAGAAGGCTTCATAGATCACATCTGGCACAAGACTTGTTTCCTTCACCAGATAGTTATGCTTGGTGCAGGGCCGCGTGATACCAACCGTGTCCGCTTCCTGGAAGGCATCATTGCCAATCAGGTGGCGGGCTACCTGCCCGGTGATACAGATGATCGGGATACTGTCCAGCATCGCGTCCGTCAGGCCGGTCACGGCGTTTGTGGCACCGGGCCCGGATGTCACCAGAACAACACCCGGCTTGCCTGTCGTGCGCGCATAGCCTTCCGCCGCGTGAACCGCCGCCTGCTCGTGCCGCACCAGGATGTGCTTGATCTTGTCCTGCTTGAAAATCTCGTCATAGATGGGCAGCACAGCACCACCCGGATATCCAAAGATGGTGTCGACGCCTAGCTCCACCAGCGCCCTAAGGATCATCTGTGCGCCACTCATTTCTGCGGCGGCTGCCTCATCGCTCGGTGTCCCGGCTGCTGCCGGTGCTTGTTTTGTCTTTGTCGGTGCCATCGTTCTGTTTCCGTCTACAATTTATCCAACCTCGCCTGCCCTCACAGGCTGCCCTGTCCATAGTTCCGTAACGGAAATCCACCTTGCAAACGCGGGCCAACAAGTTGCCCTTCTGATAAATTGGGGGCGCTCTAGGAGCGCCCCCGGGGTGGGTCTCGTCACAGTAGGAGCCATCTTGGGCAAAAGGCTCCCGGATATCGGCACCTGGGCTGGCGTGGTGCCGATAAGGTCGTTTTATTGTACGAAAATTACTCAGTCAACCGCTTTTGTGATCTTTTTGTTCAAAAAATCCCGGTAATCACTTTCCGAAAATTGCGCAGGAAAGCGATCCCAATGGCCAAACTGGTTCCTGAACCATGTCAGCTGGCGTTTGGCAAAGCGTCTGGTTTGCATCTTGGCGTCCTCTACTGCTTCCTCCAGCGACAGCTCACCACGGCGGTAAGCAATGAGGCTGGGAACCCCCAAAGCCCGCATCAGCGGCAGGCTTGGGTCGAGCCCCCTCGCCATCAGGGCATCCAGCTCTTCCCACGCGCCGCTTTCCAGCATCAGATCAAAGCGCCGGTTGCAGCGGTCATACAGAACGTCGCGGGGTGGATCGAGCACGATTTTGGTGAGCAAGCCCGCATCATCCACGGCCTGCATCGGCCCGGGTTTGGTATCCGCCTGCCATGCGCTGATAGGCTTGCCTGTGGCGTGATAGACCTCAAGCGCACGGCAGATGCGCTGGCTGTCGCCCGGGAACAGGCGCTCTGCTGTCACGGGATCAACTTCCGCCAGTTCCTTATGCAGCGCCTCACTGCCCTCCTTGTCACACCGGGAGCGCACCTCGGCACGGATATCATCAGGGATGTCAGGTATTTCAGCCATGCCGGTCAGCAGCGCCTTGAAATAAAGGCCCGTACCGCCAATCACGATGGGCGTCTGTTCCTGAGACCACGCCGCTTCGATCTCACGCATCGCATCATCTGCCCAGCTTGCGGCGGAGGACACTTCAGTAGCGTCCAGATAGCCATACAAGCGGTGTGGCGCCCTCGCCTCTTCTTCCTCGCTCGGGCGCGCGGTGATCACGCGCAGATCGCGGTAAACCTGCATGCTGTCAGAATTAATGATGACACCGTTAAGATCTTCTGCGAGACGGAGCGATAAAGCCGACTTGCCGCTTGCGGTTGGACCTGCAATAAAAAGGGCTCGTTTCAAGGCAACCTCGAAGCCAGTAAAAATAAGGACGTTCCTTCATGGATATCGCTTTAACCCTTGTCGTCAACCCTGACTGTTCCCTGAGCCTCGAAAAGATTGAGGACGGCGTTGAGGCCATCAAGGCAACGGGCACGCCCGAGCGCCGCACCCTGAGCGACGGCAAGGCCGTGGACCTTATCTTTGAAGGCAGCCTGAAAATCCGGGATCAGATCGAAGGCGCGCTCAATGATATTGACGGGCTGGACTGGTGCCTGCAGCCGGCCGAGGGCCGCAAGAAGAAAATGATTCTCGCGGATATGGATTCGACCATGATCACAGTTGAATGCATCGACGAGCTGGCGGACTTCATCGGCGTCAAGGGCAAGGTAGCGGCGATTACCGAAGCAGCCATGCGTGGCGAACTGGATTTCGAAGCTGCGCTGAAGGAACGGGTAGCGCTTCTGGCGGGCCTGTCCACCGATGCGCTCAAGCAGTGCTATGACGAACGGATCGAGCTGATGGCAGGCGCGCGCACGCTGGTGCAGACCATGAAGGCAAACGGCGCCTATGCTGTGCTGGTTTCGGGCGGCTTTACCTATTTCACTGAAAAGGTGGCGGCAGCCATCGGGTTTGACATGAACCGCGCCAATGTCCTGGGCATTGAAGGCAACGCGCTTACAGGCCTTGTGGAGGAGCCCATCTGCGGCGCGGCCACCAAGCTGGAAACCCTGAATGAACAGGCAGCGAAGCACGGCCTGAAGCCGGATGAGATTCTGGCGGTGGGAGACGGTGCCAACGACATCCCCATGATCGAGGCCGCAGGCCTTGGGATAGCCTATCACGCCAAACCCCGGACGCGCGAAGCAGCCGCAGCCGCAGTAACTTACGGCGACCTGACGGCGCTTCTTTATTTCCAGGGCTACACCGACGCCGATTTCGTTTCGGGTTAAGACTTCTAATCAGTCGTCACTCGCCGACTTGATCGGCGAGTCCATTTACGCTGTAGATATTTTGTGGATTCGCCGGTCAAGCCGGCGAATGACAATCGAAAAAAAGGGCCGGCAGAACCGGCCCTTTCGCGTTTCAGCGATATGTCGCTGACTATTCTTCGTCGTCGCCCTGGTCGCGCATCAGTTTCAGCGATACGTGGGCCGTGGTGCCGCGGTAGTTCACCAGGAACAATACCCGCTCACGCCCGTCTTCACGCGCTTCTTCGATGATGTCGACAATCTCGGCCGGGTTGGTGACCGACTGCTGGTTTACCCGCAGGATCACAGTGCCCGGACGAATGCCCTGGCGTGCAGCCGGTGCCCGGCGTGCCACGCGCAGCACAGCCACGCCTTCCACATCGTCAGCGATCTCATAGCGGCGACGCAGGGTCTCATTCAGCGGTGCCAGTTCCATGCCTTCAACAAGCTCACGCTCGCTGCGCTCTGGACGGTCGCTGTCCTGATCGCCTTCATTGCCACCCGGGATCATGGAGGCAGGCAGTTCACCCGTGGTTACCTCAAGGGTTTCCTTTTCGCCCTGACGGATCACTTCAACCTTCACAGGTTTGCCGATTTCCGTGCGCTTCACCAGAATGCTCAGGCGGTTGCTGTCTTCAACCGTCTTGCCGTCCCATTTGATGATGATGTCGCCTTCGCGAACACCAGCTGCATCTGCGGGGCTGTTTGGCTCGACGCGGGTCACGATAGCGCCCTCTTCCTGCTTGATGCCCAGCGATTCCGCGAATTCTTCGGTCATTGGCTGAATGCCAACACCCAGCCAGCCGCGGCGCACCTTGCCGTGCTCTTGCAGCTCAGCGGTCACGCGGGACGCGTCATTGGACGGGATCGCGAAACCGATACCAACGTTGCCGCCGGTCGGTGAGAAGATCGCCGTATTCACGCCGATTACCTCACCGTTCATGTTGAAGAGCGGGCCACCGGAGTTGCCGCGGTTAATCGATGCATCCGTCTGCAGGAACTCAACATCGTTCGAGTTGTTGATCGAACGGTTACGCGCGGAAATAATACCGGCGGTTACCGTACCGGCCTGACCGAACGGGTTACCGATCGCGATCACCCAGTCACCGATGCGTTCGTCATCGCTGTCACCCCACTTTACAAACGGGAACTTGTCACCGTTTTCGTGTTCGATCTTGAGAACAGCAATATCGGAAAGGGCATCACGACCCAGGACTTTTGCAGGGAAATCATCGCCGTCAGCTGTGGTGACGGTGATTTCATCGGCGTCCTCAACCACGTGGTTGTTGGTGATCACGATACCTTTGGCATCAATGATAAAGCCAGACCCCAGGGACCGCGCTTCGCGTGGTTCCTGGTCCTCTTCCATGCGGTCCCGGAATTGGTCCCACAGGTCACCGAACGGCACGCCTTCCGGCAGGTCCGGCACGTTGCGGCCGCCACGGCGGCGGATGGTCTGTACAGTGGAAATATTAACAACGGCGGGCGAGAGCTTCTCAACCAGGTCAGCGAAACTGTCTGGCGCACCGCGTGCAGCAACTGGCCCCATGGAGGTCATGGCTGCTGCCAAAATCAAGATGGATGCCAGCAAAACTTTCAGCGCTTTGCCTGGCATATCGGCTGTCGTCCGCGTGTTAATTGCTTTTACTAAGGTGGTGCTCAAGGCACTTACTCCTTCAATTATTATTCGTCACTCGCGTTGGCCTTACCCTCAGACTTCCAAAAAAGTCTGAACCAGCCAGACTATCGCAACACCGATTGCCGCGAGGGTCAAGCCCGTGACCCGAAGCTTTGCGGTGGGCTGTTTTGATGCTGCGACAAGCAGCTTTTTGAAGCCCTCCGGCATCAAGGCATAGGCCGCGCCTTCAATGAAGAAAGCGAGGCCCAGCCCAACGAGTAGCAGTTTCCAGTCCATGGCGTGTGCCAGGGGCCGGACTATTTATTGTCCATGAACAGCTTGAAGAACTCGCTGTCCGGGGACAGGACAAGGCGGGTATCGTCCTTGCCCAGGGATTTTCTGTAAGCCTGCATGGTACGGTAGAATTCGAAGAAATCTTCGTCCCTGCCGTATGCGTCCGCAAAAATCTTCACGGCCTGGCCATCAGCCTCACCGCGGATCGTCTGCGACTGACGCTCTGCTTCCGCAAGGATTTCGGCAACCTGCCGGTCTGCCGCCGCGCGAATTTTCACCGCGTCACGCTGGCCAGAGGCCCGCTTTTCGGCAGCTTCACGCTGGCGTTCGGTTTCCATGCGGCGGAAAATCGCTTCGCTGTTCTCCCGTGGCAGGTCCACGCGCTTCAGCCGCACATCAACCACTTCAAGGCCAAATGTCAGCGCCCGCTGGTTGGTCAGGTCGCTGATCTTTTTCATCAGTTCTGCGCGCTGGCCAGATACGATTTCGTTCATCGGCTCCTTCGCCAGAACCTGACGAACGGTTGATTCCATCGCATCTTCAAGAAGGCGCGCTGCACCCACTTCGGTCCGCGCCGCCTGATAGCGCTTGAGCGGATCGGCGATGCGGTAGCGAGCAAAGCTGTCCACCAGGATACGGCGCTGGTCGGATGCCAGCACTTCCTGTGGCGGCACATCCAGGCTGAGGATACGCTTCTCAAGGAAGATCACCTGTTCCATGACCGGGATCTTAAAATGGAGGCCCGGTGTGGTAACGGTGCGCTTTGGCTCACCGAATTTTACTACGATCGCCTGCTCGCGCTCGTCTACCACATAAACGCTGCTTACACCGGCAACCAGAATAATGAGGGAAACAACGATAGCTACAATTGATTTAACACTCATGGCTTATTCTCCCCCGCTTTTCTTGTTCAACTGCTCAAGCGGCAGATAAGGCACGACGCCAGAGCCAGCCTTGCCATCAACGACAATCTTGTCCATGCCAGCCAGAATCTGCTCCATGGTTTCAAGATAGATGCGTTTCTTGGTCACGTCTTTGGCCAGAATGTATTCGTTATAGACCGACATAAAGCGGGCAGCCTCACCCTGCGCGCGGGCAACAACCTGCGCCCGGTATGCTTCGGCCTGCTGCGTCATCTGCTCGGCCTGGCCCTGCGCCTGCGGGATCACCTCGTTGCGATATTTGGTCGCTTCGTTTTGGAAACGCTGCTGGTCTGCTTCCGCGCGCTGTACGTCAAGGAAGGCGTCTTTGACTTCTTCTGGCGCTTCAGACTCGATGATCTGCACCCGAAGCACGTCCACACCAGCCTGATACTCATCAAGCGTGGTCTGGATCAATTCCTTGACGCTTTGTTCGATCTGGCCACGGGCTGTGGTGATAATCGGCGTAATCCTGTTCTGGCCAATCATTTCACGCATGGCGCTTTCCGCCACGGATTTGATCGTGCCGTCTGGGTCCTGCAGCTTGAAAAGATAGTTGCCCAGGTCATTGATCCGCCACACCACATTGAAGCGCACGTCCACAATGTTTTCGTCCTGGGTCAGCATCAGGCTTTCATCCGGACGGGCGAAGCTCTGGCGGCCTGACCGGCGGCTTTCCGTTACACGGCTGCCGATAGACACCTGGTTTTCATCCGTGACACCACGAATTTCGACTTGCTCGAAAGGCGGAAAGTGAAAGTGTGGTCCGGGCGAAGATGAAGCAACCCATTCACCAAAGCGCAGGACAACGGCCTGTTCGTTTGTCTTCACCTGGTAAAAACCCCAGTAAAGATAAAGCAGAATCAGGGCCGCCACGATCAGCAGCGGGCCGCCTTTGCCGCCAGGCATGGCTTTCCTGAGCTGGTCCTGACCTTTACGAATATATTCATCAAAATTTGGTGGCTCGCCGCCACCGCCGCCGCGGCGTGGACCGTTGCCCCAAGGATTTGGGCGGTCACCATCACCGTTATTTTGCCAAGGCATATTTTTCTCCCCTTCGGTGCGAATGCACCAACCGAAACTGCGGCCCTTTCAACAGTAGAAAGACCGTGTCTTGTCTGCCTATATATGGTACGTGCCAAGCGGCTGCAATGATACTCGGCCAAAATGTGATGCTTTTTACCGGAAACACAGGTTTTTTATGTCAGATACGCTGAAAAAATCCGTTGAGACGGCTCTCCAGGAAATCAAAGCCCCGGGGGCGGACAAGTCCGTTATGGAAGCGGGACTGGTGAGCGCCATCGTCGTGGACGGCGGCAAGGTTGGTATTATCCTCGAGCTCTCAGGCCGCGACCAGGCGGGCGCGGAATCGCTCAGAAGCGCGATTGAAGACGCCGCGCGGGCAGTTGACGGCGTTGAAGAGGCCAACGTGATCATGACAGCAGCACGGCCGGCACAGACCGCACCGAAAGGCCAGCCCGTTGGCGGCAAGGCGCCCCCTACCCCAACGGAAATCCCTGGCGTGAAACACATTGTTGCCGTTGCCAGCGGCAAGGGCGGCGTGGGAAAATCCACCACATCGATCAACCTTGCCATCGCGCTTCGCGACCAGGGCTTGAAGGTGGGCGTTCTGGACGCGGATATTTTCGGCCCCAGCCTGCCAATGCTTCTTGGCGTTGATGACAAGCCGGAGATCAAAAACAAGATTATCCAGCCTATTGTGGCACACGGCCTGAAGGTTATGTCTGTCGGCTTCCTGATCGACGTGGACCAGCCGGTGGTATGGCGTGGCCCGCGTGTGATGGGCGCAACACAGCAGCTTCTCAAGGATGTGGCCTGGGGCCCCCTTGATGTTTTGGTCGTGGACATGCCGCCGGGCACCGGCGACGTGCAGCTGACCATGGTTCAGCAGGCACCGCTGACGGGTGCCGTGATCGTGTCCACGCCGCAGGACCTGGCGCTGATTGACGCGCGCAAGGGGCTTGCCATGTTCCGCAAGGTGGATGTGCCCATCATGGGCGTCATTGAAAACATGAGCACCTTCCACTGCCCACACTGCGGCGAGGAATCGCACATTTTCGGCCACGGCGGCGCGGCAGATACGGCGAAAGAACTGGGCTGTGACTTCCTGGGTGGCATACCGCTTCATATGAGCGTGCGCGAGCATGCCGATGGCGGCGATCCGATCGTCGCGGCAGAGCCGGACAGCCCGGTCAGCAAAGCATACCGGGCTATCGCAGCGCAGGTTTCTGAAAAACTTGGTGTCAGCGCCTAGGCGCGTTCATACACCACGAAGGCGTAGGCTGGCTTGCCGTCCTCAGCCGGGTGTTCTTCCCGGCTGACTTCCCGCCAGTCATCCTTGTTGAAGGCCGGGAACCAGGCATCGGCATCAGGGACGGTGATGTCAATTTCAGTGATATAAAGCCGGTCCGCCACATCCAGGCACTGGCCATAGATTTGCGCACCACCGATGATCATGGCCTCGCCCGCGTCTGCCACCGCTTCCTTGGCAGCCTGCAGGGACGGCACAACCTCTACCCCGTCGGCAGACCAAGCAGCATTGCGGGTGACCACAATATTGCGGCGGCCAGGCAACGGCCGACCGATGCTTTCATAAGTTTTGCGCCCCATGACAATGGGTTTACCCATGGTGGTCGCCTTGAAATACTTCAGGTCTGCGGGCAAATGCCACGGCATGTCGTTATCGCGGCCGATCGCCCGGTCCTCCGCCATGGCCACAATCACAGAAAGCGTCATTCTCTACTCCTAACCCGCATCTATCGTTGGCATCAGATCATGCCATCGTCATCAGTTTCCGGGTCTGCCTCCATCAGCGGCAGGTGAACCCGGATTGTGGTACCCACATTCTGGATACTGCGCACGCTAATGGTGCCTTCCATATGGTCCACCAGCTCGCGACAGATGGCAAGGCCAAGGCCAACGCCGCCGTGCCTGCGCGACAGAGCCGCATCTACCTGGGTAAAGCGGTCAAACAGCGTTGCCTGCTTGTCTTCCGGAATGCCGATGCCCGTGTCTTCAACTTCCAGAACCCAACCGGCCTGGCCGGTGGCAAAAGCGCGCGGATGCAAGCGGAACACCACTGTACCCTGGTTTGTGAACTTGATGGCATTTGACCCCAAATTGATCAGGATTTGCCGCAACCTGAGCTCGTCCCCCAGAATATGATCGGGCATATTGCCGGCAAATTCGGCCTTCAGCTCGATTCCCTTGTTGGACGCCTGCTGCGCCAGAAGCGCAATCACCCGGTCTACCAGTAGGTGAGTTGACAGCCGTTTCTGTTCAATCTGGATCTTGCCAGCCTCCAGCTTCGCCAGGTCAAGGATGTCATTGATGATCGCAAGCAAGTGGCTGCCGCTGGCGTTGATATCGCGGGCATAGTCTGCATAGCGCTTGTCACCCAAGGGCCCGAGCGCCTGCTCCTGCAGAATCTGTGAAAAGCCCAGAATGGCGTTCAGCGGCGTGCGAAGCTCATGGCTCATGGTGGCCAGAAATTCAGACTTCGCCCGGTTGGCTGTCTCCGCCGATTTTCTGGCTTCCTCCACATCCTTGTTGAGGTTCTGCAGCATGCGGTAGTGGTCCTCAAGCTCGTCATGCGCTTCCTTGAGCGCCCGCGTCCGGCGATTGACGATCTCGACAACCCGTTTGGCCCGCTGGGTCTGGGACCAGACGATAAAGACCACAAGGCCCGTCAGCACAAGACAGACGCTGGCCGTGATCACCGTTGCTCCATAGTCGACGGCATAGGCCTCATAGGGGGCCCATGGCTCAATGGTCCAGCTCTGGCTGCCGATTTCCACCGTGTAGGATGCGATCCATGGCCTTGCGGCCGGCGGCGGAAACGCCTCATAGCTGAAGGTGCCGTCGATGATCATCATTTCCTGCACCATTGCGCCACCCTGCCAGCTACTGGTGAACCGTGCGTTCAGACTGGAAAAGCGCTGGCTTGAGGCAACGGTGTTCAAGAGGTTCGGCATCTCCAAAATCTGCAGAATAACGCCCTCCGCGCCTGCCTGGCTGACAAACGGCGTAGCCAGGAGCACGCACGACCTGTCTGCGGTCTCAAGTGGCGGCATGGGAATGGCTGCGGGCTCGCCTTTTGCCAGTGTCTCTTCCAGGAAGGCGTTCAGCGGCATATAGGCACCGATGTCCGCACCGCGCCAGCGCTGGCTGCGCTCTTCCGAAGGCGCCCAGACGTAGAGCAGGTAAAATGCGCGCTGGTCCCGACTACCGGGCACACCGCTTTCGCTTGCCCCAACTAGGTCTTGTGCAGCCCGCAAGGAGAAGTCGCCCGGATAGCGCCCCTGTGCGTAAGCCTCGAGTTCCCCCATGGTGTCTCGCGTGGCGGCGATGGCAACCCCAACCATTTTACGGTGTTCATTGAGACTGCTGTAGGAGCTTATCAGGCGCTGGAAAGTAGCGTGGTCGATATCTTCCTTAGCGGCGTAATAGCTATAGAGATCGCTTGCGGCGTCCAGCCCATGGGTCAGTGCGCCCTTCACGCGGTCGACATAAAGATCCGCAGCAGCATTGAAGCTGGACTGCGCCTCAGCCCGCGCGGAACGGATGCTTTCGCTGGTCGCGGACCATGTCAGCCCGGCACCCAGAAGCACCACAAACAGCAGCAGAACCCACTGCCGGATATCTATGTCATTTTCGCGAGCCACACCCCCTCCTTGACCTGCCCAGGCCTATACCGCCACAGGGGCTTTGATATGGGAATGGGCTTCGTAGCCATCAATCCGGATATCATCGAAGGTGAAAGCGAACAGGTCTTTCACGTCCGGATTCAGCGACAGTGTTGGCAGCGGCAACGGCTCCCGGCTGAGCTGCAGGTCGGCCTGCTCGATATGATTGCTGTAAAGATGCGCATCACCAAAGGTGTGAACAAAATCACCAACTTCCAGATCACACACTTGGGCCATCATGTGGGTCAGGAGTGCATAGGATGCAATATTGAACGGCACGCCCAGAAACACGTCCGCGCTGCGCTGATACAGCTGGCAGGAAAGCTTGCCATCCGCCACATAGAACTGGAACAGGCAGTGACATGGCGGCAGTGCCATATGGTCCACATCTGCCACGTTCCAGGCGGACACGATCAGCCGTCGGCTGTTCGGGTTATTCTTGATCTGGTCAACCAGGTTTGTGATCTGGTCGATCGTGGTGCCGTCCGGCGCGGGCCAGCTGCGCCACTGGTGACCATAAACCGGCCCCAGGTCGCCATGTTCGTCCGCCCATTCGTCCCAGATGGAAACACCGTTATCTTTCAGATACTTGATATTTGTATCCCCAGCGATGAACCACAGCAGTTCGTGGATGATAGACCTGAGGTGCAGCTTCTTGGTTGTCACCATCGGGAAGCCGTCAGCCAGGTTGAACCGCATCTGGTGCCCGAAAACACTATAGGTTCCTGTTCCTGTTCGGTCGCCCTTGAAGGTTCCTTCACGCCGGATGCGCGCCAGAAGATCGAGATATTGCTGCATACGTCCTACCACCCAATTGATCTTGATAGAAAGCTATAGGGCGTGACGTGCCGGTAGGCAATAGGCGCACCGGATTTCAAGATGATTATCTGCGGAAAAGGGCGCCTGAACGGCGCCCTCTCGATCCTTGCTGTTGGTGGCTTAAGGCTAATGGATAGCGGGGCCGTGCAGATGCACATCCCTGCCCGCATGCCGCCTGAGGATCTCAAGCGCGCGGTCTTCCTGTGCCCGGCTGCCTGTACGCACCCACAAAAGGAGCCCACCCCGGGCCTGCTCCTCCCGGACCCGCTCACTGGCACGGCGCGCATAACGCATGGCGTAATAACCGCCACCCAGCATGCCGATAAGCCCAAGGCCCACAGTAAGCACGACGGCTTCCCATGTCGCAAGCCCGTGGCCGGCTGCAATGCCGGCGCCTGCAAGCAACAGGACATAAACAGGCACCACAATCATCACCATCATGCCGCTTGAGCGGCTGTCCTTGTCGATATAGGCCTCACGCGGGACACTGGCGTCATCTTCCAGTTCCTGTATGGAATTTACCGGATGGTGAACCGCTGCCTCGATATCCTTGATCGGCTTCGGTCTTGAAACCGCAGCGTTCGAGAACCCGTGGCATTCAAGGTCATCCACTGCGGCTTGCAAATCATCTTCTGTACTGAACAGGGCAACCGCTTCGCGCAGATTGCCGCGGGGGCCGGTTTCGGCCGTCCATTCCCAATGCTGTTGGTCAGGCATGGATCATTCTCCTCTGATGGGTTGACCCGTAAGACCCCTATTATGCCACAGCTTCGAGAAAATCCCGAATCTGTACTATTTAATAAAAACAACCGTTTATTGGACTTTAAATCCATGTCGCAATTGCTTATATCAAGGGTGTCGCTTCGGCGACTATGGCGATAAACGGTGCATTGAGTAGCTATTGCGGACCCGGGGGCAGTACCCGGCGCCTCCACCAGGAACGGCCTGCTTGCCTGGAAAGCAAGGCCATTTGGTCACCAGACCGTTGCTGATGGGGGCGAACCAGGATCGACGTGTATCGAAAGATGTTGCTCTTCGCCCGGGATGGCACCGCCGTGATGGGCCACCTAAAATAAATGCTAACGACAACAACGTCGAGTATGCTGTTGCTGCGTAAGCGGTCATAGCTACTACATTTATATAAATTCCTGATGGTTGACTCCATCAGGTGGGGGTTGGGCCACCTAGCAACAGAACGGCCCACTTACCCCTAACAGCATCAATCTGCCGGTATCAGCTGAATATATCCCTTCAGCCTTGTGCGTCGGCACTGCCTTTTGACCTGCCGATCTGTTGCGCCTTCCCCGGAAAAGTATAACCGCCGGGCGCGTCACCACACACGCACCGGCGGTTGAATGCCCCCATCCAGCGGTCCTGATTGCTGGATGAGGTCAAGAGAGCTCGTTTGGGCCGGCCTAGTGGGCCGATCCCTCTGTCTCGTAATTTGCGCCCTTCATCATCGCCAGGGTTTCTGCGTAGGTCAGCGCGAAAAGAATATCGGCATAGGTCTGCGCGGCAATCAGATAGAGAAGCTGCACAACGCCGCGCTGGGCAACATCGCCTCTGCCCATGGCCTTGGCCTCGGGCGCATCTTCCTTGGGGCGTTCCACAGGCACAGGCAACGCACGATGGACACGATTGACGATGCTTTCCACCTGCCACTCTTCCAGTTGGCCGAACATAAACAGAAGACGCCCGATGCTGTCGTCCAGAGGGGAGCTGCGATCACGAAACGGAGGATTGTCGTAAAGCGTCATACTGCCATCTCCAGCTCACGTTCATGGACGGGTGCTTGGTTGATAACACTGCCCTCAATACCGCGTGTTTCGCACACTTTTTCATAATCTGCTGCGTTCAGATCAATCTTGAACGCCAGAATTACCTCACCATCCGAAACAGACGGCAACCCAAGCGGCGTGACATTCCAGCCAGCCTTCAGGATTGTGGGGAACAGCACCATGCTGGCAACGCAGGTCACACTGTCTATCCCTGCCTTGATGCCATATTCAAACAGGCCGCATACCAGCTCGCTAACCGTGCGGTCGCGTTCCAGCATCATGTGACGACCTGTCAGGCTGTAGAAGCGCGATACTTCCCAGGTGGTTTTTGATCGGGGCACCCCATCAGCGCACAACTGTGGGAAGGCCTCGCTCATCAGATGTGGCTTCACCGTAGGCAACAGGCGCATGGCCCCCTTGAGGTTGCCTTTCGCATCTATGCACAGAAGATAAACGGTATCAGGACGGTCGAACTGGTCACGCTCCATACCTTTTGAGCAATCCAGGCTCCATCCCATCTTCTCTACAAAGACATCATAACGCTGCTGCCAAAGCTGATGTAGATAGCCGCTATAGTCGGCCCTGTTTACAGAACTCACAACATGGATCATCACTCACCTCCTTCATGCATAGTGGGTAGTGAGGCGATGATCGCTTATTATTTGCACCTGAAAAATCAGCCGAATGGACTAGGTTTTCGCAAAAGATTGTTAAATGCAATCCCTAGTGGTGTATCAGGTTGGTCAGAAAGGCCTTAACAACGGCCTGCACCCTGGTGTTCACGCCCAGCTTCGTCTTGGCGCTTTCGACATGGGTATGCACCGTTCGTTCGGCGATGGACAGGATAGAAGAGATCTCCCAGTCGGTTTTGCCGGCCGCCACCCACTGCAGACATTCCTTTTCGCGCGGAGTCAATTTTGCCACAGGCTTCAAGGGTGTCTTGCCCTCTTTTGATATCCTTAACGCCGCATCATGCAGGTACACACTCATCAGATGCACGGCATGTTCGGCTGCCGGGTCGACATCCCGGTGTTCGCCCACCACATTCACAGCACCCGGAAAGGCCCCCACAATGTGGATCGGCACTGTCACACCGTAAAGAAGGCCCGCATCTTCCGCTTCACACATCATCTCGGACTGCTCGGGCGTCATACCCTTGTGGATAATATTATTGTCCCAGTTGAAGGGCATATGTTCCTTCAGCGAAACCTGCAGAATACGGTCCGTCCGGTCATACTCGTTTTCCAGATAATATTTGGTCCAGTCTTCCGGATAGTCCGCCAGGAACACAGCGCCGTCCGGCAGGGCCCCGAATTCAACACAAGAAACACAGGCGTAATGGTCAAACCCAAGGGATTTTGTCGTGTTATGGAAGGCAACACCGAGTTCATCCAAAGTCTGAAACTTTTTGGAAGACTCGATAAAATCAAGCGCCATCTGGAAATACTGTAAGTTCATTTCGTCCTGGCTGGGCCTTGTTTGGCGCACCCCAATCATATTCGCGATTGTGTGCCCAAGGCCCCCTGTTCGTGCTTCAAATTCTACTGGTAAGCGCCAAACAATAAGACATATTGGTGACGCTGTCGTCAATTTGTCGCCCTTGTAGTTAAAATAGCTTTAACCGTCAGGTTGTTTTCTGCTCCCCTCAAACAGGCAGAACGCGAGGCGAAAAGGCGCTGAGGCGAAGAGCGAACAAGGCCTGGTGCCATCACGCTCGCCGGAGGGGCCGCACAACCAAATAATCTGCTTAGGTTGCAAAACCACTTTGGCGCAGTAAGCGGCCAGTCCTGCGAAATAGGTGAAAAAACAATCGATTTCCCCCTTCACCCTTTGAAAGGGAAGCTTTATAAGGGTGCATCTTTGTTGTCAGGGAAAGAGCTTGAGTTCCAGCATGTCAGAAACTTTTATCGATTACGACGCCAAGGTACAGGACGCGCTTCGCGGTGTGGTTCGGACCATCCTTCGTGAAACAGCCGAAGATGGCCTGCAAGGCGACCATCATTTCTACATTGCATTCAAGACACAGGCGGAGGGCGTTGATATCCCCGGCCACCTGAAAAGCCGTTTCCCTGAGGAAATGACCATTGTGCTGCAGCACAAATTCTGGGGCCTGAAGGTTGAGGAAGACTATTTTGAAGTCGGCCTCTCGTTCAACCAGACCCCTGAAATGCTTAAAATTCCTTTTTCTGCCGTCGTCGGGTTTGTGGACCCAAGCGTACAGTTTGCCCTTCAGTTCCATGACGAAAGCGAAGAGGACCTGGACGAGCAGGACCTGGAAGCGGAATTTGACGGCGCCCCCCATGAAGACGCCGACAATCAGGACGACGATAAGGCGGCAAGCGCTGTGGGCGCTGAAGTTGCGGATGAAACCGGCGGCGACAATGTCGTCACCCTGGACGCCTTCAGAAAAAAATAACCCCCTAACCCCCAATTGAAGCTCCGGCTCTCCACGGGTCGGAGAAGGTAAAAAGCCATGAGCGACTGGACATTCACGAAGCTGTTCCAACAGGGCGGCGACGACACCCCCTACCGGAAAATCACATCCGATTATGTTTCCTCCATCGAGGTGGACGGCCGTACGATCTTGAAGGTCGAGGACGAAGGCCTCGAACTTCTGGCTAAGGAAGCCATGGCCGATATCGCGCATCTCTTGCGCCCCGGTCACCTGCAGCAACTGGCGGATATCCTGAAGGATCCCGAAGCGTCCGAGAACGACCGTTTCGTCGCCAAGGAACTCTTGAAGAATGCCAATATCGCCGCAGGGCGTGTGTTACCGTCCTGCCAGGACACCGGCACAGCCATCATCGTAGGCACCAAGGGCCAGCATGTCTGGACGTCGGGCGACGACGGCGCACCGCTGACGAAAGGCGTGATGCGCACCTACACGGAGACCAACCTGCGCTACAGCCAGATGGCGCCTCTTTCCATGTACAAAGAGGTCAACACCAAGAACAACACCCCGGCGCAGATCGATATCTACGCGACTGAAGGCAATGAATATAAGTTCCTCTTTATGGCCAAGGGTGGCGGAAGTGCGAATAAGACGTTCCTGTATCAGCAGACGCCGGCAAGCCTTCGCGAAGACAAAATGCTGGCCTTCCTGGAGGAAAAGATCAAAACCCTTGGCACGGCGGCCTGCCCGCCTTACCACCTTGCCATCGTGATCGGCGGCCTGTCGGCAGAACAGAACCTGGCGACGGTGAAGAAAGCCAGCGCGCGCTACTATGACAACCTGCCAACCACAGGTGACGAAAGCGGCCGCGCTTTCCGCGACGTGGAAATGGAAAAACAGATCCACAAGATGACCCAGAACCTGGGCATTGGCGCGCAGTTCGGCGGCAAATATTTCTGTCATGACGTGCGGGTCATCCGCCTGCCGCGCCACGGCGCCAGCCTGCCTGTGGGCATCGGCGTATCCTGCTCGGCTGACCGCCAGGCCAAAGGCAAGATCACCAAGGACGGCATTTTCCTTGAGCAGCTTGAAACCGACCCGGCCAAATACCAGCCTGAGGTAACGGACGAACATCTGTCAGACGAAGTGGTGAAAATCGACCTCAACCGCCCGATGGCGGATATTCTGGCGGAACTGACGCAGTATCCGATCAAAACCCGCCTCAGCCTCACCGGCACGATTGTTGTGGCGCGCGACCTGGCGCACGCCCGCGTCCAGAAAATGATCGAGGACGGCGCAGAAATGCCTGCCTACTTCAAAGACCACATCATCTATTACGCGGGCCCTGCCAAAACGCCGGAAGGCTATGCCTCTGGCTCGTTTGGCCCAACCACCGCCGGCCGGATGGACAGCTATGTCGGCCCGTTCCAGAAGCTGGGCGGCAGCATGATCAGCCTCGCCAAGGGCAACCGGTCCAAGGACGTTACCAAGGCGTGTCATGAGAACGGCGGCTTCTATCTCGGGTCCATCGGCGGCCCGGCGGCGGCGCTCGCCAAAGACAATATCCGTAAGGTTGAGGTGCTCGATTTCGAAGACCTGGGCATGGAAGCCGTGTGGAAGATCGAAGTTGAAGACTTCCCGGCCTTCATTGTGGTCGACGACAAGGGCAACGACTTCTTCAAGGATATTTAAGACATATCGGGCGGCCAAACGGTCGCCCGATCTTTTTCTGGGGGGCACAAAGATGGCAGTCGAAATCAATCAGGCAACAACACCAGAAGACCTCGGGGGCGCTTTTGGCTTGGTCCACGCGCTGGCAGAGCATGAAGGCAGCCTTGAGTATCTGAAGATCACCAAGAAAGCTTTTATTGAGAAGGCCACTGGCGACAGCCCCGAGATTTTCGCCTTCATTGCCAAATTGGATGGGGACCTTGTTGGCGTTGCCACAGGCTTCCGGCGCCTTCACATTTGGAACGGCACACATCTGGTGGAGCTCGACGACCTTTATGTGGTGGAGGCCGCGCGCGGGCGCGGCATCGGTACAAAATTGCTGAAGGCGGTCGGTGCCCTGGGCAAGGCGGAAAATGTGCCCGTCCGCTGGATGGTCGACGAAGACAATGAAGGCGCCATCAGGCTCTATGAGCGCATTGGCGCCAAGGTGTGGATCAAAGGCGTCTGCTGGTGGACGCCGGAAAACATCCCCGGCTAGTCCCCCATAATCGCATTCTTGGCCGCAGCGATGGCGGAAAGTGAGCGCTCCACATCTTCTTCCGTCGTGCGCCACGACGAGACGCTGATCCGGATAGCTGAGCGACCTTTCCAAACGGTAGGGCCAAACCAGCATTCGCCAGACGCTTCCACCAGTGCCCGGATGTCCGCCAACTCCTCAGGCGTGCCGATCGTGGCCACCACCTGATTGAGTACCACATCATTCAGCACCTCAAAACCGATGGCCTCCAGCCCTTTTGCGAACAGCTGCGCATGGTCGCAGCAGCGCGCGATCATGCTCTTGAGGCCGGCAGGTCCTAGGCTCCTGAGCGCAGCCCAGACCTCAACCCCGCGCGCCCGGCGCGAAAATTCCGGCACCATATCCTTGGGCGCCATGCTTTCTTCCGCCTTGAAGTATGGGGCGACCGTGGCCATCGCCATATGCAGGTCATGCGGGTGCCGTGTCAGCACGATGCCGCAGTCATAGGGCGTGTTCAGCCATTTGTGGGCATCGGTGGCCAGGCTATCCGCCTTCTCAATGCCGATAAAATCATCGGCCCGGCGGGCCAGAAGCTTGCCCCACAGGCCAAAAGCGCCGTCTACATGCACCCATGCGCCCGCCCCCAAGGCCTTGCCGCAGATGGCCCCGATGGGGTCGATGGCGCCCGAATTCACGTTGCCCGCCTGCGTGCATACAAGCGTAAGCGCATCCAGGTCAGGCAGCGCGTCCGCCAGCATTGCGCCGTTGGCATCTGTCGGCACGCGGGTGACGCGCGCCTTGCCAAAGCCCAGCATCGACAGCGCTTTTTCCACCGTCACATGCACCTCTTCTGACACCACTACCTTGATCTCAGGTGCGCCATAAAGGCCCTGCTCTTCCACGTTCCAGCCCGCGCGTTCAAGCAGCGCATGCCTTGCCGCCGCAAGTCCCGTGAAGTTTGCCATGGTCGCCCCCGTCGTCATGCCGATGCCCGTGTGATCCGGCAAGCCAAGGATCTCCCTGAGCCACCGGCCCGCCACCTCCTCCAGTTTTACACCGATGGGGGAATTCATGTGGGAAGATGGGCTTTGGTCCCAGGCGGTCGCAATCCAGTTGGCCGCCACAGTAACCGGCAGTGCTCCACCAACGACAAAGCCAAAATAGCGGCTACCCATGGTGGCCACCGTTGCAGGGCTTCCGTTGCCGTGCAGCATGCTCAGGATTTCCTGGTCTGCAGAGCCGTGCGGCGGAAGGGGCTCGTCAAACGCTTCAAGGTTCCTAAGCGCATCTTCGGTGGGAAACACCGGCTGATCGGCCACCTGCTCCAGATAGTCAATCGCAAAGGCCTGCGCCGCCTGTAGCGGCCTTGTAAATTCATCTGACATGTTACATTTCCTCGCTGATTTTTTTCTTGAACGCGCTGATGAAGGCTTCATCGCGGCGGTAGAACACCCACCCCTTCTTGCGCGTGGGGATGATAAGCCCGGCATCCACCAGCACCTGCAGGTGCCGTGTCGCCGTGGGTTGGGCAACGCCCATCTTGTCCTTGAGCCAGTTGGAACAGACGCCGTCGGTAACCAGATCGCCATCCACTTGTGGCGGGAAGTTGGCCAACGGGTCCTTGAGAAGTTCCATCACCAGGAGCCGCTTGTCGTTCGCCAGCGCCTTTAGTGTTTTCTCTGTATCGAATGAATTAGCCATATAGCTAATATGCTATATAGATATAAGCCAGACAAGCCAGCTTTTTTTTAACAATCGAAAATCTCTGCTAACGATTGCCCGCTTTCCGCTTGGCAGCAAACTGACAAAGCAGACGAAACAGCTTTATCTGCCGCCTTGAAAATGGCAGCAACTCTGGGTGCCACTGCACCCCCAGAAGAAATGGCTTTTCCGAATGCTCGAGCGCCATGACCATGCCGTTCCTGTCATGGGCCACCGCCTCAAGCCCCTGCCCCATCTGGTCTACCGCCTGCCTGTGAAGGCTGTTCACCTTGATGGTCTCGCGCCCGAAAATGGCTGCAAGGCGGCTGCCGGCCACCATTTTGACAGACCTGAGCGGCAGGAGTATCCGCCCCTTCGGCGCGCCCTCATAGGCGCTTCTGATATCCTGGATCAGCGTGCCGCCGAACCGCACATTGATCAGTTGATAGCCCCGGCAGATGCCCAGAACCGGCAAACCGCGCTTCAGCGCCTTATCAAGCATTGTCCGCTCAAGTTCATCGCGTTCCGGGTCAGGTCGGATGGTCAGCGATACCTCACCACCATATAGCGTGGCGCCAATATCGTCGCCGCCGCCGATCACCAATCCATCCAACTCGTCCACGTCTGCCGGGCTCCGCGGCTGGCTTTTAACGGCAACGCCGCCCGCGCGCCAGATAGCGAAACGATTGAAAATCCAACTGGACCAACTACCGCGATTAGAGCAAGTGACACCGATCACAGGCTTTTTCGGCTTAGTCATGGCATCTCCTGTTCATTCCCGTTAGGATACACAGAAACCAGCCAACGACAAAACGCACCCAAAAGGAGCACCCGCACGCGCCCATGAACAAGTCCGCTGCACCGAACGACACAGGCGAAAAATCCTCTCGCAAGATAGGCGTGGAAATCGAGTTTGCCGGGCTGACGCCAGATCAGGCGGCCGACGTGGTTGCCAGCGCGCTGGGCGGAGAACCAAAGCAGACAGACCTCTATTTCTGGACAGTGGAAGAAACCGAACTGGGCGATATCGATGTCGAGCTGGACACGCAGTTCGTCAAGGCTGGCAACAATCCCCTGCAGGAGGCGCTGGAGGCCGCAAGCGAAGAGCTGGGCATTGAAATCAGACGCCTCATCGGCAGCGCCAGCGAAGGCCTCGTGCCCACGGAGATTGTCAGCCCGCCTATTCCCGTCAGCAGCTTGCCGGGCATGGACAAGTTGGTCGACGCCCTCAGGCAGGCAGGCGCAAAGGACAGTTCCGGCAGCCCGCTTTTTGCTTTCGGGCTGCACCTCAACCCTGAAGTGACAGGCAAGGACGTGGCAGCCATATTGCCAACCTTCAAGGCCTATATGCTGATGTCTGCATGGCTAAGGGACCAGATCGGCATAGACCTGGCCCGCAAGGCCCTGCCTTATATCGATCCGTTTCCCGTGTCCTATGTAAAGCATGCCACGCGGGCGGACTATACGCCGGACCTAAACCAGCTGATTGACGATTATCTGGATGAGAATGCCACCCGAAACCGGGAACTGGACATGCTGCCGCTTTTTGCCCACCTGGATGAAGAGCGCGTCAGGAAAAGGGTGAACGATCCCAGGATCAAACCACGCCCCACCTATCACTACAGGCTGCCCGAAGCGCGCCTGTCCTCGCCCGACTGGTCCATCGGGCAGGAATGGGACCGTTGGTTGCTTGTGGAAAAGCTGGCGGGTGATGCCGACGCCCTAACAGGGCTCGCTGAGCTTTTCACGGACACGCCGCCGCGCAAGTGGCTTGAGGCCAGCAGTAGTTTCCTGTCCGAGTGGCGAGAGGGTTAGGCAAAGCCCCGACTATTTGTCGCTTTGCACAATCTCGCCAATATCGAGGATCGGGGAGGCATCCAGGTCTTTCGCATCCATCATGGCGGCAACCCGCTGCAGCGATGATACGAGCATCGTGCGCTCCCAGTCTTCAAGCTTCCTATACTGCCGCAGGAATCCTGCCTGCAGAAGCTCCGGCGCTTCCTCCAGGCGCTTCTGGCCGTCGGCAGTCAAGCAGGCATAGACAATGCGCTTGTCGCTTTCGCTGCGCTCCCGCCGCACAAGCCCTGCTTTTTCCAGCCGGTCAAGGATCGACGTGATGGTTGCCTGGCTGAGCGCAACTTCGCGCGCCACAGTGCTGGGAGACGCCCGGCCCTCCTTGCGGATGGCCATCATCACCACCAGTTGGGGTGCCGTCAGCCCGGTCTGTTTGACCAGTTGCTTCGACTGCAAATCAATCGCCCGGGTGATCCGGCGGATGGAAACCAGGATATCGTCGTAATCGCTCATAAGCTGCTCGCGCAAATTGCTGTCAGATTGACGATGTAACGGTAATTTCCTTCCAGTGCAATCCATTGCTCCCTCCTAGTCAGTCGCCAGATCGATCACACAGTCCAGAAGAAGGTTCGCCCCACGTTCCACATCTACCCAGTGGGTCCATTCATCCGGTGCGTGAGAGACACCATTGACGCTGGGCACAAAAATCAGCCCGGCATGGGTTACACGTGCCAGAAACTGCACGTCATGCCCCGCGCCGGAAGGCATGCGCAAATGGCTGTACCCGCGCTTCTTGGCGTGCGCGTCAATCATGTCGACAATCTTTTCCGAGCAATATTGCGGCTCCAGCCAGCTCATTTGCTCATATTCAAATTTCAGGCGGTGTTTGCGCGCGATAGCGGACAATACCCTTTGGCAGGCATTTGCCAGCCCCTTCATGACATCCGCATCCAGGTCCCGGCCCACGATGGTAAAATCCACCTCCCCCGGCACAGTATGGGGAAAACCGGGCTTCAACTCCACGTGCCCGATGGTGATGCGCGACCGGTCTGTGCCCTCTTCGTCGATGATTCGCTGGATCTCATGGGCGAAGTCCGCCAGCCCCAGGAAGGCGTCAGAGCGCATGTCCATTGGGGCGGTGCCGGCATGGTCCGCCTTGCCGATCAGCCTTACCATCCATTTGAATACACCCGAGATGCCTTCAACCACGCCGATGGACTTGTCGCTCGCTTCCAATACGGGGCCCTGCTCCACATGCAATTCAATAAAGGCCTTGAGATCTGATTTATCCCGGTAGGCATGCAGCGCATCCAGATGGTTGAGCCCATGTGCGGCCATCGCGTCCTTCAGCAGAACACCGCCCGCGTCGCGCGCGCTGTCCAGCCAGTCCGGCGTCAGGCAGCCCGCCAGCGCCTGCGCACCCAGCATGCCGCCAAAGCGCCCTTCTTCTTCGCTGGTGCCGACAATCTCTACCGGATAATCGAGCTTGATATCATTTTCCTGGATAACGCGGATGCATTCAATACCGGCCATCACGCCCAGCGAACCGTCAAAAATGCCGCCCGCCGGCACGCTGTCCAGGTGCGAGCCCACCATCACAGCCGGCTTGTCAGCCGGGCCATACCGCCCGATGATATTGCCAGCCCCATCCATGCGGGTGGTCATCCCCAGGCCATCCATTTTCTTCATGACCCAGGCGCGGGCCTCCATATCGATATCGGTGAAACCCTGCCGGTAAATGCCTTTGTCTGCCTCGTTGAAGCCGAACTTGGCAAGCGCGAGCAGATCATCTTCAATTCTTTGAACTGAAATATTTGGCATTCATTATCCTTTCTGTTTCACTGAACCGGCGGCATCCGCGACCGGTTGGGCTGATCTTAAATATATTTGATTTGAATTCAAAACATTTATAAACTAGTGTCTTCACACTGAAACGCTATAAACCGATATAAAACCGTGTTTTAAAAGAAGGTCTTCAGAAAAAATCCCGACATGCTATTTCGTGCTATAATAATTCTGGCCGCTATCTTGGTCCCGAATTCATCCGCTATTGCTGCTGGACTCACCATCGCTGACGATGGCACCAACGCGGGATATGTCACACTGGCCTGGCCTGACGCGGCAGGGAACACCTTCGAACTCAAAGAAAAAACAAGCCAAGGTTGGCGCACTCTGTATACGGGTGGTGACCGGGCCACGACGCTGAGCGGGCGGCCCGACGGCACCTATGAGTTTCAGCTGACAGCGGACGGCGCCAGCGTTGGCGCCCCTGTTGTTGTAACGGTGGAGCACCATCCCCTGGCGCGCGCCTGGGCCTTTTTTGCCATTGGTGCCGCAATGTTCATCGCGCTCACTGTCCTGCTCATCAAAGGCGGGCGTGACGTAGATGCCCATGAGAATCAGACCGCAGCCTAAGGCCCGGGAATCCCAATATGCTTAATACAGATACCGTCATGCCCGCCTCTATTGCCTGGTTCATCATCGCAGCCTTCTCCCTTCTTTGGGTCTGGCTTGGTTGGTGGCTCGGGCGCAAGAACGACACGCTTGATGACTATATGCTGGCGGGCCGGAAAGTCGGGATGGGCTTTGCCGTGGCCACCGCCATGGCCACATGGGTCACGTCAAACACCACAATGACCGCGCCGCAACTGGCCTACCAGCTGGGCATCTGGGGCATGGTGGGCTACAGCCTTGGTGCCGTGGGCCTGATGCTGTTTGCACCGCTTGCCCGCCGTATCCGCACCATGATGCCGCACGGCTTCACCAGCGGTGATTTCATCCGCCTGCGCTATGGCAATACGGCCTGGCGGATTTTCCTGGTGATCAGCTTTTTCTACAGCCTGGGCTGGCTGATCAGCCTTGGCATGGCAGGCGGGCTTTTGATCAATGCGCTTGCTGGTATTCCCTATGCTTACGGCATGACCGTGATCGTGGTGGTCTGTACGCTCTATACCGTCTTCGGCGGGCTCAAGGCCGTGATCGGGACAGACTTTGTCCAGACCATCCTGATCCTTGTTGGCGTTGTGATCCTCGCGGTCCTCGTGATCAACGAAGTGGGGTTCGACGCCATCCACGCACAGCTTGAAGCCGAACGGCCAGAGCTGCTGAACCTGCTGCTGCCGGCGTCCATCATGTTCCTCTTTAACAACCTATTCTTCGGGGTAGGCGAGATTTTCCATTCGAACGTCTGGTGGTCTCGCGCCTTCGCGTTTGCGCCCGGCGTGGGCTTCCGCGCCTATGCGCTGGCGGGCCTCTTCTGGCTGCCGATCCCGGTTGTGGCGGGCTTTATCGCGCTTGCAGCCCCCGCCCTTGGCATCAATGTACCGTCACCTGACATGGTAGCGCCGCTTGTGGCCGGGAAACTGTTTGGCCTTGCCGGCGCAATCCTGGTGTTTGTGGTGGTGTTCGCCGCCCTTGCCTCCAGCCTCGACAGCGTCTTGGCAGCCACCAGCGACCTGATCGTAAAGGACATCTACAAAGGCCATATCCGCAAGAACGCAACCGACGCGGAACTCAGGAAAGCTGCCGTCTGGATCGTGCTTGGCCTTGGCGCCGTCACCTGGATCCTGAGCGTGCCAAAGATGGCAACGCTTGGCTCGCTGCTGCATTTCACCGGCGCTTTTGTCGCCAGCACCATCTGGCCCATCGCCGTGGGGCTTCTGAACCGGCGCGGCAACGGCGTGCTGGCGTCCGCTGCCATGGTTCTGGGCACGGGAAGCGGGCTGATCGCTTATTTCACAATCGGTTTCTATGTCGCGGCGCTTGTGTCCGCTGCCGTCTCGATGCTGGTGATGCTGCTTGCGATCCGCACCAAACCAACATTCGATTGGGCCCTTCTGACGGGCTCGCACTCCCCTCAATCCAACGGAGAGACATCATGATTTCCGCCGCAGGGCTTGCCGCCCTGGTCTGGCCAGCATTGGCCCTGACCACCGTGGCACCCTTTGTTCTTATTTATCTTGTCTGGCGTGACGTGAAGGAGAAGTCGCTATGGTAGGCGCAGAAAAAGCAATCTTTGAAGGCGCGGCCTCGTTCGAGCCTCAAGGCCCCGATGTATACGGCAGTGCGCACCCAAAAGGGCTTCTGCGCGCCGTGCAGGAGGAGCATGAATATTTGCTGACGCTGTCGAACAATCATGTGGCGTCGGCGGCTCAGTTCGAACGCCCCTTACTCACGCAACTTTTCCGCCTGGCGGCGAAGTATGAAGCCAACCCGGACCGCTTCGCCACGCCGATGAAGCCGCTTTCCGGCAAGCTTCTTATCAGCGCCTTCTATGAGCCATCCACGCGCACGCGGCTGTCGTTTGAAAGCGCCTGGCACCGGCTGGGCGGCGACATCATGTCGATCACCGACCGCTCAACAACCGGCATCGCAAAAGGCGAAAGCCTTTCCGACGTGGCGGAAATGTTCAACAATTATGGCGACTGCGTCGTGCTGCGCGACAATGCGGAATCGTCAGTGATGGAGATGATGAACAGCCTGCGCATTCCCATCATCAATGCGGGCAACGGCATGGATGAGCACCCGACCCAGGCGCTCGCAGACCTGTATGCCATCATGAAATGGAAGCCTGAGCTGCTGGAAGAAGAGCCTGAAAACAAGATCAGGATCGGCATTGTGGGCGTTCCGTCCCGCATGCGTACGGTCAGAAGCCTGCTGACGCTGCTGTCCCGTTTTTCCAAATCCTTTGAGGAAGTCGTGGTGATCCATGACGACAAGGACGGCGACATCTGGGCCCCCGAACAGAAGGAAAACCTGGTGCGCGAAGGCCTGCGAATTCGCGAAACCAATGACCTGAACGCCGAACTGCCAGAGCTGGACGTGGTTTACATCAACGCCATTGCCTGGGTTGAGGACGGCTTCGAGGTGATGGGCGAGAGCCTGAAGCTGGATGAAAATTCCCCGCTCAAGGAAGGCAGCATTATTTTGCACCCACTGGCGCGCGGCGAAGAACTTTCCACCTCGCTCGATAGCACGCCCCACAACTGGTATTTCGCGCAGGCGCGCGGCGCTGTGTTCATGCGCATGGCCCTTTTGACCTGCATCGTGCAGCGAACCGGCATGGTGATGGACGTGGTCTGACACCCGAATCTGAAGCCCAGAACCCGACCCAAGTTTAGAGAAAAGAGGCACCCCAATGTGTGGCATTGCTGGTATATTTTACAGAGAGAAAAACCGTCCCGTTAACGCGCAACTGCTGGCCAACATGGCCGCTATTCAACACCATCGCGGGCCTGACGGCTTCGGCGTGGAAGTCATGGAAGGACAGGGTGTTGGCTTTTCGCACGCACGCCTGTCGATCATCGACCTCAATGAGAACCGCGCCCGCCAACCGTTTCGCAGCGCAGACGAAAGCCTGCTTCTGGCGCACAATGGCGAATTTTACGACTATCAGCGCATCAGGACGGACCTGACCAGCCGCGGCGCGCGCTTTGCCACCAAAAGCGATAGCGAGATCATCCTGCACCTTTATCCACGCTTCGGCATGGAGGAGACCCTTCGGCGCCTCAGGGGTGAGTTTGCTTTCGCGCTCTATGACGCAAAAGAAGACGCGCTCCATCTGGTGCGCGACCGGTTCGGCATCAAGCCGCTTTACTATCACATGAGCGACACAGGCGTTGTGTTCGGCTCAGAAATCAAGGTGGTGATGGCACACCCGGAAGTGCCGCGCCGCTTCAACAACGAGGGCCTCTTGCACCAGCTGATGCAGGTGATGGTGCCCGGCACCACGCCGTACGAGGGCATTCACCAGGTGAAGCCCGGCCATATCGTCACCTTCCGCCGCCAGGGCCTTGGCTATCAGGTGGAGGACCGCCCCTATTGGGATTTCGAATTCCCGGAAGCCGACTTCCACAAAGGCCCCAAGGACGAAGCTGAGAGCATTGAGGCGGTTCGTGAGGGCCTGACCGAAGCCGTGCGCCTGCGCCTTGAAGCCGACGTGCCTGTTGGCTGCTACCTGTCTGGCGGGGTGGACAGCTGCTCCATCCTGGGCCTTTCGGCCGCCATGCGGCAGGACCCGGTGAAGGCCTTCACCATCGGCTTTACTGACAAAGCCTATGACGAAACGCCCATCGCGCAGGAAATGGCCGCCGCCACAGGGGCGGACCAGGATATCCTGCGGCTCGATGCCAACCAGCTTTATGGGCACTTTGAAAAGACAGTCTGGCACGCGGAGCGCACCATTTATAACACGCTTGCCGTCGCCAAATATCTGATGAGCCAGCATGTCCGCGACGCGGGCTACAAGGTGGTGGTCACCGGCGAAGGCTCAGACGAGCTGTTCGCGGGCTACCCAAGCTTCCGGCGCGACCTGTTCCTGCATGGCCTGGACGATATGGACGCGGGCGAGCGCAAGCGCTGGGAATCCATGTTGGGCGAAAGCAACGCGCTGTTCAAAGGCGCCATGCTGGCGGAAGAAGAACATGACGACCTGTATCTGACGGACCGCGTGGGCTTCACGCCAAGCTGCCTGCAGCCTTGGCTGTCGTGCGAGGACACGGCCCGCGGCGTCCTGAACCAGGACCGCGCAGCCCTGTTGGCTGACTATAAGCCCGGCTTCGCCATTGCCGAAAAGCTGGACCGCACCAAGCTGGATGGCCGCCATCCGCTCGACCGGGCGCAATATGTCTGGTCCAAAACCATGCTTGAAGGCCAGATTCTGACCTGGGGCGGCGACCGGGTGGACATGGCCAATTCCATGGAGGCCCGCCCGGCGTTCCTTGATCACCATCTGGCGGAAATGGCAACACGCATCCCGCCGCTTCACCGCATCAAGGACCGCAAGGAAAAATATGTCCTGAAGGAAGCCATGAAGGGCCTTCTGCCGAAAACCCTGTATGAGCGCGAAAAATTCGCCTTCATGGCCCCACCGGCCACCATCAACAAGGACAAATGGAATGCCATGATGGCGCTGGCGGATGAGCACCTGAGCGAAAGCGCCGTGGCTGAAAGCGGCCTGTTGGACGCCGCAGCCGTAAAAGGCCTGATCGCGGAAGCGCAAAGCGACAACACAGCCCGCGCCCGCAAGGTGCAGCTGGACGCCGTGATCAACCATATGCTGGGTGTCCAGATGCTGTATCGCCATTTCGTGTCGACGGATGTACCGGCGCTGGCGGAAGCCAAGGCGAAGGAGCTGGGCTGGACCGCAGAGGCCAACATCAAGGCTGCAGGCTAAGTTTTAAGCCTGATCAGGACAGGCTTCAGGGAAAGGCGTCCGCCACGCGGCTGGCGCCTTTTCTGTGTTCAGAACCACCCACCGCGGCGGAAATACAATAGCTGGCACAGCACAATCGCACCGCAGCCCCCGGCAACCCACCAAAAGGCAGTGCCGTCATCCGCACCGGGCATGCCGCCCACATTGATGCCCAGAAGGCCTGTCAGGAAGCCAAGCGGCAGGAAGATCGCCGCCACAATCGACAGCGTATACATATTGCGGTTCAGCTTGTCCGATGTGGCAGCCACCATTTCCTCGTGCTGGAACTGCAGCTGTTCGCGGGCGGCGTCCAGGTCTTCGATATGGCGGGCAAGGTTGTCGCCCGCATGCCTGAGCCGCCGGATAGCCTTTTCCGCCACGGCCCAGTCCTGCCCAAGCCCCTGCAGCTGCATCACAGCCTGTTTCATCGGCACCAGATAACGCCGGATATAAAGCACATGTTCGCGCAGGCTGTTAAGCCGCGCCCTCAGGTCGCCCGGCGTGCCTTCAAGCGCCTCTATCTCCAGTTCGTCAATATCATCGAGAAGCTTGCCGATAGGCCCCGCCATGTTGGCGATAACCTCGACCGCGAGGCTGATGACCACCTCAGATGCCGTCACAGGCTTGTCCGCCACCTTGAGCCGCTCAGACAGCTTTCTCACCGCCATCACAGGGCGGCGTTCGGCACTGATCACATGCTTTCCGTCGCTCCAGATCCTGAGGGACACCATGTCGTCTGGCTCTGCCCCGGGGCTTAAGTTCATGCCGCGCAGGATGATCAGATATTCCTTGCCGAAGTCCTCAACGTGCGGCCGCGTGTCCGAGGCGCAAAGGGCCTCGATCATGGCGCTGTCCAGATAAGGCGCAGCCTTGGCAAGCCGATCTGCCGCACCCTCGCCCGCCACATTCACATGCAGCCAGATGGGCTCGTCTATTTCGCCCTGCACCTCTTCCGGGGCCTTGGCCTCATGGTCCGGGTCCAGATAGCGGGCGTCGATGATGAAAGTCTCGCTCATGCCTTGCCCTCCGCCGGCAGCGCGCCGGATTTGATATGCAGGTCGCGCTGTGGGAACGGGATTTCCACGCCCGCCGCCTGGAACTTGCGCCAGATGGCAAACTGCACGTCGCTTTTCGGCTCGCGCCTGCCTTCGGTCACGTCATCGACCCAGAAATAAAGGCTGAAATTGATCGAGCTGTCGCCAAACTCATCCAGGAAACACTGGGGTTTAGGCTCGGCGGAGCAGCGCGGGTGCTCGGATGCGGCTTCAAGCAGGATTTCCTTTACCTTGTCCAAATCAGAGCCATAAGCCACGCCGACCGCGATCTCCACCCTGCCCTTGGTGTTGGTCAGCGTCCAGTTGATGACCCGGTTGGTGATGAAATCCTCATTCGGCACCATCACTTCCTTGCCGTCGAAGGTCTCCACCAGTGTGTACCGCGCCCCAGCGTGGCGCACGAAGCCCTGCGTGCCGTCAGACAGTTCAACAAGATCGTCCAGTTCCACAGACTTCTCGGCCAACAGGATGATCCCGCTGATGAAGTTCGATGTGATTTTCTGCAGGCCAAAGCCGACACCGATACCAATGGCACCGCCAATTACCGTAAGGGCCGTCAGGTCGATGCCCATGATGTCAAGCGCCACGACGGTGGCCAGGAAATAGATGATCAGCGTCACGGCCTTGGTGATCAGCTCGCGGTTGCTGGACCGAATGCTGGTGATCTTGATCATGCGTTTTTCAAACTGGTCCGAAAGCACCGATGCCAGCCACATGAACAGGATAACAACCGTCAGCGCCTTCAGGATCTTATAGGGGGAGACCGCAAAATCGATGAAACGGAAGGTCAGCTTTTCACTGTCCAGCAGCTCTTCCACGGGCGCAAGATAGCCCATGTATGACGCCGCAATCAGCGCCCCCATCAAGATAAGGACAAAGCCTTTTGCGGTGACCGACCGTGGCCGAAAAATACTTTTAAGAAACGTCATCTGCTCCCCCTCCTGAGCCTTTAGCGCTCAGGCACATTCTGTCGGGCGTGTGACATGCTTCAATGCGCCCGCTTTCGAACAGCTATTGTAAAGGCATAACAATCGCTTGAATAGGCGGTAATTCCCTCCAGCTTGCGGGGAACGACATTTGCTCTCGCCTACGCGGGCAGTTGGCTAAACCAGCCCGCGCTTGCGGTAGTCGTGCAGGGTTTCGAGCGACCGCCCATAGTGATAGCGCATCTGTTCCGGCCCATAGCGGCGCACCTGTGCCACCGGACAGGCCAGCCGGGCATGGCACGTCTGCGCACAGGCTGAACCGTCAGCCAGCCGGTGACCGAAGCAGCGCGCAGCCAGAAACGCCTCATCCGTCACGGCAGCTGCCGGACAAGCGGTGATGCAGGGCTTGTCAGTGCAAGTGTCGCACGGCGATGCATCCGCCGGGCGGGCCACCGGCGCAAAACGGCTGTCCGCCAGCACAAGCGCCCGATAGGCAAACCAGCTGCCCCAGTCGGCATTGATCCCGATTCCGAATTTTGACGCATGGTGCCAGCCTGCCAGCTCACCAAGCTGGATAAGCGGCACAGTGCTGCTGGACGGCGGATAGAGAATCTGAAACCCCGCGCACGCCGGGCTGGTTTCAAGGTAGGTGTAAACAGCAGCCTCGCTGTAGGCATCGACAGGGTCGGCACTTCTCTTCGCCAGCAGTGCCTTTTGGCCTTCCATCGCACGCCAGAGCGCCCGCCCGCCGTGCCCCAGCAGAATCAGCTGCCGGTAAGCGCCCATATCGCCGCACGCACCCGAAAGCGCCTCCCGCGTTTCTTCAGGCAACGCCGCAAGCTCGAACACCGCATGCAGGTTCAGCCCGGCTTTAGCGAGCGTGCCTGCTTCATCGAATGGATATGTCATGCCCTGCCGCCTCGAAACCGCATTTTCAGGCGGCACCCTAACCGCCATACAGTTTGCTGGCAAGCCACCCATGGGCCACACCAAACCGGCACGAAACATCTTCTTAAAAAAACCATACAAAAGGGGCTTGCACTGATTTTTTTTTGTGCTAGAAGATGCGCCCACGGACACGGCGCCACCCAGGCGCCAGTTGGAAAGTGCCGGTATAGCTCAGTTGGTAGAGCAGTTGATTTGTAATCATCAGGTCCCGAGTTCGAATCTTGGTGCCGGCACCACTTTCCCCTTCTTTCCCTGACTTTCGTACAAAATCTCATCGCTTGCTGACGCTTGTCGTCCGCGCGCCATCCCATGTCCAAACGCGTCCTACGGCTTCACAAAGCCGCTAACGAGCCGTCAAACCCCAAACGGGGTGGCCCAGCGGCCGCACGGCCTGCTGCCTGTAAATCGCCCCTTTGCCCAATTCAGCAGTGCGGAGCGAGCCATCATGCCTATCACCCCCAATGTCGTTACCCCCAGCATCAGCGGCCCCGATGAGATCTGGTTTGACCCCCGGGCGGGCCTGAACGCCCCATCGCGGCAAACAGGCACCCAGGAAGGCAACGACAATCCCCAGGAATTGACGATCAAGCTGAAACAGTCCCTCAGCCCGGTCCCTGGCGATCAGGACTATAAGGCGGGCGGCACCCTGACCCGCTCCAATGACAAAATCGACCTCTATCTGAACAAGGACCTCAGCGAGGCAAGCAAGCTGGATTTCTGCGAGAACCAGGCCCGCATCTCGAACGCAGAGTTGAAGACCGGCCTAAAGGTCTATGCCAAAGGGCTGGACACGGGCTTTGTTGACCTGGCGCTGACGCTGGACATGCTGGAAACTGCAACCCGCAAGAAAACGGATTTCAGCACCGGCGACCCACAAACATTGATCAATGTGGACAATAACGACCCCGCCGCGAAAAAGACCCTGCAGCTTCTGGCGGCGGAAGTCGTGACACCAGTGATCCTGCAGGGCAGCCCAGACCCGCAGGTGACCGCGAGCGGCACACCCCTGTCACTGAACTTCAAGTTTGCGTCCACACTTGGCCTGTCCACCTATGACGGGAAAGGCAAGGTGACGGTTACCCCCACTGATGCAAAATGCAAATTCTACAAGGACGCAAAATGCGAGCCCAGTGATGAAGTTCCGCTCTCTAACGGGCATACCATCAGCAACAGCGACCTCAAGAACGGCGCACTGACACTTTACGCTCGCGCCACCAGCGACACAGCCACAGGCGAGCTGGCTGTCCAGCTCGCACTCGATAGCAACAGCGCCCCCCTGAAAGTGGCAACAGCGGCACCCGCCAGCGCCACACTGTCGCTTCTGCCGACCAACAAGGTGACCCCCACCATTACCACCAAGATCGATGCCAGCCACGACGACACCATCTGGTATCCGACGCTTGCGAAGGGCGCGCTGCCTTATGTGACCTTTGGGCTGACGCAAACCAATGGCGATATCGCCTTCAAGGGCGAAGGTGTCCTGACCCGCAGCAACGACAAGATCGCGCTTTTCTACGACAAGGCCATGACCAAGCCACTGGCCTTCACCGACAATAAGGCCGCTTTGATGACTGCCGCGATAACAGGTGAGACACCCTTCTACATCAAGGGGAGCGCCAGCGGCGAAACCGAGCTGACATTCGAACTGGTGAACGATTGCCAGCCCGCAATCCTGGTGCAGAAGCCGGTCAGCACCAAGCTGACCATCAAAGAGATCACCGAGGTGGTCTCGCACGTGGACTGGCAATCCACCGCGATCCGCATTCTGCCGGAAAGCCAGGCAGGCGACGGCACGCCGGTGCGCGCCTATATTACCCAGAAAACCAGCGGCGGCGGCAATTTCACGGGCACCGCGACCCTAACCCGCTCAGACAAACTTCTGGGCGTCTACAAAAGTGACAAACGGCCGCTCTTTTCCGGCAATAACCTGTCCGTGACTCTTTCAAACGAGGCCATCACCAACACCAAAAATGAATATACGGTTCAATGGCTTGGCGACACGGTGCCAGAGGACACGGTATCGCTGAAGCTCACCCCCGCAGAGGCGAGTGACCCTTATATCGTCACCAACCCTTCCAGCCAGTTGGCGACTATCAATGAGGTGGGCGAACCACCCCTTGTGGTTGAGAAAACCAACACCGTAACCCCGGTGATTGAAACAGACTATGATCTGGTTCTGCAATCCCGCGGCTTCGACGACGGCGACAAGAAAAACGCCACCAGCCCGACCCTGGCGCATTTCTATTGCACCCAGTCAGACACGCAGATCGGCTATCAAGGCGACGGCACGCTGGCACGCGACAATGCGGGCATCCGTATCTTCCGCGACAAGGACTGCACAGACGAGATACAATTTGTCGGCAACAAGGCAACCATCCCGAACGCCGACCTGTTGAAAAAAGACAAGACCTACTACCTTTCCGGCGCAAAAACGGGCAAGACCAGCCTGACCCTGTCGCTGGCAAAGCCCCCTAGCGACCTGGGAACAAAGCCACCTTTCGTCGTCAAAGACCCGGTAACCAAGCAGTTGGGCGTGATAGCCCTGACGCTACAGGTCTTCCGTGACGACGGCACCCAATCGCCGATCAAGGCTGTGGCAATGACCGACAGAGCCAAATGGCAGACCGGGCGTTTCCTGCCCCTGCAGGACAGCACGCTGTTTGGCCGGGCAAAACTGGTCGTCAGCAAGGTGGCGACAGACACCTGGCCTGGTGACGCCGGGGAGCATGTCATTTCGCTGGATGTCTCAAGCGACAAGGCGTCGGTTTGGGACGCTGCAACCAACGGCAGGATTGTCAGCAAAAAAGGCCAGCCGCTGACGCTGAAAAAGTCTGACCTGGGGTCGGACAAAACCTATTGGCTGCAATCTGACGGATCAGACCCAAGCACACAGGCCCGCGACATTCACCTGTCGCTTGGCATGGACCGCAAGGACAAGGATGACGCCGCCTTCCAGGGCGCGCCTGACAGCATCAAGCCGGCTAGAAACGGGGACTGGGCAGCTGCAACAGTGGTCAAGATTGCCAGCCTCACCCCCAATATCGACAATTGGCGTCAATATACCAACCAGCCGATAGACTTCAGCCAAACGGCCAACACCAACCAGGACGAGGCCAAAACCGGTCAGAACATGCTGGTCACAGCCACCACTGAACCGGCCGTCAAAGGAATTGGAATCGATTTCATGCTGTGGGCCGACCCCGGCAACGCCAGCGATATACCCGCGGCAACCAAATCCATGAAGCTCGATACCCACCTGCCCGCCTCAACCAACAGCAGCGGCAAGGCATCAACCCGGCTGAAGATCGGCCGGTATGGTGGCCTCAAGTTCACCGGGGTTTCTTTCCTTACGGACGACGCGGCAACCGGCGCCGCAACCTTTGGGGCTGACGCCACCAAGGCCCCTGTAAGCTACAAGACCAAACCTGTCACGGCGTGGCGCAAGATCAACTATAGTGTGGCTGCCATGAAGCGCCACGATGTCCTGTCGTATCAAGACAACTATTCAGACCTGTTCAATCGCGGCAAGCTTCAGAACACCTTTGCCGAAAGCTTCCTGGAACTGGCAACCAGCCCCGATGTAACGGAAGTGGACAATGTGCCAGCGCTTTACACCAGCAAAAGCCCCCGTACCCCGCAGTATTCTGACTGGATCGACGCCCGTATCCTCGATGGATCGCTGCCGGACTATACAGACCGGGCCTTCAACCTGATGTTCATCGAGCATGTGGCATGGGCCACCACTCAGCGCGAGCAATGGTTTTCAAAGCCCGTGGTCAACGGCAACAAATTTGTTGCAAGCCTTGGCAAACGGCGCTTCGACACGTCAACCAGCAGCCGCTTCATGGTGCCCGGCTCCGCCACGCTGCAGAAATATTCCCTGGGATTCATTCACCGCTGGACCGAAAACATCCCCGACAACAAGGTGAAGCTGACGGACAATGCAGACGGCAGCTATAACCTGGAAATTGACCTGCAGAATGTGAACAAGCACGGTGAAAACATCAAAGACCTCTGGGTCAAGATCACTTTGATCGACTTGCAGATCATCTGCGGCCTGTCTGTGAACAAGGAACCGGCCGTCATGACAGCCTGCCGCTATGCGGAACAGTTGGGACCGTCCGCAGGGGATGAAGTCTATTCCACCGCGGCCCATGAAGTGGGCCACTTCCTTGGGCTGACTCCCCTCTATTTACCCACGGCTGCGCAAACCGGTAACAAATACTGGTATCAGGGCACGTCAGACAAAACCTATTACCTGGATACCGATCTCACCACGCTGAAGAATATCGCTGTGGGCATTGGCCAGGGGCCCCACTGCATGTGCGGCTTCACGAACTTCGCTGACCTGGTGGACAACCACAATGTCCGCGCCAAGGTGGACTGCCTGATGTTTGACATGACGGTAAAACCGCCAATCACCAAGGTTTGCAACACCTGCAAGAAATCCGTTTTCGGGCGCGAATATGCACTGGCGAACACCAGCGCCCTCAACAAATATTGATGTATGATGCCGCCTGGCGGCACACGCGAAGGAAAAGTCCATGACTGATAGCACCAGCAGCAAGCCAAATGCGCCTGACGAAGTGTGGTACGATTTTGTAGAAGGTTGTTCGCCAACGATCGAACCCAGCCCCACAAGCCCGCACATGCAGTTCAACTGTCAGGAAGCCACGAGCGCGGGCGGCAACACCACCGCCATGTTCGCAGGCTATAACCTGGGCTGGCCCTATATCGAACTTTATGGCGGCCAGATGCCGGCGCCGATCAACGTGATGGCCACCAACCTTCTGACGGGCCAGGTCTATTTCAGCCCGGCCAGCCACAGCGACGCCAGCCTGCGCCTGGATGTGGAACTTTATCTGAGCGATGTTGAAGTCAACGCGGGCCAGCCTGCCAACAACCAGTCTTTCACCAACAGCTGGTTCAACCTGGACCTGGCGCGGCTCTTGAACCTGCCGCCTGAGGATGGCCTATACGGCGTAACCCTGTGGATCGATGACCTGATCACCCCTGTTCAGGCGGTCCAGGTAGTGACCAACAGCACCCGACTGACCAGCCCGCCGGTGCCGACAGAAGTCACCACAAGCGGTCTTGTGACCACACAGAGCTCCAGCCATTCGCCGGCACCCCAGGACGGCGAGATCAGGATGGACGGGCCGCTGGCAGAGGCCGGGAACCGCATCTACGCTACCCTGCCGAAAAATGTGTTCACCAATCCCCCCATCCCCATCGAGGGCGGCACTCCGGTATTGATACTGGCTGGCTTTACCCAACGGTCACGCCGCCTGTTCTGGTATCGAGACAAAGACTTCTATCCGAACGCCAGCAAGAACAAGGTGTTCAATTTCGATTTCGACCCCTTCAAGCTGTTCGGCACACTCGAAGAGCCGGAAAACCTGTTTGTTGTTTCACAGTTAGGCACGCTTCGCTCGGAAGCCCTATGGATTCCAAGCGAGCAATCAATCAAGACCTGATACAGCGCTCGCCCTTAGAAAGTCACAAAGCCTGAAAGGCGGCCGGAAATGCCTGGCCGCCTTTTCCTTATGGACTTGTCCGCCCACCAACTCCATCAACCTGACCAAGCAACAGAAAAGGCGGCAGCCGGTCCGACCACCACCTTTCCCTGGCTGGAAACTAGCAAAAGGAAACGTCAGCGAATGCCCCTTTGGCGCAGGAAGTCCCTTGCCAGCTGCACGCGCTTGCGGACTGTGTCGGCACGAAGATCCAGCTCCTCCGCGATATCCGGATAGGACCATCCTTCCACGCACCGCAGCATCAGCGGTACCCGTAGATTGTTTGACAGTTGCCCCAGGCACACCTCCAGCGAGGCAATTTGTTCCTTGCTGAGCGCCGCTTCTTCAGGTGACGGCTGTGGCCCCGTGAACATGGCGTCTTCCACTTGTTCCGATGCGTCGCCTTCAAACACCTGATAATAGGTGCGCTTGCGTTGCCGGAACTGGTCGATGCACACATTATGTACCAGCTTCGACAACCAGGCCTTTTCATTCATGATGCTGTCTGAATAGCGCTGAAACTTCTGCGATGCCCGGAGCATGGCGCTGGAAAGCGCGTCCTCCGCGTCGGCCATATTACCCGACATCATATGCAGGCACTGTTTCCTGAGCTGGTCCTGGTGCTGAAGCCACAACTGCCAGAAATCTGCCTGTTTTTCCTGAGGGACCGGTTCAAGTGGATCAGCGACCGGTTCTTGGGGCAGCGGCCGGATCGGCATGCCCTCGCCGGGAACAGTGTCCCTGTCTAATGGTTTGACGGGCCAGGCATCACCTCGGGCTTTCGAGGGAGCGACGGTATCGGCAATAATCTGAACGGGGGAAGGGGCGCCGCCGGGCCCATACAGGGCCTCGAGTGCCTTGGTGATCGGGTGGTCTGCAACCGCCTGCTGCAGCGCCGGGTTGGGTTGCGGGGATCCGTTAGCCCGGGACTGCCCGGGGTCGGTTTCTTTGTCTGGAGGCTGGCGCTCAGGGCTTGGTGGTTCAGGGTCTGCTGTGTAACCAGCCTGCATTTCCTCGAACCCGTCGCTCGGGCCCTGGCGGCCTGTTCCTCCCCTGGTCATTTCCTCCCATGAGATTCTGTCTGCGGGCTCCTCCTCCGGGAAAAGCCGATAGACATTGTCTCGTCTGTTTGCGCCACCGCCCCCTTCGGTTCTTGCGCCGTTCAGTCTTTTGTCATCCTTGTTTGATGCAGCGTCTCGCTCCCGCCGACTACCGTCAGCGGGCACCTCTCCGTGCCTCCGCATGCTCCCGTCCTCCGGAATTGCTGTGTTTTATTTCAGTTATAGCACAACTAAGACGGCAGTAATTGCGTTCCGTGAAGCTAGAATTTTATCACTCTAAACATAGAACCTCTAACACCATATCCATTTAACATATTGGTTTAATTTATTTTTATATAGCTTTTTGGAACTTCAGCAGATTTTTGCCGCAAAAGAAGTTACTCAACTATTGCGATAATGCACGATTCTGAGAGTTTTTGAAGCATAGACATAAAAAAACAGCCCATAGCGGGCTGCTTTACCAGGCGTAACGATGGATCAGGCAACCCTGAGTGTCAGGATTTGGGATAGTCACTCGCTATTGTGCCAGCGTCAGACCCCACATCTGAGAAGACCGTTTCTGCCGCTGTGATAGCAGCCTGCGCCGCGGACAATACAGTTTGGTATGCGTCTATCTTTGTGGTGTCCGGAATGGCGGCTGCCTCAATCATTTTCTCAAGCGCCACGCCCTGGGCCGCGCCAGCCATGGCCATCATGTTCCGCAGATAGTCTGTGGCATCCTGAACCGAAAAAGCGGTTGCCTGCGCCACCTTCTGATACGCGATCCCGTTCGCTTCCACACTGACGGATGAGCCGATGACCGAATTGGTATAGTCCACCGCCTGGACAATCATCGGGTTCAGTGCGCTGGTATCTACCGAATCTGAATTGCCTTCCGGTGCTTCAGGTTCGCCTTCCTTTTTCTTCTTGCCTTCATTTCCCGCCATTTTCCTGCTCCCGGTTGTGATCAGTCAGCGCGACGACCCGTGATATTCTTGCCCCTTGGCTTACTTGGCCACCCCAAGGATCATGGTGATCGCCGTAGACGTCACCGCGTTGCCGATCTGCTGCAGTCCGCCTTGCGCCTGCTGGGCATTCTGCATGGACAAACTGATGGAATGCGCCATCGTCTGGTAGACAAGCCCCATGGCCTGCGCCGGCGCTTCCGCTACCACCTTCACGTTATTCTGGGTGACAGCATCTGTAATCTGTGAATTTACTGGTGTATTGTCTGCCATGGTCCTGAACCTATTTATCTAGTTATTATCGGGTTATTCTAGAGGGACCCCAACGCCTTGAGTACGACCAGCATGGTCAGTATCTCTGTCGCGGTATCCGATTGCGCTACCTTGCTTGCCGCCGCGGCGGCAGCCATTGAGTTGGCACTATAGATCTGTATCACGCCCTGGTTCGCGGCGGCCTGGGCACAGATGGCATTCTGCTGCTGTTGCATCACTGCATTCTGATAAAGAATGCTACTGGAGTGGGCGGCACTCTGGTAAATCGAACCCATCGCGATTGAAGGGGCCGCCGCAAGCGTTGCGACGTTCGACTGGGTAACAGAGTCTGTTATCTGCCCGTTAACTGATGTCGGAATAGCCATCTTTCTTCCCTCTTGCCACGTTGCCTGGGCAACGTCTCCAGCTAATGATCCTTACTTCATTCATGACGCCCTGGTCCGGCGAATGTGAACAAAGAAATTGCACCCTGTTAGCTTGCCGCCTGTTTCAAAATCATGGTCACGATTGACGACGTGCTTGCGTTGGTGATCTGCTGCATGCCGCCCTGTGTCTGGGTCGCGTTCTCAAGCGACAGGCTGATCGCATTCGACATGCTTTGGAAAGCCATGCCCAAGGCCTCGGCTGGCGCCTCGCCCAACACCTTGACGTTGGTCTGGGTGACTGCATCGGTGATCTGAGAGTTTACCGAATTGCCTGGCATTGGCTTGTTCCTCCCCTGTTATTCTTTCAGGCCCTTTGACTTCAGGTCTGCCGGATCACACCGACGCCCGCGGGTTCATTAGTAGACGACCAGGTCGCCCTTCGTATCGTCTGGATGATTTTTGAAGTATGTCAGCAGGCTCGACAGATCGACATTGATCGAGCCCTTGTCAGGCCTGCTGAGGAGCTGCGTAAGCCCCTTGCCCATAATGACGCTGTTCGTGATGGCCTGCTGGTGCTGGTTCGATACCATATTGGCAAACAACACACTGCTGGCCTGCGATAGCGACAGTCCGGATTGGGCGATCGAAAGCGCCGGCCCTGCGGTCAGCACAGCAATATTGGACTGCGCCGCGGTTGCGGCAGCCTCAAGCGTCACCATCCGTTCCGCTTTGGTGATCATCTGATCATCGCTAAGCTGTGACTTTTCGTTTTCTGAACTCATGGCACCTTATCCTTTCTATGCGAGGGGCTGGCTATCAGTCATCGGTCTTGCTGACCGTGGCTCCGCCCGTCGGCATGTGCAGCGTCTGCTCTTCAATTCCGTAGATTTCCGCCGCAAGCTTGATCATGGCGGCGTGACCTGTCGCAAATGTATGTTGCTGTTCTGTCAGCTGGTTGGCGAACAGCATCCCCTGAGCCTGGGACTGTGCAAACATCGACTGGTCCATCGCCACGATGGGTCCAAGAGCCAGGTTGTTCAAATTGAGGGCTGCAACAGCTTCTGTGACGGTCTCTGCCGTCGTAGCCTTGCTTTTCTTCGTTGTGTTTTGGTCATCGGACATTGTTTCGCTCCTGCCAAACGGGGTTTTCGTGACGCACCTCACTGAACTGACCTGGAAACCCGAAGGCCGCCAAACAGTTTTTATCCTTCTGGGGTTTGGACGCGGGCGGATCACCGATGTGAACAGAAAAGTGAAAAAAATCCGACGAGGCCAGGCAACCCCTGCAAAAAGCCCTGCCGGGCAATTGCTCGACAGGGCCTCAGGGGAACTCGGAACTTTGATATCCGGTGGCGCACCAGCCGGTTGTTTCTTCTCATGCGGGCGACAACTTCACGAAGACCCGTGCGCCACACCGGGCTTAGGAAACGCCCTGACCAGCCTTCAGCGCTGTCACAAGAGACATCATTGTGCTGGCCGTGTCGCTGTTGGCGATCTTGGAAGTGCCCACAGCGCCAGCCATCGTATCGATGCTGTAAATCTGGATAACACCCTGGTTGGTGGATGCCTGGGCCGCTACTGCCAGCTGCTGCTGGGACCCAACTGCGTTTTCATACAGGATGCCTGTGGAGTGTGCCAGGGACTGGAAGATGGAACCCATCGCCATGGCTGGTGCATCACCGAGCACCTTGACGTTCGCTTGGGTTACTGCGTCAGTAATTTGGCCGTTCACGGGGGTTGGCATAGCCATAGTTTCTCTCCTTCGAGTTGCTCTCTTTTTTCTGACTTCATTCGGTTCAGCAAGCCGCCGCCTTGCTTACCTAATGGACGCGATGGCGCCTGGTTTGTGATCCAAAAAATCGATCTCGGGACAAAAAATAAAGAAAATCAAATCCGCATAAAAATGGGGCTGCGCAGCGGCCGAAGCCCGCGCAACCCCAGTTTTCTTGGCACAACCAGATTATGCAGTCTGGCCGGCCTTCAGTGCCATCACCAGCGACATCATCGTGTCTGCCGTGTCGCTGTTGGCGATTTTGTTGGTCGCAACCGCACCAGCCATCGTGTCGATGCTGTAAATCTGGATCACGCCCTGGTTGGTCGCAGCCTGCGATGCGATCGCCAGTTGCTGCTGGGACCCAACAGCATTCTCATAAAGAATACCGGTGGAGTGAGCCAGCGACTGGAAGATCGAGCCCATCGCCATTGCTGGCGCATCACCAAGCACTTTGACGTTAGCCTGGGTAACAGCGTCAGTAATTTGACCGTTTACGGGGGTTGGCATAGCCATATCGAGTTCTCCTTGTGAGCCTATATACCAAGTGAGCTTGCGCATCTGGCTTTCATATCAGCCACGCGGCACTCGCGGTAACGACGCAAAGCCGCCGTGTTTGTGAGGTTTGAAACGAAAAAAAACAGGAAAAATCAGGTGCGCCTTACGCGACCGGAAAAGAGGAAGCGCCATGCACGGAACCACTGCTGCCTGGGGGAAAGGCTGGTTGGGTTCGGTCCGCGCATGGCGCTTGATGGGGGACGCATCCGAGTATCGAGGCAAAGTGTTGGCGCCCCCTGTGGGCAGCTTTTATGGCAGCGTGAAGCCCTATGCCGTCTGGCCGGCTTTCAGGGCCATTACCAGTGACATCATGGTGCCTGCAGTGTCGCTGTTGGCGATTTTCGAGGTTCCCACCGCACCAGCCATCGTGTCGACGCTATATATCTGGATAACACCCTGGTTCGTCGCGGCCTGCGCGGCGATTGCCAGTTGCTGCTGGCTGCCTACTGCATTTTCATAAAGGATGCCCGTTGAGTGCGCGGCCGACTGGAAAATCGAGCCCATCGCCATTGCCGGCGCGTCGCCCAGCACTTTCACATTGGACTGCGTGACTGCATCGGTAATCTGATCGTTTACGAGTGTTGGATACGCCATGACCTGTCTCCTGACCTGATCCTTGTTACGCGCCTTGGCAGCGTACCATCCGCTTGCCGACATCGCTTTCAGGCTTTAGACGCCGCACGTAAAATTTTGTGACATGGCGTGTTTGTTTTTTCTCAATGAGGGCATTAGCGGTTCGCATCGGGCCAAAACGAAAACTGGCGACGCAATGCGCCGCCAGTGGTTCTCAAGTCTCAAACCCAGTGCCTATGACCTTCCAAGATAAGAAAAGGAGCCCGCCTACCGCCAAGGCGGGGGAAGGTTAGCTGACGCTTTCGACACCTTTGAGCGCTGTCATCAGAGACATCATGGTCTCAGACGTGTCGCTGTTGGCGATCTTGGCCGCGGCGGTCGCACCGGCCATGGTATTAACGCTGTAGATCTGGATCACACCCTGGTTGGCAGCAGACTGAGCGGCGATCGCCAGTTGCTGTTGGGCGCCTACACTGTTTTCAAACAGGATTCCCGTCGAATGGCCAAGCGATTGATACATCGCCCCCATCCCCATCGCAGGCGAACTGCCCAATACTTCCACATTTGCCTGTGACACTGAATCTGTGATTTGGCTGTTCACCGCGGTTGGCATTGCCATGTCTTTTCTCCTTCAAAAACTAAATTGGGGTGAGACCAGGCACCCCGGCAGGGGCACGAATACGTCTCCCGCATACGACGACCCAACCTCAGGTTTGTGAGAAAATAAAAATGATGCCAAGCTTTTAGCTGGTGTTGCGTGCCTTTGAGGCCCGCATGCATGACCAAAAGACTATTCTATGAAAAGGGGGCCTCGTCCGCCAACCATAAACCCCCTTGCCATTACCCGCTTTTAGTGGGCTTCTGTTTTCGGAACCACGATGGGTTTAGGCTTCAGATGGACTGTTTCCATCAGCACCGCCATCGCGTTTTCGGCAGCTGTGCCACCATAGGCATAGATATCAACAATGCCCGCTTTGGTTGCTCCTTCAGCCACGCTATCGAGCTTCTTCATCAAGTGCTCGGACTGGCTGTAGACAGTTGACATATCGAGGGTGTTCCCCGCGGCCATAACCAGCTTCCATTCCGCAATCACTGTAAGGATGCGGTCAGCAAGCGTTGGTTTTTCATGCGCCTTGATGTCATTCAAAAGCGCCTGAATGAGCTCTATAACCACATAGAGCGCTTCCTGGCCAGCTTTGCCCTCCCCGTCACCGGAGGCGGACTTGACTGTACCCACAAGACTGGACAAAAGCTTGGCGATTTCCTGTGACAGGGCATCGACATGGTCTTCTGGCTGGTCTTGTGGTTCCCCGGATGGGGTTTGGTTGGCAGACTTTTTATCAACCATAGAATATTCTCCTATTGATATTGATAATACACTTATAGCACGTCTTTCAGCCCTTTTCGGCAAAAAACCGTGATTTCACTTCCCAATTCCGCCGCCGCTGCGTCTTAGGTCAAATCACCCAGCGAAAGGAGGCCACCATGGCAGACAGCGAAAGCCCAAGCCCCGAGGATATCGCGAAAATGATCGATGAAGGCCTCAAGGGCACCGCGGAAGTCGAGGCCGCCATTCAGAAAAGCATTGTCGATTTCGTCGAGGCAGCGGACGCCGAGATCCAGAAACTGCTGAAGCAGAATGTGGTGCCGCCCGATGTCACCATGGACATGAAAAAGCTGCAGCAGACCATGATCGACAAGACGATTGAGATCATCAAGAGCAACACACCGCCCACGGGATCCGACACCGGTTCGGATAGCGGCGGCAGCTAGATCTTCCAAATTTCTTTTTCACAGAGGGGCTGCTCTTCCGTCCAGACGATCGGAGAGCGGCCTTTGTTTCATGGCGGGTCAACTACGGGGCTCCGCTATTTCCGTCACTGGTCGCGACTATTTACGCAGGCAATCCCCCCGTTTGCCGTCAATCAGGAAGCAACGCCATGAATGAACGCGAGACAGTTGAAATTGAGGAAGACCTGACAGTCGTCGTCACTTCCTCGGGCAGTTCCAACACCGATGCCAACAATGACGGCTCTTCAAGTGCAGGCTGCAATTCCTATTGGGACGATCCGGGCTATTACCGGGATGCCGAAGCGGTTGAGGCGCAAGCACGTGCGGAGGAAGAGCAAGTCCTGAATTATAGCTGCTATGTGGAACGTCAGAATTTGTCGTATCTGGCTGTCCAGGCCGAAGCAGAGCGCCTTCAGGAAGAAACCCTTGCCTATCAGGCCAGCTTGATGCGGGCCGACCACGCAGACTGCGAGAGCGACAGAGCTGCCGAAGCCGTGGCCGAGGAAGCCACCCGCGAACAGGAAAATGTGCGCCGCTTTGAAGAAAATGTCCGTCGCTATGAAGAAGACGTTGAGCTCTATTCCCGTGCTCTTGAAGAACAGGAAGCCCGCGCCGCTGCGCAAGCGGAAGGAGCAGTGAAAGCGGAAGAAGAAGCCGTCCGGGAAGAAGAAAAAGAGGTCCGCAAAGAGGAAGAAGAAGTCCTGAAAGAAGCCGAAGAGACCGCCACAGCCTCTGTCCGAACGGCAGAGCTTTCGCCCCGGTCATCCACGGGCACAAGCTCAAAGGAGGGGGCAGGCAAAAAGGCCAGAGCCAGCAAAGCGGCCCCGAAGAAGAAAAGCTAACTCTGCGCCCCGGGCCATGGGGCGCAAGCGGAGGCAATCATGACCAAAGCAACCAGCAAGAAAACAGCCAAAACATCCGCGTCCGGCAAGGGCGCGGCCAGGAAAAAGAGCGCGCCAGACACGGCAGCACCGGAAGCTGCACCAGAAGCAGCAGCGGAGGTGGCGGAAGCAACCACAGCAACCACAACAACCACAGCAACCGGGGCATCACCCGCGCAGACAGCACCTGCTTCAGCGCCCCAGCAGGGCGCGCAGCCGGGAACCCAGACAGTGGCGCCCCCGCAAACGCAGGCCGCCCCGCAGCCAACAGTGAATGCGGTGCCTGAACAACCAGCGCCTCAGGCTGCTCCGCAAGCCGCGGCTCCGCAGGCAGCACCCCAAACGCCCCCGCATATGCCCCCGCAGGCTGCGCCCATCCCGGACCCAAGCATGACAGCCGCACCACCACAACATCAGGTGCCGCATGTGGAACCACCTTCCGTCACACCGGATACATCAGCCCAGACCAACGTGGTCAATCAGGCCATGGATGTCATCGCGGCGTCGGACACGCAGCAGAATTCAATCCGGCGGGCATTCGAGCTTCAACGGGCCACCATCGCCCACGGTGTGAAAGAGCGCCGCGACGCGGCCACCCAGGAAATGGCCGCCACCAAGGCCGCCTACGAACAGCAGAAAGGAAACTACCCCATGAACCAGCAGGGACAGATGGCGTATGGCGCAGCCCCACAGGGCCAGCAAGGCATGCCGGGCCAACCTGGCATGCCGGGCCAACCGAGTATGCCGGGGCAGCAGTTATCCACCAATCAGATTCTGGCGCAGGAGTTTGCCGAAACCATCCGAACCATGATTGCCCAGGAGGTTGACCGACAACTGAAGGTGCTCCTGTCCACTTATACCGCCAGCCAGAACGGCCCGGCGCAGGAACAGCAAGCGCAGGCCCAGGCACAGGCCCCGGCACAGGCGGCACCGCCTCAGCAGCAGGCGCAATAACAACCACATGGTCCGGCGGCACGGTTGCCGGACCACCGCTTTGCAGGCAAGAAAAGCGCGGTAAATTGCGGCGCTGGCGGGTATGCCGACACAATCTTGCTCATTCGTGCTTTGTTCCCCACAATCCAGCTGTAACCCGCACTTTTCCTTCAAATTTTAGGTAAATTTTCTTTAACCAAATCGTATTTTCAGGTAAACAGCAGCCAGTTTCGAGTTTTTAAAGGTTGCGCCACCATGGCTGGCATTTCAATTTTGAGGGACCTTGTGTCCGGCGGCTCCGCAGGTGCGCCGAGCGCTGGCGTTCTTTATGAGGATAACGCCGAGGCCATAATCCGCCAGTCGGAGCTGGCGGCCCTTTACCAGTTCTGGATAGATAAGAAATCAAGCCTGGGGAAACTTCCCTGCCGCGGGGACTTCAGCCCCCTTGAGCTGACCCGCCTGCTGCCTCATATCGCGTTGGTGGATGTTGACACCAAAGGCCACAGCCCTGAGTTCACGTTCCGCCTGTGCGGCACCCAGATCGCCGAAGACAGCGGCGTGGACCTGACGGGCAAAACCTGGAGCCAATTCCCCAATTCAGACGACGTGATCAAGCGGGCCGTCACGCTCACCCATAACCTGCAGCCCTATTATGCCACCAACATCCAGGCCAAATGGGCACCCAAAAACTTCCACCATTATTCCGTGCTGGCACTGCCGCTTTCCAAGGACGGCGATACGGTAGACATGATCCTGTATGGCATCATGTTCCACCCCTTTTCTTCCTGATCCTGCTTCCCGGCAATTAGCCCTCCCCCGCGCGCGGCATCCATGCCATAGTTCCCGGCACTGCAACAAACGGGGACATTCATGCGCCGGATAGCCATTTTCATTCTGACCATCAGCCTGTTCACCGCCAGCGCCTATTCTGAGGACGCCATGAAGCTTGTGATGCTGGGCACCGGTACACCGAACGCGGACCCGGCCCGGTCAGGACCTGCGCTTGCCGTCACCTTTGGGGGCAAAGCCTATCTGGTGGATGCGGGCCCGGGCGTTGTGCGCCGTGCCGCCGCAGCACAGCAAAAAGGCGTGCCGGAACTGGCGCAGCCGAACCTGGATCATGTGTTCATCACCCACCTGCATTCCGACCATACGCTTGGCCTGCCTGACCTTATGTTCACGCCCTGGGTGCTGGAGCGCGACCACGCGCTGACGCTATATGGCCCCACTGGCAGCGCAGATATGGTGGCACATCTGTCGAAAGCTTATGCGGTTGATGTGGCGATGCGGCTGAACGGGCTGGAGCCCGCCAACCCTGACGGCTTCAAGGTGACCGTGCATGAGATTGGCCAGAACAAGCTGCTTGTCGACACGCCATCGATCAAAATCAGCGCGATCCCGGTGCTACACGGCAGCTGGGATGAAGCTTACGGCTTCAAGTTCGAAGCGGGCGGAAAAACCATAGTGGTATCCGGCGATGCGCGCCCGAGCGGCCGCCTGCTGGAAGCCGCAAGGGGCGCAGACATTCTGGTGCATGAGGTCTATTCCGACGCGGGCTGGCGCCGGCGCGAGCCCGTCTGGCAGAAGTATCACAAAAGCTTCCACACATCGGCGTCTGAGCTGGCTGAACTCGCCGGCAAAGCCAAGCCCAAGCTTCTGGTGCTGACGCACCAGCTTTACTGGGGCACGTCAGACCCTGATCTGGTGCAGGAAATCCGCGACGCGGGATACAAAGGCGCGATCATTTCCGCCAGTGACCTGGACGTGTTCACGCCCTGAACCGCTCGTCATTCGCCGACTTGATCGGCGAATCCAGTGGTACACCCACGAGCGCGCAACATGGACTCACCGGTCAAGCCGGTGAGTGACGATTTGGGTCAGTCAGCCAGGTTGGGCCTGAGCCACCGGGCTGCCTGCTCGATATCCACGCCGCGGCGCTTCGCATAGTCCGCCAGTTGGTCTTCGCCAATCTTGCCCACACCGAAATAGTGCGCGTCCGGGTGCGCGAAATAATAGCCCGAAACAGCCGCTGTCGGCGTCATGGCGAAACTTTCGGTCAGTTCCACGCCGGTGGCGTTGGTTGCATCCAGCAGGCGGAACAGCTCTGGCTTTTCGCTATGGTCCGGGCACGCAGGGTAACCGGGCGCGGGGCGGATGGACGTGTAGCGCTCCTTGATGATTTCCTCATTCGTCAGGTCCTCATCAGCCGCAAAGCCCCAAAGCTCCGTGCGCACCAGCTCGTGCATCTTCTCGGCAAAGGCTTCCGCCAGCCGGTCGGCCAGCGCCTTCAGCATGATATCGCTATAGTCGTCGTGATTGGCCTGGAAGCGCGCGAGATGCGGCTCAATACCGTGGCCCGCCGTTACAACAAAGCCACCCATCCAGTCAGGCTTGGTGCCCTCGGGCGCAATGAAATCGGCCAGGCAGTCATTGGCGCGGCCTTCCCGCTTCTGGATTTGCTGACGGAGGAAATGCACGCGGCTGAGCTCTTCATTCCGGTTATCGCCGGTATAAAGCACCACGTCGTCACCATCTGCGTTCGCAGGCCAGAAACCCACCACGCCCTTCGCGGTCAGCCACTTTTCTTCAACGATGGTCTTCAGCATGGCCTCGGCGTCAGCGAGCAGGCTGCGCGCGCTTTCGCCCACCACGTCATCCTCCAGGATCGCGGGATATGTGCCCGCCAGTTCCCAGGTGCGGAAGAAGGGTGTCCAGTCGATGCGCTCGATGAGGTCCTCAAGCGGGAAATCGTCGAACACACGCGTGCCCGTAAAGCTTGGGCGCACCGGGGTGAAGGCGTCAAAATCAGGCGTTGCCTTGTTCTTGCGCGCGTCCTCAAGCCCCACCAGGCGGTCCGATTTCGGCTTCGCCAGGCGCTTGCGCACGATCTCGTCATACTCCGCCTTGGTTTTCTCGACAAAGGCCGCCTTGCCGTCTTCGCTGACCAGTTGGCTGGCCACACCCACCGCGCGGGACGCGTCCAGCACGTGGGTTACAGGGCCGTCATACTCAGGCGCGATCTTCACCGCCGTGTGTACGCGGCTGGTTGTGGCACCGCCGATCAGCAGCGGCATATCAAACTTGGCGCGCTTCATCTCGGACGCCACGGTCACCATCTCGTCAAGGCTTGGCGTGATCAGGCCGGAAAGGCCAATCATGTCGGCGTCATGATCATTCGCCGCCTTCAGGATATCCGCCCACGGCACCATCACGCCAAGGTCGATCACCTCGAAATTGTTACACTGCAGCACCACGCCGACGATATTCTTGCCAATGTCGTGCACGTCACCCTTCACGGTCGCCATCACGATGCGGCCTTTGGCCTTACTGCCCTCTTCCTTTTCGGCCTCGATAAACGGCTGAAGGTAGGCCACTGACTGTTTCATCACGCGCGCGGATTTCACCACTTGCGGCAGGAACATTTCGCCCGCACCGAAAAGGTCACCCACCACATTCATGCCGTCCATCAACGGGCCTTCAATCACCTGGATCGGGCGGTCAAACTGCTGTCGGGCTTCTTCTGTGTCTTCCTCAATATAATCGGCAATGCCCTTCACCAGCGCGTGCTCAAGCCGCTTTGCAACCGGCTGTTCGCGCCACGAAAGGTCCTCTACCCGCGCCTTGGCGCCCTGCCCTTTATAGTCGTCTGCGATTTCCAGAAGCCGCTCCGTGGCGTCCGGCCGGCGGTTGAGGATCACGTCCTCGACCCGCTCCCTGAGGTCATCCGGAATATCGGAATAAACCGTCAGCTGGCCCGCGTTCACAATACCCATGTCCATCCCCGCCTTGATGGCGTGATAGAGGAACACGCTGTGCATGGCCTCGCGCACCGGGTTATTGCCCCGGAACGAGAAGGACACGTTCGACACACCGCCGGAAACCTTGGCGTGCGGCAGGTTTTTCTTGATCAGGCGAGTGGCTTCAATGAAGTCCACGCCGTAGTTATCATGCTCTTCAATCCCGGTCGCCACCGCGAAAATGTTGGGGTCGAAGATGATGTCTTCCGGCGGGAAGCCCACTTCGTTCACCAGGATGTCGTAGGACTTTTTGCAGATCTCATACTTGCGGTCGATGCTGTCGGCCTGGCCTTTTTCGTCAAACGCCATTACAACCACGGCGGCGCCATAACGCATAATCCGTTTCGCTTGCGCAACGAATGGCTCTTTGCCTTCCTTCATGCTGATGGAATTCACCACCGCCTTACCCTGAACACACTTGAGGCCGGTCTCGATCACACTCCATTTGGAGCTGTCGATCATCACCGGCACGCGGGCGATATCAGGCTCTGCTGCAATCAGCTTCAGGAAGGTTTCCATGGCCTCTTCGGCGTCCAGCATGGCGTCATCGAAATTGATGTCGATGATCTGCGCACCGCCTTCCACCTGGTGGCGGGCGATGGAGACAGCTTCTTCATAGTTACCTTCAAAAATCAGCTTCTTGAATTTGGCGGAACCGGCGACGTTTGTGCGTTCGCCGACATTGATGAACTGGGCCGTTGGTTTACTCATGATACTTACTCAGCCGCGTTGATGATTGAAATTGGGTCGATGCCGGAAAGCCGCATGGCAGGCGCAATGGTCGGCACTTTGCGGGGCGGAATGCCCGCGACCGCGTCGGCGATGGCCCTGATATGCTCTGGCGTGGTGCCGCAGCAGCCACCCACGATATTGAGGAGGCCCTCTTCCGCCCATGATTTCAGGTGCGCGCCAGTCACGTCCGGGCTTTCGTCATATTCGCCCATCTCGTTCGGCAGGCCCGCGTTCGGGTAAATGGCGACGCGCGTATCGGCAATGGCCGAAAGCGTCACGGCGTGCGGGCGCAGGTGCTCCGCGCCGAATGCGCAGTTGAGGCCGATGGTGAACGGCTTGGCGTGCTTCACCGAATACCAGAAGGCCTCGATGGTCTGGCCCGAAAGGTTCCGGCCCGACATATCGGTAACGGTGCAGGAAAGCATGATCGGCCGCTCTGTGCCGCGTTCCTCGAACACGTCCTGCGTGGCGAAAATCGCCGCCTTGGCGTTCAGCGTGTCGAACACTGTTTCAATCAGGATGATATCCACGCCGCCGTCCATCAGGCCTTCAACTTGCGTTTTATAGGCTTTGACCACGTCGTCGAAATTCACTTCGCGGAAGCCAGGGTTGTTCACGTCCGGCGACACAGAAAGCGTCTTGTTGGTAGGGCCCACAGAGCCCGCGACAAAACGCGGCTTGTCGGGCGTCTTCTCGGTCCACTCATCCGCAACCCGGCGGGCAAGCTTGGCGCCCTCAAGGTTAATTTCATAAGCGAACTCCTGCATGTCATAGTCCGCCATGGAAATGGTGGTACCATTGAAGGTGTTGGTTTCAATGATATCCGCACCGGCCTCAAGGAAGGCAGCGTGGATGCCCGCGATCACGTCCGGGTTTGTCAGCACCAGAAGGTCATTATTGCCCTTCAGGTCCGACGGCCAGTCCTTGAAGCGTTCACCGCGATAGTCGGCTTCCTGAAGCTTGTGCTTCTGGATCATGGTGCCCATGGCACCGTCCATCACCAGGATGCGCTCGTTTGCGAGTTTCTCAAGAAGTGCTGTCCGGTCTGTCATAACCCTAACCCTCCTGTCCGGCGCGAATACCCAGCATATGGCAAATCGCGTACGTCAGTTCCGCCCGGTTGAGCGTATAGAAATGGAAATCGCGGACACCGCCCGCATAAAGCCTGCGCACCATCTCGCCGGCGACCGTCGCAGCCACCAGTTGGCGCGTCTGCGGCCGGTCATCAAGCCCATCAAACAGGTCCCCCAGCCACTTGGGCACGCTGGCGCCCGCAGTTTTGGCAAAATTCTTCAGCGTTGTATAGTTGGTCACGGGCAAAATGCCCGGCACGATCGGCACATTGATGCCGTATGAATCGCAGTGATCCAGGAAGCGGAAATACTGGTCGGGTTCGAAAAAGAACTGGGTGATGGCCCGGTTCGCGCCCGCGTCCACTTTGCGCTTCAGGTTATCAAGGTCCGCTGCCAGGCTTGGGCTGTCCGGGTGTTTTTCCGGGTATGCGCCAACAGAGATATCGAAATCGGCAATTTTCCGGATGCCTTCAACCAGCTCAGCCGCGTTTGCATAGCCGCCCGGGTGCGCCTCATAACGGCAGGTGCCCTCTGGTGGATCGCCCCGAAGCGCCACGATGGACCGCACACCGGCGTCGTAATAATCGCGCACGACTTCGTCGATCTCGGCCTTTGTCGCCCCAACGCACGTCAGGTGCGCGGCGGGCGCGAGGCTCGTTTCCTCAACCATCCGCTTCACCGTATTGTGGGTGCGCTCCCGCGTGCCGCCGCCCGCACCATAAGTGACGGAAACAAACTTCGGGTTCAGCTCTTCAAGCGTCTTGATGGAATTCCACAAGGTTTCTTCCATCTTTGGCGTCTTGGGCGGGAAGAATTCGAAAGAAACATTCACGTCACTCACCGCTTCTTCGAAAAGCGAATGCAGACCATGTGGATTATAACGCTGGGCCATTGCCCTACTCCTCAACTAACCTTCAGAAAAAGTCCTTCGGCTTCGCCTCTGGTACTTTTCCCAGTTTCTAAATTCGTCACCCTGAACTTGTTTCAGAGCCCATCATTTTAAACTTTGTCGAACCGCCAGATTGTTACTCGTAATTTACCGCCGTCCAGATGGCGGAGATCAGTTCGGCTCAGCCCTGCGCTTTCGCCCATGGCCGTGATTTCCTCGTCCGCGAAGCCAAGGCGCCTGTGCGCCTGCTCGTCGCGCAGATATTCTTCCGTGTGCGGCGCGAAATCCGCAATCAGGATGCTGCCACCTTTGCCAAGCGCCCGCGCAGCTTCGCGGATCGCCTTGGCCGGGTCATCGGCAAAGTGCAGCACCTGATGAAAAATGATCAGGTCCTGGCTGCCATCGTCTAGGCCCAGGTCATACATATCGCCCAGCCGTACCTGGCAGTTCTGCAGGCCCTTGTGGGCCAGGTTACCGCGCGCCACCGCCAGCATGTCTCGGGACACATCGATGCCCAGCGCCTGCTCAGCCTGCGCCGCAAACACATCCAGCATGCGCCCTGTACCTGTGCCGACATCCAGCAGCCGACCAACCTTGCCGCCACCCTGAACGTCCAGCAGCGCTTGCTCCACTTCCGCTTCCGCCACATAGAGCGACCGGATCTGGTCCCACTCCTCGGCGTGCGAACGAAAATAAGCCTGGGCGCGTTCGAACCGCTCAGTCCGGATGGCATCAAGTGCCTTCAGGTCCGCCTCAAGGCTGTCATCATCATCAGCCACAAGCGGCAGAAGCGCGTCATTGAGCCTTGCCCCGACACCCCGATCCGCCAGACGGTAGAACACCTGAGTGCCTTCCTGGAAGCGGTCAAGGATACCGGCCTCACCCATCAATTTCAGATGACGCGAGACACGGGGCTGGCTTTGATCTAGGATATGGACAAGCTCACCCACAGTCAGCTCGCCCCGCCCAAGAAGGGCCAGAATGCGAAGCCGGGTTGCTTCCCCGACGGCTCTAAGCGCTGCCAAAAGTTCATCCATGCCTTGCTTCCCTGTTGGAATATCCGGTGGCGTTTGCATGCAATATAAAGATTTCTTTATATTTGTAAAGGCGTGAAATTCTTACGCTTCGCGCGTCATTTTCTAAATCCGCTCCGCATTTTGTGACTGTATGCAAATGGATTTTTTAGGCTATAGACTTGAAGGACAGCCCGCGTGTTGCCACATTGCGGCGGTATTGCGCATAAAAGCGCGAAATTTTATAACAAATGGCCGCGCCAGAACGGCCCTTATGGAAACGCCTGAACGGAAACCCATATGACAGCTCGCAAGTTTATTGCCCTGGGCCTGCTGCTACTGACCGCTGCGTGTGCCTCAACGCCAGAGAACGGCCCCTCCGCCAGCGTAAGCGACCCGCTGGAGCCAATGAACCGCGCCATCTTCGCTTTCAATGAGGCAGCCGACAAAACGGTTATCAGTCCGGCGGTTGCTGTCTATAAGACCGTCGTACCCAAGCCGCCCCGCGACGGCATATCGAACGCGATGCGTAACTTGCGCGAGCCTTGGGTCTTTATCAACGATATCCTTCAGTTGAAGTTCAAGCGCGCGGGTAAGACGCTGAGCCGATTCGTCATCAACAGCACGATCGGGATCGCCGGCCTCTTTAAGGTATCAGACCGAATGGGCATTGAGTATCATAGCGAAGACTTCGGCCAGACCCTGGCGACCTGGGGCTTTGGAGACGGCCCCTATATCGTGCTGCCGTTCCTTGGCCCATCCAACCTTCGGGATACCACAGGTTTCGCCACCTATGTTTTCTATGATCCCACGGCAATGGCGCTTGATAAAAAAGGCAAGTTCTGGGACCTAAGCCTCGCACGTACCGCCGTCGACGCCTGGGACCTGCGTGTCCAGTATGACGATGTGCTGAAGGAGCTGTATCTGGAAGACGACCCCTATGTCTTTGCCCGCACTGTCTATTGGCAGAACCGCCGCTATGAAATTTATGACGGCGACCCACCGCCCCTTGAAGGCGAGGATGATTTCTTCGACGACCTTGAGGATGAGCTGGAAGAGGAAGACCCGCAGTAATCCCTTCTTGGCAACAGTCCATTCCCCAACCAACTTTCGGAAGCCCGCAGCCAAGTGGTAATACCCCCATATTTAGGGGGCTTCAAAAGTAGAAGCTTTATGCAGCCATGGGCATGCCCATGGCCAGTTTCTGTTTCGGCGTGATGCCGCCGAGCGCCATATTCGGCCGCTCGTTGTTATAAGTCCACATCCATTTTGTGGCAGCTTCCTGCACCTCCTCGATGGTTTCAAAGATATACTGGTTCAACCAATCGTACCTGACCGTCCTATTAAACCGTTCCACATAGGCATTCTGCTGTGGTTTACCTGGCTGGATAAACTGCAGGCCAATGCCATGCTTTTCAGCCCATGCTGCCAGTTGATGACCTACATATTCGGGGCCATTATCACAGCGAATGGCAAGCGGCTTGCCGCGCCATTCAATGATTTGATCAAGAGCCCTGATGACACGGCCTGCTGGCAGGGAGAAGTCGATCTCGATGCTCAGGGCTTCACGGTTGAAGTCATCAATCACATTGAAGGCCCGGAAGCTACGGCCATCACTGAGCTGATCATGCATAAAGTCCATGGACCAGATGTCATTGATCTGCTCAGGTTCCGCCAGAGGCTCAGGCTTCTCCCGGTACAGGCGCTTCTTCGGCTTGATCCGCAGATTGAGCTCCAGTTCCCTGTAAATGCGATAAACGCGCTTGTGGTTCCATTTGAAGCCCTTGACGTTACGCAGATACAGGAAACACATCTGGAAGCCCCAGTTTCGCTGGCGGCCCGTGATACCAATCAGCCAGTCCGCTATCTCGGCATTCTCGTCACAAAGCTTCGGTTCGTAGCGGTAACAGGTCTCGCTGATCGTAAAAGCACGGCAGGCTGCCCGAATACTCAGCCGCCCCTTGCAGACAGCAATTTTTGCCATCTCACGTCGGCGGGACGGCTTTACCACTTTTTTGCCATAGCTTCCTTGATGACATCATTCTGGAGCTGGACGTCAGCATACATCTTCTTCAGACGAGCGTTCTCGGCTTCCAATTCCTTCAGCCTAGCCATCATCGAGGTATCCATGCCGCCGTATTTTGCACGCCACTTGTAAAAGCTGGCGTTGCTCATGCCATGTTCCCGGCAAAGCTCAGGCACAGGCGCACCCGCCTCCGCCTGCTTCAGGATGCTGATGATCTGACTGTCGGAATAACGTGACTTCTTCATTCGTAAAATCTCCTCCGTGTTCATTACGAGAAAATTCTACTTTTGAGTACCGCTAAATATTGGGGGTATTACCAAGTGTTTGCGGGCTTTTTCGTGACTAAAGTAAAAAAATTCAAACTTTTGATGAGGTAAGTGTAATCTTTGGTTGTCCAAGTTCGTGTAGTTCCAACATTGCGAGTATCCGGGAGTTAAAACGCTTTAGAGGGGGAATAATCATGACAAAGAGACATTTTTCACGGGCTGCTGCCCTGCTTGCCGCCACACTTTCGCTCGCGCTTCCTCCCGCCCCCGCCGCAAAAGCACAAGTCACCCCGGACACAGCCATCGAAGCCTTCAAGGGCGACACGCCGGACTCGCCCATGTCGATCGACTATAAGGACCTGTCCGCGATCCTCAGCCAGACCGTTTGGGAAACCGGCCATTCTGACAGGTCAACCGCGGGCAAGACAGTGCCACGTACGGGTTCCCGTATCTCAACAGGCTCACGCGGCAGCACCAGAACCGAAGGCAACCGCATCGACTTCCATGCCTTCCTGGGTGACAACCTCGATGTGCTGGTGGCCCTCAGGCGCGACCTTGAGAAAGTCCCAAGCGCCGTACCACTCAACCAATTCAGCAGCAAGGAGCAGCTGGCTTACTGGCTCAATCTCTATAACCTCACGGTAATCAGCCAGATCGCCAAGGTCTTCCCTGAAACCAACCTGAAGAAACATTACCCGCAGCTCTGGGACGAAAAGGTGCTGACTGTCGCAGGCATTCCGCTGTCCTTGAACGACATCCACCACAAGATCCTGATCCCGAAATACCGCAATCCGCTGATCATGTATGGCCTGTTTCAGGGCTTCATTGGCGGGCCGAACATTCGCGACGAGGCCTATACCGGCGTGCGCGTATGGCATCAGCTTGAAGCCAACGCGCGCGAGTTCATCAACTCCAACCGGGGGGCGTTTGTTCGTGAACGCATCATCCGCACCTCCATGTTCTATGAGGTCAACGCCGCCCTGTTCCCTGATTTTGAAACCGATATGAAGGCCCACCTGCTGCGCTATGCGAAGCCGGTGTTCGCAGACAAACTGAAGGCGGCCTCAAGCCGCGTGGGCACCGACCAGCGCAATTGGTATATCGCCGACCTTTATGGCGGCAACCGCTCGCGCTCGTCCGCCAGCAGCAACCCGGCCGCCTTCCTGAACGCCTTCACCAACAGCGGTGCGGACTATAGCTTCGTGGGCGGCGAGTATGCTGGCGAAGCGGCGGTGGCGTCGGCCTGGGGCAACACGGCCATCACCCACAACCAGTCACTGACGCGCTTCCCGATCCATATGGTGGATATGGTCAAGAAAATTCATATGAAGAACCAGCGAAACCGAGAAGGCGAAGTCGAGGTTGAAGAAGTTTATGACGCGCCGGATGAACCAGCGCCGGATGAACCAGCGTCAGAGAACCAACCGGAACAATAAAAAAAGGGGCCGAAAGGCCCCTTTCCTGTATCTACTTGCACGCAGCGCCTAGCGCGTGAACTTGCGGTATTTGATACGGTGCGGCTGGGTGGCATCTGCCCCCAGGCGGCGCTTCTTGTCTTCTTCGTACATTTCGAAGTTGCCTTCGAACCATTCCACATGGCTGTCGCCTTCAAACGCCAGGATGTGCGTTGCGATCCGGTCAAGGAAGAAGCGGTCGTGGCTGATAACCACAGCACAGCCAGCGAAGTTCTCAAGGGCTTCTTCAAGCGCAGACAGGGTTTCGGTGTCAAGGTCGTTGGTCGGCTCATCGAGCAGCAATACGTTGCCGCCTTCCTTGAGCATCTTCGCCAGGTGCACGCGGTTCCGCTCACCACCCGACAGCAGGCCAACTTTCTTCTGTTGGTCGCCGCCCTTGAAGTTGAAGGCGCCAACATAAGCCCGGGTCGAAACTTCATGCTTGCCGAAATAGAACATGTCGTGCCCGCCGGAGATTTCCTCCCAGACGTTCTTGTTTGCGTCCAGCGCGTCGCGCGACTGATCCACATAGCCAAGCTGCACAGTGTCACCGATTTCAATGGTGCCAGCGTCAGGTTTTTCCTGACCGGTAATCAGCTTGAAGAGCGTGGTTTTACCCGCGCCGTTCGGGCCGATCACACCCACGATGCCGCCCGGTGGCAGGCTGAAGTCGAGGCCGTCAAACAGAAGCTTGTCGCCAAACGCCTTCGTGAGCCCCTTGGCTTCGATCACCTTGCCGCCCAGGCGGGCTGGTGGCTGGATCTTGATCTGCGCCGGGCCGGCCACACGCTCCTGCTGCTGCTCCAGCATTTCGTCATAGGCCTTGATCCGTGCCTTGGATTTCGCCTGACGCGCCTTTGGAGACTGCCTGATCCACTCAAGCTCATCATTCATGGCTTTCTGGCGGGCTTTATCAGCACGTTCTTCCTGCGCCATCCGCTTGGTCTTCATTTCAAGCCAGGCTGAATAGTTGCCCTCGAACGGAATGCCCTGGCCGCGGTCAAGCTCAAGCACCCAGCCCACCACGTTATCGAGGAAGTAGCGGTCGTGGGTCACGAGGATCACACAGCCCTTGTAGTTCTGCAGGAATTTTTCGAGCCAGGCGACGGTTTCGGCGTCAAGGTGGTTGGTCGGCTCATCGAGCAGCAGGATTTCAGGCTTTTCAAGCAGCAGCTTACAAAGCGCAACGCGGCGTTTCTCACCGCCCGAAAGCTTATCCACAGACCAATCGTTCGGCGGGCAGCAAAGCGCGTCCATCGCCACTTCGGCCTGAGACTGCAGGTCCCACGCGTCTGCGGCGTCGATCTGTTCCTGCAGCTCGCCCATACGGTTCAGGAGGTCCATATTCTCAGGGTCCATGCCGTAGTCGCCAGCCACCTGGTTGAACTCGTCCACCAGCGCCTGCGTGGAGGCCAGACCTTCCATCACGTTGCCCAGAACGTCCTTGTCTTCGTTCAGCTGCGGTTCCTGCGGCAGGTAACCCACACGAATGCCTTCTGCGGCCCAGGCCTCGCCACCGAATTCGGTGTCATAGCCCGCCATGATTTTCATCAGCGTCGATTTACCCGCACCGTTCTGGCCGATGATCGCGATTTTCGCGTCGGGCAGGAAGTTGAGGGAAATACCGTTCAGAACCTGCTTGCCACCAGGATACTGTTTGGTGAGCTTGTGCATCTGATAGACATATTGATAGGCAGCCATCGGGCTTTGATCCTTATTCTTATCTGAAAAAACTTTGCGCCTCAATTAACGCAGAATCGCCCGCGGGACAAGCGATGTGTGCAGCGTTGAAAACTCTACTCGTCACTCGTCGCCAATATGCCGGTTATCGGGGCGCATGATGAAGGAAAAGCCGTCGAAGCGAAATTCGGCCATGCCGTCCTCCACCGCATCGGGCGCAAGGTCCGTTGTCACCACTTTTTCAAACGCCGCCTGCACGCGGGCAAGCTCGCTTGGGTCCTCGACCGCCGTGTTGTGCGCCGGGAACAGCTTGGTCAGTGTTGGTGCGAGCGCCACAAGCCGGGCAATGGACGCACGGTAAGCCTTCAGGTCGGTCTGCGGCGCGAACAGCCAGATCGGACCATTGTAGTAAGTATCGCCAATCCACAGGTAGCCGGTCTCCCGCTCCAAAAGCGCTATGGCGTCGCTGGTGTGTCCCGGCAGTTGCAAAATCTCCAGCTTGCGCCCGCCAAGGTCAATCACGTCACCCTCTTTCACCGTGCCGGTGATGCTGTAGGGCTTGATCGCGTGGGTTTCTGCCGTTGCGCCCGATGGCGGGCTTTTGCACAAGGCCGGGCCTGAGAGCTCTTCGTGCACTGCCTCATTCGGCAGGCCATGTTCCATCTCGCGCGAGAAATCGGTGGAAACCGACAGAATGCGACCAAACTGGTGGTTGCCGCCCACATGGTCATAGTGTGAATGGCTGTTGATCACGGTAACGGGCTTGTCCGTCAGCCGGTCCACCACCGCCTTGATATCCTCAATACCATTGCCGGTATCGAAAAGGATCGCCCGGTTTTCGCCCTCGATCAGGTAGCTGATCACTTCTTGCCACTGGAAGGGTTCATAGATGGCTGTCACGCCGGGGGCGACCGTATAAAGTTCGAACCACCCGGTGCTCTCTGGTCGCTTTTCAAGCGCGCTATATGCTGGGCGCGGCAAGTCGGCACAGAAGCTCTCAATATCGGCCTGCGCATACACGCCCGACGACGCCGTTAGAGCTGACAGTATTAGCGCGGCAAAAGTATCCTTCATACCTCATCCTTTGAAAAATTGCTGAAATCCGGTAGCAACATGGCGGCCACGGCGCCAAACATCCAGAACAAGACCCCACTGATCGTGCCGAAAACAAACGCGAAGGATGATGTCGACAGTGGGAAATTGATATCAAATGACGCTGGGTCAAGTTGCAGCATCCGGCCAGCAGCCAGAGTGGCGGTAGGCACGGTCGCCCCAACCGCGCCCAGGAGAACACACCTGAGGAAAGTCAGCCGGCCACTGATGGCATACCGATAGGCGAAGGGCAGGACACAGAGACAGAATAGCGCGAAAATCGCTGCAAAGAGCTTGAGGCCAAAAGAAGCCCCAGTCACTTCAGGCTCCAAAAACCTCTCAAGGAATTGCTGCGCGCCGGTCAGGAACATCAGGAGTGGGGTACCTATTGCTAGAAGCCCCCGCACCATCAATACCGCCATCAGTCCAAACCTGATCCGGCTCACATCCTAACCCTCATCCCTAGGGAACATGCGGTAGGTGGGCAGGCCGTCGTCTGTCTTGGCCCATGGCTTGCGGCTGCGCACATAAACATGGCTTTCGGGGTGCAGGTCATCGGTTTCATTGATAAAGCCCGCATGCAAGTGGATTTCACCGGGCCATGCCTCACCCTCAAAGGAAACAGGGCTGCCACAGTCGCCGCAAAAGCGCCTTTTTACCCCAGGGCTGGATTTATAATGCTTGGCCTCGTCGCCCAGAAAATGCACCGCCGCGGCGTCAAACCCCACATAGGTGGCAAACGCCGCGCTGGTGGCCTTCTGGCAGGATGGGCAGTGACAGTGGCTGACCCACAGGGGCTTGCCCGCAATCTCTGCTTTCACTGCGCCACACAGGCAGCGCGCCGTATAGGTGGCCTCGCCCATCAATTGTCGTCCCCGCCAAAGAATTCATCATAGGAATGTTTCACCCGGTCGAACGAACGGGTCACGATATCCGTGTCTTTCACATGGTTCCAATAGGTATCCAGCTTCGGCCAGCGACCGTAGCCCTCAAGCCCAAACCGCACCTTGAGCGCCCCATACCAATAAAGATGCGAAATCAGCGCGGCGTCCGCCAGCGTCCAGCTATCGCCCACCGCGAACAGCCCTTCGCCCATATATTTCTCAAGATAGGTGAAAGCCGCCGGGATATCCTGCGTTTTGGCTTTTTCAACCTCGGCATCCGTGGCCTCGCCGCCGAAGGCCAGGCGGCCATAGGGGCGCACGGCTTCGGCATAGTAAAGGTCCAGAATGCGGGCGATCAGGCGCCCCTGCGTCGCCTGTTCGAAATCATGGGGTGTCAGGTCAGGGCCGTCGAGCACGCGGTCCAGATATTCCGCGATCACCTGGCCTTCGGTGATGCTGGTGCCGTCATCCTTGATCAGGAACGGAATCTTGCCCATGGGATGCAAGCTGAAATGCTCGTCAGACTTGAAGCCGCCGGGCACGCCCGCGAGTTCCACCTGGTCCAAAGCACCCTTCATATCAAGGGCGATCACCACCCGCTCGAAATAGGGTGAAACGCTGTGTCCACAAAGCTGCATCTTGTCCCCCTCGTACTACTTTCGGTCGTCACAAGGGGGCAAGCTTGAACCAGTTTCCGTATCTTTGCAACCGTCCTTTAGGCGCCCAGCTGATGCCGCGCCAGCATCAAAGCCACCCCCAGCATCACGGCTGTGATAACACCGTCCAGCACCCGCCATGTGATGGGCTTTTTAAAGAGTGGCGCGGCTTTCTTGGCACCATATCCGATGGCATAAAACCAGCTGGCGGACGCTACCACCGCGCCTATGAGGAACGCCAGCCGCGCAGCGTCTGTGGCGTATTTCACGCTGACACCACCGATCAGCACCATCGTGTCCACATAGGCCCAGGGGTTGAGCCAGGCAAATGCTATGGCATGCAATATGGCAACGCGCACGCCTTGCCCGGCCGCTGACCCTGCAGATGCCTCGATCCGGTCGTCGGTCACAACAACGGGCTTGATCGCGCCCTTCAGGCTTTTCACGGCAAACCACAACAGGAAGGCCACACCGCCCCAGCCAAGCCAGTAGGCGATGGTGGGATTGTCTGCAAACACGCGGCCCACGCCCATCACGCCAAGCGATATCATCGCCACATCAGAGATAAAGGTGGTGGTGGTCACAGCAAACACATGCCGGTGCCGCAAGCCTTGCCTGAGCACATAGAAATTCTGCGGCCCGATCGCGAGCAGCAGCCCGAATGAAACAAGAAATCCTTCTGCCAAGGCGGGCCACTGGTCGATCATGGGTGTATCCTCTGTCAGTAGGCAACCGTGTAGCGCCGCCCTTTATGAAGCCCTAGCTCAGCTTCATCAATCAGCGCAACGGCAAAATCCTCCATCGAAATCTGCGAGTTGCCTTCCTCGTCCGTCAGCATCTCGTCAAGGCCGCGACGGTACTGGCCTGTGCGCTCCCCCGGCACCAGCATGGCGGGCGGCGTTTGATAGGCCCAGTCATCTGCCTTCATGCTTTCAAACAGCTCATACTGCTCCTGGCACGCCTGCGCGATGGGCAGCAGGTGTTCCGGCAGGAAGCCCGGTTCCGTCAACACCGTTGTGTCCTTTCCCGGCAGCTTGAGGCTGGCCGCACCGCCCACCACCAACAGGCGCGCGCCCGCAGCCCTGGCCGCGAGGCAGATCGCCCGGGTCAATCCCGCCAGAAGCGCCTCCTGCCCCTCAGGCGGGCGCAGGGCGCTGATCACAAGGTCCTGCCCTTCCATCAGCGCAGCGGGAACACTGTCGGGGTGGATGTTCGCCACGCGGCAGGCAACCCCCAGCGGCAGCGTGGTGGACTGCCCGGCCCGCCGCACAACAGCTGTAACCGTGTGGCCGCGCGCCACGGCCTCAGAGACCGCGCGGCGACCAACGTCACCGGCAGCGCCAAATATCAAAATATTCATCATTTAAGTCCTTTTGTTTGGGGAGAGTTTGAATTGAAAGAGCATCCGCCCGGCATTTTGGCTGGCCCATACACTGACAAGTGTCAGCACCACGCCAGCCATCTGCTGGGCACCAAGGCTTTGATGCAGGAACACCCAGCCCAGAAGCACCGCCATCAGGGGACTGAGGAGCCCCAGCGACGACACGCGCGCGGGTTCAAGCCGCGCCACACCGTGGAACCAGAAAAGGAAGGTGATCGCCGCGCCCGGCACAGCAAGATAGGCAAGTGCCCAAATGCCGCCTGTGTCGATCACCGGCAGCGCGGGCGTAAAAAGAAGCGCCGCCACAAGAAGCTGAATGCCCCCAGCTGCCAGCTGCCATGCCGTGAAGGTGACGAGAGACACATCAGGCCGCCACCGCCGCGCCAGCACCGTGCCCAAGGCCATCGAAAATGCGCCACCGGCCGCCGCCAATACGCCAAGGCTGTCCCATCCGGCATCCGCCCCCAGCACCAGAAGGGCAATACCAGCAAAGCCCATCAGCGCCGCAAACACAGACACCGGCTGGATGCGTGCCCCCAAGGCCATGCGCGCAATGAAAATCACAAGAAGCGGCTGGATCGCCATGATCGTTGCCGCCACACCACCCGGCAAGCGGTAAGCAGCCAGGAACAGGAGCGCCCAGAAGGCCCCGATATTGAGCGCGCCAAGGATGAATATCCGCCCCCACCAGTCCCTGCTGGGTAGCCGCCGCACCAACAGAAGCAACAACAGCCCAGCCGGAAGGGCCCGCAAGGCAGCTGTCCACAAGGGGTTCACGCCCGCAAGGAATTCGGTGGCGACAATATAGCTGCTGCCCCAAATGAGGGGTGCCAGTGCGGTGATAGCCAGGGTTGCTCGCTCGTTCATGACTCAGCCTTGTTATTTATCTTGAAGTCAAGATAATATCAGAAATCTTGATTTCAAGATATTTCTGTGGGAAAAATTCCAGCCATGGATCATGTTGACAAAATCGTTGCCCAGTGGGCGAAGGAAAGACCCGACCTGGATACCGCGCCGATGGCGCTTCTGGGACGCCTGCTGCGCGCGTCTGCCCGCAGCTCTCAGGCAACCGGTAAAACCTTCGCGCGGTTCGGTCTGAATTCGGCGGCCTTCGATGTGCTGGCCACGCTCAGGCGCTCGGGCGCCCCCTACCGGCTGTCTCCCGGCGCGCTGATGGACATGACCATGGTGACTTCCGGCACCATGACGAACCGCATCGACCAGCTTGTGAAAGCGGGGCTGGTCGAGCGCATCAAGAACCCGGAAGACGGACGCGGCTTCCTGGTGGCGCTGACAGACAAGGGCTTCGACCTGATTGACGAGGCCGTTACCGCCCACACTGAGACGCAGGCCCGGCTGGCAAGCGCCCTGCCTGAGAAAGACCAAGTTGCCCTGACGGCGCTTCTTAAGAAGTTCCTGGCGGGCCTTGAGGAAAAGACAGACGCCGAATGAAGGCTTTGCTTGCTTTTTGGTGCGATTCGTGGTCTATAGCCCCAAACACACCGCGCGAAGATGGCGAAATCAAAAGAACAATCGCTGGCGGTCCCTGACTTGAGCAATTTTCCCTTAAAAGATCGTTGCCCTGTAAATCGGCCCGGGAAATCCCGCAGGCCCCAACTGCCCGGCAGCTGATCTTTGCAAGCTTCCCTATTTATTTTTTGACGGTGCGCCCAGCCGGGTTTGGCGCGATACCGTGGTATGTGAAAGCTTACACTTGAAAGAATTTAATACTCTCGGCCTTGCCGAGCCCATCCTTCGTGCCCTGACGGCGGAAGGTTACACCCATCCAACTCCAATCCAGGCTGGCGTTATCCCAGCCATGCTAGACGGCAAAGATATTGTCGGCATCGCACAGACAGGCACCGGTAAAACCGCCGCCTTCGTTCTGCCGCTCTTGCAGCGCGTTCATGAAATTCGCAAGATGCCGTACCCGAAAAGCTGCAAGGCACTCATCCTTGCGCCCACGCGCGAATTGGCCGCCCAGATCGAGGATGCCATCCGCACCTACAGCAAGTTCCTGAAAAGCAGCAGTGCTGTTATCGTGGGCGGCGCCAAGGCTGGCCCGCAAATCCGCGCCATGTCGCGCGGCGTGGACATTCTTGTGGCCACACCCGGCCGCCTTGAAGACCTCATGAGCACCGGCGCCGTGATGCTGGAACAGACAAGCACGGTTATCCTTGATGAAGCGGACCAGATGCTGGACCTTGGCTTCATGCCTGCCATCCGGCGGATCATGAACTCTCTGCCACGCAAGAAACAGACGGCGCTTCTGTCGGCAACCATGCCGAAGCAGATCCGCAGCCTGGCTGAAGATTTCCTCCACAATCCTGTGGAAGTATCGGTGGCGCCTGCATCAAAGCCGATCGAGCGCATTACCCAAACGCTGATCCATGTGGAAAAGGCCAACAAACGCCAGATTCTGGTGGACGTGATGAAGCGCGAGGATATCGACCGCGCGGTCGTCTTCTCCCGCACCAAGCACGGCGCCAACAAGCTGGCGCAGGTGCTGGTACAAAACGGTATCAAGGCCGACGCCATTCACGGCAACAAGAGCCAGAACCAGCGCGTACGCACACTGGACGCCTTCAAGAGCGGCGATGTGCCGATCCTTGTGGCAACCGATATTGCCGCTCGCGGCATTGACGTTGACGGCGTCTCGCACGTGTTCAACTTTGACCTGCCGAATGTGCCTGAAGTGTTCGTGCACCGTATCGGCCGCACGGCACGCGCCGGCGCAACCGGTGTCGCGATTTCCATCTGTGACGAAACCGAACGCGAGTTCCTGCGCGACATCCAGAAGCTGATTGGCTTCCAGATCGAGCTGGACGAGCTGAGCGCCGCTGAACTGGTGCCCGAGCAGGCACCAGAGAAACCGGGCGGCAGGCGCTCTGCTGGTGGACGCGGTCGCAGCAAACCGGCGGGCAACTCGGGGCGCGGTCGGTCGCGGAACAGGCGGGCAAAGCCTGAAGGCGCGAAAGCTGGCGAACAGCGCCCGCAGCAGCCGAAGCAGGCACCGGTGAAAGCTGATGCCAAACCAGCCGGTGAAAACCGCAAACGCCGCCCTCAAAAAGGCAAGGGCCGGAACGGCCAGAATGCGCAGGGCGGCAATGGCGGCAATGGCGGCCAGAGCAACCAGAACGGCCAAAACGGCAACCGCAGCAAAAGCAGCCACCGCAAGGGCGGCAATCAGGGCGGCGACAGCGCGGGCCTCAGCCGCATGCTCGGGAATATCGCGCGCTCTGAACGGTCCAGCGGTCGCCAGAGAAGCGCCTGATACAAGCACCAAATGCCAGACCAACCAGGTGGGGTTCTCCCCACCTGTGCCAAGGACAGGCGCCAATTCCGGCGGCTTCCGCAACCGGAAAGACACTCTATGACCAAATCTATCCCCATGGCGCTTTGTGCCGCCCTTGGACTTATGCTGGCGGTCGCCAGCCCAGCCACCGCGCAGGACGGCAAGGTCGACGTGCCGGAAAACGCCAGCCTGGACCGCTACGGCTCCGGCTGGTCCTGCAACAACGGTTACCAGCGCAACAAAAGCCAGTGTGACAAGCTGACAATCCCGGAAAATGCTTTCCCGACCGGCCGCAGCTATGGCTCAGGCTGGGCGTGCAAGCGCGGCTTCAGGGAACAGGACGGCGGCTGCCAAGCCATCGCCGTGCCCGAAAACGGCTTTCTGACCGCGTCCGGCAACGGCTGGGAATGCGCCCGTGGCTACCGCACCGAAGGCAACAGCTGCCGGAAAATCGCTCTGCCGGAAAACGCCTTCCTGACGGACGGGAAATATGGCAACGGCTGGTCGTGCGAGCGGGGCTTCCGCGAAGAGAACAATCGCTGTGAAGAAGTGATCATTCCGGCAAATGCCTATTTCGTGGAACAAAGCTATGGCTCGGGCTGGCGCTGCAACCGCGGCTTCGCCCTTACAGGCAACAGCTGCGTGAAAATCGCGGTCCCACAGAACGCCTATCTGGTTGAAAACGGCGACAGGTGGCGGTGCGACCGCGGCTTTTCGCAGTCAGGCAACCAGTGCCTTGCACTGACCCTGCCAGAGAACGCCCACATTGATTATTCCGGCAACGGCTGGGAATGCGACACGCCCTACAGGAAAAGCGGCCAACGCTGCGAACTGCCGGGCTAAGGGCAAGCATCAGAATTCCGGTTTGGGCAGGCGTCAGAAGTGCCTGCCCATCCAATCAAGGAGCGCCTCATTCACCTCATCCGGGCGTTCCTGCTGGCTCCAGTGGCCGCAGCCCATCAGGTCTATCTGCTCGTAGTCATCAACCATATCCGGCATCGCCACCGCGATCTCGGGCGGGCAGGCGCGGTCAAGCTCTGCGGTGATCATCAGGCAGGGCACGGTTACCTTCGGCAAATTCCCCTCCCCGTCCAGGAAGCGCTTCTGGTCCTGCCAGTTGGCGCTCATGTTGCGGTAATAATTGAGGGGCGCCGTAAAGCCGTTCTTCGCATACGCGTCCACATACACCTGGATGTCCGCGTCTGACATCAAGGGGCTGCCGCCCCAGGCGCTCTCGCCTTTTTCAAGATGCCCGATCAGGTCCAGGCTCTTTTCCGCGAAGGGAATGTCAGTCGGGCGGGCGGTATTTTCGTCAGGCTTCCTCAGGAAATAGCGGAAAGTGGCGGCCATGTCGCGTTCCAGCAGCGGCTCGCACGCGCCTTCGGTTTGAAAGCGCACAATATACATCTTGTCGCCGAAGCGGGCGCGGAACATGTCCATCGGGTCCATCGGATAGTGCGGCAGCAAAGGCACATTCAGGCCCGCAAGGCCCAGCACGCGCTCGCCCTGATAAAAGGGCAGCTGCCACATCACCAGCGCGCCCCAATCGTGGGAGACGAAGACCGCACGCTCGATACCGTAATGGTCCAGCATGCCAGCCATGGCGGCGGTCAGCTTTTCCATGGTGTAATTCTCGCGCCCCTTGGGCGCGGAGGACGCGCCAAAGCCCGGCATATCGGGCGCGAACACCGGGTATCCGGCGGCCGCGAGCGCACCCATCTGCGCGCGCCAGCTATAGGCAATCTCAGGGAAGCCGTGCATCAGCACCACGGGCGGCTTGTCGGCCTCCGCCACATCCGGCCCGGCGCGGTAAACAGCCAGGTCAAACCCGCCTGCGGTGATAATATCCGGTGTGCCCATCGCTCTCATGCGTCCCTCCCTCGTCTTTCAGACGTGACTTAGCCTTGTGGCCTGAAAGGGCAAGCCCTACCCCGCCACCGCACCGATAAAGAGCGCCGTGATGCAAATGGGCGCGACATAGCGGATCACGCCGTGCCAAAGGCGGAACATCAGCCCGTCTTCCATCGGCAGTGCCTTGCGCACCTCCTCGCGGCTAAGCGCCCAGCCCACCATCAGCGCGTAGGCGAGCCCCGAAAGCGGCAGGATGAAATTGCTGACGCCTTCGCGGATCAGGTCAAAGAAGGTCATGCCGTCAAGCCCGAGCGCAGCGAGCGGGAACACATGCTTGCCGCCCGCGAAGCTATAGGCCGTGAGAAGGCTGATGATGACCGCGAGCGATGCCATAAGCACCGCGCCCTTGCGGCGGGACCAACCGGCTTCCTCAAGCCGTGCCACGGTGGGCGAGAGGAGCGAGATGGAGCTGGTGACCGCCGCGAACGTGAGCAGCAGGAAAAAGGCGAAGGCCACCACGGCCCCGCCCGGAATGTCCGCGAATATGAGCGGCAGCGTGAGGAACACAAGGCCCGGCCCCGCCGCCGCGCTGACACCGCTTGAGAACACAAGCGGGAAGATGGCAAGGCCCGCGGCCAGCGCCACAAACAGGTCCATCGCCACAATCCACAGCGTGGCGCGCGGCAGGTTGACATTGCTGCCCATATAGCTGCCGTAGGTCATGATGCCGCCCACACCGACCCCTAGCGTGAAAAAGGCCTGCCCCACGGCCTCCAGGAACAGGCGGGGGGTGACATCCATCTTGTGGAAGCCGAACAGGAAATCCACCGCCGCGCCAAAGTCGCCCGTGTTGCCGGAATAAATGACCATGCCAAGAAGGATCATCAAAAGCGCCGGCATCATCACCTTGCCGGCTTTCTCAAGCCCCGTGTTGATGTCGAACGAGACAATCAGCGCCGTCAGCCCCATGAAGATGGCGGACCACAGCGCCATCATCGGCATGCTGGATTTGAAATCCGCGTCCAGCGCCTGCACCTCATGGTCAGACCAGCCCGCAAAGCCGCCCTTTGCCGCTTCAATGGCATAGTCCATCGCCTGCCCCGCGATCACGGCATAGAAGGAAAGCACCAGAATGGTGCCCACAAGACCGGTCCAGCCCACGAGCGGCCAATGCAGGCGGCTACCAGCCTTCGCCTGCAAACGCCCGAGCGCATTGGGCGGCGAGGCCTTGCCCATGCGCCCCAGCATCAGCTCCGCCATGAAGGCGGGCGCGGCAACGAACGCGAGCGCCAGCAGGTAAATCAGCACAAAGCCGCCACCGCCATTCTGCCCGGCCACATAGGGAAAGCCCCACACGTTCCCCAGCCCCACGGCCGACCCGGCGGTGACGATGATAAACGCGATGCGTGATGAGAATGATGGATAGGCGGAATTCCCGCCCGAACTGGCGCCAGCCATATGCCCTCCCCCGAGGTGTTAGTTGTGTGGCGGACAGGATGGGGGAACAGGGGATGCGGGGCAAGGCTTTTCAGAAGCGCCAGATTTTATCGCCACAGGCTTGGCGGCGATGGCTGCTCTGCCCACTGATACTATGCCTGCCACCCCAGCCCCAGAAGGACAGCTTTCGCCCGGGAGCGGACGTTCCAGTAGCAGGAGAATTATCTAGCGCGCAAGTCTCTTGCCTCGCCTGAAGCGGACCAGGTCTAGCGCGCCATCACTTAGGATGGCTCGCAGAAGGAGGTGAATTATTCCTTTATAAGCCTCTGAATGCGACCAATGGTGTCCTTGAGTTGGCTATGGTCGTCTACCCAGACAACATTATAAAAAATGATAGCCATGACTATGGCAACAATCGAATAAGTTCGTATCTTAGCTTTTATCGATTTTTTCTTTAAGTCTGCCTTGACCCACGAGAAGGTGTCTTGTTGGGCGCTTTTAAGGGGGCTGTTTTGTGGACCATATTTTTCTCGCCAATCATTCACTTCTTGGCAAAGTTCTTCAGCTTTTTCATCCGATAGGCCAGCCGACAATCCTTGAAGGACAATTTTGATTTCAGCGTTTTCATGGTCGGCAGGAATGTAGTTGTCTCCGCGCCTGAGCATTTCCTCAGTTTCTCTTGAGTGCGCACATAAATAGCCGATATGGACATGCTTGCTATCGAGTTTATGGGGTCTGAATGGGCCTGCGCTTTCCCAAGAATGGAACTTTTTGCCAAAAACGTTGCTAACTTCGATTCCCTTTGAGGACAGCTTTATGTGAGGAAGTTTTTTATAGAATGTCCACAAGTTTAGGCAAATGACCGCTACCATGAGAATAGCGAGACAACTGTGTAAGTTGAGGCGACCAAATTCATCATTCGTCACCATTAAAATAGCTAACGGTATGGATGCAGCTCCACATGTAAGCAGCATATACTTGAGCGCTTTGGTGGATGGTCCATAGACTTTTATTTCATCATTTTCTTTATGTAGAACCGACATGCTTATTTTTCGACTTCGAAGAAACTAGTTGCATATTGTTCAAAACATATAACCAACTCAAAAGAGAAAGATAGGGTTATCCGTTTTGGGTTAGAAAGTGTCATTCCTAGGCTGGAGTAAGTCGGCTATCACGATAGTCCGCTTCTGGCCGAGAGGCGAGATTCGCCTTAATGATATAATGATCATTGAGTCAAAAAAACGGGTCATCCTACCGTCCCGAAGCCCAATGTGATCACATTCACTTTTTAGCCTCAAAATGTCCGATTTTGGCTAGATTTTGGTGGGCACTATGGGTGTGAAAAAAGTGCCCAAAGTGACCGTTTTTGGTCCATATGGCCCAAAATGTGTGCCCTTTTTGCGGGATTTGGGCGCTATGGCGGCGGGGTGTATGCCCAAAATCTGACGCTGTGTTTTACAACCCCGGCAGATTGATTATGATCAACCACACGCCTTAGCGCACTTGCTAGGGTGGCGACTGTAAAACCAACAGCAAAGGAGCTTCACATGTCAGATGGCGGATACCATGAACCGATCAACGAGCTTTCAGACGACACGCGCGACATGCACCGCGCCATCCGGTCCCTGATGGAAGAGCTTGAAGCCGTTGACTGGTATAACCAGCGCATGGATGCCTGCAAGGACCCGGAACTGAAGGCGATTTTGAAGCATAACCGCGACGAAGAGAAGGAACACGCCGCCATGGTCATGGAATGGATCAGGCGCAAGGACCCCACGTTCGACAAGGAACTGAAGGACTATCTGTTCACCGACAAGCCGCTTTCACACGACTAGGCCAGGCACACGACTAGGTCAGCCGCACGACTAGATCGCGGGCCGCGTTTCAGCCGAAAAGCTCGTCCACCGCGCGGATGGCGGCATCCACCGCGCCGTTCACATAGGCGTAGGCCGAGCTGTCGGAATTCGCGATGGCGAGCTTGCCAACGCGCGCCCGCGCGGTAAGGTGCGGGCCGTTTTCCGGTGACCAGCCACCATCGAAAAGCTCATTATATTCATAGGCATAGCCGTGCGGCCAGCGGTTCACCGTGATGGCGGCGATGTCGCGTTCGGCGTCAAAGCCGTAGGGCCCCAGCGCGCCGGTCAGTTGGTCAATCGCTGCCTGTTCGAACTCCTCAAAACTGGTGCCATACATCTGGTAGCGCCCCGCCTTGTGCTGCTCGCGGCTCATCAGGCCCGGCGCTTTCGGGATATGCACCATATGCACCAGGATCGGTTTTTCGGGGTCGCTTGAGAAGGCGTAGCCGCCCATCGAGACCGGGAAATCGAGCGAGAAATTGCTGTAAAACGCACCCGGCGTGTAAACATAATTCACGCCCGCCTGCTTGAACGCCCGCCAGTTCCTGAGCGCCACATTGACATACGCCAGCGGCACTTTTTCGGGCCACTGCAGCGCCTCGATCTGCTCTTCGCCCAGCTCCGGCATGATGAACGGCAGGATATGGCCATAGCAGGCCATGATGCCATAGCGGGCTTCCACGCGCTCTGCCCGGCCGTCCCGAACATAAGTGATTTCAACGCCTTCGGCTGTATTCCGGGCCTCCACGGCAGTCGAGGACAAGCGGATGCGGACGCTGTTTTCCGCCAGGTCGAGCCTGTCATAATGCACGCGGGCGAGCGCCTCTTCTTCCATGGTGCTGGCTTCCACGGCGTTCGGAATCAGCTTGGCGACAGCAAGCCGCGCGACGCCTGCGTTGCCGTCCGGGAAGTGGAAGATATAGGGTTCTTCACTGTCATAGGGCTCCGGAACGTCAAGCGGGTCAAGCCCGAGCCCGAGCGTGCCGCCGATGCCGAAGCGCACAGCCTCAAGGCCCGAGAGCGCGTCCCAGCCAAGCCCCCAGGTGCCCACGACTTCATCGCGCAAAAGCTCGCGCGCCATCTCGCCAAGGCCGCCGTGCTTGATCATGCACTCTTCAAAGGAAGTCCGCGCCAGATAGTCGATCTTCTCATCCCGCGACAGGTGCGCCAACCAGTCCGGCTGGTCCACAAGCCAGTGGTGCAGCGCTTTTTTGTCAGCGTCTTCAAGGGGTAAGCCGGTAATAAGAGTGCTCAGCTCAGCCTTCTCCGCGTCCCCATAGGCGGCCAGCACATTGTGGCTGCCGCCCGTGCGGCTGCGCTTCAGAAGCCCGCTTTCGCCGAAGGTTTCCGCGCCCGGGTGGACGCCCGCCGTCAGGCCCTGGCGCTCATAGAAGCTCTGGTCGAAATAGCGGTAGAATTTTTCCGTGTCGATGCCGAGTGTCTCAAGGAAGGCCTTTGAGCCCGCGCTATAGTGCGCCGGGCTTTCCAGTGACTGGCTGCCGCCGTAGCCGACCAGCAATTCGCCGTCCACATTGAATTCGTTGCGTTTGGCGTGCCCGCCGAAATCGTCGTGGTTATCCAGGATCAGGATGCGCGCGCCTGCGCCCAGCTTTTCCTCAGCCAGCACAGCCGCTGCGAGGCCGGAGATGCCAGCGCCCACAACCACAAGGTCATACTGGCCGTCCTTGGCCTTCCGGGGGCGGTCATAGGACTTGCCTTCCCAACTGATGGCGTGGGCGACCTCGAAGCTGCCAACATGGCTGCCGCGCAGGCCAGTTTTGGCGGGTGGGTAGGTCCAGGCGCCCTTGCTGTCCACAAGGCCGTTTGCCATCGCCTTCGCCGGGCTCACGCCTAGCGCCGCCGCCCCTGCCAAAGTCACCCCTGTCAGCCCGGTCAGGGCCACGCCATTCAAGAAATCTCGCCTGTTGATGCCCTTCAGCTTGGACATGGATACTCACTCCCACAATTCACGCTCCACCCCGAGCATTTCCCGAAAACAGTAAACCAGGACAAAGCGGGCGCAAAGGAAAATGTGATCACATTAATAAGCTGCTGATTAGTATATGATTTTCAGACTATAGCAGCGCCTCAATCGCGGACCGGATCGCCTCCGGCTTCGTCTTTGGAGCGAAGCGTTTGACCACATTGCCCTCGCGGTCCACCAGGAACTTGGTGAAGTTCCATTTGATGCGCTCCGTCCCCATCACACCTGGCTTGACGGCCTTGAGGTGCTTATAGAGCGGGCTGGCATCATCGCCGTTCACATCGATTTTCGCGAACATCGGGAAGCTGACCCCATAATTGATCTGGCAGAACTCGCCGATCTCATCGTTCGACCCCGGGTCCTGCTTGCCGAACTGGTTGCAGGGGAATCCAAGGATTTCCAGGCCTTTGTCCTTGAGGTCTTTGTAGAGCACCTCAAGCCCCTCGAACTGCGGAGTGAAGCCACATTTGGAGGCGGTATTGACCACCAGAAGAACCTTGCCCTTATAGTCTGCCAGGTTCTGCGGTTTTCCGTTCAACCGCTCGCACGTGAAATCGTAAACAGACGTCATCAGGCCTCTCCCTCATTTGCTCCACCCGACCAAGGTAACGCACTGGGTACAGAAGGCAAGCCGATCCAACGCTACTCGCGCTCTCAAAGCGCAGAACCGGGAAGGTAGGACCGCATGTATATTAGCCCGCGAGCAGGAGCCTGCCCCGCATAACCTCAACCGCCTGCCCGGCTATCTTGACCCGGTCCCCCTTGACCGTCAGCCATAAGTCACCGCCACGGGCTGAGACCTGCCGTGCATAGAGGGTGTTCTTGCCCAGGCGCTCCGCCCAGTAAGGGGCCGATACACAGTGGGCAGATCCCGTTACCGGGTCTTCCGCTATGCCGTGGTTGGGAAAAAAGCATCGAGAAACAAAATCCACATCGCCTTCCCCCGGCGCCGTTGCAATAAAGCCAAAAGGTGCGAATGCCTTCAGCGCCGCGCTATCGGGTGTTAGCGCCCGCACGGTTGCGGCATCTTCGTATACAAGCATCAGGTCCCTGTCTGCGCGGTCGCTTTTGCACACGGCCATCGGCTCTGCCCCCATCGCGTCGCCCAACCCTTGGGGAATATCATACGGGTATGGGTGCAGTGACGGGAAATCCATCTCATAACGACCGCCGTGCCGGATAACGGCCAGCACCCCTGAGGCAGTGTTGAAGCGCACCATCTCCCATTCGGGGTGCAGGTGGGTGAAAACCACATGGGCGGAGGCTAGCGTGGCATGACCGCAAAGCTGTACTTCCATGGTGGGCGTGAACCACCTGAGCTCATAATCGGCATCATCACTTGCTGACGGCACGATAAAAGCGGTCTCTGACAAGTTGTTTTCAAGCGCGATCTTCTGCAACAGGGCATCGTCTGGAAAAGCAGTGAGCGGACACACCGCCGCCGGGTTACCCCTGAACGGCCGGCTGGTGAAGGCGTCAACCTGATAGAGGGCGCATTCCCGCATATTGCTAGCCTTTCGCCCAGGTCTTGATGTCGTCCTGGTCCTTGGGCGCAAAGCCAAGGCGGAACTCACTACCCTTTTTCCAAACCGGGCGCTTGATCAACGCCTCGTGTTCAAGCATCAGCTCGGCGGCTTTGCCGGCATCCACCCCTTCGCGCTCATTGTCTGGCAGTTTGCGCCATGTGGTGCCGCGGGTATTCAGGAGAGCTTCCCAACCCAGCGCAGCGATGAAGTTCGCCATCAGGGCATCATCCAGACCGTCAGCGCGGAAATCATGGAAGCTATGCTCCACACCTTCGGCTTCCAGCCATTTGCGAGCTTTCTTCACGGTATCGCAATTCTTGATGCCATAGATGGTCAGCATACTCATTCCCCAATTTTTCCAAGTTCTTTAACGGTCAGTTGGTCAGACAGCAGGCTTGGCGGGTCCACATGGATGAGGACTTCGCTATCCGGGAACGCCTCGCCAATCATGGCCTCCACCTCATCCGCCACGAAATGCGCGTCCTGCACGGTCATGTCTCCGTCTACCTCGATATGCATCTGGATAAACAGGTCCCGCCCTGACATGCGGGTCTTCAGCTCATGCAGTCCCCGCACATGCGGGTTGCCCATGGCCAGATTAAAAATCTTTTCCCGGTCCTCAAGGCCCAGTTCCTTGTCCATCAGCATGTCGACAGCAGGCAGCGCGATTTCCTTGGCGCCATACAGGATGTAAAGCGCGATCAGGATACCGAAGGCACCATCCGCATAATCGAAACCGGCGGCCGTGGCCCAGGCCGCAAAAATCACTGACAGATTGAGCAGAAGATCACCCTTATAGTGCAGATGGTCGCCCGCCACGGCCAGAGAGCCAGTATGACGCACCACATACGACTGGAAGGCCACAAGCGCGAGAGACAATAAAATCGCAACCCCGGACACCACCATCACCAAGGTAGACTGTGTCACAGGGTGTGGCACAGCCACGTGGTTGATCGATTCGAGCAACAGAAACACAGCTGAGCCCGACATGATGGCCGCTTGAAACAGCCCCGCCAGAGCCTCAGCCTTGCCGTGCCCGAAGCGGTGATCCTCGTCAGGCGGCAACAACGCCGTGCGCACGGCAAACAGCGTGACAAGCGACGCCATAAGGTCGAGGCCGCTATCGGTCATGCTGCCAAGCATGGCCACAGAATCAGATAGCCACCAGGCAACCGCCTTTGCCGCCACCAGCGTGGCCGCAACGCTTACGGAAGCGCGCGTTGCCCAGCGCATCAGATTGTTGCTCTTGTCCCGCGTCACGGTAGCCATCCTTTCCATGAAGACTTGCCTTAGGGGTATATAAGATGGCACCCCAAGCACAAGAAAAAACGCCCCGCCGGAATGGGCGGAGCGTTCTTTCAGAACCGAAATACTTCAGAACTTCTATTCTTAGTGCAGCTTGCTTTCGACGTCGGTGATTGCCTTGTCGATCAGCGCGCCGCCTTCCTTGCCCTTGAGCTTGTCGGCAAACACAGCGCCAGCCGCCTTGATGGCAACGTCAACTGCAACGGCGCGGACTTCCTTGACCGCATTGGCTTCAGCCTGTGCAATCTTTTCTTCCGCGGCGCGCGTGCGGCGCTCAGCCATGGCTTTGATGTCGGCTTTTGCCTCTTTCGCCATGATCTTTGCGTCTTCTTTCGCCTGGGCTACCATATCGGCAGCTTCCTTTTCAGCGTCGCGTTGCTTGCGCTGGTAATCGTGCAGAAGCTTCTCGGCGTCCTCACGAATGGCTTTCGCCTCATCCAGCTGGCCTTTGATTGCAGCCGTACGCTCGTCAAGCATACCGGCGATTGTCTTGTGTGCCTTGGCATACATCACACCGGCAACAAAGACGACAAAGGAACCGGCAACCCAGAAGGTTGGATCGGAGAATACAGAACCGTGTCCATCAGCCATGGTTATGCTCCCTTCACGTCTGCGAGCGCTGACTTAACAGCACCGGAAACTGCGGCGTCATCGCCTTCAATACCAGCCAGCTTGGCAACGAGGTCGGCCGCAACATCGCTTGCAACATCGCCAACGCCTGCCAGGGCCTCTTCGCGTGCCTTGGAGATCCGAGCTTCAGCTTCCGCAGCTTTCGCTGCCAGCGTTTCCTCGAGCTCGGCCTGGGCTTTCGCGATATCAGCCTGAATTTTCTCTTTGGCTTTCAGGATTGTATCCTGAGCCTGCTTGCGTGCCTTCGCGCTTGCTTCCTCGTACGCTTCACGTACGTCATCAGCGTCCTTGCGCAGCCGTTCGGCTGTATCCAGGTCGTTCGCGATCCGCTCTTCACGCTCTTCGAGGACCTTGGTCACGCGTGGCAGAACCAGGCGGGATACGATCACGAACAGCACGATGAAGGTCAGGAAAAGCCATACGACCTGCTCTTCATAGGTCGCGAAGTTCAGCTGTGGCAATCCACCTGCTTCTTCGTGTGCGACTTCTGTATGAGCTTCTGCCATCACTTGCCTCTGTGGCTAGATGTTTCTGGGATCGGGCCTCTTGGCCCACCACCTGTCAAAGCAAGCTTTGCCTGGGTGGCTTATAAGCACTTGGCGCGACCACGCTTGGCCGCGCCTGGTGCTTCATTCGGTAGCTGATCCTTAACCGAAGAGGATCAGGAACGCGATAACCAGCGCGAACAGGGCAACAGCCTCTGTCAGGGCGAAGCCCAGGAGCAGGTTACCGAATACTTTCGGTGCAGCAGACGGATTGCGCAGAGCACCAGAAAGGAAGTTACCGAAGATGTTACCAAGACCAATACCAACACCGGCGAGAGCGAGAGTGGCGATACCAGCACCAATCATCTTTGCGGCTTCGAGTTCCATGTTAAATTCCTTCTCTATTGAATGAAGCTTGATTTCTAAACTGTTAGGATTGTCCGGATCTTAGTGCGATGGATGCATTGCATCATGCAGGTAGATACAGGACAGGATGGCGAAAACGTAGGCCTGCAGGAAAGCCACCAGGATTTCCAGCCCCGTCAGGAAAATGTTGAAAGCAAACGGCAGGATTGCTGCGGCCTGGCCAACAAGACCAATAGTACCCAGCGAGATAATGAAGCCTGCGAATACCTTCATCATGATGTGGCCCGCCAGCATATTGGCAAACAGACGAACCGACAGGCTGATCGGGCGTGTGAAATAAGACATAATCTCAATCGGCACGATCAGAATATAGAGCGGTGCGGGGACGCCGGATGGCGCAAACAGCTTCAGGAAGCCGAGGCCATGTTTGGCAAAGCCAATCAGGGTCACACCCAGGAACACCACCGCTGCCAAGGCAAACGTAACAATAATGTGGCTGGTTGCTGTAAACTGGTAAGGCACCATGCCCCAAAGGTTACAGCCCAGAATGAACATGAAGAGGGTGAAGATGAAGGGGAAATATTGTTTCCCTTCACGGCCCACATTTTCTCTCACCATGTTGGCGATAAACTCGTAGGCCATCTCAACGATTGCCTGCCAACGCCCTGGAACCAGTGAGCCCTTGCGAATACCGCCGACCAGGAAGAAGGTCAGAAGCGTTACAACGATCACCATCATCAGGGAACTGTTAGTGAAGGAAACATCAACCCCGGCGATTTCCATTTCGGCGATGGGCTTGATTTCAAACTGCTGAAGAGGTCCTGCCACGGCTACCATCTCTTTTTTTGTGCAACCCGCTTTATGCGGATCGCGGTCAATCTTTATCCGCCTTGCCCGCGCCATCCTCACCAAGGTCCTGCGCCGGTGCATCCTCAGCCTCTGCCTGCATCTTGTTGGCCTCACGGATTACATTCCGGATGCCGGCGGCGAAACCAAGAAACAGAAAGCCAATCAAAAATCCGGGGGAAGTACCGAGCCATCCATCCAGGTTAATACCGATAATCAGGCCAACGCCCACACCAGCAACCAGATCGATACCCATCCTGAAGGCCCTACCCATGGGAGACGGCTTGTCATCAAGCGTTTCTCCCTGAGCCTTCTTCCGGGCTTGGCTCAATTGCTCGTCAAGTGCCTTGAGCTTTGGGTCAATCTTATTTTCACCCATCGCTTCAGCCCCTTGAACCCCGCGTTCGACCAACATTTCTGCCGGGCTGCTCCCTTAAAAAGAAGCGCCGTAAAAGGCGCCTGCAACATAGTGAAGGCCCCACCCCGTGTCAAGGTCTATCGCAAATAAGTTAACCTATTGTTTTTAAATAGCTTTTAAGAAAAAAGCCATTAACCGGCCTCACGCAATTCCTCGGCGCGCTCAAGGTCGACGGAGACAAGGGTCGAGATTCCGCGTTCCGCCATGGTCACGCCAAAGAGCCGCTTCATCCTTGCCATGGAAACCGCATTGTGCGTTACAATCAGGAACCGCGTGTCTGTTCGCTCGATCATTTCATCGAGCAAATTGCAGAATCGCTCAACGTTCGCGTCGTCCAGTGGGGCGTCCACCTCATCAAGCACGCAAATGGGTGCAGGGTTAGTGATAAACACTGCAAAAATAAGGGAAAGAGCCGTCAAGGCCTGTTCCCCGCCCGAAAGAAGCGACAGCGCCTGCAGTCTCTTGCCTGGTGGACTGGCGAAAATCTCAAGGCCCGCATCCAGCGGATCATCGGACTCCGTCAGTTCCAGATGCGCTTCACCGCCACCGAACAGGGTTTTGAAGAGTTCCCCGAAGTGGTTGTTCACTACATCAAAAGCTTTCAGAAGGCGCTCGCGCCCTTCCCTGTTGAGGCTGCCGATCGCCTGCCTGAGCCGCGCGATTGCGTTCTCAAGATCTTGCCGTTCCCCGACCAGATGAGACAACTGTTCGTCGATTTCGGTAAGCTCTTCATCCGCCCGCAGATTCACGGCACCCAGCCGGTCCCGCTCACGCTTCAGCTTTTCAAGCTTGGCTTCCAGCACCATGGCATCCGGCAGGCTGTCGCTTGCCTCAAGACCTACCTTTTCAAGAAGCTGGGTAGGAGCACACTCGAACCGCTCGCCGATCTGGCTTGCGATATCCTTGCGGCGGGAAACTGCATTTTCCACGGCGGCGTCAGCCCTGATCTGTCGCTCACGCGCTTCGGACTGTGCCTCATGTATTTCCTTGAGGGCCTTGTCTTTCCCCGCCAGCTGCGCTTCGGCTGTCACCAGCTTGTCACTGCTGTCGTGACGCTCCTTTTCGGCCTTTTCAAGCTCTGTCAACAAGGATTGACGGCGGTTCTCAAGGTCTTCAGGGCTCGCTTCTGCGTCCTTCAGCTGGCGTTCTGTCTCCTGCTGGCGGTCATCTAGCGCCTTCAATTGCTTCGCCGCACTATCCACCCGCAATTGCCACGCCCCTGATTCGGTTTGGATTGCATTCAGCCGGTCATTGCGCGTTTCCGCTTCCCGGCGCAGGCTGTCATAGGCTGCGCGGGCGCTCGAAAGTTCTGACCGCAGCGCTTCAACTTTGCTGCGAGCGTCCTGGAGCTCAGCCTCAAGCTTGGTATTTTCCGGCAGTTCCGCCAGTTTGGCATCGATGCCTGCCTGTCGCTCGTTGGTTTCAGCCTCTTCCTGGGCCAGACGCGCCAGGCTGTCTTTGAGCATATTGACTTTACTGGCCCGCTTACTGGCTTCCTGCTCGGCATTAACAAGCGCGCGGCGCGCCTCAGCCAGCGCCTTTTCGACATCCTGGCGCACCTGCCTCTGGGCCTGCTCCGCCTCGCGGGCTTTCTGGTGAGCATCAAAAGCATGCTGGGCCGCTTCCGCGGCACCTGCAGCTTTATTGCGCGCCTGTTCCTCCTCGGCCTTCAGCTTCAAAAGCCGGTTCTGGCGCTCCAGCCGGATGGCAGCCTCACTTGGGGCGCCCGCCTTCTGCACATAGCCATCCCAGCGCCAAAGCTTGCCTTCGCGGTCAACCAGCCGCTGCCCGGGTTTCAGCTGTTTCTGCAGGCTACTTCCGTCTGCGCCTTCATCAAGGATGCCTGCAAACGCGACGCGCCTCTCTAGAACCGATGGCGCTGTCAGAACGTCCTTAAGCGGGGTCACACCTGCAGGCCAGCTTGCTGCCTCCAGCGCGCCCTGGCTGCTCCAATGGCGTTTGGCCGATTCGCTCAGACCAGCTTCGGCTTCTTCGCCCAACGCCGCACCAACTGCAACCTCAAAGCCAGGCTTGGCCTTGAGCGATGCTGAAACCGGCAGGTCCTCGTCCGCGGCGGATTGCTCAAGCATGCGTTCCAGGTTGCCCACTTCCGCCAGTACAGACTTGTGCGCGCCTTCTGCTTCTGCTTTTGCGGAATCGGCTTCATTGCGGCGGTTGCGTGCTTCAAGGGTCGCCGCTTCCGCAGCCTGCAGGCTATCCGCCACCTTGCCCAGTCGCTCTTCTTCTTTTTCGACCGTCTGTTCGGCGGTCTTGAGCGCCTTCAGGATTTCATCTTCGGCCGTCATGGCATCCAGCTCGCCGTTCAGGCGCGTCTGTTCTGATCTGAGCTGATCGCCCCTGCGCACGATCGCGAGCTTGTCGCTTTCAAGACTGGACCGCCGCGCACGGGCTTGGGCTGCCTGTTCGCTGATGCCATCATATTCGGCTTCTGCAGCCGACGCAGCCTTGGTTGCTGTATCAAGCTTTTCCCGGGCCTGCAGTTCATTGTCTTTTTCGGCATCGCGCGCAGCTTCAAGCCGCTTCTTCTCCGTCGTCAGGCGATCGAGCGCAGCCTTTGCGTCCGCTGCAATCTCCGCCTCGCGCTCGCGGTCAGCACCGATTTGCTCCAGCGTCTGACGAAGCGCAAGCGCAGTTTGTTTGCGCCGCTCGCTTTCCTGCTCCAGGTTTTCCTTTTCAATCGACAGGCGCTGCAGCTTGGCTGCGGCCGCCGCATCCGCCTCTCTGAGCGGCGGCAACATGGCCGCAAATTCAGCCTGTGCCTTGGCAAGCCGCGCAACTTTCTCTTCGATCTCGGCGACGCCTTTCTCAGATTCCCTAAGCGCACGTTCAAGATTGATGACTTCTTCGGCAGCATGTGCCCAGCGCATATAGAGAAGGCTGGCCTCCGCCTGTCTGATATCGCCGGAGATGGAGCGGTAGCGCACAGCCTGTTTAGCTTGTCGTCTCAGGCTCTGGATCTGGCTTTCCATAGCCTGGATCACATCCTGCAGGCGCGTAAGGTTGCCTTCAGCACCTCGCAGACGGCTTTCGGCCTCCTTGCGCCGGGTGTGAAGACCGGAAATGCCGGCGGCTTCTTCCAAAATTGCGCGCCGGTCCTGTGGCTTGGCATTGATCAGCGTGCCGATACGCCCCTGACTTACGAGCGCAGGCGAGTGTGCGCCGGTCGCAGCATCCGCGAACAAAAGCTGCACGTCCTTTTGGCGCACATCCTTGCCATTGATGCGGTAGGCAGAACCTGATTCACGCTCAATCCGGCGTGTTACTTCAATGAAGTCTTCGTCGTTATAGTCTGCTGGGGCGGACCGGTCCTGGTTATCGATCACCAGCGTTACCTCGGCCATGTTGCGCGCCGGGCGCTTGTCCGTACCGGCGAAGATCACATCGTCCATGCCGGACCCGCGCAAGCTCTTGGCGCGGTTTTCTCCCATAACCCAGCGGATGGCTTCAAGAAGGTTGGATTTACCGCAGCCGTTCGGGCCCACAACGCCGGTCAGGCCGCGCTCAATATGAAGCTCGGTCGGATCGACGAAGGATTTGAACCCCGATAATCGCAGACGCGAAAAACGCATGGCTGCGCCCTACTCCCCCTGTTTCATCCATTAAACAGGCGGCCCCGTTCCCCAACAAGGCCGCCCTATATCAAAGCTTACCCGGCGTCGTTGACTGCCTCGACCATCTGCTCGATCGCTTCGTCGAAAGACTTGAACTCCAGAAGCTTACCATCCACCATGAAGCTTGGCGTCGAATTGATATTGTGTTTCTTCACTGCGTCCTGCGTCATGCTCATCAGATGCTTGAGCATATCGTCATCGGACACGCAGCGATCGAATTCTGTGCGACTGATACCGGCACGCCGCGCAATTGACGCCAGTTCGTCAACCGGCGACTGGGAACGGGCCCAATCACTCTGGCGCGCGAAATATACTTTCATCAGCTTCTTCGTGGTTTCTGCATCGCCACAACGGGCGGCTGCTGATGCCACGATATCGACCCGGTTCATGATAAAGTTATGATAAACAAGCTTGGCTTTGCCCGTATCCAAAAGCTGCTCTTTCAACTGGGGGAAATAGCTTTTTGCAAAGGTGGCACAGTGTGGGCAGGTTAGCGACGCAAATTCGTGAATCTCAACCGGTGCGTTCGGGTCACCATACACGATCGGCCCCCATGTGCCCTGTGTCTTGGAAGCAACGTCCACAGCTTCAGTAGCCGGCTCAGTAGACGCCTGCTGGGCATCGTCCGCCGCAGGCTTTTCGCTGCTGTCACCACAGGCTGCAAGCAAAAGCGCTGCGCCAAAGGCAGCAGCAAATTTGAACTTAGATACGTAGTCCTTGTGCATTAAATCATCCCCACTACTAGATATTGTGTTTACATCGCATGAAACAGGCTGACGAGTCTTTTCTGCGACCCGCGTGATATTTCCTGTGGATTATTTGGCTGCTTCAACAGCTTCCTTAACGTCCTCGAATGAGTGCCCAGCAAGATGCTTCCCATTCACCATGATGTACGGAATGCCATTGATCTTGTATGTCTCGATGCCATTCTGCGTCATTTCCGCCAGATGCTTTTGCGCCTCCTGATCAGAGATACAGCGCGACATTTCGTCCTGGGCGATGCCAGATTCTGTTGCGATGGCTGCAATCACTTCATACGGATTTTGCGCCCGCATCCATTCATCCTGACGGGTAAAATAGGCATCCAGAAGCTGTTTGGTAACATTCACATCTGCCGTGCAGCGGCTGATCACGGCCACGGCCATGTCATAGCGGTCGCGCACGAAATTGCGGAATACAAAGCGGATCTTGCCAGTCTCAATCAGTTCTTTCTTTACCTGCGGGAAAGTGTCGCTGGCAAAATGCCCACAATGTGGGCAAGTCATGGAGCCATACTCAATAACTTCGACAGGCGCATCAGCCGCCCCATAGACAATATCACCCATCACAAAAGGCTGACTGGGCCCATCCTGAGCCATTACCGCCGTTGCGGTAAACACCGTCGCTACTGCCGCCATAACAGCTTCTTTGAAAGACATCACGCCCCCTACTCCCAATTATTATTTCTTGTCCGGCTTCTGGCCGGCCTCTCGCGCTTCAGAAAGCACATACTCGCCAAGGCTTTTAACCGCTTCTTGAAGTGGGCTCAACCCCCCTTCACCGACAAGTGACCGCAGTTGACTTGCTTCCTTCTCCCCAAGAGCCCGTTTTTCATAGGGCATCTTGCGCGGTTGCCGCGGCAGCGGCCCCTGCTTTACCTCAAGTTTGGCCACCGCCTGATAGCCGAAGAAGCTGTTGACCATTTCAATCACCCGCCCGGCCTTGTGGCTCAGGAGCGGCGCGAAGGCAGATTCGCAGCGGACAGTCAGTGTGGCGCCCATTCGGTCACCCCTTGGGAATCGCAGCGACACAGGCAGCGTGCTTTCCGCCAATTCCGGACCGACTATATAAGCCCAGCGAGTGACCACCTCGGCCTGCGCAAAGCCTTTGGCCCTGAGGGCCGGAGTCACAAGCGCCGAAGCAACCCTTGAAGCACGTTGGGTCGACCGCCGCCGGAACGGTTTTTTTTCGTCTGCTTTCCCTTTAGCGCTCGTTTTATCTGGCTGTTTCGCCATTTGGCTTGCTCTCTCTGCCCGTCGGGCTATGGTCCTGCATTAATGCGGCACGTCCATGGCATGCCGCCAAGGCTAACACTTTTCAAGACAATAATCAGTTTTCAAGATCAAGATGACCAAGACCGCCCGACAGTTACTTGAATGGTATGACAGAAACCGCCGGCAGTTACCCTGGCGCGCTGCCGATGGAGCAGACGCGGACCCTTATCACGTCTGGCTCTCGGAAATCATGCTGCAACAAACAACTGTCGCAACCGTGAAGGGCTATTTCGAGAAATTCCTGGCCCGTTGGCCTTCTGTGGAAGCGCTTGCCGCAGCGCCGCAGGAAGATGTGCTGCAAGAATGGGCAGGCCTTGGTTATTATGCCCGGGCCCGCAATCTCCATAAATGCGCCCAAACCGTGGTGTCTGAACATGACGGGGAATTTCCGAGTACCGAAGAAGGCCTGAAAGCACTGCCGGGCATTGGCGACTATACGGGCGCCGCAATCGCCGCCATTGCCTTTGGTGAAGCAGCCACCGTGGTGGACGGCAATGTGGAGCGGGTGGTCAGCCGCCTATTCCGTGTTACTGAGGCATTGCCTGCAGCGAAAAAGGCCATCAAGGAACACACCGCAAGCATTACCCCGTCTGAACGCCCGGGCGATTTTGCCCAGGCCATGATGGATCTGGGAGCCGGTGTCTGCACGCCCAAATCTCCCAAATGCCTGTTGTGTCCGATCCGGACCGGCTGCGCGGCCCACGAAGCGGGCGATATGGAACGCTTTCCGGTCAAGGCACCGAAGAAGACAAAACCCACCCGCAGAGCTATGTCCTTCTGGCTGGAGCATGATGGCCACGTCCTACTAGAGCGCCGCCCGCAAAAAGGCCTTCTGGGCGGCATGCCGGGCTTCTTTTCAACCCCATGGGAAGAACGCGCGACCTTCCCCACCAAGGAAGAATGGCTCGACCACAGGCCGACAGAAGATTACTGGAAGCCGCTCGAAGGCTTGGCCAAGCATACCTTCACCCATTTTCACCTGGAAACAAAGCTGCTGACTGCCAAGGCAGACGCTAAACTGAATTTTGAGAACGGATTCTGGCATCCCCTGGCCCAGTTGGAAGATGTCGGCCTGCCAACCGTTTTCAAGAAAATTGCCGCCCTGAAAACCACGCCTCAAAAATAGGGGAGGCATACAAAGTGGTGTTCACAAACGAACACCGGCCTTGGAAAAACCGTTCGAAAACGAACAGAATAGACACCATCTGAATTTGCAAAATCTTTTATTTACAATGCCTTATTAAGAAAACTCGGGTTGGCCTGCGAATTGCAACCTCGGCGAAAACCAATGTCACGACCGGGGTTCTGCTCGAAATGTTCAAAAATTACCTGACCATCGCCATTCGAAATCTGACACGCCACAAGCTCTACAGCGCCATCAACATCGGTGGCCTGAGCATTGGCCTGGCCGCTTGCATCCTGATTTTCCTGTTCGTCCAGAATGAGCTTTCCTATGACAAGTGGCTGCCTGACAGTGACCGGATCGTTCGGATGGAAGGGAAATATCGTGGCGAAGCGGGAGAGCCCGATAGCCCCACGGCTTTGTCCCCCGGTGCGCTCCGTAATCCCATGCAGGCCAAGTTCGGAAGCATGATTGAAGCCAGCGCCAGGTTGATGACGGAAAATTACCTTATCACCAAGGGAACCTTGAAAAACCTGGAGCAGGTCAGCTTGGTCGACGAAGGCTTTTTCGACGTATTTGACCTTCCCATGGTGGCAGGGGACCGCAGCCAGATGTTCAAGGACTTTAAGTCCGTGATCCTGAGCGAACGAGCGGCGCAGAAATACTTCGGTGACGCCGACCCCATCGGCCAAACCCTGGATTTCGACTTTGGCACCCTTGACGCTAAAGTCGTCGCCGTGATGAAGGACCTGCCTGAAAACACCCATCTTGCCAGCGACATTTTTTTGCAATTCGACGAAACCCGCTATGACAATATGCCTTGGATCGCCAAATTCTGGGTGTCCTCAAATGTCTATACCTATTTCAAGCTTTATGACGCGTCCCAGCGCCATGCCCTGGAAGCCGCTATCCCTGCATTTGTAAACCAGAATGCAGTGTTGCACCCGTCCTCGCCCGCCGACATCGTTCCAAGCGAGGTCTACAAGATCAGACTGATGCCGCTTGAAGATATCCACCTATATTCGACAGGCCGCTTCCAGATGAAACCGTCAGGCGACATTATGGTGGTCTATAGCTTTTCGGCCATTGCACTGCTGATCCTGGTGATTGCCGTCATCAATTTCACCAATCTCTCGACCGCGCGTGCATCCCTTCGGGCACGCGAGATTGCGCTGAGGAAAGTCGTTGGCGCGTCCCGCCGCCAGATCATTACCCAGCTTTTGGGTGAAACCCTCCTGACCACGCTAATCGCACTCTTGCTTGCCTTCACGATCGTGGAAGCCGCATTGCCATGGTTTAACGAATTCGTTGCCAAAATCCTGAGCCTGAACACCTTCAGTGACCCATTCGTGCAAGCCGGCCTCGTGGCGCTTGTTGCCGTTATTGCCATAGGCGCCGGTCTCCAACCGGCCGCGAAAATGTCAAGCTTTAGGCCCGGCCTGGTGCTGCATTCGAACAGTGCGACCAAAGCCAGCACAGCCCGCCTGCGGCAGGCACTGACCACCCTTCAGTTCACCATCTCCATCGGCCTGATGATTGCGACTGCAGTTGTATATAGCCAGATCAAATATGCTCAGAACATGACCCGCGGCCTGGATGTGGACAACAAGCTTTCCCTCGCCAACATGAATTATGGCCCCATAAAAGATCTCGCCGAAACCATTCGGCAGGAGATAGAGAGATTGCCTGGTGTAAACAGCACCGCTTTTTCCGCCCGGGACATCCCGCTGGGAGGATACTGGGACTGGCCCGTGAAGGTTGACATGGGCGGCTACACGGAAGTGAAAGACACGGAAGTCCTGCCAGCTGACCACGGTTTCCTTGAGTTTTTTGGCGCGGAACTGATTGCGGGACGTTTCTTCTCCGAAGCCCATCAGGCCGATTCCTTCCAGGAACCGCTTGAGGAAGGCGGAATGGCGCGACAGACGGCGATCATCAGTGAAAAAACCGTTTCCTACTACGGCTTTGACTCCCCGGAGGCGGCCTTGGGCCAAACCGTCTTCGTTAACAATTTTCAGGGTGTCACTGTGGCCATTCAAATCGTTGGGGTCGTCAAGAACATGAACTTGCGGTCGGCCCGTGATGTTCTGGACCCACTGATGTTCCTGGTGCAGGAGGACGATTTCTGGACCATGACCGTCAACCTGAGGGCTGACCAAATCCCGGAAACACTGCGCCAGATTGACGACACATGGAACCGCATCGTGCCGCAGTTCCCGATTGAGAAGTCATTCATGGTCGATAACCTGAACGCATTCTATCAGGCGGACGAGCAGCGCGCGGAAATGTTCGCTTATTTCTCGATCTTTGCCATTTTAGTTTCCTGCCTTGGGCTATACGGCTTGGCGTCCTTTACCGCGGAGCAACGCACCAAGGAAATCGGCATCAGAAAGGTTCTGGGCGCAAAGGTAAGGGATATTGTCACGCTGCTGACGCTGCAATTCTCAAAGCCGGTGCTCGTGGCAAACCTGATTGCCTGGCCGATTGCCTGGTATTTCTCCAACCGCTGGCTGGAGGGCTTCATCTATCGCATTGATTTGGGAATCCACTATTTCCTCGCGGCGGGGATTCTGGCTTTCGGGATCGCGGCAGCAACCGTGGCTGGACACGCTTTCCGGACAGCACGCTCCAACCCGGTCACGGCCCTTCGTCACGAATAGGTGCCCTGATAAGGCGTTAGGCAAAATCAGTTGTTGATGGTGGCAGCTTCGGTTTTATCCAAGGCAAGAAGTTCCCTTACCTTCGGCTCCAAACCGGTGAGGCCTGCTGCCTTCCCTATGGCAAGGGCGTCTTGCGCGCTCTTGCCCTGAACATGGAAGGCCCTTAAGGCCATCATGGCACCGGCACGGTTACCGCTGCCGCAGTGCAGTAGTACGGGCCCTTGCGCTGCGTTCAAAAGGTCATCAAGCGTCTTGGCATTCTCTTCGGTCAGCCCCTCGCCCGATGAAATCGGCAGATGGAAGTACTTCAGCCCAAGGGAGCTCGCGAGCGCTGCTTCGTCGAAGTTATAGTTAGCCGCGTCGGCCAGGTCGTCAGTCTTTGTCACCTCGCCTTCACGGCGCAGGTTGATCACTGTCGTAAAGCCCGCATCCTTGAGGCGCTGTAGGTCGGCTTTGCTAGGTTGCCCGCCGGTCGTCAGCACATCAGAAACCTGACGCGCATTTTTCAGTTCCAGATCAGGCTGATCGCCCGCGACAGCGGTGACGCAAAACAAAATCGTGGCAATCAACAAAGCAAGAAGGCGTGGCATACTTTACCCTTTTCAATCCCAAATAACAGCGAGGCCACCATAGGACAAATGTGACAATTTAAGAAGGCAAATGTAAAAGCAAAGGCCGCGTGATGCGGCCCTGCCTTGTTACTGCATTCAGAACAGAGTGATGCCTCTAGCCAGCGAGATAGGCAGGCACCTTTTTGGTTGCCTTGCTCATCTTCTTAGCCTTCTTGTCCAGAAGCGGCTTCTTCTTCAGTTCTTTCTTGGTGTTGCGTTCTTTGCTCATCATGGTCTCCGAACAAACGCTTTGCGCGGCACTCTGGCCGCTGTTCGCCGGGGAAAACCGCCCGGTTTTCCTGATCACCCGCGACCCCATGAATCTCGCACGTCCAAACCAAAATACAAGTGACCACAGAGCGACTTAAGAAAAGATTGTGCATCCACTCGTGGCCCTGTCGCAGCCATAAAAACAGGCGCTGCCCGGGCAGGACAGCGCCTTGGGTGGAAGCACAGACGGGCATCCATGCTTCCGGAGGTAACTTGTACCCTGACTAGTTCATTTCCGCGCGAACTTGCTGGCGGAAGAAGTCGATCGGCAGCAGTTCGCCTTTCTGCTCAACATGCCAGAAGGTCCAGCCATTACATGCAGGCGCACCCTGTACGCTGGCGCCAACCTTGTGGATCGAGCCTTTATCCATATCAGTGATCAGCGTACCGTCGGTCCGCACTCGTGCCGTGTATTTGCGCTTGCAGTCATAAAGCGTGGTACCGGGTTCGATCATGCCGCGCTCAACGATGGAGCCAAACGGCACCCGTGGTTGCGCGCGCTTGCTTTGGGTGAAACCAAGCGTTTCATCATCCAGCCGCTTAACCTTGGATATCCGGTCCATCGCAACCTTGATATAGTCGTCCTCACGCTCAATACCGATAAAGTCGCGGCCCAGCTTCTTAGCCACAGCACCCGTTGTGCCCGTGCCGAAGAATGGATCCAGGACCACGTCGCCTGGTTTGGTGGAAGACATCAGCACGCGGTAAAGCAGGGATTCCGGCTTCTGGGTTGCGTGGGCTTTCTTGTCGCCATTCTTGAGGCGTTCGCCACCTGAACAAATCGGCAGCGTCCAGTCAGACCGCATCTGCGTGTCGTCGTTCATGGCCTTCATGGCGTCATAGTTGAACGTATAGCCGCCCTTGTCCGCAGACTTGGCCGCCCAGATGAGCGTCTCATGCGCATTGGTAAAGCGCGTGCCACGGAAGTTTGGCATCGGGTTCGACTTGCGCCAGATCACATCGTTCAAAACCCAGTACTCAAGGTTCTGAAGCGCCGTGCCGACACGGAAAATATTGTGGTACGAACCGATCACCCAGATGGTGCCAGTATCCTTCAGGACACGGCGAGCGGCCTGAAGCCAGCGGTAGGTAAACTCGTCATAGGCATTGAAGCTTGAGAATTTGTCCCATGCGTCATGCACGCCATCAACCTTGCTGTTGTCAGGGCGCGAAAGCGTTTCCTTGAGTTGCATATTGTATGGTGGGTCCGCGAAGATCACATCGACCGATTTCTCGGGCAGTGAGTTCATCACATCAATACAGTCACCCTGAACAATCTTGTTCAGCGGCAACGAAAGGGTCGCAGAACCCTTGCGGGTCGCGTTCTTTGCATCAGCCATCAATTTTCTCCGTCCCGGCTTCATAGCCAACCGCTGGAAACGCCCTTTTTGGGCTTAATTTTTTGGTTTTTCTCAGCGATCTGTTGACCCGATCATGAGTCGACAGCGAATCGGTGTCAAGTGATTCTTATAGATGAATCAGTGATTTATAAGCTATTCTTCACTCAAAACTTGGCGAATCGGAGCAAATGTTCGACGGTGATGCGGAGTCGCACCCACAAGCCTTAGTGCAGCCAGATGTTTGGCAACACCATATCCTGCGTTTTGCGCCCAACCGTAGTCAGGGAACTCGGAATCGAGCTTTTTCATGAGATCATCACGAAAAACTTTTGCGATAATTGATGCCGCAGCGATGGAAAGCGACCGACCATCCCCTTTAATAAGGGTGCGTGTCGGCATATCGAGGCCCGGGTCGCGGTTGCCGTCCACCAAGGCGCCAGCGGGCCTCACTTCAAGCCCCTCGACGGCCCGGCGCATGGCCAGCATGGAAGCCTGCAGGATGTTTATTTCATCAATTTCGGCCACACTGGCCTCCGCAATGGAAACTGCGAGCGCCTTTTCCTGAATGAGACCATAGAGCATCTGGCGCTTCTTATCCGACAACTTCTTGCTGTCATTCAGGCCATCAGGGATATCGTTCGGGTCCAGAATTACCGCAGCAGCAACCACAGGGCCTGCAAGAGGCCCTCGGCCCACTTCGTCCACGCCGCACACGGGACCACCCTCAGTAGCCATCATATGCGCCTCCGCCGACCAATCCGGTTTCGGCTTCATATCCATGCCGGCGGCATCAAACAGGTCTGACATTCGGATCTCCCCTTCCGCCATCAGATTTGGCGCAACAGGGCGCGCCGGTCAAGCATGGTGCAGTAGAGAGATATTCAAATACGCCGGACCATCGCGGCCGTAGGCAGAAAAGCGGCGCCCCCAAAAAGGGAGCGCCGAAGTATTGGGTAGGTTTAGGAAAGAAACGCAGAACCCCCAAAGGGGTTCGACAACTGTGTACTCGTTACAGGGAAAGTGTGGCCGGACCAGATGGGCTCTTGGGGCTAGGGTCAGGGGTATGTCCTCACCCGGTCCGACCGGAACCTGCTATTGCTCAAACGCTAGGACGCACAGAGACTTAGAGCTGGAGTGCAATAGCCGGTTCTTGTCTTGGCCGCTTATGCTGCGAGCGGCACGCGTGCCAACCGGGCGACACGGCGCTGACGGCGCCATGATCGGCTTAGGGGTTGGCTTGTCAGGGAAACGCCGACGGTCTGGGGGACCTGGTGCCGGGCGTTGTTGAGACCTGTGGTCTCTGAAATCAGGGTCGTAAACATTTTATCCTCGCTGCTTGCGCATCTGTGCCGCTTTATCTTTTTGGGGAGGCGGCTGTTGATATCACTGTCGTTTTCTGCAGCCTTTTGTTTTTTGAGTCTTTGCTCGTGGCTACACTTTTAATGTAGGTGCGCGGGCTGAAGCGTTCAATAGCACTGGGCGCATTTATTGAACGCTTCATCGCAATTCGCGCCGCATTTGCGACACAATCCCTTTTCGGTCTTGTTAGTGAACAATCGTTCAGTGACGGAGACGGGAGAAAATCTCGTCTTTGATCCACAGCCGTTCCTTGCGCAGGTCATCTATGCAGAAGGTCAACTCGCACTCGCGCCGACGTTCTGCTTCGCAAAGGCTTTGATTGAGGGTGTTATAAGCCCGGGTGAGCTTATAGAATTGATGGTCGGAACTGATCAGGCTCCAGAATCTGTCCTCCCTGCCAGGGATTTCAGAAAGTAGATCGAACGGAATATAACGCATAACTCTTCCCCTTCGTTTAACGAGAGGGATTTTATCGCGCAGGGGGCGCGACCCATTGACAAAGATCAATCATGACAACGATTTTTCGGTGAACCGGATATATGGGAAACTCGTCTCTGAGAGCATGCAGCATGCGGCCCATATGGTGTCTGCTATTCTCTCGGCAAAAAGGCGACTGCCGACATAATGCACTTCGGCCCCGGATTGAGCCGGGGCCGGACATTAGGCTGCTATGATATCAGGCTTTCAGCATGCCGTAGATTTCGTCCTTCAGGCGCATCCGCTCTTTGCGAAGGTCTTCTTCATCAAACTGAGAGACGTGCTCTTCGTCGATTTCGATCCGGTGAATCTCACGGTTAACTTCATGGTATTTGTCGGCCAGTTTACGAAAATGCGCATCACTTTCCTTCAGCGTGTGAATACGCTCCTCATACTCCGGGAAATCTTCTCTCAACTCGTGCGGTACGTGGCTCATTTGTGTCCTCCAGTTGTCCAAACTTTACCAAGACTTAAAACAGGCCTGCTCAATGTGAATTGATTGTCGTCAAGTCACTGCATTTAATCGTCGCTGTCCCCCAGAAGGGTTTGGGCGGTAGCGTTCTCGACTTCTTCAACGCTCTTGAGTGCGCGAAGCATCACATTGCGGCGAGTGCCCAGCTTCTCAATGTGCTTCTCCATCGCCTCCACATTCTTGCCCATAGCGGTGATCTGGTCACCGTAACGCTCGAACTCATTCTTGACCGCACCCAACACTTTCCAGACCTCTTGTGCTTGCGCCTGCATGGCCATTTGCTGGAAGCCCATGCGGAAGGTGTTTAGCAACACCTGGAAGTTGGTGGGGCCGGTGACCGTGACGCTAAACTCGCGCTGTAGCCCTTCCACAAACCCGGGCATACGCAGCATTTCGGCATAAAGCCCTTCTGTTGGCAGGAACAAAATGGCGGAGGGCGTTGTGTGTGGCGGGTTGATGTATTTTGATGCGATGTCTTTGGCAAAGCCCTTCACCCGGTTCGCCAGCATCTTCTGTGACGCCAGAATGCCGTCAGTGTCGCCCGCTTCCACGGCACCCAGCAGGCGCTCATAGTCTTCTGTCGGGAATTTGGCATCAACCGGCAGATAGATTTCCGTGTCAGTACCCGGCATGCGAATGCCGAACTCCACATGCGTGCCTTTCCGTCCGCAATCATAGTTGGCAACATACTGGTTCGGTGTCAGCACGTCCTCGATCAGCAGTTCAAGCTGTACCTCGCCGAAGGTGCCGCGGGATTTCACATTCGTGAGCACGCGCTTAAGGTCACCCACGCCGGTTGCCAGCGACTGCATTTCGCCCAACCCCTTGTGCACCTGTTCCAGCCGCTCGGACACCGTCTTGAAGCTTTCACTGAGGCGCTTCTCAAGGGTGGTCTGCAGCTTTTCGTCCACCGTCTTGCGCATTTCGTCCAGCTTTTGGCTGTTCTCTGTGCGCAGCTCCTTCATTTTCTCATCCAGCTTGTCGCGAAACTGCTGCTGCTGGGTCGACTGGTCAGCCCCCAGCTTGCGCACGGTTTCGCCAAGAGCTGAAATTGCCTTCGACAGTTCTTCGCGGTTACCGCGGAATTCTTCCCGGATACCTTTTTCGCGCTCGCCCGCCTGCTCGTTCATATAACGAAGGCCGGCTTCAATCTGCATCAGCTGGTTCACTGCGTCTCCACCCTCAAGCTTGGCAGAAACAGCAGAAAGCCGCCGCCAGACCAAAAGCAGCCCAACAAAGACAAAAGCAAGAAGCGCAAGAATCACCAGACTGATTGGATCCACGATATTCCCCGATACTGAAATGCAAAAACAGGCACTTATCACCCCTATCTCACCGCCCGCCAGCGCGCAAGAACAGATGGCCCCCGCAGCCACCTTGACGCCCTTTGCGGCCTATGCTCTTTTTGGCGAAAGCTCGGTCTAAATCAACTTCCGTGGGCAGGTGCCAATCGGCGGACCAGGCTTTGATGGAGTAGGATAATGCTGCCTCGTTTTGATGCACGCAAATTTGAAACTATCACCCCGGAAATGAAAACGGCTTTTGACCGCGATGGCGTGCTGGTGCTGGACGGCCTCGTGAGCCATGAAATGTGCGACCGCTTGCGTGGCCGCATGGCCGAGATGGTCGCAGAATTTGACGTGGAAGAACACAGGAGTATTTTTTCTTCAACAAGCCAAGCTCACGATCAGGATGCCTACTTCCTGGAATCCGGACACCTGACACACTTCTTTTTCGAGGAGGAGGCCTTTGACAAGAACGGCAACCTGACTTGCGAGCTGCCGCTGGCGATCAACAAGGTTGGCCATGCCATGCATGACCTTGACCCCACCTTTGACGCTTTCGCCCGGCAGAGCGCCTTCAAGGCCATCTGTGAAGGCCTGGGGCAGCAACAGCCGCTGCCGCTGCAGTCCATGTATATTTTCAAGCAACCCCATATCGGCGGCGAGGTAGTTTGCCACCAGGACGCCACCTATTTGCGCACCACGCCGGAAACCTGCCTGGGCCTGTGGGTCGCGCTTGAGGATGCCACAGAGGAAAACGGCTGCCTTTGGGGTATCCCGGGCGGCCACGAAACAGGCGGACTGAGGTCTGCGTTCCGCCGCAAGCCAGATGGCGACGGCACCTACGTGGAAGCCCTCAATGATACGCCGTTTGAGGAAGACAAAAAAGTGGCCCTGCCCGCCCCCAAGGGCACAGTGCTGGTGTTCGGCGGCCTGTTCCCGCATATGTCATCCGCCAACCGGTCTGGCAAATCACGCCATGCCTACACGCTGCATGTTATTGACGGCACAGCCGATTATCCGGCAGATAACTGGCTCAGGCGCCCAGAAAGCCTACCGCTGAGAGGATTTACCCCATGAAACTTGTCATAATTGGTGGCGGACATGCTGCCGCCCAGGTCGCCACATCGCTGCGGCAACATAAATTCGAAGGCGAGGCCACGCTGGTCACGGACGAACCAGTGGTGCCCTACCAGCGGCCGCCGCTATCGAAAATGTATCTCTCGGGCGACATTGGGGCTGAGCGCCTGCCGATCCTGCGCGAACAGGCTTATGAGGGCGCGAACATCGCCCTGAAGCTAGGTGTCCATGCCAACAGCATTGACCGCGAGGCAAAGACCATCGCGCTTGCCGACGGGGGCACCCTTCCCTACGACAAGCTGATCCTGGCCACCGGCGGGCACGCCCGCAGGCTAACCTGCAAGGGCGCAGATCTCGCGGGCATCCACTATGTGCGCACCATGGCTGACACGGACGCCATGCGCGGTGAATTTGAAAATGCGGGGCGCATCGTGATTATCGGTGGCGGTTATATCGGGCTGGAGATCGCGGCCGTTGCACGCAAGGCCGGCAAGGCCGTGACGGTGCTTGAAGCCACAGACCGCATCCTTGGCCGCGTGGTGGCGCCTGAAGTCTCGGAATTCTACACACAGCTTCACACTGAAGAAGGTGTGGAAATTCACACTGACAAACTGGTGACCTCCATCGAGGGCACAGACCGCGCCAGCGCCGTATGCACAGCAGACGGTAGTCGGTATGAAGCTGACATGGTGGTGGTGGGCATTGGCCTTGTGCCGAACACGGACCTTGCCGAGGGGGCAGATCTTGACGTGCTGCCTCAGGGTATCCAGGTGAATACCCATTGCCAAACCAGCGACCCGGACATTTATGCCGTCGGGGACGTTACCTGGTTCAGTCACCCCTTCTATGGCCGCGAGATGCGCATTGAATCGGTTCAGAACGCTGTCGACCAGGCCAAGGTGGCTGTGGACCATATGCTTGGGAATGATGTGACTTATGATGCGCTGCCCTGGTTCTGGTCAGACCAGTATGGCCTCAAGCTACAGATCGCAGGCCTGAGCCAAGGCTATGACACGCTGGTGACGCGCGGCAATCCGGCAGAGCGTTCTGTCGCCTTCTTTTACCTGAAGGACGGCAAAATAATTGCCGCAGACTGCGTGGGCCGCATCGCGGAATTCATGAATGCCAAGAAGCTGATTGCCGCGAAAACGCCCGTCACCGAAAGTCAGCTTGTGGACGAGCGGCCTTTCAAGGAAGTGGCCGCAGATTTGTTGCGATAGAAAGAAGGGGCCATACGGCCCCTTTTTTAATTACTGCAGCACCTTATCAATCGCTGCACGCAGCTCAGACGACTGTGGCGTCACCTTGCTGCGGAAATAGGCCACCGGATGCCCTTCGGGGTCGATCAGATACTTGTGGAAGTTCCACTGTGGGCGGCTGTCTTCACCAAGCACACCGGCAAGCCAGTTGTAAATCTCAGCCGTGCCTTCCTTGCCGTCCACGACCATCTTTTTGGTCATGGGGAAATCCACCTGGAAATTCACCTTGCAGAAATTCTTGATATTCTTTTCTGAACCAGGCTCCTGATCCCCGAAGTCATTTGCTGGCACGCCAACCACAACAAGCCCCTTGTCGCGGTAGTCATTCCACAAGGCCTGCAGCCCTTCATATTGCGGCGTATAGCCACAGTAAGACGCAGTGTTCACCAGAAGAACTGCCTTTCCCTTATACTGGTCAAGAGGCATCTCAGTGTAGTCGATAGACGTTACAGTAAAGTCGTAAAGGCTTTTCTCGCCGTCGGCGGTGGCCGGTAAAGCACCCAAAACGACAGCAGCACAAGCGACAATGATAGACTTCAGTTTCATAAAAAGTTCCCCGGTTTTTCTTCACCCCTGTCTATACTCCAGCCCCGCCCTTTGCGGAAGCAGCTTAACAGAAGTGTGATGGCACAGATGACCCAACATTCTTGAAATAGCAATAAGTGACGCTACCTCAGTTCAGAACCTGTTACGGGGCTGGCATCTCACTAGATCAGCCCGACTATGCGAAGGACAAAGTATGAGTGAGACTGCTGGGGCGCTTTTCAAGCCGTTCAAATCCAGGAACCTAAGCCTCGACAACCGTATTGTCATGGCGCCAATGACCCGGGGGTTTTCGCCTGGAAATGTGCCAAACGACCTGAATGTGGAATACTACCGGAAGAGGGCCGCAGGCGGCGTTGGGCTGATCATCACAGAAGGTACCTGCGTGGGCCATAAGGCTGCGAACGGTTACCCTAACATTCCTTTTATTTATGGCGATGACGCGCTTGCGGGATGGAAGAAGGTCGTGGATGCCGTCCATGCAGAAGGCGGCAAGATCATGCCGCAGCTGTGGCATGTGGGCTCTATCCGCCGCCCCGGTGTTGAGCCAGACCCGGAAGTCCCAGGCCACGGCCCATCAGGCCTTGTGATGCCAGGCAAGAAACGCTGCCATGAGATGACGGAAAATGACATCGAGGATGTGATCGCGGCTTTTGCCAAAGCAGCCGCGGACTCCAAAGCCATTGGGTTCGACGGCGTTGAGGTCCATGGTGCTCACGGCTATCTGGTGGACCAGTTCTTTTGGGGCGGCCTCAATGAACGGACGGACAAATGGGGCGGCGACTATGTCGGCCGCACCCGCTTCGCTGCTGAGATCATCAAGGCAATCCGCAAGGAGGTTGGCCCAGATTTTCCTGTGATCCTCAGGTGGTCCCAATGGAAACAGCAGGACTATTCAGTGAAGCTGGCCGGGAACCCGCTGGAGCTTCAGCAGTTCCTTGAGCCTCTGACAGACGCAGGCGTGGATATCTTCCACTGCTCTACCCGCCGCTTCTGGGAGCCGGAATTTGAAGGCAGCGACCTGAACCTCGCGGGCTGGACCAAGAAGCTGACAGGCAAACCCACCATCACAGTGGGTAGCGTGGGCCTGGACACCGCCTTCACCGAAGAAGGACAGAAAGACTTTATGGACGCAAAGCCCGCCAGCCTCAGGAACCTGCTCGACCGGCTTGAACGCGGTGAGTTTGACCTGGTCGCTGTTGGCCGGGCGTTGATTGCAAACCCTGACTGGGCGAACAGGATCAAGGCGGCTGATGATGCGGACCTAGCACCCTACAGCAAGGAAATGCTCAAAGAACTGGCGTAACCTTTGGCCTGCAGGCACACACGCGAAAGGGCGCCATGCGGGCGCCCTTTTTTCCTGCCATACTCTTGCCCGCCTTCAAGTCATCAGCTGTCAGCAGGTTCGTCCTCTTCGGGTTCCTGATCATATTCCTCGATCCCAACAGTTCCTTCCCGCAGTTCCTTGATACGCCGCATCTGTATTTTCCGAAGGTATTCGGTCATGTGGGACGGAAACCGCACACTGATCATTTGCTGTTCAATGTTGCTCGACCACGCGGTCTGCACTGAACCACCAGCGGCACCACCTGCCCCACCATCCATAGGCTGGGCATTGCCATCAAAACCTGTCGCAGGGGTCACCCCACTTTCGCCATCAGAAATACCGTTGCCAGTGCGGAACGCAAGCAACAAGGCGCCCGCGTTGGTGTTCGCCGATCCTTTGGCCCTGTTCCCGCCAAAAAGGTCCGCGATGTACCAGTTACTCTGACCGGTCCCCACTACCGTGGAACCATCCTGGATTTTGTCTGCAAAGCTGGGGCGCGCATATTTTAAAATATGGCGGCGCAGGTCACGATCAAAATCAGGAAACAGGGCTGCATTCACTTCGTAAAAATAAGAGGTCCTGAGAATACGCTCGCGCACGAACGCCCCGCGATTTGAATTGACGAATTCGTTTGCGTTAGCCTCAAGCTGCTGCCAAACGCGGTAGCCCTCATACGCCTCATCCCTTAGGTTCGGCCCACCAATCACACCCTGGAACAGACCATAAAGAATGCGAGGGTCACGGTATTTCGGAATCAGGATTTTGTGATGAATATCATTCAGCGAGAGGGGCACACCGGAAACATTGAGAACCTTGGCATCCCAGATTTCAGGATAGAACTTCTTCAGGTTGGTTTCGGGGAATATTTCAGCAACCTGTGTCACCAGCGTGACATTATAAAGATTGAGCCAGTAAGCCAGCTGTTCATTACGATTGAACAGGTTCAAGGGGGCCAGATCAGGCACCTTGGCCAAATCATCTCGAAGCTTTCGAAGAACCTCCAGGTTGGCGCCAAGAAAGGCGTGAAAATCCACCCGGTTGCCTTCGAGGCGGGTAGTACCGCCACCGCCACGCACGATGCGGGAGCCTGCGCGGGGGCGCATTTTGGATGCTTCAACACGGTCAGACATGCCTGTATCCAGAACCGTTTGCGACAGCATCGCATCCCAGTCATCATATTTGATCGAAAAATCTGGGGCCGGGCTGTCACCGCGGAATTGTGCTGGCACGGTCGCTTCCCCAGCCAGGGATGGCGGGGCCATGATCGCAGCAAAAAGGGCGAATGTACCAACCCTTATTGCCTGTGGAAGTCGCTTAAGTTTCATGGTCATGCTCCTCCTATTGACTGCCCGGAATAGCGCTTGCGCGCCATGCCTCTGGGCAGGCTTCAACTGGTCGTGATCGCTCTCATGTTTGTTTTTGTGTAATCAAACTGGCGGGTTTTTCCCGCGCCCATCACTATATCCGACGGTTTGCTGGCAGGTCGGCGTGCGGGCTTTTTGGCGAGATACCCGGGCAACCGACTGCCCGGGCTAGTGTTTTCATGACAGCTTATCTGCCGTCAGAGTCAGTTTCCTTGTCACGCCCCTGAATACGCTGGTCGTCTTCATATTCTTCAATCGTGACATCGCCCGTGCGAGACTTCTTGTTTCGGACTTCCTGTTTATTCAGGTATTCGATCACGTGGATCGGGAAACGCCCCTGATACATGTTCTTGCTGGTGAGGCTGCCAATCCAGGCGGACTCGATTGCGCCACCGGCACCACCGCCAGCATCACCTGCCGCCCCGGCACCGCTACCAGTGCGAAATGCCAAGAGAAGTGCACCTCCATTCGTGTTGGCGCTGCCCTTGGACCGATTGCCCCCATAAAGGTCGGCGATATACCAGTTGCTCTGGCCGGTCCCGACAACGCTTGAACCGTTGGTGATCTTGTCAGCGAAATGCCCTTTCGCATGCTGAAGAATATGACGTCGCACGTCCCGGTCGAAGTTGGGGAAAAGGGCCTCATTGATTTCATAGAAATAAGAGGTCCGCAGGATACGCTCTCGAACGAATGCGCCCCTGTTTGAGTTGATAAATTCGAACGCATTGTCCTTCAACTGATCCCAAACCTCACGGCCAGTATAGGCTTCGGGCCGAATATTAGGGCCACCGATAACACCCTGGAAAAGGCCATACATGATCAGCGGGTTCTTATACTTCGGGATCAGGATTTTATGGTGAATGTCATTCAGCGAAAGCGGTACGCCGGCAACCGTCAAAACCTTTTTATCCCAAAGACTTGGGTAAAATTTCTTCAGATTGGTCTCTGGAAAGATTTCTGCAATCTGGGCAATCAGGGTGATGTTGTAAAGGTTCAGCCAATAGGCCAGCTGCTCTTTGCGTGTAAGCTGGTTTAGCGGCAATACACTGGGCACTTTCGCCAAATCATCCCGCAATCCTTTCACAACTTCAAGGTTATCACCCAAGAAGGAATGGAAATCGATACGGTTACCTTCTAGCCTTGTTGTGTTGGTACTACCCCGGATGATCCGTGACCCCGCGGTGGGGCGGGCCTTTCCCGCCTCTTTTCTGTCGGACATGCCAGTGTCGAGCACCGTTTGCTCCAGAAGGGCAGACAGGTCATCATAATTGATCGACAGTTCGGAGTTTGGATCATCGCCCTTGAAAGGGCTCATTACACCGCGTTCGTCAGCCGCGAAACTTTTTGAGCCCCCTACAGCCATTGCCAACAAGGCAACCAATCCGGCCGTTTTGGCAAATGTCATGAAACGCATATTTGTTCCCCATGTCTTTAGTATTCATACGGCAGGAAACAGCTTGCAGCTTCTTTGCTGGACAGGTTCCCCGCTGTTCGCTTCTCGCGCCCCTCGTGCCGTGCGGCAATAAGGACCTTAGAGGAGATGTTGGTGACGCGCCCTATGCCTGATGATAGCAAAAGTCGGCGTCCAGAAAAACAGACAGCGCACGCACTCCCCCCTCGGCGGCGCAGCCATACTCAGAACAATCCATGCCCCGCATAAAAACAAGTCGGGCAGTATAATGGACCAAGCAACCGCAACCAGCCCATGAACCCAAGACATAGGCACAAAGGGTCAACCTCATAATCTTTTTAAGTATTTTTGATGCGATAGCGACACACTAAGGAAAACCAAGGTTTGCGCATCCTAAACCAATGACGCCCGCCGCAGGGATGATCCAGATTGGACCAACCGCGCAGCAGGCGCCGTGCTTGGGTTTTTTATCAGACCTTGACAGGGTCAGTTGTCCTGGGTGCCACTTTCGTCTGCCGGAGTTTCATATTCTTCAACCTCCACATTGCCCACCCGCGTTTTCCGGTCGCGCTTTTCCTTTTTGTGAAGATACTCCACCACATGAATTGGGAAGCGTGTACGGTTCATGTTCAGGGTGTCCATTTTCATGAACCAGGCAGATTCGATGGCGCCGCCGTCAGCACCGCCAGACCCGCCAGCCCCGCTAGCGCCTGACTTGATCGACATGAGCATGGCCGCACCATTGGTGTTGGCGCTGGAAATGGCCCGGTTCCCACCATAAAGGTCAGCCACATACCAATCATCGATATCCGCCCGCAGACTTTTCGCCTCCCGCACTTTATCGCGGAAACTTGCGTATGCGTACTTGTACAAGTGGCGCTTCAAGTCCTGCTCAAAATTGGGGAACAAAGCGGCATTGATCTCATAAAATTCCGACACGCGCAGTTTTCCCCACTTGTAGCGGGCGCCTCGGTTGGAATTGACAAATTCTCGCGCATTGCGCTCCAGCATTTCCCAGACATTGCGTCCTTCGAAGGCCCGGCGGCGGATATTCGGGCTGCCAACAACGCCTTGGAACATGCCGTACATAACAAGAGGGTTCTTGAACTTTGGAATAATGACTTTGTGCTGCATGTCATTCAGAGACATCGGGATGCCCGAAACGGTGATCACCTTTTCATCCCATAGCGTGGGATAAAACTTCCGCAAATTTGTTTCCGGAAAGATCTTTCCGATCTGCGTAATCAACGTGACATTATAAAGGTTCAGCCAATAAGCCAGTTGCTCATCCTTGTTCAAATCACCAAGCGGTAACACAGATGGCACCGCAGCTATATCGTCTCTCAGACGCTGCATCATCTTGAGATTGCCACCAAGGAATACGTGAAAGTCGACACGGTTGCCCTCAAGCCGCGTAGGCTTTGAGTTACCACGCTTGATGCGACTACCTGCCGCCGGTCGCGCAGTCGGCGCCTCACGCCGGTCTGACTGCCCCGCCCTCATAACCGTGGTTTCAAGAACAGTGGTCAAGTCATCATAGTTGATGGTCAACTTGGAACCGGGTGTGTGTCCTTGGAACTGCGTCGGCACACCGCTTTCATCAGATGCCCGAAGTGGCGGCTCCACGACGACCAAAATGACAATCAGCAACGAGACCAATCTTAAAATCATTCCTACCCCCTAAATTTACGAGTCTCATGTTCTTATTCAATTATGATATAGTATTACATATCATTTATAATCGTCAATATCCCGTTTTAAGGATATTTGTCCACCATTAGATGCAAATAAGATCAGGGAAGCGTGAAAATCCCGCTGAATCCTACTTTTCTTGAAGCAATCGGGCGCGGGATTACGAATCTACTTCCCAGCGCGTTTTTTTGGCGTTATGGGGGAGTCAAATCCAACAATCAAAATTGGATACAAAATATTATATGTAACGAAGTGTGGTAGAGGGAAACAGTTATGGCCAAGCTTCGAATTTCGCCCCCACCGGCACAAGACCGGCCAAGCGCAATGCAGTCCTTGCGCGCAGCATACCTGCGTGACGAGACAGAGGCCGTGCGCGACCTCATTGAGAACTTCCCGCTGGACGACCGAACCCGCCGCGACGCCACGGCTACGGCTGCAGCTATCGTTGCCCAGTCGCGCGCCATGAAGGAAGAACAAGGCAGCCTGGACGCTTTCCTGGCTGAGTTTGGCTTGTCCAACCAAGAGGGCGTGGCCCTGATGTGCATGGCCGAAGCCCTACTGCGCGTGCCCGATGTGGAAACGCAGGACAAACTGATCGCCGAAAAGATCATGTCGGGGGACTGGGCGTCGCACAAGGGCCGGTCTGATAGCCTGTTCGTCAATGCCTCTACCTGGGCGCTGATGCTGACAGGCGGTGTGATTAAGTTAGACAAGACCATCACCAAAAACCCAGGAAAATGGGTTCGAGGCCTTGTATCCCGCACTGGCGAACCGGTAATCCGTACAGCTGTTAACCAGGCCATGAAAATCATGGGCCGCCAGTTTGTCTTTGGCAGAAATATCAAGGAAGGCCTGTCGCGCCAGTCCAAGCAACCGCCTGAACACAAGATGATGAGCTTCGACATGCTTGGCGAAGGCGCACGCACCATGGCTGCTGCGGACCGCTACTTTAAGCTCTATATGGATTCGATCGATGCCGTGGGTACTGCGACGAAAGCAGATGGCGCCGACCCGCACGACCGCTCCAGCGTATCGATCAAGCTTTCCGCGCTTCACCCACGCTATGAGGAAACAAGCGATAGCCGGGTTATGGCCGAGATGGTCCCCCGCGTGAAGGAACTGGCACTGCGTGCGAAATCATATGATATCCAGATGACCATCGATGCCGAGGAAGCTGATCGGCTGGATATCAGCCTGCGAATTCTTGAAAAGCTGGCGTCAGACCCGGACCTCGCAGGCTGGGAAGGCCTTGGCCTTGCCGTCCAGGCATACCAGAAACGAGCACCTTATGTGATCGACTGGCTGATTCTTCTGGCACGCGAAAACAAACGAAAGTTTGCGGTTCGGCTGGTAAAAGGCGCTTACTGGGACACGGAAATCAAGCATGCTCAGGAACTTGGGCTCGACGATTACCCCGTCTTTACCCGGAAGCCGTCCACCGACATCTGCTATGTCTATACAGCTGCCCGCATGCTTGAAGCGCAGGACGCTATTTACCCGCAATTTGCCACCCACAACGCGCACACCATTGCCTGCATCGCCAAGATGGCGGAAGGCAAGCGCTATGAGTTCCAGAAGCTGCACGGCATGGGCGCGCTTCTCTATAAGGCTGCCAGCAAGGTTGTGGGGAACACCATCCGCACGCGCACCTATGCGCCCGTAGGCCTGCACGAAGACCTGCTGCCTTACCTTGTACGCCGCCTGCTTGAAAACGGCGCCAACTCAAGCTTCGTAAACCGTTTCATGGACGCGAAAGTCCCGGTCGAGGAAGTCGCCGGCGATCCGATTGAGGCAATTGCAGACGCCCCGGCGCTGCGCCACACGCTGATCCCGACGCCTGATGACATCTATGGCGATGAACGCAAAAATTCCAAAGGATGCAATCTTATGGACCGCACCCAGTATGAGCCGCTGATGGCTGCCCTTGAAGAACGCAAATCTCACAAATATGAGGCCGCGAGCATCGTTGCTGGCATGGACGTGGGCGGTGAACCGACTGATGTGATCAACCCTGCCAATACGGCACAAGTGGTCGGCACGGCCCGTGAAGCCCGCCCGGAAGACCTTGAAACCGCAGCAGTGCGCGCACAAGCTGCGCAGAAAGACTGGGATCGCCTGGGCGGTAAAGAACGCGCGAAAATTTTGCGCGCCATGGGTGACGCGATTGAGGCTGAGCGTGACACCTTCGCCGACCTGCTGGTACGCGAAGCAGGCAAAACCCTGTCTGATGTAATCGCCGAGGTTCGCGAAGCCGTTGATTTCTGTCGCTACTATGCCGCCCGCGCGGAAGAGCAGTTCGGTGAGCCAATCAACCTGCCCGGCCCAACCGGCGAGAAGAACCAGCTGCACCTTTCGGGCCGTGGTACCTTCCTGTGTATTGCGCCCTGGAACTTCCCGCTGGCCATTTTCACGGGCCAGGTTGCGGCTGCGCTCGCTGCCGGCAACGCCGTGATCGCAAAACCGGCAGAGCAAACCCCGCTCGTAGCCTGGTACGCTGTAAAACTGTTTCTTAAGGCTGGTGTTCCGGCCGATGTGCTGCATCTGGTTCTGGGTGACGGCGTCCGTGTGGGCGCGCCACTGGTAGCCGACGAGCGCATCGCAGGCGTAGCCTTCACAGGCTCCACTGAGACCGCCAAGATCATCAACCGCACGCTCGCAGACCGGGACGGCGCCATCGCACCGCTGATCGCTGAAACAGGCGGCCAGAATGCCATGATCGTGGACAGCACGGCCCTGCCAGAGCAGGTCAGCGACGATGTCATCCAATCCGCTTTCGGTTCTGCAGGTCAGCGCTGTTCGGCCCTTCGCGTTTTGTTTGTGCAGGACAGTGTCGCCGATAAGGTGATAAATATGCTCAAAGGGGCGCTGAAGGAGCGCGTGATCGGTGATCCAGCCAAACTGACAACAGACATTGGCCCAATCATCGACAAGGAAGCGCTTAAGGGGTTGCAAGACCACTGCGCCCGCATGGAAAAAGAAGCCAAACTGGTCGCCAAAGCAGAGATGGAACCGGAAGCCGAGGCGGGCACGTTCCTCGCGCCACATATTTTCGAGCTCGAAGGTCTGCACCAACTTGAACGCGAGAACTTTGGCCCGATCCTGCACGTCATCCGCTTCAAGGCGGCTGAGATGGACGATGTCCTGAAGCAGATCGGCGACACTGGCTATGGCCTGACGTTCGGTGTGCATTCGCGCCTGGAAGGCCGCTGGAAAGAACTGTTCGAGAAAACCAACATCGGCAACACCTATATCAACCGCAATATGGTTGGCGCGGTCGTAGGTGTGCAGCCGTTCGGTGGCGAAGGCCTGTCGGGTACCGGCCCCAAGGCGGGTGGCCCACATTATTTGCTTCGTTTCGCAGCAGAACACACGCTGACGATCAACACAGCTGCCGTTGGCGGCAACGCCGAACTGTTCTCGCTGAACGAGGAATAGAGGCCTGGACCTTATTCGGTAATAAACACAAAAGCCCGGCGATTCCGTCGGGCTTATTCTTTGTCAGGCGCTCCATGATCAGCGCAACGCGTCCAGCAGGTTATATTGCCCGCCCTCCAGGACTGGCTTCCTGAACTGATCGGTCGCCAGTTCAAGCTTTTCAGTATTCAGCCGCAGGCGGCGGCACAGGTTCGTAAAGCGCTGGCGCATCAGATCGGCCTCAAAGCCGCTTCCTTTCATGCGGTGCTTGAAGCGGGGATCATTCAGCTTACCGCCGCGAAGTTCCTTCAGGCGGTTCAGCACCCGGCTCTTGCGGTCGGGGTAATGTTCATCCAGCCATTCCTCGAACAGGTCCGTCAGCTCCAGTGGCAAGCGAAGGAGGATATAGCCCGCTTCTTTTGCGCCTGCGTGGGCTGCAGCCGAAAGCACAGCTTCCATTTCATGATCATTGAGCGCAGGGATCACAGGTGCGAACATCACCCCCGTTGGCACCCCAGCGTCAGAGAGCAGCCTGATGGCATCGAGCCGCCGCTGCGGCGTGCTCGCCCGCGGTTCCATGGCGCGCGCCAGTTTGCGATCAAGCGTGGTGACCGAAAGCGCCACTTTCACCAGACCTTTTTCCGCCATCGGCGCCAATAGATCCAGATCCCGCACCACAAGGCGGGATTTGGTCACAATCGTCACCGGATGATCATGTTCCATCAGAACCTTGAGAAGCTCGCGGGTGATGCGACGCTCTTTCTCAATCGGCTGGTAGGGGTCCGTGTTGGTGCCCATGGCAATGGGCTTGGCCACATAGCCCTTCCTGGAAATCTCCTGCTTCAGAAGCTCTGCTGCATTTGGCTTGGCGAACAACTTGCTTTCAAAATCCAGGCCGGGCGAAAGCCCCAGAAACGCGTGCGTTGGGCGGGCAAAACAATAGACACAACCGTGTTCGCACCCCCTGTAGGCATTGATGGAACGATCAAAAGGTATATCGGGTGAATTGTTCTTTATCAGGATATGTTTGGCATCTTCCTCTGTCACGCTGGTGCGAAGTGTCTCGGTGGGTTCTTCCCCCAGCCAGCCATCATGAGACCGCACCCGCTTCAGGCTCTCAAATCGCCCTGTCGCGTTCGATACTGCACCACGTCCCCGCTGAAGCCAGGGAGAGGCCGTTGCCATACCGGTATGTTGCGCTTTGGTCATAACATCATAATACCATGAGAACAAAACAGGAACAATAGAGAAAAATCGCCTAACAACCATCCCTCTCCGCTTTGGTTTGACACGGCAAAACAGATACTTAGTATGGGTGATCTAAGGGCACACACTTGGAAATCAAAAAAGGGCATGCATGAAAAACAAGAATGTTTCTGCTGCACGGAAGCGAGTCTTTCGGCTGACCGACAGGATCGACCTGCCGCTCGACCTTCTTGAACACCTGCCCTTCCGTATCGCGACGGTGAGTAACCTGCTGGCGCTACCCCGCGACATACACATCCGCGAAATATCCGACCTTGAGGCCCGCGAGATGCGGGTGCTGATCAACATCGGCTCCTATATGCCGATCAACGGGGCTGATATCGCCTACCAGAGCCGCATGGACAGCTATACGGTCAGCAGGGCCTCCAAAGTGCTCAGAAGCAAGGGGCTGGTTGATGTGGAAGCCGATGCCACCAACAAGCGCACTAAGAATTTTGTCCTGACAGAAAAAGGCATAGCGGTATACAGGGCCATAGCCGATGCCATCGACATGCGATCCCGTGCCATTGACGCTGCCATCACAGCGTCCGAAAAAGAGGCCCTTTTTGACATGCTCGCCCGGATCGAGAACCAGACGGAACAGCTGCTGGCCGGGCAGGCAATCAAACGGTTGGAGAAGGGTGAAGATATTCCTGCTGAGCAGCGCGAACTGATCCGCTGGTATAAAAAAGGCAGGGAGAACTGACGCCCTGCCCTGCCAAGTGAAAAGCCGCTTTCCCCGGTCACTATGCCTCCCTTAGGGCGAAGGCACGGACGCCAAACAACTCAGAGATATGAGACGATATCCTCTAGCGGCTTTTTGATGGTTGCGTGTACGGGGATCGTTGCACCTTCTGCCGGATATCCTGTGACCAGCAGGATATAGGGGCGCTCATCCGCCGGACGACCGCAAATCTCATTCAGGAAGTTCATCGGCTTCGGCGTGTGCGTCAGCGTCGCGAGCCCCGCATGATGAAGGGCGCTGATCAGGAACCCGGTGGCGATCCCAACCGATTCCGGCACATAATAATTCTTGCGGCTCATGCCTGCTTCCACACCGCCGCGACGCTGTGCAAAAATAGCGATCAGCCAGGGTGCGGTTTCCAGATAAGGCTTGTGCGCATCAGTACCAAGGGCCGACAGCGCATCGAGCCATTCATCACTAGCCCGGCCTTCGTTATAGAAGGCGCGTTCTTCTTGCTCTGCCTTCTCACGCACCTGGGCTTTCACGTCTGGGCTACCGATCAGGGCAAAATGCCACGGCTGGTGGTTAGCACCAGACGGAGCCGTGCCAGCTGCCCTGAGGCAGTTATCGATAATATCTCTCGGTACCGGCCGGTCTGAAAAATCCCTCACCGTGTGGCGGCGCTTGATCTCGTCATAAAACGCCTGTGCGCGGGCACGCATTTCATCCTGTGGATATTCGATAAAGTCGCTCAGCGGCAAACTGTCGTGTGGCTGCATTTCAATTCTCCTTGAAAATGCACTTACATCATGTTTATTGCATATGCAATACTATTTGACCGGCAAGAATGCTTTACCCAAAGACCATGGAACCCGAAAGATGGATTAGCTGCTGATGCCCGGCACCTTGAGGACGCCGTCCTTGAAATCCTCGATCCAGATCAGGAATTCACCTGCTGACATGGGCTTGCCAAACAGATATCCTTGGGCATAGTCCGCCCCCAGGTCGGCAACCATTTTCAGGTGATCTTCCGTTTCAACGCCTTCGCAGGTGCATTTGAGATCCAGCTTGTGGGCAAGATCAATCGCGCTTTCAAGAATGATGCGCGCCTTTTCATCCTCCACAGCCCGGCTGAGGAACTGACGGTCGATCACCAACTCATCAAACGGAATTTCCTTGAGCATCAGAAGCGGTGCAAAACCAGCGCCGAAGTCGTCTAGCGCCAGACCAAAGCCGTCTTTATGAAGCTGCGCCAGCACCTGAAGCGGCACTTTGGCATCGATATCCAGATCAGATTCTGTCACCTCAAGGCGCACCATGGCTGGGGCAATATCGAACTGGTCAGCAAGGCCCGCCACCACTTCGGCGAAATCGGGCTTGCGCAGATTCTCAGATGTCACATTGATCGACAGGGTCACTTCCTGACCCTCTTTGCGCCAACGGCCCTGCTGCTGCATCGCAAGCTCAAGCATACGGTATGTCAGCACATCCATGTGGCCATATTCATTAGCGGCCTTCACCACCGCCCCTGCCCCCAGGAAGCTGCCTGAGGGTGTTTTCCAGCGCGCGAACACTTCAGCCCCCATCACGGCCTTGGCCTTCAGGTCCAGCTTCGGCTGGAACGCAGGCGCGAGGCCATCTGTCATCAGGCCACGGGTAAATTCGGCTTCTTCAAGCACAGTTTCCGTGCCCATGGCCACGCCTGCGCGTGTGTTGGCAATGTCTTCAAGCGCCGCCGTCAAAAGGTCTGCATTGATTGGCTTCGAGAGGGTCGCAAGCACATTGACACTGTAGGCCATGGCCTGCTCGCGCGCTTCCTGGTTGGCGCGCGCGTCCAGATTATTCAAAAGGATCACACCCGGATCCCAGTCAAGGTCAGAGATAATGCGCAGGATGCCATAGTCCTTGATACCCGGCACATCAATCACGGTAACGATAATGTCGAAACGCTCTGTTTTCAGGATATCAAGCGCCTGATCGCCGCCCGACACACCGGAAATCATATAGTCGCTGGCTGGCAAATGCTTTGCCAGAGCCTGCTGGGTCGTGGCCGTATCATCAATAACCAGAATGCGTTTACTCACAGAACCTCCTGTCCCCGACTGCTGTCGAAGTTATCACCATTCGGTCAAACGTCAAAGAAAACTGCCCGCCGGAGGGATCATTCCCCGGCGGGCAGCTGTGTCACTCAAAGCTGAAATTCAGCTTATTCTTCAGGGCTGTAGCGCAGCACCGGATTCCGTGCAGCCTGCGTTTCATCCAGCCGCTTCCATGGTGCATGGTATGGCGCGCCACTAAAGCGGTCCACGTTGCCTGCCTTGGCTTCACCTGCAAGACCGCGCATAGATGCGATGAACTGGTCCATGTTGAACTTGCTCTCGCTCTCAGTAGGCTCGATCAGCATCGCGCCGTGCACCACAAGCGGGAAGTACATGGTCATCGGGTGGTAGCCCTCGTCGATCATCGCCTTGGCGAAATCAAGCGTGGTCACGCCCGTGTCCTTCAGGAAACGGTCATCAAACAGCGCTTCATGCATGCAAGGGCCATCAAACGAGGCCGTCATCACATCACCGAGCGACGCCAGCACATAGTTGGCATTCAGAACAGCGTCTTCCGCAGCCTGACGGATGCCGTCAGCACCGTGGCTGAGCATGTAGCTGAGCGCCCGCACGTACATGCCCATCTGACCGTGGTAAGCAACCAGACGGCCCATGGACTTGTCGTCCGCGTCCTCAACCAGGTCGAAGCCGTCATCCGTCTTCACAACAAACGGCACCGGCACGTGAGCCTTCAGCGCGTCGGAGAAGACAACCGGACCAGAACCCGGGCCGCCACCGCCGTGTGGTGTGGAGAAGGTCTTGTGCAGGTTGAAGTGCATGGCGTCCACGCCCAGGTCACCCGGGCGGGCCTTGCCCATGATGGCGTTGAAGTTTGCGCCGTCACAGTAGAAGAAGGCACCAGCTGCGTGAATGGCGTCCGCAATATCGCGAATTTCATTCTCAAAGAGACCGCAGGTGTTCGGGTTGGTCAGCATAACGGCAGCTACGGTGTCATCAAGCGCTTCCTTAAGCGCTTCAAGGTCCACGCGGCCATTATCTTTAGCCGGGATCGCCTTCACCTTGTAGCCGCAGAAAGCCGCCGTCGCCGGGTTGGTGCCGTGCGCGCTTTCAGGGCACAGGATCACCTCACGGGCGTCCCCACGTGCTTCCAGCGCTGACCGGATGGCCATCACACCGCAAAGCTCGCCGTGCGCACCAGCTTTTGGTGAAAGCGCAACAGCAGGCATGCCTGTCAGCGTGCACAGCCAATGGCTCAACTCGTCCATCAACTGCATCGCACCGCGCACGGTAGATTTCGGCTGCAGTGGGTGGATATCGCTGAAGCCCGGCAGACGCGCCATCTTTTCATTGAGGCGCGGGTTATGCTTCATGGTGCAGGACCCAAGCGGAAAGACACCCATGTCGATGCCGTAATTCCGGCGGCTCAGACGCGTATAGTGACGAACTGTATCCGGCTCCGAAAGCCCTGGGCAGCCGATTTCCGACGTACGCTCAAGGCCACCAATGGCCATCTCGAACTCGCCCACTTCCGGCACATCAACGCCTGTAGTCTCGGTCGAACCCAGCTCGAAAATCAGTGGCTCGGCAAGACGCAGGCCCTTGTGCCCGGAGAAGCTCTCAAAATCTGTATTTTCTGTTGCGGCACCCGTAGAGGTCGGCCGCCCTTGATTATTCATGGACATTAGAGGACCTCCTTCAGACCGGCCACGAGAGCCGAGATATCATCTGCAGACACGGTTTCCGTGGCCGCCAGGATCAATACATCTTCAAGGCCTTCGCCCGGATAGAGGCGCGAGGCGGGAACGCCTGCAAGGATGCCTTTGTCCGCAAGCGCGTCAACAACGCTTGCCGCGTCTTTGCTGAGCTTCACAGAGAGTTCGTTGAAGAAGGTGCTATTCAGCACTTCCACGCCGTCAACGCCTTTGAGCGCGTCGCGCAAGTCAACAGCCGCCTTGTGGTTCGCCAGCGCCACACCGCGCAGGCCTTTTTCACCCAGCAGCGTCATGTGGATGGTGAAGGCCAGCGCACAAAGGCCAGAGTTGGTGCAGATGTTCGATGTGGCTTTTTCGCGGCGGATATGCTGCTCGCGGGTCGACAGCGTCAGCACGAAGCCGCGTTTGCCGTCAGCGTCAACCGTTTCACCGCATAGGCGGCCCGGCATCTGGCGCACAAACTTCTGGTTGGTGGCAAACAGGCCAAGGTATGGGCCGCCGAAGTTGAGGCCGTTACCGATGGATTGACCTTCGCCAACCACGATATCCGCACCCATTTCGCCAGGGCTTTGGGTCAACCCAAGCGACATCACTTCGGTGACAACAACAATCAACAGCGCCTTGTGCTCATGGGCCTTTTCAGCCAGCGGACGCAGGTCCAGCACGCTGCCGAACACGCCCGGGTTCTGGAACACCACGCAGCTTGTGTCGGCGTCGATCGCGTCAATCGCAGCCTGAAGTTCCGCCTCTGGGTTCGCAGGGTTTGGCGCCAGGCGCTCGATCACGTCATCGGTGAACTGGGTGGTGGTTGCCACCACAGACGCATAATGCGCATGCAGGCTACCGGCAAGGATGGCTTTCTTCTTGCGGGTTACGCGGCGCGCCATCATCACGGCTTCCGAACAACCGGTAGAACCATCATACATGGAGGCGTTGGCCACATCCATGCCGGTCAGTTGCGCTACCTGGGTCTGGAATTCGAAGATATACTGGAGCGTGCCCTGCGCGATTTCCGGCTGGTACGGCGTGTAGGCCGTCAGGAACTCACCGCGCTGGATCATGTGGTCAACGGTCGCCGGCACATGGTGCTTGTAAGCGCCCGCGCCCACAAAGAACGGCACACTGCCGGCAGCCGTATTCTTGGCGGCCATGCGCGACAGGTAGCGCTCCACTTCCATCTCGCTTTTGTGGCGAGGCAGATCAATTTCCGGGTTCAGGACATCATTCGGGATATCCTTGAACAGTTCATCAACATGACGAACACCGATTTTATCCAGCATTGCCTGCCGGTCGGTGGCGGTCAGCGGCAAGTAGCGCATGCCACATACTCCTTGAGGTAACAAAAAAGCGCCAGCCTACGGCCAGCGCTCAGGGTGTCTTATTCCAGACCTTCGATGAATTCAGCGTAGGCTGTTTCATCCATCATGTCGTCAAGCTCACCAGCGTCGGCGATCTTGATCTTGAAGAACCAGCCAGCGTCCAGGGCCGCGCTGTTCACAAGGCCAGGCTCGCCTTCAAGCGCTTCGTTAACTTCAACGATTTCGCCAGCCAGCGGTGCGTAAACTTCAGAAGCCGCCTTCACGGATTCAACAACAGCTACTTCGTCGCCTTTTTCGTATGACGCGCCAACTTCCGGCAGTTCAACGAATACAACGTCACCAAGGGCGTTCTGGGCATAGTCGGTAATACCAACCGTTGCGATTTCGCCTTCAACTTCCAGCCACTCATGCTCTTCAGTAAATTTCAACATGCGCCTATCCTCCAAAATCCAGGCTTAAGATACTTGCTTGCGCTTGTAGCGCTGCTCAACAAATGGGGTGCTTGCGACCTTGGCCGGGTGGGCCTTGCCGCGGATCAGAAGCTGCACATCGGTGCCGACTTCCGTAAATTCTTTCGGGACATAGCCCATGGCAACCGGGCCGCCGAACGTGGGGCCAAAACCGCCAGAGGTGATCTTGCCGATCTCATTGCCATCCATGTCTGCGATGATAGTGCCTTCGCGTGCTGGGGCGCGGCCCGCAGGCAAAATGCCCACGCGGGAGCTTGCTGCGCCTTCCGCCAGTTCCTTGAGGATACGGTCAGCGCCGGCAAAGTCAGCGTCTTCGCGGCGTTTCTTGCCAATAGCAAAAGTTACATTCGCACCAACCGGCGTGACGCTCGCGTCAAAATCATGACCGGACAGACACAGCCCAACCTCAAGGCGCAGGCTGTCGCGCGCGCCAAGGCCAATCCATTCTACATCGTCGCTTGCCAAAAGGCGCTTACACAAGGCCTCAGCCTCGCTCTCAGGCACGGAAATCTCATAGCCGTCCTCGCCGGTATAGCCAGAACGAGACACCCAGCAAACCACGCCTTCAAGCGTGATGGCGGTTGCTTCCATGAAGCCAAGGCCTGCGGCCTCTGGTGCCAGCTCTGCCAGCACTTCTTCCGCCTTCGGGCCCTGCAGCGCGATCAGCGCGCGATCTTCAAGAGGCTCTACGGTGATAAGGTCACCCAGCTTTTCTTCAAGGATATCATAGTCTTTGTCTTTGCAGGCCGCATTCACGACGACATAGAGCGTACCCTCAGCATCGTGGCTGCGGGTAACCATCAGGTCATCCTCGATACCACCTTCGTCGTTCAAGAGTAGCGTGTAGCGCATCTTGCCCGGCTTCAACACCTGAAGCGCGCCCGGCATGATCTTCTCAAGCGCGGCGGCCGGGTCACTGCCATCTTTGGAATGAATGTAGCACTGGCCCATGTGAGACACATCAAACAGGCCCGCCTTCGCACGGCAGAACTCATGCTCTTTCATGATGCCGAGCGGATATTGGACAGGCATGGCATAGCCGGCGAACGGCACCATTTTGCCGCCAGCAGCCACATGCATGTCATAAAGGGGGGTCTTGAGAAGGGTCTCATCAGTCATCAGGTATGGTCTCCGCGTGCGCATGGTACCGGATAAATCCGGCAATTGCGCCCCCTCTGTCACGGAACCTGAGAGATTTGACCGGCAAAAACTGGCCGGCTTACCCCGTCGGTGAGCCCCGCTTGCGCGGATAGCTGCTTTCCAGAGCGTTACATGGCCCGTGCGGTCCTTTTGCCTGAGAGTTTCCGGGGCGGTTGCTCCTTCGGCGCCAGCCGTCAAACCCATCAGAGGTAACTGGTCTCTCCCGCACGGTTGCTGCAATATACCATAAAGCATACAGCGTAACGTGTTGGCGACGGTATGCCGGACGGCGCGCTAAGAGTCAATCACGCAATTGCTCGCCCAATCGCTTTTATCAGCGCTACCTGCCACATTTCATCCCGTCCTATTTTCATTTCGTCGCAATCCACCTTGAATAACGCTATACTATAGCATAGATATCTTTCCGATTGGTTCTACAGGCTAGGGGTTTGATAACGGTGGCATTTGCCGAATCAAATAACGTGAAAACAAGCATGAAGGGGCGCCTGATAGCGCTGCTTGCGCTGTTTTTCGTCGCGGCCCAATTCCTTGCCGCCGCCCACAACGGTGCCTATGGCGACAGTGACCACCTGCATGACGGCCACCCCTGTATTGTAGCATCCATCGTCAAGAAATCGTCAGATATGGATATGGCGGAAACGGCCGATTTCGCCTTCGACGACCGAGCAGAATGGATAGAACCAACCGCCCAGCCCCATCAGGCAGACAGCGAGACCGTCCGGTCGCGCAGCATTCGCGCCCCACCAGCACACGCATGATCCCGCGGCCCTGTGCCGTCACCAATAAGCAATCCTATACTGAACGCGCCAGCTCCCTATTTGCCGCGCGACATCTGATTGATACAGGGATGATTACCGTGTCTGAAGTTATGAAACAAAAACGATTTTCCATTCTCCTTGCCTCCAGCGCTCTTGTGGGTGGCTGGACGATGCCTGCCAACGCTGCTGCTGCACCACCACTTGGTGAGCAGCTGGAAGAAATTGTTGTCTCCGGCGCCTATGAAGGCCGCAAGCTTGGCGAAACTATCGTCGGCGCCACGGTTCTGAGGCAGGAGGAAATCCTGCGCCAGCTTGATGGCTCGCTCGGTGAAACGCTGAAGCGCCAGCCAGGCATTTCCAGTACCTTCTTCGGCCCTGGCGCAAGCCGGCCCATCATTCGCGGCCTGGGCGGTGACCGGATTCGCGTACTGGACGCCAGCCTCGGATCGATTGACGCCTCCTCAACCAGCCCAGACCACGCAGTTTCGGTGGAGCCTGCGCTTGCGGAACGTATTGAGATTCTGCGCGGCACCGCCATGCTCATGTATGGCAGCAGCGCTACTGGCGGCGTAATCAACGTGTTTGACGGCAGGATACCGAACGATCTGCCGGAAGGTGGTTTTGAAGGGGCCGTCCGCTATGGCCACAGCACTGTGAACGATGGCGACGAAGTAACGGCAGCCTTCAATGCCACCCTTGGCAAGATTGGCGACAGCACGCTTGTTGCCCACGGCGACTTCATGTTCCGCAATACGGATGACTATAACATCCCGGGCTATGCCGAATCCGAAGCCTTCCACGACGCAGAAGAGGCCGAAGAAGAAGGTCATGAAGAAGACCATGACGCAGACCACGAAGGTGAGCGTGAGGGTGAAGAATTCGGTATCGCCGAAAATTCCGCCACTGAAACATCTGGCGGCTCGGGCGGCTTGTCGCTTCTGTTCCAGGACGGTTTTATCGGCGTAAACATCAAGAAGGTGGACAGCCAGTATGGTGTGCCAGGTGGCCACGCCCACGGCGATGAAGACCACGAAGAAGACGGACATGAGGAGGACGGCCACGAGGAAGAAGGCGAAGAAGCTGTCACTATCGACCTGAACCAAATTCGCTATGACTTAAATGGTGAGCTGAGCCGCGACTTCGGTTGGTTCAAGAAAGCCAAGCTCCGCTTCGGCTATGCCGACTATAAGCACACTGAACTTGAAGGCGAGGCCATCGGCACCGTGTTCGCCAACAAGGGCTGGGAAGGCCGGCTGGATCTGATTGAAAAAGGCGGCGGCGAATGGTCTGGCGCGACGGGTATCCAGCTCCGACGGCGTGACTTTTCGGCTATCGGCGACGAGGCCTTTGTGCCTTCCACCATCACCAATCAGTTCGGCCTCTATAGCGTCAAGGAATTTGACATGGGCCATTACACACTTGAAGTGGGGGGCCGATACGAGCACACGAAATACACAGCCGATGAGTTGGGCACGAGCGAAAAGTTCGATGGCTTCAGCGCTTCCGCAGGCCTGGGGTATGACCTGACAGACGCTGCCTTTATCGGTGTGTCCCTGTTCCGTACAGAACGCGCGCCTTCTGCTGAAGAGCTATTCTCCAACGGCCCACACCTAGCCACCGGCGCTTTTGAGCTCGGTGACCAGACACTGAGGCTCGAGACGGCGCTGGGCGTTGAAGCCACATTCAGCTATTCGGAAGGCCCCTTTACCTTGGCTGTGAACGGCTTCCTGACCAACTATAACGACTTCATCTATGAAGCCGCCACAGGCGAAGAAGAAGACGGCTTGCCCGTTTTCGCATTCACTGCGAGCGATGCGCGCTTCTACGGCTTTGAAGCCAAGGCAGAATTCCACGCTGGATCGTTCAACAGCGGCGCGCTGGGCGAAGTTGATATCCATATTGACGGCCAGATGGACTATGTGCGCGCCAAGCTGACAGGCGTTGACGGCACAGCGAACCTGCCGCGCATACCGCCCCTGTCCGCGCTGATGGGTATTGAAGCATCCTCTCTTTCAGTCGACTTCCGGACGGAACTTGAATATGCCGCAAGCCAGAACCGGGTAACGGAATTTGAACTTCCTACAGAAGATTACCTGCTGTGGAACGCCTACCTGACTGTTCGCCCGTTTGATAACAAGAACCTGTCGCTTGCCCTGAAGGCCACGAACATCGGCAATGTGGAAGCACGCCAGCACACCAGCTTCCTCAAGGACATGGTGCCACTTCCAGGCCGCAACATCGGCGTGGCGTTCCGCGCCACCTTCTAAGGCAAACAGCATTATCCAGAATCAAAAACGGCGGCTCCATAAGGGCCGCCGTTTTCATTTGAACTTTATTGGAAAGCGTCTAGCGCTCCATGTTGAAAATCGCATCCTGAGCCGTTAGCTGGAAGCCCACGAGAACTTCATAATTATAGCGACGAGCCTGCTCAATCGTCGGGATATGCTGCTCCAGCACTTCACGCGAAGAAGCACGGCCATTGCTGTCGAAATTCAGCGTCACGTCATAGATTTTCTTGGTGATAATCTGGCTGTTGTCCTTCAGGACCACGACAAAGTATGGGAGGGTCACGCTGCCGCCCCGGAAAGCATCGCCTCTTGTGGCCGCAACGCTAAAGCTAACGTCGGAGGTCACATCCTCGGCCTCTTCACAAGTCAGGCGCACGTCCATGATGGAAGCAGTGAAAGCCACGTCCTCAATGTTACGGCCTTCGCCTTCAAAGCGGGTCAGTGTGCCAGCGTCCCCCACAACAGCAATGGCCGGACAGCGGGACACCGTCACCTCAAGCGGATTGCGGTTGCCGCAGGCAGCCAGCAAGAACAGAAGACCGAACAAAATCACACTACGAACGGACATAAATCGCCTTTCAAAATCAGGTATCGGCCAATGGCGCCCTTCTGTGGGTCAGCGTAAAGCCGGAATTTGGCCGCGATCATAAAAAGAAGACCGCTAAAGAGCAACCCACCTTATCGCCCGCTGGCACAATTAGCACGCAGCACCGGCTATCAGCCAAGCATGTCGAAACTGTGGCGCCAGAAAAGCAATCAGACAAGCATTCAGGCAAGCACGACATCTTATGCGCCCGCGAAGCACGTCTTGCTTGACGCTTGGGGCAGTTGGGCGGTAGCTAAGGGCTGCAATTTCTTTCCCATGGAGGCAGCCGAATGGCGGCAGAAAACAGCCTGCGAATTCTTTTGGCCAACCCGCGCGGTTTCTGCGCCGGGGTCGACCGCGCGATCAAGATCGTCGAACTGGCGATCAAGAAGTTCGGCTCGCCCGTCTATGTAAGGCACGAAATCGTGCATAACCGCTATGTAGTCGAAGGCCTTGAAGCCAAGGGCGCCGTGTTCGTGGACGAACTGGACGAAGTACCAACCGACATGCCGGTTGTCTTTTCTGCCCACGGCGTGCCCAAGTCGGTACCGGCAGAGGCTGAACGCCGAAACATGGTGTATGTAGACGCCACCTGCCCGCTTGTGTCGAAAGTGCACAGGCAGGTTGAGCGTCACCTGATGCATGGCCGCGAGATTTTGATGATCGGCCACGCAGGGCACCCGGAAGTCATCGGCACCATGGGCCAGGTGCCCGACGGCACAGTGACACTGATCGAAACAGTAGAGGATGTGGCGAAGTTCGAGCCCAAGAACCCGGAAAAGCTGGCCTTCGTGACACAGACCACTTTGTCGGTTGATGATACTTCCGAAATTGTCGCAGCCCTTCTGGACCGCTTCCCGTCTTTGGACCAGCCCAACAAGGAAGACATTTGCTACGCCACCACCAACCGCCAGATCGCGGTGAAAGAAGTGGCCAAGCAGGCCGACCGCATGATCGTGATCGGCGCCTACAATAGCTCTAACAGCATGCGTCTTGTGGAAGTCAGCGAAAAGGCAGGCTGCCCGGCAAAGCTGGTGCGCCGTGCGGTTGAACTGGACTGGGACTGGCTGGACGGAGCCACCGCCGTGGGTATTTCCGCAGGTGCGAGCGCCCCGGAAGTGCTGGTCGAAGAAGTGATCGAAGCCCTCAAGGGGCATTATGACGCCAAACTGGAACTGGTGACCACCGCAGAAGAAAATGTGGTGTTCAAGGTGCCGCCCATTCTGAAGGACGTTGCCTGATGGCGGTCTACACTAAGGTTGACGACCAGACGCTAAGCGCCTTCCTGAGCCGTTACGATGTCGGCAAAGCCACAAGCTTCAAAGGCATTGCCGAAGGCGTGGAGAACTCCAACTATCTGCTGGAGACCACCAAGGCGCGCTATATCCTGACGCTTTATGAGAAGCGCGCAAACCCGGACGAACTGCCCTATTTCCTGAACATGATGGAACATTTGGCGGAAGGCGGCATCCCAACCCCGCTGCCGATTCATGATAAAGCGGGCAAGGCGCTGCAGATACTGGCTGGCCGCCCGGCCTGTCTGATCAGCTTTCTCTCCGGGGTAAGCGTCCATCATCCATCCGAGAATCAATGCGCGGCTCTAGGTGGCATGCTCGCGGACATGCACAAAGTGGGACAAAGCTTCGACGAATCCCGCCCCAATGACCTGTCGCTAGCGGGCTGGAAAGACCTGGCAGCCAAGACCGAAGCCCGTGCTGATGAAGTAAAGGCCGGGCTGGCGGATGAAATCAGGGCCGAGATCGCAGCACTGGACGCCGCCTGGCCAACTGGCCTGCCAACTGGCACCATCCACGCGGACCTGTTTCCGGACAATGTGCTGTTCACTGGTGACACCATCACCGGGGTGATTGATTTCTATTTCGGCTGCACCGACATGCTCGCTTATGACATCGCGGTGTGCATCAACAGTTGGTGCTTTGATGAAAATCACCAGTTCCTGCCCGGCCATGCCAAACGACTGATGGAAATGTATGACGCCCACAGGCCGCTGACGCCCGTCGAAGTTGATGCTCTTCCGCTTCTGTGCCGGGGGGCTGCGCTACGGTTTCTGCTGACCCGCCTTTACGACTGGCAGAACCCGGTTGAAGGTGCGGTTGTGACCCCAAAAAATCCGCTTGATTACCTGAAGCGGCTGAAGTTTCACCAGCAGATCAGGGATGCGGCCGGTTATGTCGTCTAAAAAGAAGGTCGTTGAAATCTATACCGACGGCGCCTGTTCCGGGAATCCGGGGCCGGGCGGTTGGGGCGCGCTGCTCCTTTATGGCGAACACGAAAAGGAAATCACCGGCGGCGAGCTGGAGACCACGAACAACCGCATGGAGCTGACGGCGGCGATAGAGGCACTGAAGCTTCTCAAGCGCCCGTGCATCGTGCATCTGCACACAGACAGCACCTATGTGCGCGACGGCATCACCAAATGGATTCACGCCTGGAAAAACAAGGGCTGGAAAAACGCCGCCAAAAAGCCGGTGAAGAATGCCGACCTGTGGCAGGCGCTGGATAAAGCCATTAAGCCCCACGAGATTGACTGGATCTGGGTAAAGGGCCATGCGGGCGACCCAGGCAATGAACGCGCAGACGCACTGGCAAACCAGGGCATGGCCCCCTACAAGCCATAAAAAAAGCGCGGACAATTGCCCGCGCTTTTCTTTGTTTTATGCTTAATCGCAGGCCGATTAACGCGCCTCTGAAGCGTCCACTCCAAGACCGCCGAAGGTACGACCAAAGAAGTCACCGGCGTTCCAGCGTGGGCGCTCATCCGCATTCGCCACTTCATTCAGGATCAACCAGTTCACATAGGCGAACTTGGCGCCGGCCTGATAATTGATCTCCTGATCGAGCGAGTCATGCGGACGGTGGTAGGTCTTGCCCAGGAACTCGCGGAAGATGGCACCGCCATCCTTGCCGTCCACCGATGGGCCCCAACCTGTTACCAGAAACACGGAAGGGATGCCCTGCTGCACGAACCGGTAATGGTCGGACCTTGTGAAGATGCCCTCTTCCGGCATTGGGTCCGGGCTCAGGGCCACGCCAATGCTGCCCACTGCTTCGGCCGTTACCGGACCAAGCGATGAGCGGTCCGCACCAAAGGCAACTACATCGGCGAAATCATACAGCAGAATCGGCATATCCACATTGACGTTGGCAACCATCTGTTCCTTTGCCACCGTCGGGAATTTGGCGAAATACTCAGCGCCCAGAAGGCCTTTTTCTTCTGCCACAACAGCGGCAAACAGAATGGACCGGCGGGGACGCTCGCCCGAGCGCACATAAGCCCGCGCCACTTCCATCATCACAGCAACGCCCGACGCGTTATCAAGCGCGCCGTTGTTGATCTTGTCATCACCCTTTGCATGCTCGGAAACACCGATATGATCCAGATGCGCAGACATCACAACATACTCGTTTTTCAGTTCCGGGTCAGACCCTTCAAGCACAGCCAGGACATTGGGGCTATGGAAGGTGTCGGACAGGATACTGTCTCGCTTGATGGATGCGCTGGTCATAAGCGGCATCGCCTTTGGCGTGCCCTCTTCTGCTTCGGCCAAAACATCGTCAAAGGACATGTCGGCCCCCTCAAAGAGCATCCGGGCCACGTCGTGGCTGATCGCAGCAGAGGCAGTTATGCGCGGGGTGCCATCGTCAGTGCCCTCAGGGGCCACCCAATCAAAAGATTCGCTGCCCAGATATTTCTTGAGCCGGGAAAATGGACGGCGCTTTTCACCAGCGAGAGTGCTGACAACAAGCGTTCCAACGACGCCACGGCGAGCCAGTTCCTTTTTCTTGGTCGTACTTGAGCCGTGGTGCGCACGAATTTCGCTGTTGAAGCTTGTCGGTGCGCCACCGATAAGAACTGCAATCTTGCCTTCAAGGTCAACGCCCGTGAGGTCATCATGACCAAGATCTGGCGCGTGGATGCCATAGCCAACAAACACAAGATCGCCCGAGACATCGCCCGACGGCACATTCACATCACCGCTCATGTAGAAGTCATCGCCGGCAGTCAGCGTCTTTTCTTCGCCGTTCACAGTTACGCTCATCGCAGCTGATTCAACATCCAGCTTGGCCGTCTTGAACGGAACTTCCTGGAAGTACCCACCATTTTCGCCCGCCGGTTTCAAGCCAAGCTGGGCAAATTCAGCCGCCACATAATTAGCTGAGATGCGGTAGCCTTCGCTACCTGTATCGCGGCCCTTGAGTGTATCATCTGCCAGGAAACGAACATCGGCTTCGATCCGACTGGCGCTGAAGCTTTCCGCCCGGTCGGCTGCCGTTTTCTCCACACTACCGGTATCGGCACACGCTGCCACTGCCAGAAATGACAGCGCGGAAAAGCCGACACGCATTTTATTATTGCTAAACACTGTAACCAGTCCCCTTAGTTATTAACTTTGCGGGCTCCCAAACCCACAACATGCCGCAGTTTGCCAGGCTGCGACCGAATAAATGACAATACGCAGCTTTTACACCCAGTCAATCCAAGCGAAAGCTTACTGCGACAAAGCGTTTTACTGTTGCTTTAAAGCGTCGACAACGGCCCACAGCCGGTCTTGTCCCCACAAGGTCTCATTGCCCACCCGGAAGGTGGGCACGCCCCATGCACCCGCCATCAAAAGTGCCTGACGGTTTCTTTCCGCCACAGGCCCCCAGACTTCTTCCGGCAGGGCGGCCGAAAGTTTGGCGCCGCCAATGCCGGCCCGGTCCAGGATTTTCCTGAGCCCCGCGTCTGTGGTGCCGTCGATCCCCTCAGCCCATACGCCTCTGGTGAAGGCCTTGAAGAAAGCCAGGTCCTGGTCTGTGTCCGCAAAGGCAAAACCAAGCCCCATCGCCCGTTTGGTCGCCAGCCCAAGGGGGTCAACGATACGCCCGAACGGAATACCCTCCGCCCGCGCCTCGCGCGCTGTATCCATCAGGATATAGCGGCCTTTGGCAGGTGGCACCTTCATGCCGCGCATCATCATTGGCAGCACCGGCTTCAACTTGAGCCGGATACCGGATTTTTCCGCCAGTTCTGACGCCAGTTGCAGCCCAAGATAGCTATAGGGGCTACGAACAGAGAAAAAGAGCTCCACACTACGCCCGGATACCGATTTTTCCATATTCTGAAGACCGTATCGCCATAGGCGGGTGAGCTCGAAATGCACTTCACCATCCCCCACACCTGCCTTATTCAGGCGGTGCTCCAGATGGTCCAACCGGTCCAGCCCAAGATAAAACTCGCCACCATAATAGACGGTGGCACTGGCATAGTGGCCAAGCTGCCTCAGCAGTTTTTCATTTTTCTCAAGCGCCAACTCGTCAATGTCTGCTGCAACACACTGGCTGCGCACCAGCTTGTGGTCGTTACGCCAAAGCGCCTCACCGACTTCTTCTGCCGCAGTGAAAAAAGCAGGATCATCCTGCAAGCTGACCAGATAGCGGTTGGCCATGCCCACATTCAGCCGATCCGGCACCATGGCGGTTGAAGGAAAGCCAAGCCCGTAAAGCCGGGCGAGCCGCGTGGCATCAAGAATGCTGTAGGCTTCGAAGCGCTGAGGATCGGGATACATGTTGGCGGGCAGCCGTTCGATCACCAAAGGCTTTATCTTTACGTCAAAGCGGCTGGCAAGGTCAGGCAACGCCTGCACCATCAATTGGCAATAGGGGTCATCCGTGCGGTGAAAATACAGAATCTCTCGCCCCCGGCGCCCAAAGCGCCGCGACACTTCCTCTCTCGCACGGGCCAGATTCAATCTGGTCTCGCTTGTCAGCCAGGCCGCTATACCCGACTTCAATACTGTTTCGAAACTCATTGAGCGGCAGTCTTGTTTGTTGATCCCTAGATCGCTTCTAGCACTATTGATCTGGCTTCAACAGCCCTTACCTGCCTGTGCTGCAAACAGGCACAAAAAAGGGCCGCAGAAGCCGCCCTTTCAGTCTCTTTCGTTGGCCCGGCTTAAAGCTGGGTCAGCGCGTGCTCAGCGGAAGATACCTGAAACGCGCCTGGCTCCTCGATATTCAGCTGGGTCACAGTGCCGTCTTCCACAATCATGGAAAACCGCTTTGACCTGGTGCCCATGCCAAACCCGGATGCATCCATTTCAAGGCCCAGCGCCTTGGCGAATTCGGCGTTGCCGTCTGCCAGCATTACAACCTTGTCCTCGACGCCCGCGCTTTTGCCCCAGGCGTTCATGACAAACACATCGTTCACCGACACGCAGGCGATGGCATCCACGCCTTTAGCGAGGATTTCATCAGCATGCTCGACAAAGCCCGGCAGGTGTTTGGCCGAACAGGTCGGCGTGAAAGCCCCTGGTACGGAGAAAAGCACGACCTTGCGCCCCTCAAAAAACTCCTGTGTGGACACTGGCCCCGGACCGTCCGCTGTCATGGTAGTCAGCGTCGCGGCGGGAATTTTATCACCAAGCTGGATGGTCATCGTTTGCTCCTGTGGTTTGCCCGATCGGGCAATTGATCTGGTATTTACTCTAGCCGTTATTTGGCAGGCAGGTCCAGCATGCGCTCAATGGCATTGCCCTGCCCATCAATGAAGGTCAGTCGGATCTGCTTACCCCGCAGGTCCATCGGCTTTTTCCCGGTCATGGCGGAGAGCACAAAACGCGCCGAGCGCCCGTCCCCCGTAATCTTAATCCTGGGTGCGCCGAAATGGACCATATCGTTCACCTCAGCCAGCATATCAGGCGCAGTAAGCATGGCATCCGCGCGGGCATCCACCACCACATGTTGGCGGCCCACAGGCCCGGTGACGCGAACGGAATCAATCACAAGGCCTGCGCCCGCATCGCCCTCACGCTCAGGCACTTTTTTCATCCAGGCATCGACACGAATATCATGCGGTGAAAAATCAGCCCCCAATGCCGAGGCAGGGAGGTTATAGGTGGCATCAAATGGCACGCAGATATCCTTGCACACCATGAAGCTGGCACTCACGGTTATGCCCGCTTCATTGGTGCTGTGCGGCCGAAACGGCAACAACACCGTGTGGCTGTAGCCATATGTCTCCAGACCGAAAAGCTCGAACCGTTCAGGAACGGGAAAAAGAATATCAATCTCTGCAGCGTCCTGGCTCAGACGCACTGGCAGCCCGGCTTCGCCGGGAGACCGCCAATAGGTCTTCCACCCCGGCGCCAGCTTGGCCTCCCAGGCCAACAGCGGCTTACCATCTGAATTCGTCATGTCGGCAGATGTTGTAACAAGGCGGGTTTGAAGCATATCAAGATGCTCCTGCCACGGCGTCTCTCCCGCCTGTACGGGTAATGTCAGGCCAAAAAGGCCACTCAAAACTATTAAAATCGAACGCATGCCGGTCTCCAGCTGATTTCCTGTCATGATTAGCAACCGCCTTGATGAATTGCCAGTCGCGATTGATCACATTGCCGTCAATCCGGCCAGACCGGCGACCCACATATAGGTTTACAACCGCTGGCCGATTGCACAATCCTGCTATACGCGCTAAGCTTGAAGGCGCTATATAGAGAGGCCACATGACATCATCCACTTACCTGGACAGCAAGCTACTGCTGGCAATGCCCAGCATGACCGACCCACGGTTTGACCGGAGCGTCGTTTATGTTTGTTCCCACGATGAATCGGGCGCTATGGGTCTGGTGATCAACCAACCCTTTCCCAACCTGACGTTTGAAAGCCTTCTCGAGCAACTGGATATCGAAACCGAAGGCCCAGTGCCGCCGCTTCCTATCCACACAGGTGGGCCAGTGGAACCCGGGCGGGGCTTTGTACTGCATTCAGCAGATTTCGTGCAGGAATCAACCCTGGTGGTCAGCGAAACGCTGGCGCTGACAGCAACGGTAGATATCCTGACCGCGCTTGCACACGGGCGCGGGCCGATACATCATCTTCTGGCGCTTGGCTATGCCGGATGGGGTGCGGGCCAACTGGAACAGGAAATCCAGGAAAACGCCTGGCTGACGGCAGAAGCCGACGACGAGATCATTTTCAATACGGAACTCGAACAAAAATGGCCACGCGCCATGGCTAAACTGGGCATCAATATTTCGATGCTGTCATCGGATGCAGGGCACGCCTGACCCACCATCCCCAATTCAGTTAAGGGTATGTCCCTGCTGGCCTGACAGACGGTCGAGATCAAAGGAAGGTATCTCCTGCCCCGGCAACTTGTTTGCGCCGCTGCGATAGAGAGCCAGAACCTTGGGCACATCAAGGGCGCGCAATTCAACGCCGATCAACTCAAGCATCGCATTAACCCGGTCAGACAACTGCTCTCTCGAGAGCACGCGCGGCGAAGGCACAACCATCAGCGTTGTCAGATCATGCTGAAAACGTCCCCAGTGGTCCGAAAATTCTTGATTCAGCATATCAAAGGGCCGCACGACACCGACAAGCACGGTCCCTGCCATCGCCCGTGTATCGGAAAAGGGCAATGCCAATACTTCCAGGTCGAAGGTCTCATCCTGTTCAAGCGAGAATGAACCCGTGCGCACAAGACCACTGCCCTGCACGAGAGAGGTGGCATACAGTTCTTCCATTACCGAGGCTTGCTCGTGGTCACTGAAGATATCGGCATATGTCTTGCCAGCCATGCCGCACCCGACACCTTCTTCAAGGCTGGAACCTGCAAGGCGATACCGAAGCGAGCCATCTGCCCCCATTTCCAGGATGAACATCCAGGGCAATATTGTCGTAAGCCGACGAAGATCAAGCTGCGAGCGTTCAGGCAACGCATCCGCGCCGCCTAAATCATGCCAGTAAGCCAGTAATTGACACAACTCCGGGCTCAACAAGAGTCCCCCCTGAATATTTTATGGCTGGCATGGTATCACTATACCTGCCTGCCAGCAATACTTAGAGGAGTATGAATTAATCTTATAATTTAGTAACGGATTTCACTAAAACACGATCAGGAGAAAGTAATCCGGTCCAAATCACCGCCACCGACTATTGCCGTAGCAAGATCGGGTTTCACCAATAACTGCTCTGCGGTACGCGCAACGTCATCTGGCGTGACTGCCTCGACATTGCTGATCATTTCCTCGATTGGGATCAGGCGATCGAACACAAGCATCTGGCGACCCATCTGCTCCATCCGCGACGTTGTCGCCTCAAGCGCCATAACAAGACCGGATTTCAGCTGGGCGACAGCGATTTTGAATTCTTCGTCTGTCGGGCCTTTCGTCAGCGCTTCCATTTCGCCTTTGATCACCGGCATCATGCCTTCGGCCATTTCCGGGCCGGTACCAGCATAGATGCCCAACAAGCCAACGTCCTGATGGCTGCTGGTGAAGCTGTAGACCGAATAAGCCAAGCCCCGGTTTTCCCGCACCTCCTGGAACAGACGCGAAGACATGCCGCCACCCAAAATCGTGGAGTAGACCTGCATGGCGTAATAATTGTCGTCCGTAAAGGACACGCCCGGCCACGCCGCCGTCACATGTACCTGTTCAAGGTCGCGTTTCTCGCGGATATCCCCACCAGTAAAGCGCGCGGGTGTTGTGCTGCTGGCCACGCCTGCCTTAAGCCCTGCCAACTTCTCTTCCGCCAAAGCCACTAGGTCCTTGTGCTCAAGATTGCCTACAGCAGAGACCACAATATTTGATGCGGTATAATTACTGGTCAGGTAGCTACGCAGATCAGCGCTTGAGAAACTACGCACGCTGTCTGCTGTACCCAGGATTGACCGGCCGATGGCCTGGTCGCGGAAGGCCGCGTCCTGAAGGTGGTCGAACACGATATCGTCTGGCGTATCAAGCGCCTGCCCGATTTCCTGCAGGATCACCTCTTTTTCACGCACAAGTTCACTGTCATCACACTGGCTGTTTAGGATGATGTCCGCCAGAACATCGAATGCAAGCGGCAGGTCATCTTTCATCACACGGGCGTAATAGGTGGTGTTGTCGCGACTGGTATAGGCGTTCATCTGGCCGCCAACGGCTTCAATCTCGCTGGCGATATCGCGCGCGGTCCTACGCTTCGTGCCTTTGAACAGCATATGTTCCAGGCAGTGCGTGATGCCGTTGAGCTTCAGAGGTTCGTGGCGTGCGCCGATATCCACCCACATGCCGACGGCCACAGTTTGAAGCTGGGGCCGGCTTTCACTGACAATACGGAGGCCTGATGGCAGGCGGGTAACCTCTACACTCAATCTATAGTCCTTGCTCTATTCGCGCCTGAAGCGCTGTCACGTCGTTGGCGAGCGTGATAAGCCTTTCTTCGCGCGAAAGCAAGTCTGCCATATGGGCGGGGAGTGCTGGGTCAACGCCAGTGGCCTCTGTAACCGCCGCACCAAACTTGGCCGGATGGGCGGTCGAGAGCGTCACCATAGGTACACTTGGGTCAGTGTTGCACACGGCAGCAGACGCCAGCCCCACGGCAGTATGCGGGTCCGCCACATAGCCGCTGGCCTTGTAAAGATCAGCCATCACCTTGGCCGTCAGGGCGTCATCTGCCTGGCTTGCGGCGAAAGACGCCCGCAGTGCCTCAAGGTGCGCCTGTTTGAGGTCAAAGCCCTTCTCAGCCGTCAGCGTATCCATATAGGCCCGGATTTCCGCAGCGTCGCGACCGGCCAGATCAAACATCAGGCGTTCGAAGTTGCTGGACACCTGGATATCCATGCTGGGCGACAGCGTTGCCTCCACCCCGTCTGCACGGTAAGCGCCCGACTGCAGCGCGCGGGCCAGGATGTCATTCTTGTTCGTGGCGATCACCAGTTGGCGGACCGGCAGGCCCATGCCCTTGGCAATATAGCCCGCGAAAATATCCCCGAAGTTGCCGGTAGGCACAGTGTAGGACACTTCGCGGTCAGGTGCACCAAGTGCGACCGCGGAGGTGAAATAATAGACAATCTGCGCCATCACCCGCGCCCAGTTGATGCTGTTCACAGCCGTCAGGCCCACACGGTCGCGGAACTCAAGGTCATTGAAGCAGGCTTTCACCAGCGCCTGGCAGTCGTCGAAATTGCCCTCTACGGCGATATTGACTACATTGTCCTCAAGGACCGTCGTCATCTGGCGGCGCTGCACTTCAGACACACGGTCTTTGGGGTGCAGCATATAGATGGTGACATTGTCGCGCCCGCGGCAGCCCTCAATGGCGGCAGAACCGGTGTCGCCAGACGTTGCGCCCAGAATTGTCAGCTTCTGCCCGCGCTTGGCCGTGAAATGGTCGAAGAAACGGCCGAGCAGTTGGAGTGCGAAATCCTTGAACGCCAGCGTCGGGCCATGGAACAGCTCCAAGAGCCAGTCGTTTGCGCCAAGCTGCACCAAGGGCGCCACAGCCGGGTGGCGGAAGGCCTTGCCATAGGTGGCGTCCAGCATGGCTTTGAGGTCTGCGTCCGACAGGCTTCCGGCAACGAAAGGCTGGATCACTTCGAACGCCACGTCTGCATAGGGCTTGCCGCGGAAGCTGCGGATCTTGCCTGCGCTGAATTTTGGCAGTTCCTCAGGCACATAGAGACCACCGTCCCGGGCCAGGCCAGTCAGCGTTACCCCTTCAAAATCCAGTTTTTCGGCTTCGCCGCGCGTAGATATATATTTCACGATCAGTGCACTCAACTTTACGAATCTTGCGAAGGCTAGTAGTAGGCGCAGACCGACCGGGATGCAAGAGTAAGCGCGCCGGATTGCGGCATAATTGCTTTAGCCTTCGTGAAGACCGACTTTTTCGAAAGTCTACTCTTCCCGGCCACGCTTGAAGCCGAAAGCGATATAAACACCAAGGAGCGTCATGGCGAGGCCATACCATGTAAGGGCATACTGAAGGTGATCGTTGGGGATATCCACCCGCACCTGCCCGCCCTGCGGCAGTGCACCTGGCTGCCCCACATGATCACTGAAAATGCGGAAGTGATAATATTCCTTGGTCCTGAGGCCCCAATAGGCTGCCATCTCATGCACGTCAGCGGTAAACCAGTTGCCGCCGGCCGCATCGTTCGGCGGGGTCATGGAACCCGGCGTAGCGCTGGTGCGCAGCACGCCGGTTACCGTGATGTCACCTGACGGCAGCGCCGGGATTTCTTTCTGGTGGAATGGTATCCAGCCGAAATTCACGACTACGACCATGCCGTGGCGCTTCTGCACCGGCGCATAAACGTGATAACCAGCCTTGCCAGACATGCTCGTGGCCGACACCTTGATCGGCGCGCGATCCAGCACTGTCCCGGTAAAAGACACGCGGTGATATTCCAAGCTAAGCGGATCATCAAGATGCACAGGCAGCGGCATGGGTGCTGCCGCGAGCCCGGCCTCTATCCGCGCCAAGAGGTCGGTCTTGGGGCCAACCTTGCTGGCCTGCCAAGTACCAAGGCCGATCAACACGATCATGCCCAATAGAGCACAGACTGTCAGCGCCACACCAGGTTTGAAGCCCTTAGGCATCTTTGTCCTCGCCATCTGTCAGGCGGCCCTCGGCGGCGTCATGATGGAACTGCAGCGCTACCAGTGTGGCTTTGAACACCCGCAACATCCAGATGCTGCCAAACAGGATCAGGGCGAAGATGATGGTCATGGCGAGCCACGGCGGCATATGCATACCGCCGATCAGGATAAAGCCGACAAGGGCCGCAATCGCCCCCATGATCAGGATCACGAACACCTGCGCGCCATCGCCCGGGTCTGCCGCCCTTAGGTCGAAACCGCAGACATCGCACGTATCGCGGATATCCAGGCTCATGGGCTTGAAGAAAGCGCCTTCGCCGCACTTGGGGCAGCGGCCAAGGAAACCGGCCCTATAAGGCGAAACCGACCGGGATTGCTCCCGGCCGGCTTCTTTTTCTTTATTCTGCATGTCTGCAGGCATGCCTTATGCACCGCCCCAGATGTAGATGCAGAAGAACAGGAAGATCCAAACAACGTCCACGAAATGCCAGTACCAGGCAGCAGCCTCGAAGCCGAAGTGGTGGTCTGGCGTGAAGTGGCCCTTGTAAGAACGGCCCAAGCAAACAGCCAGGAAGATGGTGCCGACAAGTACGTGGAAACCGTGGAATCCGGTTGCCATGAAGAATGTCGCGCCATAGATGTTACCGGAAAACTCGAATGCCGCGTGCATATACTCATACACCTGAACGCAGGTGAAGATCGCACCCAGGATCACGGTCAGCCACAGGCCCTTTTTCAGGCTGTCGCGGTCACCTTCAACCACAGCGTGGTGTGCCCAGGTCACGGTCGTACCGCTAAGCAGCAGGATCAGCGTGTTCATGAATGGCAGGTGCCAAGGATCGAACGTCTCGATACCGGCTGGTGGCCACATAGCGTCGTTATTCAGCGTTTCCCAGAAAGCGCCAATCTCAGGCAGTGGGATCTTTGGGTACAGGGCAGCATTGAAGAATGCCCAGAACCAAGCCACGAAGAACATCACTTCAGAGGCGATGAACAGGATCATGCCGTACTTGAGGCCAATACGAACAACCGGCTTATGGTCGCCGCCTTCGGCTTCGTCGATCACATCCGACCACCACGCAAACATGGTGTAGAGGAGGCCAAGAAGGCCTGCGCCAAACAGCCAGTTGCCAAAACCGGACATGCCAAACAGCGTTGCATCCGGCTTCATGGCGAAAACTGCTCCGACCATCATGATCAGAACAGCAAATGAGCCAAATGCCGGCCATGGGCTTGGGTTTACCAGGTGATAATCATGTTTCACATCGCCCGCCATAAAATCTCTCCTAACAAGCACCGGCACATTTGCCGACGTTCCCTTATTGTTACCCTAGCTTTAGCGACTCTGTTCCGCTTGCACACGCGCCGTCTCGTCTTCCATGACGAAGAAGGTGTATGAAAGCGTCACTTCGCTAACGTCATCCAAATTTGGATCCTCAGCAATCAGAGGATCAATGAAATAGACGACAGGCATATCTACCCGTTCGCCTGGTTCCAGCACCTGCTCCGTAAAGCAGAAGCAATCAATCTTCGCAAAATATTCACCTGCCTTGTGCGGCGTAACATTATAGGTGGCCGTACCCACGATCGGCTTGTTCGTTGGGTTATAAGCCTCATAGTGCGCAATGGCCTGCTCGCCGATCTTCAGCTTCTGATGCACCTGCACAGGCTTGAAGTCCCACGGCATATCGCGGTGAACGCTGGCATTGAAACGCACGTCCATTTCACGGTCCAGCACAGCACCTGATGCCACTTCGGCAACCTGCGTGGTGCCGCCATAGCCAGTCACTTTGCAGAACAGGTTATAAAGCGGCACTGCAGCATAGGCGAGACCGATCATGCCGGCCACCACAAGGCCGACAAGCATCGCCACACGCGTATTCTTATTTGCAGCCACGGCCGTCAAGGTGTCAGCCCCTTGATCTTGAAATAGCTGAACACCGCAACAAGCAGTACAAAGGCGCCAAGCGACAAGCCCAGCACGCGGTTGCGCTTTTTCATGCGTTTGTGCATTTCGCTATGGTCGTCACTCATGCCAGCCACCCCGTTATCAGGCGCTCAAAAGCGAGCGTCGCAAAAAGAACGAAAAGATAAAGGATCGAAAATGCGAAAAGCTTTCGCTCGGCTTTTTCAACACCCTTGAATACCAACGCAGCCAGCATCAGGAACCAGGCACCGAAAAGCGTGGATACCACGCCGTAAACGGGCCCGGCAAAGTCCAGGAAATACGGTGCGATGCCGCACGGCACCACAAGCAGGCTGTATAGAAGAATCTGCTTCCGGGTCTCACGCTCACCGGCCACGACCGGCAGCATAGGCACACCCACTTTTTCATAGTCCTTGGAAATGAAAAGGCTGAGTGCCCAGAAGTGCGGCGGAGTCCACAGGAAGATAATACCGAAGAGCACCATGCTCTCAATCGTAACGCTGTCGGTAACTGCGGCCCAGCCGATCATCGGCGGGAAAGCGCCAGCTGCACCACCGATAACAATATTATGCGGTGTGCGGCGCTTGAGCCACATGGAATAAATGACAACATAAAAGAAAATCGTAAGCGCCAGAAGCGCTGCTGCCGTCATATTGACGATCAGGCCCAGAAGCACCACCGAAGCGACGCTTAGCGTCAGGCCAAAGCCGAGTGCATCACCCGGTGTAACCTTACCCGCAGGGATCGGCCGCTTGGCCGTGCGGTCCATGATGGCGTCGATATCGGCATCATACCACATATTGAGGGCGCCAGACGCCCCTGCCCCCACAGCGATCAAGAGGATCGCAGCGAAAGCCAGTACCGGGTTCATGGTGCCGGGTGCAGCCACAAGGCCCACAAAGCCCGTGAAGATAACAAGCGACATGACCCGTGGCTTCAGAAGTGCCACGAAGTCACGCGCTTCAGCCTCCCGGGTACCGGAAGGCTGAATGGTTTGATCATAAGATGTCAGGCTATCGGCCAAAACGTCTGTCCTTTTCCCAAAGGAGTAAGCCCGGTGGGCTTACTTAATCTTTGGCAGTTCGTTGAACTGGTGGAATGGTGGAGGCGAAGAAAGCGTCCACTCAAGCGTCGTGGCACCTTCACCCCATGGGTTGTCGGCACAGTCTTTCTTCTTCTTGAATAGAGTCATAGCCATCACAACGATGAAGAGAAGCACACCAACAGCCGTGATCTTGTAGCCGAGCGTAGATACCCAGTTCCAGTATTCATAGGCATCAGGATAGTCCACATAGCGGCGTGGCATCCCCTGCAGCCCCAGGAAGTGCTGCGGGAAGAAGATCAGGTTTACGCCAACGAATGTGATCCAGAACTGAATGTTCGCCAGAATGTTCGGGTATTGCTTGCCCGACATTTTGCCAATCCAGTAGTAGAGACCCGCGAAGATAGCGAACACCGCACCCAGCGACAGTACATAGTGGAAGTGAGCAACCACATAATAGGTGTCGTGCAGGACGATATCAGCACCAGCGTTCGACAGAACCACGCCCGTTACACCACCAACGGTGAACAACAGGATAAAGGCAATCGCGTACATCATCGGCACTTCAAAGGTGATGGAGCCACCCCACATGGTCGCAATCCAGGAGAAGATCTTCACACCAGTCGGTACTGCAATCACCATGGTTGCTGCCACGAAGTAAGCCTTCGTGTCCACATCCAGACCAACGGTGTACATGTGGTGTGCCCACACGACGAAGCCGATGAAGCCGATTGCCGCCATGGCGTACGCCATCCCCAGATAGCCGAAGACCGGCTTACGGGAGAAGGTCGACACAATGTGGCTGATGATGCCGAATGCCGGCAGGATCATGATGTACACCTCAGGGTGACCGAAGAACCAGAACAGGTGCTGGAACAGGATTGGGTCCCCACCGCCTGCTGGATCGAAGAAGGTCGTGCCGAAGTTACGGTCTGTCAGCAGCATGGTGATGGCGCCAGCCAGAACAGGCAGCGACAGAACCAGCAGGAAGGCCGTGATCAAGATGGACCAGCTAAACAGAGGCATCTTGTGCAGGGTCATGCCCGGCGCACGCATGTTGAAGATGGTCGTGATATAGTTGATCGCACCCATGATGGACGAAGCACCAGCCACGTGCAGCGAGAAGATCGCCAGATCCATGGAAGGACCAGGGTGACCGCTCGTCGACAGCGGAGCATAAGCCGTCCAGCCACCGCCGAAACCGTTCATGCCAGGTGCGCCTTCCACAACAGTGGACAGCAGCAGCAGAATGAAGGCCGGAGGCATCAGCCAGAAGCTGACGTTGTTCATGCGCGGGAACGCCATGTCAGGCGCACCGATCATGAGCGGCACGAAATAGTTACCAAAACCACCGATCAGCGCAGGCATTACCATGAAGAATACCATGATCAGGCCGTGGCCGGTGGTCAGTACGTTAAACATGTGACGGGCGTGATCTTCGGTGATGCCGAGGAATTCTGGCAGGAATTGAACACCAGGTTCAGCCAGTTCCATACGCATCAGACCGGACATTGCAAAGCCGATCATACCGGCAAAGAATGAGAACCAAAGATACATCACACCGATGTCTTTGTGGTTGGTGGAATAGACCCAGCGTCTCCAACCAGTTGGGTTATCGTGAGCCATTGCTCTTCTCTCCCTAACTTGTCTTAGCGACCAAGGGCCGTGGTACCCGCGTCAGCATATTCTGCTTTCGCACGTTCCACCCACTTGGCAAATTCATCTTTGGACACAACTTGTACCGCAATCGGCATGAAAGCGTGGTCCTTACCGCACAACTCCGAGCATTGACCGTAGAAAATGCCAGTTTTGTCTGCTTCGAACCAAGTTTCATTGAGGCGACCAGGCACAGCATCCAGCTTCACACCAAACTCAGGCACAGCCCAGGAGTGAATAACGTCAGAAGCCGTGAGCATCACCTTGATCTTGGTGTCAACTGGCACCACCAGTCGGTAGTCCGTATCCAGAAGCCGAGCGTTCAGTTTTGCGTCCTTACCCAAGAAAGCCGATAGGTTGGCTTCAGCCTTGGCTTTCTCCGCAGCGTCCTTGAACGTGGCGTCCGGAATAACCATCGCCGTAAACTCGATACCGTCGTGATCCGGATAGTTATAGGTCCAGTTCCACTGGTTACCCGTTACACGGATCGCAAACTCTGTCTCCGGCACTGTATCTTGGAAATACAGGAGCGGGATCGACCAGAAGCCAATAACCACAAGTACGCCAATCGGAACCACCGTCCAGATGATCTCAATCAGGGTGTTGTGACTTGTTTTGGATGGCTCTGGGTTCGCTTTGGCACGGTAACGCACCATCACGTAGAACATGAGGATGAATACAAATGCCGTGATTACAGTGATGATCCAGAGAAGGAGCTCGTTAAACTCTACTACCCGGCTGGCTTGGTCGTTTGCGGCTTCACGAAGCCACAGACCCTTGTCCTGAGGAACGCCGAGACGGTCCTCTGCCAGCGCGCTAACCGAGAAACCGAACAGGGTCGTCAGTGCGACCATAATTCCGGCGGTAAGCCTTTTGACGTTCATAGTTCTGCTTTCCTTTTGTTCCTACCCCTTTGCGGGGGACCGGCGCCATTCTTGTCTGTGGCGTCCAGTAATCAGCCTCGAAAAAGTATAACCTGCTCCCCGTGGCCGATATGAATGCGGGCCCGTTTATACCAGACGTTCCCAAAGGCTCAAGTCCGAGTGAGCACCTGATGCCGTTTTTTTGCCTTTTTTTACCCAAAGCCACCATAATTTATTGAAGATGGCTTGTCATTCCCACATCTCCATACCATGGTAGCGCCAGCGATTGCCTCAAAAATGCGACATTGTGCCGCACTTTCGGTGTAATCTGCCTTTCTGGCCCATAAATCATAGAATCATTCTCGCATAGCGATAGAAAGGGACGTTCCATGACCGATGCAGCCGCGTCGCTGAATTTTTTCTTCCAAGAGTCGGACCTTGATGAGAAGCGCACAGAAGCGCTGGTCTCCGATACCCTCTCGGATATGGAAGACGGCGAACTGTATCTTGAGGCTACGAGTTCCGAGTCATTCAGCTTCGATGACGGGCGCCTGAAGGGGGCGAGCTATGACAGCAGCCAGGGGTTTGGCCTTCGTGCTGTGATAGGCGAAAGCACAGGCTTTGCGCATTCGAATGAACTGTCGGAAGACGCAATCCGGCGCGCTGGCGAGACTGTGCGCGCGGTGAAAACCGGGAACGCAGGCATCATGGCCCCGGCGCCCGTGCGCACCAACAAGCAGCTTTACACCGACGCAAACCCGCTCATGGGCATCGAGTTCGGTCGCAAGATCAAGCTTCTTGAAGAAATTGACGCCTACACCCGCGCCAAAGACCCGCGCGTGGCACAGGTCAGCGCAAGCCTTCTTGGCAGTTGGCAGGCAGTGGAGATCATCCGCGCTGACGGCCACCGGGTGCGCGACATCCGCCCGCTTGTACGCCTGAATGTGCAGGTGGTGATGCGCGACGGCGACCGGCAGGAAATGGGCTATGAGGGCTCAGGCGGACGCCAGGCCTATGACTTCCTGTTTGATGAGGCCCATTGGCAGGCACAGGCAGACGAGGCGATTCGCCAGGCCGCCGTGAATATGGAAAGCGTGGATGCCCCCGCGGGTGAAATGACTGTGGTCTTGGGCCCAGGCTGGCCCGGCGTGCTGCTGCATGAAGCCATCGGCCACGGGCTGGAGGGTGACTTCAACCGCAAAAAAACCTCTGCCTTCGCCGGCCTTTTGGGCGAGCGCGTGGCGGCACCGGGTGTGACCGTGGTGGACGACGGCACGCTTTCTGACCTGCGTGGCAGCCTGACGGTGGATGACGAAGGCACACCGACCGAGCGCACTGTGCTGATCGAGGACGGAATCTTGAAGGGCTACATGCAGGACCGGCTGAACGCCCGCCTGATGGGCATGCAGGCCACCGGCAACGGCAGGCGTCAGAGCTTTGCCCACTCCCCGATGCCGCGCATGACAAACACTTTCATGCTGGCGGGCGACAAGGACCCAGCGGAGATTTTGGCAAGTGTCGATGACGGCCTTTATGCCGTGAACTTCGGCGGCGGCCAGGTGGACATCACCTCCGGCAAGTTCGTCTTTAGCTGTACCGAAGCCTACCGCGTGCGCGGCGGCAAGATCATGGAACCGGTCAAGGGCGCGACGCTCATAGGCAACGGACCGGATGTACTCACGCGCGTGTCGATGATCGGCAACGATCTGAAGCTGGATAACGGTGTGGGCACCTGCGGCAAGGGCGGTCAGAGCGTCCCCGCGGGCGTTGGCCAGCCAACCCTCCGGATTGACGGCCTCACGGTCGGGGGCACTGCAGGTTAGGCCTCCACACCCGTATCCGGTTTGCCGGCGCCAATGTCGATGTAGCGGAAATTGTCGGACAGATAGACTGTCTCGCGTTCATATTCGCGTGCCGCCACCTTGGCCTCATGGACTTCCTTCGACAGCACGGTCAACTGCATGATCTTGCGCGGGTGCCCCTCTTCATCTGGAAGGATGGGAACACTTGCGCCTATGAAATCCACATTGCCGACGGGAGGCGTGGTCCAAACCGCTGCTGCGGGCTGGGCAACCACGCCCCAGAGACGTTTGGCCCTGAGCGCGCGATTTTCCTGCGGCGTGATATCCATATAATTCAGCCCAGTAAAATCGAACTTATACATGTCCTGATACTGAGACCCGGCATAGCGAAAGACCATTTTCTCAGGCGCAAAGGCATCCATCAGCATCACGCCGCGCATAAGCCCGGGAATATCGCCCGGCCTGATATCGCTGCGTTTGGGCGCAACGGCTTGCCCCCGCCAACGGTTCCACGCCGCAAGAAAAGCCCTTATCGAAGGATCCTGCGCAAATGCCGGAATTTCAAAGTTAAATTCTTGTACAGCGGACAAAACATTCCCCAGCGATGATCTGTTTGTTGAATTCTGCGACACTTTCGCGGGCAGCACAATAAATTGGTGACAAGCCCCTAGCTGAACGATTTGTTAAGGCGACAACACTATACTGCAAAGTCTATAGGAGGCCCGGCTGAGAGATTGAAACCGCTTATAATATATAGCCTTATCGTCTTTCTGACGACCGCAGTGGCGGCTGACGACCGGCCAGCCATCACGATCACCTATTATCATTATCCGCCCGACATCAGGGTCGTGAACGGCAAACCCACGGGTAAATATATCGATCAGTTGACCGCAGTGGCCGATACCGCAGGCTATGATGTGCGCTGGATGGCTTCTACAATTGACGAAGAAGCCGACATGTTGAATGAAGGCCGTCGGGCCATCTGCACAACGGGCCGCATGCCCACGCCAGAGCGGGTAAAGAAATGGGCCTTTCTGCCCTACCTGTTTGACTTGGTGCCCGGTGATATTGTCCTCACATTGCCTAAATACCGCGACCGACTGAAGGCCCACGGCAACATTGTCTCGCTGGCGCAGGACAGCAGCATGATCGGTACGCTCCTTGAAAGCGGCATATATGGCGAGGAAGTAGATTCGATCGTGCGCGCAAACCCAAGCTGGATCCTCCGCACCGGTAAAACAGACTTTCAACTGATGAACATGGTCCTGGCAGGCCGCGCCCACTATACCATCGTGCCGCTGGACCAGTGGGACGAAGCCAGGCGGGTTATGCCACAAACCAATACACTGGTGACCCTCCCCAATTATGGCACCCACCCGGACTATCCTATAGCCATTGCCTGTAGCAAGGGGGTGCCCTCAGCGACCCTGAAAGCGCTTGGTGAAGCCATGGCCGAACATGGTTTCAAGCCATATGATCTGCCGCACTAACAAGGCGCGACAGCTGAGAAGAGGTCCCAGGCTCGAAGCAGCGTCAAGATGTTCCGCCTCCAGGAAGCTGTAAAAAGACTTTATTTACCCTTTCAGCACAATACTATGTACCTAACGTACGGGGTCGTATCACTGGAGAAAAATCATCGATCGCCTTCGTCAGACACTGCTTGACCAGATGCAAATCAGCGACTTCGAAATCTCGAACCGGATGAAGTTGCTTGGCCTGAGACAATCTGATTTGAAGCAGCTTGCATCCTTGCAGGACAAAATCTCCGCTGTTCTCGGCGCCATCGTCGATGAATTTTACCAGAAACAGACACAGATTGATGAAGTGATCCTGCTGATCGGTGACGCTGAGACGCTCGCCCGGCTGCGGCGGTCTCAGTATGACTATGTGCTGGAGCTTTTCTCTGGCAGATATGACGCGGAATATGCCAACAGCCGCCTGCGCATCGGCATGGTTCACAAACGCATCGGCGTTGATCCCAAGCTATACCTTGCCGCCATACGGTCATTGAAAGAAATCCTCTCGCGGGTCATTTCCTCGCTGGTTGAAGATGCTGAGAAGGCCTTCAGCCTCATAGATACACTGGATAAGCTGATTTATTTCGACACCACACTGGTCTTTGACGCCTATATCCTCAGCCTTGTTAGTGAGATTGACGCCGCCCGTAGTCGTACCGAAAAATATGCGCTGGACCTGGAACGAAAAGTGGAGCAGCGAACAAAAGAGCTGGAACGTATCGCCCGCACCGATCCGCTTACAGGCCTCTACAACAGGCGCTCGATGGCTGACCTGTTCGAGCGGGAGCTTGCCCACGCACGCCGTAAAAGGGGCACGCTATGCTGCGCTTATTTCGACGTCGACAAATTCAAATCCATTAATGATGAAAAAGGCCACGTGTATGGCGACCAGGTCCTGATTGCCGTGGGCAAGGCTATCCTGTCCAGTATTAGGGAAGTGGATATTGGCTGCCGGTATGGCGGCGACGAATTCTGCCTGATCCTGCCGGACTGTTCCCAGGATGATGCCCGGATCATTTGCGGCCGCATCATCGCGGCCTTCAATGAAAAATTCCCGAACCATACCCTCAGCATTGGTGTGGCACAGAAAGGGATAGAAGACACGCCGACAACGCAGGACCTGATAAGCGCAGCCGACAAAAAAATGTATGAGTCCAAAAAGGCCGAGGGCTCTTGTATTTCCTGCTAGCCGACTTGCGGCAGTGAGAAAAAAAGGGGCTTCCGCCCCTTTTTCCTTAGCCCACGATGGTGGCTTCTGTTTTGGCGCGAACCTCGTCCATGGTGACGTCGGGCGCAAGCTCGACAACCTTCAGGCCGCCTTCCGTCACGTCGAACACGCCAAGGCCGGTGACGATGCGGTCCACCACCTGTGTGCCGGTCAGCGGCAGCGTGCAGGATTTCAGAAGCTTCGGTTCGCCCGCCTTGTTGGTGTGATCCATGATCACCACCACCCGCTGAACGCCAGCCACAAGGTCCATCGCACCGCCCATGCCCTTGACCATCTTGCCCGGGATCATCCAGTTGGCCAGATCGCCATTCTCCGCCACTTCCATGGCGCCAAGAATGGAGAGGTTGATATGCCCGCCCCGGATCATGCCGAAGCTGTCAGCCGAGGAGAAATAGCTGCTGGTCGGCAGTTCGGTGATCGTCTGCTTGCCGGCGTTAATCAGGTCAGCGTCCACCTCGTCCTCATAAGGGAATGGGCCCATCCCCAGCATGCCGTTCTCGCTCTGCAGCGTTACATGCATGCCGTCGGGGATATAGTTGGCCACCAGCGTCGGTATACCGATCCCCAGGTTCACATAGAAGCCGTCCTGAAGCTCACGCGCGGCACGCGCCGCCATCTGGTTCCTGTCCCAAGCCATTAGCCAGCCTCCCTTTCACGAACGGTACGTTGTTCAATCCGCTTTTCAAACGTGCCCTTGACGATCCGCTGAACAAAAATACCCGGCGTGTGGATGTGATCCGGGTCAATCTCGCCCGGCTCCACCAGTTCCTCAACCTCAACAACCGTCACCTTGCCGGCAGTTGCCATCATCGGGTTGAAGTTGCGGGCTGTCTTCCGGAACACCAGGTTGCCTTCGGTGTCCGCCTTCCAGGCTTTCACGATGGACACATCAGCCACAAGGCCGGTTTCCATGATGTATGTCTGGCCGTCAAAATCCTTGTGTTCCTTGCCTTCGGCGATCAGCGTGCCAACGCCTGTCTTGGTATAGAAACCCGGAATGCCTGCGCCGCCCGCGCGGATGCGTTCCGCCAGCGTGCCTTGCGGGTTGAACTCCAATTCCAACTCGCCGTCCAGATACTGGCGTTCGAACTCCTTGTTCTCGCCAACATAGGAGCTGATCATCTTCTTGATCTGCTTGGCATCGAGCAAGATGCCAAGGCCAAAGCCGTCCACACCGCAGTTGTTGGAAATAACCGTCAGATCTTTCACGCCTGCCTTGTGTGTGGCAGCGATCAGATTTTCAGGAATACCGCACAGCCCGAAACCGCCAGCCATCATGGTCATGCCGTCAAACAGCAAGCCATCAAGCGCAGCTTCGGCACTATCAAAAACTTTTTTCATCGCTGACTCCCGCCTGAAAAGTTAGGGATAACAGAGCACCGGCATAGCCAGTGACGCAGCCCAAAGTGGCCGCCCGCCTCAGATACCGCCAATTAGTTTCACTTGCAACAAATTCTTGCAGCGTCAAACCGCAGATTTCCTTGCATCAAGGAATATATTTCCTTGTATCGGTTACCTTGAAGCCATTGTTAAGCCACATTATATTGATCCTATAAATAGACAAAACTTATGGTGCGGCAAATGCCGCCCGACAGACAGCGAAACGGAGACACCTTGTGGGACGCATTTTGTGCCAAATCATTGGCGGCGCCTTCTGCTTTTTTGGCATTCTGGGCGTATTGACGCCCATTCCTTTCGGGCTGATCTTTTTCGCGATCGGGCTCCTGTTCCTGATTCCGACAACCCCATGGGTGACACGGACGGTTCGCCGGGCGCGCGGTCGGTTTGCGACGTTTGACCGCGCCATGGATGCCATGACCCGCCGGGCACCAGCCCCATACCGCCGCGTGTTGCGGCGCACCGAAATCGGCAATTTCGACTGGTAAAGAAAAAGCCCGGCAGGACTTGTCCAACCGGGCTTGCCAAAACTGATCCTTCAGGGCGCTAGTTTGCTTTGAACTTGCGCACCAGCAAGACACTTGCTCCAATCAGAACCACCACGCAAACGATGCTGGCTTCAGGGCCGACTTCTCCGCCTGTAAGCCACAGCGGCCCCGACGCCTTCATTTCAGCGACCAGCGCCGGAACGGTGGACTGCTGCCCTGTTACCGGAATGGTAAAGCCAACGCCCTGAAACCAGTTCCATCCTGCATGCCAGCCGATGATGCCCCAAATACTGCCCGCCTTGATTGCCCAGTAGCATGCGAACAGGCTGAACAATACGGACGTCGCAGCGTCAACCAGCATGTTTGGATTGTCCGGGTCAAAGTGTAGCAGGGTGAACAGAAGCGCGCTGGTAGAGGAAGCTGCAATCACACCCACCTTGCGCGACATGGCAGACAACAGCCATCCCCGCATCACCACTTCCTCGACGCCGGCCTGCACGCTGTAGCCCACAGCAAGCATGAGCATGGCACCCAAGGCTGCAGGAGAGGTAAAAGCGGGCGCGATAGCCCCGATTTCATAGCCGCCCAGTGCCAAAATCCCAATAACGGTTACAGCGATCATCGCGCTGCCAACAAGAAAACCAACGGAAAACCTGCTGACCTTGGCTTCGCCACCAAGGCCTATGGAAGCCAATGACCGCTTTTCCACAAACCGAAGCCACAACAGCAAAAGAGCAAACATGATGGCGAACGGCACAATCAGGGATGCTGTCAGGTCTGTCGGCAGGATCGGTGCACCGCTTTCGGGAAGCAAGCTAAGGGCACGCATCAGCTTAACGCCGGTTACAAGTGGAATGATGGTAAACAGAATGGCAACAACAGGGACAAGAAGCGCCCAAGGCTTCCAGCCCTTCGGTTCCTCAGAACCAAAAAGTACGGTTGGATTAAACATTTTTCTCTCTCGCTATCTTTGCGGTTTCCCCGCTTTTTTATCCGAACCACGGCCCCCTCGCCCCAATCCGGCGGGTCACGTTTTCTGGCGCGACACCGCAACCATAAAAACGGCTAATAAAATGAAAATCCACAGAAAAATCTAATGCCCAGCATTACATTCTAAAAAGTCAAAGAAACCCGCGAAATTGACATCTAAAATTTCTGAACTTCTCCTGACAATAATTGTCACTAGCCAGGTGTATACGCTTCTCCACGACCCAAGTCACAAGAGCGAGGAGCAAAAAGATGACATCCCTGACCCTATACGCATTCCCCACAGCACCGGGCTATTTCAACGCAAGCCCCTATTGCGGCAAGGTTGATATCTTGCTTAAGGAAGCTGGCCTTGAGTTCACAACAGTGATGCCCGAAGACCCCAAAGGCTTTTCAAAAGGCAAGCTGCCCGTACTGAAGGATGGCGACCAGATTATCGAAGACAGTGAATTCATCCGCCTTCACCTGATCGAGAAGTATCGTGCCACGCTTGACCAGGGCCTTTCGCTTGAGGCCAAAGCTGTAGGCCACGCTGTATGCCGCATGCTGGAGGAACGAACCATCTATGGCTTGGCCTGGTCCCGCTGGGTAGAAGATGAAGGCTGGGCTCAGGCAAAAGAAATCTTCATGGAGGGCGACCCACACGGGTTCGGCGAGACCATGCGCCGTGAGATTCGTGAAGGCTACACTTATGCGGGATACGGGCGGCATTCAGCCGACGAGCAGCGGCAGTTTATCAAAACGGATATCGATTGCCTGGCCAACCTTCTTGGAGAGCAGGACTGGTTCCTCGCGAACCAGCCCACGTATCTGGACGCTACAGTCTTCAGCTTCGTTGCCAATTTTTACGCCAGTCCTATCAAGACATGGCTAATCCCGATCACGGCACAGCATGACAACCTCATTGCCTATTTTGAACGCGGGATGGAACGCTGGTACCCTGACGGCATGTACATGCTCGAACGCGAGGCTGCTGAATAGCTGGCGCTGTTCCGGCCACTCGGGGCCGCCAAACGGACAGAAAGAGGGGACAAACCATGTTTATCGTTTTCCTGAAACTTAAGGGCGACAAAAGCCGCATCCCGGACTTCATGGCCGATCATAAGGCGTGGATCGGAAAGGGGTTTGACGCAGGAACCTTCCTGGCCGTCGGGACGCTTGAACCGGGCTTGGGCGGCGCAATCCTGGCACACGGCGTTGGCCGCACCGACCTTGAAGCCTTCCTGAATGAAGACCCGTTCGTTGTGGAAGGCATTGCTGCGCCGGAAATCCACGAAGTCACCCCCGCACGGACGGAAGAGCGGCTGGCTTTCCTTATGCCATCCTGTGACTGAAGGAAAACTCATGCGCAAGATATTTGAAGGCCCGGACGGGCAACCACGCTGCCACTGGTGCGCCGCCACGGAAGGCTATATCCACTATCACGACCATGAGTGGGGCTTCCCGGTGGATAACGACATCCGCCTGTTTGAAAAAATCTGCCTGGAAGGGTTCCAGTCCGGCCTTAGCTGGCTGACGATCCTGAACAAGCGGGATAACTTCCGCGTCGCCTTTGAGGGGTTCGACTTTAACAAGGTCGCAAACTTCGGCGAAGCGGATGTGGAGCGCCTGCTCACGGACGCAGGTATCGTGCGCCACCGGGGCAAAATCGAAGCGGTGATCAACAATGCCGCCCGCGCGCAGGAAATGGTCGCGACCGAAGGTTCGCTTGCAGCCTTTTTCTGGCGCTATGAAGCCGATGACGCACAAGCAGTAAAGCACAAGCTGCCGTCAACCACTAACCAGTCAGTTGCCCTTTCGAAAGAACTCAAAAAACGCGGCTGGAAGTTTGTTGGCCCCACAACGGTCTATGCCTTCATGCAGGCTATGGGGCTGGTGAACGACCACGCCGAGGCCTGCAAAAGCCGCCTTGAGGTGATACGTGCGCGCAACGCCTTCACCAAACCATAACACCACGACACGATCAGCAGAGGAGACAAAAGATGATCGGATACACTACCGTTGGCACCAACGACATGGAAAAGGCTGCCGCCTTTTATGATGCGCTGTTTGCGGAAATGGGTGCCAAGCGCACCATGGACTATGACATGTTCAAGGTCTGGTCCACCGGTGACGGCGCTGGCTTTTCCATCACCTTGCCGTTCAATCAGGAAGCCGCCACTGTTGGCAATGGCGTGATGATCGCACTGACGGCAGACAGCCCCGAAACAGTAGACCGCCTGCATGCCAAAGCAATGGAACTGGGAGCTACAGACGAAGGCGCACCAGGTCCACGCGGAGACGGAGCCTTCTATGCTGGCTATTTCCGCGACCTTGATGGCAACAAGCTGAATTTCTTCCACTATAACCCGGCAGCGTAACAGCGGGCACAGCTTTACCCCTGAGGTGTCCCAGCACCTCTCCCTACCTTGTGGCCCGGGAATCCCGGGCCTTTCTTTTTCTTGCTGTCGTACCGCGGGGTTAGCGATTCAGAACCGCGTCCCTGAGCCCGGCGGCGGCGCCCATGATCTGGCCAATCAGGTCTTCCGGCACCTGCAGGTCAACGAGTGTGGCGTTCAGGTGTCCTGCAACCGCATCGAAATGCGCGTCACTCAGCCCTTTCTCCGCCACCAGGCCTGCGTGGGCCTTACGCATATAGGCATCGGCGCCCTTGGTCTCGCCCTTGAAAATGGTTGTGAAAAAGGCTTTCTGCTTGCGGTTCTGCGCACCCATTTCCACGCCTTCAAAGAAGGGTACCAACAATGGGTCCGCCATTACCTTGTCGTAAAACAGGTCCACCGCCGCATTCACGGCCGCTTCGCCGCCTACTGCTTGATAAAGTGTCATCTTTTGTTCTGTTTCCTCTTCCCAAAGTCACCTGCCAATGCAGGAGAGCGCAATCTAAGCATGGTCCTAGTTAACAAACTGTGATGTACATCACAGACACAAAAAAGCCCGACCAGAGTATCTCTGAGCCGGGCTTTCATTATCTGGTTAAGCTGTGGCGCCTACTTGTTCGCAGCTGCTTCCGCCGCGATGCCTTCTTCGATCAGGCTGGCAGCTTTTTCAGCGCCTTCCCAACCAACGATCTTCACCCATTTGCCGCTTTCCAGGTCTTTATAGTGCTGGAAGAAGTGAGCGATCTGGTCGAGGAAAATCTTCGGCAGCTCGTCATAGCTTTGTACGTCTTTGTAGAAGGGGTGCAGCTTGTCCACTGGCACCATCAGAAGCTTTTCGTCCATGCCAGCTTCATCTTCCATGATCAGCACGCCAAGTGGGCGGCAGCGCACTACAGCGCCCGGCATGATCGGTGTGCGGTTTGCCAGAAGCACGTCTACAGGGTCACCGTCATCCGCCAGCGTGTGCGGGATGAAGCCATAATTGCATGGATAGCGCATGCTGGTGTGCATGATGCGGTCCACAAACAGGGCGCCTGATTCTTTGTCCAGCTCGTATTTAACGGGTTCGGTGCCGGCTGGCACTTCGATGATAACGTTCACGTCCCAAGGGGCGTTTTCGCCAACGGAGATCTTCTTGATATCCATGGATATGCGTCCTTCAATTTGCCCCGAAATAGAATGGGGCTACTCAAAAATCGCACAAACACCAGAGTGGACGCCGGGGAGGCTACTGGACCGCTTGCCCCAGAAGGAGGGCCGCAAACACGATCCAGCCAAACGCGATGTTCGAGCGGAAAACTTCCAAACAGACAGCAGCATCATCGATATTGACGCGCCTTATCTGTGCGGCGAGGTGGAGCCCCGCAAGCGCGAGCACGGGATAATAGATTATGCCCAGATTTGCAAGGATTCCTGCGCCTAAAAGGGCAAAAATAAATAAACCGTAGAATAAGCTGATTGCAGGCCGGGTTTTCGCCCCCAAGGCAAGCGCCGTGGACTTGACGCCGATCAGCGCGTCGTCTTCCTTGTCCTGGTGGGCATAGATGGTGTCATACCCCAGCGTCCAGAAGAGCCCGCCTGCGTACAAAATGATCGCCGGCCAATCCAGGCTGCCGCGCACAGCGGCCCAGCCGACAAGCGCACCCCAGTTGAACGTCAGCCCCAGCCACGCCTGCGGCCAGTAGGTGATACGCTTCATGAAGGGGTAGATCGCCACCATCGCTAGCGAGCCAAGCCCCACCATGATGGCAAAAGGGTTGAGCTGGATCAGGACCAGAAACCCGATCAAGCACTGCAGCACAAGGAAGGCCCAGGCGCCCTTCAGGCTCACCTCACCCGCCGGGATGGGCCGGCTTTTGGTGCGTTCCACAGCGCCGTCGAAATTGCGGTCGATAATATCATTATAGGTGCAACCGGCACCACGCATCACCAGTGCGCCAATCGCAAACAACAGCATCAGGTAGCCGTGATGAAACGTAAGCGCGCCGTCCGCCGCCAATGCCGTTGACCACAGGCAGGGCCACAGAAGGAGCCAGGTGCCAACAGGTCGGTCCATCCGCGCGAGCTTCAGGTATGGCCTGAGGGCCGCAGGCGCGTGCCGGTAGACAAAGCTACCTTCCACCGCATCGGCCGTTTTCACCACGTCTTTTTTGTTGCGCCAAAACATGCATAGCGGCGTACGCGGCGGCGGCGATGATGTCAAGCAGATGCGCATGCGCCTTCACAGAATGACAGGCCGAAGAGTCTCTCAACAATAAAGGACAGGTCTTTGGACCGAAAATCTCATAAACGGAGGAAACACAATGGCGTGCAAAAACAGGAATGCATTTAAAGGGGCTACCGCGACCCTCGCGGCCGCACTGATGACAGCCCAGGTTTCAGCAGCAGACCCCGCCTTGCTGCTCGGGGACAGCATCTGCGACAATCAGGCAGATTCGTTCGACTTCGCCTGGGTCAACGCCAACAACCAGAATGTGCAACCATTTTTCCTCTCGGGCAATGATGCCAGCAATGGCACTATTACAGCGCTCGGGCACGCCAACCCCTTCAACGATTCAGATGATGTTTTCATCGCCCTTCATGGCTGGACGGATCTGGTCGGTGATTTCTCAGGCGCGGACTTTGCGACCGTGTTTCTAGCCAACCATGCAAGCACACCGCAAAACGTGACCTTCTATGTGTGCCAATCCGGCACGGTACCAAACGGCGGCGTCAGCAGCATGGCTGCCGTGGCGCGCAAATACCCCGGTCAGGCTGCCAACTCAACGCTGATTGGTGCTGTCAACGCTCCATCCCCGGGCACATGTCCGGCACTTGCGGTCAATGCCGCATCGGAACCCTTCAATACCATCACAACCATCCAGCCTGCGGTCTACCGCACAGGCATCAGCATGACCGCCGGTCACAACGCAGCAGAAAATACGCTCACAACCGCATGGACAGATGCAACCAACACGCCCTACCCCAACACGACGCAAAGCTTCAAAGACTATTGCACAGGCAAGCTGGCACAGGACCCAACGGGCGCATCGTGGGTCTTGAGTTTCCTGAACAATGTTGAAACCCAGTTTGCCAATGACTATCTGGGGCTGATCAACACCAATTATGGCGGCAATGCGCTCGCGACCTGCGGGCCGAACGTGCAGTGCGACTAGCGCTCAAGCGGCCTGGCAAATCGCCCGGGCCGCTAGACCACCTTTTCGGCAAGCGCCTTGCTCTCAGCCTTTGAAATCGTGATGGGTTTCCTGATTGGGCGCAGAGTATCCTTGTCAAAGAAAGGCTTCCAGCTTTTTCCGCCGCGAATGCGCCACCACAATAGAAGGCGCATGAGATGCGCGAGCATGCCCCAAACCTTCAGCTTCTCAGCGAGCGTCTGCGGGCGTTTCTCATTCGCCACCGCGCGCACGGGGCCAACCATTTCCACCACCGCCTGGTCAGTGCCCTTGTACCCTGTGCAGATGGGCAGCACGCCAAGGAAGGGCACGCCGCCCTTCGGCAATGTGTTGCCAAGCGGGGTCTTGCAGCAATCTGTATACCACCTGAGCGGCCCTTTGGGCGTCATGCGCACGCAGGCCAGATGCTCCAGCCCTTCCTTGATCTCGAAGGTCACCGGGTCAATCTGGAAAATGTTCGAGTATCCAGCTTCGTCCAGCATGTCGGCGGCGCGGCCCAGATAATGGGCGTAGGACTGGCAGCCCTTGCACGGGCACTGGACATGGTTGCTACTGGCGGCGGACAGACCATGGATCACGCCCTTCACCTTGCCGCATGTGCAACTAACCGAAACGTCTTTCGTCATGATCCCCCTCCTGTGCCTCACTCGTGAAACAGACGGTAAAAGGCTTTGCCGGCTGTTGCAATCCATCAGTGGCGTTCAGCTACCACCCTAGCCATCATCCGGCCCTGGATACTGGAACACCTTTTCCAGCGGCACGCCGAACACATGGGCGATCTGGAACGCGGCTTCGAGCGAAGGGGAATAGCGCCCCTGCTCAATCGCGATCACTGTCTGGCGCGTGACACCGATGCGGCGGGCCAGCTCTGCCTGCGTCATCTCATCCGCCATGAAGCGAAGCGTGCGGATATCGTTGGTGATGCGGGTTTTCTTCGCCATCGTCACACCCCGCGGCGATAATAATAAAGCTGGAACACACCCTTCACGATGCTTGATAGCACCATCGCGCCCAGCAGCGCGTTGGCCGTCCAGAACATGCTGAAGCCTGTCAGCATCATCACAAGCACGCCAAGCGCGCCTACGCTCAGCACGAAGCTGCCGCGATATTCGGCCTTCAGGTCCACCAACTTGTCGCGCTCGTCTTCAGTGTCTTCCACGTCGCCATGCCGCGTGACATCCACAATGGCGATCACGATATGCGCAATGATGGCAATCGCCACAAGCGCGGCAATGGTGATCGCCAGAACCGGTGCGATGGATGCAATGGCCACCGCGCCTTCTTCCACTGGCGCAGTTTCGGCGATGGCCAGCATCTGATTGAAATACCAACCGTAAACGAGGACCGTGCCCCCAAGCATCGCCGCCGTGCTTTTTTCATAAAAACCCATGTCTGGTTTCCTTTTCTTTATGTAAAATATTATTTACGTCATCAGATAGGGGCGTGCGGCGCATATGTCAATTATTTTTTACAATTAGTAGAAAATATTAAACAGGGTCATATGTCTCTGGGCAGAAATATTCTCATACCAATTCAAATCAGAACGGGACCTCTTCATCCCCATCTTTATCTTGAGGCTTAGGCAGTGCCTTTTTGGGGGGCTCTATTTGCTGGCGGTCATTCCATGGCGGCAAGCTATCACTCCATTTCTTTGCTTTGTCTAGCCAATCTAAAACACGGTCGATTCTCTCCCAAATTGGTTCGATTTCTTTTGACGCATTTCCAACTGCCCTAAACAGATCTACAACAAAGTTATTAAACGCTTCTGTTCTGGTCAGGCTGCGGTCCAACTCCGCAACAAAAGCGTTTAGTTTGCCAAACATTGCATCTCTTTTTTCCGGAGAAATATCCAGGTCATTCAGACTGCCCTTGATGGCATCGACCAAACTTCGAATTTTTGCTCTAGACGCCTCATCTAACAGCAAGATATTCTCAGCTCCTACTTTGATGCGTCGCGCTCTTTCCAGCTTAAATTTTAATGTCGTTCGATCCAGTTCACGGATTAATCGTTCGTATGTTACGCCTATCGCCGCTGTCCCTATTGAGTCTGAATCACCATCTAGGCGGACAAATTGTACGTCATAAACTTGCTGAAAAACCCAAACAGCATCTATCAATGATCGTTCTGGCCCCCAATCGCTTCTCCTCCCCCTTTCTTCTTCAGAAATTCTACGCTGTTCTTCGCAGTAAATAAGAAAAGCTTCTTCTGGATCGTCTGGAAGGCCGACAAAATCTTCGATCGATTGCATGAACACCCCTTTCATAACCGCATAGAGCACAAAACCATTGGTAGATAACTTTACTATCAAAATCCACCCTTCCCATCCCTCCCCTCTGCCCTAAATTGGGTGTAGGGTATTTGTGAAGGGGGATATGTGATGGAAAATCAGTTCGACACGCACGAGGTGTTCAACCAGCCGCCGGTGTATGACCATGTGAACCTCTATGAAACGGATGCGCCCTTAAAGGCTGCGCTCGCGGCGGAGGACGCAGGCTGGGCAGGTGCATCGCTTTCCGCTTTCGGCGCACAGCTGGGGACGGCCGAGGCCTTCCATCAGGCGCACTTGGCCAACACCCGCCTGCCAGAACTGAACACGTTCGACACGCAAGGGCACCGTCAGGACACGGTTGAGTTTCACCCCGCCTACCATCATTTCATGGACCTTTCGAAGCGCGCGGGCATCCACTGCGGCGCGTTTGACGGGCTGGCCACAGACGGGCGCGAAAAGGGCCTTGGCGTGGGCGCGGCCCGCGCGGCCAAGCATTATATGATGAGCCAGGTTGAGGCCGGGCACATCTGCCCTATCACCATGACCCACGCGGCAATCCCAGCGCTTCAGAACCAGCCGGATCTGTTCCGGGCGCTGTTGCCGAAGCTCTTGTCCCACACTTATGACCCCACTTTCCGCCCGATTGCCGATAAATCCGGCATCACCATTGGCATGGGCATGACCGAAAAACAGGGCGGCACGGACGTGCGCGCCAACACCACAGTCGCGGAGCCAATCGACGCAGGCGGGCCGGGCCAGCTTTACCGCATCACCGGGCATAAATGGTTCATGTCCGCCCCCATGTGCGACGCCTTCCTGGTATTGGCGCAAACCGGGAATGCGCTATCCGTTTTCTTCGTGCCGCGATTCACGGGCGACGGCACCATCAACGGGCTTCGCTTCCAGCGGCTGAAGAACAAGCTGGGCAATAAATCGAACGCCTCAAGTGAAGTGGAATTTGTTGGCGCCGAAGGCATGCTGATCGGCGATGAAGGCCGCGGCATCGCCAACATCATGACCATGGCCAACTATACGCGGCTGGATTGCGCGCTGGGGTCAGCGGGACTGATGCGGCAGGCGCTTTCGCGCGCAGTGCACCATGCGCAGTACCGCACTGTGTTCCAAAAGAAGCTGATCGACCAACCGATGATGACAGCGCTTCTGGCGGACATGAGCCTGGAGGTGGCCGCTGCCACACACCTGAGCATTCGCCTTGCGGGCGCCTATGAACGCATGGATGACCCCATGAACACTGCCTACGCCCGCCTGATGACGCCGGTGACCAAATATTGGGTCACCAAGCGCGGCCCCACACTGGGGTACGAGGCCATGGAATGCCTGGGCGGCAACGGCTATGTGGAAGACGGCGTTCTGGCCCGCATCTACCGTGAACTTCCAGTCAACAGCATCTGGGAGGGTTCCGGCTCCGTCATGTGCCTGGACCTCTTGCGCGTGGCAAGCCGCGAACGCGAAAGCCTTGAAGCGGTTATTGGATGGCTGAGCGAAGTCAAAGGCCGCTCAAGCCATTATGACGACGCGCTGGCGGAGCTCACGGACAATATCGCGGGCGGCCTGAATGAAGCGCTTGGGCGCTGGCTGACAGAAAGATTGGCCACGCTTGCCGCCGCGAAGCTCCTGATGGAACGAGCGCCTGAAAATGTGGCGGACGCCTATATCGGCACCCGACTTGACCCGTTTGGCCGGCATGGCGCCTACGGCAGCCTGCCCAAAGGCGTGGACGCCCGCGCAGTCATTGATGCAGTGGTGGCCTTTTAGGGGTGGAAAAATCGTCACTCGCCGGCTCGACCGGCGAGTCCACTGATTTAATGGATTCGCCGATCAAGTCGGCGAATGACACCGCACTTCAGGCGTAAAAGGCGAGGATGCCGAGATCCTTCTGGTGCCCAAGTTTCAACCCGCGCCCGTAGGAGGCGTGGCCATCCTTAGCGTGCCCGAGCTTAAGTCCCTGGCCCCTTTCCTTTTCCTCATCCTCGGGGATCGGGTTAAGGGGCTCGTTGGTCGCAAGCTTCGCAGCAACCTTTAGGCTAAGCACCTGTTTGTCCGTAAATTTCGATTTGTCGAACCGGTCGTCATGGATGTTCAATACGCCCACATCAGGCGTGGGCAAAAGATTAAAGGCCTTCAGGTCATCCAGCGTGATATCGCCTGCGCGCTTCTTCTGTTTCCCGGGAACCTCATCCGGCTTGGCCGCGATCTCGTCACGCTTCCTCAGGAATTCACTGACCTTGTCTTTCAGGTCACCCAGCTTGATTTCTGCACCGTTCAGGAAAATCGTGCCCTTGATATTGTTCGGGTTCGATGATCCGTTCCCGCCGTCAAGGCCCACCAGACGATATTTGGCGCCAGGATGATCCGAAAGGCTGAAGGCATAGCTGCCGCCTTCCTCGAAATGGATCACGCCCTTGCCGCCGGTACCGCCTTCGCCTGTAATGGTGACATTGATATTGAAGCTGCCATCCTTCGTGACCGCCACAGCGTTGGTGTCTGCCCCTGTTGTTGCTGTCGTGGCTGCCTCTGTGGCTGACAGGACTGGGGCAGTCGTGCTCGCAACATCATCGCCATTGGACGCGGTCAGCACGCCTGCACCACCAGCGCCCGGACCATAGGTCACGGCTGCTGTGGTCTCTGTCTGCTTTTTGATTTCATCGACAACATGGTCGTGCTTGCGCCTGCCAAAGGCAAAGCCTCGCTCGCGCGCCCCATTAAAGCGGAGCGCGTCACGATCTGCGTCCTGTCCATTTGATGCCGCAAACCGCGGCTGTTGCGCATATGCGCCCGCTACATTCTGTATCATGGTTCTTCCAACCAATTGCCGCTCCCCTTTTGGGAGCCTCATTGCTCGGCCAGAGTGTACGACAACCCGCATACGCTGTCACTGAACGCATAAAATTTGAATTAATGGTGGCACCAAAGTTCATATCTGCGCTATTCTGCATACGTGATCAAAGGAGTTTTTATGGTTGATATTCAACCCCTTAGCAGGCTGAAGGAACAGGACATACTGGCGCTGAACGAAGCCCATGTGCGCGAAACCTCGCACCTTGAGCCTGCAGAGTATCAGGCCATGGTTGCTGGCGCCTTTTACGCGTGCGGCGTTGCACCTGCACAGGCCTTTCTGATCGCCTTTGACGAAACGGCAGACTACAAAAGCCCCAATTTCCTTTGGTTCCGCGATAGGTACCAAAGCTTTGCCTATATTGACCGGGTGATCACCGCAGAAAGCGCTCGCGGCCAGGGCCTTGCCCGCGCCCTATATAACGACCTGTTCGCCAAAGCGCGGGCTTTGGGCAAACCCTGTGTGACCTGCGAGGTTAATATCGACCCGCCCAACCCGGGCTCAGACGCGTTCCATGCCCGCATGGGCTTCTCGGAAGTAGGCACCGGCGTGCTCAAGAGCGGCAAGCTGGTGCGCTATATGGTCAAGCAGCTGGCTTAATCCCCTTCGGCAGGCGTACAGCGTGGGTCTGCCGCCTGTATCTGGGCGATCTGCTTCCTGGTGATCGGGATCGGCAGGCAACCATGTCCCTGTTCACAGATCATGTCCCACTGCGGGCGCGCACGTTCATGGCATTCCAGGCAATTGCCACCAAATTTATTCACGGCCTGATCCGTGCCGCGCACTTTGATCAGGCTGCCGTCGGCCGACACGTCCAGCTCGAAAAACTCCCAGTCTTTGGTGCGTGGGCTCCAGCCCTTCTCGCGCTTGACCATCACTTCTGTTGGTACCAATTGCACGACTGAGCCGGGTGGGTAAACACCACCTTTTTTGCTGTTGGCCACTTCAAGCGTGGCTTCAAGGTCCCCCAAAAGGTTATCGACAAAAAAGTGCCGTACCTTCTGCATGTCGTTCAGGCATTTGAAGCTGTCGCTCGTGATATCAACCTGTTCGGCCCATGCCGCTGTGGTTGCCATAAGGCCTGCAAGCGCGTATGCGCCCAGTTTCCTGATCATGATGCTTCCCCTTCCTTTGTATTCCCCTTTCTACGTGAAATAGGCCCGCGCAGATGGGCGGCAAGAAAATTTCCTTGCGGCGAGGCGCGCATCAAGGCATCACCAACAGGAAGCCATCAACAACGCCGGGATATCCGCCCATGAGCAAGAAAATCCAGCACCGCCTGTATGTGGAAGCCGCCCTCCCGGGCGACGGCATGCTGACGCTGGGGCCTGACCAATCCCACTATCTGGCGAATGTGATGCGGGCACGGGTTGGTGACGCGGTAGCTCTGTTCAATGGCAGCGACGGTGAATGGGCGTCTGAAATCGCGAGCGTCCAGAAAAAGGCCGTGACGCTCAGCCTGGGCGCCAAGCTCAAGGACCAGCGCAAGGAGCCGGACCTATGGCTTGCCTTCGCCCCCATCAAAAAAGCCCGGTTGGACTTCATGGCGCAAAAGGCCACCGAACTGGGTGTAAGCCATATGATCCCCATGCTGACGCGGCGCACCATTGTTGACCGGGTGAAAACAGACCGGTTACACGCCAATGCCGTTGAGGCGGCCGAACAGTGTGAAAGGCTGAATGTGCCCACGGTGGGCGAACCCATCAAGCTCGACAAACTGATCGCCGACTGGCCGATGGACCGCAAGATCATGTTCTGCGACGAAGACCTTTCCGGTACGCCCGCCCATGTGGCGCTTCAGGCAGCCCATGATAAATCAGACCCGGCACCCTGGGGCATTCTGATTGGGCCCGAAGGCGGGTTTGACGACCACGAGCGGGCGCTCATTCGCGCACACCCCAACACGGTAGTGGTTGCCCTGGGTCCGCGCGTATTGCGCGCCGACACAGCGGCTATGTCAGCTATCAGCCTGTGGCAATCTGCTCTAGGTGATTGGTGACCCAAAATCACGTGGTGGAAGAAAAATTTTTCACAGCACCCCATAACAAATCAGAAAATAGCAAACAATTTCTGACAATATATTGGTATATTGTACCTCATCAACAGCGCCATGCAGGTTACAGAGGTTATAACAATGCCAAAAGATGGAATTCCATCCCTTCAGTCACCGGTTGACATTGCCAGCCTGGTCAAGGAAGCCTGCACGGCTGTCACCTGCGCCGCAGCTAACTGCCATAAAGATGAAATTACCCGCCTGATGGAACGCGTGCTGCCACACATCAAGCTGGACGACTTTTCAGACACCCCGGTAAATGCCCGCGGCTACCGCCGCAAGGTCCTCTATTCCCATCCGTCCGGCTTTTTTTCGGTACTGCAGGTGGAGTGGCATCCTGGCGCAGAAACCCCTGTTCATGGTCACAACGCTTGGGGCTGTGTAGGCGTGGTATCCGGCGAAATCGGGTGTGAGACTTACGCGCAGTGCGACAAGGGCGAGAACGGCGTGCGGTCGACAGGGAAAATCACCGCCGGCAAGGGTGCCATCGCAACGGTTAATCCAAACCCTGAAGGTATTCACCGCCTGTTTAACCCAACCGACAAGGTGACAACAACCATCCATGTTTACGGCATGGACCTGTCGGACAATCCGTGCGCCATCAATGTACCATATGGCCCATCTGCTCACAGGAATTAGATTTTTTCACTTGAACGCATTCATCGGTGAAAAGCCTGTCATTCCCTGACTTTTTCGACCAACCGGTCAGCGATCCCAGCCCGCCAAATCTGTAACTAACGCGTGACCGGGGTTTACTTTTCTTGATTGCTGCTTATCTAGGCCCTACTTTTTCTAAGTACAAAAGTTCGGTCGAGGAACACCCCTTTTATGTCAAGCGCCATCATCGAGTCCAAAGCACAGCTTGTGTCATACCTGGAACAGGGCTCGAAGCCTGACAGGTCGAACTGGCGCATCGGGTCCGAACACGAGAAATTCGTTTTTCATCGCGACACTAAAGCCCCCCTTGCTTGGGAAGGCGAAAACGGTCGCCCCGGCATCAAGGATGTTTTGCAGGCGTTCGTCGACAACGGCTGGGAAGCTGTGGAAGAAGGCGGCAAACTGATTGCCGCGAAAAAGAACGGCGCATCCGTGACACTGGAGCCCGGCGGGCAGTTTGAGCTGTCCGGCGCACCGCTTGAAAATATCCACCAGACCTGCGACGAAACATCCAGCCACCTGCGCTGTACCCGCGAAATTGGCGAACGGCTGAACATCGGCTTCCTGGGCCTTGGCTTCCACCCAACCCTCAAGCGCGAAGAAGTGCCGATCATGCCGAAGGCGCGCTATGACATCATGCGCGCCTATATGCCCAAGAAGGGTAACCTGGGTCTGGACATGATGCTGCGCACCTGCACCGTACAGGTGAATCTGGATTTCGCCGATGAGGCCGACATGGTGGAAAAATTCCGCATCAGCCTCGCGCTGCAGCCGCTGGCGACCGCGCTGTTCGCCAACTCGCCCCTCACCGAAGGCAAGCCAAACGGCTTCAAAAGCTATCGCAGCCACATCTGGACCGACACAGACCCGGACCGCTGCGGCACCTTGCCATTCGTGTTCGAAGACGGCATGGGGTTCGAGCGCTGGGTCGATCATGTTCTGGACGTGCCGATGTATTTCGTGCGCCGCGGCGGCAAATATATTGACGCCTCAGGCCAAAGCTTCCGGGACTTCATGAAAGGCGAACTGCCTGCCCTCCCCGGCGAGCTGCCAACCATGACCGACTGGGAAGACCATATGACCACGCTTTTCCCGGAAGTGCGCCTAAAGACATTCCTTGAAATGCGCGGGGCAGACGGTGGCCCCTGGAACCGCCTGTGCGCCCTGCCCGCACTGTGGGTTGGCCTTCTGTATGACACTGAGGCACAAGCCGCCGCGCATGATCTGATCAAGCGCTGGAGCGCCGAAGATGTCGCCAAAATGCGCGCCGATGTGCCGCGTCGCGGCCTTGAAGCCCAAGATCCCAAAGGCGGCTGCTTCCGCGATTTGGGCGAAGAGGTTCTCAAGATCGCTGATCTGGGGCTCAAAAACCGGGCCCGCCTGTCCTCCAGCGGCGATACCGAACAGGGTTTCCTGAACTCACTGTGGGAAAGTGTCGAGACCGGCATGACCCCAGCTGACCAGATCCTGCACAAATACCATGGCACCTGGGGCGGTGTTGAGCCGCTGTTTGACCAGCTAAGCTATTGATACAAGGCTTGCGGTAAGCGCTTGCGCACCATGGTAACTGCAGAGAATCTCTTGGGCCTTAAAGCCAGCGCAGGAATTCGATCAGCCAGATGATCAAGAGAGTAATTCCGGCCAGCACCCCGCCCCACATCAGGGCGAGCGGGAAGCTGGCAGTACGCGACAAGCTGTTCTTGAAATAGCTGTCGCACTGCAGGCAGTGATACCAGCGCTCACCCCTGCTGGCCTTCAGCTTGATCCCCGGGATGATGGTGGGCACCGCGCCTTCAAAGGGGTGCACCCGCTCCGAACCGCAGTGACGACAGGCGAGTTCCTCGCCGTCTTCATCCATCCGCGTCGGCAGCTGGCAACGCGGCATGGTGGCCACTTTGTTGAGGACAGCGTCCACCCGCACCTTGTCGATTGCCCGCACCATCACGTCCGTGCGCAGGCCGATATTCATCGCGCTCATATTCTCGTTGGTGAGAAACACGTCAACGCCGTTGGCATTCAGCACCGACTTCAAAAGCTGGGCATCAGACGCCGACAGCCCGGTCCGGACCGGGATCAAACGGTTATGGTCCTCAAATACCTGCGTCATGGCATCAATCATTCAACCCGGTGTCGAACCCGTCGATCGACACCAGATTTTTCTCTTGCTGATAGGCGCGGATACCGTCTTCGCCCTTTCTTTCAGCGGATTTAACCAAAGTCTGACGTTCGGCCACCAGCTCCATTTCAGGCACGGCATAGCCACAGCTTGTCTGTGTGCTTTCCACATCCACCAGAATGATCTGGCGGGCGCCAGGCTGGTCTGGGAAGTTTGCCTTCAGGGCGCCGAACCCGTCATGGTGCGGCCTTACCACCCTGCCCCGGCCGTATATGCGGTAGATGAGCGCATTACGCGTGAAGCTGTTAAACATCAGCGTAATGCGGCCATCGTTTTTGATGTGGGCGGCTGTCTCATTGCCGCTTCCGGTCATATCCAGATAGCCACAAAGCTTTGGCGAGAGCACACGAAAACAATCCATGCCCTTGGGGCTCAGGTTGATCCGCCCCTCAGCGCAGGCCGACGCCGTGAAAAACATCGGCTGTGCCTCCACAAACGCTTTGTGCTTGTCAGTGATATGATCGAAAAAGTCCGCCATCAGATGCTCCAGTATTTGAGCGCAATCTGACCGAACATGACAAGAAGCACAAGGCCGCTAAGCGTGAAAGCCGTGAAACGGTGCATCACATTGTTGTAACTGGAATGAATGAGGGTGTGAACAAGGCGCAGAGCCACATAAGCCCAAGCCAGTTTCGCCGTCAGCCCATCGCCAAGACCGGTGATCATCGCGCCTAGGCACAGCACATAAAAAAGCACCGGCATTTCAAACAGGTGATTGTAGTTTTCCGCAGCATAACGGGCCTTCGGCGGCAGTTTTGCCAAATTCGCCTTGTCCTGCATCTGTTCCTTGGTTGGCTTCGCTGCCGCCATGGCAGGCAGACGCCGCCAATACAGGATAAGCCAAGCCACGAATGTAAGCGCCACCTGCGCAAGCACAGGCCCCAAAAGTGCATTGTCCATAATTCTCTCCCTCGATCTTTGTTGGTCTGCATCCAATAGGCCACAATTTGCGGAAAAATACCACGCCGCGGCCCGTGGTCATAAATATGAGATAATTCATCGGCATGAACAGTGCCAATCTGTGTATAGGGCCGGTGCCAATAATGAATTCATCTGAAAGAAACAAAGCGCGCATCAGACTACGTCTGCTCAAGTGGGTAGCATTACCCTTGGCTATTATCCTGCTGGTGCTCGGTTTCCTGACTCTGCCCTTGCCGCTTCCCACTGGCATTGTGCTGATTGCTCTTGGCTTCTCATTGGCCGCCTTCCACCCTGGCATGCGCCGCTGGATCAGGCGCACGCGCGGGCGCTATCCGGTCGCCAACAGCAAGATCCGCCTTATCACACCACGCCTTCCGGGCTTCATCCGCCGCGCCCTGCAGCGAACGGACAGCCGCGCACCCTGACTTCATTCATGAGGCCAGATCATCGATTTATGGCAAGTTGCGACTTGCCCAAGGAACAATTTCAGCTGTAGGTTTTCAGCTGCAAGGAGCGCCCGAGGATGATCACAACCCGCGACTATAGCCCCACTGACTGGCCCGATGTGGACCGCATCTACCGCGAAGGCATCAAGACAGGTCTCGCCACCTTCGAGACCAAGCCGAAGGCGCAGGCCGATTTTGAAGGCAAAAGCATCAAAAACAGCACGCTGGTTGCCACCGAAGACGACCATGTTCTGGGCTGGGCCGTCATGTGGCCGGTATCCGACCGCTGCGTCTATGGTGGCGTCGCGGAGGTCAGCGTTTATGTGGGAGAAGACGCGCGGGGCAAAGGCGTGGGAAAATTGTTGCTGAATGCGTTGATCACACGTTCCGAAGAACTGGGCTTTTGGACATTGCAGGCTGGCATTTTCCCTGAAAATGAAGCCTCAAGAGCGATCCACGAAGCCTGCGGATTCCGTGTTTTCGGCGTACGGGAACGTATCGGCCAGCTGCATGGTGTGTGGAAAGACAATATGCAGCTTGAGCGCCGCAGCAGCATCAATGGCATTGACTAAATCAAAAATTGCAGAGATGCAATTTCCTTGTGTTCTTGTTTTGTTCCTGTTATCATCTCCCAAATCCAGGATGGGGGATGACCATGAAACAACTGCTTGTACTCATACTTGTCTTTAGCCTTTTGTCGGGCTCGGCGCTGGCGGACGCGCCCTCAAAATCTTATGAAGACATGACAGTCGCAGAACTGAAGGCTGTCGATACAAAAACACTCAGCCGCGATGAAAGAAAACACCTGAAGAAGGTGCTTAAGGCCAAGAAAAAGGCAGAAAAGGCTCGCATCAAGGCTGAGAAAAGGCGCTTAAAGGCTGAGAGAAAGGCCGAAAAGGCCCGTATCAAGGCCGAGAAAAAGCGTGCGAAGGCTGAGGCCAAGCGGCTCAGGAAAGCCCGCAAGGCAGCGACAAAACAGCTGGCCCTCATTGAAACCGTTTATAAAAATTCCGGCATCTACCGCGACCCGGGCTACAGCAACCTGCGCATTCGCGGCGCCGACGCAAAAATCAGCACATCGGAAGCGATTTTCGCACTCAGCAGCAATGGCGGCCATGTGGGCTATTTCATCCGCACCTACTTCAACCCCCTTACAGGTGGCCTGAGCCCGCAGATTTATATGACCGTTAGTTTCTCTGACGTTGTAGACCAGGACATGCTGTACGAAAAAGGCATGACCGCCGAAGCTATGGCAAATCGGAACGGATGGTGGAAAAATTACCGCTGGGCAGCGCTCCGCAATGGTGCGGGCCGCAGGCTCACCCCGGTTGATCGATACAGCAATAATTCGCCCTATTATGCTTCCTTTTTTGAGGAATATATCATCCAACTGGCATTTGAAGACATCACAGCCGCCGTGAAGGCTGGCACGGCACTCCGTGTTGAAGTGAGTTCGCCCTCGCGCGGGGCTTACCCCTTCACCATTGCCGTGTCCTATGATTATCTGCTGGGGTACCTTATGCGCCTGTCGGAAGCTGATCAGCGTCTTGCCCATATGAAAGGCTGGGCAAACCCGCGCATCATGGCGCTTAAAGAAACGCTCGCCGAAGCCACGACAAGCACCACCCCCTAGACACTGTCTGGCTTTTCAACCACCAGAATGCGCGCCTCGCCCAAGGGGTGCGCAACGTGGGCGTCGCCCACGCCCGCGTGATAGATTTCGCCCACCTCCATCCGGGTGACCGTCACCTCGCCTGCAGCGTCTTTGGTGTGCATATCCACCACGCCGTCCAGCACCACGAAGACCTCTTCGCCTTCATTGACATGCCACTTGTAAGGCTGGTCGGTCCAGTGCAGGCGTACACTTGCGCCCTCCACAGTTGCCACATCCATGGCACCCCAGGCGCGGTCGGCAGTGAAATCTTTTGCTTTGATAAATGTCATGCTGTCGCCTCCATACTTTACGGCGACTATATCACCCCGGCGGCAGGCATGCCTGCCAGTTTGTTTACCAAACCTGCCAATCAGGCGGTCGATAGGCCGAGGTCCCGTTGCTGCTTTTTGGTCAGCTTGGCGGCGATGATGGCGTGGGCGTCAGCGATATAGGATTTTACATCATCGTCACTGAGCGTCTCGTCCGTTTGCACCTGCACCCATTTGGCGCGCGCCAGATAGGGCGCCGGCACCACGCCCGGCAATTCGCACAGCACCTGATAGCTGTGGTCAGCGCATTTGAAGCTGATGCAATCACGGTCCACCGGGCCCCAATGCGAGCAGATGGCGAAGATTTTCCCGCCCACCTTCCAGACACTTGAGTTGCCCCACTGCACCACGCTTGAGGTGGCTGTTAGAGACTTGCAGTAAGCGTCGAATTCATCGCGGTTCATTCAATCACCCGTTTTTCTCATTTAAAAGTGAGAAACTCCGATCAACAAAGCGCAGAAGCTTGACATACTCTGGGCCAAAAGCTCTCATAGATTTGTCATCCAAGACTTTGCTGATCTTCAATTCTTTTCTAATCGGCTGCAACACGGATGTGATCCGCCCTAGCTCCCAGACAATCGTCACAATCATGTTTAGTGTAGCAATTGAGATAGTAGATGGTTGTCCACGCAATCCAATTCCATAACTTTTAGACCGTCCCAAATTTGGGTAAAGCGAGATTACCCCTACCGTATGGTTTGGATGTTCAGCGATAGATAAAATGTCATCTGTGTCTTTTCGGAAATCATTCCAATATTGTTCCAAAAGATTGTCATCCGATCCCGTCAATTCATTGAATGCCAGAACTGCTAACTTCCTCAACTTTCCTTTTGCCATCCGAAGAAAATACAGTTCCTTTGATTCTTCAACGGAATCACAATTCACAAATTCAGCTGCAAATTTAGGAAACGCTGCAACCGCCCATGCGACATCTGTCTTCTCTCGAGCGGCTCTAATCAAGTTTCGAGCCTGCACATCGAAACCCATTGCCACCAATTCCGCGGCAGCTGTTAGATCTGTTGCAATGTTGGCACGAACACTAAGGCCCGCAGCTATATTAGGCGGGATAGGTTCCTTTTTCACTTCAGTATATACCTGCCCCCATAGGTGGTGCTCATAGCAAACGAACCCCAAACAATCTATGAAGTACGGAACGGCCTTTAAGTAAGCATAAAGATGCCTTGGGTAATCCGAACGCTTCAAGCCGCAAGCAAATTGAAAATCGGAGTCCCCCAACTCCATTTCAAGCAACACGTCTTGGAGGTCACCTACCCTCAAATACATGATCGCCCCCTAATATATCTTCTTGTGGCTTTTGGCCTTCTTGGTGCGGGTGCCGGGGCGGCCACCAGTGGCGCGGCCCTTGGGCTTGACGCGCGGATCGGATATCCCGAGCTCGCCCGCCTCCAGCTTGCGAATTTCATCGCGCAACCTGGCGGCCTCCTCAAACTCCAGGTTTTCGGCCGCTGTGCGCATCTTCGCCGTGAGGTCCTCCAGATGCTTCTTAAGGTTGGAGCCCACCAGATGGCCAGCATCGTCGCCGATATCCACGGTGACATAATCACCGGCTGAAACATCCGCCATCAGGTCGCCGATGTTTTTCTTCACTGTCTGCGGCGTGATGCCGTGCGCCTCGTTATAGGCCAGCTGTTTGGCGCGACGGCGGTCGGTCTCATCAATCGCGGCCTTCATCGACCGGGTAATCTTGTCAGCATACAGGATCACGCGGCCTTCCACGTTCCGGGCCGCCCGCCCGATGGTCTGCACCAAGGACCGCTCAGACCGCAGGAAACCTTCCTTGTCCGCGTCCAGGATGGCCACCAGCCCACATTCCGGGATATCTAGCCCCTCACGCAGCAGGTTAATGCCCACCAGCACGTCAAATGCCCCAAGCCGGAGGTCGCGGATAATCTCAATCCGCTCCAATGTGTCGATGTCCGAGTGCATGTAGCGTACCTTCACGCCGTTCTCGTGCAGATATTCCGTCAGGTCCTCGGCCATGCGCTTCGTGAGCGTGGTCACCAGCACGCGCATGCCCTTTTCGGCCTGCCTGCGGGCCTCATGCATCAGATCGTCAACTTGCGTTTCCACCGGGCGGATGTCGATTTCGGGGTCAATGAGGCCCGTGGGGCGAATGACCTGTTCGGTGAACACGCCGCCCGTGCGCTCCATCTCCCAGTCGCCTGGCGTTGCGGACACATAAACCGTCTGCGGGCGCATGGCGTCCCATTCCTCGAACTTCAGCGGGCGGTTGTCCATGCAGGAAGGCAGGCGGAAGCCATAATCCGCCAGCGTGGCCTTGCGCTTGGCGTCGCCCCGGCTCATGCCGCCAATCTGGCTGACGCTCACGTGACTTTCGTCCACGAACAGAAGCGCGTTTTCGGGGATATATTCAAACAGGGTCGGTGGCGGATCACCTGGACGGCGGCCCGTCAGGTACCGGCTGTAGTTTTCAATGCCCGCGCAGGCGCCCGTGGCCTCCATCATCTCAAGGTCGAAGCGCGTTCGCTGCTCCAGCCGCTGGCTTTCCAGAATCCGGCCCCGGTCTTCATACCACTTCAGCCTTTCCGTCAGCTCCGCCTTGATGTGCTTGATCGCCTGGTCCAGCGTCGGGCGCGGCGTCACATAGTGGCTGTTGGCGTATATCTTGACCATATCGAGCGCGCGGACTTTCTCGCCCGTCAGTGGGTCGAACTCCACGATCTCCTCAATCTCGTCACCGAACATCATCAGGCGCCAGGCCCGGTCTTCATAGTGGCTGGGGAAAATATCGATCACGTCGCCGCGCACGCGGAAGGTGCCGCGCTGAAAGGCAGTGTCGTTCCGCGTGTACTGCATGGCCACCAGGCGGCGCAGCAGCTCCCGCTGGTCCACTTCCGTGCCAGCCTTCAGCGCGAAAGTCATGGCTGTGTATGTCTCCACGCTGCCGATGCCGTAGATGCAGCTGACCGAGGCCACGATGATCACATCGTCGCGCTCCAGGATCGCCCGCGTGGCCGAATGGCGCATGCGGTCGATCTGCTCGTTAATGGTGGCTTCCTTCTCGACGAACGTGTCGGTGCGCGGAACGTAAGCTTCCGGCTGATAATAATCATAGTAGGAAACGAAATATTCCACTGCGTTATTGGGGAAGAAGCTCTTGAACTCGCCATACAGCTGGGCCGCCAGCGTCTTGTTGGGCGCAAGGATCAGCGCCGGACGCTGCGTTTCCTCAATGATTTTGGCCATGGTGTATGTCTTGCCCGAGCCAGTCACCCCCAGAAGCACCTGGTCACGCTCCTTGTCACCAATACCCGCCACCAATTCCTTGATGGCCGTCGGCTGGTCGCCGGAAGGCGTGAATTCGCTCACCAGTTCAAACGCGATCCCTGCCTCGGATTTCTCCGGGCGGTCGGGCCGGTGGGGAACGAAAGGCACATTGGCGCCGTCAGGAATCATGCATGGGCTCCGCATCAAAAGACTCAGGTCCAGGCAGACTGCCTTGTTCACGGTTTGTTTTCAAGCCCGCAGCTGCACAATTTCGTGACGACCGAATGTCTAATTTTTAACCATTGAGTATATTTTAATCATTATGCAAAGCATTCGATTGCAAATGAAACAGAAAATATCCCAGATTCCGGCGGTTTTATAAGATTATTTCAATTTGGCACAGGCTTTGCTGTTTAGGGGGGTGGATAGGAACAAAACACAGATTTTTTTATGGAGGAAACCATGCCCACCAAAACTTTAAAGCCTTCCAAAAAAGCCCTTCTTCTTGGAGCCTCACTGCTTGCAGGCGCGGCCATGGCCCCTGCAGCTTCCGCACAGGATAGCGCATCAGCCTTTTCGCTTTCCGCAAACGCCGCGCTCGTAACCGACTACCGCTTCCGCGGCCTGTCGCTTTCCGACAAGGACATGGCGTTTCAGGGCGGCTTTGACGTAAGCCACGAAAGCGGCTTCTACGTTGGCACCTGGGGCAGCTCGATCGAAAGCTATGCCGGGTCTGAGCTTGAGCTCGACATCTACGCCGGTTACGCATCGCAAATTGGTGACCTTTCCACCGACATTGGTGTCCTTGCCTATACTTACCCAGGTTCCAGCGACACATACTATGTAGAGCTTTACGGCTCCATCGGCGGCACCATTCAGGAAACAGTCAGCTGGACGGCGGGCGCAGCCTATGTCTGGGACCAGGACAATGTTGGCGGCACAGACAACATCTACCTTTATCTTGATGGCAGCATGCCGCTGGGTGAAACGCCATTCTCGCTTGCCGGCCACGTAGCCTATGAAGACGGCGCCTTCGGCAATGATAAGTGGGACTGGAACCTGGGTGTATCCTATGCCTTCGAACAGTATTCACTGTCTGTTTCATACGTTGACACCAACGTATCCGGCATCGGCAGCGCAGGCGTTGTCGCCATGCTGAGCGCAAGCTTCTAAGGAAACAAGGATCTTACCTTGTCCCTCGGAGGGCGGCTGGGCCCTACCAAACCACCCGGCCGTCTTCCACCTTCGACCCGGACCCTTCCCTCTCTCCCAAGTCCTTGTCCGGGTCAAATGGGCCAGACCATGTCGCTATGGCTTGCCTTCTCTGAGGACGATGGCGCGTCAGCCCCGGCCATGAAATTGCCAGACGCCGGCGCGCCATCCGCCTTCCTCCCCATTCTCTAAAGCTGGCAACCTGTCGCCTGATCAGCAACAAACCGTTGCGGGTACAGTGGCTTCAACCTAAGGTATTCGGGAACCTTTCCGGCTGCTATCAGGCACCAGCTAAACAGAGAAAACCCATGGCCTTTTTGTCCGACACACTTTCCCGCATCAACCCATCCCCCACCATTGCCGTATCCACAAAAGCGCGCGAACTGAAGGCCGCAGGCAGGGATGTGATTGGCCTTGGCGCGGGCGAGCCGGATTTCGACACGCCGGATCATATCAAGGAAGCGGCGATCAAGGCCATCTGGGAAGGCCAGACCAAATATACCGCCGTGGACGGCACACCTGAATGCAAGGCCGCGGTGATCGAGAAATTCCGGCGCGAGAATGACCTGCATTTCACCCCCGACCAGATCACAGTGAACGCAGGCGGCAAGCATACGGTCTATAACGCCATGATGGCGACCCTGAACCCGGGCGACGAGGTGGTGATCCCGACACCCTACTGGGTCAGCTACCCCGATATCGTGCAACTGGCGGGCGGCACACCTGTGTTCGTGCACGCATCAATCGACACCAATTTCAAAATGACGCCGGAGATGCTGGAGGCCGCGATCACGCCAAAGACCAAATGGCTGATCTTCAACTCGCCATCGAACCCGTCGGGCGCGGCCTATACGGAAGCTGAACTCAGGGCGCTGGGCGGCGTTCTGGACCGGCACGAGCATGTCTGGGTATTCGCGGACGACATCTATGAGCATATCATCTATGACGACTTCGCCTTCAGGACCATCGCGCAGGCTGTACCGACCATTGCCCACCGCACGCTAACCATGAACGGCGTTGCCAAGGCCTATGCCATGACCGGCTGGCGCATCGGCTTTGCGGGTGGGGATCCGGCGCTGATCAAGGCCATGGCCAAGGTCCAGAGCCAAAGCACCTCGAACCCCTGCTCGATCAGCCAGGCGGCGACAGTAGCGGCGCTAACGGGCGACCAAAGCCTGCTGCCGATCCGCGCTGCCAAGTTCCAGGAGCGGCGTGATCTTGTGGTCAAGATGCTGAACGCGGCAGACGGCATCAGCTGCCCAACGCCCGAAGGCGCTTTTTATGTTTATCCAAGTGTGGCGGGATGCATGGGCAAGACCACACCGTCCGGCAAGCTTTTGGAAACAGACGAAGACTTCGTCACCTATATTCTGGAAGACTACGGCATCGCGGCAGTGCACGGCGCAGCCTTCGGCCTCAGCCCGCATTTCCGTGTGTCTTACGCCACATCAAACGAAGCCCTAATTGAGGCCTGCAGCCGTATCCAGGACGCCTGCAGCAAGCTAAAGTAAACAGGCGCTCCTGTGCCCGACAATACGCTGGCCACCATTCTGATCCTTGTTTCGGCATGCATGCATGCGGTTTGGAACGCGATCCTGAAGCGCACGGACGATAAGTTCGCCGCCATGATGTGCCTCTCGGGCTTCGGGGGCATTCTGTACCTGCCCTTCCTTTGGCTTGCACCTTTCCCGCCTGCTGACCTGTGGCCATGGCTCGCGGCATCCTTTGCCATCCACTTTGTCTACCAACTCGCGCTCACCAAAGCGCTGGAGATGGGGGCACTAACCTTCATCTACCCGATCGCGCGTGGGCTGGGCCCCACCCTTGTGGCGCTCTTCAGCTATTTTTTCCTGACCGGGGAAATGTCGCTCGCGGAAGTCGCGGCGGTGCTGGTTCTGGCTGTTGGCATTTTCCTGAGCACTTCCACAAAGGGCGCAGCAGGCGGCTCCGCACGGGAAAACGGCATCCTGTTCGCGCTTTTGACCGGCGCCATGATAGCAGCCTACACAGTGATTGACGGCCTGGCCGTCAGGCGCGCACCCACAGAACTCACTTATATCCTGTGGTCCGGCATCGGCTTTTCGCCGATTTTCATATCTTACGGCCTCTACAGGCGCGGCACGAAAATCTTCAGGGACGCTGTGGCTGTCTGGCGCCCAGGCATGCTGGCCGCTGGCATTGCGCACAGCGGATATGGCATCGCACTCTATGCTTACAGCATCGGATCGCTGGGCGAAGTTGCCGCCATCCGCGAAACCAGCATTCTCTTTGCTCTTGCCATTGGCGTCTTCTGGTTGAAGGAAACCGTCAGCCGCCGCCGGCTTCTGGCGGTGCCGCTGATCGCAGCCGGTGCCATCCTTCTGAAGTTTTATTGACCCCAGCGCTTGACTTTTCGTCTTTTCATCAGTATTTCGTTATTTAGCGAAATACTGAAATAGGAACCAAAAATGGCAGATGTATTTCATGCATTGTCGTCGCCCGTCAGGAGACAGATTTTGGCAATGCTGAAAGCCCGGGACATGACAGCGGGTGAAATTTCGGACCAGTTAGACGTGGGGAAATCAACGCTTTCCGGACACTTTAACGTACTCAAGGCTGCGGACCTGGTAACCGCGGAACGCAATGGCACAACAATAACATACAGCCTGAACACAAGTGTGGTTGAAGACATGCTGGCGCTAATGGCTGGCATTTTCGGCAAAGAAGAAAAGGGAGCTAGGAACAATGATGGCGAAGTTTAGATTTGCATGGGCCTTGTTTGCTTTAACGCTAGCCTCCGGAATTGTGGCGTTTTTCATGGTAGCGCCCGATGCGCTGATCCCCGTTCACTGGAACGCGCACGGCGAAGTGGACGATTGGGCCAGCCCCATTTTTGGCCTGTTCCTGATACCCGGCTTTCAACTTTTGATGCTATTGATCTTCGCAGCCCTCCCTATTCTTGAGCCGCGAAAGGAAAACATCGGCAAATCGCAAAAAGCGGTACATGCCGTGGTTTTTGGAACAGTGGGTGTGCTGGCCGTTGCGCAGACCGCCATTATAACCGGGACGTTTGGTTATGAACCCTTGGGCCCGAAAACCATCATTGCAGCTGTCGGCATCCTGCTAGCCATCATCGGCAATTATATGGGCAAGCTACAGTCTAATTTCTTCATCGGCATTCGCACGCCTTGGACGCTTTCAAGCGACACTGTGTGGAAGAAAACCCACCGCCTTGGGGGCAAGCTGTTTATCCTGGCAGGCGCGTTGGTCGTCATGGGAAGTTTCCTCATCGAAGCACCCTATCTGGTTGGGCTTGTGCTAGGCGTGATATTGCCGATAACCTTATATATTATCTTCTATAGTTGGCGACTGTGGCGGCAGGAAACTGCGCGGAAGAATGATTGATCGGCAAAATCGATTACAGCGTCAGTTTTAATCAATTTTACTGCTTAAAGCAGCATTGTTATAAAAGCCTCATCAAAGCAACGGAGGATTTTATGACTAGCTTTGCACAGACTGACCAACAGAAAATGGCCGTAGCCCTGAAGCCTGTTTTGGCTGAAACGGTGCAGCTTTATGTGCTGACACAGAACGTCCACTGGAACGTGACCGGCCCCCTGTTCCAGCCAGTGCATACGCTGACCGAAGAACAGTATCTGGAACTGGCTGCCGCGATTGACGATATCGCCGAGCGCATCCGGACACTGGGCGAAAAAGCACCAGGCCGCATGTCCGCTTACATGGAACTGGGCAGCATTGGCGAAGGTGACGAAAACGCCAGCGCCGAAGACATGGTGCGCGCCCTTGTTGACGCCAACCAGACAGTAGCAAACCGCATTCGCCCACTGATCAGCGAAGCTGCAGACATGGGTGACGAGGTAACTGCAGGCCAGTTGACCGACCGCCTGACAGTGCATGAGAAAGCAGGCTGGATGCTCCGCGCCATGTTGGGCTAACGCCTAGAGCCTGTCTTTCAGCCAGTAGTAAAATACGGCGAGAGAGACCGCCTGCTGGCCCAGCCAGCGCGCACAGGACAAATGCCCGAACGGCACCCGCCGCTTGGGCATTTTTGCGAACAGGTCAAAGTGCGCGGTATTCAAGCCCGCGATGGCCTGCCCCAACATATCCCCCGCCAGGTTGCCCATATTCACGCCGTGCCCCGTATAGCCCGCGCCGTACCAAATGTTGTCGCCCACACGGCCGATCAGCGGCACCTGCCCATAAGGCACACCCAACCGACCGCCCCATTCATGGGTGATCTTCACGCCTTCGAGCTGCGGCCAGATTTTAAGAAGGCGCGGCAACAACTTGGCCTGAACCGACTTTGGCTTGCGGCCCGAATAATTCACCCGCCCGCCAAACAGTACGCGCCCGTCCGATGACGTACGAAAATAATCACAAACCTTCTTGGTGTCGCAGATGGCATAGCCCTTGGGATTGAGCTCCGCAAGTAGTGCAGCATCAAGCGGTTCGGTGGCCATCATATAGCTGGCGGCCGCACTTGATGTGCCCGTCAGTTCCCTGACCGGCAGTTGGTGGTGCACATTGGCCGCGAGCAATAGATGATCCGCCACCACGTCGCCGTCTGCAGTAGTGACACGCACTTGGGCGCCAGGTTCAATGCCTATGACCGGGCTGTGCTCGTATATTTCCGCGCCTTTGGATGCGGCGCCACGCGCCAAACCAAGGCATAGTTTCAGTGGATGCAAGTGCCCATCCGACAGGCTCAACAACCCACCCAGGAAATGGTCGCCGCCCATGGTGGCCCGCAGCTCTTCCACGCCCATGAAATGCCAGCCGCGGTCGGGGAATTTAGTCTCCATCTCATTATAGTGGTGATAAAGTGCTGCCAACTGCCGGGGCGTTGACGCCACCTCAAGCCAGCCGGGCGTCAAATCGCAAGCGATACTATAATCATCAATGCGGCGACGGATCAGGTCGTGCCCTGCCCACATCATCTCGTCCACCGCCTTGGTGCCTTCAACTCCCCAGCGTTTCGCCAGCTTTTCCTGCCCAACGAAGCCCCGGATCATCTGTCCGCCGTTGCGCCCGGACGCGCCCCAGCCCACCTGGTGGGCCTCAAGCAGAATCACGCTCTTGCCCGCCTCCACGAGCGTGCATGCGGCGGAGAGGCCGGTGAACCCGCCACCGATGATACATACATCCGCGCGCTTGCTGCCTGAAAGCGCCGGATAGCCGTCGTGATCGCCCACAGAGTGCGCGTACCAGCTCGTTGGATAGCCTGCCTGCATAAATTCTCCCTTTCGCCCACCATACTGCGTCAAATTGCCAGTCCCAAGAGTTTCGTTCATGCTTGTTCACTCTTGACTTCCGTGCTAAGAGCCACCCAATATTAAGAACCATTCTCATTTTAATGTCTTCAAGGTGCGTGCGGTCCATGAATCAGGAACAGCAACTAGATGGCGAAGCGACCGGCGCAGAGAAAGCGCTCGTGGCGCTTGGAACCATGAAACCCGGCATGTTCGGGCATGTAATTGCCTTTGATGCCAGTGGTATTCCTGATGTCAGCCCCGATATGACCGACCGCCTGCGCGAGATGGGATTTGCGGAAGACCTGGAGGTTGAGGTACTGCACCAAAGCCTTTTCGGGCGTGATCCAATCGCCGTCCGCATCGGCCGCATGACCGTTGCCCTGCGCCGCCGTGAAGCCAATATTATCAAGGTCCAGCTTGTATGAGTGCCCCATCGCTTGTCGCAGTTGTCGGCAACCCAAACTGTGGTAAATCCGCCCTTTTCAATGCCCTTACGGGACTGAGGCAGAAGGTTGCCAACTATCCTGGCGCAACCGTTGAGCGGCGGACAGGCCCCCTTCTGGGTAATGACCATATTGAGCTTGTAGACCTGCCTGGCACTTATTCCATGACACCCCGAAGCCCGGACGAAGCCGTCACCACAGACGTGCTCCTGGGCAAGTTCAAGGCCGAAAGGCGCCCGGATGCCATCCTGTGCGTGGTGGACGCCACCAACCTGGCCCAGCATCTCAGGTTCGTGATTGAGCTTCGCGCCCTTGGCGTGCCCATGGTCATTGCCTTGAACATGACAGACTTGGCTGCGCGCGAACGCATCAACATCGACGCGGGCGCCCTGTCCCACAAACTTGGTGTTCCCGTTGTGGAAACTGTGGCTGTGCGCAAGAAGGGGCTTGAAGAACTTAAAGACAAAGCCATTGAGGCCCTGCAGATGGGCACGCTGAGCACGCTTTATTTCGGTTCCACGGTGCGCGACTATCAGCGCGCCGCGCGCAAGATCGCCAAGGACGTGACGCTTAGCGAAGGCATCGGCCACAAGACCACGCGCCTTCTGGATAACGTGCTGCTGCACCCTGTTGCCGGGCCGTTTATCCTTCTGGCTATCCTGTTCCTGATGTTCCAGGCGGTCTTTTCCTGGGCCGAAGCGCCAATGACCTGGATTGAGGACGGCATCGCCTATCTTCAGGCGGGCGTGCACAACCTGTTGCCGGAAGGCTGGCTTTTGAGTTTCCTTTCTGATGGCATTCTCGCAGGCGTCGGGGCCGTTATCGTGTTCCTGCCGCAAATCCTGGTGCTGTTTGCCTTCATCCTGGTGCTTGAAAGCACCGGCTATATGGCGCGGGCAGCTTTCCTGATGGACCGGCTTATGGCGGCTGTCGGCCTCAATGGCCGGGCCTTCATTCCGCTTCTTTCCAGCTTTGCCTGCGCGATCCCCGGCATCATGGCGGCGCGGACGATCGCTGACCCGAAAGACAGGCTGACCACCATCCTGATCGCACCATTGATGACCTGTTCTGCGCGCATTCCTGTCTATACCGTCCTGATCGGGGCTGTCATTCCGAACACGACCCTGTTCGGTGACTGGATTGGCCTGCAAGGCGTGGTCATGTTCTCGCTCTATCTGGCAGGCATTGTGGCAGCACTGGTTGTTGCCGCAGTATTGAAGCGTACGGTCGCCAAAGGCAAGACCCACACTTTCATGCTGGAACTGCCGAAGTATCAGACCCCGCGGCTGCCTTATGTGCTAACCGGCCTTTATGAGCGCGCGCGCCTGTTCCTGCGCCGTGCGGGTACCATGATCCTCAGCGTCACGATCATCCTGTGGTTCCTGGCAAGCTTCCCGGCAGCACCGGAAGGCGCTGCATCCCCCATTTCCTATAGCCTTGTTGGCATTATCGGCGGCTGGCTTGAAGTGATCTTTGCACCCATCGGCTTCAACTGGGAAATCTCGGCAGCACTCGTGCCCGGCATGGCCGCCCGCGAAGTCGCGATCTCTGCACTTGGTACCGTCTATTCCATCGGCGGCAGCGAAGAAATGGTAGAGGCCGGTGTCCGTGCCGCCATCGCCGCGAACTGGAGCCTGCCGACCGCCTTTTCCTTCCTGGCCTGGTTCATTTTCGCCCCGCAATGCGTATCCACCATTGCCGTAGCCCGGCGTGAAACCGGTGGCTGGAAATGGCCGCTTTTCATGCTGGCTTACCTGTTCGGCCTGGCTTACATCGCGTCCTTCATTACCTTTCAGGTGGCCAGTGCGCTCATTGGCTGACGCCTGATCTGATCAATTTCACATGGCGGCCTTGCCGTCGCCATGAATCTGAGGTAGCCACGTTAGCAAGTCATTTTCAAAAAGACGTAATAGTGGGGAGCTAACACGTGAGAGCCTTATTTGCAGCCGCATCCATGCTGGCCATTGCCGCCTGTTCCGAAAGCGCAGAAAACCAAAAAGATTTTAGCGCAGACGCGAACCGCATCGCGCAGGAAACGCTGATCGTCGATACGCATATTGATGTGCCTTACCGCCTTGACACAGGCTGGGAAGACGTCTCGAAAGCCACACAGAGCGGCGATTTTGACTATCCTCGCGCCGTGAAGGGCGGCCTTAATGTGCCTTTCATGTCCATCTATACGCCGGCAAGCTATGACGGCACACCGCGCGCCAAAGAGCACGCAGAAGAAATGATCGGCATTGTCGAGCGCATGGTGGCAACCGCGCCTACCAAATTCCGCATCGCCAGAACGGTTGCCGATGTTGAAAAGGCCATGAAAGACGGCGTGATCGCCCTGCCGCTTGGCATGGAAAACGGCTCGCCAATCTCTGGCGATCTCGCGAACCTTGATTATTTCTATGCTCGCGGCATCCGCTATGTGACGCTCGCGCATTCGAAAGCCAACCATATCTCAGATTCGTCCTATGACACCGAGCGCAAGTGGAACGGCCTTTCCGATTTCGGCAAAGAGGCCGTGAAGCGCATGAACGAGCTGGGTATCATGGTGGACGTCAGCCACGTTTCCGATGAAGCCTTCTATGACGTGATGGAAATTGCCGCTGTGCCTCCGATCGCCAGCCACAGCTCTGCGCGCCACTTCACGCCAGGGTTTGAGCGCAATATGTCAGATGAAATGATCAAAGCGCTCGGCGACAAGGGCGGCGTGATCATGATCAACTATGGCTCTGCCTTCCTGACCGAAGAAGCCAACGGCTATAATGTTGGTCGCGACGAAGCCTATCTTGAGTATCTGGCAGACGAAGAGCTTGAAGACTCGACAGACCTCAAGGACCAATTCACCGAACAGTACCGGTCAGAAAACCCATACCCATATGCAAGCCTTGACGATGTGCTCGACCATATCGACCATGTAGTCGGGATCGCCGGCGTGGACGCTGTGGGCATCGGGTCTGACTATGACGGTGTGGGAGACAGCCTGCCAACCGGCCTCAAGGACGTGGCAAGTTACCCGAACCTGATTGAGGGCCTTCTGAAACGCGGCTATTCGGAAGCTGACATCAAGAAGATCCTGAGCGGCAACATCCTGCGCGTATGGCGGGAAGTTGAAGCCTACGCTGCTGCCAACTAAACCAAAGACATATCACAGGAAAGCCGCTCAACTTTGGGCGGCTTTTTTGTGCGTTTCCTGTGGCATTAGTTACATCTGACACTGGACGCGCGCGCTTTTTTCGCTACAGTTTTGCCCCATAAAACAACTGCGTTTCATAAGGGGGAAACACATGATCAAAAAACACACGACAGCACTTGTGCTGGGCCTTCTTGCTGGCACCAGCCTTTCAGCCACCGCAGCACCAAATGGTGACTGGTTCACCGACGCCGCCATCTCGCCGGACGGCAAGACCGTTCTGGTCGCCTACAAGGGCGATATCTACAGCGTATCATCGAAGGGTGGCACCGCCGTTCCGCTGACGGTTAACGCGGCTTGGGACGGCCACCCCGTCTGGTCAAAAGACGGTAAACAGATCGCCTTCGCAAGCGACAGGAACGGCAACCTGGATATTTATGTGATGCCTGCCGAAGGCGGCGAAGCCACACGGCTGACGCACCACAGCGCCGACGACATCCCGCACGACTTCACACCGGACGGCAAGGCCGTGACCTTTAGCTCCACCCGCACAGACAGCGCCGCCAGCAGCGGCTTCCCGCGTGGTGCCTTGTCTGAGCTCTATAGCGTTTCCACATCCGGCGGCACGCCAAAAATGGAACTGACAACCCCCGCCTTTGAAGCCCAGTGGAACAAGGACGGCAGCAAGCTATTGTACCGCGAGGAAAAGGCGCTCGAAAGTGACCTCAGGAAGCATGACAACAGCGCTTTTGCCCGCGATATCTGGCTGTATGACAGCGAGGCAGGCACTCACAAACAGCTGACCAACCATGTGGGCGGCGACCATAACCCTGTCTGGGGCAAGGGTGACACCATCTTCTATACGTCGGACGAAGCAGACGACACGTTCAATGTCTGGAAGCTGGACCTGGGAAGCCTTGAGCAGAACCAGATCACCAAGTTCACCAAACACCCGGTACGCGAGCTGACACGCGCCAAGGACGGGACGCTTGCCTTCCTGCATCACGGCACGGTTTATACCACTGGTGAAAAGGGCAAGCCAAAGGCGCTCGATATCAACATTAATGTGGACGGCCACGGTGTAGACGCCAAGACCATCCCGGTTTCAAGCAATGTCAGTGAATTCACAGTATCGCCGAACGGCAAGGAAATCGCCTTCGTCGCGCGCGGCGAAGTGTTCGTGACTTCGACTGAATTCAAGACAACCAAACGCATCACCGATACGCCAACCCAGGAACGCAGCGTCGACTTCCACCCGGATGGCGACCGCCTAGTGTATGCGGCGGAACGCGACGGTAAATGGACGCTTGTGGAAGCCAAGCTCCGTAACGCGGACGAAAAATATTTCTTCGCCAGCACGCTGATCGACGAAAAAGTCCTGTTCGACGCAGACAACGAAGCCTTCCAGCCGAAATATTCGCCGGACGGCAAGAAGGTGGCCTTCCTGTCTGGCCGCGACAGCCTGAAGGTGCTGGATATCGAATCTGGCGAGGCGGTCAAGGTGCTTGGGCCAGAGCATAACTATAGCTATGCGGACGGCGATATCACCTTTGACTGGTCACCTGACAGCAAGTGGCTGACGATCGATTTCATTGCCCGCAAGCGCATCTTCATCACCAATGTGGCGATTGTGCCAGCTGATGGTTCTGCCGCCCCTGTGGACATCAGCCTCTCGGGCTATCAGGATGGCGGGCCCAAGTGGCACGCCGGCGGCGAGGCTGTACTCTGGTTCTCCAGCCGCTACGGCCAGCGCGACCACGGCAGCTGGGGCCGTGAATTTGACGTGATGGCAAGTTTCCTCAATCAGGACGCCTATGACCGCTTCCGTATGTCGAAGGAAGAATACCAGCTGATGAAAGAGCTGGAAGAAGACGCCAAGAAGAAGAAAGAGGAAGAAGAGAAAAAAGCCAAAGAGGCTGCCAACGAGACTGACGGCGAAGAAGGCGAAAAGGCTGAGGGCGAAAAAGCCGACGCCAAGGAAGCCGATAAAAAGGACGAAAAGAAAGACGATACCAAGCCGGTTGAGATTGAATGGGACGGCATGCAGGACCGCACAGTGCGCCTGACCGTGCATTCTTCGAATCTCGCAGACGCAGTGCTGACCAAGGACGCGGACAAGCTTTACTACCTGTCCCAGTTTGAAGGCGGCTATGACCTGTGGATGCAGGACCTGCGCGAAAACGAGACCAAGCTTCTCTCAAAACTGAACGCCGACAACGCCACCATTGAACTGTCGAAAGACGAGAAGGCGCTGTTCGTGCTGGCGGGCGGCCAGATCTCCAAGTTCGAGCTGAACGGTGGCGGCGCAAACCGGAAGGGCGTCAGCCTTTCTGCCAGCATGGAACTGAACGGCAAAGCCGAGCGCGACTATTTCTTCGAACATATCTGGCGTCAGGTGAAGGATAAATTCTACACCGCTGACATGCACGGCGTGGACTGGGCCGACATGAAGCTTGAATATGGTACCAAACTTGAAAATGTGGGTAACAACCGCGACTTCGCCCGCATGATGGAAGAAATGCTGGGTGAGCTGAACGCCTCCCACACCGGTGCCTACTATATCGGCGGCCGAGGCGGCGACGCCACTGCCTCTCTTGGCCTGTTGTTCGACCTTTCCGCCCCTTCGGGCGCGCTAGTGGTTGAGGAAGTGCTGGAAAAGGGCCCGTTCGATAAAGCCAAAAGCGATGTCGAAGCCGGCATGAAGCTGGTGGCAGTGGACGGCACCGACCTTGGCGAGAGCGTGAACCTCTATGCGCTTCTGAATCACAAGGCCGGAGAGCGCACGCGTGTGACATTCGAGAAGGCTGACGGCACCCGCTTTGATGAAGTCATCAAGCCGATCAGCGGTGGAGCTGAGAACCAGCTGATGTACGAACGCTGGGTGAAACGTAGCCGTGCGCTGGTGGAAAGCCTGTCTGACGGCAAGGTGGGCTATGTGCACGTGCGCGGCATGAATGACTCCAGCTACCGTGAGGTCTATTCCGACCTGATGGGTCGCAACTTCGACAAGGACAGTGTTGTGGTCGATACCCGCTGGAACGGCGGCGGCTGGCTGCACAATGACCTGGCCAAGCTTCTGTCGGGCGAACAATATCTGAAGATGGAAGTGCGCGGCCGCGAATTTGAAGGCGACCCTCTTGACCAGTGGTACAAGCCATCCATCGTGGTGATGGGCGAAGGCAACTATTCTGATGCCCATGCCTTCCCATACACCTACAAGGCGCTGGATATCGGCGAAACTGTCGGTATGCCGGTGCCGGGCACCATGACCGCCGTGTGGTGGGAAGTGCTGCATTCGGGCGATATCGTGTTCGGCATCCCGCAGGTGGGCCAGCGCGACATGGACGGCAACTATCTGGAAAACCAGCAGCTTGAGCCGGATCACCGGGTGAAGAACATGCCTGAAGAGGTGGCCAAGGGCCTCGACAAGCAGCTTGAAAAAGCCGTTGAAGTGCTGCTGGAGGGCGAGCAGGAATAAGCCTGCCCGGTCAATTTAAAGCTTCGGAAATGGCGCCCTTTCGGCGCCATTTTATTTGTGCTAGAGGCATCATCACCGCACAGACCTGAAGGAATTTTCCATCCATGACCACCAAAGACATGCCTAACATCGATCCAGAGTGCTGGCGTCCGATCAATGAAGAAAAACTGACTCAGTTCGACAAACCGGACAGAAAGCCCCGCATCCTGTTGCTCTATGGCTCCTTGAGGGAGCGGTCCTTCAGCCGTCTCGCCACAGAGGAGGCCGCCCGCATCCTTGAGGCCTTCAGCGCCGAAACCAAAATCTTCGACCCTTCGGGCCTGCCGCTGCCGGATGGCGCGGAAGACACCCACCCGAAGGTGCAGGAGCTCAGGGACCTGGCGACATGGTCTGAAGGTATGGTCTGGTGCAGCCCTGAACGGCACGGGTCGATGACCGGCATCATGAAAGCCCAGATCGACTGGATTCCGCTCGCGCTTCAGGGCGTGCGGCCAACCCAGGGCAAGACGCTGGCGATCATGCAGGTGTGCGGCGGGTCTCAGTCCTTCAATGCCGTCAACCAGATGCGGGTTATTGGCCGCTGGATGCGCATGATTACCATTCCAAACCAGTCATCGGTGCCAAAAGCCTGGCTGGAATTCGGTGACGACGACCGTATGAAGCCATCGTCCTTCTACGACCGGATTGTTGATGTGATGGAAGAGCTGGTAAAATTTACGCTGCTGCTGCGTGCCAACAAAGACTATATGGTCGACCGCTATTCCGAGCGGAAGGAAAGCGCCGAAGAATTCCGCAAACGCATAGACCAGCGCGCCATGTAGAAACGGAAAGGACGCTGATACCCGGCCTTAAGCAGAAGAGTTCAAAAGCCGTTCTATCACCGTTTCATAGTCTGCTACCGTGTTGCACACGCCGTCCGCTTCCCGGGCGCAATAGCTGGCTGACAGGTTAAAGGCAGCGGGCGGATGCTTGTGGCCTGCGAGCGTCATTTCAAGTGCCTTGCCCCCGCCTTCAAGGGCATCCCGGAGCGCAAGCGGGCTGAGCATTCCAATACGTTCCTCGACAAAAAGCCCCGTCATATTGTGAAGGGCGGTCAGGAACTTCGGCCCGATAAACTGGGGCACAAGCGGCGGCTTGGCGCGCGCGAGCATGCTTTCAGCGGCGTCCGCATAGAACGGCAGGAAACTGTCCTCCCGCGAGGTCATCAGGAAGGCATTATGGACCTTCCTATACGCCTTGAGATCACCATGCGAGCCCTGCACCCACACCTCACGCCCCACAGCGTGAGGGCCATCCGGCAACGGTAACTGCCCAGGGGCAAACACAATTACATCAGCATCCAGCCAGACGGCGCGGTCATACCCTTCCTGCAGGGCATTCTGCATCAGGCGCAGGCGCGCCAGGTCCGTTGCGATCACAATCTGGGGGGCGACCTTTTCCCTAATCCAGGCCGGGATATGGTCAAACAATTCATCGTGCATAAACCGGTAATCCGCCCCAATCTGCGTGGCCCAATCCTTGACCGACGCAAGGCAGCGGCGCACCCACGGCCGAAGCGCTTCCTCGGCATGCGACTGCAGAATAACGGTTTTCATATATTGACCGCCCTTCCTCAAGATTTCCGTAACGTTCCGCCCTTGCCGGACAGCAAAAGCAGCCTAGCTTGTTCTGTATGCGTTTGGGAAGGCGCAAGCTGCCAGCCATGTCAACCGGGCAGCGAGGGGAGATGTATGAAAGAGACTGTAGAGACGCCGCCGGTCAGCGGCCTGTCGAACAAAGCCCGTACCTATGCGCTTATTGTTCTGACAATAGTATATGCGTTCAACTTTATTGACCGGCAGATCCTGGTGATCCTGCAGGAAGCCATCAAGAAAGACCTTGGGCTGTCAGATACCCAACTGGGCCTTTTGTCCGGCTTTTCCTTTGCCATCTTCTATACCGTTCTTGGCCTGCCGATCGCCCGTCTGGCAGACCGCATGAACCGCAGGAATATCATTTCCATTGCGCTGGCGGTCTGGAGCGGCATGACCGCCCTTTCCGGCATGGCGCAGAACTTCACTCAGCTCTTGCTGGCCCGCATGGGTGTGGGCGTGGGTGAAGCCGGTGGGAGCCCGCCAGCACACTCAATGATTTCTGACATGTTCACTGCCAAGCGCCGGTCCACAGCGCTGGCCGTTTATTCTGCGGGGCTCTATCTTGGTATTTTCCTTGGATACACGTCTGGTGGCTATCTGCAGGAAGCCTATGACTGGCGGACCACGTTTATGATTGTGGGTATCCCGGGTGTTCTGCTGGCCATCATTCTGCGCATGACGGTTCAGGAGCCCCCGCGCGGGCTGCATGACAAGCCTGGTAGCGACACACGGTATTCACTCGCTGAGACCTTCAAAATCCTGTTCCGGCTGAAATCCTTCCCATTCATTGCTTTCGGCTGCGCCATGTCAGCGTTCGTCAGCTATGGCACCAGTAATTTCATGCCCAGCTTCATGGTCCGCTATCACGGCATTTCCCCCAGCGAAATCGGCCTGACACTGGGGCTGGTGACCGGCATCGGCGGCATGATCGGGACATTCCTTGGCGGCGCGCTGACCGACAGGTTCGGCGAAAAGGACGCCCGCTGGTACCTTTGGCTGCCAGGTCTTACGGCTGTCACAGCCATCCCTCTCGCGCTGGTTACCTACCATACAAGCAGCAAAGAGCTGATGCTGGGCACCTATTTTATCGTGGTTATTCTTTCCACCCTGTACCTAGCGCCTTCCATTGCCGTAACGCACCGGTTGGTGCCGCCAAGCATGCGCGCGCTTTCCTCGGCAGTGTTGTTCCTTGTGCTGAACCTGATCGGTATGGGTCTCGGGCCTGTGCTTGTGGGCGCCATCAGTGACTTCGAAGCTGCGCGAACGGGGGCAGATGGCCTTAGAACTGCCTTGACGGTCGGCACCTGTATCGCCATCGTGAAAGGGTATCTGTTTTGGGCTGGCGGACGTAAACTGCCAGAGGACCTTGCCAAAGACTAATCAGGCATCGGCTTGCTGAATCTGTGCAAAGGCTATAGGTCAACCCGGAATGCGATGAAGGCTAAGCCGACGATCATTCGCTAGGTGGGGAACAAATTGCACGAGGCAAAGCTGGCAGCAAATCGCTTTGAGGCGGTGACAATATTTCTTTTGCTGGCCATATCGCTATGGCCGGCAATGTCCTTCAAGGCTGCAGTCCTCGTACCCATGGCACACGGCCTCTTCCTGTTTGGCATCTTCCTGCTGATACGGCATTATCTGGCGCGCGTGCGCCCACTGGTGGCCCATCTGTTTTTCACAGCCTGCGTATCCGTCCTTGCGATTGAGATCGTGGTCCATCACTTCACCAGCCTGCACCTGAACCGGTTTGTCCTGTCGCTTGCCTTCCAGCCGCAGGCGAAGGAACAGATTGGCCTGTCGAACACACTATTCTATCTGCTGGCGTTTGTGGCAGGACTTGCGTATCTCACCGCCCGGCTCATGCGCTGGCATGTACAGTTGTCAGTCCGTGTGGTGTGGACCGTCACATTTGTCGCCCTTGCCCTCTCTCAGGGACTATATGGCTTCCTGCTGTATCAGCGTGATGCTGGGCTCCTGAACAGCCAACGGCATCTCGTCTTTTTCACCGGCCTGCACCACTATTACGCTGAGAAAATATTCACACCTATTTTCGGCCCCCGTCCACCGAACCCATTCGCCCAAGCCTACGACGGGACAGCAAGGCCCAGAGCAGTCAGTGACACCTGGGAAGTAACCAGCCCTAGAAACCTGTTGCTGATCGTCATCGACAGCATGCGCGCCATGGACATGAAGGCTGATCCAACAGTCGCGCCCAACCTGCTACAACTAGGGCAGAAGGGCTATCTGTCCCTTGACCACAGCAGCGTCGCCAACTGCACCCACTTTGGCATGCACACGCTGTTCTCAGGCGATCTGGCCACCACATTCAGGCAAGCAAGGCACAGCGGCAAGGCCCAGGGCATCTTTGCCGCCCTTTCTGGTGCCGGATACAGGTTAAGCTCGGCTGAGGCGCAGTCACTGGACTGGTATGACCTGGCAGCCACCTATCTGCCCGGCACCGCGCGGGATATCGCGCCGGAAGGAACCAATGCCGCGCGGGACGATTTTGTGTCACGTTCAACGGTCGCGCGGCTTCAGGGTGATACCAGCATCCCATGGGCCCATCTGGCCTATTTCAGTGGGCCGCATTTCTCCTATGACGAAAACAAGAATATCACCACAGAGGTCTACCGCGAAATGATCCGCAAAACGGATCAGCGCATCGCCCGAATGGTTCAGGGCCTTGCGGCCAGCGGCTTGCTCCGTGATACGCTGGTGATCATCACTTCCGACCACGGCGAAGAAGTTTTCGAAAATGATACAGTCGGCCACGGTAGCACCCTCAATGACGCGCAGACGAAGGTACCGCTTTTGGTTCTCGGCGCCACGATGCCGACCGGCTGGATCAGAAGCCACCGGGACATCCTGCCGTTTGTCCGGGCGGAACTGGGGGCTGCACCCCTGAGGGCCTTCCCGAACCAGTTGGAAGTCCTGACAGGCTGCGACTATGAGTTCCCCAAAAGCTTCGCGGTTATCGACGAAGATGGCCGTGTGGATTTCCGGCTTCAGGACGGCCTTCTGGCACCAGCCCCATCACCGGGCAGCAGGCAGCCAAGCGATGACCAGATAAGGCGCGCCGGGCTCCGGCTCATCAGATTGTTGAATGAAAATAAATAAGGCGGCTGAATGGCCGCCTTTATTGGTCATGCTGGACGCGTCTGCCGTCAAAGGCCGATGCTTTTCAGAACAAGGGATGTCACGGTTTCCTTGGCGTCCTTGAACTGGCTATCGCTTAATGGCTCACCTTCATTCATCACATTGATCTGCGCCTCGAAATCCGCATAGTGCTGGGTCGTCGCCCAGATCATATAGAAAAGGTAGCGCGCTTTCACAGGCGCCAACTTGCCTTCCGCGATCCAGCGTTCCAGCACGGCCTCCCGACTTTCAAGCCACGGCTTCACCGTGCCGACCAGATAGTCCTGCAGGAATGGTGCGCCAGACGCCATTTCAATCGCCCACAGGCGCGAGCCGTGCGGCCTGTTGCGGGCCAGATCCATCTTGGAGGACACATAGGTGCGGATGGCCTCTGCCGGGTCTTCCGTCTCGTCGAAGGTGTCGGCGGCATGCAGCCAGATCGAACAAACTCCTTCGATTACCCGCTTGTAGAGGTCTTCCTTGGCACCGAAATAATAATAGACGTTCGGCTTTGGCACGCCCGCGCGCTCAGCAATCAGCCCGACGCTTGCGCCCTTGAAGCCCTTCTCCGCAAAAACCGTTTCGGCAGCTACCAGAATTTTGGCAACATTTTCTCTGCGGATGCCCGATTTGTGGCCGTTTTCTTCTTTTTTCGTCATTTTAACAGAGTCCCCCTTCGGCGCTCCCGTTTAAACCACAGCGATGAAAAAAGGTCTATGGGTAAAAAGGTTTAAAAAACAAACGCCCGGGGAGAGGCCCCCCGGGCGTAAAATTTGAGAGCAATCGCCCTTAGAACTTGTACTTAACGCCGAACTGAACGGTCCAGACAGAGTCTACGTCACGGAACGTCAGGAACGGTGCGTCTTCAACATTGGTGTACAGGAACTGGCCAGTGGACTGGTTAACCAGTGCATCAACCATTGCCTGTTGTGCGAAGTTTGATTCGTATACTTCACCCCAACCGTTGTTGATGAAGTTCAGCACGTTCTGCATATCCATCCACAGTTCGATCTTACCGTAGCGACCCACAGGAACTTCCTGGGAGATACGCAGGTCAAGGTCGTTGGTCCATGGAGCACGTTCGCCTTGCAGATCAACAGACTGGCCACGCTTCAGACCGAAGTTGTTCACGAGGTTGTTGAAGTCTGCCTGAACGTCAGAGTTCGCAAATACCACTTTCGCAGTATCAGCACCGGCAGTGCCAAGAACCGCTGTTTCGGTTTCAAGCGGAACGTAAACCAGGTGACCATCACCGCTGTCGATATTGCGATCACCGCCGAACTGCATGAATTCATCCAGGGTGATGCTGTATGGACGGCCGGAGCGGCCAGTATAGAACAGGCTCACAGTTGTGAAGTTGTCTTCCCAGAAGTCTTTACGCATGGTTGCGCCAAGCTTGATCTGGTGTGGGCGCTCGAACGGAGACGTGCCAACTGCACGGTTGTTCCGGTCAAGGTGAGCCGCGAAGTTAAAGTTGGACTGAGCCGTGGAGCTCGTGCCTTCGTTTGCAATGAACGCATCAGTGTAGGTGTAAGAACCCCAAACGCTGAAACCGTTATCCCAGGACTTGTCGAAGGAAACAGCATACACGTTCGAACCGCCACCAGTGTTGTTGGTCAGCATCAGGTCAAACCCGCCTGGTTGGTCGTAGATTGGTGAACCATCCGCGGCAGTGAGAGCTACGGAACGTCGCAGTTCTTTCCAGTCTACAGGGTTCTTGTTGCGGGACCAGATGGCTTCAGCCGTGAAGTGCCAGTCTTCGCCCAGGGCACCCAGGTCAAAGTAGCGCTCAACAGCAAGGTTCATCTTCCAGATCGATGGAATCTTGTAGTCAGGGTCGATAACAGACGTGTTACCGTTACCTGGCTCAAGCGCATCCTGGATCACCTGTGGAATGGAACGGAAGTCCAGGCCGTTAATGATGTCCGGGTCAGTTACGAACTCAGAGTCGATCGTCACGCCGTCCAGCGAGTAGGAGTTGGAAACCCAAACAAGTGGGTCACCACCACCGAAGCGACCTACACCACCACGAACAAGGGTCTTGTCGTCGATGTCATAAGTGAAGCTCAGACGTGGCTGGATCAGGGTTTTGTGGTTCAGCGAAGTCGCGTTTGAGAAACCGTGACGTGCGATGAAGTTCGGGTTCTCGTTTGGCGATTTTTGCTGCGAGTAAACGTCTGCACGCAGGCCATAGGTCAGCGTCAGCTTGTCGTTCACGTCCCAACGGTCCTGCAGATACATGGTGTGCGTCGTCAGGTTGAACTCAGCTGCGCCATCATCCGGATTGTTGGTGATTGCGTTCTGGTAGATCAGGAAGTCAGGCGTGCCGGCTTCGAACTCATCGATCGAACCAAAGCGCCACTCGCCGCGAGTTTCCTGGATAAACAGGTTGAACACGTCAACGCTGTCCAGCTCGTAACCGAAGGTCATAGTGTGGTCGCCAGCCAGCAACTCAGCTTTGAACTTGCCCTGCCACGTAGTGTTGTTCAGGGCGTTTGAGTGACGGCTGTCATCGATACCCAGGTACACGCGGCCACCGCCTTCAGTGTTGATCTGGATCTCACCGATGCCTTGGTCAAGCGCAAGGCCAACCTGGCCAGTTTCGTTCCGCTTGCGGCTGATTTTAACTTCTGTGGAGAAGTTGTCGGTCCAGTCGGAGAAGAGCTGGAAGTTATAAGCCTCAAGCTTTTCAGAGCGGTTATACCAGTGAGACTTGTAGGAGAAGCGGTTGCCGCCGTGGTCGGTCTGGCTCAGGCTGTTGCCGTCAGTCTTCTGGTAGGAAGCGAACGCACGGTGGTTATCGTTGATGTTCCAGTCGAGCTTGAGGAAGATCTTCTCGTCAGTCTCTGGAATACCGCCAGTGTCGCTGAACTGGTTGTCGATGCCGTAAACGCTGCTTGCGATCTGGTCGATACGCTCAACATCGGCTTGGGTTACACCCTGTACTTCAGAAGCGAAACCGGAACCTTCAGCACCAATTGTATTAGGTGTGGAGCCTTCGAACTTCTCGTAAGCTGCGAAGAAGAACAGCTTGTCCTTGATGATCGGGCCGCCAAGGGTCGCGCCGTAGAATTTGTTGGTGAAATCACCCAGATCTACGTCAAAGTCTTCACCTTCAAGGGTTACAGACTTGTCGCCAGCCGTGCTGTCGTTGCGGTACTGGTAGAAAGCGGTGCCATGGAATTCGTTGGTACCGGACTTGGTCACGACGTTGATCTGACCGCCGGTGAACTTACCGAATTCTACGTTGAAAGGCGCTGGAGATACACCAACCTGCTCAACAGTGTCGAGGGAGATTGGCGAACGCTGGGTTGGGTAACCGTTGCCGTTCAGGCCGAAATCGTCGTCCTGGCGAACACCGTCAACAGTCAGGCTGTTGAAACGGTTGTTGCCGCCACCGATGGAGATCGCAGCACCGGAACCAGTGCCGATATCAACAAACGGGTTCTGACGGATGGTGTCTTTAATGTCGCGGCCAATGGACGGCAGCTCAGCAATACGCTCTGAACCGTAGGAGGACGCACCACCTGCACGCATTGCCTGAATGCGGGCAGCCGTTACTTCGATTTCTTCGACGCCAGCGCCTGCACCAGCAACATAAAGCGTCAGTGGCAGAGGCTCACTCACATTCAGGATCAGGCCTTCATATTGAACGGTCTCGTTGCCGTTCACGATAGTAGCCACAGTGTAAGGACCACCTGGACGCAGACCGCGTGCCACGAAGGCGCCGGATGCGTTGGTAGAAAAAGTCGAGCGCGAACCGGTAGGTACGTGGATTACAACAACCTCAACACCAGACTGGGCGTTACCGGATGTATCAACCACCGAACCACGGATCGAAGACGTAATTTCCTGTGCAATAACAGGTACACTTGCTGCCATCGCGGCAAGTGCGACGCTGCTACAAAGAGCAGCTCTCATTTGGCGTTTCATTCCCTAAGCTCCATTTTGCATCCGCACTCCCTGCCGAGAGGCCCCTTTGAGGCGAATGCCTGAACAACTATTTCGCTGTTTAAAAGTTCCCACACAAAACTGCGCGACAGTAAACTTAATCCTGACCAAAAGGTCAACACCAGTCACAAAGCCGCGCAAACCGTGCGTCACGGGACCTTTTATGGGACGTTCATTTCAGTTTTTTGACGAAAGTGTCAAGAATCGCCGAAAGCTTAAAAAGGCATTAACTTTTTTAAATTTCAAAGCGTGGTTCAAAAGGCACAGGTGGTTCGAAAAACCCTTGATTTTCCTTGTGACAAAAAATGCAGGCCCCGGCACCTAGAACAAAGAAAGGAGGCAAAATTGCCTCCTTTCCAATCGATCCGATTATCCGATTCGTTTAGCTTATTCGCTGGCGAACATCTGGTTCAGGTATCCCGCCAGGCGAATCCCGCCCTTTGAAAGCTGCTGCTTGATCACCGGCGTATACTTATAGACATAGTCATAGCTCAGGATGCCGCTACCCACATTATAGACCTCGCCACGCATGGCGATCAGTTCACGCACCCAGTCAAGCGGTTCGCTGTCTTGCCACGTGGCTATATCGTCGGGCTTGATCTTCGGCTCAAGGAACCGCACCCATTCTGAGAATGAAAGAAGCTTGTAGTTGATCAGGTCCTCATCCCATACCTTGTGCAGGTTGCTCATTTCCTCGAACCAGACCACGTCAATCCGGTTACCACCCCAGTCTTCCGCACGGCCTGCATGCAGCGGCTGGTGCAAATCCCCCACAATATGAATGATGAAGCGCAGAGCTTTCTGGCGCTCAGCCAGCGGGGCGTCTTTGTCTTTGACAGTCGCTGTGAAGGCCGCCAGCGCGGTGACCGCATCACCCGCCGGGTTCTTCACGCTTTCCTCATAGGTCTCGCCGTCCGGCAGGTTGATATAATGAAAGGGTGAAGCCGTACGGCGCCAAAACTCGTCCGGGTTAGAGCGCATCTCATCCGGCCAGTTGGCAGCTTCCGCCATGAACTCGTCACCCAGCAGCTCCTTAACAGCCGCTGCCGCCTCCGGGCTCAAGTGCCGGGACGCCAGTTCGGCAATCACACGGTGGCCGGTCGGGCCGTATGCCTGGGCTGCCTGCCCCATCATCACAACAAGCGCGAAAAGCGCCACTAGAACTCGTACCATCATACTCCCCCTTAGAGCGTGTTGATCAGATCGCGCTGGTGCCTGCATCCAGCGGCGCGATCCCAAGATGTGAGGCCACAGTCTGGCCGATGTCTGCGAAACTTTTACGAACGCCCGCGCTGCCCGGTTTCAAGCTTGGGCCATAGGCCACAAAGGGCACATGTTCGCGCGTGTGGTCCGTGCCCGGCCAGGTCGGGTCGCAGCCATGGTCGGCCGTCAGCACCACCATGTCGCCCTCGCGCATACCTTTCAGGAACTCAGGCAGGCGCCTGTCGAAATACTCAAGCGCATTCGCATATCCCGCAACATTGCGGCGGTGCCCGAAGCTCTGGTCGAAATCCACAAAATTTACGAAGGTCAGCGACCCGTCAGGCGCGTTTTCAAGCTTTTCAAGTGACGCTTTGAAAAGTGCGTCAAGGCCGTTAGCCTTTACCTTCTGCGTCAGCCCCTTGTGGGCAAAGATGTCGGCAATCTTGCCAACGGAAATCACTTCGCGCCCGGCCTCTTCCAGTTTTTCCAGAAGCGTCGGCTTTGGCGGCGGAGTTGCCAGGTCTTTCCTGTTGCCCGTGCGCTCAAACTTGCCGTCCTTACCCACGAATGGGCGGGCGATTACCCGGCCGATGTTATACTCATCCACGAGCTCCCGCGCGACTTCACACACTTCATAAAGGCGCTCAAGGCCGAAGGTTTCCTCATGCGCCGCAATCTGAAGCACACTGTCGGCTGAGGTGTAAACGATCGGCTTGCCGCTCGCCATATGCTCGCCCCCGAGCTCATCCAAAATCACCGTGCCAGATGCCGCCTTGTTGCCCAGCACGCCAGGCAGGCCACAGCGTTCCACCAGATTGGCGATCAACTCGTCTGGGAAGCTTGGGAATTCAGGTGGGAAATAGCCCCAGTCGAACTTCACCGGCACACCCGCCATTTCCCAGTGGCCCGAAGGCGTGTCCTTGCCAAAGCTTTCTTCGGCGCAGGCCGCATACATGCCGGTGATCTCACCCGCATATTCCATGCCTTTGGGCTCGCGCCCGGTCGCCAGCTCCGCAGCCTTGCCGAGGCCCAGTTTGGTCATTGTGGGCAGCTTTATCGGCCCGGCGGTCGGGCGCTCCGGCGCCACGTTTCCTGCCGCGCACCAGTCAGCGATATGCCCGAGCGTGTCGGCATCCGCCTCGCCCCACCGGTCCGCGTCAGGGGCGGCGCCGATGCCAAAACTGTCCAGAACCAGAATGAAGGCTCGAGCCATGGTCTTACCCTCCAATTATTTTCGCGACAATCGGGGCCGTTTCAGGTGCCGTGTCACTCAGTGATACGGCGGCGCGCACTGCCTGGATTGCGGCGTCCGCCGCATCATCGCTTTGAGCATACACCACCGCTGCTGGCTGGTCTGCTTCCAGCCGGTCCCCAAGCTGGCAGATGCCCGTGAGGCCCACGCTGTGGTCCACGTCATGAGCCGGGTTGGTGCGCCCGCCCCCAAGCGCTACAACGGCCATGCCGATGGCACGCGTATCCATGCCGCAAACATAGCCTGCCTGCCCGAGCGTGACCGGTTTCACCACACTTGCTAACGGCATATGGTCAGCAGCGCGCTCGATAAAGTCTACCGGGCCGCCCTGCGCGATAACCATCTGGGCGAATATCTCTGCTGCTTCACCGTCTGTCAGCGCGACCTCGGCTTTCTTGCGGGCGGTCTTGAGGTCCGGCTGGGCGCCCGACAGGGCCAGCATGTGCGCCGCCAGCGCCAGCGTGATTTCCTTCAACCGGGCGTCTGCCTGACCCGGGTTCTTCAGGAATTCGATGGTCTCGAACACTTCAACCGCATTCCCGGCTGTTGTTCCCAACACCTGATTCATGTCCGTCAGAAGCGCAGTCGTGGGCGTACCTGCCGCCGATGCCACGCGCACGATACTGCCCGCTAGCTCTTCGGCCTTTTCCATGGAATCCATGAAGGCACCGTTACCGCATTTCACGTCCATCACCAGCGCGTTCAGCCCCGCCGACAGTTTCTTCGACAGGATCGAGGCGGTAATCAGCGGCACGCTTTCAACCGTCGCAGTCACATCGCGGATGCCATAAAAGCGCTTGTCCGCCGGAGCCAGATTGCCGGTCTGCCCGATGATGGAACAGCCAACATCGCGCACGATGCCCGCGAACAACTCGTTGTCCGGATACGGGTTATAGCCGGGGATGCTTTCCAGCTTGTCCAGCGTGCCGCCCGTGTGGCCAAGGCCGCGGCCGGAGATCATCGGCACAAAGCCGCCACAAGCCGCCACAATAGGCGCCAGCATCAGGCTGACCTTGTCGCCCACACCGCCGGTGGAATGCTTATCCACAATGGGCGCATCGGCGTCAAAGCCAAAGCTTTGCCAGTCCATCACGTCGCCGCTGTCGCGCATTGCCAATGTCAGTGCCGCGCCCTCTTCCGGGCTCATACCGTTGAAGAACACAGCCATCGCGAAGGCAGACACCTGCGCGTCAGTGACACTGCCGTCAGTGATGCCCGCAACGAACTTTTCAATGTCCGCGCTGGATATTGTTCCACCATCGCGCTTCTGGCGAATAACTTCCTGGGGAATGAAAACACTCATGACCGTCTACCCTTTGGCCTCGTCAATATTTTCGGGACCGAACGCGTGGGGCAATAGCTCGGCGCTTGTTGTCTCTATAAGGATGTTACCGTCCTTATCGCAAATCGTGATGGGCTTGCCGGATGGGCCGGCGAACTCTCGTATCTTCTGGCGGCAGCCACCGCAGGGCGTGCAAGCCACTTCGCCCGGACCCACAACAACCACATGAGCAATCTCGCGCTCACCCGCCAGCACCATGGCTGCAATCGCGCCCGCTTCGGCGCAAATGCCCAGCGGATAGGCCGCGTTCTCGACATTCGCGCCAGCGAATACATGGCCGTCAGCCGTCAGCACCGCAGCACCCACCGGATGGTTGGAATAAGGCGCATAGGCCGCGTCTCGCGCGCGCATGGCAGCGTCAATCAGCACTTTCAGGTCTGTCGCCATTCTAGTGATCCTTCTCATATGGGACGCCGCTCGCCTTCGGGGCGTCCATGCGGCCTGCGAAGCCCGCCAGGATTATAACAGTCAGAACGTATGGCAGCATCATGGTGAACTGCACTGGGATTTCGCCCAAAAGCGGCAGGTCGACACCCTGAAGGCGGCCCTGCAGCGCATCAACAAAGCCAAACAGCAGGCACGCCAGCAGCGTTGGCACCGGCTTCCAGCGGCCAAAGATCATCGCCGCCAGCGCCAGATAGCCCTTGCCCGCCGACATGTCGCGAATGAAGCCCCCGCCCAGGCCGGTAGACAGCACGCTGCCCGAAAGCCCGCACAGCACGCCTGCAATCACCATGGCCTGATAGCGAAGAAGTGTGACAGAAATACCGGCGGTATCCACCGCTTCGGGGTTTTCGCCCACAGCCCGCAGGCGAAGGCCAAAGCGCGTCTTATAGAGCATCCAGGCCACAGCCGGGATCAGCGCAGCCGCAAGATAGGTAATGAGATTATGGCCTGAGATCAGCTCCGAATACAGTCCCCCGATCACCGGGACGTCCGCGAGCATGTCCGCAAACGGCAGCGTGATGGTGCTGAAGCGCGCGTCATCGCCCAGAAGCGGCGTCTGGCCACCCTTCTGAAACCAGAAGTTCGCAAGCGTGGGCGCGAGCCCCGCCACGGCAATATTGATGGCCATACCGGAGACGATCTGGTTGCCACGCTGCGCGATGGATACCCAGCCATGAAGAAGCGCCAGGAAAACCGAAGCCCCAACGCCAGCCAGCATGCCCATCCACGGCGAGCCTGTAACAGCCGCAGCGGCCGCTGCCGCAAAGGCAGCCGCCAGCATCTTGCCCTCAAGGCCGATATCCACGATACCCGAGCGTTCAGCAACCAGCCCCGCAAGGGCCGCCAGCACCAGCGGTGTCGCGGTTCTGATTGTGCTGTCAGAAAGAAGGATCAGGTCAGCGAAGAATTCCATCACGCGGCCCTCCTTTCCCATACCATTCGGAAGGCGCGTTCCACAGGGTCACGGAACAGATGCTCCATTGCGCCCGCAAACAGGATCACCAAACCCTGGATAAGCACCACTGCGTCTTTTGTGATGGTCGAAATTTCGAACCCGATTTCGGCACCACCTTGATACAAAGCGCCAAACACGATTGAGGCGATGATGATACCCACAGGATGGTTGCGGCCCATGAAGGCCACAGCAATACCGACGAAGCCGTAGCCCAGCGTGAAGTTACCCAGAAGGCGGAGCTGTTCGCCCAGCAGTTCATTCAGCCCCATCATACCTGCGAGCGCGCCAGAGATCATCATCGCTATCACGGTCATGCGGGTCACGGAAATACCTGCAAAGCGCGCGGCATTCTGGTTCTGGCCGACAACGCGAAGCTCATACCCGAAGCGGGTGCGCCACAGCATAAACCACACACCAACCGCACATAGGACCGCGATCAAGGCGGAAAGGTTCAGTGGCCCGCTTTCATAAGTGAAGCCCATCATGGCGAACAGGTCCTGCAGGTGCATCAGCGACACGCCTTCTGGAAAATCAGAGCTTTCCGGCATCTGCCCGCCCGGACGCTGCAGCGGCCCGACCAGCAGGTAGGCGAGCAGCGCCGACGCGATGAAGTTGAACATGATGGTGGTGATCACAACATGGCTGCCGCGCTTGGCCTGCAGGTAGGCCGGGATAAACGCCCAGGCCCCGCCAAAGGCCGCCGCACCAAGAATGGCAAGGAAAACCGCCAGCACGGGCGACAAGTCCCCCACCAGGAACACCGCCAGCGTCAGCCCAAGGCCACCCAGCATCGCTTGCCCTTCCCCGCCAATATTAAAGAGCCCGGCGTGATAGGCGACCGATACCGCGAGGCCGGTGAACACAAAGTTGGTGGCATAATAGAAGGTGTAGCCCACGCCTTCTTCAAACCCGAAGGCGCCATCGATAAGGAGGCTGAGCACCTCCAGTGGGCTTTCGCCCAGTGCCCAAATCACCAAACCAGACACAAACAGTGCCGCCAGAAGATTCAAGCCCGGCAACAGGATGGCATCAGCCCAATAGGGAAGCTTCCTATGCGCAGCCATCAGCTTGCCTCCCGCTTGTCGCCGGCCATCATCAGGCCGAGCTTGGTTTCCGTGGCGTCTTCCACCTTCAAGGTGCCCACGATTTCACCTTCACACATCACGGCGATACGGTCAGAAATCGACAAGAGCTCATCAAGGTCTGCAGACACAACGAGGATCGCCTTCCCGGCGTTCCTGAGCTCTGTGACCTGGTCATGAATTTTGGTAACGGCGCCAATGTCCACGCCGCGCGTGGGTTGGCCGATCACCATCAGCGCTGGGTCGTGCGCCAGCTCGCGCACGATCACCAGTTTCTGTTGGTTCCCACCCGAGAATGACGCAATGGGCAGGTCCGGGTTGCGGGGCCGCACGTCCTGGCTTTCGAAATAGGCAGCCGCTTTCGCTGCAATTGCCTTCAGCTTCAGGATGCCGTGTGATGAAAATTCCGTTTCGCGCTGATAGCCAAGAATGGCGTTGTCGCGTGCGGACATGCTTTCCACCACACCGGTCTTAAGCCGGTCTTCAGCCACATGCGCCATGCCCATGCGCCTGAGCGCGATCGGGTTGGTGACAAGGCGGTCATCCGCGATGATCTCACCGCCCATATGGATCACACCGCTTTGGACTGGCCTGAGACCTGTGATGATCTCCAGCAGTTCCGTCTGGCCATTTCCGGCCACGCCCGCGATGCCCAATACTTCGCCGTCAAAGACTTCGAGATTGATATCTTTCAGCTCAAGCCCGTGGTCCCCCACCGCAGACACGCCGGTAAGCCTTAGGCGTGCGACCTCTGTCTCATGCTGCTTTCGGGCAGTCTTGCGCACCACTTTTGCGCCGACCATCAGTTCCGCAAGTTCCTCGGGGTTGGTGTCAGCCGTTTTGCATTCCGCCACTGTCTTGCCCGCGCGGATCACGGTGACATCGTCGGTGACGGTCATGATTTCATGCAGCTTGTGGGTAACGAACAGGATGGTCTTGCCCTGCTCCTTGAGTTGCCGCACCAGCGCGAAAAGCTGTTCGCATTCCTGCGGTGTCAGCACGGCTGTCGGCTCATCCAAAATCAGGATTTCCGCGCCGCGGTAGAGCGCCTTCAGGATTTCCGCGCGCTGGCGTACACCAACCGAAAGCTTCTCCACCGGGGTATCAAGCGGCAAGTTGAAGCCAAACTGCTCCTCCAGCATCAACAGCTTGGCGCGCGCCGCGTCCTTCGCCGCATCGAGGTTCGCGCTGCCTTCGGCCCCCAGGATAATATTTTCAAGAACCGTGAAGGGCTCCACCAGCATGAAGTGCTGGTGCACCATGCCGATGCCCGCGGCCATGGCGTCTGAAGGGTCGGTGAAATGCTGGATTTGCCCTGAAACAAAAATATCGCCGCTGTCCGCACGATAGAGGCCGAACAGCATTTTCAGAAGTGTCGATTTGCCGGCACCGTTTTCGCCAACGATGCCATGCACAGTGCCGGAAGGCACCTTGAGCGCAATCTGGTCATTGGCCTTCACGTCGCCGAAACTTTTCGACAGCGCCCTGGCCTCAATCGCGAATGCGTTGGTCATAGTTTCCAGCCCCAGTGCTATTCAGCCCCAGCGGGCGTCCCTCAAGAGAACCGGCCTAGTGGCCGCTATTGCTGCCTTCGACGTCAGCCACGACAATTTCGCCGCTGATGATTTTGGCGCGGGCTTCCTCAAGCTTTGCCTTCATTTCGTCGGTGAACAGGTCGGCGTTATGCTCATCCAGCGCGAAATCCACGCCGCCTTCGGCAAGCCCCATCACCGTATGGCCTGGCGCCCACTCGCCAGCTTCAGCCGCCGACATGGCGCCATATACCGCAAGGTCTACGCGCTTGAGCATGCTGGTAAGCACAAAGCCGGGAGCAACATGGTTCTGGTTGCTGTCCACACCGATGGCCAGGTTGCCCGTGTCCTTTGCTGCCTGGATTGAACCAAGGCCGCTTGGACCCGCGGCAGAGAAAATAATATCCGCGCCGCGGGCATATTGCGACCGCGCCATTTCAGATGCCTTGATCGGGTCATTCCATGCGCTTGGGGTCGTGCCCACGTAATTCTCAATGAAGGTCAGGTCACCCTTCACATATTCGGCACCCTGCCTGTACCCACGCTCGAAGCGTCGAATCAGCGGGATGTCCATGCCGCCCAGGAAACCGATGGTGTTTGATTCGGTTTTCATGGCAGCAACCATGCCCACCAGGAACGATCCTTCGTTTTCCTTGAAGGTGATGCTTTGCACGTTTGGCAGGTCAATGATGGCGTCAATCACGGTGAATTTCACATCGGGATATTTCGAGGCCACGTTTTTCACTGCCACCGAATAACCCACGCCCACGGCGATGATCAGGTCTGCCTTGCGGCGGGCGAAACGCCTAAGCGCTTGCTCATACTGGGTTTCGCTGTTGGGCTCGAAATCCTTGTAGCCATGGCCAGTCTCGTCCTTGAAGCGTTCGGCGCCCACATAGGCTGCCTCATTGAAGGACTTATCGAACTTGCCGCCGATGTCATAAAGAAGCACAGGCGTGAAATCAGCCGCCACTGCGGATGAAGCAATTGCAACACCAAGCGCGATCGTTGCGCCAATTTTCCTCAGAAATCCAGTCATGCCCGTTTTGCTCCCCGGCAACATAAATGTTCAATTCTTTTATGCCTTGTTTATGCTGAACGGCGCAAGGGAACCAGAGCGAAGGGACGTGGTCAACCATTTTTGACGATATGGTCAAGATTCGTTCGACATTTGCTTTCAGGTTCCCTATGAAATGGTCAGTTTCAGAAGATCTATGGAGTCAAAGATGGCCCAAAATGTAACCGTGGTCGACCACCCGCTGGTACAGCACAAGCTTACCCTGATGCGCCGGAAAGAAGCCAGCACAGCGGAATTCCGGAAGCTTCTGCGCGAAATCGGCCTTTTCCTTGGCTATGAGGCGCTGCGCGACCTGCCGCTTGGCAAGATCGATATAGAGACGCCCGTGTGCCCCATGGAAGCACCGGTACTGGCGGGCAAAAAACTGACCTTCATTTCGGTCTTACGCGCAGGCGACGGCCTTCTGGGCCCGATGCTGGATCTGGTTCCTTCGGCCCGCGTCGGCCAGATTGGCCTTGCGCGCGATGAAGAAACGCTTCAACCGACAAAATATTTCTTTAAAGTACCTCTCGATACGGCAAGCCGGTTGAACGTGGTTCTTGACCCTATGCTGGCAACGGGGCATTCAGCCGTCCGCGCCGTCCAGGAGATAAAGGACGTCGGTGCGAACGATCTTCGGTTTGTCTGCCTGCTGGCTGCACCCGAAGGTATCAAGACCTTCACCGAAGCCCATCCGGATGTGCCTTTGGTGACGGCCTCGATCGATGAAAAGCTGAACGAGAAAGCCTATATCGTTCCGGGGCTTGGCGACGCCGGCGACAGATTATTTGGAACCAAGGGGGCCTGAACTTAATGAGTGTTACCAAGAGATATGTAACTGCCCAGGAACTCCTCGACGATTCGTTCGAGCTGGGCCTCAAGATTCTTAAAAGCGACTTCCGCCCGAAATTCATCGTGGGGGTTTGGCGGGGCGGCACCCCGACCGGCATCGCCGTACAGGAAATCATGGATTATTATGGCGTTCACACAGACCACATCGCGATCCGCACCTCTTCCTACATCGGCATGCAGCAGCAGAAAGAAGTGAAGGTGCATGGCCTTGAATATATCGTGGCCAACATCAACGCCGAAGACAGCCTGCTGATCGTTGACGATGTGTTCGACAGCGGCCGTTCCATCGACGCCATCATTACCACGCTTAGGGAAAAATGCCGCCGTAACACGCCGGAAGTGATCAAGATCGCGACCGTTTTCTATAAGCCTGAGCGCAATGTGACCAAGCTGACGCCTGATTTTTACTGTCATGAGACCGATGACTGGCTGGTCTTCCCGCATGAACTATCGGACATGACCAAAGAAGAGATCAAGGAACACAAGGGCCTGGTCCTTCCTGAGATCGACGTTTAACCCAGAGCATCGGAGAAGCCGTCATGAGCTTTGAGGAAGTCCAGGAATGCGCGGCGTTTATCCGCAGCAAACACGCGGGCGACATGCCCAAGATCGCCATGGTGCTAGGAAGCGGGCTCAACAGCCTTGCTGATGCGCTTGAGGGCGCGACCGTCCTGTCATACGAAGACCTGCCCGGCTTTCCAGAGCCAACGGTTGAAGGCCATGCGGGCCGGATGCTGATTGGCACGCTGGGCGGCAAGCCGGTGATCTGCATGCAGGGCCGCGCGCACGCTTATGAAGGCCACCCGGCTGAAAAGCTGGCCTTTTCCACACGCGTTCTGTGGGCGCTTGGTGTTGAACTGCTTGTGCTTACAAACGCGGCCGGCAGCCTGCGCGAAGAAGCTGGACCGGGATCGCTGATGGCGATCACAGATCACATCAATTTCTCAGGCATCAACCCGCTGGTGGGTGTCAATGACGACCGGTTTGGCCCGCGCTTCCCGGATGTTTCCGAAGCCTGGGACCGCAAGCTGACAGCAGTGATGCATGCAGCAGCCGAAGAGCTCGGAATCACACTGCATAGCGGTGTCTATATCATGGCTAAGGGGCCGAACTTTGAGACGCCCGCTGAAATCCGGGCGTTCCGCACTATGGGCGCGGATGCTGTTGGCATGTCCACGGTGCCGGAATGCCTGGTGGCGCGCCACTGCGGTATGAAGGTTGTTGGCGTAAGCTCCATCACCAATCTGGCGGCCGGCATGCAAGGCGAGCTGACACACCATGAGACAATGGAATACGGTGCCATTGCCGCGGTTCATTTGGAGAAACTGTTGCGGGCGTTTCTTGCCAAAGCGTCCTAGGAAACAAGCCTCGACCTCTTCACAAAAAAGGCACCGCAATTTGCGGTGCCTTTTTCATTGGATGAACCTGGACCTTAATCCGGCAAGGTGCCCGCGTTAGTAGCTCGCGGTTGCGATAGACCGGATCATGCGCAGGAAATCCATACGGATATCTTCAGGCATATCGTCAAAGTGCTTCACCAGCGCTTTGATCTCATCAGGCTGTTCATTGTCCGTGACACCTTCACATCCCTCGAAGAAGGCGCCGACAGGAACCCTCAGCGCCTCTGCAAGCATTACCAGTTTGCTCGCGGAAATGCGATTGGTGCCCCGTTCGTATTTCTGGATCTGCTGGAACGTCAGTCCCAATGCTTCCCCAAGTTCAGTCTGAGTCATCCCGCGCTGACGGCGATAGGTTCTAACGCTTGCACCGACAGTCACGTCAATCGGATGAGGCATGATTTCCTCCCCACAAACTATCATTGGTAAAGAGATAGCGTAAAAGTTGCGATATCGCAATTAATCCTTAACGCTGCCCTACCTCAAGGTTGTGGGGAAGATGGTTCACCTGCTTTATTGCATGGTTAGCGAATAGCTTGTTGGCGCGACGACTTTTGAAAACGGCGCCTGGAAGCCTGCCATAGCCTCCTCCTGCGCAATTCCGTCGAACACATCAATGATCGCAGCGCGCCTTTCGCTTGGTGAGTCGATAATCATGCTGGACATCGCTGCGATTGTATTGGCGTGCTCTGGATGGTTCTCAAGGAAGTCGAGATACCGGAAGCAAACCTCTGGCGTGCAAGCGACTTGACGGGCAGGCCCCATGTCGCCAATTGGCAATGCCAAATAGGGTTTCTTTATACCCTTCAGGCGCTTGGTGATACGCAGCATCCGTTCGTTGACACCCACATGAACGGCTGCTCCTTTTCCTTTAGGTTCACCATTAATGCCGCCATAGGTCACCAAATTACCCAAGTATTCGACATCCCAAGGCAATGCGTTCAATCGTGGCAACGTGATTGCTTCCAGAAAGCCTGTAAGACTGGAGATACCCCGATCAACTGCATATTCCAGAATTGAGAAGAATAGCTCATAATGAACCGGGTACCCAGCTGGGCTACGGTACTTTTTATCCGCAATAAAATAGCGGGACCATTCGTGGGCATGCTTCCCTACCGGCGCGGGTTTGAAATCGCACCAATCTTTGAAGATTGTACCAAGTTGAGTGTCCACTGTTGTCGGAACAAGCCTCATCCCTCCCAGAATGTTGCTGTTCTCATCCAGTTTCAGGAAATAGGTCGTATCGTCTGTATCGAATTGATCTCTTTCGAGGCCATCGTCTTGAGCCAATTTATTCCAGCCTTTTTGCTCCACGAAAATTTTGTGTCGCAGCTGAAACATATTGTGCAACACATCGCTATAAAACTGTCGATTGTACTTGTTGATAATGTGGATCATGGGGAAGCTCCTCTTGCTCGCTAAGTCTATGCAAGAAGAATATCCACCGAAGAGACTGTTGGTCATTCCTCATAAAGAATGAGAGATACAATCATTGGTTTATATAAACACTTTATGGCGGTGAAGTGCCGTAATCATTTCAGTGGTGCTACCAAACCCGTACCGACGCTTAATGTTGCGCAGATGTGTAACCACTGTCGTACGCTTGATATCCAAGATATCAGCAACTTCGCTTGGCTGCTTTCCCTCAATGATCCATGCGAGGATTTCTCGCTCCCTTGCTGTGAGGGTCGAAAAGTCCATATTTGGGCCAACCTGAACGATATCCCGTGCAAAACCACCTTTTGCATCCTTGAGGTAAATCCGACGAGCAGTACGGTGTGCAGCGACAGACAATAGCCGAATAACATTTTCCAGTTCATCTGACCTATGTAGCTCTCCACCTGCGCTTACGTAGGCATACTCCAGCACTTCGTCTGTTTCGTCGTTCACGCGAACCGGCAGTGGAATGACCACGCCTTCCTTGAGGCCATACCGAAATGCTTCCTCAAATATCTTGCGCTGGGTTTTGGTAAGGTCCTGCGTTGCAACAAATTCAGACCACCAAAAGGGTTCACCCCAATCCTTGAGTTTCAAGGCGTGGTTTGGCAATGCGTCGTCCACATAATAGTGATTTTTCGCGTAATGCGTGATCCAGTCGTTGTGGAGAAACCCGAACATCAGCTTCCGGTCCTGGAGCGCAGGCATTCCGAAAGCTGAAATACAGAGCAAGTGCTTGACGCCCAGCAAGCTCAGCGGCTTTTTCAAGCTATCGCTGAGAACATTTATCGACGTTATTTTATCGACCTGGCCCATAAAAGCCGCAATGGCCCTATAAGCTTCTGGCGAAAAAGACATAGCTGACCCCGATCATACTGCTGACTGCATATAAATAGCTCTGGAGTAGCACTCTACAACCATTTATCTACAATTACTTAGTAAATAACAATATAGCTTCCGCTACATTCGGTGCATAGCCAGCCCAACAAATCTAAATGATAGATAAGTTGTAGTCGAAGGCCTTTCTGGGCACTATCAAAGCAAGCCCGCACCAAAAAGAGCGGACTTGCTTTTATTTGGAAATGCAAATGTATCAGTAAGACTTGCCGCCCTCGTTGGCGTCGCCGTATGGGACCCAGATGTTTTTCACTTCCGTGGCGCGTTCCATTAGGCCGCGGGCGCTCATCTGCTCTCGGCTCGTGAAGTCATAGGCCTTGCCATAGTTCAGCCAGACGCGCTTCATGTTGTCGGCCGCCGCTTGCTCGATTTCGGCGCAGCCCTCGCGGGAGCCAAAATACCAGATACCGTCAACGCCATAATGCTTGGCCATTGGCATGGCCATGGCATCGCGCGCGCCAGTGACGATATTGACCACACCCGCCGGCATGTCGGAGGTTTCCAGCACCTGATAGAAATCAGTCGCCAAAAGCGGATAGCGCTCACTTGGGATCATCACAGCCGTGTTGCCTGCCGCGACCGCATAGGCCATCAGCGTCACAAACGCCAGCAGCGGATGCTCATCCGGGCATACGATGCCCAGCACACCCACAGGTTCATTCATCGCCAGCGCCACACCGCGGATCGGTGGTGTATGAACACTGCCGTCATGCTTGTCAGCCATGGCAGCTGCACTAAAGAGCCGCTTGACCGAAAGCTCCACCTCGGCTTCCGCCGCCTTCTGGCTCGCGCCCGTCAGGTTTTTCAGCCGGTCGGTGAACTCTTCCGCGCGCGCACTCAGATTTTCGGCCACATAGTAAAGGATCTGTGCCCGAAGGTGCGGCGTGGACTTGCCCCAGCCTGCAGCCTTCGCAGCCGCCTCAACCGCGTTCCGGATGTCCTTATAGTTGCCCTCGCCCACAAGGCCCGCGAACGCGCCTTTTTTGTCGGCAATCGCCACACTGTCGCCGCCGTCTGGCCGGGCCTGCTTGCCGCCGATATACATTTTTGCGGTGCGGTCGATATGGTCGAGGCCGGAGCCTGCTTTCGGCATGGCCACCTCGGCTGGTGCCGGAATTGGCGCCCAATCCTTGAGCGCAGCCTCATACCGGGGCCGCATGTAGGCTAGCATGCCCTCGCGGCCGCCTTCGCGCCCGAACCCGCTTTCACGCCTGCCGCCGAAACCGGCGGCTGCATCGAACATGTTGGTGCCGTTGATCCACACAACACCCGCCACAAGGGCCGGTGCCACCTCAAGCGCGCGGCTCAGGCTTTCGGACCAGACAGTCGCGGCAAGGCCATAGCGCGTGTTGTTCGCCAGCGCCACGGCTTCAGATTGCGTGCGGAAGGTGATAGCCGTCAGCACAGGGCCGAAGATTTCCTCGCGGTACAGCGTATTGTCCGTGCCCACGCCGGTCACCAGTGTTGGCGGGAAGAAGACGCCCTCTTCCGGCATCTCGCACGGTGCTTTCCAGACCACGGCGCCCTGGCTTTCGCCGTCCGCCAGCAGGCGTTCGATGGTGTCTTTTTGGCTCTCATCAACCACGGCACCGATGTCGATGCATTTATCAAGGCTGGTACCCACACGCAGGGTTGCCATGCGCGCTTTCAGCTTCTCAAGGAACTTGTCGGCGATGCCTTCCTGCACGAGGAGGCGGGAGCCCGCGCAGCAAACCTGCCCCTGGTTGAACCAGATGGCGTCCACAAGGCCCTCAATCGCGCCGTCAATGTCGGCGTCCTCGAACACGATGTAGGGCGACTTGCCGCCGAGCTCGAGTGTCAGCTTCTTGCCTGAGCCCGCGATGGAGCGGCGGATGATCTTGCCAACTTCCGTAGAGCCAGTGAAAGCCACCTTATCCACGTCCGCGTTCACAACGGCAGCACCGGTTTCGCCCGCGCCAGTCACGATGTTCACGACACCCTTCGGCAGGCCTGCTTCAACGCACAGTTCCGCGAATTTCAGGGCTGTCAGCGACGTAAATTCGGCGGGTTTCAGCACCACTGTGTTCCCGGCCGCCAAGGCTGGCGCCACTTTCCACGCCAGCATCAGCATCGGGAAGTTCCACGGGATCACCTGCCCCGCAACACCCAGCGCTTCATGGTCGGGGAATTCCTCGTCCATCAGCTCTGCCCAACCGGCATGGTGATAGAAGTGCCGTGCCACGAGCGGGATGTCGATGTCCCGGCTTTCGCGGATCGGCTTGCCGTTATCCAGGCTCTCTAGCACCGCCAGCACGCGGCTGTGTTTCTGCACCAGCCGCGCCAGCGCGTATAGGTATTTCGCCCTGCCGTGGCCACCGATCAGCGCCCACTTGCCTTGCGCCTTACGCGCGGCGGCAACGGCTGCGTCCACATCATCCTCTGATGCTTCCGTGATGTCAGCCAGCTTTTCGCCCGTTGACGGCGCATAGGTCGCGAACTGTTTCGCGCCCTTCGGCTTCACCCACTCGCCATCAATGAACAGGCCGAAGGACCGGCCATTGGCATCCAGCCACTTGTCGGCGTTGGTACGGCTTTCAAGGGCTGGGCTATAATCCATGCTTTCAAACTTTTCTTTTACAGTCATGTCACACTCCCCTTAGCCCATCGCGTGGCGATAAGACGCCGAATAGCCACCAAAGGCATGATACTCGAGCTGGCGCTCAAGATCACCCAGAAGGCTTGAAGCCCCGAAGCGGAACAGCTCTGGCGAAAGCCAGTCGCGGCCCAACTCTTCCTTCAGGAGCGTCAGGTACGCTACAGCGTCCTTGGCCGTCTTGATGCCGCCCGCAGGCTTGTAGCCAACCTTCATGCCCGTCTCGCGGTAGAAATCGCGGATTTGCCGGATCATCACCAGGCTCACGGGAAGGGTCGCATTCACACCTTCCATGCCGGTGGAGGTTTTGATGAAATCGGAGCCCGCCATCATGGCGGTCATCGATGCCTTGGCAACTTGCGTCAGGTTACCATGTTCGCCAGTTGCCAGAATGGTTTTCATCAGCGCCGGCCCGCAAGCAGCCTTGAAGGCTTTAACTTCATCATAAAGCGCCTGCCAGTTGCCCGTCAGCACGTGGGCGCGGGTGACGACGATATCGATCTCGTTGGCGCCAGCCGCGACAGACCTTTGGATTTCCTCAAGCCGGGTTTCCATAGGCGCGAGGCCCGCGGGGAAACCGGTTGAAACCGCCGCGATCGGCACACGGCCTTTCAGGGTTTCAGCCGCCTCCGGCACCATGGAATGATACACGCACACAGCGCCGGTGGTCAGGCCCATGTCTTCCATACCGAACTGGGCCAGGATGTCCCTACGTACCGGATTCATGGCCTTCTGGCACAGCCGCCGCACACGGCCAGGCGTGTCGTCGCCCGCCAGCGTCGTCAGGTCAATGCAGCTAACGGCTTTAAGCATGAAAGCGATTTGGCTGTCTTTCTTTACAGCCCGGCGTCCGCCCAGAGAGGCGGTACGGCGCTCCACCGCACTTTTGTTGACACGAATACCGTCCAGCCAGTCGGCGTGGAAGCTCGTGCCCTGATTAACAAGTGGCTCAGGTGTCATTGCTCATTCCGAATTTAAAATAGTCCCGCCCTTAAAGCCAAATCCTGACCTTGCGGTCAAGATTTCTTTTCAGGAGGCAGGCTTATTTTTGATGAAGCCTGCCAGATACAACATGATTGCTGCCACCACATAACCGACAGCCAGGCGGTGAGGCAAGACCTCAAGGCCGCCCATTTCAGGGATGGCCCAAGGCAGATACATCTCAGATGTTGGCATTACCGAATGGATCACACCGAATTCTGTGAAGATGGCCGCAGCAAGCGCCGCCATGGCGGCCCGCACCATCTTGCGGTCGATAATCCAGACAATCAGCGCGCCCCAGATCAGGCTTGTCAGGATATAGCCGCGCGCCATGGCCCCAAGAAGCAGATAGCCCTGCATCCAATCGGAACTGATGGCGTCACCCGCCGTAGTGGCCACCCTGCCATAAAGGTCAGACACCTTCGTGTGGGCGTAATTCAGGATCGCAGGAACCGTGGCGAACAGAAGCGCGGGCGCGTGCCGAACGTCGCCACCAGAAAAAGCCAGGCGGAGGATATCACACGCCACGACAACAAGGATCGGTTTCAGGACCGCTTCCGGGATCATCTGTGACGCCAGCGCGATCACGCCCAGGAAACCGCCAACGGTGATCACACCCGCCGCGCCCAGGGCATAGCCCGTACGCGCGCCCATCCGCTTGTAGGTGGCGTGGCCGAAGTATGGCGTGGTTTGCACCACACCGCCAAAGAGCGCACTAATGGCCGTGGCGGCGGCGTCCAGGCGCACCACCTTGCCCGCGTCAAACTCATCGCCTGTGATGCGCGCACCTGCGGTTACGTTCACAGCACTCGCAGCAATCAAAAGCGCGAAGGGGAAGATAATCCCCAGGTAATTGGTCGCATCTCCAAAGATCGCCATGGCGCCGCCAAATGTCGGCACTGGAAGCGCTGGCACAAGGTCAGGCATCTCCTTGACCACATAGCCGTCGCCTGCGCCGCCAAACGCCAGGATATAATAAAGCACCGTGGCTGCCACGATGGCCAGAATAGCGCCAGGCATATTGAATGGCAGCCGGTGACCTGCGATCAGGGAGAAGCCCATGATCACAAGCGAGACGATACCCACTTCCGGCAGGGCAAACACGCCCAGGAGCGCTTCCGCGCCCAGCCAGACGGTAGCAATACCGGCCATGGCGCCCACAAGTGCCATCTGCGGCAACTGGTGCTGCATCGCGCGGCCAAAGAAGGACAGGCAGAATTTGATGGCCGCCATCCAGAAGGTGCAGGCCATGCCCAGAACCCACGCCTTGTCAGCGGCGGCATCCACGCCCATGGTGTCCACATTGGCCGCGTACGTCGGGCCGATGATAAAGAAACACATGCCGAACACCGACGGCAGGTCGAGCCCCAGCGGAATACTGGTAAGCCCTTCGTTACCCGTAGCCTCACGTGTCTTTTTCGTCAGCCAGAAGAAGGCCAGGTTACCCACCAATATGCCCGTAATGGCACCCGGGATGATCTTGCCGAACATATATTCCGCCGGATAGCCAAACGCGCCCATCAGCACGCCTGCCAGCACGAACATATTCACCACAACATCAAGGAAAAACGCCACACCCGCGTTCGTATCTGCCGCCAGTTGCGACGACGGCGCCGCAACACCGGCCAGCATCTTGTTGGTTTCAGCCATAGCCCCCCACACTTCCCTTCTAAATTACTTACTGCCGCCCTTTCGGACATTTCCCCTTCCCGGGGCTTATTTGAACGAAGTCCGCTTCCGCTCAGGGATTCGCCGCTCGTCCTCAAAAACGCGAAGCCGTTCCTCCAGTTCCCACTGCAGCTGCGCTTTTTCACTTGTCTTTAGAAACGCAGCGCATTCTGCCCCGGCTTCAGCCCCCGTTTCCACATCTTTTTTACATGCCTCAGATTCCCACAGGCTTCCGCCCGGCAGGAAGCTGTATGTTAGCGAATTGCGCGCGCTGTGCCGCAGCTCGAAATAAGGCACGCGGTGCTCCGTATAAAGTCGCATATACTCGTGTGTCAGGTCGATGCGCGAAACGCCTTCATCATCGGTCGAAAGCGCATAAGGCACCTGCATGTCACGGTACATAACCAGTGGATGGTCTTTGCCCTTCACACCCAGGATCGTGTCGTTGGAGGTCAGGTTGATCTCAACCATGATGCCCTCATCGGCCATCTTCTCCAGAAGGCCCTCGGAGTCGCGCTCATGCGCGATGGCGATGCCGTGGCCGATACGTTTGGCATGCCCAACCTCAATCGCCTCCCGGATATGGAAGGTCAATTGCTTAGGACGCACGAGGCCCATCGTCAGTTCGCCCGCATGCAGCGACACATTGCGTGGGCCCAGATTGTTATAAAGATGGTCGATCATGCGCATGTGCAAGCGGTAGTCCCTCAGCGCCACATGGCCGTCCTCTGGCGCCACAAGGTTCATGCCCAGAACCTTGGGCTCGTCCTTCATCAGCGCCCAGCCCAGAATGAATTGGCCATATACCATGGCCGGTTCAAACTCGCGGATCACCTGATGCAGGAAGCGGATCTTCACATCGCACCCCACATCCGCCCGGTCCGTGCCGCACCGAAGCAGCTGGTCCTTGCGTGCCATGGCCGCTGAAATCTGGGTGCGCGCAGACGCCACCAGTGTGGGCATCGCCTGCCCGAACGGGCCTGACATCAGCATCTGGTAATCAGCCGCCAGATCGCCTGAAAGCTGCACGCCCGAGAGGAGCGGAAACAATTCGGGCAGGATGATGGTTTCCATCAGTTCCAGATACTGGATATTCTGCCGCCCGGCGCGGGAGGCCACATTCGCCAGTTGGTCCCCCAATCGCTTAGGCGAAACATTGATGCGCGCGAATGTCGCAAAGAAATCATTATGGCCGGACCAGTTGAGCGTGGGCACATAGGACCGGTTCGAAAGCGAATTGATAAGCGCGCGGCGGTGCTCCTCATTCGCCTGCGCCTCTGCCGCGGTCAACCAGCCGGAGGCCGCGCAGCTTTCCTTCGCCTTGTGCTTCAGGGCCGGCACGCTCATGTCGGCGCACAGGCCGTCAGCGGCCGCCCATTCGATCCAGCTTTCGGCATAAATGGCGCCGCGCAAGTGGGTGTGAATGTCACCCCCTTTGGGGAACTCTTCCATGAATTGCCTGAGCCTGCCGTTTTCAGCTGCCCATGAAAGCGCCGTGCCCGCCATGCGGGCCTTCAGGGCGCGCTGGTCATCACCCTGCGCAGTCGCGGGTGTGGCCACCGCCAAAAGCATGCTGGCCAAAAGGCTGCCCTTCAAAAAGCGAACCACCTGCCCGGTCAGGGATTTTTTTCCATCACGCATTTTTTCCTCCCCAAAAGCTTGCCCAAAGTCGAACTACTCAATAGGCTCGCCAAAACTTTATCCCAATCAGGGATCAATGAACATAGGCACCCAGTGACAAGGTAGTCAGGCCATGGCCAAGCTGTATTTTTACTATTCCGCGATGAACGCAGGCAAATCCACAACCCTTTTGCAAAGCAGCTTCAACTACCGGGAACGCGGCATGAACACCATGCTGTTCACCGCCGCCATCGATAACCGTTTCGGCGAATGTGTCATTGCCTCGCGCATCGGCCTGGAAGCTGAAGCTCACATATTCGACACAAATCTTGACCTATTTGTCAAGATTACAAACCAGCTGAATGAAACCCCACTCCACTGTATTTTGGTGGACGAAGCCCAGTTCCTGACAAAGGACCAGGTGTTCCAACTGGCGAGCGTCGCCGACCGCCTGGGCATCCCTGTGCTTTGCTACGGTATTCGCACCGATTTTCAGGCCAATCTTTTTGAAGGCAGCCAATGGCTGCTGGCCATCGCGGACGAGCTTCATGAACTCAAGACCATTTGCAAGTGCGGCGCGAAAGCCACCATGAACATGCGGGTGGACGCAAAAGGCAATGCCGTGAAGGAAGGCGCTTCGATCGAGATTGGCGGCAACGACCGCTATATCGCGCTATGCCGCAAGCATTTTCACGAAAAACTGCGCGGCCCGCAACTTTGACATAACCCATAGTTGCAGCAATAACGCAGCATTCCTGCCATATTTTTTGCATCTGCAGTTAAACTTTTGTTCCAAAATATTGTAAAATACAGGATTCGAAAGCTAACAAAGTGTAATTGGCATACATTACTGACTAATATATCAATAAGGCTGCGGCTTTTCAGTCACACAACTGTAATATAGTTTTCAAAATTAACCTTATTTACGACTTTTCGTTACCCAGCAGCACCACCATCGGTTTTACTGCTGCTGTGGGGTCGAAATCACAAAAAAAATCGGCCCTATACCGGGGAGGATACACATATCTTCAGGCCTTAATCAGGCCTGCGTACGTTGCCGCCCCGGCCTTTGAGAGGAACAAATAAGGGAGATAAGGCAATGAAACAGTCAATTGCCCCTATGCGAAAGCTCCAGCTGCTTGCCGGCTGCGCTGCCGTCGCTGTAACTTTTTCTACACCAACCATCGCCCAAGACACGACAGTCGACGAATTTGAAGAAGTCGTGGTAACTGGTTCGCGCATTCGCCAGAACCCGCTTGAGGCACAAAACCCGGTTCAGATCCTGTCCGCTGCGGATATGGATGCATCCGGTCAGGTTTCCGTTGCAGATTTCCTGCAGCGCCTGCCGATTGCTGGTTCGGCCATCAACCGCACCAACAACTCGTCGGGTAACCTTGGCTTCCCGCCAGACGGTTCCGGCATCGGCGCCGGCGCCAGCCAGATTGACCTTCGCTACCTGACATCCAAGCGCGTTCTTGTGCTTGTTGATGGCAAGCGCTGGGTTCGCGGCTCCTCTGCCTCGGGTGTTTCGGGCGCAGTTGACCTGAACACCATTCCTGCAGGCATCATCAAGTCGATCGAAGTGCTGCAAGACGGTGCATCCACCATTTACGGTTCAGATGCCATCGCCGGCGTTGTCAACATCAAGACACGCGACGACTATGAAGGTATCAAGGGCTCGGCATATTACGGCCTTTATGATGAAGGTGACGGAAAGACACAGGAATATGACGTTTCCTGGGGGGCCCAGAATGACCGCGGGCGTGTCCTTATCGACGTAAGCTACACCAACCAGGGTGCGGTTGAAGCAGCAGACCGTGACATTTCGGCCTATGCTATTCCGTTTGAAAACCTGGGTGCATCTTCAGGCACGCCGCAAGCGCGCCTCGTGTTTGCCAACGACTGGGGCGATATTACCCTGAATGACGGCGTAACCGGCCTTCCAAACTTCGACCCGAACGATCCGACCGGTGCGGGCTCAGACTATCACGCCTTCACCCTGCAGGACCGTTTCAACTATTCGCCTTATAACAAGCTGTCCACGCCGAACGAGCGTGTGAACATCTTCGCCAAAGCCGAATACGACCTTACGGACACCATTACCCTGCGCACGACGGCGGCCTACAACAACCGTCAGTCCGTCAGCCAGGCAGCGCCAGAACCGCTGTTCTTCGGCCCTGGCGCAGGCGCGGGTTTCTGGATGGACAATATGGTTATCTCCGCAGATAACCCATACAACCCGTTCGGTGTTGATATTGACGAAACAAACTTTGTCTTTGGCGGCCGCCGTCCGATTGAGGCTGGCCCGCGTATCTTCCGCCAGAATGTTGATACTTGGTATGTGTCCTCCACGCTCGACGGTGACCTGAATGTCGGTGACCGGACCTGGTTCTGGGATATCAACGCCACCTGGTCGCAAAGCCAGGCAAACCAGCAGAAAACCGGTGCATTCAACGCCCGCAAACTGCAGGATGCCCTTGGTGATCCGGACGCATGCGCAGCCATTCCGGGCTGTGTGCCGTTCAACATCTTTGGCGGTCAGGGCGACGGCAGCGGCACGATCACACAAGCCATGCTTGACTATGTGACATTCGTCCAGAAGGACGAAAGCCGCCAGAAGCTGATCAACTATTCCGCCAACATCGGCGGTGATGTGGTTGACCTGCCTGCAGGCCCACTGGGTATGGCATTTGGTTGGGAATACCGCGAAGAAAAAGGCAGCTTCATTCCGGACAGCGTGGTTTCAAGCGGTGAAACCGCTGGTGTACCAGCAAGCCCGACTGAAGGCGAAATCCACGTGAAAGAATTCTACGGCGAGATCAACGTGCCGCTCCTTTCTGACGTGGCAATGGCCAAGAACCTGAGCCTAAACGGCGCTTTCCGCACCAGCGATTACAGCACCTCCGGCAGCAACACGGTGTTCAAAATCGGCACGGCATGGCAGGTGAATGACGACCTGACCGTCCGCGCCAACTGGTCTGAAGGTTTCCGCGCACCAAACATTGGTGAATTGTTCAACACCGGCTCACGGTTCGACAGCTCGATTACCGATCCATGTGACGTTGTTGCAAATGGCGGCACGCAGCACCCGAATTGTGCCGCACTTGGCGTTCCTGCAGACCACCAGCAGCCTAACGCGCAAATCAGCGTAACAACTGGCGGCAACCCGAACCTGACGCCTGAAACGGCTGAAACCTGGACCGCCGGCGTGACCTACAGCCCATCAGCGCTTGCTGACAGCATGGGCCTTGCGGGTATCACGTTTGAGGCCAACTATTACAACATCTCCATGGAAAATGTGATCCAGGCGCCAAACGCGGCTGACGTTCTCCAGGGCTGCGTTGAAACGCTGGCTGACGTGTTCTGTAACAATGTTCAGCGGACATCCACTGGTATCGTGACCCGGATCGATGGCATCCTGACGAACATTGCAGCCATCGACACCGACGGCTTCGACTGGTCGATCACCGCCGAAACCGAAGCTGCAGACTGGGGTCAGTTGCGCTTCAAATGGATGAACAGCCACCTGTTCAAGTTTGAAGAGTCTGTACCGAACGCGTCTGGCGGCATTGATGTCGTTGACCGCGCGGGCACCGAGCTGGGCTCGCCAGAGCGGGCTTACATCAAGTTCAAGTCTTCGCTGTTCATTGACTGGACCAAAGACCAGTGGACTGTGGGCACGACGTTCCGCTACCTCGGCAGCGTGGATGAAGGCTGTGGCGGTACTATCGGCGGCTTCGGCTTCACCCAGTACTGCACGAACGGCGCTGACGGTAACGAGCTCGGCAGCACCTTCTACACCGACCTGCAGGTTACTTACCGCCCAGAGTGGTTCGAAGGTGAAACTTCGATCACGCTTGGTGTTCAGAACCTCCTGGATCAGGACCCACCACTGTGTACAACATGTGACCTGAACAACTTCGACGGTACAGTGCATGCGCTGCCAGGCCGCTTCTTCTACGGCCGTGTAGCCTTCCAGTTCTAGGAACCGGAAAAGCCAAATAAAAAGGCGTCACCCTTCGGGGTGGCGCCTTTCTTTATTGTCTCACTGAAGCCGGTGTGTCAGACCTAGCCCTGTTCCCTTTGGTGTGTGGCTCAGTCCATCATCCTGCCTTTTAAGCGTTGTAGCCCAGGATCGATTTGACCTCGAGGAAGTCAGCAAAAGCATGATCACCCCACTCGCGCCCGTTGCCAGATTGCTTGTACCCGCCAAAGGGTGCCGAAATATCGCCGGCCGCACCGTTGATGTAAACCATGCCAGTGCGCATCCGCGCTGCCACTTTGCGGGCTCGCTCCACATCGGCGGAATAAACCGCGCCCGAAAGACCATAGATGCTGTCGTTCGCAATACGGATGGCGTCTTCTTCCGTGTCGTACCCAATGATCGAAAGCACAGGGCCGAACACTTCTTCGCGCGCGATCATCATGTCAGGTGTCACATCCGCGAACACGGTTGGCTTGACGAAGAAGCCTTCCTCACAGCCTTCCGGGCGGCCAGGGCCGCCAACTACAAGGCGCGCACCTTCATCAATCGCTTCCTGCATCATGACGCCAACCTTTTCGAACTGCTGGCCGTGGGCGATTGGGCCCATTGTGGTTTCTTCCTTGGTGGGGTCACCCGTAACCACGCTTGACGCAGCCTGATGCGCAATTGCAGCCGCTTCATCCATGCGGTCTTTCGGTACCAGCATGCGCGACAGCAGCGTGCAGGTCTGGCCGGTGTTGCGCATGGCCGAAAGCGTCTCGCGCGCCACTACCTCTTCAAGGTTTGCATCGTCCAGAATAATGTTCGCGGACTTGCCGCCCAGTTCTTGCGCAACCCGCTTGATGGTGGGCGCACTTGCCGCCTGCACAGCCGCCCCCATGCGGGTGGAACCGGTGACCGACATCATATCAATGCCCGGATGGGCCGACATGGCTTCGCCCACGCTTGGGCCTTCGCCGTATACAAGGTTATAGACACCCTTCGGTACGCCTGCGGCGTCCATGATTTCGGTAAACAGCTGTGCGCTATAAGGCGCCACTTCGCTTGGCTTCAGCACCATAGTGCAGCCGGTAGCGATAGCAGGCGCCACCTTGCAGGTAATCTGGTTGATCGGCCAGTTCCACGGCGTGATCATGCCCACCACGCCAATGGGTTCCTTGGCGATGCGGGTTGGGCCACGGTCTTCGTGAAATTCATAATTTTCCAGAACCCTGGCCGCCGTCATCAAATGGCCGAGGCCGCTTGGGGCATGCGCGCGTTCCGCAAGTGTCTTGGGCGCGCCCATCTCAAGCGTGATCACTTCGGCCATGTCGGCCATGCGTTTCTTATATTCCGCGATGATGGCGTTAAGGAGCTCCAGCCGCTCCTCACGGCTGGAGAATGCGAAGCTCTCGAATGCTTCACGCGCTGCGGCAACAGCCTTGTCCACGTCGGCGGCGTTCCCGAGGATCATCTCACCCGACTTTTTCGCTGTCGCCGGATTGATGAGGTCCCGTGTCCCAAATTCCGTGGGCTCTACCCACTGTCCACCGATATAATGTTTGTAAAGCTGGCGCATATCGCGTCTCCCTCATCTGAACTCTTGTTTGATCTGAAGGATAGATGGGCACGCGCCGAAGTCAAACAACCCTATGGGGGTATATTAAAATGGGCTTTTGCCGCTGCGGTCTGTCATCTTGTTCATGAACATCTTGCGCCAGCGGTTCGGCATCCAGCGCGACAGCCTGTCGGCCCAGCGCGCATCCTTACCAACAAGAATGCGGTACTCGCCGCGGTCTACACCGCCCAATATGATGGCCGCCGCCTGGTCCGGCGTGGTGATCGCCAGTTCCTGAAACCGCTCCTGCGTCTCACCCTCGGCGATATCCCCTTCGATATTATGAAGGTGCTTGCCCGAACGCACGATGTTGGTGTCCACCCCGCCGGGATGCACGGAATGTATCTGTACACCGGTGCCCTGAAGTTCATAAAAAAGGCTTTCATTGAAGCCCTTCACCGCGTGCTTGGCGGCACAATAGGCCGACTGGCTGGGGATGCCCACCAACCCAAACAGGCTTGAGATATTGACGATATGCCCGCGCCCGCGTTCCAGCATGCCGTCCAAAACCGCTTTGGTGCCATGCACAACGCCGTAGAAATTGATATTCATCACCCACTCAAGGTCGGCATATGTCATTTTTTCAACAGTATCGGAAAGGGATACGCCAGCGTTATTGAAGATAATGTCGATGCCGCCCATTTTGGCTTCGGCGTCCGCGACTGCGGCCTCGACCGCCCACCGGTCAGACACATCAACCTTGGCGGAATATACGTTCACCTGCGCGGCTTTCAGGCTAGCGGCTGCCTCCTCAAGAGCAGTCTCATTCACGTCTGTCAGATAAAGGGTTGCACCCCGTGCAGCGAGGGCGCGCGCAAGCGCCAGCCCGATCCCGGACGCGGCGCCAGTGATAAATGCCGTCTCAAGCTTGGCCATGATCTAATTCCCCCAATGATGTTCGAAGAAGGCGGCCATATCAGCGATGGCGCGCTTGCCTTCGGGCACAATCCCTGCCTGCATGTGCCAGACATGATGCATCTTCTGCCATACGTCCAGATGAACTGAAACACCAGCCGCCATAGCCTTTTCATGGAAGCGCGTGCTGTCTGACAGCAGGATTTCTTCCGAACCCACCTGCACTAGCGTGGGCGGCAGGCCTGCCTGATCGCCAAACAAGGGCGATGGACGCGGGTCTTCTGGGCCAAGCTCCCCGCTATAGACCTGCCCGGCGATTTTGATACCGTCAGCTTCCAGCATCACTTCCTTTTCGCGGTTGGCTTGGACACTTTCGCCCGAGCCGGTCACATCCAGCCACGGCGAAATCAGCGCCAGCGCGACTGGGTTTGTCCTATCGCTGTCCCGAATGGCATGGGTCGCCGCAAGCGTCAGCCCGCCGCCAGCGCTATCCCCCGCCATCGTGATGGGTACACCCGGATTGTTTTTCGAAATCCAGTCATAAGCTGCCAGCGCGTCATCGATGGCCGCCGGGCACTTGTGCTTGGGTGACAACCGATAATCCAGCAGGAACACGCGCGCCTTCATGGCACGTGACAGGCGCGCACCCAGGTCGCGATATTGTTTTGGCCCGCCCCAGACATACCCGCCACCATGATTGAACATCAGGATTCGATCTTCCCGTGCGCCCGGGACGCTGATCCATTCACCCTTGACCACGCCTTCATCCACGGTTTCAACAACAGCATCGGATGGTGCCCCCGGCATCTTGCTTTCCGAGGCCTTCAGCGCCACTTCAAAATGCTTGAGGCGCGCTTCCTGCGGCGCGTTCGCGAGTTCCCTGGGCCGGAATACAGCCCGTATTTTCCGGCGTACAAGCCAGGCTCTGATTGACATATGCTCTCCCCTTGCCTGCCCCGGTCAGCCCCCAATGGCGCTTTGAACAAGCCTCTTGCCAAGCATATTAATGATCTTCATTATGCAGTCAAACACTTCGGGACCCGCTCGGGGAATAGCCTGTGTCCATGAGAGTGCTCAAGATGCAGCTCACAGCTTTCCGTATGTTGCTGCCCACCGTGGACAGGCCACCAGAACAGTCGTTAAATCCAACAAGCGTTCAAATTATTCGCTTGCGTATATTAATGGTTTTCATTAATCAGAATGATTGGGGAAAGGTAACTGCGGGAGAACAGGGGTGAGCCGCCAGCAAGACGGTAAAGCAAAACGCGCCGATGCCACGAGGGCTGCGCTGATCAGCGCAGCTGAACGGCTGATTGCGGAAAAGGGCCTCGCGTCCGTTTCGACAAGAGAGATACTCCAAGAAGCCGGGCAACGCAACCAGTCTGCGCTGCAGTATCATTTTGGCTCCAAGGAAGGCCTGATGCGGGCCACCATCAGCGAGCGTACACGCCAGATCGACGAAAAGCGCCTGAACCTGATGAAAAGCTGGAAAGGCAAGCCCACCTTGGATGAGGTGTTGGAAGTGCTGATCCTGCCGCTGGCGGAGCTCGCGGAAGAGGAAATCGGCGGCAAGCACTATATCCTGTTCTTGTGCCAGGCCATCACCCAGCCCGACTGGGACCTGAGGCAAGCCATCAAGGACTTTGAACTGATCGGCCTCGGCAAGGCTTATGAATATTATGATGAATTGCTGGCTGACCTGCCAGAAGAAGCGCGCATCGTGCGCCAGGAAATCGCCTATGATGTGGCGATCCTGACGCTCAAGCGCTGGTGCATCCGCGAAATGGAACTGACGCCAAAGCAAATCACAAAGCTGGTGATCCATGCTAACAAGGCGATCCTGGAACCGCCAAAACGCTAGGCGCTAAACCGCCTTCACGGGGTCAACGAGGAAATTGGGGCTGGGTTTGCCGAAGAAATAGCCCTGGCCATAATCAACACCCATGTCGGTCAACAGCTTCGCATATTCCTGGGTTTCGACCCATTCACCCACCGTCACGATCCCAAGATCCCGGCAGAGCGAAACCATAGATCTAAGGTAGGCGCGGTCTTCACTGTTATTGATGGCGTCCCTGATATAGTCGCCGTCGATCTTGAGCGCATCGACCTTCAGCTTTTTCAGATACTGGAAGCCCGCAGCACCCGCGCCGAAGTCGTCCAGATAGACCTTGAAGCCGATGGTCCGCATTTCCTGAACGGCAGCCCCAAGCGCATCCAGGTCATGGATTTTAGCGGACTCGGTAATCTCCAGCGAAAGATACTGCTTCAGGTCCTTGTTGCCGCGCAGGAGCGAGATCAGTTCAAGCATGAATTCAGGGTTTGAAAGCGACCGGCCTGACAGGTTTACAGCAATGCCTGGCGCACCACCCTTTTTCAGCATTTCCCGGATCTTGCGCACAGCGCGCGTGACCACGGCATAGTCAAAATCGTCAATCAATCCGACATCCTCAGCGAAGCGGATCATTTCCCACTGACTTTTAATCATGGGCGGCAGCTCAAACCGCGTCAGCGCCTCAAAATGATGCACCGTGCTTTTCTTCAAATGCACGATCGGCTGGAACACCAGCGAGAAGGCCCCCTCTTCCAGCACCTTGCGGAAGGCTTTAACCCGCTCTGTGGTTTCACCGATCAGCGTTGCGCAATTCTTCTTGATATCCGCAATCGCCCCGCTGCCTGTGTCCCGCGCGAAATTCTGTAGGCTGAACACCAGCGCTTTCAGGTTATCCTCTTCGCTCAGGTTGGATTCTGAAGCATCAATGGTCGCCGAAGACAATTCCACCCCCGTGGCCTTCTGCAGCTGGGCTGCCAGATCCACTTTCTGGGTTTTCTTGTCCGTCTTGTCATGAACCAGCGCGAACTTGTCATCTGCCAGCATGGCTGCATGCGATCCGCCAACAGAGAATGATTTCAGGTATTCTTCAATCACCTTCTGTTTTTCCGGATCAATCGACTGGCCACCGCCAGCTTGCAGCACGGTCACCAGCATATTTTCCGCGGCGTCCGGGTTGCCTTCGAACAAGCCTTCAAGGCGCTCGAAGAACTGCTGTTTCTTGTCTTCCACTTTCTCGGGTGCCTGTTTGCCTTTTACGGCACCAATGCGATAAGGCTTGGACAGGACAGCATAGATGCGATCGTTCGCGGTGGGCAGTTTGGCGATGAAGACAGCATAGTCTTCCTTCTTTCCGTCTTCCTTGCCAATGGATACGGTGAAGGGCCCAAGCCGATTGGCGCCCGTCAGGGTTTTCGCTGCACTTTCAATAATGCCGCGGCCTTTTTCAGTCAGAAGGTTCAGGAAATTGGTCTTGCCACCGCTGGCCACAGCGCCCAGCGTGTTCTTAATCGCCCCGTCTGCGCTTTGGATATTGAACTCGAGATCCAGCTCAAGCAACAAATCGCCTACGCAAAACGCGTAACCCAGAAATCTACCCGGTACTTTGCTCATAAAAAGTCTTTAATACCCGTGACATACGTCACGCCAGTTACTTCCCCACCCCTTGTATCGCACAGATACGTTAGCAAAACGTAACGTAAATTCTTTTTAATTGCGACAATTAAAAAAGCAAAAAAGGAAGGTATTTTTCCCATATTTCAGGGACTTGGGCGTCATTAACAATATTGTCAAAATAGGAACACAAATGTATTGCTAAACCAAGGGCGAGAGGAAGACGGCCGTGTTACGCGGTTGTATTTTCGGCAAAGGAACCCGCTGTTCTCAGAGGGTGAAGGGGAGATTTTGATGAGCATTTTCGAAAAGGCCAGCGTTAACCGTCGCCATATACTCGGCGGCATTGGCGCGGGGCTTGGACTGGCCGCCGTGCGCAGCACCGGGGCAAGCGCCCAACCGGCGCACGGTTTCACCCACAATGTCGCAAGCGGCGATCCCCTTGAAGACCGGGTCATCCTCTGGACCCGTGTCCTGCCGAAAGGCGGCCCGGCAAGCAACGTGTCTGTCGACTATCAGGTGGCGACAGATGAAGGCTTTACCGACATTGTCAGCCAGGGCCAAACGCGCACCGGGCCGAAACAGGATTTTACGGTAAAGGTGGATGCACGCGGCCTTAAACCCGACACCCGCTATTATTACCGCTTTCTGGCGGAAGGACAGACGAGCCCGGTAGGCCGCACCCGCACCCTGCCCGGCCACGGCGCCCAACATGCCCGCATGGCCGTGATTTCCTGCTCCAACTACCCGCAGGGCTTCTTCAATGTTTATAGGGAACTCGCGGGCCGTGACGTAGACATGATCCTGCATCTTGGCGACTATATCTATGAATATGCCGATGGGGTCTATTCCAACGATGCGGCTGTCGCCCATGGCCGCGCCGTCAAGCCGAAGAATGAACTGGTAGCGATTGACGACTACCGCACCCGCTATGCGCTTTACCGGGCAGACCCTGACCTGCAGGCGGCCCATGCCGCCCACGCCTTCATCTGTGTGTGGGACGATCACGAGATCGCCAACAACACCTGGAAAGGCGGCGCGGAAAACCACAATGATGGTGAAGGTGCGTTTGAAGACCGCAAACAGGCCGCGGTACAGGCCTACCATGAATGGTTGCCGATCCGCGAGGGCGGCAAGGGCAAAGACCATATCAACCGCACGTTCGACATTGGCGGGCTCGCCAGCCTGATCATGCTTGATACCCGGCTTGTGGGGCGTGACAAGCAGCTGGACTATACCCAAGACCTGCCGATGACCACGATCCCGTTCGACTTTTCTGACAAAGCGAACCCGAAGGCAGTGCTGGATACTGATGCGCTGAAAGCGCTCCCGGAAGCCGCAGTCAAACATATCCCGGTGCCGTTCGATATGCGTGCTAAAAAGCCTGTGCCGATGACGGACTATGCCCAGATCAAGGCGCTTGACCCCAAAAAACTGCCGCAGGGCTTCAGCTACCTGCCAGACGTGGAAAAATTCCGGCGCGACATTCTGGGCGCTGAAGAGCGCACTATTTTGGGCACCAAACAGGAAGAATGGCTGACTGCCGAGTTCCAGAAATCCAGTGAAGCGGGCGTCCCCTGGCAGATCTTGGGCCAGCAATTGCTGATCGGCCGCGTAGGTATCCCCATGCTGACCGACGAGGATGTCGACTTTGAGAAGTCAAAGTTCATCAGCCGCGAACGCTTTGATGCCATCCGCATGCTGGGCAGCATGGGCATGCCGCTGAACCTGGATTTCTGGGATGGCTACCCGGCCTGCCGCGACAGGGTTTACGCATCGGTCAAGGCATATGCCAACAATGCCGTGTTCCTTTCTGGCGACACGCACAATGCCTGGTGCTTCGAGTTGACAGACAAAGACGGTGACAATGTCGCGGTTGAGTTTGCGACGCCAAGCGTCAGCTCGCCGGGCATGGAAGCCTATATCCCCGCCGACCCAGCGCGCGTGCGCGAGGAAACCATGAAGGCAAGCCCGGAACTGACATATTTCAACAGCAAGGACCGCGGCTGGCTTGAGCTGGACATCACGCCGGAGAGCATGTCTTCGACCTGGCATTATGTCTCAACGGTGCTAAGCCACGACTATAGCGTGAGAAAGGGGCCAACGCTGGTTACACGCGCGGGCAGCCACACGGTGACCATGGCAGCCTAATCGCTCACGTAAAGCAGGCATGAAAAAGGCGGGTTCTCCCCCGCCTTTTCTTTGTCTTATCCCTGGTGATCCTGATGTCTAATGGTCCTGGGCACCAGTTGCCCCGATGGGCACCCGGATGTCCTCCACCAGATGCTGGACTTCCTCAGGCGGCGCGGGCGTGAAGCGGTCCACGGTGAAAGCCACCGCGAAATTCAGCACCATGCCCACCATGCCAATGCCTTCAGGTGAAATGCCGAACAGCCAATGGTCAGCTGTGTTCATCTCAGGCGAAACAAATTTGAAGAACACGATATAGGCGGCCGTGAACAAAAGCCCCGCCAGCATGCCGGCGATGGCGCCTTCCTTGTTCATCTGTTTGGAGAAAATCCCCATCAGGATCGCCGGGAACAGGCTCGCGGCCGCCAGCCCGAAGGCAAAGGCCACCACCTGGGCCACAAAGGCCGGCGGGTTGATACCCAGGTATCCTGCAATCATGATCGCAACCGCCGCGGCAATGCGCGCCGCGCGCAGCTCCTGCATGTCGGAAATCTCCTTCATCCAGGTTTTCTTGAGAAGGTCGTGGCTGACAGCCGTGGATATCACCAAGAGGAGCCCGGCCGCGGTACTGAGAGCTGCCGCAAGCCCGCCTGCCGCCACCAGTGCGATCACCCAACCCGGCAACTTGGCGATTTCAGGGTTAGCGAGCACCATGATATCCCTATCCACATAGACCTCATTTGCGGTATCCGTGGTAGGGTTCACCAGCATACGCTCGCCGTGATCGCCGCGCTTGTCACCGTCGAACGCCGGTTTGCCGTCGAACGGCGCGCCCGGACGGTACTGTACCGCGCCGTCGCCATTCTTGTCCTGCCAGGCGATCAGGCCCAGATCTTCCCAGTTCTTGAACCACTGGGGCGTTTCGGCATACTCAGTCTCGTTGACCTCTAAAATGAAATTCAGCCGCGCAAACGCCCCCACCGCTGGCGCCGTGGTATAGAGAATGGCGATAAACACCAGCGCCCAGCCCGCAGAAATCCGCGCATCTGACGCTTTCGGGACGGTGAAGAAACGCACAAGAACGTGCGGAAGGCCTGCCGTGCCCACCATAAGCGCGGCTGTGATGGCGAACACATCGATCGTTGATTTGGTGCCGTCCGTATAGGCGGTGAAGCCAAGGTCGATGAGCGCGCTATCAAGCTTTTCCAGCACCGTGAGGCCGGAGCCGTCAGCAACCTCTGCACCCAACCCCAATTGCGGCACCGGGTTGCCTGTGATCAATAGCGAAATAAAGATGGCGGGCACGGTATAGGCGAAAATCATCACACAGTATTGCGCCACCTGCGTGTAGGTGATGCCCTTCATGCCGCCAAGCACCGCATACATGAACACAATCGCCATGCCGATGATCACACCCAGGTCCACCTCGACTTCCAGAAAGCGGGAAAACACGATGCCCACGCCGCGCATTTGCCCTGCCACATAGGTGAAGCTGATGAAAATCAGACACAGCACGGCCACAAGCCGCGCGGCATCGGAATAATAACGGTCGCCAATAAATTCGGGCACCGTGAACTTGCCGTATTTACGAAGATAGGGCGCGAGAAGAAGCGCCAGGAGCACATAGCCACCGGTCCAGCCCATCAGGTAAACCGACCCGTCATAGCCAAGGAAGGCAATCAATCCCGCCATGGAAATGAAAGACGCCGCGCTCATCCAGTCAGCTGCTGTCGCCATGCCGTTCAAGACCGGGTGCACGCCCGTGCCGGCGACATAAAATTCGCTGGTGTTGGCCACGCGCGACCACACGGCGATACCGATATAAAGCGCGAAGGACAGGCCCACGAACAAGTATGTCAGATTTTGTGCATCCATGGCCCTAGTCCCCCACGCCGAATTTTCGGTCCAGCGCACGCATGCGGAACGCATAAACGAATATCAGGACCACAAAGGTGAAGATGGACCCCTGCTGGGCGAACCAGAAACCAAGCTTGAAGCCGAACAATCGATATTGGTTGAGCCAGTCTTCCAGCAAGATGCCGAATCCGAAAGACACGACAAACCAGATCACCAACAGCATAGCGAGCAACTTCAAATTGGCCCGCCAATAGGCCTGGCGGTTCTGGCTTTCGCCACTGGGCATGTTTTCAGCCATATGCATTCCCTCCCCTGAATTGCCCGCACAGCTTGAAATATCGCATCCTCAAGGTCAATTTTTTGTTGGATTGTTAACCTATTGGCGTCAAGATCAGTGGGCGCTGAGGGGGCGACAATGTAGTTCGGTGTCGTGAACAGATTCAGACGTTTCAAAAGATCGCTGGCTTATTCCGCCCTTCTGGGGCTTGGCTGGCGCGTGGCCCTGGTTATCGGTTTCATCACCGTTGGCGGCTTCCTGATCATTAGCCGCGCGCTTGAGGACAACAAGCTTGAAGAGCTGGCCATCTTCATCCAGGAACGCGCTGAACGCGAAGGCGCAATTTTCCGAACCATCAGCAAGGCCCACACGCAGGCGGCCGCTTCCCTTCATCAGGCACTGGCCCAGGCCGACAATGAGGGACCGGACGAGACCGCATTCCTTGAGGCATTCGACCGCTATTTCCCGCTGCAGCCGGATGGTACGCGGCGTTCTGCCGATTTCCTGTTCGAAGGCGCACGCCAGGGCGTTACTGGCTGGATCAGCGGCATGGGCGCCTTCATCAAGAATGGCAAAGACCTGACAGTTGCAGACAAGCGGCTATTGATGACCGCGTTTGAAACCGCCTATCACGTAGGCCAGGCCCAATTCCAGGACTTGCCGAGCCTCTACTTCTTCACACCGAATAACGAGCTTCTCATTCATGCACCCTCGCGCGCCGACAGGCTGATGTTCTACCGCAAGGAAGCGCCCGCCTCTTTCGATTTCACGTCGCAGGAACTGGTGCAGATCACCTTGCCGGAGAATAACCCCGAAGGTGAAATGCGCTGCACTAGCCTGCGCCCCATTATTTACGACCAAACAGGCACAACCTGGACCACCGGCTGCCACACACCAGTTTACCTGAATGGCACCCATGTCGGCGCCTTTGGCAGCAGCATCCTTCTGGATAAACTGCTTGAAAATGCCATCGCCGATGTCCCCCTGGGCGCAACCAACATGATCATCACGGCTGACGGCAAGCTGATAGCCCACCCCAGCTTGACGAAACAGGGGGAAGCAAACGACCGCATGCTGGATATCCCCGCATCCGCCAACACCAACCTGAAGGCAATCTACAGCGCCATCCAGGAACACCCGGATGATGATGTTTTCGTCACTACCGTTGAGGCGACGGGTCACTATGTCGCCATTGGACGCATCAAGGGGCCTGATTGGTATTTCGTCACCGCTTACCCGCAGGACCTGATCCTGGCAAACGCGCGCGAGAACGCCACCATCCTCCTTTATGTCGGGTTCGTCGGCCTGCTGCTGGCGCTCGCAAGCCTGTTGGTTGCCATTCGGTCCGATATCGTCGCGCCGCTGAGGGCGCTGGTGCGCCATAATCAGAATATGGCCCGCGGCGATTTCAGCGCCACGCCGCCGACCATCGCAAAGGGCAGTGCTGGCAACGATGAGCTGGGGCAACTGGCCCGGTCTTCCGCCCGCATGGCCCGCCGCCTTTCTGAAGCCTTCAGCACGCTTGAGCAGCGCGTGGAAGAGCGCACGCACGACCTGGCCGCAGCCAAGACCCAGGCGGAGCGGGCCAACGCCGCCAAATCGGACTTCCTGGCAAATATGAGCCACGAGATACGGACCCCGCTGACAGGTATTGTCGGCATGCTGGATATCCTGTCTGGCGAACAGCTGCCGGAATCTGCACGCCCCTATGTCTCTATGGCCCGCCAATCAGCCGACATGATGCTGGAACTGGTCAACGACATTCTCGACTTGTCGCGCATTGAGGCAGGCAAGATGGTTCTCAAGCCAGAGCCCACGAACCTTGGCGGCCTATTGAACCGAACCGTCCTAAGCCTCGCACCCCTGGCTTCCCAGAAGGATCTTGAGCTCACCCTCAAGGATGACACGCCCAAAGACCTGTGGCTAAAGATAGACCAGAAGGCGCTCCGGCAAATCATGATCAACCTCATCGGTAACGCCATCAAGTTTACCGATAGCGGGTCTGTAATCATTTCCGCCAGCGCCCGGGCTGTCGAAGGCGGTCAGCAGTCAGTCACCCTGAATGTAAAGGATACGGGCAAAGGTATTCCGCGGGACGCCCAGGCCCGGCTGTTCGACCGGTTCGAAACTGTGAAGGAGAACCAGATCACCGGCAAATCCACCGGACTTGGCCTTGCGATCACTCGGGAGCTGGTGCAACTGATGAAAGGCTGGGTCGCCGTGGAAAGTGAGGTTGGCAAGGGATCGACCTTCGTTGTGAGCCTGCGCCTCGATGAAGCGGATGCACCTTTGGATGCTGGCCTGGATGCCGCCCCCGGTCAGGACCGTGACCTGACGGGCCTTAAGGTGGTCGCCGTGGACGACAACCCGGTGAACCGCGCGGTACTCAAGAAACTTTGCGAAAGCGAAGGCTTTGAGGTCAGTGTGCTGTCAAGCGGCGAGGAAATGATCAGCCGCATTGCCGCGCTCCAGAAAGAGGGTGCCCCACCGCCCGATATTTTCCTGATGGATATCAACATGCCCGGCAAGGACGGCATGGTAACCCTGCAGGAAATCCGCGCACTAGGCGGTTGGGCCCGGGATATACCGGCCATTGCCTTCACCGCCCACGCCGTGGTGGGCGTGGTTGATAACCTGAAGGCTGGCGGCATGCAGGGCTATGTGGGCAAACCCATCGACAGGAAAGCCTTCCTGGCGGAACTGCGCCGCTGCCTCAGCGAAGGCGTACGCTAGGCAGTCAGCTTGACGCCAACTCTGGAACTGAGGGCTTGCCATCTCTTGCCATTTTCCTGAAGCTAAGGCCCGACAGCAATTGACGAGCCGGACCATGGAAAGCCCCGAAGCCCTTGAAGCCTATCTCTATAAAAATATCCCAATCTCGCACGTCATGGGCGTTCGGGTGACCTTCGCCAGCGCAGAAAAGATATCGCTGACAGCACCGCTTGCGGCCAATATCAACCACAAGCGCACGGTCTTCGGTGGCAGCTTGCAGGCGGTTGCTACACTGGCCTGCTGGACGCTCTTGCACGTGAACCTGCGCGAGGACACAGACCCGTCGGAGATTGTAATCACGAACAGCAATATCGACTATGTTCGCCCCGTGACATCGGATTTCACAGCCACCGCCAGCCTGCCGGACGCCGCGCGCTGGCAGCAGTTCCTGAAGACATTCGACAGACACGGTCGCGCCCGTATCCAGATGACAGCCCATGTGATGCAGGATGAGGAAGTTGCGATTGATTACACAGGGACCTTCGCTGCACTCAAGACAGGCTGATCCACAGGCCATACCTCAAAAAAGTGAAGGCGGCAGCCGGGTTTGACCGGCTACCGCCATTCATAAGCACATGAAAGATGGGTTGGAAGGTCGGTCGTAAGCCCCAGACCGAAAGACATGTCCTGCCCGCTCTGCCGCCAAAGGAGGCGCCCACCACTGAATGGCAGCCAAACGAGCCCTTCACTTTCATGGCTTTGAGCCCGCCAGCCCCATTTGAGGCCGACATTCTCAACGCAACGCCAGCACGATATGCATTCCTGACTATTTGGTCAATAACCATTTTCGCATTTTTATTGCTTTTTTCGCGCCTTGCTATCGACGGGTACACACCATGCGGCATAAGGTGATATCGAGCACGCCATACGGGGGACTAATCATGAGCGGAAATCCACTTTCCGACGTTGACAGCTGGCTCTATCACCTGGGTGATACTGACACCGCGCGACTGCAGGAAATAGGCGACAGTACGGCCGGTATGGTGGTGATCGAATTCGCCAATTATGCTGATGTGGAAACGCCCTATACCGCCGCTGACCTAGACATCATGCGCGGGACGAATGACAAGCTGATCGTCTCTTACCTCAGCATTGGTGAAGCGGAAGATTACCGCTTTTATTGGGACGATCCCGATTTCATCGCCATCCGTGACAGTATCATCGAAAACGAAAACCCCGAATGGGTGGGCAACTTCAAAGCCCGCTATTGGTTGGATGACTGGCAACAGGTGATCTTCGACTATGTCGAACGCATCATCGACGGCGGCTTCAACGGCCTCTATCTGGATATCATAGACGGCTATGAATATTGGGAAGAGCTGGAGCCAGATGCAAACATTGATTACCGGCAGGAAATGGCAAACTTTGTCGCCGCCATCCGCGCCCACGCCGAAGCCTATCTGGCAGAAGTAGACCCCGACCGCACCTTTGTCGTCATCGGGCAGAATGGTGAAGAACTTCTGGAGAACAGCACCTATCTGAATGCCATCGATGGGGTCGGCAAGGAAGACCTGCAGTTCTACTATGAGAACACGAACCAGAGCGACTTCCACGTGCAGAGCGCCGAAAGCGTGGCCTACAGCCTGGCGCTGCTGACACTGGCGGAAAACGCAGGCAAGGAAGTCTTCCTGATCGAGTATCTGAACGGCACCCGCCAGCAGGCGTTCGAGGGTGTTCTTGAAGCGCTGGCCGAACAAATGGATGACCTTGGCATCCCGCTTTATGTGGCGGAAAGCCGGGCGCTGGATGAAGTGTTCCAACAGCCTGACTTTATCAGGATCGTCGATGATCTGGTTGGCAGTGAGGCGGGTGAGACGCTGCGCGGCGGCTTCGGTAAAGACGTCATCGACGCCCTTGGCGGCAATGACCAGATATGGGCTGGCCCTGCGGACGCAGGCGATGACCTTTTCATAGGCGGCGCGGGGTCTGACGTCATCGGCGGCGGCTCTGGCGACGATTTCCTGATCGGTGGCGGCGCGGATGACGGCAATGTTCTTGACTGGCTCACATCAAACGGCAATTCACTGGATGATGGCGCCGATATCCTGTTTGGCGGCAAGGGTAACGATACCCTTTTGGGCGGCGGCTGGGACGATGGCCTTGTAAACGACAACGGTATCTATGATGACGGCGAAGCCATCATTTCCGGCACGGCCGCCAACCAGATATGGGCAGGCCCCGGCCAGGATTTGCTGATTGGCGCAGCAGGCGATGACGAACTGGGCGGCGGCACAGGCGATGACACCATCTTTGGGCATGACGGCGATGACATGATCTATAGCGCGCTCGGGCTGGACCAATTGTTCGGCGGTGCGGGCGCGGACATATTGTTTGGCGGCGCGGGTGACTATGCGGACACGCTTTGGGGCGAAGCCGGCGATGACACACTGTTTGGCGGTGCGGGGGGCGACCGCCTTCAGGGCGGGCTGGGCGCGGACGAACTGTTCGGCGGCCCAGGCGACGATACGGTCCGGGGCGAAGGTGGTGCAGATGTCTTGTGGGCCGGTGCGGGCGATGACCTGCTGACCGGTGGTCTGGGCACCGACACCTTTGCGTTCGCAGCCAACAGTGGTGCTGACACAATCACGGATTTTGACCTGAGCAACGATGCGCTGGACCTGACGGCCATCACCACGCGCTTCGCAGACATCACAGCCCTTGAAACTGCAGCATCGGAGGTTTTGCAGGACAATCAAGAAGGCTTGTTGATCGACCTTGGCGCCAGCGGCAGTGTATTCCTTATCGGCCTCGTGCTTGATGATTTGGATACAATAAACGTGCTCTTGTGATCAGAAGCTGAAGCTGAGGCGCGCATACCAATAGCCGCCGTTAAAGCCAAATGGTGCAGCCCGGCGCGAATAGGTGAACACCCCTTCGGACGACAATATACCCGGCAGATCACCCGCCCCTGCCTGTCCGATCAGATTACGGTCCGGATACTGGCCCAGGATATTGTTGGCGCCGATGGTCGCAGTAACGCCGTGGCGTTCAAATTCATAGCTTACTTGCGCATCCAACACCCATTCCGCGCCGAAAGCCTGTACATTGCGCCCGTCGCCCGAAAGCTGGTCGCACGTCCCTTCGCAAATTCGGTAGCCACCAAAACGGTTGGCACGCAACAGTAGGCTGACAGGCCCGGTTTCATAAGTTGCTGCCAGCATCACACGGCTTTCCGGCTGCCAGTCCTGCAAAATGGAGATATCCTGCGGGGTGAACAAAGGTACCGCCAGCGTATCGCCAATGGTGGTGCGGATGCTGCCATCCTTGACCACCGTGCTGTTCCAGTTGGCCGCGAGCGAAAACTCAAGGCTGTCGTCCCCCGAAAGCGGCCAGTCATATACCGCCACTATATCCGCGCCCTTGGTGACCGTGTCAGCTGCATTGAAGAAGAACTGCCCGTTCGTAATGCCCATCCGGCTGCTGACATCCGGGAACAGGCGGGCAATATCCACGCTACCTGAAATGGCGATCCGGTCTTCGATATCGATATGATAATAGTCTGCCGTCAGCGTGAAGTTCGGCAGGGTCCAGACAAGCCCGGCGCTGACATTGATGGCTGTTTCTTCCTTCAACTGCGGCACACCGATGGCAACGGCAAGTGCGCTATCGTTCCGGAAGGTGCCCCGTTCCTGCGCAACGGTAAGGCCGCCGGCATCGACAAACTGTGTGGACACACTGTTGAAATATTTCTGCTGCACAGAAGGTGCCCGAAATCCCGTGGATAAAGCCCCGCGAAGCGCCAGCCCCTCTGTCAGCTTGACCCGGCTGGTCATCTTTCCAGTCAAGCGACTGCCGAAATCGTCATAGTGTTCGAACCGGGCAGCAGCTGACAGTCGCCAGACGGCAGTAACCGAAAGGTCCAGATCGCTATAGAGCGCGAAACTATCCCGTTTGCGGTCCACCGCATTATCGGGCGAAAAGCCACGGAACACCTGGAAACCCTGCTGGTAGCGAACGGGGGCCACGTCACAACCCGGGCAATTGGTATTATTAAGGCCGCCATCACTATAGGAAGCATGCTCCCCTGCCCTGATCTCATACCGGTCGCGCCGGTACTCCGCCCCCATTGCCAGCGTCACGTCCCTGCCCCCCAAGCTCCCTTCCCGAACAGCATCAAGCGACAGCACAGACTGGGAGAAAAGCAGGCTGCCTGCATCAGCTTCAAACGGGCTGTCAGCCCCCAGCGACGCATTCAGGCTGTTCTTGATGCGGTAGGCGAATTCGTTACGCCCATGGGCAAAACCCAAATCCACATGCCATCCTGCCAAGGACTTCAGCACCAACCCGCTTGCAGCGGATACATCAGTGATTTCGGTATTGATCAGGGGCAGGAAGCCGTCCGGATAAAGGCTTGCAACCGTGCGCTCTGGTTGGGTAACCCGCCTGTAAAACCCAGCCGACATGTTGTCGCGGTCGGAATAGGTCGCGAAGCCATACCAGTGGCCCACATCACCGAACGGGATTTCAGCATTGAAGACGGCGGCAAACTGTTCGCTTGCTGCGTCGCCAATGCGGAAATTCCGCCTGTCGAACGTATATTCGCGCGGGTCATAACAACTGGCTGGATCTGGCGTAGCAGCACAGTCGCTTTCGCCATTTGCGCCAAAATATTGCTGGTTCGCGCTCAACCCCGCCCGGTTCGTTGGCGCCCGGTCACGGTATTCAAGGCTCAGGTTCACGAAGCCACGGCTGCTGACCGGATAAGCGATGAAGCCGTTCACCGTCGTGGTATCACCGTCACCCGCATATGTTGCGCCCCTGCTGACGCTGATCCTGCCGCCTTCCCTGTCGCGCCTCAGGGCAAGGTTGATCACGCCGGCGATGGCGTCCGACCCATATTGTGCCGCCGCCCCGTCCCTGAGCACCTCAATGCGCCCCAGCGCTATGGCGGGTACAGCATTCATGTCGGTGCCTGCTGACCCACGCCCAACAGACGTGTTCACATGCACCAGTGCGCTGGCATGCCGCCGCCTGCCGTTCAGAAGCACCAATGTCTGGTCCGGGCTCATGCCCCGAAGCGTGGCCGGTCGGAGGGCGTCAGTGCCGTCCGACACGCTGGAACTGGAGAAATTGAAACTGGGCACAAGCATCTGCAGCATGCGTCCAGTCTCCGCCTGCCCTGTGGATGCAAGCGCTGTGGGTGAAAGAACATCAACAGGCACAGAGGTTGCCCCAACCGTACGCCCCCTGACGCGTGTCCCGATGCTGATGATCTCCTCAAACGAAGCCGGGGCAATGGATAGCTGGTCGATATCCTGTTGCCCCGCTGGTTTTTCTGGCCTCAAGGGAGGCTCCGGTTTCACTTTTTGCCGTCTGACGGTAACGGTATTGCCGCTTGAAAAATGATACTCGAGCCCGGTACCCAAAGTCAGCCGCACCAGGGCTTCTTCCGCTGTCATCGTGCCGGTTACGCCCCGGCTGGCCGGGATGTCCTCTGTATCTGCGGCAAGGATCAACTGAATCCGCGCCTGTTCTGAAAACTCAAGAAGCGCCTGCCGAAGCGGCTGAGGCGCAATATCAAACCGGATTTCCGGTGTATCATCCGCTGTTGCGGACACTGACATAACAAGCCCAAGTATCAGTATTACCATCAGCCGCAGCAGCCCATCCGAGCTACCAACCACGGCTGGTCTCAGGGTCATATGTGCCCTCCTTCCTTTATATGATTGCATAAATCTACCAATGGTTGAGACGAGTGCGCGATGGGATATGAGAATATTTTCACGTGCTCAGCCCACTTTCACGGTCAGAACTCAAACGCCATCCGCGCATAATAATAGCCACCCCGAATGCCCCAGGGCATAACCACCCACGGGTAGCGGAAGTTGCCAAAAGCACCGATCTGGCGCCCTTCAGATATCCAGCGCGACATATCATTGTTCACGAGCTCATCCGGGTAGGTATTGAATAGATTGTTGGCGCCAATGGCGAGCGTCAGGTTTTCCCCAACATCATAGGAAATCTCCAGATCCACGATGGCAGCTGTGCCCGCCTTCGTTGTGGGGCTGTAGTCAAGCCCCAGCACATCAACAGCAATGTCCTGCGGAATATTGTTGCCAAGCGGCGTATAGAAAGCCGATTCCGTATTGCCATAATAGTTCACCCGCAAAATTGCGCCGATCCGCCCTTTCCGATAATCCACCGTGCCTGCGGCGCGGAACCGGGGCTGACCACGTTCCACATTCACCCTTTCGGCAAAGGGAAAGAATTCGTCCTCCGACACACCTTCCGGGGCATTGATTTCCCGAATGGTTGTTTTGGTCAGGCTGAGCGAGCCTACAAAGTCAAGCGAAGCTCCGTCCTTCAGCGTCATCTCATAGCAGGCCACAAGATCGGCCCCCACTGTGCGGGTATCGATGCCGTTCGAGAAGAACGACCCCGCCTCTATGGGCCCCAGGTTAAGCCCTTCCGGGATCGGTAGGGTTGGCCCCAATACGATACGGTCGCGAATATCAATCCGGTAAGCGTCGATTGTTACATTCAGATCACTGTCTGGTTTCCACACAAGGCCAACAGACATGTTGGTGTTGGTCTCATGATCCAGCTTGTTCACCCCGTATGTGCGTGGGATGACATGGCCTTCGGGTGCCACCAGGGTCTGCGTAAGTCCTTCAGCACTGGTGTTGGTGATAACCGACGTAAAGGCCCGCTGCGCCAGCGCAGGCGCCCTGAAACCGGTGGATATTGCGCCCCTGAGCGCAAGCCCCTCTGCCGCCTGATACCGCGCGGACAATTTCCCGGTAATCTTGCTGCCGGTGCGACCGAAATTCTCATAGCGGGCCGCCGTGGTGAAAAACCAATTGTCGCCGGGCTCCCATTCCGTATCCACATAGAAAGCGTAGCTGGAGCGCCCAAGCTCCCCCGACACATCGGGGCTATAGCCCGGGAAGCCCTGGAACCCACATACCGCTGTCACCTCCGGGTCCAGAATAGACGGGGCAAATTCGCCATTTACCCTACCACAGCTGTAGGAGGCCTCGTCCCCCTGCTCAATCCCGTATAGCTCGTTCCTATATTCAAAGCCGTAGGCCAGGTTGAACGGAACATCACCGACCCAAGCCCGCCCTACCGCATCAAAGTTCGCTGTCAGCTGTTCGAACTCAAGCGCCCCTGAAAACCCTTCCGTGAAGCTATAATCCAACGGGTCCAGGCCGTTATAGAATGCCGCTGACGCCAGCGACACATTCACCGTATTTTCGGCCCCAAAGGCAAACCGCGTGCGGCCATAGGTGGCGCTCAGGTCATATTGCCAACCGTCGTCGGCATCGAAGCGGAAGCCCACGGCCTGACTGAAATCGCTGACATCCGTTCGCTGAAGCGGCAAAAAGCCTTCAGGGTAAAGCTGAGGCACAGACCGCGCAGCCTGATGGGCGTGGCGGTAAAATCCGCCGGACACGCCATTGCGGTCCATAAAGCCGCCAAAGGCATAAAGCTCGCCGCCACCGCGGCCCGGCAAGGCCATATTCCACATGACCGCCGTTGCATCCACATCGGTCTCACCAATGCGCATCACCACATCGCCCGTGATGGAGGATGGATCAGCCCGGTTGGTTGCCTTGCGGTCCTGATATTCTGCCGTCACATTGAAAAACCCACCAACCCCAAGCGGTAGTCCAGCAGTGCTGGACACGAAGAACGTGTCACCGTCGCCTTCGTAGGTCTGCCCCCAACTGGCGGCGCCCGAAAAGCCGTCGTCATAGTCCTTGAGGACGATATTCACAACGCCTGCAATGGCGTCGGACCCATATTGCGCTGCCGCCCCGTCACGCAGGATCTCAACCCGTTTGATCGCGCCCACCGGAATGGTGTTCATATCGGTGCCTACAGCTCCTTTGCCCACCGTATTCTGAACATTGACCCATGACTGGCTGTGGCGGCGCTTGCCATTGACCAGCACCAGAACCTGATCCGGCCCCAGCCCCCGCAGCGTGGCCGGGCGCACGATATCCGTTCCGTCTGAAATCGTGGTTTCCGTGAAATTAAAACTGGGCGCCAGCGCCTGTAACAGCCTCCCTGTCTGGGTATAGCCGTTCCGGTGCAGCGCCGCGGAGCCGATGACATCCACCGGCACGGCGGTTTCCGTAACAGTACGCGTGCGGTTTCGCGTGCCAACAGTTACCAGTTCTTCAAGATAGGGTTCTTCCGCCTCCTGGCGCTGGGACAGGGTCTGTTCTTCAGATTTGTCCTCACTCTTATTGGAATCAGCCGACACCGGAGCCACAGGAACCCCAAGGTGAACCTGCCGGCGCACGACAACCGTGTTTTCACCTGTGAAGCTGAAGCTGTACCCGGTTCCCGCCACAAGACTTTCCAGCGCCTCGGCCACGTCATGTAAACCCCGCAGGCTGCGACGCTGTGGGTCGGAAGCCATGTCACCGGGCAGAATGATCTGAATACCTGCCTGCTCTGAATAGGCGAGAAGGGCGTCCTGAAGGCGCTGGCTTCGAATATTGAATTCGACTGTGCGGGTGGCTTGGGGCTGGCCATCCTGATAAACCATAGCCAGGGAAGGTGCTGAAACGCCAAATGCTGCCGCGCCAAAGGCCGCAACAGCACTGATGGTCAGGACTTTACGCTGCCTGACCAAATTCGGCCCGGCGGTGCGCCCCCTAAACTTCATACGATCCTCCCGCTACTCTGGCAGCGCCAAAGCAACCTCGCCCGTATTCTCGGACGTCCCCACCTTGTTATCCTGATTTGTGCCAGCTGCCTACAGGATTATTGCAGCGGACTTATGTCCCGGCCTGTTCTTCATCAAACATCAAAATGGTGCTACCGCCCAAACGCACCACTTCAATGGGATAGCCCTGCTGCAGGCCTTCAAGCCAGGCGTCAACCTGGTCCGGATAGACTGTTCCGGTGAAACGCATCGTGCCAACAGCTTCATCCCCAATGGTGATTTCGTCCGTCAGATACCGGTTCAGCTCCTGAATAACGTCGGCGATCGGCCAGTCAACCATGGTCAACACACCCACGCGCCAGGACAGGCCCTCATGCACGTTGGCTTCAATGATTGGCATCATGCGGCCAGCAGGCGAATATGCCGTCTGGCGACCGGCGGTCACCAATGCCACTGGCTGCGTCACAGCGCTTGAGGCATCCCGGCCACGGCTGCGACCACGGTCAGCCGTATCGTCAATCGGGCGCACCGCAACCGTCCCTTCAAGCACCCGCACCTCGACATTAGTGTCAGACTTGCGAACATTGAAGACCGTACCAATAGCGGTCACACTGCCTTGGCCCGCGCGCACGATGAAAGGACGCTTCGGGTTCTTGGCAACCGTGAAGACAGCTTCGCCCTGATCCAGAGTGAGAGACCGATCTTCTTCAGAATAGGTTACCGACACAGAGCTACCTGCGCCCAATTCAACAATCGATCCGTCAGTCAGGTTGATAACGCGTTGCTGCCCGGCGGCAGTTTGATAGTGCAAGGTCCGCACAGCCTGCCCGCTTTCAGGCGAGCCCATGAGGAGGAAAGTGGCAACAAGAACCGCCGCGAAGGAAGCTGCAATAGCCCCCACCCAGGCGTACGCAGGCTTTTTGCGAACTGAAGGCTGTTCAGTCGCTGGCGCCACCATGGAAAGGATCGATCCACCCGCTGATGGATGAACCGCTACAGTTGCCTGCCCCTCCCCTGCTGCCATATCGGTTTCGGTCTGCGCCGCAAGATCCCGCCAGTCATCTGCCTGAGCTTCACCCAGAACACCCCAAAGGGTTTCCATGCGCGCGAACGCACGGCGATGGTCGCCATCTGCCGCCATCCAGCCTTGCCAGGCTTTCAGCTCCTCAGCTCCCATGGTGCCGTCCTGCAGGTCCAGATAATATTCTGCGGCCTGATCCAGCACTTTCTTCTCAATTTGGCGGCTCTTGGGCATCTACCAATATCCTTAACTCAAAGACTCCACGCATCCAGCTCGTCGCTCATCTTGTCTGAGCAGTGCACAAGCGCGCGTAACACATATTTTCTAATCATGCTCGATGTCAGGCCCATCTCCTGGGCGATGTCATCGTAGCTGCGGTTCTTGAACTTATACTCCACAAACGCGTGCCTGCATTTGGGCGGCAGCGTGGATACACACTCCAGAACCCTGGCAAGCGCCTGCTTGGCTGCGATCGAGCGCTCAGGCGTAAAGCCGAACATCTCATTGACCTGTTGCGGCGCTTCCTGATCCACATAGGACTGGGCAAGCCCCTTCCGCCGGATGCGGTCTATCGCAATATTCGTCGCCGTGCGGAACAAAAAGGCCCGCAGGAACCCGATGGTGCTGGTGTCGTCCAGCCGTAAAAGCCGGACATACGCTTCCTGCGCCACTTCCACCGCCTCCTCGTGCGACTTCAGGCGGCTGGTGAGATAGCGCACCAGTTCTTCATTATGGTTCTTGAAGAGCGCTTTGATTTCGTCCTGAGAGAGCGCGCGAGCGTCATCCGAAGGGCTTGCCCCTTCAGCTGTTTCCTGCTCGTCTTTCTGCCTCTCTGGCGACGTCATGAATGTCTCCTCAGATCAAGGACGCACAGCTTACCGAAATTGGGAATTTTTTTGACCCATTAATTTGATAGACGCCGAAAAACACAATCAAAACGTGTCCAAGAGCACATCTATAATAGAGCAACCCCCTCAATCTGTCATAAAAATGCAATATTTAACAATACCTTAACTTATCAAGATCAAGATTCTTGTCGTCCGGGTAACGCAATCTAACTTTGCGGCACACCAGTTTCGAGTGGGGAAACAGACCTTGGGGGATCGAGACAGGATACAGGCAAAATGTTTAATAAACTGGGATTCAAGACCGAAGTTAAAAGTACAAAAGCCAAATCAGAAGACAATGAAAACGCACTTGAGGAAGTGACTGAGACTAACGTCCTCGATTCACTGCCAAACAATATTATTGTGTGCGACCCTAAAACCGGGATCATCACCTATGCCAATCCGGCCAGCAGGGAAACCCTGCGCACGCTGGAGGACTATCTGCCCATCAAGGCAGATGATATTGTTGGCACCAGCATTGATGTCTTCCACAAACATCCAGAACACCAGCGAAACATCCTGGCTGACCCGAAAAACCTGCCCCACCGGGCGGTTATTTCGCTCGGCCCGGAAAAACTGGAACTTCGGGTCAATGCCATGCTGGACAACAATGGCAACTATCGCCGTGCTGTCCTGTCATGGAACAAGGTAACGGAGCGGGAGAAATTCCGGGCGGACGCTGACCGGCTCAAGCAGATGGTCGACAAGATGCCCATCAACGCCATGATGTGTGACCCGCATACGCTTGAGATGACCTATATGAACGAGGCCAGTCGCAAGACGCTTCAAGGGCTGCAGAAATATCTGCCGATCCAGGTAGACGACATCATCGGCCAAAGCATTGATGTGTTCCACAAGAACCCGGAGCACCAGCGCCGCATCCTGCGTGATCCGAAAAACCTGCCATTCAGCACCCACATCAAGCTGGGCCCTGAAACGCTGAACCTGCAGATTGCCGCCATCATGGGCGAAGACGGCAGTTATCTGGGCCCAATCGCGACATGGTCGGTCATCACAGCCCAGGTACAGGTTGAAGAAACAGTAGCCCAGTCAACCCAGGACGTTGCCGGCGAAACCGCATCGCTTGCGGACCAGGCCACGATGATGGCATCGATCGCTGAACAGAACATTGGCATCTCATCCAAAGTCGCGCACGCATCGAGTGAAGCGACAGACAATGTGCAAGCGGTTGCCGCAGCGACGGAAGAACTGGCAAATTCGATCGCCCAGATCGCAGACCAAGTTGCCCATGCCAGCAAGATTTCCGATAACGCAAGCGAAAAAGCCGAACAGGCCAATTCGGTCGGCCAGGAACTTTCCGAAGCGTCCGGCAAAATTTCCGATGTGGTTAAACTGATTAACGATATCGCTGACCAGACCAACCTCTTGGCGCTCAATGCCACCATCGAGGCAGCGCGTGCCGGCGAAGCAGGCAAAGGCTTTGCCGTTGTGGCAAGCGAAGTGAAAAGCCTCGCGACCCAGACCGCCAAGGCGACGGAAGATATCTCGCAGCAGGTGGAAGCCATCCAGGAACAGTCACGCCGCATGGTAGAAGCCATCAGTGAAATTTCCGGGATCATTGGCGAAGTATCTGCGATTGCCACCGAAATCGACGGCTCCACCAACCAGCAGGGCGCAGCCACGCAGGAAATTTCCCGAAGCGTGGACCAGGCGGCCCAGCGCACCCGCGAGGTGTCAGACAACATGGGTGAAGTGGAGCAGGCTTCCCGCAAAGCTGCTGATGTTGCCCAATCGGTTCAACAATCTGCGGACCGGCTGACCGAAGTTGCGCAAGGCCTGCAGAAAGAAGTGACCAACTGCCTGAAAAACATCAAATGATCACAGGCCTGATTATCTGAGAAAAGAAGCGGCGGGGCTTATGGCCCCGCCTTTTCTGCTATATGTCAGCATCATACGGATGGACGAAAAAGGGTGGCCATGAAACAGCTTGCATTGGCTTTAATGATTTTTTCATCAGGCGGCACCATAGCGGAATGCCCCACACTGCCCCCACTGCCGAAAGTGGATATTCAGGACCGCCACGAGGACATGATCTGCCGCGCGGCGGAAGTGGACTGGAGCGCGGTGACCCTGACAATTGCACAGCTAAAAAAAAGCCATCCAACATACAAAAGCATGTCCATCCGGGATTTCATTATCCAGACCTACTGCGCGGCTGAATATGATGAATATATCAGCCTCATCAAATACACCGCCACCCACAGCAAGTCTTATTCAAACGCGGCCAACACCATGCGCGCGGTCGCAGCTGCTCTGGGGCCGGACCTCCTTAGGGTCGATTACAACAATTGGACCCATATTGAATGGGCCATGGCAATGTTTGAAGAAAGCACGGATGACAGATATCTGGCCTTCTCCAACGTGGTGGAAAGTGAACTGAAACGACACGGTGTACAGCCTGACCGGATCAAGGCCTGCTCTGTAAGGTAAAATATGGGCGCGGAAAAGTGGGCGGAACAGCAAAGGCCAATACCGCCCAAGTCGTGGGTAAGCGAGAATTACCCTGAAAAATTCCGCGATTTAAAAATATCTGGTCAGGGCAGCTTCACGTGGCTGCCACGCCTGAAACCGTAAGGAAGATTGCCGTCATCCGTATTCATGAAAAATCGGCTTTCAACCTCACCATCCCAACTTTCACCAACCGGTGCGCCCTTAGCCTGCGTGGCGTCAAGGCGCTCGAGATCAAAACCCACGGCCAGCCCAAGCTGAAACCGTCTGAATAGCAGGCAATTCATATTCGTTTGGGCCCCAACCTTGCCCCGCCAATGACACGCCCAATATGATAGAAGGCAGGAGAAACGGGAGGACGCAGCAATGACGGAAAAAGGGACTGTAACCCAGGCACTGGCAAACAGGCGCAGTATTCGCGCCTTCAAGCCCGACCCCGTGCCGGAAGCCCTGTTGAATGAGGTTATTGAGGCAGCCCTTCAGGCCCCGTCATGGGGCAATGTGCAGCCCTACCGCGTGGCTGTGGCCTCTGGCGACACGGCGAAAGAGATCGCGGCTGAGCTGACAGCCCGCTTCAACACCGCTGCCAAGGTCCAGCGCGCGGGGCTATTTGCCAAGTTTGGCGCGCTTCTCAAAGGCGGCGTCAAGCCGGACGGCGACTATAACACCATCATGAAATACCCGGCTGAGCTGGGCGCGCGCTACCGCGACACCGGCCATGGCCTTTATGGCATGCTGGGCATCGAACGTCACGACAAGGCAGCGCGGCACGCCCAGATGGCCCGAAACTTCAGCTTCTTCGGCGCGCCCACGGCCCTGTTTGTTTTCTGTGAGGACAGCCTTGGGGCCTATGCCGCACTCGACACCGGCATTTTCATGCAGTCTCTGGCGCTGGCAGCCGAAGAACGCGGCCTTGGCACCTGCATGCAGGCAGCACTGGCCACCTGGGCCAGCCCGGTGAAAGCACGGTTCGAGATTCCGGAAAACTACAAGCTGATCTGCGGTATCTCGATCGGCTATAAGGCTGACGACAAGGTCAACAGCTTCGCACCCAAGCGCAGGCCGCTGGATGAAGTTCTCTTGAAGCCAAAGCGCTAAAAAGTAACGAGCCCGTCGCGAGACCAGTTGGCGAGCGTGAGGTTGGCCTCATGCGCCATGCGGATCGCAAAGGCCGTGGGCGCAGACAGGCACACAAGGGCCGGCACACCCACCGCCACGCATTTTTGCACCATCTCGTATGACGCGCGACTTGAGATCAGCACAAAACCTGCCTTCAGGTCTGCGCCATCCTTAAGGAGCGCACCTAGGAGCTTATCAAGCGCATTGTGCCGCCCGACATCCTCGCGAACAGCCGTGATATCGCCCGCTTCCGTCACCCATGCCGCACCATGGACAGACTTATTCAGTTCTCTCATTGGCTGCCGGGCGCGGAAGTCATCCACGGCCTTTCCGGCTACCTGCGGGTCAAGCTGTACGGGAGCGCTTGCGACAGGCCGAACCTTCTGGAACAGCTCTTCCATGCTATCAATACCGCATAAGCCACAGCCGGTGCGGCCGGTCATTGCCCGGCGGCCCTGCTTCAGCTTGAAGCGCTCAAGCGCGGCGTCATCCAGGGTGACCAGCAGGTCTATGCCCCGGTCTTTTTCCACCACTTCGATCTTGCGAATGTCCTCCGGGCTGCGGGCGATGCCCTCAGTTACAGTGAACCCAAGCGCAAAATCCTGAAGGTCTGCGGGCGACGCCAGCATCACCACATGATTGATGCCGCCGTATACCAACGCCACCGGCGCTTCTTCGGGCACATGCCAATGAACCGCAGCGTCCCCACACTGGCCGGTCACTTCAACGTCAACCGACCACCCGCGTTTGCTGGCATACGTCAGTGACACGCCCTACTCCGCCGCCGTGGGCGCTTTCACCCGCCGCATGGTCGGCGCTTCCGCCGCATAATGTTCCTGCCACGAAGACTTATGGTTCGCCAGCCCAACATCCACCGCCGTCACCTTATATTCGGGGCAACTGGTGGCCCAGTCACTGAGCTCGGTGGTCACCACATTGGTGCCGCTTTCCGGGTGGTGGAAGGTGGTGTAGACCACGCCCGGCGCCATACGTTCTGAGATTTCAGCCCGAAGCGTCGTCTCGCCTTTGCGTGATTTGACAGACACCCAGTCACCGGTCTGGATACCGCGCATTTCCGCGTCAGACGGGTGGATTTCCAGCACGTCTTCTTCCATCCAGCGGTTATTGTCGGTCCTGCGCGTCTGCGCGCCAACATTATACTGGCTGAGGATACGGCCGGTCGTCAGGATCAGCGGGAACTTGCGGTTCGTCTTTTCTTCCGTCGGCACATATTCCGTGACCACGAACAGGCCCTTGCCGCGCACGAAATGGTCCACATGCATCACCGGCGTGCCATCCGGGGCCTCGTCATTCACGGGCCACTGCAGGCTGCCGTCCCGGTCAAGACGGGCGAAGCTAACACCTGCAAACGTGGGGGTCAGCGCCGCGATCTCATCCATGATCTCAGCCGCACTCGAATATGGCATTGGGTACCCCATCGCTTCAGAAAGCTTCGCGGTCACCTGCCATTCTTCCATGCCGGTCTGGGTTTTCATCACTGGACGCACGCGGCCAAGGCGGCGTTCGGCGTTGATGAAAGTGCCGTCTTTTTCAAGGAAGCTGGTACCGGGCAGGAACACATGGGCGAAACGCGCGGTTTCATTCAGGAACAGGTCCTGCACCACTACGCAGTCCATGTTCCTCAGCGCTGCTTCCACATGAAGCGTGTTCGGGTCAGATTGCGCCACGTCTTCACCCTGAATGTAGATACCGCGATACTTGCCCGCATGGGCTTCATCAAACATACCGGGAATGCGAAGGCCGGGTTCGCCGTCCAGTCCCACACCCCAGTAATCTTCGAATGTTTTCCTGACCGCATCATCTGCCACAGGGCGATAGCCCGCAAATTCATGCGGGAAGGAACCCATATCGCACGAGCCCTGCACATTGTTCTGGCCGCGCATCGGGTTCACGCCTACGCCCGGGCGCCCGAAATTGCCGGTCGCCATCGCAAGGTTGGCCATGCCCATCACCATGGTGGACCCCTGGCTGTGTTCGGTTACGCCGAGGCCATAGTATATGGCCCCATTGCCGCCCGTGGCATAAAGCCGGGCCGCCGCACGGATATCGTCTGCGCTGATGCCCGCCACCTTGGCGACTTCCTCAGGCGAATTGACCGGATCAAGGATGAAGGCCTTCCATTCCTCGAATGCGTCCATTTCACAGCGCTCGCGCACGAAAACTTCATCATGCAGCCCTTCGGAGATAATCACATGCGCCAACGCGTTCACCACCGCCACATTGGTGCCGGGCTGCAGCGCCAGGTGATAGTCCGCCTTCACGTGCGGGGTTTCCACCAGGTCAATACGCCGGGGGTCGATCACGATGAGTTTCGCACCCTGGCGAAGCCGCCGTTTCATCTGGCTGCCGAACACTGGGTGGGCGTCCGTGGGGTTGGAGCCGATCACCATGATCACGTCGCAATGTTCGACGGAATCAAAGTTTTGCGTGCCTGCCGATGTGCCCAGCGTTTGCTTCAAGCCGTATCCGGTGGGCGAATGGCAAACCCGCGCGCAAGTATCCACATTGTTGTTGCCGAAGGCCGCGCGGACGATCTTCTGAACCAGCCAGACTTCCTCGTTGGTACAACGGCTGGAGGTGATCCCGCCGATAGCTTTCTTGCCGTACTTGGCCTGAATGTCCTTGAAGCGCTTCGCGGTGAATTCAAAGGCCTCATCCCACGGCACTTCGCGCCATTCGTCGGTGATATTTTCCCGGATCATCGGCTTGGTCACCCGGTCCTTGTGAGTGGCATAGCCCCAGGCGAACCGGCCCTTGACGCAGGAGTGGCCATGGTTGGCCTTGCCCGCTTTTTCCGGGATCATACGCACCACGCGGTCGCCCTTGATTTCCGCCTTGAAGCTGCAGCCAACGCCGCAGTAGGCGCAGGTGGTGATCACCGTGCGGTCAGGCACGCCGTGCTCGATCAGGTCATTTTCCGCGAGTGTGGCGGTTGGGCAGGCCTGCACGCAGGCCCCGCATGACACGCATTCCGAACTGAAGAAATCGTCTGTGCCGGTTGCCACGCGACTTTCGAACCCCCGTCCTTCGATGGTCAGCGCGAGCGTGCCCTGCACCTCATCACACGCCCGCACGCAGCGCGAGCAGACAATGCATTTGGATGGGTCATAGGTGAAGTAAGGCGTGCTTTCGTCTTTCGTCAGGTCCAGATGGTTCTCGCCTTCATAACCGTAGCGCACGTCCCTGAGCCCCACGGCACCCGCCATATCCTGCAGCTCACAGTCGCCGTTCGTGGGGCAGGTCAGACAGTCAAGCGGGTGGTCAGAGATATAGAGCTCCATCACCCCGCGCCTAAGGCGCGCCAGCCGGTCTGTCTGGGTATGCACCACCATGCCGTCTTCTGCATGCGTGGTGCAGCTTGAAGGCGTGCCCTTACGGCCGTCAATTTCCACAAGGCACAGGCGGCAACTGCCAAACTGCTTGACCATATCGGTCGCGCACAATTTGGGAATGGAAATCCCAGCCTCTGCCGCCGCGCGCATCACGCTGGTGCCCTTGGGCACAGTCACGTTGAAGCCGTCCACTTCCAGCGTCACAGTCTCGTCCGACTTGACCTCTGGGGTTCCGAAATCTGGTTCTTTCAGGAGCGCCATTTTATTCGCCTCCTTCCATGCTGATGTCTTTTTGGCCCCGGCCCACGGCCTCGGGGAAATATTCAAGGACACTTTTCACCGGCACGGGCGTCATGCCGCCCATCGCGCACAGGGAGCCGTCTTCCATGACCTCAAGAAGGTCTTCGATAAGCTCAAGATTGGTATCGACATCTTCGCCCGCAATCACCTTGGCCATGACTTCCGAGCCGCGGACCGCGCCAATCCGGCACGGCGTACATTTGCCGCAGCTTTCATGGGCGCAGAAATCGAAGGCATATTTGGCCTGTGCCGCCATATCGGCTGTGTCGTCAAACACCACTATACCACCATGGCCCACCCCAGCGCCAATTTTGCCGAAAGTTTCATAGTCCATCGGCATGTCGAACTTACCCACAGGGATATAGGCGCCCAAAGGCCCACCCACCTGCGCGGCCCTGACCGGACGGCCAGACCGGGTGCCGCCGCCGAAGTCATTCACCAGTTCCCCAAGCGTGACGCCGAAGGCTTTTTCCACAAGGCCGCCATGGGCCACATTGCCCGCAATCTGGAACGGCATGGTGCCGGTGGAGCGCCCCATTCCGAGGTCACGGTAATATGCCCCGCCTTTCGCCAGAATGGTCGGCACCGCACACAGGGAAATCACATTATGGACCAGCGTGGGCTTGCCGTTCAGGCCCTCAAGTGCCGGTATGGGCGGCTTGGCGCGCACCTGACCCCGCTTGCCTTCAAGGCTTTCCAGAAGCGATGTTTCCTCGCCGCAAATATAGGCGCCTGCGCCCATGAAAAGCTCCAGGTGGAAGGCCTTGCCAGACCCCAGCACGTCATCGCCCAAGAGCCCTTTCCAATAGGCCCGGTCGATGGCGGCAGCCAAAAGGCGTTTCGCCACCGGATACTCAGACCGCAAGTAGATATAGCCCTTGGTCGCGCCCACACCGAGGCCCGCGATCACCATGCCTTCAACGAGCAGAAGCGGGTCGCCTTCCATGATCATTCGGTCGGCGAAGGTGCCGCTGTCGCCCTCGTCCGCGTTGCAGACAATATATTTCTGGTCGGCGTCAGCGCCCCGCACAGTGTTCCATTTGATACCCGCCGGGAAAGCCGCACCGCCACGGCCACGAAGACCGGAGGTCATCACCTCTTCACAGATGGCCTCAGCAGACATGCCGATGGCTTTCTGAATGCCTTCAAGGCCGCCGTGGGCCGCGTAATCTTCCACCGAAAGCGGGTCCGTGATGCCGCAGCGCGCGAAAGTCAGGCGCTCCTGCAATTTCAGAAACGGAATCTCGTCGGTCAGGCCGTGGCACAGCGCATGCGCCCGGCCTTCCATCATGCCGTCGCGGATCAAGCCCTCAATGTCATCGGCTGTCACCGGGCCATAGGCCACGCGGCCCTCCGGCGTTTCGACTTCCACCAGCGGCTCAAGCCACGCCATGCCGCGGCTACCGTTACGGATGGGGGCAATACCGGTGATGGCTTCGATCTTTTCAGCGACAGCATCAGCGCCCATGGCCACCGCGGAACTGTCGAGCGGGACGTAAATCTTGCTCATGCCTCATCCTCCGCGAAAGCATCAAAGAGGCCCGCCGTCACCCTGCCCTTCAGCTCGCCGTCCACCATGGCGGCAGGGCCGGACGCGCACAGCCCCAGGCAATAGACAGCCTCAACCGTCACCCTACCGTCTGGCGTGGTCTCGCCCAGGCCGATACCCAGTTTTTCAAGCGCTGCAGCCGTCAGCGCGCGGCTGCCCACCGCCTGGCAGGCCTCAGCCTGGCAGATGCGGATCACATGCTTGCCCTTGGGTGCACGCGTGAAATCATCATAAAAGCTGATCACACCCTTCACCTCGGCCTTGGTGATATTGAAGGCCTTGGCAAGCTTTGGAACATTGGCGGCATCAATATAGCCGTCATGCTCCTGCAGCGCATTCAAGGCACGCATCAGGCCGCCGACCTCCCCCACATGGGCTGTGATCAGGTCATGGTTAACACGCTGTGACTGGCTCAAGTTTTCGGCCAATTCCGCCCCCTCTTGGTCTTCTTGATGCATTCTAGCATATCTTTTTTGGAAGGTGCGATTTGACGGAGGGCAAATCAATGAAAAAATTGTGCGGCCTCATTCCGCTATGGGAACCAACAGGACCGAATTGGAAGGAGGATCAGTCGGTTAAGAGGCGCGGGCTTCGGGCGCGTCCTCGACCGCGATGGTAATGCCCAGCTCCTGCGCCAGGGTTTTCATGTCATAGTCCGGCAGATCCGCCGAGACCACACGCACGTTCATGGCCTGCCACGTGGCGACAAGCTGGCTCATCATTTCCTTGCCGTCAAAATGCCCGGCGAGCTTTTTCATCATTGGTGGCGGCATCTCGATCATCCCGCCCTTCAGGCACTGAAGCGCTTCGGGCGCCACCACCGCGTCTCCGAAACGGTCGATCCAGATGGGGTGGCCGTTTGCCGCCAAACGGTTCAGCGCGTCCCAGTGCAGGCCACCGCGGCGCACGGGCGGCATACCCTTGATGCGGAAGCCGATGCGCGACGCGTCTTCGCCGTGACGCTCAAGCATGGCGGCAAGCTCTTCCTGAAAACGCTCCTGAATCATGGTGGACCGGCACAGCTCATAATAGTCCGGCTTTTCGCGTTCATCCGCTGGCTTCCTGACCCGCATGCGGATCAGGTCCTCCAGCTGTGCGAGGTCATGTTCGATCGATATATCAGGGTGGTCGGCCAGCACGATAATCTCATCCGGGCGCCTGATCTGGCCCTCAAGATTCACCTTGCCCTGTTGCAGCACTGCAATGGAAACCGACGCCACGTTGTCTGACACAGACCGCGGGCTGGTGCGATACTTGTAGCGCTTGATCGCTTCCTGAATCAGCTTCCTGTTATGCTCGATGCCGTCGATAACGCCGGTGAGCTTTTCAATGCCGTGCTCGTCTTCAATTTCGCCCACAAACACGCCGCGCGCCTGATGAAGCGCCTGGTGCAGTTTCTCGGGCGCCACATCACGGTCATCGATCGCCATGTTGGCTTTATTGAGCGCGAGCTTTTCCGGCGCGATATTCAGCCGCGCCGCCACATTCTGCATCTCAAGGTCGAAGGCTTCCTCGTCGAACCCACTGGCGGTCAGGAGGCCATAGGACGCTTCATCCAGCTTACCCACCTTGCCGCCAACCGCGTGCTTTTGCAGGTTGGCCTCAAATTCAGACCGTGCGCTGTCTTTCTCTTCGTCCGTCAGGCCCGCATCGCTGCCGTCCCTCAGGGCATCCATGCTGACCATCGTCAGGTCCAGGTCGCCTTCAAACGGGGACGCCAGCAGGTCCTCAACGAAATTGAAGAAGCTGTACATATCAGCGGCGGGTGCAGCGGCCTCTGCTGTCTGTGCTGCGTTCAGATCATCCGCGCGGCCAGGCTTGTAGAAGTCCAGGCGGCGCCCGCCTTCCGCCACAGTCACCAGCTTCATGTCGAAATTGATATAGCCGCCGGTCTTGAGCCGGAGCGGCACGCGCGGGAACACCACATTCTGGAAGATGGACACATCATCGCGGTCCAAGAGGCGCTCCACCCGGTCATGGGCGTCAGCAGGGAACAGGAAACTCAGCGGCTGCCTGAAAAGATCAACATCCTTCCACCGCATGATCGTCTTGAACTGATCATCCGCCTTGTCGATGTAGCTCTTTTTGACAAGGAATAAGCTGAATTCTGGCTCGCTCACAACGCCCTCGCCTACCTAAATACTTGATGTGCCTGATTTACTCTCTTTCCCTCATAACACACGGATTTTAAGGTCATGTAAAATATTGCTTCAAATTTGAATGAACTCAAAGCAACTCGATCAGGCATCAAAGCATCAGCTTGCCAGAAACTCAACGACGTCAGGGTCGGACAGAGCCGATTGGATCAGGCTATCGAGCGCAAGGCTCAACAGCTCCCTGTTCGTTGCCTGATCCGACGTGAATTTCAGCTTCCGGTCTTCCGTGGATTTGTATCGACGTTCGAAGGTCTTGCCGTCCTTGTCAAAACTTAGCTTCGCAACGGCGATGGCGTGTCCGTTCGTACCCAGCGTTGCGAATCTTTCCTTGGTAACTGGGTCGATCTGCTCTCGCTCGCCAATCAGATCGACACGCAACAGGTCGAATTTTATTTCCAGCGGCGTGCGGGAAGTGAAAAGCTTGTCTGCGATCAAAGCACTTCCCAGGCGATATTTTACATGGTCCATCACTGCCTGATTCAGCAGCAGTCGTTCATCGTAATTCTCATAAACTTTCTTGACGAAAGCACCGCGCTGAAACAGCGGATGCACGACAACCTCAATCACCGCATATTGGGCCGGTGCGGCAACATCAGCATCCGTATCTGCTGACCGCGCAGCCAAAGGGCTGGAAACTGCCACAAGCACAGCGGCAAACAAAAGTCCCAAAGATCTCATCTTGCATCCCCCACCTAATTGCAGTTGGCGACGCAAATAGCCACCAACCACCAGTGTTAAAGATACAACTATTAGATAGGGCTGTAAACGATGCGGAAAGGCAGCCTAATTGGCCGCCCGGGTCTTTTCCACATCTGCCCGGATGCGGGCTGAAATCTCCAGCACGCGGGCACGCAGGGCATCTTCATCGATGGTCAGCACCTTGCCGTCCTGCATCAGCACGTTACCGTCCACAATAGTGGTCACCACATCCTGCTGATCCGCCACATAGACAAGCTGCGACACCACATCATAAAGCGGCTGCATGCGAAGGCTGTCAATCGATACCTGGATCATGTCAGCCCGAAGGCCCGACTTCAGCACACCGGTCACACCTTCAAGCCCTGCGGCTTTGGCGCCCATGCGGGTTGCAAGGTCAAGCGCGGTCGCCGCCGGCAGCACCGTGGGGTCGGTTGCCACGCCCTTGTGAACAAGTGCCGCCAGATGGATTTCATCCCACATATTGAGGTTATTGTTGGATGCCGCGCCGTCTGTCGCCAACCCCACAGTCACACCCGCTTCCAGCAGCTTCGGCACGGGCGAAAAGCCGGCCCCGGTTTTCATGTTGGATGTGGGGTTGTGGATCGCGGCGAAGTTTTTGCCCGCCACAAGCTTCATGTCGCTGTCGGATGGCCAGACAACATGGGCCGCGATCACCTGTGCGTCCAGCATGCCAACATCCGACAGTTCTTCGATGGAGGTCTGCTGGTATTTGCCGCGGATTGTATCGAGCTCAGATTTATCTTCCGCAATATGGATCGAGATAGGCGCATCCAGCTCGATCGCCACTTTGGCAACGTCCGCCAGATGCTCTTTCGACACCGTATAGGGCGCGTGGGGCGCAAGCCCTGGGGTGATGCGGGCATTCTTGCCCTGCCAGTCGCGCACGAACTTGACACCAGCATTGAAGCTGTCATCCCAGCCCTTGAACCCAGGGCTCGGAAAGTCAATCATCGGCGCGGTGATCACAGCGCGCAGGCCGCATTTATCCACCACACCCGCGATCACTTCCGGGTAAAAATACATATCGACAAAGCTTGTCGTGCCACTCTGGATCATCTCCCAGCAGGCCAGTTCCGATCCCACCTTGATGAAGTCAGGGTCCACATAGCGGCCTTCCATGGGGAAGATATATTTGGTCAGCCATGTCATCAGCTCAAGGTCGTCTGCCATACCGCGGAACAGGGTCATGGCCGTATGCGTGTGCGCGTTCACAAGGCCCGGCATCAGCACCCGGCCCTCGCCCGCGATAACCTGATCGGATGTGTAAGCACCGGTGATTTCCGCGTCTGTGCCCACGGCCACTATCGCGCCGTCCTTGACCGCAACCGCACCTCCTTCGATCACGCCTTTTGCGTCATCCATGGTCACCAGATAGCTGCCATGAACGATCATATCTACGGGGGTCTTGTCCGAAGCTGCACTCATGAAAAGGCTTCCTTCAACTGTCATGAAAGCGGCGATCAAACCCGCCACTCTTGCCATTGTTTTCGCTATCATTCTCTGTCTCATCCTAGCCTGAAACCTGTGTCTCAATTGTTAACCCTAGCCCAGCGGTTAAGCCCCGCCAATCACTTGCGCGCCAATTTGCGCCACTGCGCCGGAGAGGCTTGGAACCAGCGCCGGAAAGCCCGCACAAAAGCCGCGGGTTCCGAATAGCCAAGCCTTATGGCGATATCCGAGACCGGCAATGCTGTTTCCTTCAGAAGGCGGCAGGCCTCGTTCCGCCGTACCTCTGTAAGCATATCCCGAAAGGCCGCCCCTTCCGCCGCCAGCGCCCGCTGCAGGCTGCGTTCAGACATGCCGACCGCCTTTGCCGCCGCTGTGATGCTGACGTCGGTGCCGTCAGAAAGCGCTTTCAGAAGGGTGGCCTTTACCTGCGCCAGCACGCCTTCCTTCTTTGGTATTTCCGCTTCCACATGGGCGCGCAGCATTTCATTGAGCGCAGGGTTGGCATCATTCATCGGCTGACTGAGGGCCGCCGCATCCCAGACAACTGCATGACGGCGACCGCCAAATGTAACCGGCGCGCCAAAAGCATCAACAAAGGCCTGGGGTTTGGGTGGGATTGGCCGGGTCAGGATCACTTGTTTGGGCTCCACACCCGGCGAAGCCCAGCGCGCAAACCTTACCATGGGCAGCAGAACGGCTTCTGACCGCACAAAGGGTGCGCGCCAGTCTGCCCGCAGCGGTTCATAGACAATGGCGCATTCGTCCGCCGCCTCTTCCATGTGAAGCTGTCCTGCCGCGCCCACATAAAAGGCCAGGTCACACGCAGCCTTGAGCGACTCGCCCACCGTTTTCGCGGTCACAAGAAGATGCCCAAGGGTGGAATAGCTGCTGTAGCGAACGCGCGCCCCAACCTTCAGGCCCAAAAGCCCGTCGCCCGATAGCTTTTCGGCGGCCACCCACAGGGCTTCAGCGGTCTCTTCGCCGACCCGCCCTTCCGCAAGGGGCGCGATCCCCGCGGCTTTATAAAGCGCGCCGGGTGCAACACCATATTCGGCGTGCATCACATCCACGAGCGTGGCCAGATAGCGGGTAAGGACGGTATCGTTCACTTGATCTTCTTGGCGTAAAATATCAATTTTTAGACGCCGACTGTCATTCACAAGGCAGCAATCGTCAAGTAGATTTACCGCGTCCTTTGGGAAGGGGACACTTTGGGAGGGATGGAAAAGCATGGACGCAAGCGCCATCAATGACGCCGTGATCACGCTGGAGCCGGGCACGCAGCTCGCGCTCGCCGTCTCTCTCGCCTTCACCATGTTCTCTGTGGCGCTGGGGCTCAAGACCGATGATTTCTCATTCCTCAGAACCCACAAGCGCAGCGTTTTCTATGGCCTGATGGCACAGATTATAGGCCTGCCGCTGGTCACACTCGCGATCCTCACGCTGTTCGAACCCATGGCGGGCATCGCCCTTGGTATGATCATCGTGGCCTGCTGCCCGGGTGGGAATGTATCCAACCTGTTCACGCGGCTCAGCCGGGGCGATGTGGCCTACAGCGTCTCGCTCACCACATGCTCCAGCCTGTTTTCAGCCGCCTTCCTGCCGCTTGCGATCCTTTTCTGGACCAGCCTTTATGGCCCCACGCGGGACCTTGTGGAAGCCATCCATCTGGACCGGCTGTCATTTGTGCTGAACACCAGCCTCACGCTTCTTGTGCCGCTCGGGTTCGGAATTGTGCTGTCACACTACCGGCCCAAGCTTGCCCACAAGCTGCAGCGCATGTGCCTGCCGCTCGCGGTCGCGGTGATTGTGGTGATTGTGGCCGTGGGGCTGGCGACCAACCTTGACCTTCTCAAGCATTTTGGCGACCAGATTTTGCCCTATGTGGCGCTTCACAACACGGCTGCTTTCATCCTTGGTGGGCTTGTTGGCATGTTTGGCCTCAGGACCCGTGCCGCCCGGCGCGCGCTGGTGTTCGAGATCGGCATCCAGAATTCAGGTCTCGGCCTTCTTATCATGCTCAGCCAGTTTGGCGGGCTTGGCTCCGGGGCGATGGTTCTCGCCACCTGGGGCATCTGGCATTTCATTGGCGGCTTTGCTGTTACCGGCCTGTTCCGGCTGGCGGACCGCATAACACACTATTCACCCCCTAAATTGCAGGAGGACACACATGGCATATGACCTGATCATCAAGGGCGGCACCATCTATGACGGCAACGGCGGCGAGCCCACCACGGGCGACGTGGCGGTCAAGGACGGCAAAATTGCCGCCATCGGTTTGGGCCTTGGAGAGGCCGAGCGCGTGATCGATGCCGCAGGCGCCATCGTCACCCCCGGTTTCCTTGACCTGCACACCCATTATGACGGCCAGGTTTCCTGGGACGCGGACCTCCAGCCCAGCGTCAACCACGGCGTGACCACCGCAGTGATGGGCAGCTGCGGCGTGGGCTTCGCGCCTGTCCTGCCAAAAGACCATGACCGCCTCGTGCGCCTGATGGAAGGGGTTGAGGACATCCCCGGCACCGCGCTGGCGGAAGGCCTCAGCTGGAACTGGGAAAGCTTCGCGGACTATATGGACGCCATCGATTTCCCGCACACCATCGACTATGCGGCCCAAGTGGTGCATGACCCGCTGCGCGTCTATGTGATGGGCGACCGCGCGGTATCAGGCGAGCCCGCGACCGATGAGGATATCGCCAGGATGCGCGAACTGACGCGCGCGGCTCTCGAGGCTGGCGCAGTTGGTTTCTCCACCGGGCGATCAGACGTACACCGCACAGCCGACGGCGACTGGACCCCTGCATCCGAAGCCACGAAGGAAGAGCTCGTGGGCATCGCCGAAGCCTTCAAAGGGCTGGACCACGGCGTGTTGCAGGCGGTGAATGATTTCGACCTTGAGCGCGGTGACCCGGCGGCCTTCGACCGCGAGTTCGACCTCCTTGAAGCCTTCGCGGGCGCATCCGGCGGGCGGCCTTTTTCGCTGTCTCTGATGCAGCGGGACTTCGCGCCCAAACAGTGGAAGAACATCATTGCCCGCGCCGAAGGCGCTAAAGACAAGGGCATCAACATGCGCCTGCAGACCGCGCCGCGCGGCATTGGCGTGATATTGGGGCTTCAGTGCACCTTCCACCCATTCATTGGCTTCCCAAGCTACAAACGCATCAGCCACCTGCCACTGGACGAGCGTGTGGAAGCCATGCGCGATCCTGAGTTCAAGGAACAGCTGCTGAGCGAGAAATCAGAGAAGGTCGCGGGCGACGGCACGGCCATTCCGCCCCTTGCAGACATCCTTTTGCAGCAGATTGATTTCATCAGCTGCAAGATGTTCAAGCTGGGGGAAAACCCGGATTATGAGCAGAGCGTGAATGCCAGCGTCTACAAGATGGCCCAGGAAGACGGCGTAACGCCGTTATCAAAGATCTACGACATCCTCTTGGAAAAAGACGGGCAGGAATTCCTCTATTTCCCGATCTATAATTATACCGACCTGAATTATACCGCCGTGCACGAGATGATGACCCACCCGCAGGCGATCATGGGCCTGTCGGACGGCGGGGCGCATGTTGGCACCGTGTGTGACGCCAGCTTCCCGACCTATCTGTTGTGCCACTGGGCGCGGGACCGCAAGCAGGGGCCACAGATCCCGCTCGCACGCGCTGTGCAGATGCTGACGTCCGAGATCGCAGATTATGTCGGCTTCAAGGATCGCGGTAGGCTGGAGGTGGGCAAGAAAGCCAACATCAATGTGATCGACCATGCGAGGTTGCGCCTGCACGCGCCGCATATGGTCAAGGACCTTCCGGCGGGCGGCCAGCGCTTGCTTCAGGAAGCCACGGGCTATATAGCCACGATTGTAGACGGCAAAGTGGTTCTTGAGAACGACAAGCTTACAGGCCTAAGGCCCGGCCGTCTGGTAAGGCTTGGCTCAAAGGCGGCATAACAAACGTGGCGGACATTCTTTCCGAAATTGGCCTCCTCACACTTGTGGGGCTGGCCGCAACCGTTCTTCTGGCAGCGATCCTTCGCGCCTTCACCGGCTTCGGCTTCGCGCTGGCGGCACTGCCGGTCTTCAGCCTTGTGATCGCGCCAACCACGGCGGCAAGCGTGATCGTGCTGCTGACCCTGACAGTATCGCTGCAGACCATCCGCACCTATTGGAAGGACGTACCGATAAGGGATATGGCAGGCATGATCGTCACGTCTGCCGTTGGAACATTGCTCGGCACCTATCTTCTGCTGCTGTTCAGCCCCGATGCTTTCCGGCTGCTGATCGGCGGCACGGTGATGCTGGCCTGTTTCCTCTTGGCCAAATACAAGCCCGCACCGCACCGGGCGGGTGGCATCTTCGGGCTTGGCTCTGGGCTGATGTCCGGCCTCCTGAATGGGGCACTGGCCATCCCAGGGCCGCCGGTGATCATCTATTCGATGGCGGTCTATGACCGGGCCCGCGTCGCGCGCGCCTTCCTTATGGGCTTTTTCCTTTTCTCTGCCGCCTTCGCTGCCACAAGCTACACCATTGAGGGCATCATCGGGCTGAAGGAGCTGACGCTGTTCGCCGTCTGTTATCCTGCCATGCTGATCGGCAACAGGACCGGCGACTGGCTATTCGAGAAATACGGCGACGCCAGCCACCGCCCCATCGCCATCTGGGCGCTGTTCGCTATCGGTCTCAGCGTCGCGGCGGCCGCGATCTTCTAGCTGGTCATTTTAGCTGGCTTCGGCCAGCGGGTTCTCGTCCGCCGGCAACACCGGGGCGGGCTTGGCGAAATAATAGCCCTGCAGGTAATCCGCGCCCATTTTCGTAAGGCACTGGGCTTCTTCTGCACATTCAATGCCCTCAGCAATCGTTTTGATGCCGTTGTCCTTGGCAATCTGCAGCAGGCGTTTCACGATCGTCTGCTTGAAAACATCTTCATGGACATCCCGCACCAGATCCATGTCCAGCTTGACATAGTCGGGCCGCATCTCGTGCAGCATATTAAGACCGGACCAGCCCGAGCCGATATCATCCAGCGCCACGCCAAAGCCTGCGCTCCGGTAAAACGCCAGAATACCCTTCAGGTGTGCCTTGTCCCGCGCCTGATGCGTTTCCGTCAGCTCGAAAACCACGTCGCGAGGCTTGAGCCCGGCGGCCTCAATGGCCGCGGCCGTTGCGCGCAGGCAATAGGCGGGATCATAGATGCTGGATGGGTTGAAGTTGATGAAAATCTTGCCTTTCAGCCGTCCCGCCGCAGCAGCCTCAACCGCGCTTTTACGCGCCAGAAGGTCTGCAGTGAACAGCAGGTCAGACTTGCTAGCCACATCAAAGACGTGACCGGGTGGAATGATGGTGCCCTCAGCATCGCGCAGCCTGAAAAGCCCTTCCTGGCCAAAGGCCTGGTCCGGCTGTTTGGCGTGGAAGATGGGCTGGAACCATGTCTCATAGCGTTTTGCCTCCAGGGATTCGATAATCCACTGGCTCTGGAAGCGATTGATAAACACATCAGCCTGGAACACACGCCCCATGTCTGACGGCGAAAGGGTTTCATCCTTTGTCGTGACGATCTTGGTGTTGGCAAGTTCCTGGCCGTTGAACTCCCCAAAGAGGGTGGTCAGAAACGCCCCCACATCAGCCCTGCCCATGACGATGCGGTAGGATGTCTGGTCAAAGGCCTCCCCCTCAAGCCCACGATGTCTGGCGATTTCCTTCAGCCGGTCGGCAGCCTTGCTCGTTGGAACGTAAATCCAGAAGAACGTCTTCTCGAAGATGTGGGCGTGGATGGTTTCACATTCCTTGCAGTCCATGGCGGCCTCCTGAAGTTTGTTTCGTCTGGCTTACGACAGCCCAAACGCATTGGATCAGCAAACCCATAAAGCAAAAGCCCCGACCAGCAGGCCGGGGCTTCGTATTTTCTGGCTGTGTGCGAGACCTAGTCGGTCAGGCCGCGGGCCTCAAGGATAGCGTCCAGCTTGTATTCGCGGCCTTTGAATTCCTCGAACATTTCCATCGGGTCGCGCGCGCCCCGTGGCTCAAGGATCGAATGCCTCAGACGCGCCGCCACATCCTGGTTGAAGATGCCCTCTTCCGCGAAGGTGGCGTAAGCATCAGCCGACAGCACTTCAGACCACAGGTAAGTATAGTAGCCCGCCGCATAGGCCGAACCACCAAAGGCGTGGTTGAAGTATGGCGTGCGGTAGCGCACAACGATCTCGTCGATCAGGCCGATCTCATCCAGCACCTGCTTCTCGAACGCCGCCACATCAACGTCGTCCGCAATACTGCGGGTGTGCCAGTGCATGTCCAGAAGGGCGGCAGACACATATTCAACTGTCGCGAAGCCTTGGTTGAACTTCGAAGCCGCTTCCAGGCGTTCGATCATGTTCTCCGGGATCACCTCACCAGTTTTATAGTGCTTGGCGTAAACGCGCAGCACCTCTGGCTCCCACGCCCAGCCTTCGAAAATCTGGCTCGGGAATTCGACAAAGTCCCAGGCCATGCTGTTCATGCGGTCATAGGTCACGTCAGACATCAGCGTGTGCATGGCGTGGCCGAACTCATGGAATAGCGTGCCCACATTATCAGCAGACAACAGAGGCGGCACGTCGCCAGAGCCCTTGGGGAAGCTCATCACGTTGACCACAATCGGCGTCGCGACACCGTCCACTTTCTTCTGGGACCGGAAGCTGTTGTTCCAGGCACCGCCGCGCTTGGACGCACGGGCATGATGGTCTGTCAGGTAAAGACCCAGGTAGCTGCCGTCTTTTTCATACACCTCGAAGGTGCGGACATCGGGGTGATAGGTGTCAATATCCGTGCGTTCCTTGAACGTCAGGCCCCACAGCTTGTTTGCTGTGTGGAACGCGCCCTTCAGCACGTTATCTAGCACGAAATATGGCTTCAGCGTCTGCTCATCCAGGTCATAGCGCGCCTTGCGGACTTTTTCGGCATAGTGCCACCAGTCCCACGCCGCCAGCTCGAAATCGCCGCCTTCGCTGTTCACCATTTCCTGAAGCGCTGCGCGCTCTTCTTTGGCTTTTTCCAGCGCAGGTTCCCAGATACGGTTCAAAAGCTCGAACGCCCGGTCAGGGTGCCCCATCATGCGGTCCGCCATCTGATATTCAGCGTGGTTCTTGTAGCCCAGAAGCTTGGCCCGCTTTTCGCGCGCCTGCAGGATGTCCTTTACGATCTCGGTATTATCGAACTCGGTGCCCTTGGCGCCGCGTGCCATATAGCCCTTATGCAGCTTCTCGCGCAGGTCCCGGCGGGTGGAGAAGGTCATGAACGGCGTGAAGCTGGAGCGCGTGGCGGTGAACATCCATTTGCCTTCATGCCCACGTTCCTTGGCCATCTCGGCCGCTGCCGCAACCACGAAATCAGGCAGGCCCGCCAGATCCGCCTCATTTTCCACGATCATCTCGAATGCGTTCGTGGCACCCAGCACGTTGCGCCCAAACTTTGTCGTCAGGCCCGAGATTTCCTCATTCAGCTTCGCCAGTTCCGCTTTCGCGTCCTCATCCAGATTTGCGCCAGCGCTGGTGAAATCCAGGTGCGTGCGCCACAGCATGCGCGCCTGTTCAGGCGTCAGATCCAGGCTGTCGCGTTTCTGGTAAAGCGCGTCCACACGGTCGAACAGCTTCTTGTTGAAAAGCGTCTCGTTGTTGTGGCGACTGAACATGCCGGAAACCGTGGCCTGGATTTCCTGCATCTCCGGGTTGGTATGCGAGCCGGTGAGGTTATAGAAAACACCAGCTACCTTGTTCAAAAGCTTGCCTGACTTATCCAGCGCGGCAATGGTGTTCTCAAAGGTTGGCGCGTCCGGGTTGTTCGCAATGGCATCAATATCCGCGCGGCTTTCTGCAAAGGCCTTCTCGAACGCGGGCATATAGTCTGCGTTTTCGATCTGGCTGAAAGGCGCCAGGCCATGCGGCGTGGTCCATTCCTCAAAGAACGGGTTGGTGTCTTCAGCTGTCGCGGATGGTGCAGCCATCGGCAGCGCCATGCCCATAAGCGCCGCTGCAAGCGCGGCTTTCTTGAATTTTTTCATGGTAACCCCTTAGGTCTGTTTTGGTGCGGCCCTACCCTTGTCGGGCCTTCTTCTTTTTCTAGGGGCACAGTTATAAACGGGGATATTGGCAAGACACAAGGAATGCGGCGAAATGCGGGGCGTTTGCGACGGATGGTTAGCCGTCACCCTGAACTTGTTTCAGGGTCCACCACTAAATCCCTGCCACTTGAGGCAGTCATGGATGCCGTTCCCTCGCGCCTTCTGGCGCTCGCCCGGCATGACAAGCCTGCTTTAGGACTGAAGGAAGGTAGTCAGCACCTCATCCGCCAGGGCCTTCAGGGTCATCTTGCCGTCTGGTTGGAACCAGTTCCGCGTCCAGGCAAGTGCGCCGCGGATCAGCTGACGTGTGATCTTGGGGTCGCCCTTGAGAAGCCCCTTGGCGGCACAGCCCTCGAGCGCGCTGTTCCAGCAGGCATCGTAGCTGCCGTCCCGGATGGCCAGCACAGCATCGCGGTACTGCGGTTCCAGGCTGCGCCATTCGTCCACCAGCACATAAGCCGCATGGCCGCTTTCCCGGTGAATGCTGTTAAGCTCATTCAAGACAAGCGCCCTGAGCTGCTCGACCGGATCGTCAAGACCCTCAACCGCCTTCTCGGCACTTTCACCCATGGAGCGAGTCGTCAGCGCCATGGCTGTATAAAGGATTTCCTGCTTGCTTTTGAAATGATGAAACAGGCTGCCGGACAGGATGCCGGCACGCGCCGCAATGTCCCGCACAGTCGTGCGCTCGAACCCTTTTTCATAAAATAGATCAATGGCTTCCTTCAAAATCCGCTCCTTCGCGCGGCTGATTTCAAAGGCATCCGGGACCTGATTTTCCAAAGCAACTGTCATGCGGGAAGGCTACTCCATCCGACAACGCTTGACAACCAAGCGCTTGCTTGTTTTTAATTAATGCCAACAATTAAATCAAGTGGAAGGATACCGATGTCTGGGGAGGCTCAATCGGGATACAGGTCTGTCTTCAAGGGCGGGCTTTTTACGGGGACACGTATTGTCGTCACCGGCGGCGGCAGCGGCATCGGGCGCTGCACCGCGCATGAGCTCGCAAGCCTTGGCGCAGAGGTCATCATCACCGGCCGCAACCAGGACAAACTGGACACAGTTCAGGCTGAAATCACTGAAGATGGCGGCACGTGCCAAACAAGCGCCTTCGATATCCGCGATGAAGAGGCCGTAAAGGCCGCCATTGCAGACATCCTCAAGGGTGGCCCCGTGACGGGCCTGGTGAATAACGCGGGCGGGCAATACCCTTCCCCTCTTGAGGCCATTTCCACCAAAGGGTTTGAAACTGTGCTGCGCACCAACGTGGTGGGCGCCTTTAACGTGACGCGTGAGTTGGTTACGCAAAGCATGAAGGACACCGGCGGCGCAGTGGTGAACATCACCGCCGATTTCTGGAACGGCATGCCTACCATGGGCCATTCAGGTGCAGCGCGCGCGGCGTGCGATAATTTCACCAAAACCGCGGCGGTCGAATGGGGCCGCTTCGGCGTGCGGGTAAACTCGGTGGCCCCCGGCTGGGTGGCCTCCTCGGGCTTCGACACCTATACCGACCCGCAGGTGAAGGCGATCCTGCCGCAGCTCAAGAATTTCGTGCCGCTTGGGCGCATCGCCACCGAAGCGGAAATCGCCAGCACCATTGTGTTCCTTCTGTCTCCCGGTGCGGCGTTTGTATCCGGCGCCAGCCTGCGCGTGGATGGCGGCGGCAGCCTGTTCAGCCCCATGTTCCCGCCCCAGGGTGCGAAGAACAGCGAAAGCTACCAAGGCTTCCACCGCTATCGTGTGCCCAAACTGCTGGGTGGGGAAGACTGATGCCCGAACTTGACAGCCAGATCGATACATCGTCCGACACGTTCAAAGCGAACGCCGCCTCCATGCAGGCCGCGCTGGATGAGATCGCAGCCATTGAGGACCTGAAAGCGCAGGCGCAGGAAAAGGCCCGTGCGCTGTTTGACAAGCGCGGCAAGCTTCTGCCCAAGGAGCGGCTCGCGCTACTCCTCGACCCCGGCACGCCGTTTCTGGAACTATCGGCTCTCGCGGGCTACAAGATGTATGATGACCGGGACGGGTCTGGCGCTGGCGGCTCCATCGCGGGGATCGGCTATGTCAGCGGCAAGCGCTGCATGGTGATTGTGTCAAACAGTGCGGTCAAAGGCGGCACAGTATCGCCCGCAGGCCTCAACAAAGGGCTGCGCCTTCAGAATATCGCCATGGAAAACAAGCTGCCCATTGTCGGCCTGATGGAAGGCGGCGGCGCGAACCTGCAGCATGTCTCCGACATGTTTGTTGAAGGCGCGCGCAGCTTCGCAAACCAGGCGCGCCTTTCCGCCGCTGGCATTCCGCAAATCACGGTGGTGCACGGAAGCAGCACGGCGGGCGGAGCGTACCAGCCCGGCCTATCGGATTATGTCGTGATGGTGCGCGGGCGCTCGAAAGTGTTCCTTGCGGGGCCACCACTTCTGAAGGCTGCCACCGGCGAGATCGCCGTAGATGAGGAACTTGGCGGCGCAGAACTACACGCGGAAGTCACCGGCACAGCCGAATATCTGGCCGAAGATGACGCTGACGGCATTCGTTACGCCTGCGAAATAATGAAGCGCCTACCATGGAAAGCGCCCGGTACGAAACAGGACGACTATCCAGCACCGCTCTTCTCACCCAATGAGCTGATCGGCGTGGTGCCCGCAGACGCCAAAACGCCTTATGACGTGCGCGAGGTGATCGCGCGGCTGGTGGACGGCTCAGATTTCCTTGATTTCAAGAATGACTATGACAGCCAGACGGTATGCGGCCACGCAAGCGTCGCAGGCCAGACCGTGGGCATCATCGGCAATAACGGCCCCATCACGCCCATCGGTGCCACAAAGGCCGCCCAGTTCGTGCAGCTCTGTGATCAGTCTGGCGTGCCCATCTTGTTCCTCCATAACACCACCGGCTTCATGGTGGGCAAGGATGCGGAAGCGGGCGGCGTGGTGAAGCACGGCTCAAAGCTTATTCAGGCGGTCACGAACGCGCGGGTGCCCAGAATTTCCATTCATATCGGCGGCAGCTACGGCGCTGGCAACTATGCCATGTGCGGTCGCGGTGTGGACCCGCGCTTTGTTTTCTCCTGGCCTAACGCCCGCACCGCCGTGATGGGCGGCGCGCAGGCGGGTATGGTGCTCCGGATCGTGGGCACAGAGAAAGCCAAACGCATGGGTGAAACGCCGGATGAAGACATGCTGGCGGCCATGGAAAAGGCGACAGCCGACCAGATGGACGCCTGCTCAACCGCGCTCTATGGCACCGCGCGGCTGTGGGATGACGGCATCATCGACCCGCGCGATACGCGTAACCTACTGATTTACCTATTGGATATCTGCCGGGACGCGGACAGCCGCGAAACCCGGCCCAACACTTTTGGCGTTGCACGCTTTTAGGGGGAACACGACATGCTTTTTACTGACCAACATAATGAACTCCGCCGCACCGTCGCCCGCTTCGTTGCGGAAGAAGTGAACCCCTATGTGGATGAATGGGAAGAGGCTGGCATTTTCCCGGCGCATGAGCTGTTCAAGAAAATGGGTGACCTTGGCCTTCTGGGCATCTCCAAGCCCGAAGAATTCGGCGGCCTGGGCCTGGATTATAGCTACGAGATGGTGCTGGCCGAAGAATTGGGCGGCATCAACTGCGGCGGCGTGCCCATGGGCATCAGCGTGCAGACCAACATGGCCACCCCTGCCCTCGCCCGTTTCGGGTCGGACGAGCTTAGGCACGAATTCCTCGCCCCCGCCATCGCGGGCGACATGGTGTGTTCCATCGCCGTATCCGAACCCCACGCGGGCTCTGACGTGGCGGCGATCAAGACCAACGCAGTCAGGGACGGTGACGACTATGTCATCAACGGCACCAAAATGTGGATCACCAACTCAACCCAGGCGGATTTCCTGTGCCTTTTGGCCAACACCGGCGACGCGCAGGAGCATGTGAACAAATCGCTGATCATTGTGCCGACGAACACGCCCGGCATCAGCTTTTCGGAAAAGCTGAACAAGCCGGGGATGCGGTCATCCGACACGGCGCAGATTTTCTTTGATGACGTGCGCGTGCCGCAGCGCTACCGGATCGGTCGCGAAGGTGACGGCTTCAGGATGCAGATGATGCAGTTCCAGGAGGAACGCCTGTGCGCCGCCATGCTGGGCCCCAAAGGCATGTCAGACACCATCCAGCGCACCATTGAATATACCAAGGACCGGCAGATTTTCGGCGGCAGCGTGCTGGATAACCAGGTGGTGCAGTACCGGCTGGCGGAACTGCAGACGGAAGTGGAGGCGCTGCGCGCGCTGATCTGGCACGCGACCGAGCAATATATCAACGGCATTGATGTAACCAAACTCGCGACCATGGCCAAGCTGAAGGCCGGGCGACTGGGCCGCGAAGTGCCGGATGCCTGCCTGCAGTATTGGGGCGGCATGGGCTTCATGTGGGACAACCTGGTGGCGCGGAGCTACCGCGACGGGCGCTTGTCCTCAATCGGTGGCGGGTCGGACGAGACCATGCTCCGTATCCTGACCAAACTGATGGGCATGTCCAATGGTTGATCCTGTGGCTGACACTGGGATTGATCCCGTCCTCATCAGCCAGGCCGGCGGCGTTTTCTACGTGACGCTCAATCGGCCTGAGGTGAAAAACGCCATGAACTTCAAAATGGTTGACGCGCTGATGGATGCGTTTGACACAGCCGAGGCAGACGACAGCGTGCGCATCATGGTAATCCGCGGTGCAAACGGCGTCTTCTGCGCGGGCGGCGACCTGAAAGACTTCAGCACTGGCCACAAGAACGCAGATGACATCGCCATCGGCAACCGCCGGTTCGGCACACTGCTGGAGCGCGCCCAGCGCTTTCCGAAACTGCTTGTCACTTTCGTTCGCGGCGCGGCCATGGGCGGCGGCTTCGGGCTTGTGTGCGTGTCGGACGTTGCCATCACGGAAGACAGCTGCCGCTTTGGCATGCCGGAAGTGACGCTGGGACTTATCCCGGCGCAAATCGCGCCGTTCGTGCGTGCCCGCATGGGGCTGACGGAAACCCGAAGGATGGCGCTCACAGGCGATATCATCACAGGCAAAAAGGCCCGGAAAGTGGGCCTTGTGCATTATTCCGAACCCACTGTCGAAGCCATGGACCGCAGGCTGACCGACACCATTGAAAAGGCCAGGAAAGCAGCCCCCGGCGCTGTGGCTGCCACCAAGAAGTTGCTGATGGACATGGGGGACACGGTCACGCCTGAAACGCTGGATGAGGCCGCCAACCTGTTTGCGCGGTCGCTTCAGGGCGAAGGGCTGGAGGGCACCAAAGCCTTCGTTGAAAAACGCCCAGCCAAATGGATGGAGGGCGACAAATGATAAGGCGCCTGTTGATTGCCAACCGGGGGGAGATTGCCTGCCGGATCATCGGCACCGCGCGCGCGATGGGCATTGAAACCGTCGCCGTCTATTCCGACGCAGACACATGCGCCCAGCATGTGAAAATGGCGGACCGCGCCGTTCACATCGGCCCCTCACCCGTGAAAGACAGCTATCTGAAGATCGACGCTATCATCGCAGCGGCCAGAGAAACAGAAGCGGATGCCATCCACCCGGGCTATGGATTCCTGTCCGAAAACGCGGCCTTCGCAAAAGCTGTCGCAGACGCCGGCATCACCTTTGTCGGGCCTTCCGCTGACGTCATCGCCCAAATGGGTGACAAGCGCACCGCGCGCGGCATCGCAGACAAAGCCGGTGTGCCCACCGTACCCGGCTATGACGGCGCTGATGCGGACGACGCCCTGCTGCTGAAGGAAGCAAAGCGCATCGGCACGCCCCTGATGATCAAGGCCACAGCCGGCGGCGGCGGGCGCGGCCTCAGGCGCGTGGATGACCTGAAGGGTTTCACCGAAGCGCTTGAAAGCGCCCGGCGCGAAGCGGGCTCCGCCTTCGGCGACAGCGGCATCATCCTGGAGCGGATGATCGCCGAGGCCCGGCACGTGGAAGTGCAAGTGCTGGGCGACACCCATGGCAATGTAATTCATCTGTTTGAGCGCGATTGTTCATCCCAGCGCCGACACCAGAAGGTGATTGAAGAAGCGCCCTGCGCCACCATCACAAGTGAGACCCGCACGGGCCTGACAGATGCTGCCGTGAAGCTCGCGAAAGCTGTGGGCTACACGGGTGCTGGCACGGTCGAGTTCCTGGTGGACGAAGACGGTGCCTTCTATTTCCTTGAAATGAACACCCGCCTTCAGGTGGAACATCCAGTAACGGAACTGGTGACCGGCATAGACCTTGTGGCCGAGCAACTCCGCGTGGCCTCAGGCGAGGCGCTGAGCGTCAGTCAGGATGACATCACGCTTTCGGGCCATGCGATCGAGGCGCGGCTTTATGCCGAAGACCCGGCCCAGAGCTTCATGCCGCAAACCGGCACGCTGGGTGCCTTAGACATCCCCATCGGGGAAGGCTGTCGGCTCGACAGCGGCGTGGTGGCGGGTGATACAGTCAGCCCCTATTATGACCCGATGCTGGCGAAGCTGATCGCGCATGGCAAAACCCGCGAGGAGGCAAGAAACCGCCTTTCCGTCATGCTATCTGAAAGCCGTATCGCAGGCATGGCAACCAACAAGGCGTGGCTGGCCTACCTCTTGAACGATGAACCCTTCCGGTCAGGCACCATGCGCACCCACACGCTGGATCATGCCACCCCTTTCATCCCGCTGCCACCGGAGACACAGGCGTTGACGCTTGCGCTTCTGTTGCAGGGTGCGGCCCTTAAGGCCAGCCCAATGGCCGCGCTGGCAGGATGGCGAACCCATGCAGGAAACTATACCCGGCGGGTGTTTGAAGTGGACGGCACGCGCGTGCCCGTTGAAGTGCGCCAGTCACGCACCGCCACCGGCTGGGAAATCACAGCCAGCACAACCGACAAAACGCGTAGCACGCTATTTGACGGCGAGACCTTCACCTACAAGGGCGAAAAACTGCGGGTGGCCCACGCCCGAAACGGCGATCAGCATTCAGCAGATTTCGGCCGCTGGCACATTGCCGGGCGGGACGTGACCCACGCCCCGGCTTCAAGGGCCACTGCTGGCGGCACCGGCAGGCTGACCGCCCCAATGGACGGGCAGATCGTGGCCGTACAGGTTGAAAAAGGCGCGCTGGTGAAATCCGGCGACCTGATCTGCGTGATCGAAGCCATGAAAATGGAACATCACATCCGGGCCGACATGGACGGCACCATTGAAGAGTTATCCGCAAGCATTGGCGCGCAAGTGAAAAGCCGCGCGCCCCTTGCCACTATTATTTCGGGGGATACCGCATGACAGACAAAGCCATTTTGACCTGTGCGCTGACGGGCGTACTGACGGACCCAACCCAGCACAATGTGCCGGTGACACCCGAGCAGATGGCGGCTGAGGCCAAGGCCGCCTATGACCAGGGCGCCACCATCATGCATTGCCATTACCGGCAGCAGGAGTCCGGCAAGGGCCATCTGCCTAGTTGGGACGGTGCGCTGGCGCTTGAGATCAACGACGCCATCCGCGCCGCCTGCCCGGGCGTGGTGATCAACATGACCACCGGCGTTGTGGGCCGGGACCAGACGGAAGTGCTGGACTATCTTGCACACTGCAAGCCAGAGATGGCGGCAATGAACGCGGGCACGCTGAATTACCTGAAGACCCGGAAGGACGGCAGCTGGGCCTGGCCGCCCATGACTTTCCAGAACCCGGTCGATAAGGTGGCCGAGATGCTGGACTGCATGCGCGAACACAATATCGTGCCAGAATTCGAATGTTTCGACATTGGCATCCTCCGCTCCGTCAGTCTCTATATCCAGAATGGTATGGTTGATCATGCGGACGTGAATTTTGTCATGGGCGTGGCCTCGGGCATGCCGTGCGACGCGGACCTGCTCCCCTTACTCGTGAAATACCGCCCGGAAGGCAGCCCCTGGCAGGCCACGCTGATCGGGCGGGCAGATGTCTGGGGCGTGCACCAGCGGGTGGCGGAGCTGGGCGGCAACCTGCGCACGGGCCTTGAGGACTGTTTCTATCTGCCATCGGGTGACAAGGCACGGTCAAACGGTGAGATGATCGAGGCGCTGGCGGCCTGCGCGCGAAATGCCGGGCGCGAGGTCACGACACCAGAGGAAACCCGCGCACACCTGGCCACCCAGGACTGGAGGCAGGCATGATCCCCGATCTTAAAAGCTTCGGCTTCACATCTGAACACCAGGCCCTTTACGACACAGCGTACAAGTACGCCGAGAAGGAATTGTGGCCGCTGTTGCCGAAGATGGATGACGAGGACTGGTTCCCGGATGCGGCCTACCGCGCCATGGCGGATGTGGGTTTCCTGGGCACCACAGTTCCGGAAGCACTTGGCGGTGCCAACCTTGACTTCACCAGCCAGGCATTGGTTGCGGAAGCCTTCGGATATTGGAACCACTGCTTCGGCGCCAGCTGGGGCGCCAGCGAAAACCTGTGCGTGAACAATATTGTCAGGAACGCAAACGATGCGCAGAAAGAAAAATATCTGCCGCGCTTTGTGAAAGGCGCCATCGGTGCGCTGGGGCTCACGGAACCCGGCGCCGGGTCTGACGCGCTGGGGTCCATGGCTACCACGGCGACGCGCGACGGTGATCATTATGTGCTCAATGGCCGCAAGATGTTCATCACCAACGGCCCGGTGGCGGATATTCTGCTGGTGTATGCAAAAACCAACCCGGCTGCTGGCCCGCACGGTATTTCCGCCTTCATTGTTGAAAAAGAATTCGAAGGCTTCAGTGTCGCCCAAAAGCTTGACAAGATGGGCTGGCGCGGCAGCCCAACGGGCGAACTGGTGTTCGACAATTGCCGCGTGCCAGCTGAAAATCTTGTGGGCGCGGAAAACCATGGTGTCGCCGTGGTCATGAGCGGCCTCAATATCGAGCGTGCTTTCCTGTGCACATCCACCGTGGGCGTGGCGCAGCGGGCACTTGACCTCAGCGTCGCCTACGCCAAGGAACGCCAGCAGTTCGGCAAACCAATCGCGCATTTCCAGCTGATCAAGGGCTTACTAGCCGACATGTACACGGACGTGGAGACCATGCGCGCCACCGCCTACCAGTTGATGAAAGAGATCAACGATCTGGAAAAAGGCGGCGGCGGTCGCGGCACCATTCATATGCGGACGGCCATGAACGCGCTGCACACGGGCCGGGCACTGATGCGCGTGCTGGATAGCGCGGTGCAAATTCACGGCGGCATGGGCTTCATGCGCGAAACGGAAGTGAACCGGCTCTATAGAAGCGGCAAGGTGATCGAGATCGGCGCCGGCACCAACCAGATACGGCAGACGATCATCGCGCAGGAGCTGCTGAAATAGACACAATAATCGTGGGGGAGACGATCATGTGGGAAGGCAATGAAATAGGAATCGGCTGCAAGACGGTGATGGAAGACCTGGCCTTCTGGGCCAAGGAAAAACCAGACGTGTCTTTCCTTGTGGACCTGAAGGCAGGCGAGCAAATCCCGGTCAGTTGGGCGGAAACAGCCGAGACCGTGGACCGCGCCGCCCGCGCCATACACACCCACTTTGGCAAAAGTGGCCACAAGACGGCGATCCTATCAAAGAACCGGGCGCACTGGATACTGGCGGACCTCGCCATCCTTGCGTCCGGCAGCGTGGCCGTCCCTGTGTTCACCACCATGCGGCCAGAGACCTTCCATTATGTGCTGGATTTCGCCGATGTGGAATTGTTGTTCCTGGGCGAAAGCGCCAACTGGGCGGAGGTGAAAGCCCATGTGCCTGCAGGCATCACCATTGTCACCCTGCCGGGCGTGGATGCAGCCGAAGGCGACATGACATGGGACGAGTTTCTGGCGCTTGGGGACGGGAAACCCACCCCTCAAGGTCACGGACCAGAAGATGTCGCGACACTGATTTTCACTTCAGGCACCACTGGAAAACCAAAGGGCGTGATGCATTCCATGGGCAGCCTGGGGCGCGCCACCCACACGCTGGTAGAGCAAACGGAATCCGGTACTGGTTGGAATTTCATTTCCTACCTGCCGCTGGCGCATCTGGCGGAACGGCTGATTATTGAACTGCATGCGCTTCGGATCGGCGGCACCATATTCTTCAACGAAAGTCTTGAAACATTCGGGCAAGACCTGGCGCTCGCCAAGCCCAACTATTTCTTCGGCGTACCCCGCATCTGGGACAAGCTTTCATCCGCCGTGATCGCAGGCACTGAAGGCGGGACTGAGGCCTTGAGGGCCGCGCTTACCGGGCCGCATGCCGATATGGCGGCCGCTGCCGTACGTGACAAGCTTGGCCTCGCGAGCGTGGAGAAGCTAGTGTCCACCACGGCCCCCGTGCCGCCCCACATCAAGGAATGGTTCAAGCTTTTCGGCCTGCCGCTGATGGACGGCTACGGCCAGACGGAAATCCTGCCGCTGGCCACCACGCCCATGGGGTCCAACAAGCCCCATACGGTAGGCCGCCCCGCCCCCGGTGTTGAAGTGCGCATCACGGAAGAAGGCGAACTGATCGCCCGCGGCCCCGGCTGCAGCCTTGGCTACTATAAGATGCCGGAAAAAACGGCGGAAACATTCCGTGACGGCTGGGTCTATACTGGCGACCGCGCGGAACTGGACGAAGATGGCTTCGTGATCCTGAAAGGCCGGGTGAAGGAAACCTTCAAGACCGCCAAGGGCAAATATGTCGCGCCCATGCCGATTGAGGCCAAATTCCTTGAAAGCGACTATCTCGATCAGGCCTGCCTTGTGGGCCACGGCATGCCGCAGACGGTGCTGTTGCTGGTGATCGCTGAGCTGGCAGAAGGCTTGGCACGGGACGCGATTGAAGCCCATGTGCGCGAACGAGTGGCTGAGATCAACCCGACCCTTGAGCGCCACGCGCAGGTGGGCGCAGTGCTGGTGGCGCCGGAGGCCTGGACCATCGAGAACGGCATCCTGACCCACACCATGAAAGTGCGGCGCGAACGGGTGTTGGACCAGTTCGGCGATGCCATTGATAAGGCCGCTGGGGCCATGGGAAGCGGCGCGGCCTTAAGGGTCGAATTTCTGTAACTCTGTGGCTATGGACCCTGTTTGCGAAGCTAGCGGCACGCCAAACAAGTTCAGGGTGACAACTGGTTTTATCTCAACCGTCATGCTGAACTTGGTTCAGCATCCATCAGCCCGCCATCAGGCCTTCAAGCTCGACCCCTTGGGCGTTTCACCCGCGGCCAGTTGGTCGGCGAACAAATGGTTGCGGTCGCGGTGCCCGGCTTCATCCTCACGCACGACAATCACCACATCACGGAGCGTAGCGCCTGCGCCCAGGCCCCAATAATCAATGGCGATCTGCGGCGCGGGTACATTTTCGTGCCGCCCGGCGTCAATCTCCGCCAGATAGCTGGTGTAGCTCGTTACCGCCTCTTCCTCGAAGTATCCCACCACGCGGTGCGCGGTCTTGGGCGCGAACAGATAGAGGAAGAAATAGAGATTATAGAAAATGGCTTGCGTCACCATGATCACGGCGCGCTCGAACAGCGTTGGCTGTGCCACATGGATGAAGGTCATCAGGTGCATGCGCTCATTATCAGCTTCTTCGAGTAATTCCTTCACCCAGCCTTCATCGTCACGGATCTGGCGAAGCGCCTTCAGGTGCTGCAACAGGCCGCCAACCATACCGGGCACGGCCGCGACGGTCTCCAGCACCACCGCCCGGTGGCCATAGCGTTTGGCAAAGAATGTATCGGCAAAGAAGCGCAGAAGCTTAACAAAGCCGAACGCGATACGGTCCGACGCGCCTTTGGGCACATGGTGGGGGTTCTGATAGCCATGATCTGGCTTCGTCGTGGTTTGCATCTCATCTCTCCCATACTCAATGGTCACCGGGCGGCGGCGTGTTCCAAGCGTCGTGCCCGTGACCTGAATATAGGAGAGAGGAGATCAGATTACCCTGCGACAACCCGCCCCTGCGACAGTTTGGCAGGCCTACATCTTGCGATCGAGCCTAAAGCTTGCAATCGAGAATAAAGGGGTCGAACACGCTGCCGATCAGCATGCGTCCCGCATAGGGTGCTGCAACACTTGAGCCCGAAATGGGATCACCGTCATTCAGATACACTTCCTGCAGATCAAAGCCGCCGTCCGCAAGCGTCGCCTTTAACACCTGGCTGGGTGACCGATTGGCGGCATCCTTGGCATGCTCGACAAACTTGAGCGTCTGGGGATGCGCGCCAATCCACAGATTGCCGTCGGCGTCCCACTCCAGGTTATCGAGCGCGGTATTCAGGTTATCTTCCGCCACCAGGGTCAGCTCCATCGGGGTTTCGCTCGGCTTGAATTTCAGGAGCCGCCGACCGGTGGTTTCCGCGACATACAGATGCACGCCGTCCCACTGGATGCCGTTCGGGTACACAAGGCCGCCTTCTACCCGCCGCATGCCGTGTTCATCCCCATAGGCGATACCGCCGCGCGACAGGCGAAGATAGCTTTCAAGGCTGCGGCCCAGCTTTGTCTCGCTGCCCTTGTCGATCGATGCATAGAAGGTTTCAGGCCCCGTGGCCACCACGTCATTGAGGCTGTAGGGCCCGTCCGTTTTGACCGTGCGAATGTGAGTGAGCCGCGCGGGGCCGACCTCAAAAATTTCAACCTGGCTAAGGGGCATGCCGCCCGCATCCGCGCTGTTCGGGTGATTAACCACCATCAGGCGGTCCGGGCCCGTGGCGTCGAGCCACAGGGAAATGCCGTGCGGGTGAAAAGACCCTTCATAGTCATGCGGCATGGCAAGCGGGGTCGCCAGGCTGCCAGGGCGGTAAAGGAAGATATCGCCTTCTGCCTCGCCGGTTTTGGCCCAGGTGCGCCGGTCATGGGAGGACAGGTAGGCGAAGCCAGAATCCGGGTCGATCGTGATGTCCTCAACGCCCACTACGCCGGTCACCGCGTCACATTTCCCGTGATAGTGCGGGTTGATCTTGCGGAACGTGCCCGCCGCCATGAGGGTGTTGAGAACAAAACCAACCACCGCCACAACAAGCACACCGCTACCAATCAGGATTTTCTTCTTCACCAGTCATTCTCCCCATCCGTTCGACAGGTAGAACAACCGATTTCAGCATCGAATGCAAAGGGAAATTCCCGCGTGCCTAGGCCTTCGGCTTCAGGTGGATGCCCGCCAGCATGCAGCGTGCGCTGCCGCCGGCTTTCTCAATCGTCGGCACATGAAGCGGCACGAGCGGCATCTCAGCCTCGATCATTTCGATCTGGTCGGGTGTCAGGCTGGCAAGTGCAGTGTCGGAAAGCACCAGCACAAGGCCCTTGGCCGTCCGTACTTCAAGGGCGTTACCGGCAAACTGCGCGATCTGGTCTGCGCCCAAGTCAATGATGGTGCGCCCCGTGGCGGCCAGCCGGTCTTCAATTTCCTGCCGTTTGTCCGCGCCAACAATGGTTGACAGGCCAACAAGCGCAAGCTTGGTGCCCACATTCATCATCACATTGGTATGATAGATAGGGTTGCCGTCAGGTCCGCGCGTCTCGAAGGTGACGGGGTCATATCCAAAATCGCTGCAAAAGCGTTGCACCAGATCTTCATCGGCGCGATGCGACAGCGTCACATAAGCCGCCATGTTCGCATGATCCAGCACCATGGCGCCCGTACCCTCGAGGAATTTTTCAGCATATTCAAAAGACGAATAATCGATCACGCCCGCGACATCATAGCTCTCGCGCAGGAAATCGATGATGTCATCGCGGCGCTCCGCCCGGCGGGACGGCGCATACATCGGGTACAGCACCACGCGGCCATCCGGGTGGGTGGAAAACCAGTTGTTGGGGAACACGCTGTCTGGCGTGTCCACGCCCTTGTCTTCAAACAAATGAACCGTCACACCAACTGCACGCAGGGCGTCCACCGCACCCTGCACCTCATCAAAGGCGCGCTTTTCGGTTCGTTCCCGGTTGCCGCCCTCCACCTGGAAGGCGTTGTCTTCCGCCGTTTCTTCATTGGGATAAAAATGGTGGGGTAGCACCATCACTACAGCGTGCGGCGCCTGGCCTTTGCGTGGGCTGTTCGTCTCTGTCGTCATCCCTTGTCCCTTGGGCTTGGTTAATGGCTGCATATGAGCACAAAAGATGCCGAAAGAATGGCGGAAAATTATTCGTCAACCGCATCTTTTGCGGTCAGGCAGCCCATCTTCCGGCAAAAAATCAGGCGACCACATGCTACCACTGTATCAAGGGAAGGAACGCCAATGATTATTCGACCTGCAAAAGATACTGACACCGAAAAGCTGATGACGCTGGCCGCCAAGGCCGGACAGGGCCTGACCACGCTGCCGAAAAATGAGGCCGGCTGGCAGGAGCGGATCGAGGACTCGCTCACTTCCTTTGCCCGGCCCGCAGACAGCCTGAGCGCGGAGACATATCTTCTGGTGCTTGAAGAGACCGACGGCACGCTATCCGGCGTCAGCGCCATCTATACCAACCTGGGCCAGGGCCAACCCTTTTATAGCTACCGGCTTTCCAAACACGCAGCGCGCGCGCCAGAGATTGGCGTTTCGTGTGAAGCCACTGTGCTGTCGCTGGTGAATGATTTTCATGGCTACGCCGAGATCGGCACCCTGTTTCTGGATCCTGCCATGCGCGGCGGCGGGCGCGGCACGCTCCTGTCCTTCAGCCGTTTCATGCTGATGGCGTCCATGCGCGAGCGTTTCGGCCCACAGGTCATGGCGGAGATGCGCGGCTGGACAGATGCGGATGGGCGCTCGCCCTTCTGGGAAGCCGTGGGCCGCAAATTCTTCAAGCTGGATTTCGCAGAAGCCGATATGCGCTCGGGCGTATCCAACCGCTTTATCGCTGACCTGATGCCCAAGGTACCGATATACACCGAGCTGCTGCCCGATGAGGCGCAGCGGGTGATCGGCCTGACCCACGACAAAACGCGGCCTGCCCGCGCGCTTCTTGAAAAGCAGGGTTTCCGTTTCAGAAACCAGGTGGATGTATTCGATGCAGGCCCCTGCCTTGAGGCAGATCTTGAAAATATCCCGCTCATCCGCGGTGCGCGCGCCTGCACGGCTGGCGACCTTTCAGACGAAGACCTTGCGGCAAGCGCCTTGATCGCCCGCGCAGATGATGATCTCCGCGTGGTGCAAGCCGCCATCGGCCGCGAAGACCTGACTGCTGCGCTGGGCGCCGCCCCCGATACGCCGCTTATCTATTCCCCGCTCTAGGCCCTAAGCCGCCTTCGCGGGCAGGAACCAGTCCTTGAGGTGCCCGATGATATCCGCCGTGAGCTTTTCCGCCACGGCCTGTTCGCGCCAGAAGGGGTTCATGAACACGCACCGGATCAGCACCAGCCGGTCATCATCCAAGACGCCGCCATAGGCGCCCACATGGCGCTCGATCACCTTGGCGTGTGCCTTGCCCGACAGCGTGGTTTTGGAAACGGAAAATTCCGGGCAGGCAACGAAACGGTCAAACACGGCTTCCGTGGCGGCGTTTGAGGTCTTCAGGCTCATGCCCTCATGCGCCAGCGAATAACAGAGGATGTTGGTCTCTGATGGGTCCAAGGGGCGCACGAATGGCAGCTCAGCAACCAGCCTTTCCCGGAACGCCCGGCAGGCGACAATCGTTTCCGCGATCACGCCGCCAAGGCCGGACGTGTCGAACCCCATGGTCTTGCCCGTGAGCCATGTGGCAGCCGCTCCGGCGGCAGAGCGCGAGCCTTCAAGCGTGGTCGACCATTTGTCGGGCACTTCCAATTGACGCTCAAGATACGGTGCCTTGAAACTTGAGACCGCATAAGCCTGTTCGTCCTTCGTGATGATCGCCCCGCAGCTATAGGGCACATAGCCCAGCTTATGGGGGTCGATGGTGACGGAATGCGCCTGCCCGATGGCCGCCAGCGCCGCGGTGTTCGCGTCACTCAGCACGCTTGAGGGCTCACCGCGCAACAGGCTGCACAGGAAACCGCCATAGGCCGCATCCACATGGTGCCAGATGTCCCAGCCCTCGCGCTCTCGCACTGCATTCAGTACGGCCTGCACCTGATCCACGGGGTCGATCTCGCCGGTTTCCGTCGTGCCCGCGACCGACACCACCATGCTGATGGGGCGCGTCTCCTGCTTAGCTTTCTGGATCAGCCCCGCAAGCGCTGTCACGTCCATTTTGCCGCGCGCGTCCAGTGCCACAGGCCAGAAGGCATGCTCGCCATAGCCGAAAATGTTGGTCGCCTTGGTCCAGGAAAAATGCTTGTTCTCCGGCACCAGCAGGATTGGTCCGCGATAGGGCTGGTCAAACGCCCGTGTCATGCGCTCGCCGAATTCATAAGGGTTGGTGGCCACGCCGCTATAGCCGCGCAGGTCGTCAAGCGGAACATTATGTTCGGCCAGCAGCTCTGCGAAGCGGTTCCAGCCCATATGAGCAGCGGAAAAGAGGTCCAGCTTAACGCCGCGCTCTTCTGCAAGATAGAGCGCCAGGCTCAGCCAATGATCCTGCCGGAAACGGGCGCGCCAGACGGCCTCGAAGTTCGCGACCGTGCCGCCCCCGGTGATGTGTCCTGTGGCGCGGGTTGGGTCAAACCCCATCATTTCTGCCAGCATGGCGATGACCTCGGCCTCCACCTTCTGGCCCACTTTGGAGGCGTCGCGGCTGGTGTTGTTGGGGTTATGCAACAGCATGGCGAAATGGCCCATCAGCGCCGGCAGCGTCAAGTCAGACACCATATGGCCGATATAGCGCGGCGTGAACTTGGGAAGCTCATCCTCAAGAAGCTCAGTCAGGTCTTCAAGCCCCGCGATCATGCGCTCCCGCGCCTCAAGATAGGCGGGTGTGCGGCGCTCGGTTTTCACAGACACCGGCGCGTCGCCGGGGAACAGGTCTTTCCGCCACTGGAACCAATGCTCAAGGATCGCCTGGAATTCGGAACGCACCCAGGCTTCGTTTTCCGCCTTGGGGCCAAGAAAAAAGGCCTTGTAGGCCCCGCTTGCTTGATTGGTCGTCATGCTTGTCACCATATAGTTTCACTTGTAACTATGTGGTTTTCTACTTCACTTCTCCTCAGCGAGTGTTGACCGAGGTCAAGTCGCTACCAAATTTCCCGCTGGATCGGGCACCAAAATTCAATATAGTGAACAAAAGCCCGATAAGGACAGAAGCATGACACGCAATTCGCCGCCCGACGTGGGCCAGAAAATCAAGGCCCTGAGAACGGCCGAAAAGCTGACGCTGGACGGTCTGGCCAGAATGTCCGGCGTGTCGAAATCCATGCTGTCGCAGATCGAGCGGGGGCTCACGAACCCGACGCTTGGTACGCTCTGGAGCCTGACCCAGTCGCTGGGGATCGATATCGCGTCGCTTCTCGATGACGGCGCAGGCGAAACACCGGGCGGGCCTGAAATCAAGCTTACCAAAGCCTATGAAACGCCAGAGATACAAAGCGCCGACGGCCGCTGTACGCTGCGCATTCTGGGCCCGATTGATCTGGTGAGCAAAACAGAATGGTATGATATGCGCCTGGAGGCTGGCGGCATCCTCGAATCAGAGGGGCACGCCAGCGGCACAATGGAGCATCTGACGGTGCTTGATGGCGCGCTCAGCGTGCGCGTCGGTACCAGCGTACAGGAAATTGAAGCCGGCGACTCGGCGCGCTATCAGGCGGACGTGCCGCACTTTATTGAAAATAAAGGGCAAAATCCCGCCCGCGCCCTGATGCTGGTTCTGGCGCCATAAAAGCACAGTATCACGGATTATATTGGCTATTGACCAATATATTGAACAATGTATTTAACATATCGAACTCAGCCGTCACCCTGAACTCGTTTCAGGGTCCATTGGCAAACCCCACTGGATACGGCAATAATCTTGGGCATGGATGCTGAAACAAGTTCAGCATGACAAGTGGTATTTCAGGAGGACTTTGGGCATGACCGATCGCTACACAGCGTATCTTCAGGAACAGTTGGCAGAGGTGAAAGAAGCGGGGCTCTATAAGAAAGAGCGCGTCATCACCACGCCGCAGTCATCTGCCGTGCATGTGGAAGGCAGTGGCGACACTGATTTCATCAACTTCTGCGCCAACAACTATCTGGGCCTGTCAAACGACCATATCCTGGTCGAAACCGCCAAAAAGGCGTTGGATGAGCATGGCTACGGCATGTCGTCCGTACGTTTCATCTGCGGCACACAGGATGTGCACAAGGAGCTTGAGGGCAAGCTGGCGAAATTCCTGAAAATGGAAGATGTGATCCTTTACCCAAGCTGTTTTGACGCCAACGCTGGCCTGTTTGAAACGCTGCTGGGCCCTGAGGACGCGATCATCTCAGACGCGCTGAACCACGCCTCCATCATTGATGGCGTGCGGCTTTGCAAGGCCAAGCGCTTCCGCTATGCCAACAACGACATGGCCGAGCTGGAACAGTGCCTGAAGGACGCGCAGGATGCTCGTTTCCGCCTGATCGCCACCGACGGCGTCTTCTCCATGGACGGCATTCTGGCGAACCTGCCCGCCATCTGTGACCTGGCGGAAAAATACGACGCCATGGTGATGGTGGACGACAGCCACGCCGTGGGCTTCATCGGCGAAAGTGGCGCGGGCACGCCCGAGCATTTCGGCGTGCAGGACCGGGTTCATATCATCACCGGCACGCTTGGCAAGGCGCTGGGTGGTGCATCCGGCGGCTACACCGCTGCAAGCGCAGAGATTGTGGACTGGCTGCGCCAACGCTCCCGCCCTTATCTGTTCTCGAACACGCTGGCGCCTGTGATTGCGGCGACAAGCGTGAAGGTGCTGGAGCTTCTGGAAGAAGGCTCTGAGCTGCGTGACCGCGTGCATGCGAACTCAAAGCGCTTCCGCGAGGGCATGGAAAAGCTTGGGTTCACGCTGGCGGGTGCTAACCACCCGATCATCCCTGTGATGCTGGGCGACGCCAAGCTGGCCGCCGACATGGCAGACAAGCTGTTGGGTGAAGGCATTTTTGTCATCGGCTTCTCCTTCCCGGTCGTACCGAAAGGACAGGCGCGCATCCGTACACAGATGTCCGCCGGACACACGCCGGAACAGATCGACCGTGCGGTCGAGGCATTCGGCAAGGTAGGCCGCGAACTGGGTATTATCAGCTAAAGCCCAAAAGGGCACAAGTGAGGGACAAAGGCCATGAAAGCACTGGTCAAAGCAAAAGCCGAAACCGGCATCTGGATGGAAGACGTGCCGATGCCGGAAGTCGGTCACAACGACGTTCTGGTGAAGGTTAAGAAAACCGCCATCTGCGGCACGGACGTGCATATCTACAAATGGGACCAGTGGGCATCCCAGACCATTCCGGTGGGCATGCATGTGGGCCACGAGTTCGCGGGCGAGATCGTGGAACTGGGCTCTGAGGTCAAAGGCCTTGAGATCGGCCAGCGCGTGTCTGCCGAAGGCCATATCACCTGCGGCCACTGCCGCAACTGCCGCGCGGGCCAACGCCACCTGTGCCGCAATACCGAAGGCATTGGGGTGAACCGCCCGGGCGCATTTGCGGAATATATCTCTGTCCCTGCGGTGAACATCTGCCCGCTGCCGGATGGGGTTTCAGACGAACTTGGTGCGATCCTTGACCCGCTCGGGAACGCAACCCACACGGCGCTGTCGTTCGACCTTGTCGGCGAAGACGTGCTCATCACCGGCGCAGGCCCCATCGGCATCATGGCGGTTGCCATCGCCCGCAAGGTGGGCGCACGCAATATCGTGATCACGGATGTGAACGACTTTCGCCTTGATCTGGCGCGCAAGATGGGTGCCACCAAGGCCGTGAATGTGACGACAGACAGCCTAAAGGACACCATGGCGGACCTGCATATGACCGAAGGTTTCGACGTGGGGCTTGAAATGTCTGGCGTACCGCAGGCGTTTGGCAACATGCTGGAAACCATCAACCACGGCGGCAAGGTTGCGCTGCTGGGCATCCTGCCTGAAGGCTCCGGCATCAACTGGAACCATGTAATCTTCAAGGGCCTTGAAATTCACGGCATCTATGGCCGCCGGATGTTCGAGACCTGGTACAAGATGATCGCCATGCTTGAAAGCGGCCTCGACATGAGCCCGATCCTGACCCACCGGTACGGCGTGGATGATTTCCAGAAGGGCTTCGACGTGATGTGCTCAGGCCAATCCGGCAAGGTGATCCTGGACTGGGCAGCTTAAGCTTCAGTGAATTCAGAGCGGGGCGGCCTGCGGGCCGCCACCAGCCACCTGGGCAAGTAGAATAAATCCAGCTTCTCTGCTTATGGGGCTATTTCCCCTATTCCCAAGATGGTCGCGCTATGCCACAAGAGCCTGCTTCCATCGAAGGACAATAGTCATGCAGTCCCAGTCCCCAAACGCCTTTCTGACCGGCCTTATCCTGGTATGCAACACCGTGCTTTTCTGGGGCATCCTGCCCATCGCACTGGTGTTCGCGCTTGAACTGCAGGACGGGGTGACGATCACATGGTTCCGCTTTCTGGTGGCCGCCATTGTGGTTACAGGCATTCAGGCGTGGCGCGGCAAATTGCGCCAGTTCCTGAGCCTGACAGGGCGGGAATGGCTGATGCTGTTGTTCGCGGCCATCTTCCTGATCGCAGACTATGTGCTGTTCATCTATGGCCTGACCTACCTTGAGCCCTCTGCCATGGCGGTCTTCTCCCAGACCACGCCGGTGTTTCTGGCACTGACGGGCGTGGTGTTCTTCCATGAACGCCTGAACCGGTTCCAGACAGCCTGTTTCCTGACACTGTTTGTTGGGCTGGGCCTCTTTTTCAATGCCTCGATCGCTGAACTGGATTTCGGACAGGAAGGTTTTTTGGTCGGCGTGTTGATTGCTGTCTCAGCCTCCTTCATCTGGGCGCTATACGCGGCGCTGCAGAAAAAGCTGATCGGCAGGCTGTCATCAGCCAATATCCTGTTGTTCATTTATCTTGCCGCCGTTGTCAGCCTTTTACCGATGTCTGACCTTACAAGCTTTGGCGCGCTTGAGAGCGCAGACTGGATGATCATCACCTTCTGCGCGTTTAACACGCTTATTGCCTACAGCACCTTTTCGGAAAGCATGAAATATTGGCCATCCACCCACATCTCCAGCGTCGTGGCCACGACACCGGTCGCAACCATCATTGCGAGCTACGTAGGGCACCTGCTGTGGCCGGACGTGATCCGCTTTACCAACGTCAACATGCTTGGCTGGATTGGTGTTCTGGTGGTTCTGACGTCAGCTGTTGCTTTCAATGCCCGTCCACGGCGTAAAACGGAAGTCGCGGCCCTGGGCCAGGACTGCATAGAGTAAGCACCTACATCAGCGGAAGCGGCTACTGGTCCTGCTGCCAATAGCGGGCAAGCACGTTGTTCCTCACCGTCTCAAGGCTGTCGTTAGCCGCTATCAGCCGGTCGATCAATTCGTCACTTGTTTTCAGCGAACAGCCAATGGCAACGGATGCTTCCTGCAGCACATAGGCCACGCGAAACTCTTCCTCGCGTCCGGTTCGCGCCAGCAAGGTTTTCGACATCAGCAGGCCTGACATGAGAAGATCGCCCCGCCCACGCGCGAGCAGGTTGAAGCCGTCCATATCACTGTCCACCTTGACAATGGTGATGTTGGGGAAATCTTCCAGGCGCTTGCTTGTTGCCTCTGCCGTGCGCGACAGAAGCACATTGCCTTTTATGTCTGCGTCCGTCTCATACTGGCGCGGATCGTCCGCGCGGGCATAGAAGGCTAGTCCGCCACCGCCATAAAGTGGCTTGACCCATTTAAAAAGCGGGGCGCGCTCTTCGGTATAATTCATGGAAAAGAGACAAACATTGGCGTCGCCCTGCGCCTGAGCGAACGCGCGGCGCCACGGCATGATCCGAATGTCATATGCGAACCCCGCGCGGCGCATCATCTCATGAACCAGTTCAACACTGGCGCCTACAATGGCCCCGGTTTCATGGTTGCTATAGTTGAAGGGCGGATTCTGTTCTGTCAGCATCAGGAATTTCGGCGGGTCGCCAGCTTCATCCGACTGACCGGCATCCGGCAAGATACCATTCCCAAACGCCGGGAAAGCCGCCAGTTGGCCTACTGCCAAGCATAAAAATACACCGAGAACGCGCACAAACATGCATACATCCAATGTCTGGGCGGCCTGTGCCGCCAACAATACTCTCGCCCCGATAAGCGCCACCATAGGCAGCGAGCATTACAAAAAGGTTAAACTGCCCAACTCGCCTTTCTGGCAGAGCGCATCAACAGACCAATGTGGTCATCAACCATGGACATAAACTTAATCCGTGCCATCTTATGATCAAAGAAACCATGGGAGGGACACATCATGCTTCGACACATTTTGAAAGCCGCACTCGCGAGCGCGCTTCTGGCCTTCAGCGCCCAGGCGGAACAGACCGCCCTTGTGGGCGGCAGGCTCATTGACGGCTTCGGCCACCGGCCCATCGCCAACAGCGTAATCCTGATCAAGGACGGCGTGATCGAAAAGGTCGGCACCAAAGAGACGCTCAAGGTGCCCGAAGGCTATAATGTTGTGTCCACCGAAGGCATGGACCTGCTGCCTGGCCTGTGGGAAAGCCATGCCCACCTGATGCTGAACGGACACGCGGATTATGAGCATTGGGACAAGGCCTACATTAACCGCCTGGCGGACGAGATCATGCCCGCAAGCGCAGCACAGCTGCTGCTGGCCGGTGTGACCTCTGCGCGGGATCTGGGCGCGCCCCTAGAGGCTTCCGTATCCGTCAAGGCACGCATCGCATCAGGCGAAACGCCGGGGCCGCGGCTCTTTATCTCCGGCCCTTTCCTGCAGGATGAACCCTACCCCGGCACGGAAGCCTTCCGCTGGGGCGTGAAATCGGTCTCTGAGGCTCGGGAAAAGGTGAAGATACTCCATGAAGCAGGCGTCGATATCGTCAAGCTGATCGACCAGGACAAGATGGACTATGAAGTGGCGAAAACCATCGTTCACCACGCCCACAAATACGGCATGAAGGTGGTAGCCCACTCCCACCGCCCTGATGAAATCCGCCGCGGGCTGCAGATTGGTGTCGATAATTTCGAGCATACGGGCCTCACGACCGCGCCTGAATATCCAGCTGATGTCATGGAAAAGCTGAAGGAACGCACAGCCACCGGCCGCGTGGCGGGCGGGCCTTTATATTGGACACCCACGGTCGAGGGCCTGTGGAACTTCCAATATACGGTCGACAACCCCGAAAAGCTGGACAGCAATTGCTGGCACCGCGGCCTGAAGGATGACACCATCGCGGATATCAAGCAGTCCATCCAGAACCCCGGCCAGCTTGGCTATACGCAGCTGACACCGCTTAGGCGACCTACGCTCAAGCGCAAGATCGCACAGCTTCGGGAAGCGGGCCTTGTGTTCCTTGTGGGTACCGACAGCGGCATTCCGATGAAATTCCACTGCCAGAGCACCTGGAACGAAATGGACGTGTGGGTGAATGTGATGGACATCCCGGTGATGGATACCATCCGCGCCGCCACATACTGGCCCGCCGTTATGATGGGTGTGGCTGACAAACAGGGCACCGTATCGGCGGGCAAATATGCCGACATCATCGGTGTGAAGGGCGATGTGCTTCGCCACATCAACCTCCTGTCCCGCGTCGACTTCGTGATGAAAGACGGTACGGTCTATAAATATGATGGCCAGGTGAATGAGGCCGCCATGGGGCCATTGGCCCTGACCAATTAAGACAACTAACCCAGATCAGCGGTCAGTCTGTATAGGGGCTGGCCGCTATCACGGTACTTGCGCTCGAAGGCCGTCAGCGGATCGGCAGCCTCGAACTCTGCCACATCGGCCTTGTGCCCGACCACATCAAGCGCCGCAGCAAACTCGTCCAGATACAGCTTCCAGTTCGAGCGCATCTCAAACACGCCGCCCAGCTTCACCATATGGGGGAACACCGGTGAGGCGTGCCAACGCCGTTTCAGGTGAACCGATTTCGGATAAGGGTTGGGGTACAGCACATAATGACGCGCCAGGCGCCAGCCCGCCGCCACAGCAAGGCGGTAGAAATCATTCAGGTCCGCCCGCATCAGCACCAGATTATCCCGGAACAACGTGGGGCGCTCGCGCATGATCCGGCTTTCCGACTTGTCGATACCGATGACCCAGTGGTCTTCATGCTGTTCAGCGATCGTCCGGCTGCTATCCCCCACGCCGCAGCAGGCATCCAGGATAAGGGGGCGCTTCGGCGCGTCATCCAGCCGCCTGCACACTGCATCAAACGCCCGCTTGGTGTGGTCTGCCACCGGTTTCCTGAATTCTGATTCGAGGTGTTTTTTTACAACCGATTCCAGATTTTCATGGATGCCCGACTGGTTGCTGATAATTTTTTTTGAGGCCGAAATCATGCCATTTCCAACGCCTGTGCCACTCAAAACCGGCGCACATTAGCAAAATGCGCCCCAGAGTTCCAACTGCCAATTACCCGATAAGCCACATTAAATACACGAGATTTCATGCCATCGAAAAATTTATCGATATTTTAGGTTTATTCAAAACAGAACCAGTCAAAGGTCAATAAAGTCATCCATTTTTTATTATATTTTTCGCAAAAATCGGACGAAATATTGCGACGACGATATGTTTCGTAGATTTTTGGCGTCGAATTATTTTGCGATTCTTTCAGGCAAAGCTCGCTCGAGCACAAAGAAATCGCAAACCGGCACGGGAAAAACCGGCCGGATTTCCATCAGGCAAAAGAGAATACACGCCGGTTTGACCGGCAAGGGACGAACCTGTTGTTTGATAGGATGAAGTAATCGTGTTCAAAAAATTGCTAATTCTGAGTTTGGCGCTTTTCCTCCCGGCCTGCATGGGCACCGGCGAAGGCATGGGCCCTGTTGCATCCCTGAGCACCCTTGCGCCCAAATCCGCCATGCCTGCCGGCACAAAAACAGCCGCGCCACAGGCCTTTTCAGAGTTTTGTGCGCGCAACCCTGGTGAATGCAAATTGCCTAGCACAGATGCGGTGCTTGGCGAAGTTGCCTCAGCCCACGCGGAAACCAAAGCGCTGGTCATTCCTGAAGATGAAAACGGCACAGATGTTTGGAAAAGCCTGAGCGATGTCGGCCCGGGCGACTGCGAAGATTTCGCCCTGACCATGCGCCGCATCCTGCGCGGCCGCTACCCCGCATATAGTGGCTCGTTCCTTATCGCCACGGCCTATACGGAAGAAAGCCAGTATCACGCGGTCCTGACGGTTGAGACCTCAGACGGCACGCTTGTCTGTGATATCCGCTTCCCTGAATGTGCGCCATGGGAGCAGTTCCCCTATCAGTGGCGCATGCGCGAAGTAGCGGGCGCGGATCATTGGCAGGAACTCGGCCCCGTCCGCTACCTGCCACAAACGGCAACGGCGTCTTCCGGCCGCTAACATCAATTACCCAAAAAAATTACCCTCAGGCAAACGGGTGGCGTTCGGCATAACGCCACCCGTTCTTCATTCATCACCCTTCGGGCGGCCCTGATACCTCTTCTCTGGCACATCAATGCGGACGCGAAATCCGGGCGTGTTCTGCATCGGCCGTCATTTTGGCAAAGGCCATCCGGTCAATATGCAGCAGGCTTCGGTGATCCCCCGCTTCCAGATAAAGGTCATCCTGGTCATCAAGGCAACTGTCGATAATCATGGGCATGCCGTAGGCACTACCACAGGCCGGTACGGCGCCAGCGTCACAGTCATCGAAGATACTGCAGGCTTCCTCTTCGGTGGCCAGCCCGAGCCGCGCATGCGCCCGGTGGCTCAGCTCCTGCAGGTCCACATGATGCGATGCAGGCACAACGGCCATCATAAATCCGTGGTCCGACTTCAGGAGCACGCCTTTCGCCATGGCGTTTCCGGAAATATGGGCAGCCTGGGCGATCTTGGTCGCAACAACTTCCCTGTCATGGGGCATGATTTCATAATCAATGCCGTTTTGCTCCATATAGCGTTGGAGCCGCGGGGCAATAGTCATGATGGTCCTCCAAAATGTGGGTCTGAAAAGTCCCCATATGGGCATGGAGGTATGGGGGAGCGGTGCATTATAGCACAAGCACGCTTGCTTGGCTGTCGGATTCAACCGGCTTTGCCAACCCTAATCTCTTTATAGTTTTGCATATAAACTTTTTGCGATACTATCTCGCCTAAGGGGAGAAAATCATGGCAATTCATGATTGGCTATACTGGGGTCTCCAGGTCTGGCTGGCGCTTATGGTTGCGACGGTTGTCGTCAAGATGCTGCAGGGTGACATCGCCTTGACAGAAGCCATGGCTCACGAACACCAGGGCACATTGGCCCCTGAACGCGCCCAACTGTTTCTCATGTCTATCGGGGCCGTCGCCTATTACGCCTTCCAGGGGTTTTCGCTGCTGGGCACAGGGGCAACCAGCCTGCCTGACGTGGACGACACAGTGGTCACACTTTTTGCCGGCAGTAATGGCATCTATCTTTTCGGAAAACATACTTTTGCCAACAGGCGTTTACCATAGAAGGGGAGAATTTTCATGGACAGCGCACTCAAGGGGCCGGAACTTATCAGCCTTGTCACATTTGGGGTCTTAAGCCTCATCCTGCTGGGGTTTGCCGGCACCGTTCTTTATAAAATATGGGTCGGCAAGATCGACATCACGCAGCTTCTGGTGGGCAAAACCAAAGCCAGCCTGTCGCGCTTCCAGTTCCTGATTTTCACTTTTGTCATCGCCGGTCTTTTCCTGGCGCTGAGCATCGAAGCCGGTACCTTTGTGGAAATTCCAGGCAACGTGCTGGTGCTTCTGGGCATCTCTGGCGCGGGCTATGCCATGGGCAAATCCATGTCAAAGCCGCCAGCCCCCTCGAACCCGCCGGCCACCGACGGAGACGGCAAGTGAGGATCGCGCGGTTCTTAAAGGGCGGCGCACCCCTTCTGGCGGCAGCCTTGATCGGTGGGGCCTCTTGGGCACAGGATAGCGAAGTCCCTGCTGCCAGCGCCGCTGCCACGCCTGAAAGAACGGCAGCCGCGCCTGCCGCCGCCCCGGATGCCGAGGCCGCGGTCTCAAGCGTCGACTGTGACAAATCGCCCTTCATGGCCTGGAAGCCTGAAGACATGGGAGACCTGACGGGCATGATAACCCTGTGCCGCGTGGCCTATGCCGCGCGCTTCAACCCGCAAACCCGCAACCCGGACTGGGTGGTGGAAGTTTTGAACCCGCAGAACCTGAAGGGCACAGCAGATCGGGACGACGCCAAGTTCCAGGCAGACCCGGACCTTACGCGCATGAATGTGGAGACCCGCGCCACCCTGCCCGACTATAAAGGCAGCGGTTTTGACCGCGGCCACCAGGCCCCGGCGGGCGACATGAAGCGCAGCGACGAAGTGATGATGGAAAGCTTCTATCTCACCAACATGGCGCCACAGGTGGGCATCGGTTTCAACCGGGGCGCCTGGCGCAAGCTTGAAAGCGTTGTGCGCGGATGGGCGGAAAGCCGACCGGGCACCAGCCTGATCGTGATCACGGGGCCCATCTATAAGACCGACGCGGAAAAGCGCTTCATGGATAGCTCCTCGGGTGAAACCAAGGTCCGCATTCCGGATGCCTTCTACAAGATCGTATTCGACACCACGCGGCGGCGGTCCATTGCCTTTGTGCTGGATAACAAGAAGCTGGATTATAACGCCTACAGGGACTCGCTGGTGACGATCCGTAGCATCGAGGACCAGACGGGCTATAATTTCTTCCCGCACTGGTCAGAGCGTGAATCCACCATTCAGGAAACAAATGTCGCCAACCTATGGCGCTAGCTGGCGGTGGGATTTCATTAAAAAGAAAGGGCGCTCCATCCGGGCGCCCTTTTTACTTTCAGCGTCAGTCTTCTGCTTGGTAGCGGTCTATCCCGCCAATAACGGTGCGCAGAACCTTGGTGTCCTTGATGGTCACTGGGTCCACATCAAACAGGTTGGCATCCAGCACCACAAAATCCGCCAGATAACCGGGCTTGATCAGCCCCAACCTGTCTTCCTGATAGCTGGCGTAAGCGTTATTCACCGTATAGGCCCGAAGGGCATCCAAGACACTGATCTTCTCGTCTGGTATCCAGCCGTCCGGGTTGGCGCCGTCTGTTGTGCGGCGGGTCACGGCGGCATAAATGCCCATGATGGGATCAAGCGGCGCCACCGGCCAGTCTGACCCGAAGCTCACGCGCCCGCCCGCGCGCATCACAGACCCGATGGCATAGGTGCCCTTTAGCCGGTCCTTGCCCAAACGCTTTTCCGCCCAGCGGCCATCGTCGATCAGGTGGAAGGGATGCATCGAGGCCGTCACATCCAGTTCAGCAAAGCGCTTGATGGCGCTTTCCGTCAGATGCTGCGCGTGTTCGATACTGAAGCGGAGATCCTTTCGGTCCACCCGCTCGGCGACATTTTCAAAGATATCCAGAAGCATGTCGTTGGCCTTGAAGCCGATACCGTGCACCGCCACATGCAGGCCCACCTGCGTGCCGCCAAGCACGCTTTCCTGCAATTCATCCATCGGCAAAAGCGGAAAACCAGATGTCTCAGGCGCGTCGGCATAGGGTTGATACATCCAGGCCGTGGTGGACCCAAGCGCCCCATCGACAAATCCTTTCAGGCCGCCCCAGCGCAGCATGTCGTCGCCGCGGCCGTTTTCATCCACATAAGCTGCCATGCGCTGCCACTGGTCAAGCGGGGTGTAAGCATAAATCCTGAGCGCCAGCTCATCCTTCGATTTCAAACGGCGGTACGCTTCCAATGACCGGTAATTATAGGCCATGTCACGCACCTGCGTGACGCCCATTTTAGCGGCATAGGCCATGCCCATACGGTAAACTTCATCCATCCGGTCATCGGATGGCGCAGGCACCGCCTTATCCATCATGAACATGGCAGCATCCTTCAACACACCTGTGGGGCGACCATCTGCGTCACGCACGATCACGCCGCCTTCCGGATCTGGCGTTGTCTCGTCAATGCCCGCCAACTCCAGCGCTTTTGAGTTCGCAAGCACCATATGGCCGTCCAGCCGATTAACGGAAACAGGCACATCGCCTGTTAACTCGTCAATCCAGGTGCGGTCCGGCAGTTCCCCGCCCCACAGTTCATGATCCCAGTTGCCGCCCAGTACCCAGGCCCCTTCGGGTGCCTTGGCCGCGGCCTCCGCGATGCGCCGGGTGAACTCCTCTGGCGTTGCAGCGTCGCGAAGCTGTACCTGCGTCAGCGTGAAAGAGCCTTCAAAGAAATGAACATGGTTGTCGATCAGGCCGGGCACGACAAACGCGCCCTCAAGGTCGATCACGTCTGTATCCGCGCCAATATGGGCCGCCATGTCAGCTGACGATCCCACAGCCAAAACCTTGCCGTCCTTGACCGCAAAAGCTTCGGCGTCCACGCCCTTTGCCGCGCCACCGGTCCATATCTGGCCGTGGGTGAACACGCGGTCAGCGGTCTCGGCGTTCTGGCCCTCTTGTCCGCAGGCGCCCAGAAGCAAAAGGCAAAATGCCGCGAATACAGTTTTGAATGTCATAATGAAACCCTCCCCTGGCCGGTTACCCGTCACATCAGCAAGCGTGCCGGAAAACGGCCGAAATTGACCCCGAAACTCAAAACAGCAACCGGATTTTAGCGTGCGCAAATACGCCTAGATCACATACAGGTAAATCGCCACAAAATGGCAGGCCGCGCCTGCCACCACAAAGACGTGCCAGACCGCGTGGGTATAGGGCACTTTCTTGAGCGCATAGAATATGGCCCCCAGCGTGTAGGCCAAACCACCCGCGATGATCCAGTTGATGGCTACGCCCGGCAGGCGTTCTGCCAGTTCGCCCATCATCAGGACAGCCGCCCACCCCATGGCCAGATACAGACCGAGTGAAAGCGGGCTGAACTTCTTGGCTGACTTGCGGACATAGGCCCGTGCCTTCAGCACTGTGCCCAGAAGCGCGGCGCCCCAGGCGCCTGCGGCCACCCACGCCCCCAATGAGACAGGCAGCGTGACAAGTGCGAAAGGCGTGTAAGTGCCGGCGATCTTGAAATAGATGGCCGAATGATCAAGCATCTTGAAAAAGTCGCGCGCCTTGGTCTTGAACAGGCTGTGATAGAGCGTCGAAGCCGTGAACATGAAAACCATACAGCCCGCGTAAAGCGCGGCCGCTGTAATTTCCAGCGCGCCACCAACCTCCGCTGCCTTGATCACCAGGAACACAAGGCCGACAATCGCAGCCACTGCCGCCACACCGTGGCTGATCGCGTGCGCGATTTCTTCACCCAGTGAATAATCCCTGCTCATGGTAGCAGTGCTCATGGTTCAGCTCCTTGCTTGCGTATGATCAGACTGTAATGGCTTTTGTCGCCCGAGTACAGTGGGCAGCCTAAGGTGGCCAACAGCTTACCAATATTTGGCGATGACCTTTTCGCGCAGCCCGTCAAGCACCGGCATAGCCGAGCGGAGCTTGGCAAGCGTCGCAGCATCAGTGCCTTTGGCGCATCCCATATAGACCACCGACCTGCGCCACATCAGCTTGAGTTCCGGCACCGGCAGGCCTTCGAGCTCCGCGCTTTTGCCGACATGCACAATGCCCGTCAGCCACAGATCGGCGCGGCCACGTTCCAGGAGCCGCACCCCTACCCTGTCGGTTTCCACGGTCAGCACCCGGGCGTCGGGTCGGGCGGCAGCAAATGCGTTTGCGACCGCGTCGCCGGATTTCACCACAACGATCTGGTCCTCGATGTCTGTCAGGCTATGGAGCTTGATAGTCTTGTCATAGCTATAAAAGGCCCAGCCACTTTCGAATAGCGGCCCGATCCACTCAAACAGCTCTTCCCGGTCATGGGTCCGGTTGATGCCGTAGATGCAGCTGTTCGGGTTTTCAAGTGCCCGGCGGTAGCCACGGTGCCAGGGCAGCAGGGTGGTGGTGAACGGCACCTCTGCCTCAGCCATCAGGGCAACTACCAGTTCATGAGCAGCACCCTTGAGCACCCCGGTCGAGCCTTCGGTATAATTGAAGGGCGGATTGTCCTCCGTGATCAGCTGCAGCGTCTGCGCATCAGCGGGCTGGCCGACAATCGCCAGCAAAATCAAAACAATGGTCGTCCGAACAGACATATAGTCCCCCATACCTTCCTGCTCCCATACCATGGGACCGGGTAGTTCAAAATTGGTCAAGCCCGGTCAGTTCCCCGGCTCCATAATGAGGTGACGGCCACAGTCCGCCACGCTGGCACAGCCCGAAAGCGCCATGGACCGCTGAATTTCACTGGTCATCAGGCCAAGCATCCTGTCCACGCCGGCTTCACCCGCTGTCGCCAGCGCATAAAGATACGGCCTACCAAAGGAAACAGCATTCGCTCCAAGCGCCAGGGCCTTCACCACATGGCTGCCGCGCCGGACACCGCCGTCAACGATCAGTTCCATCTTGTCACCGACCGCATCACGCATGGGCGCCACACAGTCAATCGGAGCCGCGGCACCATCAAGCTGCCGCCCGCCGTGGTTCGATATCATCACAGCAGTTGCCCCCGCGTCATGGGCGCGCACAGCATCCGCCGGCGACAGGATGCCCTTGATGGCAAAAGGACCGCCCCAGGCCTCGATCACCTTTGCTGCATCACCCCAGGTCACGCTATGGTCGAACTGGCTGTTCACATAGCCGATCACCCCCATGGCCCCACCCGCCAGCGCGTCCTGACGGTGCGCCACATTGGCCAGGCGAAAATCACTGTTACGCAGTAAATTGAATGTCCATTTTGGATGCGTAATAAAGCTGCCAAGGCTGGATAGCGTCAACCTCGGCGGCATGGTAAACCCGGTGCGCATATCACGCTCGCGGTTGCCACCTGCCACCATGTCCACAGTCAAGCACAGGGCGTCATAGCCTGACGCCTTGGCGCGTTCGACAAACTCCATGGTCAGGCCGCGGTCCTTGTGGACATAAATCTGATACATCTTGGGCCCGGTGCTGGTCGCCGCTACATCTTCCATGCTGGTGGTTCCAAGGGTGGAAAGGCTGTACATCAGCCCATGCTTCGCCGCAGCCCGTGCCACAGCCGGTTCGCGCTCATGGTGGAACAGCCGGTTCATACCGGTGGGCGACAGGATCAATGGGGATTTCAGTTCAGCGCCCAGCACCCGGGTGCTGGTGTCCACCACGCTCAGGTCCTTCAGATACTCAGGCAACAGGCGGTAGCGCGCGAAGGCGTCCGTGCTTTCCGCCAACGTCCATTCGTCATCCGCCCCGCCGTCCAGATAATGGAACATGGGCGCGGGCAGCGCACGCTTGGCTGCCTTGCGAAAGTCCTTTGTGTTCAGAAGTTTATCCAGCCGCACCAAGTGCTTGCCCCCTCATCCATCCTCGCAGGCATTCTACGCAGGGAAAGCGATAACCGGCAAGCCTGAAGAGGGTATAAAAAATCGGGCTGGCCGGGGGTTCCATCGGGCAGCCCGAGGCTGTGAAGGAGCGAGAGCTACTCTGTTATCCTTCACACTGGGATTGAAAGACTCCGCTGACGTGCTTCGGGCTCAACTCGCGTGCTTCGCAGTAATCGGCAAGCGCGCCGCTCATGTCACCCAGCGCCTTGCGCGCATGCCCGCGGTTAACAAAGGCTTTCCAGTAGCGACCGTCTTCGGTAATGGCATCCGTGCAGGCAGTGGCTGCTTCTTCATAGGCCCCCTGGAAATAAAGGGATGCGCACAGGCTGTTCTGGACAATCGCGCGGTGTTCACTTGAAAGACCACGGCGCGCTGCTTTCTTCAGATATCGGACCGCGCGCTCATAATCGCCATCACGCATGGCATCCTGGCCCTTTTCAATATTGCGGTCGGCATTCACATAGATGACTTGGTCTTGGGCATTCGACGGCACGCTCAGGAGGAACAGCGCCGCCAGGAAAATCACCACACCAAAGGCCAATAGTCTCGACATATACTCATGGCTTATAGACATTATATTTACTCCTTATCCTCGTCTGAGTAATAATATCTGTGGCCTTCAGCGTTTTTATAGGATAGTTTTTTCTCTTAAAATTATGAGATATATTCATGAATAGCAGATTGGTAAAACTGGTTCAGGCAAGCCCTTTCCTGGCGGCCCTGCACCAGGAACAGAATTTCACAAAGGCCGCAGAAGCCCTGGGCGTGCACCAGACAGCCGTGAGCCACCGGGTGCGCGCCATCGAAGACATGCTGGGCATGCAGCTGTTTGAGCGCACAACCCGGTCCCTGAAGTTCACTCATGCCGGTGAAATCCTGTGCCGGGCAGCTTTTTCCAGTGTTCATGACCTTGAAGACGCGCTTGACCGCATCCTGCAGGCGCGCCATTCAAGCGCGATCCGCGTGTCCGTTCCACCCTCGCTTGCGATGAAATGGATGGTGCCGCGATTGATGCAGGCACGCGCCGCCGGGCTGACCCTTTCGGTGCAGGCGCAAACGCGGCTGGTGGATTTCACGCGTGGCGAGGCAGATGTGGCCATCCGCTACGGCATCGGCCCCTACCCTGGCCTCAGGTGCGTGAAACTGGGCACATCCATGATGCAGGCAGTGGCCAGCCCATCCTATATCAAGGAAAAAGGCATCAACCCTTCCCGCCCCTGGACGGTGGATCATGACATCCTGATGGATCATGTGACTGAGGTGGATCCCATCCCGTTCGGCTGGCGCGAATTCGATGAAGCCGAGCCCGACTTCTCACAGAAGATAGACCCGGTCAGCCGTTTCGACCGCACTGACCTTGCGCTGCAGGCCGCCATGAGCGGACTTGGTGTCGCGCTTGGCCGGTCGCTGCTCTATGAGCATGATGTTGAAAACGGCTTCCTTGTGCCGCTCGGACGCCCCTATCCGGTACAGCCGTCAGACTGGCTTGTGTGCTCCTACGAGTTCGCGGAAACCGACAAATACAAGGAATTCGCTGCCTGGCTCAAGGGCGAAGTGGACAAGACACAGGCCATCATGGACGGCCTCTTCCCGGCAGATCAGGGCGCGCCATAATGGTAGCGGGCCATCAGGTGCAGGTCATTGAGGCCCGCATTGATCTGCCTGAGCCGCTCCATAAGCTGAGGGTCCGTCCCCTTGCTGCACGCCAGCGCGATCACGCTGGGGCGCCAGATAAAGGCGACTTCCGGCATCGGAAGACCCGCTGTTTTGGCAGAATGGGGTGCTGCAAACACGCCCGACAACCAAAGGTCTGCCCGGCCATGATATAGAAGCGCAAGTGCTGTATCATCGCGCTGGGCGGTCACGACCTCGGCATTGGTGGCGCTTTTAAGTTTGGCCAGCGCGGCGGTCCCGGCCATGGCGGCCACAACATGACCTTCGAGCTTATCGATCGCTGTTACATCCAGCGCACTGCCGGGCCGCTTATAGAGCGCCCAGCCGCCGACAAAAAGCGGCGACACCCATTCGAACCTATCTTCCCGCTCTTCAGACCGTACGGTAGCAAAAACGCAGTGGTTGGCAGTATCCCTGGCTTGCCGGAACGCCCGCGCCCACGGCAGGCTGCGAATGGTGAAATCGACATCGGCTGCATCCAGAATAGCCGTAACAAGTTCGGTGGCTGCCCCGGTGATTTCGCCTGTCTCGGCGTCCGTGTAATTCAGTGGCGGGTTTTCTTCGGTCAAAAGCGTCAAGGTCTGCGCGGCTGACGCCTGCGTCAGAAAAAGCAATATGATCACACCCACAATCAAGCGCATTGCAGTATTCCCCTTATCCCTAAGAAGAGCCTAGCAAACAAGTGGTTAACAGCTTGCAAACGCCCATAAAAAAGGGAGGCCGAAGCCTCCCCAAATTCCGGTATCCGGCGCTTTTTACCGAATGCTGCTTTCAGGTCGGTCGGCCCAATAGAACGGCTTGGGCGTAAAGTCGCCCGTCGCCTCTTCCGCCAGCGTATCAGCCCGGTAAAGCCGGCCGTTGAGCATCACATGGGTCAGCTTGTCGCTGTCCTTGATGTCCGCAAGCGGGTCACCGTCGATGATGATGAGGTCCGCAAGCTTGCCCGCCTTCAGGCTGCCGATGTCGGCGTCCATGCCCATATAGCGGGCCGGGTTGATTGTGGCAGTCTGAAGCGCCTGGTGGGGCGTCATGCCGCCGCGCACAAAGGACCACAGCTCCCAGTGAGTGCCCAGGCCTTCACGCTGGCCGTGTGCGCCCGTGTGCACACTGACACCGCGCTCCATCAGGTCTTTGGCGAAGGCAGCGTTCATCGCATCGCCATAGTCTTCCTCTGGCGCGATTTCCCGCCGCACAGACCGCGGCTGAAGGACGGTTGGCGGTACGAAGTGGCTGAGGCGCGGGTGCTTCCACACATCCATATGCTTGTACCAGTAATCTTCGCCGCCGATACCACCAAAGGCCACCACCAGCGTCGGCGTGAAGCCCACGTCCGTCTGCGGCCAGAACTGCAGCACATCATCGTAGATATGCTGGTTGGGCAGCGTGTGCTCAACGCCCGTATTGCCGTCCACGATCAGGTTCATGTCCTGATGGAACAGAGAGCCGCCTTCGGCCACCACATTGAGGCCCAACTGGCGACCGGCTTCCACTACCTGCTGGCGCTGATCGCGCCGCGGCTGGTTATAGTTCTTGATGCTGATTGCACCTTGCGCCTTCAGGCGGCGGGCGTGCGCAAGCGCATCGTTGATTTCATCGACAGGTGCCCAGTAGCTGGACTTGGCACCATAAACGATTTCAGCGGTCGAGAAAGTGCGCGGCGCCAGGATCTTGCCCGCCTGCTGATATTCAGCCGCCGAGAAAACAAGCGTCGCGCGGCTGGATGGGTCATGCGTCGTGGTTACACCGAACGCCAGATGGCCCATCTGCGACCAGTTCTGCTGCGGCACAATCTCGCCGCTGCCGTAGGGGCCGTGGGCGTGGATATCGATAAAGCCTGGCAATACAGTTTTGCCCGCAGCATCAATCACCGTCGCACCTTCGGGCACCTGAACATCCACGCCCAGCGCCTGGATGCGGTTGCCGTCGATGACGATGGTGCCGCTTTCAATCACCTCATCGCCTTCCATGGTGACAATGCGGGCGTTCATAATGGCAGTGATGCCCTCAGGCTTCGCGGTCGCGACTTCCTGCGACAGGTCAAGCCCGCCTTCAGGCGCCTTGAAATCCGCCCCGAAAGCATCAGCCACATCCACCTGCTTCATCACCGGGCCGATGGACCAAAAGGCCGTATCGTCATCCGCCCAGCCAATATAGGTGCCGCCGTCGCGCGTGAGCTTAGCTACCGGTACGCTACCGCCAGAGGTAGAGAGCGTAACCGCCTGCCCGGTCGCGGGCACAGGCGCCATGTAAACATGATAATTTTCACGCCAGATGATATGGCTGCCGGTTTTGTTCAGGCGCAGGTCAGACGCATATTGCGCACTGGCAATCGTGCGGGCGTCATAGCCGTTCGCAGACAGGCTGACGAGCGCATTGCCGCGCTGCACCAGGATGCGGCCATCCGGGCCGAACGCCGGGTCGCTGCCTTCCTTGGTGACCAGCTCAGGCGTGCCACCTTTTACGCCCAAACGGTAGATGCCCTGGGCTTCATCATGGGTGTCATCCAGCAAATAGCCACCACCGCGCTTCTGAAACAGAAGCGTGTCGCCAGCGTCATCAATCGCCAGATCGGCATAATGTCCTGGCGCGCCAAGCACCGCCTTCGGCTTGCCGCCCCGGGCGCTGACGCGCTGGATGCTGCCCAGCTTTTCGTCGTCCCAGGTAATGAAATAGATGGTCTTGCCGTCAGGCGACCAGATGGGCGACAGCTCAAAGCCATAGTCACCACTGCGTGTCAGCTTCTTGGGCTCAGCGTCCCCTGATTTCACATAAAGGCTGCCCAGGCTTTCAAACACGACAGACTTGCCGTCCGGTGACGGGGTGGCGAACCGCACCATCTTGGTGCGGAACACGTCGGGCGCCACATCCACCTTGAAGCGCGGCGGGGCGTAAACCGTGCGCGTATCCTGAACATGGAAAGGGATCTCCGCCTTTTCACCGCTCGCGGCATCAATGCGCCAGATTTTCCCGCGCGACCAATAAACGATTTCCTTGCCGTCCGGCGTCCAGTCCATGTTCGGATACAGGCCATGCACAGCCCAGCCTTCCTGCATGTCATAGTCCAGATCGTCATCCAGCATGGTCAGCTCACCCGTTGCCATATCCTTGACAAACAGGCGGGACTTGGCGCGCACGCGCTTGACAAACGCCAGCTTCGATCCGTCTGGCGAGGGTGCAGGGCGCACGGCCCCACCCGGGCCGCCAACAGCGGTTTCCACGCTGCCGTCCTCAAGCGATACTTTCTTGATCTGGAACACTTCCGTGTTGCTGTCCTGCGCGTAAAGGAAGGTATTACCGGGCGTCACATTCATTGTGTAGTAGATGGATTTGCCGTCCGGGCTGAACATGGGCTCGCCCAGTTCTTTCTGGAAGGCGTCGTTCGGGCGCTTCACCACCTGCAGCCCACCAGACGCCTTGCCCGACGCGTGATAGAGCCAGATTTCACCTGTCCCGAGCGAGCGCCGCGTGGTGAAATGCTTGCGCGCCGCGATGAATTCGCCGTCCGGGCTCCAGGCCGGGTTGTTCATCAGGCGGAAGCTTTCCTTGGTGATCTGCCGCGCGTCAGTGCCATCAGCCTTCATCACCCAGATATTGTCGCCGCCCGCACGGTCGCTGGTGAAGGCGATTTCGCTGCCGTCAGGCGAAAAGCGCGGCTGCATGTCCCACGCCACACCGCTGGCGATCGGGGTAGCCTTGCCGCCCGCGATCGGCATCACATAAATATCGCCGAGCAGGTCGAACGCGATCATCCGACCGTCCGGGCTGACATCCAGGCTCATCCATGTGCCTTCAGCCGTATCAACCAGAACTTCTCTGGCCTCGCCGGACACCGGCGGGTTGTTGACATCCCATTTTTCCTTGGCTTCCATGGCAGTGGCGCTGGTGCTGATCGCAAGCGCGGCACCAAAGGCGGCGGCCCATCCAAGCTCCCTGAATTGCATATTGTATCCCCTCATGATGTTTCGAAACACCGTAGGGTCAACCTTGAGGCCGCGCAAGCCCACAAATGCGTGATACGGCAGGCGATAAACCAAAGATATATTCGAAGAAATAAGCGGAGATATGGAGGAGGCTGAAAACTAGTCTGGCTGCAGTGCCGGGTGCCGTTCGCGGGTGTAATAATAGTGGCGCGCCTTCAGTTGCTGCCGCAAGGCATCAAGGGACACATTGGCCGTATTCAGCCGGGCGATAGCCTCGTCGCTGGTTGCCTTATTGCAGGCCAGCGACAGCTCAATCGGGCGCCATAGGAAAGCCAGTTCCGGCACCACACCGGCCTTGTCGCCACCGATAAAGGCGGTGAACACGCCGGATACCCACAAATCCGCGCGGCCTTCGTTCAGTAGCACCAGTGCCCGGTGGTCTGTCGGGACTTCAAGCAGCTTTATGCCCGGAATTTCCTTGATGCCCGAGATATTGATGGTGCCTGTTGTGGCGGTAACCACCTTGCCCGCCATGTCTTCGAGGCTGTCGACCACGATCCCTGCCCCGGCGGGGCGGTAGAAGGCCCAGCCACTGGTGTAAAGCGGGCCAACCCATTTGAACTGCCCTTCGCGTTCGGGCGTGCGAACCGTGGTGAAAATGCAGGTATTGGCGTCCCTGAGGGCATAGCGGTACGCACGGTTCCACGGCAGCAGCGACAGCTCATACTCAAAGCCCGCCTTGGTCATGATGGCTTCGACAAGTTCAGTGGTAATGCCCACCACCCGGCCAGTTTCCGGGTCGCGAAAGTTCATTGGGGGTTGTTCTTCGGTCACGAGCTTGAAGGTCTGCGCCGACGCGGGTGCAGACAACATCAAGAGCAGCAAACCTATCCAAACCAAACGCATCCAAACTCCAGACCGACCCCATGCGCCTCTTCATCATATGCAGCAAATTGTTAACAGGCTACAAATGATCGCAGGCCAGCGGACGCTGGACCTCTTCCAGCCGCCTGGCACTGAGATACATGATCGCCTTATGAAATGGCATAATGGTATAAAGGTAAAGCCAGCCATACCAGGCATGGGGGTGCACCCATGTGGCCACATACCAGGCCACCGGCGTGCGAAACACGCTCACCCGGAAATCCAGATGGCGATCATCCTCGCCCAAGATGATCTCATTTTCATAGCGCTCGCGTACTGTGAAGACGATTCTTTCGCTCGGCGCTGACATCTCCAGCGGGGCGTCCTCGCCAGCCTCCCCTTTCCGGCTGTGCTTCCCGGCCTTTAGCCCCAGGGGCCCGACTATGCGGTTGCGAATATCCATCAACCACCGGACCCAGCCCGGCATGTGATTGAGCGCGGTCCGCACAGCCTCTTCCATGCCCAGCTCAATGGGCACTGCAGTTGCGCGGTAACAATCCAGAAAGTCGCCCGCCTGAACATGGGCCCAAAGGGCACTTGATTTCGGCAAATCTACAGCTGACACGCTCATGGCATTCTCCCAGTTTCGGAAGTCCATTGTGTCTGGTTACGGGCTTGCCCCCAACTGGCAATTTGTCGCAGCGTCAGAGGCTGTCACTCGTCCAATGCGAACGTGAGCCCCGCATGCTTTTCAAGCCTGCCGATCAGCTTGTCGCCCATGGCTGTGGCCGGGGTCCAGAAATTGCCAGCCAGATCTTCTTTCGCGACATCCTGCGCCATGCAGATACCCGCCTGCGCCAGCATCTTGGCGGTTGAGCCATACCCTGGGTCACGGTCACCTTTCACCTTGGCGCGAAGCACATCGCCCGCGTCGGCCTTGCCATGGAAACGCAGATCATAAAAGCCGGTGCGCTGCGCCTCCGGACTTGGGCCTTCGCCGGGTTTCGGCACCACGAACCGCTCCAGCAGATACCGGGTGGGCGCAAGTGAGGCCAGCACCATGAAAACCCCCATGCCCAACGCGGCCATGGTGGCCTGCATCCGGCTTTTCATGAACATGGCTTCGTCATACCGGAACTGGGGCCCGTATGCCTTGTTCTTTAGTGCGTTGGTCCGGTGCACGACCCGCGTGTTGATCGCCGCCATAATGAAGGGCGCGAGCCAGCGACCGAAATCCTTGTCGAATTTTGCACCGGTGATATTGCGCTGTTTCGCACGGAAGCCATGTTCGCGCGGGCAGATGCTGTAGGGGTCTGCCAGCTCTTTCTTCAGTTCAGGCTCTTTGGCAACTTCTTTCAGCACATTCATCAGGCTGGCAACCGTGCCGCCGGACATACCGCCCTTTATCGCCTTAACACCCATCTTGACCCGCGTTACCGGCGCGCCGAACTTGGCCAGCGCCTCGCGCTCCAGAAAGTGCACGCCCAGGTCGCTTGGTATGCTGTCGAACCCGCAGCAGTGAACGATACGCGCGCCCGACTGCCGGGCCATATCCTCGTAGCGGCGAACCATGCGCCTGATCCACTGAGTTTCGCCTGTCAGGTCGACATAATCGGTGCCGGTCTCAGCACACACTTTCACCAGCGGCTCGCCATAGAGCGCATATGGACCAACGGTTGAAATCATCACTTTCGCGCGCGCCACCATGGTGTTCAGTGCCACCTCATCCGCCGCGTCGGCCACGATCAGCTCCAGCCCGTCAGCACCCTTGCCAAGGCTTTCCCTGAGCGCTTCCAGCTTGGTCGGCGACCGACCGGCCACAGCCCAGCGCACGCTGCCATCCAGGCCGTAATGTTTCATCATATAGTCGCACAAAATCTTGCCCACGAAGCTCGTTGCCCCGAAGACGACAATGTCGAATGGTTCTTCTGTCATATTGGCTCCCGGCCCCAAAATAAGCATGCCCCCATGCGTGGCGCTACTGTAGCGCAAGAAGGGGGTAGCTCAAAATGGATTAGATACAGGTTCGGTGACCCACTGCCCTCAAGGACGGTCGGCAATCTGTACGGCCTGCGCCTCCGGGTCTTCCTCGAAACCCAGATCGTCTTCTTCCTCAGCCCGTGGGTCCAGCTCATAGGCCATAGCCGTGGTGCTGGTGACAGGCACGAAGCTTTCTGTATCTTCCGCGTCCACGCCAGCGCGCTGGGTCATGCGGTAAGCCGTGAAGGTGGCAAGCACGACGCCGGCAATCGCCAGACAAAGGAACAAACCGCCCGGCCCCACAAGGCGCATGGCAACCGTACCCAGAAGTGGCCCTGTTACCGCACCGATGCCGTATAGCATCAGCAGCGAAGCCCCCGCTGGCACGAAATCCTCAGCCTCAAGGTGGTCGTTGGTATGGGCAAGCACCAGGCCATACAGCGGCAGCACGAGCCCGCCCATCACCGCGCCCATCACATAAAGCCATGGATCGTCCGGTAATACATCTGTCGCCACAAGGATGCCCACAGCGGAAATGGCGATGGCCACAAAGCCGATCACGATCCGGCGGTCCATCCGGTCGGACAGGCGCCCGAATGGCCACTGTGTCACCACGCCGCCCAGCACCAGAAGCGTCATGAAGATGGCGATATCATCAGACACAAGCCCCTTGGCCTGCGCGAACACGGCACCAAGCCCCCAATATCCCCCGGTGATCACCCCCGCAGCCAAGGTGCCCACCACCCCAACGGGCGAGACGTTGTAAAGCCTTTTGAAGCTCATGCGGTCGGGTTCTGAAATTTCGGGGCTCGGTGTCGATGTCAGCGCGATCGGCACCAGCGCGAGCGACAGAATCACAGACACGAAAACAAACAGGTCATAGCCAGATGGCGGCGCCATCATCAGGAAGGCCTGGCCCGCCGCCGTCATCGCAAGCATCACGACAAAATAAATCGACACCACAGTGCCGCGGTTTAGGTTGCTGGCCCGGGCGTTGAGCCAGCTTTCCGCCACAAGGCAGAGGGCCGCAAAACAAAAGCCCGTCAGCGCCCGGAAGATGATCCAGCTGATGGGATCAACAAACACCGCATGGCAGATAGCCGCTGCCGACACCATGGACGCGAAGGCCGAAAAGGTGCGGATATGCCCCACCCGCGCCACCACCTTGGGCGCATAGAGGCTGCCCGCGACAAAGCCAGCATAATAGGCCGACATGATCACACCGATCAGCAGAGTCGGGAAATTTTCCATGCCCGCGCGAACACCCAGAAGCGAGGCTTGCAACCCCATTCCCAGATTGAGGGCGCCAGCCCCCAGAAGCAGGGCGGCAATGCCCAATAGTGTCGCGCGTAAGGTCACACATCCTCCTAAACTGAAACAGTCGATTCCTTTTTTCGGCATAAAGGCCTATCAGGCAAAACCGGATAAGGCAACGCCTGCCGATCCTAGCTTGAAACATCGCCCATTCACCATAGCTCACAAGTCTAAAGCATGATTTAATCATGACCATGTCAAGCGGGAGGGGAAGGCTGTGACAGACGTAAGGAAAACCCATTACCGGTCCTGCCATTTGTGCGAGGCCATCTGCGGTATCGCGATTGAGACGGAAGGCGACAGGATCGTCTCCATCAAGGGAGACAAACAAGACCCATTCAGCCGCGGTCACATCTGCCCCAAGGCCACGGCGCTGCAGGATCTGCACACAGACCCGGACCGCCTGACCAAGCCCATCAAGCGCGTGGGCGACGACTGGCATGAGATCAGCTGGGATGAGGCGTTCGAGCTGGTCGCGGACAAGATCACGGCGATCCAGGAAGCGCACGGCGAAAACAGCATCGGCTTTTTCGCGGGCAACCCCAGCGTTCACAATTATGGCACGCTGACCCACGGCGGGGAGCTCAGGCGCACGGTAGGCACGGAAAATCATTTTTCCGCCACGTCGCTTGACCAGTTGCCGCACATGCTGGTTGGCCACCTGATGTATGGCCACCAGTATCTGGTGCCGGTGGCGGATATCGACCACACCAATTTCCTGCTGATCATCGGCGGCAACCCGTTGGCGTCAAACGGCAGCATGATGACCGTGCCGGATGTGAAGAACCGGCTGAAGGACATCCAGAACCGCGGCGGCAAATTTGTGGTGATCGACCCGCGGCGCACCGAAACCGCCATGATCGCGGACGAGCATCATTTCATCCGCCCCGGCAGCGATGCGTTCCTTTTGCTGGCCATGATCCGGACTGTGTTCGAAGACGGCCTTGTGGACCTTGGCCCAATGGCTGACCATGTTGCGGGGCTTGAGGAAGTGCGCGAGGCCGTTAGGCCGTTTACGCCCGAGCTGGCGGCCGGGCAAACAGGCATCGATGCCGATGTGATCCGGGGCCTGGCGCGCACCATGGCTGAAACCGACGGCGCCGCAGCATACGGGCGCATGGGGGTTTCCACCCAGGCCTTCGGCACCCTCTGCCAGTGGGCAATCCAGGTCCTGAATATCATCACCGGCAATATGGATGTGCCCGGCGGCATCATGGTGCCGACGCCTGCGTTCGGCAATGTCACGCCCGGCGCGCGCGGTGCCGGCTATTTCGCCACCAAGCACAGCCGTGTCAGCGGCCTGCCGATCTTCTCGGGTGAATATCCTGCTGTGGCCATGGCAGAGGAGATCATGACCCCGGGCGAAGGCCAGATCAAAGGCCTGGTTACCATTGCGGCCAACCCCGCGCTTTCCGCGCCCAACGCGCAGGACCTGAACGAGGCGTTCGAGGGGCTGGATTTCATGGTGTCGATCGACATCTACCTGAATGAAACTACGCGGCACGCCGATGTGATCCTGCCGCCGACTTCGGCGCTGGAGCATGACCATTATGACATCAGCTTCAACCGGCTGGCGGTTCGGAACATCACCCGCTACAACGCGCCGGTGTTCGACCCACCTGAAGGCACAAAGCATGACTGGGAGATCATGATCGGTCTCGCCAGCGCCATCGCCAGACGCAAAGGGCAGGACTATAAGCCCCTGCCCGCACCCCATATCCTGCTGGATCAGGGGCTACAATATGGCCCCTACGGCAAGGCTGTAGGCGCAGAAATGGGCCTGACGCTTGAGAAACTGATGGAACATCCGCACGGGCTGGACCTTGGCCCGCTTCAGCCCAGCATGCCAGAGCGTCTCTCCGGCCCCGCAAAGCTTGATCTTGAGCTGATGCTTGATGACCTGAAGCGCCTGATGGACAGCCGCCACAGGGTGGCCGAAGGCGAACTGCTCTTGATCGGGCGGCGGCATGTCCGCTCCAACAACAGCTGGATGCACAACAGCACCCGGCTGACCAAGGGCCCGGCGCGCTGGCAACTGATGATGCACCCGGATGACATGGCGGCCCGCGGCATTGAAAATGAGGCGCGCGTGCGCATTGCCTCCCGCGTGGGCGCGGTGGAGACAGTGGTAATTGCCAGCGAAGACATGATGCCCGGCGTTGTCAGCCTGCCCCACGGCTGGGGCCACAGGGAAAAAGGCGTGAAGCTTTCGGTGGCCAGTGAACAGGCGGGCGTCAACTGCAACATCCTGACGGACGATAAGTTTTTTGACACCGTCAGCGGCAACGCGGCACTCAACGGTGTACCTGTATCGGTTGAACCAGCCAAGCCGCAAGCGGTCTAAAGAGCCATATAATGGTTCAGCACCACCGACTTGACCAGCTTTCCGCCATGTGCTTACGTAGAGCGCCATATGAAGGAGAGGTAACTTGGATAAATTTCAGGTGCTTTATCAGTTGGTGCAGCAGCTCCCCGAGCAAGATGGCGAGATAAATGCTCAACTCAAAGAAGCAATCGCCAGAAACCCGAGCAGAAACCTGATGACTACGATGAATTTTCCCCCGAAAGTTGGGGGAACTTTTCTGCGGACCGCACTTACGATATTGCTTAGAAAAAATTATACCGCCACCTTCAAGAGAGGGTCTTACGCATCCACCAACCAGGCCCGTGACCTCTATTTCCCCAGCTTGCTGCATTTCCACTTTGCCTCTGCACAGAAGCCCTTTGCCGTGATAACCCACAATCACATGATCGCCACACGGCCGGTCACTGCCTTGTGTGAACTTTTCAACATACGGCTGGTGATCAATACGCGGAACATATTTGATACGCTGGTCAGCCTCTATAACCACCAGCAAAAGCTTGAGGCTGAAGGCAAATATATTGACGACGCACTTTTCCTGCAAAGCGATCAGGACTATTCCGCCATGACGGAAGAGGAAAGGCGCTGGAACCTGATCAATGTTGGGACTGTCTGGTATTCTCGCTTTTACGCCAGCTGGATAAAGTACGACAATGACAGCAAAAACACTGAAAAACAGCCCATTCTCTGGTCGCGGTACGCGGAATTGGTTGAAGAGCCTCGCGAGCTCTTGCGGAAGATCGTCACGCATGTTGATCCCAAACACGAATATTCAGATGAAGAGATACAGGCCGCTCTTGATGAGAGCATGAAGCACAAGGCATCCCTCCGGTTCAACAAGGGCATAACCGGACGGGGAGATGCCTTCTTCTCTGACGACGAGAAGGAACAAATCCGCACCATCATGGCGCGGCGTGATGAGCATCGCAAAGTGCTGGAAAAACTGGAAATTCTCTGACCCCCCACGACACGTGCTGTTTTCGCCCCTTCCCCGAGAAAGATGGGCACCACGGATAAACCGTGTACCGGTGCGCGTGATCGCTGCATAGGCCGAAAAAGCCCTTCACACATTGCGGCCTGCCCCGTCGTCAGTGCGATAAAGGTATCGTGCTGGCGCGCAAACTCGCGCCGATACAACCTAATGTTTGTAATTAAAAGTAACTGGCGCTTTCCTGCCTGAATTTTTCGCGCAATGATTGCACCTTGGCAATCATTAGCAGGAGGACTTAATGGCCGCTCTGGACTTCACTTTCACCAACAACAGCAGCCTGCCGGAAGGCGACGTGTATATCGGTTTTATCCCAGGTGCCGGCGCACCGCTCGATATCACCAACACAAAGACAGGGGACGCGATCGCGTCCGTCTATTCCGTGACCGACGGCAACTGGTACACGCTTGAGGAGCTTTCAGACGGCATCAGCATCAGCCATTTCAGCGGCCGCATCTATGTGTGCTATGGCACGCCCTGGACGCCGCAATATGAAGGCTATGAACCCGGCCAGGCGGTCACAGACCCCAATTTCTACCTGCGCTACGACAAGATGGAAATCACCTTCAACGGCAGTCCATATGACGCCGCCAACCTGACCAGCATCGACTATTGGGCCATCCCCATGTCGCTCACCAGCTACAATTCAGGCGGCACAGTGGTTCAACAGGACAGCGGCCTCAAGGGAAGCACGACGTCTGAGCAGGTTTACACCGAGCTTAAAGCTCTGACGACACCGCCAGTCTCAGGGCTGCCGGGCCCCGGCGGGACTGACGGTGCGCCGCTTCCCGCTGTGGTGCCCGGCGATTTCAAGCAGTATGGCAAAGGCCCCAAACCAGGCACCAATTTTGCCCGCGTGATCGGCCCTTCGTCTTACCCTTCGGTCTATCCCACAATCGGTATTCCGGTGATGCCCTATAACCTGATGGAAGACTATCTTGGTTTCCTGAAGGAGACATACGGCCCCGGAACATCGGTGGGTGGCGTGGTGCCCAACCTTGGGGACGGCGTGATCGCCATCATCAAGGGCGAGTTCGCGGGCGTTGGCCCGAATGTGCCGCCATCAGGCCCGCAATCGAAACAAAACTACCAATATCTGGCCACGATCGACGCAGGCCTCAATATCCTGCTGACGCAGGCCGACCTGGTCGTTCAAGGCCCCGTAGAGAAATTTGTGCCCGTGAAAGACGGCACCACCATGCTGTTCAAGAAGGATGATCTTCTGAACCCAAGCGGTATCTATGGCGGCAATGCGCCCTATTATTTTGACGGCGCCAGCACGTCCACCGCGCCAGGCAACGATGTGTATGGCTGGATCAGCGGGGACCTGTTCTCCGGCATCAATATCGGTGCCGTTGGCAGCCAGACCAAAACCGATGGCGGCGTTGTCGGCTCCTTCTTCAGCCAGAAGTGGTTCACGCTGGACAGCAGCCTGTTCTTCGAAGGCATGCAGAAAGACAAGCCTTACTTCAACCAGTGGGCGGCCACGTTGGCGCCGCTGTCGGAGGCCTATAACTTCGCCTATTCCGACCGCTTCGCCCATGTGCTGGTGAACCTCAACCCGGCGAATGTGGCAAAGCTTGAACTGACGCTGGAGCCAACAAAGCTGACATACAGCTGACACTCCTGAAGCATGTGGGGCGATGGCGGCGCCCCATGTGCTCCGCCCCGGGGACGGCCTATTGCGGCCACCACCCCCGGGGCATTATTTTAGCGCCCGCAAAGCCCACTGCTGCCGAAAACCATTGCGCGCCCGCGCGGCTTTCGCTTTACTGGTCTAATGATCAGGGTGGAAAACAAGCGTGCCTTGGCGGCTGGAACGGCAGTGATCCTGGTGGGGTTGCACCTGTCCATCATCATGGGGAATTATTTCCTGCCCTGGACCGGCCAGCAAGACCTTATCGGCACGCGCTGGTTCTGGGATTTCTCCTTTTACCTGCAGGCCTTCTGCATCTGCCTGATGATCCCTTTTCATACCGGCCGTATCAGCCTGCTTGAAGGCTGGCGCAAGGCGCGCGCCGTCTGGCGCTTCTTTGTGGCGCTTGTGGGCGTATCGGCCCCGCTGTTCGTAATCATAACCGCCGCCTTGAACAACTGGCTCACCGTCACCCCACCCCTGGAGGCCATGATCCTTTTTGGCAACACGCTTTTCATCGTGTGGGTGTTTATCGATTATGCATTGCCGCTTGTGCTGCGCTGGCTGGCGGGGAAGAAAGCGCCAAGCGCCAGCCGCTACAGCCGCCGCGCGGAATATCTGATTCTGACGCCGCTTGTGATACTGGTGGTGATAACCTTGGGGAACCTGGTTTTCGGTGGGAACCTGTATCTGGCTGTATGGCCTTTTCTTCTGTATCTGCACAGAAGCCTTGGCTATTTCCTCGTGGCCATCACACCAGACCGGGAAACGGCAGCCGGATGATATTCATCAGAGGTCCATATAAGGCGGACTATTCTTCTTGCGGGAGGTACCAAAAACCATGAAACGCACAGTCACCACAGCCTTTCTCGCTGCCATACTCATAGGCCCTCAGGCCGCAGCCTTTTCGGGCGAACGCGAGCTTGAGATAACAGCATCGAGCATCGAAACCTTCCCAACCTTCAGCTTGGGCGACCTTGCAAGGCTGGGTACGTCAGCCCGCTATATCGGGTCTGTGGGGGAATGGCATATTTTCGGCGAACATCTGGTGTCGGATGAAGGCGGCATGCCCTTCAGTTCTGTCTATGGATATAAGGTGCCCGCATCCCTCCTCTCGGCTCAAGGCGGACGCACGATTGACCTGACAAAATCCTATTATGCCTTCGTGCAGGACTGCAGCAGCTTCACTGTTCGGCCTGTTGAGTGTGGCCGTGCACGCATGACGGTCGACAAAGGGGCCAAGTGCCTTTACCCCAAAGATGGCGACTAGCTTGCAACGGACCAGACATTGATGGTGGTTGCCAAGAAAAACGGCGGCGCATGATGCACCGCCGTTCCTGTTTTCTAACCTCTTGGGCGCTTAGAAGCGGTCCAGGTTCATCACTTTGGTCCAGGCTGAGATGAAGTCGTTTACGAACTTCTCTTCAGACCCGTCGAGGGCATAGACCTCAGACACAGCGCGAAGCTCGGTGTTGGAGCCGAAGATCAGGTCAGCCGGTGTTGCAGACCATTTCTTGTCGCCGGACGTGCGGTCGAAGCCTTCATAGATACCGGCGGTATCAGACTTCTTCCACTCGGTGCCCATGTCCAGGAGGTTGACGAAGAAATCGTTCGTCAGTTGGCCTGGCGTATCGGTGAAGACACCGTGCTTGGCACCGCCTGTGTTGGCATCCAGTGCGCGCATGCCGCCCACCAGCACCGTCATTTCAGGCACCGAAAGCTTCAGAAGTGCGGCTTTTTCAACCAGCATTTCTGCAGGCGACCGGTCGTTGCCTTCCGCGAAATAGTTGCGGAAGCCGTCTGCTTTTGGCTCCAGCACGCTGAAGGAAGCAGCGTCCGTCATCTCAGCCGTCGCGTCACCGCGACCTGGAGTGAACGGCACCGTCACCTTGTGGCCTGCCTTCGCAGCTGCATCTTCAATCGCTGCCGCACCGCCAAGGACGATCAGGTCAGCCATGGAGATTTTCTTGCCGCCACGAGCCTTCTTGTTGAAGTCAGCCTGGATACCTTCCAGCACGTCCAGCACGCGGGAAAGCTCAGCCGGATCGTTTGCAGCCCAGTCTTTCTGAGGCGCAAGACGCACGCGGGCACCGTTTGCACCGCCACGCATGTCCGTGCCGCGGAACGTGGAAGCAGACGCCCATGCTGTGCGCACCAGCTCGGCGTGGCTCAGGCCACTGTCGAGGATGGTTTTCTTCAGCTTGGATACGTCGCGGCTGGTCACCAGCTTGTGGTCAACTTCCGGAACCGGGTCCTGCCACACGTAAGTTTCGTCCGGCACCCAGGCACCCAGATAACGGGAAGTTGGGCCCATGTCGCGGTGCGTCAGCTTGAACCAGGCACGGGCGAAGGCTTTTTCGAACTCTTCCGGGTTATTCAGGAAGCGTTCGGAAACCTTGCGGTACGCCGGGTCTTCCTTCAGCGCCAGGTCGGTCGTAAACATGATCGGCTTGTGGCGCTTGTCCGGGTCGTGCGCGTCAGGCACCATTTCGCTGGTGGCGTCATCAGCAGGAACCCACTGGGTTGCGCCGGCCGGGCTCTTGGTTTGTACCCAGTCAAAGGCAAACAGGTTCTGCAGATAGTTGTGCGTCCACTCAGCCGGGCTGATCGTCCAGGCGCCCTCCAGGCCACTGGTGATGGTGTCTGCACCTTTGCCGGAACCATATTTGTTCTTCCAGCCCAGGCCCTGCTCTTCAAGGCTTGCAGCTTCAGGCTCCGCACCCAGGTTCGACCCTTTCGACGCACCGTGTGCCTTACCGAAGGTGTGACCACCGGCGATCAGCGCCACAGTCTCTTCATCGTTCATGGCCATGCGGCCGAACGTGTCGCGGATTTCCTGCGCGGCCAGAAGTGGATCCGGCACGCCGTTCGGGCCTTCCGGGTTCACGTAAATCAGGCCCATGCGCGCTGCGGAAAGCGCACCTGTGAGCTTGCCCATACGGTGGCGGCTTTCAGCGCGGCCAAGCCATTCGCCTTCGGGGCCCCAGTTTACTTCTTCAGGCATCCAGGCGTCTTCACGGCCAAAGGCAAAGCCCGCAGTCTTGAAGCCCATATGCTCCATACCGATGGTACCGGCGAGCACGATCAGGTCAGACCAGCTAACCTTGTTGCCGTATTTCTGCTTGATCGGCCACAAGAGACGCTGGGCTTTATCAAGGTTGGTGTTGTCCGGCCAGCTGTTGAGCGGCGCGAAACGCTGCATGCCGCCATCAGCACCACCGCGACCATCGATCATGCGGTAGGTACCGGCGCTGTGCCAGGACATACGAATGAAGAACGGACCATAATGGCCATAGTCAGCTGGCCACCAGTCTTGCGACGTGGTCATCAGCTCTTCCATGTCTGCGCGAAGCTCATCCAGGTTCACATCCTTGAAGGCTTCTGCATAGTCGAAATCAGCCCCCAGCGGATTGGCATCCGGCAGGTTGAGCCGGAGCGGATCCAGGTTCAGGCGGTTCGGCCACCAGTAATCATTGGTTGGCGCTGTTTTCATCTCCGCGCTCATGCCGCCATGGTTGTCCATGGATGCGGCTGCAGGCGCAGTGGCAAGGGCAGTGCCCATAGCCAGAACAGCAATCATTGGTAGAGTTCTCTTCAGCATTACCTACCTCCTTCAAGTTGGGCAAAAGGCTGCCAGCCAGCCTTTGCAGCTGAAACATACTTGTTGGAGAGTGTGGACCTGTCCCGTCTGCTCGCTTCTTCTTGTTGGTGGCGATGAAGACGTTCCTCACGCAGGCCTGCGCTCCCTTCATGGTAGAACAGATCATACACCTGTTTCATGACACTTGGGAAATTGGAAGACCAGATTCCTGCAATCGCCTAAATCGATTATTAAGCCTTTTAGAAATCGCCTTGAGCATTTTCGGCAGACTTAACCCAGATCCGCGTGATCCAGATAATAGCGCACGCTGTCCTGCACGTGGCGGAAGCGGTCGCCGCCCAGATGCTTGCCGCCGTACCAGCGGGTGACCACCACGATATGGTGCATCAGCCCCTCGCGCTCCAGCATCTGCGCCATCAGCATGCCGGCGCCGGTTTCGCCGTCGTCATTCTTCACCGGCCCCTCGGGCGTCATATAGGCCCAGGTATTGTGCGTGGCCTTGGCGAACTTCTTCTTGCGGCACAGCTGCTTGATGAAGGCCTTGGCCTCGTCCGGGCTGGCGCACGGCCCGCCCGACACGGCGTATTTGGACCCACGGTCCGATATGATTCCGTCAAAAATCTGCATGCAGCTGGGTATAGGCGGCATCGCCCCCAGGATCAAGAAGCCATAAGGATCAAGGGCGCGCCATAGGCGCTGCCCACATATCTTTACTTTTCATAAATATATTCATTTATTATATATCATTATAAATATTTCATACTGCTATATAGATACCTGAACAGGAAGCTTTCATGATCACATCCGGGCAAATGCGGGCCGCCCGCGCGCTTCTGGGCATAGACCAGAAAAAACTGGCCGAACTGGCAGGGGTGTCCGTGCCCACGATCCAGCGCATGGAAGCCAGCGACGGCAATGTCCGCGGCGTGGTTTCCACGCTCACCAAGGTGGTGGAAGCGCTGGATGCTGCCGGCGTCGACCTGATCGGCGACGGACAGCAAAGCACAGGCGGCGGGCGCGGTGTGCGGCTCAAGGCCGCCCCATAGCAGTATCGCGACACCACATTCAGCACGCGACGGCGCGCGCCGACAAGCATTCGACGACACCGCCGCCTTAACTCTAAGGCTTAATGGCACCATGACGACCACCACCCGCCCCTCATCAGCCCCGGCAAGCACCCGGCCAAGCTTCGCAGACCTCTTCACGCCCAAGCTTGTCACCATCTTCCGCGAAGGATACGGCCTCGGCCACCTGCGGGCCGACATGATCGCGGGCCTCACGGTCGCCATCGTCGCCATTCCGCTGTCGATGGCCATCGCCATCGCGTCCGGCGCCACGCCTGCGCAGGGGCTTTATACCGCCATCATCGGCGGCTTCATCATCTCGCTCCTGGGCGGCAGCCGCTTCCAGATCGGCGGCCCGGCGGGTGCCTTCATCGTGCTGGTCGCCGCTACCGTGCAGGCGCACGGCATGGACGGGCTGATCATCGCCACCATGCTCGCGGGGCTGATGCTGGTGGCCGCCGGATACCTGCGGCTTGGCACCTATATCAAGTTCATCCCCTACCCCGTCACCGTGGGCTTCACCGCCGGGATTGCGGTGATTATTTTCGCGAGCCAACTGAAGGAATTGCTGGGCCTCAGCCTCACGGGGGCAGAGCCCGGCCCGCTCGTGGACAAACTCATGGCGCTATGGCACGCGGCCCCGAGCGCATCGACACCCGCGATTATCCTGTCGCTCGCGACCGTCCTTGTCATCATCGTGCTGAAGCGGCTCAGGCCCAACCTGCCGGTGATGCTGATCGCCGTTGCGGGGTCTGCCGTCGCGGTCACGCTTCTGGGCCTGTCGGTGGAGACCATCGGCACCAAATTCGGCGGCATCCCGCAAAGCCTGCCAACGCCCGCGCTGCCGACCCTCACGTTTGAGAAGGTCATCACCATGCTGCCAAGCGCCGGGGCCTTCGCGCTTCTGGGCGCGATCGAAAGCCTGCTGTCTGCTGTGGTGGCAGACGGCATGACCGGCCGCAGCCACCGCTCCAACTGCGAACTGGTGGCCCAGGGTTGCGCCAATGTGGCGTCAGGCCTGTTTGGCGGCATCTGCGTGACCGGCACAATCGCCCGTACCGCCACCAATATCCGCGCCGGTGCGCACGGGCCGGTGGCGGGCATGATGCACGCGCTGTTCCTGCTGCTGTTCATCCTGATCGCCGCGCCGCTCGCCAGCTTTATCCCGCTTGCGGGGCTGGCCGCCGTGCTGGCCATTGTGGCGTGGGACATGGTTGAAAAACAGGCCTTCGCCACGCTTGTGCGCGCGTCAAAGGGCGACGCTGCGGTGCTTTTGGTGACCTTCCTTCTGACCATCTTCCGGGACCTGACGGAAGCCATCATCGTGGGCTTCGCGCTCGGCTCGCTCGTGTTTATCTACCGCATGTCGAAAACCACCATGATCGAACAGCACATGCCGCTCGTGGCCGAAGACACAGCCGACGCCAGTGCCGAGGACCGCGTGCCTTATGACAGCGCCAGCGCCACAGACCCCGATATGGTGATCTACCGCATTTCGGGCGCTTTCTTCTTCGGGGCTGCGGCCTCTATCGCGTCTGTGCTTGACCGCATCGCAGACCATCACCGCGCGCTGGTGATTGATTTCTCGGCCGTGCCGTTTGTGGATTCAACCGCTGTCAGCACCATCGAAGGCCTGGCGCGCAAAGCCGCGCGAGGCGGCATCACCGTGTATCTGACCGGCGCGTCACCAGACGTAGCCCAAACCCTCCGCCGCTTCGGGCATATCACAGAGGCCGTGCAGTTCGAGCCCAGCATCAATGCGGCGACGGAGAAATGGCGGCAGCGAGGGGAATAGGGACCAAAAAGCAAAAAACCGCTGGCCCAACTGGACCAACGGGTCTTTTGATTGGCAGCCGAGGACAGTTAAATATGAGGCGGTTGCCGGCGCACTTAATAAGACGCACACGACTACCCATTTCCGCCTTTCAGCGCGAATATTCTGGCTGATCCGTTTATTCGTTTTTTGCGTCCACCATCTGATCAAACCAAGCCTCAAACATGGGGGCGACGCTTGGAGCATAGAACAGCACTTCGGCTATATCTTTCCTGAGCGCAGTATGGGCGTGGGTGAAGGCTGTGGCCGAGCCTGCCTTGTGACTGGGAGTGCCAAACAGTTTGGTCATTCGGGCTTCAATCGCCTGTTCCTCTACCTTGTCTGTAAGCACCCAGACAAGCGCAAGCTCGTCATCCCGAAACACAAATTCCGCCAACCGGAGCTTTCCGCCGAAGGAAAGGCCCGTGCAATCAATCTGGGTTTGGGCGCGGCGGGTACCTGGAATCTCGATCGGGTCGATGTTGCGTTCGGTCGTGCTGCTGCACACGGCTGACAACACCGTCCGCATGGACGGAAGAGACTGGTCAAAATCAATAGCCTCAGGCTTGAAATCGTCTGCATGGGCAGTGGCTGTGGTGGCAATGGCTATCACGCCTGCGGTGATTATGTGTTTCAGGGTTTTCCTCATCGTCGAATCCTTTTTTCTGGTTATTGGATGAGGGATATATGCCGCTGGCGTGCGCCTATTGCGTCCAGAAACAGGAATTTGGACGCTATTCTTCACGCTGGCGCACGCGGTACTCGGTTGGCGTGATTCCCGAAACCTGTTTGAAAGCCAGATTGAAAGCGGATTTTGAATTGAACCCTGCATCATAGGCAATCCTGAGGAAATTACATTTTTCAGGGGCGGCCTCTTCAATCAGCTTCTGGGCGTGAGCAACCCGCAGGCGGCTCACGATCTGTGGGAACCGTTCGCCTGTGTGTCCGCGGATCAACGACGACAGGCGTCGAGGTTCGATGCCACTGGCATCTGAAAATTGCTCGAGCCGAAGCTGGGGCGTAAGGTAAAGTTTCGATGTTTCCAGAAGGCGCAGCGCCGCCTCGGCCTCCTTCACCTCCTCAGCACTAAGGGGCGCGGTTTCCTTCGCGGGTGGGACCGCCAGAAATTCACTTGTCCGCAGACCGTCAAACATCAGGTGATACCGGAAGCTTTGCAGGATCAGCCAGTTCATCACCATAAAGGCGCCCATCAGCGTGATGATGTAGAATATATCGCTGTTGGCGGCGGCGAAAACATAGCCCATGAAAATGCGCCCGGCGTCATAGAGGCCAACGATGATCAGCGCGATGAAGCCTTGGGCAAGCCAATCCAACCGCGCCTGACGCTCATTGGCCTGATTTTCGGACACGCTCCTGTGGTAGGCCCGGATATAACGGTAGGTGGCATAAAAATAGGCCGCGATGCTTGTGAAACCGAGCACGTCGAACAATAGGTTCGAGGGCGAAAAGGGCATGGCAGCCAGAAAGGGAATGCCGTGCACCAGGTCCCGCCTGCCCAGAAGCGGTGTCTCGTGCGTGATATCCCGCACATAGAGATACACAAGCGGCCCATAGGCGAAACCGAAGGCAGACGTGATGTTCGGAAAGGCGCCGAGGTTACCGGTTTCAGCCAGCAGGTTGAGGGCCATATGCAGCGCGAAGGCAAACAACAGGAGGGCAAAGGCCCTCAGCCGCGCGCGGGGCATGGCAAGCACGCCAAAAAAAGCGGTTTGGAAAACAAACAGAAGCTGGATGATATTTGCGGTGTCCAGTGTCATGTCGGATGGTCATGCCGGTTATATGGCGTCAGAACATGTGAGACACTTTGCCTCCATTGATCACCAAGGGTGCTATGCCGTCAGCGTGCCAAATAACAGATCAGGGGTCCACAAAAGATTGCACCAGCGCAAATACAAAAAGCCAGCCCCGCAAGGGACTGGCTTTTGAATTGGTAGCCGAGGAGGGACTTGAACCCCCGACACGCGGATTATGATTCCGCTGCTCTAACCAGCTGAGCTACTCGGCCAAAATATACAGGCTTCCGACGCGTCTGTAACAACTCAAGACTACTCAAAACGGCTACACTGCCGCCGAAAGCTGCGCCGGTATAAAATGCGCGCGGGCGAAGGTCAAGCCGATTTTTGACTGATTTTTGACAGGCATCGATTTTTTGGCGGAAAATGCCACTGGCCCCACGCCCATCTTGTAAATTGGCACTGGTGCGCAGGGCCGCGGGCGCGTAGTTTCGCCCTACCGAACCGCGAGGAGGCGAAACATGGCACAGCACACCTACAACACCCGCACCACTTGGACCGGCGCGCTTGAGCACGGCACAAAAAATTACAAAAGCTACAGCCGCGACTATACCATCAGCATGGACGGCAAGGCCGACATCCTCGGCTCATCAGACCCCGCCTTCAGGGGTGACCCGGCCCGCCACAACCCGGAAGACATGCTGGTGGCCTCCGTCAGCGCCTGCCACATGCTGTGGTACCTGCATCTGTGCGCGGTCAATAATGTGGTGGTGACAAGCTACACAGATGACGCCGAAGGCGTGATGGTGGAAGGCAAGGATGTGATCGCGAAGTTTGAGAAAATCACCCTCCGCCCGCGCATCACCATCTCAGGCCAAAGCGACATGGAAACGGCCATGAGCCTGCACGCGGTGGCCAACAAGGAATGCTTCATCGCCAACAGCCTGAATTGCCCGGTGGCGCATGAACCCGTGATCGAGCGGGGCTGACACGCGCCGCTCCCGGTTTTCTAACGTATGGCGGTTTCCAGCATCAGTTTGGCGGCGCACAGCTTGTAGCAATGCTCGAACTCCTCGCACGCCACGCAGTCGTCCCATTGTTCCATCTTCACGCTGACCGCCCGGTCTGCCGTCCCCAGCCCCATGGAGCTCAGCTTGAAATCGAAGGCCTTGCCCTTCATGTCTTCATTGTCATGGACATGCAAACTGTCGTGAAACATGGTGCCGTAACAGTCTTTGTGTTTTTGCATCTCGTCATCTTTCCTGGAATTCAGCCCTAAGGATACAGGTCAGTCGCCCTTCGGGAAATGACCCTGCGTTCGGTTCGCGAATGCCACCAGCGACAGCATCACAGGCACCTCCACCAGCACCCCGACCACAGTTGCCAGCGCAGCACCGGAATTCAGGCCGAACAGGCTGATGGCCACAGCCACGGCCAGCTCAAAAAAGTTGGACGTGCCGATCATGGCGCAGGGCGCCGCAATCCGGAACGGCACCCGCATGGCCCAGGCCGCCCCATATGCCACCGCGAAAATGCCATACGACTGGATCAGAAGCGGGACGGCGATCAGCGCAATCAAGAGCGGCTGCGCCAGGATCACCTGCCCCTGGAAGCCGAACAGCAGCACAACGGTGACCAAGAGCCCCAAAATCGAGAAGGGCTTGAGCCGGGCCGTGAAATCGGACACCGCCTCCTCGCTGGCGTTCCCGCGCAAAAGCCTGCGCCGGGTGAACCAGCCCGCCAGCAGCGGAACAACCACATAGAGAAGCACTGAAAGAACCAGTGTGTCCCACGGCACGGGAATGTCCGTCACGCCAAGCAGCAGCACAACAATGGGCGCATAGGCGAACACCATGATCAGGTCATTCACGCTGACCTGCACCAGCGTATAGTTCGGGTCGCCCTTCGTCAGGTGGGACCAGACAAACACCATCGCTGTGCAGGGCGCCGCGCCCAGAAGGATCAACCCCGCGATATAGGAAGACGCATCATCCGCCGTCATGAAATCGGCAAAAACATAGCCAAAGAACAGCACACCCAGCGCCGCCATGGTGAAAGGCTTGATCAACCAGTTGACCACCAGCGTGATCAGAAGGCCCTTCGGCTGGTCCGCCACATGGGTGATGCTGGAAAAATCGACAGACACCATCATCGGGTAAACCATCGCCCAGATCAGAACGGCGACCGGCAGATTGACATTGGCATATTCAAGCTTGGCCAGAAGGGCGAACACATCCGGCAACAGCTGCCCCAGAAGGATGCCAACACCGATGGCGAGCGCCACCCACAGGGACAGCCATTTTTCGAAAATGCCGATGCCCGCCCCTTCGGATTCGGATACGGATTTAGTCTCTTCGGTCATAAAGCCCCCTGACATTTCACGTTTCGCAGCCTGCGCGTGCGCCCCAAAGCAAGGTAAGCAGCCGCCCCGAAAAAATCAAAGCCAGAAATGGCCCGACACATTAATTTCAAAAACCGTTCCGGCGTGAAAGCCATTGCCCTTCGCGGCGTCTTTTGGCAGGGTCTTGGCGTCCAACCAGAAGGAGCCACCATGCGCGCACCCTGCCTTGCCCTCATCGCCACCCTTTTCTTTGCCGCCCCTGCCCTGCAGGCAGATGACGCAGCCGAGAATGCCATCCTGAGCGCGATTGACGCGAACCTGCCGAAAGCCGAGGTGCTTCTGGAGAAGGCCGTGGGTATCAACAGCGGCACACTGAACTTTGAAGGCGTAAAACGCGTGGGGGACCTGTTCAGCGCGGAACTTGACGCCATCGGGTTCACGACCGAATGGGTGGACGGCACGGAATTTGGCCGGGCCGGACATCTGGTGGCCTCACACGGCACGCGCGGCCCGAAGATCCTGATGATCGGGCACCTGGACACGGTGTTCGCCAAGGACGACGATTTCCAGAATTTCACCCCGCTTGCGGATGGCCGCATCAAAGGCCCCGGCATCACCGACATGAAGGGCGGCGACGTGATCATCATCGAGGTAGTCCGCGCCCTGAAGGCCGCAGGCGTACTGGATGACGTCAGCATCCGCATTGTCATGACCGGGGACGAGGAATCCAGCGGCAAGCCGCTTTCGGCCTCCAAGAAAGCCATCGTGGACGCCGCCATCTGGGCGGATATCGCGCTCGGCTTCGAGGACGGCGACGGCAATATCAAGACCGCCGTCACAGCACGGCGCGGCAGCGTAAACTGGACGCTTGAGGTCACAGGCCGCCCCGCGCACAGCTCCCAGATTTTCACAGAAAACGTGGGCTACGGCGCGGTGTTAGAGGCCGCGCGCATCCTGAATTCCTGGCGCGTTGAACTTGAAGGCATGGAGAACCTGACCTTCAACCCCGGCCGCATTGTGGGCGGCACGCGGGTGAAGGATGACAAATCCACCGATACAGCCTCCGGCTTCGGCAAAACCAACGTGGTCGCCAAGGAACTGTTTGTCACCGGCGGCATCCGTGCGCTCTCGCCCGAACAGCTCGCGGAAGCCAAAGCCAAAATGCAGGCGATTGTGGCCGCGAACCTTCTGCACACCTCAGCCACGCTGACGTTCGAGCCCGGCTACCCGCCCATGGCACCAACGGCAGGCAACGCCAAGCTTCTGGCGCTCTATAGCCAGATCAGCGAAAAGCTGGGATACGGCGCCATTGAAGCCGTGAACCCCAGGAAGGCGGGCGCGGCGGATATCTCCTTCGCGGCAGACCATGTGGACATGGCGCTGGACGGCATGGGGCTGATGGGCAAGGGCGGCCACACCAAGGACGAGACCGCCGACATGACCAGCTTCAGGAAGAACATCCAGAAAGCCGCGCTCCTGATCCACGCGCTTGCGGGCCAACAATGAGATTTAGATAAAGGCGGGTTAACTCGCCGCGTCGATCAACCGTTTTAGCTGGGCGAGGTCTTGCTCTGTCAGGGGAGTAAGGGCTGAAAAGCGCGCCTTAGGCAGCGCCGCCACAGCCTTTGCATGCTCCGACAGGGCCGCACCCACTTCCCCGCGTGCGAGGGCTGCGATGGAACGCACTTGATGCCTGCTGTGTTTATCCTGCAGTGCTGTGGGTTTGGTTTTTGCGAGCGCAGGGGCTACCTCCTCCAAGCCTCCCTCATAGAGGGCCTGAAAAACCAGCTTTTCCTGCACATAGCCATCACGCGCAAAGGCTGTGAGCCCTTCAATATCGCTGGTCATATGCTCAAGATGCTGCCGGGCGGCCCCATGATCATCCGCATCTCTGGCCTGATAATATCTGAAACAGTGCCCGGCGCGCCATTCGGGGCTGCCCTTGGGCGCCTGTATCAGCGTTTTCACGGATTCATCCGGCCAACTTGAAATCGCGGTCTTCCCAATCACCAGTGCAGACATATGAAACTGGGCAACCGCAACACGGTACCCTGCCGTTTCCCGTAGTGCCTCAAGAAACCGTTTGCCATCGGTATGGAGCCCCGCAATGGTGATGGGCATAAGATTATACACGCCAATGAAGGCTGTGATCAGCAAGGTACACATCAGCGGAAAGAAATACAGCGCAGGTAGCGCCCCAAGCCCCAAAGCGCACAAAACCAACAAAAGAAGCGACGCAATGGGGCCTCCTGCAACAAAAACCATATATTGCCGCCTTGAAACCTGCTCTCCGTGCTCAGGCAGGCAATAGGCAAAACCGCCGGGAAAAAAGCCCCGCACCTCAAAGGAGGGAAGCTGCCGCCCTTTGTCAAAGGACCAGACAAAAGGCCCCACAACGAAAGCCAGTGGCCGCATGCCGACAAGGCGCCCAGCAAGCATATGCCCCAGTTCATGAACGAGGATTGACAAGAAATATCCAATGAGCAGGGAAATGATCACCAGTGGAATGATCGTCGCCTTATTGAGCCCCATTTCCGACAGGCTCGGCAGAAAATCATCACCGTATCTGGCCACCATCGCACCAAACACCGCCCCCACCAAAGCGCAGAGCATCAAGGACAAAACTGTTTTCCAGGTGATTTTCATATGCTCTCCCCCATCAAGCCAGAACCCTGTGCCCCAACCATACACATGCACCATCAGGCACACAATCCGGGTGTTCGCAGAGCTCCGCCCGTTCAGTGGTTGCTCTGTCGCGCAATAGGGCTTTGCACTATGGGGCGTTTCACTTATGTAAGGGCTATGACCAAGGCACCCTCCCCGCTTCCCATTGACGCCGTGCTGCCGCAGCTGCAGGAAACGCTGCGCGAGAGTGCCTTTGCCGTTCTGGTGGCAGCACCGGGCGCGGGGAAGACCACACGTGTGCCGCTCCATCTCCTGAGTGCGAATTGGCGCGCAGGTGGCCGCATCATCATGCTGGAGCCCCGGCGCATCGCGGCGCGGGCCGCCGCGCACTTTATGGCGCGAACGCTGGGGGAAGAAGTCGGCGAAACGGTGGGCTACCGGGTGCGGCTGGACACCCGCGTGAGCGCGAGGACACAGATTGAAGTGGTCACGGAAGGCGTTTTCACCCGCATGATCCTGGATGACCCGGAGCTTACTGGCGTCGCGGCGGTCATTTTCGATGAGTTTCACGAACGCAGCCTGGACGGCGACCTCGGGCTGGCGCTTGCGCTCGACAGCGCCGTCCTAAGGGATGACCTGCGCATCCTGATCATGTCGGCCACGCTGGATGCTACGCGCATGTCCAAGCTGCTCTCAGATGCGCCCTTGATTGAAAGCGAAGGCCGCGCCTTCCCCGTCGAGACCCGCTATGTGCCCATGAGGCCGGATGTCCGCATGGAAGACCATGTCGTCTCCACGGTAATGAAGGCGCTTCGGGAGGAGCATGGCTCCATCCTTGTATTCCTGCCGGGGGAAGCCGAAATCCGCCGGGTTGCCGAGCGCCTCATGGGCCAAGTGGCGGACACTACAGACATCGCCCCGCTTTATGGCCGCCTAACGCCCAAGGAGCAGGACCGGGCCATCGCGCCCGCGCGCGCAGGCCGGCGCAAAGTGGTGCTGGCAACCACCATTGCGCAGACATCCTTGACCATAGAGGGCATCCGCGTGGTGATCGACAGTGGGCTGGCCCGCGTGCCGGTCTATGAGCCCGCAACGGCGCTGACGCGGCTGGAGACCAGGCGCATTTCACAGGCCGCCGCCACACAGCGGCAGGGCCGCGCAGGCCGCACCGAAGACGGCGTCTGCTACCGCTTGTGGGCTAGGGGCCAAACAGCAGCCCTCCCCGCCTTCGACACGCCTGAAATCCTGGCGGCTGATCTGGCGCCGCTGGCGCTGAGCCTAGCGTCATGGGGTGTCACGGACCCCGCGCAAATGCAGTTTGTGGACCAGCCGCCCGCGCCTGCGTGGGCAGAGGCCACTGCGCTTCTTTCAAGCCTGGATGCCACCGATGGCAGTGGGCAGATCACCGATGAGGGCCGTGCGCTGGCGGCCTTCCCGCTCCACCCACGGCTGGCGCATATGATCCACCGCGCGGGCACGGGCAGCAATGCGCAACAGGCGGCAGAACTGGCGGCGCTGGTGTCAGAACACGGGCTGGGTGGTGACGCCATCGACCTTGAAGAAAGATTGCACCGTTTCCTTAATGACGGTAGCCCGCGGACCAAGGACGCCAAGGCGCTCGCCCGTCGCTGGGCCAAGCTGGCGGGGTGCGGACAGGGGCCGCGCGAGACTATGAGCATCGGGCAGATGCTCGCAAACGCCTACCCCGACCGGCTGGCACAGGCCGCAGGGTCGCGAGGCCGTTACAGGCTGGTGAATGGCCGCGCCGCAAGCCTGCCTGAGACGCACGCGCTGGCGAAGCACAAGTATCTGGTGGTGACAGACATCACAGGCCAGGCGGCGAACGGCCGCATCCGCGCAGCCGCACCGATTGATATCCAGGAAATCGAAGAGACCTTCGCCGGGCATATCACGGAGGAAACGCGGCTTGAGTTTGACGCCGGATCAAGGAGCGTGCGCGCGCGCCGCGTGCGCGCCATCGGCCAGGTAATCCTCGCGGACGCCACTGCCCGGGTTGAGGACACCGAAGCCGCCGCAGACATCCTGTGCCAAGGCATCCAGGACCTGGGTGCCGGTGCTTTGCCGTGGAGCAAGGGACAGCAGGCATTGCGGGCGCGGGTGACCTATTTGCATGAGAAGCTTGGCGCGCCCTGGCCGGACCTGAGCGACAAGGCCCTTGGGGAGGACGTCGCAAGCTGGCTCGCGCCTTATCTTTCCGGCGTCACCGCCATCTCGAAAATCACGCCGGATATGCTTGAAGGGACGCTGTCTGCCCTCTTGCCGTGGGAGCTGAGGTCACAGATCGATACGCTGCTGCCGTCCCATTTCCAGGCGCCGACCGGGTCGCGCATTCCCATCAATTACGCCCATGAAACCGCGCCCGCGATTGAGGTGCGCGTGCAGGAGCTGTTCGGGCTGACCACCCACCCGGCGATCATGGGCGGCAAGGTGCCGCTTCTCCTTATCCTGCTGTCGCCCGCGCATAGGCCGATACAAATGACGCAGGACCTGCCGGGCTTCTGGCAGGGCTCGTGGGCTGCGGTCGCCAAAGATATGAAGGGCCGCTACCCGCGACACTTCTGGCCCGATGACCCGGCAGGCGCTGAGGCCACCGCCCGCGCCAAGCCACGCGGCACATAGCCAAGACAATTGAGGGGCGACCACCGGGATGGTCGCTCTCGCTCTTTGTGTCTGTGTCTGTGTTTGTGTTTGTGACTGGGCTGCGCCTATGACCAGGGCGTTACCAGATATTTCTCGCCGGTTCGCATCGCGCGGTAATCCGTCACTGCTTCCTTGGTCAGCATTTCTTCCAGATTGACGCGCTTCTTGTAGCTGCTCGCGAATGTCGTGGTCAGGCTTTCAAGCACGCGCTTGCGCATGCGGCCAACCGTTTCCATGCCCACCGACTGGAGGAACGGGAACAACAGCCAGCCAGACAGCGTCCAGCCGAAGCCATAGCTTGGCGACAGGATTGTCGGCCCAACATCCAGCCGCCCATAAATGAACATGCGCTTTGGCTGGTTGGAGCCATAGCGCGAATATTCTGTCATTCTGCCCACAGCCACCTGTTCCATCGCCTTGAAGGCAGTGTCGACCGACTGCCCACCACCGATCGGGTCAAAGCCATAGAAAGCGCCCGTATCATCAATCGCAGCCCGCAGGTTGCCCATGAAACCGTCCGCCGCGGAATTGACAACGTGGGTTGAGCCCAGCTTCTCAAGAAGCTCGACCTGTTCATCCTTGCGCACGATATTGACAAGCCCAAGGCCGTCTTCCTTACAGATGCGGGTCAGCATCTGGCCCAGGTTGGATGCGCCCACCGTGTGCAGGATGGCGTCCTGGCCGTCCATCTTGGCGTTTTCAGCAAAGCCAAGGGCCGTCATCGGATTCACAAAAGCGCTCGCGCCGTCTTCCGCCGAATGGTCGCCAAGCGGAAGGCACATGCCCGCATCCGCGATTGCATATTGGCTGTAGGCATTGCCCGGCACACAGGCGACGCGCTGGCCCACAAGGGCCTTGGCCATGTCGCTGTCACCCGCGGCAACCACTGTCCCCGCGCCCTCGTTCCCCGCGGGCAGCTTGAGGCCGTGCCGCGCTTTCGAGCCCGTATTGAAGGGCTCAGGCATTTGGGCGACATATTTGCCGGGTGAATAATCGGCATTCTCAAGATCAGCCGCGCTGGTCAAGATGGCCAGGTCAGACGGGTTGATGGGTGCTGCTTCCATTTTTACCAGCACCTGATTGCCGGTGGGATCAGGGAAGGTCACATCCTCGATCGCCACGGTCAGCGTGCCGTTGCTTTCAAGCGTGGTGAAAAGTTGCTTACCCGTTGTGCTCATGCTGGTGTCTCCCTTTTGCGATGGCGGCTAGTGGCACGCCCGCCGGATATCGGCCCGGCGCACACCGTGTTCCTTAATGGTCATGTAGGACGGCTGCGATAAAGGCAAGCTGGCCTATCACATTAAGGCCAGGCAGCTTTCAGCCAAAGGGGACGATCGCAAAGCCACCCGCTATCGCCGAGTTATTTGCGCTTTAACTTCGCATTTGCACCAGCTTCATTAGCCTTTTTAGCTTCGTCCCGCGCGCGTTTCTGCGCCGCAGTCCATTTGGGCTTTTTCTTGGCCCCTTTAGCTTTCTTGGCCTTCGGCTTGCTCTCCGCTTTTTTCACCGCACTTGTTTTTGTCTCAGTGTCCCGTGCAGCCGTGGCGTTTTTCGCCTTTTCCTCAGCGGGCTTGTCCTCGCTGTACCTCGGCTTTGAACGGGCCTTGCCGTCCCCCTCCGGCATGCTGCGCCGCTCCTTCCGGTCATCACGCCTGCCTTCAGGTGCCCTTGCCGGGCCGCGCTTGTCGAAGGCTCTTTTTTCCCGGACAGGTTTTCTGCTGCGGCTGCTTTCGGCTTCAGGCACAGGACCGCGGAGTTTGTCGACAGTGATCGTCTTCTCCAGTTTGCGGCTGGGGCCAAGGGCCTCAAAAAACTTGTCAACGATATCGGGCGCGAGCTCGACATGCGTTTCATTTTCATGAATGCGGATCGACCCAATTTCCTGTTTCGTGATATGGCCATGACGACAAAGGGTTGGCAAAATCCAGCGTGGTTCGGCGTTATGCTTGCGCCCAACCGACAAAGACACCCACGTCCCATCACTAAAGTCCTGACGGTTCTTTTGGGGGCGCTCTCCCCTGTCTCTGCCTTTCGATCTGTCGCGGGCATTGTCCCTGTCCCGGCCATAATCACCTATCGGGCCGGTGTCCGACAGCTCTTCCGCCACTGGCCTGCCTGTTTGCTGCAAGCGAACCAGGGCTGCGGCGATCTGTTCCGCGCTATGATGGTCAAGAAGTTCCTGGACATGAGGGCGTTCCTCATCGGTCACAGCTTCAGTCAGCACGGGATCATTCAGGAAACGCTCGCGGTCGCGGGCGGCGATTTCCTCCATCGTTGGCGGCTTGGCCCACGCCGCATCAATCTGGGCGTTGCTGAGCAGCCGTTCTGTGCGCCTGCGTGCTGGATAGGGGACCATCAGGATACAGACACCTTTTCGCCCGGCCCGGCCCGTACGCCCGCTTCGGTGGAGCAAAATTTCCTTGTTCTTCGGGATATCCGCATGGATCACCAGCTCAAGTCCTGGCAGGTCAATCCCGCGGGCAGCAACATCAGTGGCAACACAGACGCGCGCGCGCCCATCCCGCATCGCCTGCAGGGCGTGGCTGCGTTCGTTCTGGCTCAGCTCACCCGACAAGGCCACCACTGAGAAACCACGGTTATTAAGGCGGCTCGTCATATGGTTCACTTCAGCCCGCGTGCTGCAAAAGATGATGGTGTTCGGCGCTTCGAAATAGCGGATCACATTGATGATGCCGTTTTCTTTGTCATTCGGTGCCAGCATCAGGGCGCGATATTCGATGTCCTGATGCTGCTTCGTATCGCTTTTGGTTTCAATGCGGATGGCATCGCGCTGATAGCGTTTGGCAAGCCCCATAATCGATTTCGGCACGGTCGCAGAGAACAAAAGCGTCCGGCGGTGATCCGGCGCTGTATCCAGCATATATTCCAGATCATCCCGAAAACCGAGATCAAGCATTTCGTCAGCTTCATCAAGAACAACGGCCCGCAGCNATCAAGCATTTCGTCAGCTTCATCAAGAACAACAGCACGCAGCGCTGTCATATCAAGCGAGCCCCGTTCAATATGGTCGCGCAACCGGCCGGGTGTGCCAACCACAATGTGCGCGCCCCGGTCCAGACTGCGGCGCTCCGTGCGCATATCCATCCCGCCAACACAGGTGGCAATGGTTGCCCCAGCCAGTTCATAGAGCCATTCAAGCTCGCGCTTCACTTGAAGGGCAAGCTCACGCGTGGGCGCGATCACGAGCGCCAGTGGCGCGTGTGCCTGGGTGAGCTTTTCAGCCCCCTCAAGAATATCGGGCGCAAGGGCAAGGCCGAAAGCAACTGTTTTGCCAGACCCCGTTTGTGCAGAAACGAGAGCGTCAGCGCCAACAAGGCCCGGGGCCAGCATTTCTTTCTGCACGGGTGTGAGAGAAGTATAGCCGCGTTTTGTTAACGCTTGGCCGAGCGCCGGAACGACACCATCAAATTCTGTCATTGTATACTTTCGGAAACGGGGTTTAGCCGCAAAACTGCCAGCTAATCGCATTAAGAAGACCGCACGGATACTGCGAAGCGTGCGCCGAGACAAGCTCAATTTAGCCTGCCCATTGTAGACTGAGTTCAGGCAGTGTCAAAATAATCCCATTTCCTGTGCCCGGCGGAGCCCCAGAAAAGGCGCGCACTATGTATAGTCCGTCACCCTGAACTTGGTTCAGGGTCCATTGCACAAGCCTTTCCTAAGCGTAGCTGCGCCAAGCATTGTGTGGATGCTGTTTGCGAAGCTGGCGGCACGCCAAACAAGTTCAGCATGACGGAGGATTTGCCCTACTTCTCATCCTTGTAAGACAAACAAAAATGTTGTGCAGTGCCCGCAAATTGCTAACGTGTCGCAATGACACCACGCCTTCAATTTGTTCGTGACACACATCCCTCTTCCCTGAATTTGGCCGGGGATGGCGATGACGTTGAATTGATCGAAAAAATAGAAGCCTCTTTTCAGACAACATTTGCAGACGCTGACACTGCGCAATGGCACACGGTTGGCGACATCTACACCACGCTGAGAAAAGAGGTTGGGAAAAGTACCGCCTATCACTCCAAATGCGCCGGACAGATGGCGTTCTACATAGTTCGCCGCATTCTCAAAGAGTTGGCACCAACCATAAAGGTTACGCCGCAAACAAAGTTTTCAGACCTGCCTCATCGCTGTCACCCCAAACTTCGCAAGGTTCTGCTGAACCAATACAAGCTATATGCGCCGTCGCTAGAGCTTTCCGGGCCGGGCTGCCTGCTGCTTCTCATCACATGGCTGGGGGCTGGTGTTTGGTGCATTCTTAGAGACGCCAATGCCCTTTTCTGGGTATTTCTCGCTATAGGCAGTGCTGGATTTGTCTATCTCTTGCCCCAAAGATATCGCGGCTCAATCGGTGAGTTTTCTTCGACAGTAGCCGACATGAACTATGATTATCTCGTTAAACGCGGTGCACGCTCAGATGGACTTCGAATATGGGAAGCGTTGGGATACATTATTGAAGACGAAACAGGTGTGGACCGATACCTCGTCAACAGAAACACCCTCCTGCTAACAAAAGAAGCTTACGAAAAAGAGTGGATTACGCAATTTGAAGCCACTCAAAACAGCAAATTCGCGGGCCTAGTGGGCTTACTTGAAGAAGCAAAGGACATCACTCGCGATTTTTCGGGCGACATTGACTTGAAGAATGCCGCGAACACCTTTAACCACTGGCTGGACGCAATGCACTCGGCACCGGAAGATATCTTGTCAGAAATCCAGACATTCTTCTATCCCACAGGGACTTGGGACGATTTATCAGCACGCATGACGAAAAGATACTCAGATGCCGCATCCGCAATTGCCCAGTATATTGTTGAAGAAATCAAAAAGATTAAATCGGGCAAACCGTCCTTGTAGCCCCCTATTTCTCGCCCGTGTAGGCCAGCACCACGTCGATGGTGTGTTCGGTAAAGCGGTCGCGGCGTTCTTTTGAAATGCCGTCCAGCTTCATCACGGTCAGCATCTGGCTTGCGGCCAGCAATATGCGCGCGTCGTCCCGCGCGCCGCGGCCCTTCTGGCGGCCCGGTGTGGCGGCATCCAGGATCGCAGTGAGGTTATCGAGCACGATATTCTGGCATTCCAGGAATTTTTCGCGGATGTGCGGCGCGAAGTTGGTGGACCAGTTCAGCCAGACCTGGGCAAAGGCGCGCTCATCATCCAGGCGGCTGGTGGCATGCTCCGCCAGCGCGGTCAGCAGTTCGGCGGTCGAAAGCCCTGTGGGGTCCACCTCCGCAAAAATCGCCAGGTTTTTCTCCGCCACGTCATCCAGCACCGCGTCAATCAGCGCCTCGCGCGTCGGGAAATAAACAAAGGTGGTGGCAACCGAAACACCCGTGCGCTTGGCAATGTCCGCGTGCTTGGCTTCGCCGATGCCGCGTTCGGCAAACAGCTCCACCGCCGCGTCCAGAAGCTGGCGGCGTCGCTCTTCCGGGTTCAGCCGGGTGCGTTTCTGCGTATCTTTCTGTCGGTCACTCATACATGGCCCTTTTAACCCCTTCCCTTTTCTACCCGGCGGGCGGGGGCTGGATCAAGCGGCAATAGCGGGCCTTGGGAAAAAGGGCACACCTGCAGGACGTGTGGGCACAGGGCACTTCCGGTGTGCCCACGCCGGAACCGCAGAAAACCGTACCCAAATGGGCCCTATGAGTGTGCCCCTTTTGTGCCCTTTTTGCTAACCGCACCGCCACTATTGACAATATTATCAATAAATGAGAGAGTCGGCCAAATTGTGATGCGAGGAGGGAAATCCATGACTGCTGAAACTGCCGCCGCCGAGTGGCGCGACACCAAAAGATATCTGTGGCCGCTGCCGGTGCTTTTGACCGCCATACCGCTTATCAGTTGGTATCTTTATGCCAAATCGGGCCATGAAGCGGTGCTGTGGCTGTCGCCTGTTTTCTTCTATGTCCTTATTCCGATTATTGAAATCGCGTTCGGGGAAGACACATCCAACCCACCGCGGGAGGCCATCCCGCGCCTGCGCGATGACCCGTTTTATCGCTGGTCGGCCTTCGCCGCCCTCCCGGCCGCCTATCTGGTGTGGGTTGTCGGCGCCTGGTATGTGGCCAACATGGATCTCACCATCACCGCCTATATCGCTGTCACCATCGCCAACGGGCTGATGGGCGCGGGCGCCCTGAACACCGCCCATGAAGTGGGCCATCGGCGGGATAAAACCTCCATCAATGTGGCGCGTTTCCTTCTGTGCCTTTGCGGCATGGGACACTTCCGGATCGAGCATAACCTGGGCCACCATGTGCAGGTTGCCACCCCTGAGGACAGCGCCACCGCCATGATGGGCGAAAGCTTCTATGCCTTTGTTTTGCATGAACTTCCTGGCGGCTTCAAGCGCGCCTGGAACATCGAGAAAACGCGTCTTGGCCGCAAGGGCAAGTCTGCTTTCCGCCTTGAAAACGAAGTGTTTTTGAACACGCTGATCACCATCGGCATGTATGCGGCGTTTGTTCTGTGGCTTGGCTGGGTTGTGCTGCCGTACCTGCTCATCGGTGCACTTCTGTCGAACCTGATGCTGTCATCCGCCAACTATATTGAGCATTACGGATTGATGCGCCCCAAGCGCGACGACGGAAAATACGAGCGCGTTCAACCACATCACAGCTGGAACGCCAATCATATCGTGTCGAACGTGATGCTGTATCACCTGCAGCGGCATTCAGACCACCATGCGCATGCGGAGCGCCCGTACCAGTGCCTGAGGCATTTTGATACCGCACCGCAGCTGCCGGCAGGCTATTTCACCATGTTCATGGCCGCCTGGAACCCGCCCATCTGGTTCACTATTATGGACAAGCGCGTGGCCGAACAGCATGGCTATGACATGACAAAAGCCTATATCCATCCTGCGAAGCGGGACAAGATCATGAAGCAATTTCATCACCCTGAAGGCCTGATGCAGGCTGCGGAATAAAGCTTATGTAACTCTTGGGAGCGGGAAGCCCCTGGCTGGTTGNCGCTGTCATATCAAGCGAGCCCCGTTCAATATGGTCGCGCAACCGGCCGGGTGTGCCAACCACAATGTGCGCGCCCCGGTCCAGGCTGCGGCGCTCCGTGCGCATGTCCATCCCGCCGACACAGGTGGCGATGGTCGCCCCAGCGGTTTCATAGAGCCATTCAAGCTCGCGCTTCACCTGAAGGGCAAGCTCACGCGTGGGCGCGATCACCAGCGCCAGCGGCGCGTGCGCCTGGGTAAGCTTTTCAGCGCCCTCGAGAATATCGGGCGCAAGGGCAAGGCCGAAAGCAACTGTTTTGCCGGACCCGGTTTGGGCAGAAACGAGTGCGTCAGCGCCAACAAGGCCCGGGGCCAGCATTTCTTTCTGCACGGGTGTGAGAGAAGTATAGCCGCGTTTTGTTAACGCCTGGCCAAGCGCCGGAACGACACCATCAAATTCTGTCATTGTTTTCTTTCGGAAACGGGTTTTAAGCGCAAAACTGCCAGCTAACCGCCTTAACCAGCTCATCGCATTAGGAAGACCGCAGGGATACTGCCAAGCGTGCGCCAAAACAAGCTCAATTTTGCCTGCCTATTGTAGACCGAGTTCAGGCGAAGCACCATGAAAAGCTGCGCCCTATGACTAAGATGTTTCATTACCTATGAAATTTTTCGATTGATGTAGAATAAAGGCACGAAACCGCAAGGGTGGAAAAGCAGCCAGTCCATGACAACGGGTTGAATGTCGGCTATCGGCCAGAAGCGGACGTGAGGAAGCCACATTATCTTGTCGTAAGAATAGTCACTTTCTGACCCAAAGAAGACGTGTGATGTCGGCTTTTCGCTATAAACCGAGTACCAACAAAACTAATCATTGCGCTCAAAAACCTTGCTTCCATCGATATAGACCTGCAGCGTAGTGGTTTCATGGATGCGGTTGCTCTGCACTTTATAGGGGTTCTGGCCCACCAGGATCATGTCGGCCTTCATCCCAAGGTCGAGGATGCCAACCTCATCGGCATCACCCATCGCCCGAGCGCCATTTTGGGTCATGATCTTCATGGCCTCTTCGATGCTAATGGCCTGCCCTGTGTTCAGCGGTTCTCCTGTGCCCGGTGTGCGCCTGGTCACCATCGTCTCAATCGCCAGCCAAGGGTTAACGGACGGCACCACGGACCAGTCCGATCCAGCGATCACGTTGGCGCCGCTCATCAGCGCGTCGCGAATGGGAACAAAGCGATCCATCCGGCCCCAGCCAACCGCCTTGGCGACATCAGCTGTGATGGGTGTCGGGTACCAGATGTAGGGAGAAAACTCCCACGTCACGCCCGCCTGTTTGGCTTTTGCGAAATCTTCTGGTGCCACGAAACTGGCGTGCGCCACCGTATGGGCGGGACCGCCATCGCCATTTTCCTGTCGAGCGTGCGCCACCACCTCTATGGCGGCCCGCACGGCTGCGTCCCCCGTTGCATGGAATTTGACATGCAGTCCCTCCCGGTCAAAGCGAGTTACAACATCCCGGAGCATGTCTGACGGCACAAAAAGGATGCCTTTTGTTGCCGCTTCGTCGTGGCTTGCGCGCACATAGGGCTCCAGCATCGCGCCTGTGTGGCTTTCCGTTGGCACACCGTCGAGGAACATTTTCACGCAGTCCAGCTTCAACCGGCCTTTGGCATAGTGGAAGCGGTCACGGATCAAGGCTTCGGTTGCCGTGCGGGAAAATTCGGGCGCAGGGTTCCAGACGATACAGCCGCGCACGCGCTGCTTGATGGCGCCCGATGCTGCAAGGTCAGACAGGGCCTGGATATCGCCGTAGCGTGTGGACGCGTTGGTGAAAGACGTGATGCCGTACGAAAGCATGGTCTGGCTTGCGTATTCAATAGCCTGCCGCTTGGCTTCAAGACTTGGCGGCGGCATATGGCGGATCACCAGGTCAACCGCAGTTTCACGAAATACACCTGTCGGCTCGCCGTTTTCATCGCGTTCGATCACACCGCCCGAAACTTCCGGCGTATCGCGGCCAATACCTGCCTGTTTCAGGGCGGCCGAGTTGACCCAGATGCTGTGGTGCGCCTCGTCATTCAGGACAACCGGATTGTCAGGCGACACGTCATCAAGATATTTGCGGTGCATCTCGCCCTGCGCAAAAGCGCCCGCGACCCAGTTTCCGCCTTCGATCCAGTCGCCAGCATTTGACCGCGCCACACAGTTCCGCACAATTTCCGTCACGGCCCCAAGGCCCGCCGAAGATGGCAACGAACAGGAAAACAGTTTCTCCATGCCGGCGAACTGGGCGTGCACATGCATGTCGTAAAGGCCGGGCAGCATCGTTTTGCCCGCAAGGTCGATCACTTGCGTATCCGGCCCGGTGAAGGCATCCACATCCTGACCCAGAGCGACAATAACGCCTTCCCGAACGGCGAGCGCCGACGTCCAGCCGGTTGCTGTCTTGATCTCGCCATTCAGGAACACCGTATCGGCCTTCACCGCCTGGCGGGCTTCATACATGTCAGGATCCACGACCGCAGACTGTGCCCAACCTAGCTGACTGGCCGCCAGAGGTGCCAGTGCCAGGGCAAGGCCGAAAAAGGTCTTAAGATAGCGTCTAGGTCTGATATCCGTGGTCATAACCAGCCTTCCTTTGCCCGTAGCGGTGCACCTGTGGTCTAGAATTTATATACTTTCAGAAGAACGGTCAAAAGCCCGCGTATTTTTGACCCTCCGGCCAGGTCGGTGGCAAGACGGTCCAATGTGTCATAGAAACCCAGGGCGGGTAACGCCTCATTGACCCGCGCAACCTGCGCAGGCTTGAGGCCATGCCTGACCTTGCCCTTGGTGGCATCCACCCAGTCCGCCTTCCTGACGGCATTCACCACGTCAGCATTCGGCCCCTTGTAGGCGGATATCTTGTGGTGCCAATGGATGATGGCCCGCAAAAGCCCCTCATCAAGACCCCAGCCGTGTTCTGCATTGGCTGCCAGCGCCGCCTGTTCTGAAGGCTCAAGATACGCCAGCGCATTGTCAGTCCAGAGGCCAATATCATGATACACAAGGGTAACCTCAACGGCCTTCTTGTGGGTTTCATCCCCTTGCAGAAAATGGAGGCTATAGGTCAGCACGCGGTAGATATGATTTCGGTAACCCGGAAGGTCGTCGCCGATTACAGGAGCAAGCTCCTGCAGCAGCGCCTCCACCACTTCAGACTCCGTGATAATCTGCAATTCTCCGGTCATGCCAGCCCCTGTATCTTGAGAATGTCTTCGCCGCAGACTAGCTGCACCAGCCATCTGATGACTTTGCAGACGCGGCCAAACTGGTACGATCAACGCCCTAAGGCGAAAATTGACCGGAAATGCCATGATCTCCGGGCCAGTATCGACGACGTTTGGAAACGTAAAACAACCGGAGCCCGCGAATGTCCCTTTTTCGAGCCAGATCGGATTTCGATCCTGATCGCACATCGTCTATTACAGCTGCGGTCCTCCTCAGCATATCCGCCAACATCTCCTTCATTATCCAGCCGGGGCTGGTTGGCGGTTTCGTTGAAGTGCTTGGCCTGAGCGAAGAGGCTGCGGGACAACTGGCGGCCATGGAAATGTTTGGTGTTGCGAGCGCCACCATTGTACTCGCGATTGCCAGCCTTCGGGTGAACTGGCGTACGAGCCTCGCGCTTTTTGCCCTGATCGCTGTAGTGGGGAACTATTTTTCCGCCAATGCGGACGGGATGGAACAGCTGTCACAAGCGCGGTTCGTCGCTGGGTTCGGGCACGGAGGGCTGATTTCGCTCAGTTTCTCTGCCATTGGCCTGACGACAAGAACAGACAGGAACCTGGGCATCTATCTGACCGTGCTTTTGTCCTATGGTGCACTAGGCCTCTTGTTCATGCCGTACCTATTGGACAGTATCGGCATCAACGGCTTGTTCATCGCGTTCGGCGTTGCAGCCCTGATGGCCCTGTTCGCCCTGCCCTTCATGCCGTCAGGCCCCAAGAAGGCAGAGGAAATTGAAGTACCAAGCGGGCCCATGCGCTGGAAGCTTTTGCTTCCCACGCTATTGGGTTTTCTGGCCTACAATATCAGCCAGGGTATCGCCTGGGCCTATCTGTTCCTGATCGGGCTTTCTGGCGGCCTTGAAGAACAGGCCGTGGCCAATGCCATGTTCATCTCGCAGGTATTTGGCGTAGTGGGTGCCATCCTCGCCGTTGTTATTTCCGCCAAGGTGTTTGGCCGCTTTGGGCCGATCACCCTGGGCGTGCTGGGTGGGGCGGCCTTTATCGCGCTCCTGATGCCTGGCGTTACCTTCGTGACTTACCTGGTGGCCGTCTGCGGCTTTAACCTGGCCTGGAACAAGGTGCTTCCCTTCATTCTGGCCGCCATTGCTGATTTCGACGTGCGCGGACGCGTGATGAGTTTTGCGCTGGCGATCCAGATGGGCGGGCTTGCCATCGGCCCCTATATCGCATCGCGTGTAGTCGGCGATGGCAACTTTTTCGCAGTCGAGCTTGCGAGCGTGCTGTTCTTTATTGTCGGGTATGTGCTTCTGATCATCCCCATCATGGCGCACCAGAAAGTTCTGCGCGTCCATCACACATCAGCAGAAGCGTAGGAAAATGGGATCGGTGCCAGCCTATGCGCTGGCACCGTAAACGGATTTGAGTTCCAGGAATTCTTCAAGGCCGTATCGGCCCCATTCCCGCCCATTGCCGGACATCTTGTAGCCACCGAACGGTGCGGCGCTATCAAGCCCTGCACCATTGATGTGGACCATACCGGACCTCAGTTCATTCGCGACAGCGACAGCCTCTTCCCGGTTTTCCGCCCATACGGCACCAGAGAGGCCATAATCTGAATCGTTGGCAATCTCGATCGCCTCTTCCTTACTGTCGTAGCCCATCAAGGCAGCAACAGGCCCGAAGATTTCTTCGCGGAAGATTGTCATATCCCGGCGCACATCACCAAACAGGGTTGGAGCTACGAAATAGCCCCGGTCAAGCCCTGCCGGGCGGTCAGGGCCGCCCGTGAGGCATGTAGCCCCTTCCCTGATGCCCGCTTCGATCATGCTGACAACCCGGCCATACTGGGTTTTGTTGGCGACGGGTCCAAGGTCGACATCCTCATCGGGGTTGCCCACCTTCAGCGCCTCTGCAGCTTTCACCGCAATCGTCACCGCTTCTTCATATCGGTCATTGGGAACGAGAATGCGGGTTCTGGCGTTGCAGGACTGGCCGCTGTTGTCCATCACGCCCTGAACGCATTTGGTAACGGCCGTTTCAAGGTCTGCGCTGGGCAAGATGATGGCCGCGGACTTGCCGCCCAGTTCCAGCGACACCCGCTTGATGGAAGGTGCTGCTGCCTGGGAAATGGCGACGCCCGCGCGGGTAGAGCCCGTGAAGGAAACCATATCCACGTCCCGGTGGCTGGTGAGCGGGGCACCAACCCCGACACCATCCCCATGCACCAGGTTGAACACGCCCTTCGGCACACCAACTTCATGCATGACTTCGGCAAGGATCACCGCGTCAAACGGCGCGAGCTCGCTAGGTTTCAGCACCATGGTGCAGCCGGCGGCCAACGCCGGTGCCACCTTGGTCGCGATCTGGTTAAGCGGCCAGTTCCAAGGCGTGATCAGGGCACAAACCCCAATAGGCTCATGCCTGACCGTCGTGGTACCAAGCTTTTCTGAAAAAGCGAAGCTATCCAGCTCCCTGATGACCTGACCGAAATGCTGGGGCCCGGAAGGCGCCTGCGCGCCCTTGGCCAAGGCCATCGGCGCACCCATCGCCTGCGATATGCCGTAAGCGATCTCATCATTGCGCTCGATCAGCTTGGCGTTGATGGCCTCAAGCAGCTCCCGGCGTTCTGCCACACTTGTGCGCGCGAAAGCCGGGAACGCGGCTTTGGCGGCCGCGACTGCCCGGTCCACATCCGCTGCTGTGCCGAATGCAATCTCCGCCACCGATTCCTCGGTGGCGGGGTTGATCACCGCGTGGGTTTCACACCCCCCGGGCTGGTACCAGGCACCATCAACATAGAAGCGGGTGGCGTCAGGCAGCTGCATTGGGTCAATCCTCCAGCTTGGATTTGTAGAATTTGGCGCCCTGGCCACCAGCTGCGCGCTTGCCGCGGTGCTCCCAGTCGCCACCCATGGCTGTGGAAATCACCTCTTCCGATTCCGTTGGCTGGGCGCCAACATCATCGCGGATTGGCGCCGGGCCTTCAACAATGCGGTTCGTCAGCTTGCCAAGGCCTTCGACTTCCACTTCAACCACATCACCGGGCTGGACCGGGCGGCTGTTCGCGGGCGTGCCGGACAAGAGGACATCGCCCGGTTCCAGCGTAATGGTACGCGCGATATCGGCCACCAGATAGTGCATGTCCCATTCCATGTTGTCGGTATTGTCTTCCTGAACCACCTTGCCGTTCACGATGGTACGGATCACCTTGTTCTTGAAATCCCACCCTTCCACAAGGCCGGGGCCCAAGGGGCAAAGCGTGTCAGAGCCTTTGACCCGCAGCATGGAGCCGGCATCCGTATCGCGGAAGTCATGAAGGCCATAGTCGTTCGCGACGGTATAGCCCGCGATATAGTCACCGGCTTCATCGGGCGAGATATTCTTGCAGTGCTTGCCAATGACAATAGCGATCTCACCTTCATAGTTCAGGTATTTGCAACGCTTCGGCCGCACGATGTCGCCCTTGTGGGTATTGAGGGCCGTCAGCGGCTTGTGGAAATAGGTTGGCGAGCTGCCAAGCTTGGTCATGAACTCATCTACCCGGCTATGGTAATTCAGGTGCACACAGATAATCTTGCTGGGGGCAACAGGCGGCAGATGAACGGCCTCGTCCACATGCACTTTCCTGCCATCCTTGGCCACCAGCCAGTCGCCGTCACGCGTTGTCAGAATCGGGTAACCGTCCAGCAGAATTTTGCGATACTCAGTTGTCATTTTCTTCACCTTGGTCGGGACAGAGATAAAAATTCAAGCTTACCTTAAGTCGATCCTGTTCCCACTTTCTTGGCTAATGAGGACAAAAACAGTCCCCCCAGTAGCCAGCCCCCGGAAGTTCAGGGATAGTTGCAGTCGAAGTTTCAGTTCCAAATACAAGGGAATGCACATGACTGGTTTTTACTATCCCCGGACACAGTCCGGCAAATCGGCGATCCTGCCCCCGGTGCCATGGCACTATTCCGGTGAGTTGATCACCCTGGAATATCGCACACACCCGGAAGCTGTTGCAGCCCTTCTGCCGGAAGGGTTCGAGCTAGCCGACGACGATCCGGGCGCTGTTGCTGCCATCTGGGCAGACTGGCAAAGTTGCTCAGACGATTTCAATGAAATCCTTGACCCCGTGCGGTGCCAATACAAGGAAATGTTCATCGTGATCCGGTGCAAGTACAAGGGCAAGCATTATTCCCGCTGCGCCTTTATCTGGGTTGATAAGGACTTTGCCATCCTGCGCGGCCAGCACCAGGGCTACCCCAAGAAGCTGGGCTCCATTCACATGAGCCGCCCGGTTACCCTTGGCAAAGCAGGCCCGCGCCTTGAAGCTGGTGGCAAATTCGGCGTAACGCTGGCGGCTTATGACCGGCGGCTGGCGGAAGGTGTCTTCACCATTACGGAAGAAGCCGAAAAGCCAGGCTTCGTCAATGGCCTGCCGATGGCGCACAATCGCTGGTATCCGGCGATTGAGACCAATGGCACCGACAGCCTTTCCGAAGTGGTGACCATGTCCGGCTTTGACGGCGAGATGGGGCGTTGCTTCATGGGCGATTTCGACTTGACGTATTTCCCGTCACCGGTCGAGGAACTGGTTGACCTGCCAATAGTTGAGAAGATCGCCGGCTATTGGCACGAAGTGGGCGTTTCCTGGAAGGCCGGCACCACTCTTTCCCGCAAGACACTGCCTGACTTTCGGTGATAACTAACCCCAGCATCTGTCATGCCCATGTCTATTTTGATGTGGGCATGACGCACGTTGCCACAAACGTTTGCCGCAGGGCAGCCGAAAAGTTTTCGCTTCAGATGGGGCGGGTTCATCAAAAGCCAGTCGGCCCGCATTCAAAGCCCAGCTGCCAACTGATCATTCCCCTCCCCAAACTTGAAACAGTCCTTCCCTGGCTGGACCATCACCGGCAGGGTCTGTCCGTCCTCATCCATTCGGTAACCGGCGATGACCTGGCCGACCATACGGACGGCTGTTTCTGGCTGGGCACGCCGCACCCTCTAAAGCTCAACATCTTCCAGTGAAAAAGCAAATGGGCGGAGAGCCATGTTTGGCGCTCCGCCCAATCATTTCGGGCCGCTAGGAAGGGGAGGAAGTGAAAGCCCGAAACTAGCTTGTAGACCCTTCCAGGATCTGCAGCGTCTTGAGATCCGAATGGAATTCAAGCGCATAATGCCCGCCTTCGCGCCCAAGGCCGCTCTGGCCAATGCCGCCGAAGGGCGCCGTCAGATCACGCACCAGGAAGGTGTTCACCCACACGGTACCGCCCCGGACCGCACGGCCAACGCGCTCGGCACGCTCGCGCGAGCCGGTGTAGATAATGCCTGAAAGGCCGTAGACGGTGGAGTTCGCCAGCGCCACGCCCTCTTCTTCGGTTTTGAACGTCTGGAACGTGAGGACGGGACCAAAGATCTCGCTTTGAACGACCTCAGACTGGTTGCTTTTCGGCTTGATCAACGTGGGCTCGACCCACAGGCCGCCTTCCTTGTAGAGCTTGCCGCCACGGACGATATCATCGCCATTGGCGCGTGCGCGGTCGATAAAGCCCAGCACACGGTCCACATGCACAGGGTGGATCATCGCCGACATTGTGGTGTCCGCATCGCGGCTGTCGCCCATCACGTGCTGGTCGGCATATTTGTGGAACAGGGCTTCGAACTCCGCCGCCACGCTTTCTTCCACGATGATGCGCGTGCCCGCCATGCAGACCTGCCCGCTATCGTCAAACTGGCCCGCTGCTCTCTTCGCCGCTGCATCGATATCCGCATCCGCGAACACCAGAAGGCAGGATTTCCCGCCAAGCTCAGCAGTAAAGGGCACGATGTTTTCCGCCGCTGCCCTACCAATCACACGGGCGGTCGGCACCGAACCGGTGAAGGAAATCCGCTTCACTCGAGGGTCGTTGACCAGATGGTTGCCCAGTTCGCTCCCCAATCCCTGAACGATGTTGAACACGCCGGGCGGGAACCCGGCCTTATCGATCAGGTCAGCGAGAACGCTGGCCGACAGGGGCGACCATTCGGCAGGCTTCAGGATCACCGTGTTACCGGCTGCAAGCGCTGGCGCACACTTCCAGGTCGACAGCATGAAAGGCGCATTCCACGGCGTGATGATCACGGCCGGTCCTGCAGGCATCCGGATCACCCTGTTGTGGGTTCCCTTGCTATCCCAAACACGTTCTTCGTGCTCAACCGCCAGGTCTGCATAGTTTCGGAAATTCAAGGCGCCACGCGGAACGAGCCGCAGTTCAAGGCTTTCCTGCAGCATGGCCATATCAAGGCATTCGACCGTCGCGATGTCTTTCTTATGCTCGTCAATCAGGTCCGCCAGCCGGTGCATATAGGCGGCGCGTTCCTTGGGCGAAAGTGCTGCCCAGGCAGGGAATGCCGCCTCGGCCGCCGCCACGGCCTGCTCAGCGGTGTCCGCGTCCCCGCGTGAGATGTTGCCAAGCAGCATCGACCAGTCCATCGGGCTTCGCGTCTCAAAGGTCGTGGGCGACGACACGCGTTCCCCGCCGATATAATGATCGGGCGATACGGATACATGGCCAACGGTAAATCTGTCTCTCATCGTATGGTTCCTCGTCGCCTAGATATAGTGGCCGTAATAATCGAACTGGCCCGCGGCATCCTTGCCGTCCAGTTCCTTCACTTCCGCTTCCTTGATCGCAATATAGTTGTCGATCATCAGCTGGCTGATAGCAGCTGTGAGGGTCGTATCATTCTTGAGCGCATCAAGGGCGTCGGTCAGGTTTGTCGGCACATGGCGCTCCGTGTTGACGCTCTCAAGCCCATCACCGGTTTCGGCAGGCGGCAGGTCATACCCTTTTTCAACCCCGAGAAGAGCTGCGTTCAGGACCGCCGCCACCGCAAAATACGGGCTTGCCGCACAGTCGCCCACCCGGTGTTCGATGCGAGCGGCCTTGCCCGTTTCGGCTGACACACGCACCGCGACACCCCTGTGGTCATAGCCCCAGTTCGCCCAATAGCCGCTCAAGCTTGCGGGGGTCAGGCGCTCATAGGAATTCACAATCGGCGCCAGAATACCACACATGCTCTCATGATGGTGTATGAGGCCGGCAATACAGCCCTTCACCAGATCAGACAAGTTGTCCTTGTCTGTGCCGCCCGCGAAAGCATTTTCGCCCTTCTCATTGAGGAAGCTGATGTTGACATGCAGGCCGCTGCCCGCAAGGCCTGGTATCGGCTTGGGCAGGAAACTCAAGAGGTAGCCCTTCTTGTACATCAGCTCCCGCGCCATGGTTCGGAACAGGAAGAAGTTGTCGCACGCCGCAAGCGCATCGGTGTACCCGAGCGTCATCTCGAACTGCGGGCTGTCATATTCGGCATTGAAGGATTCCACATTCAGGCCGATGGACTGTGCCACCGCCCAGACCTCATCCGTCAAACCGGCCGGGTCTGTGAAGGGGCCGGTGCCATAAACAAAGGCGCCCGGCGTGTCATACGGAACCCAGCCACCGTCTTCACCGCGCTGGAAGATAAAGGCTTCACCTTCAAGGCCGATCATGGGCGTCAAGCCACGCGCCTGCCACTTGGCAATGACATTCTTGAGCGCGGTGCGACCACAAAGCCCGCTCGGGCCGTTTGCGTCACGGATGTCCGCCAAGGCAATCTTCGTGTTGGGCTCCCACCCATCGCGCAGCGACTTCGGATCAAAGACGCCTTCAATATCCGGCAGCCCCCCTTCAACGCCTGCCCCAGGTGCTGCGATCAGATCACGCGAATAAGTCACGGCATAGGCACCAGCGCAGAAGCGGGCATGCCCGCCTTCAGCAAAAGCACTTGGCAAATATTTACCGCGCGCCAGGTTCAGTTGGTCTGAAAACAGAACCCTTACACGGCTCATGGCATCAGGCGTATTCATGTTGAACCCCTTTTTGATTTAGACGGCAGTCATGCGAACAGGCAGGCGCTTCAGGCCCAGAATAAAGTTTGACCGCAGATAGTCGTGGTTCTTGGTTTGCTCGATGGTCGCAACCCGGCGCGCCAGTTCCTCAAGAACGATCCGCACCTCAAGCTTCGCCAGCCACATACCAAGGCACACGTGCGGGCCGCCCTGCCCGAACGACACAAAGCGGTTCGGCTTGCGCTCAAGATTAAGCGTGAAGGGTTCATCAAAAGCCTCTGGGTCGCGGTTGCCAGACGCAAACCAAAGGACGATCTTGTCGCCTTCCTTGATCTGCTTGCCTTCATATTCGAAATCCTTGGTGGCCGTCCGGCGGAAGTGCGTGGTCGGCGACGCCCAGCGGATCATCTCATCGGCTGCGGAAATCATGAACTCTTCATTGTCGAGGTTGTCCTTGATCTGCTGGAAAAGATGCGGCTGGTTCGCCAGGGCGTGGATGGAGGCCGCGATACTGTAGCGCGTTGTGTCATTTCCCGCCGCCACCAGAAGACAGAAGAAATTGCGGAATTCATCATGAGTCATCTTGGTGCCGCCCTTGGTTTCACCAAGTACGAGGTTCAGCACACCGAAGCTCTCGCCCGCTTCCATGCGGTTCAGAAGATCATTGGCATAATCAAACAGCTCAACAGCCGCGGGCGACCGGAACGGCAACAGCCGGTATTCTTCAGTATCGACCTTGTCGACGACGAAATCGGTATAATCAGGGTCGGAGTTTGAGATCAGGGCATCGCCCTTTTCCACGAGCCACCCAAGGTCTTCCTCCGGCACGCCGATAATCTGCCCCAACATACGCATGGGCAACTGGCGAGCGATCATTTCAGTGGCATCGAACTCACCTTTTTCAAGCGCTTTATCGATAAGGCTGCCCGTGATTTCCCGGATCTGGTCTTCAAACTGGGCCACCGAATTGCGGGAGAAGGCTTTGTTCACCAGCATCCGGAAGTAGGTGTGCTGCGGGGCATCCGTTTCCTGGAAGGTTTTGCGTGCTTCATACTCTTCCTCGGACTGGTCCTCGATCCGGATACCCTTTGCGGAGCTGAGGAGATCAGGCTGGCGGTTCAGTTTCATGATATGCTCATGGCTGGTGACCGACCAGAAACCGCGCCCGCCGGTCTCTTCAGTCCAGGTTACACCGCCTTCGCCGCGCATGCGCTCGAAGGTTTTGTAGGGTGCGCCCTGATTGAAGGCATCAAGTGATGATAGATCGACGTTTGAATCTTCGGATTGCGAAAACGGATATTGCCAAGCGTTGCTCATTGCCCATTCCTTGTCTTTATGGGGATAGGTCACCGACCATTCCAATTTCCATCAGACTATCTGCTGGCAGGCGGAGCATCTTGGCAGATGTGGACATTGTAAGCCCCCCTGGTACCGAAGTCCCGGGAAATGAGTATTGTTAGAGAGAAGAATTTAATCATTTAGGAGGTCGCCATGGGCGAAATCGTGGGTGCAGGGCTCGTCTCGCATGTACCAACCATCATGACACCGGACGAAGATCGTCTGGAAATCTATGATGGCAAAGACACCACCCTTATCAAGGGGCTGGAGCGGATCAGGAAAGAGGTGCTGGACGTATTGAAGCCAGACGCTGTGATCGTCTTTGACACGCACTGGGCAACGCTGATCGAATTTATTGTTACCTCCCATGAACGCCGCACCGGCAAGTTCACATCGGAGGAACTGCCGAGGGGCATGAGCCAGGTTCCTTACGACCTGAAGGGCGACCCTGAGCTTGCCCTGCTGATTGAACGGGAAGTAAACGGCGTCGGCACCCGCTGCACCGCAATCGACGACCCTTACCTGCCCATCAACTATGGTACCGTCAATGTGGCCCATCACCTGAAGAAGGATGAAGCGTGGCTCAGTGTCGGCGTGTGCATGTCTGCGGACGCCAATGACTATCTGTCGGTTGGCGAAGGCATCCGCTGCGCCATCGAAAAATCGGACCGCAGGGTCGTCCTTTTGGCCAGCGGTTCCATGAGTCATACGTTCCGCCCCTTCCGGGACATCAGCATCGGCAAATATGAAGCCGCAAACCCTGAGTTTGTCTTCTCCGCAGAAGCCCGCGAGGCAGACTATGAACGCCTGGCCTGGTTCAAGGAAGGCAACCACGCCGCAGTCATCGACACCATGGGGGACTATTACAGGCACAGACCTGAAGGCGGCTTTGGCCATTACCTGATGATGGTGGGCGCACTGGGCGCGCGCAACTGTCGGGCAAAAGGGCGTCAATTCAGCGAATATGAAAACTCTGTCGGCACCAGCCAGGTACACGTATGGTTCGACCGCCCGGAAGACGGCTGGAACGGACTGGACAACAACGAGTCCTAAATCTTCAGCCATTCCAAAAAGAAAATGAAAAGCCGCGGAGGAATACCCTTCACGGCTTTTTTCTTTGCTGGTAACCTGTCGCCGAACAACACATCAGCGCAGGCAGTGGGTCACCCAATTGATGATCTCAGCCCGCCGGATGTGGGGGTCAAGAATATCTTCGTCGATCCCCAGCTGCCAGGCGATGGCCTTGTTGGATGGATTTTCAATCAGCGCATCAATCTGGGCGCGGTAGCCATCCGCAGCAACTTCCGTGTGGAAGAAATCCTGCTCCAGCAGGTCCTGCTTATACAGCCGGAAAAGCATGGACAATTGTTCCAGATCGAACTCCGGGTGATACTGGACCGCCCAGACCTCGGACCGCCCAACAGGTATCACCGCACCCTGGATTTCGCTGTGGCGGTTGGTACATAGAAGCGTCGCGTTCGCGGGAAGCTTTGTCACCTCGTCATAATGGATGCAGGGCGCGTCGAACGTGTGCCGCTTGCCGCGGAAATAAGGGTGTTCCCTGCCCGCATCAGTCAGCAGGATTTTCCGCGCGAAACCGATCTCGCGGCCGTTCGGGCTGGCCTCCACCGTGCCGCCGGCGGCAATGGCGGCAATCTGAAGCCCCCAGCAACTGCCAAGCACGGGCTTGCCCGTTTCGCCAAACTTTTTCAGGATCTCGATCTGGTTTCTGACCGCGAATGTATCGTCGAACGCGCGCAGGCTGGAGCCGCTGATCACCATGCCGTCAAAATCGTCGAAGCTGGCGCCTTCCGGCAAGGCGGCGTCCTTGTCAGCACCATTCAGGACCGTCATTTCAATGTCAGGGAAATGGGCGCTAATGGCTTCCGCATACACCTGGCTTGCGGCACGCACGCCGATACTGTCTGCGCGCACGCGGACTTTCCTGGGGTTTCCCTCCAGCAGCAATAGATGGGGCATTTCCGCCTCTTTCAAAAAAATCCGGGGTGCAGATATAGCAAAGCCCGCTTGCGCGGGCTTTGCCATTGAGGACATTTTGGGAGGACATTCTAGTTTTTACGAAGCCAGTTGCCTGAACTGCTGTGGCGCCATGCCGGCCCAGCGCATGAACGCGCGAGAGAAGGTGCTGTGTTCCGAATATCCGAGCTTGAGCGCCATTTCGGACAACGACTGCGTCTTGCAGATCTTGAACTCAAGCGACGCCGCGCGCATCCGGCACTCATCGAGGATCGACTGAAAGGATTCGCCCTCGCCCGCAAGTTTGCGCCGCAGGGTCCGGCGGGACATGCCAAGTTCAAGGGCAATATGATCCTGGTTGACCTTGCCTTTACTCAGCCCCTCGAAAATCTTCTGCCGGGTCCGGTCGCTTGCAGGCATACGGCGCTTCTGCTCTGACAGAAGCCGCGACAATCTTTTCATATGATCACCATCCACCGCCGGCAAAAGATCAAGTTCCCTGTTCAGAAGGCTGGTCGGGAAGCGGAAACCATTGCTTTCAGCTTTGTATTCGACGTTGGTTTTCACAATGTCGCTGACATCCCGTTTGATGGTCTCGGCGTCACATTCAACAAACATCTCAACCGAATGCCAGGCATCTGGCGCGGCCGACTTGATGAAAGTTGCGAAAATGCCCAGCGAATAAAGCGCATCTTCGGTCCGCGGCCAGATATCCGGGTCCAGAATACGGTAGCTGAGTGTGGACCATTGTTCGCCCACATCGAAGGTTACTTGGGTATCATCCTGGATCAGCGGGTAATATTGCGCCAAACGGCTGAAAGCCGTTCCCAGGTTCTTTGCCCCAAGGACAGCGCGCCCAGCATAGCCCCGTTTGGAATAGTTGGAGGCATGCCCTACGGCCCACGACAGGCCCGCACTGTCTTTTACCTGCCCGACCTGCTCAAGAAAGGAGACAAACTCTTTCAGGTCCACAACCAGAGAGCCGCCGTCCTCGCTGTGGTCAGACGCTTTCAAAGACAGGTTACCAAAGTTTCCTGCGTCCAGCCCGCGTGAGGCCAGAACGCCTTGCCAGTCGGCCACGGCCGAGGCGTTTACAAAGGAGTTTTTCATTTCGCTTCCCCGTTTCATCTCTGGATCAGACGATGATGGGAAAGCCGATCTTGCGCTTGTCAATTTCTATCAATATTATGATAATCTCTATCACGCGAAAGAATTGGACCCTTGCCAGATGTTGGAAGCAGCAAAATTACAAAAAATTAAGCAAGAACCACATATCTGGTCATCTGTTATCCGAAGCCTGCGCGCCCCCCTGAAGGAAAACGACATCGACGCTGATCAACTGATGGCAGAGGTTGGCATCTCCAAACATGACGTCGATCTGACCAATGGGGAAATCCCCCTAAAGGGTTGGATGAATTTTATGGAAAAAGCGGCAGTCAATGCCGGAAATCCATTGCTAGGGGTGGACCTGGCCCGCACGGCCGGGCCTGAAACATTGGGTGCCGTCGGCTTCCTGTTTCTGTCGTCACCCACCATTCACGAAGCCTTCTTGAATATGTGCCACTATATGAATTTGCTACAGGGCGTGACCAACGCCCATCTGGTTATAGACGACTATGAGACCGCTTGGGTTTACCAGATCATGCATGTGGATGAGCTGAAGTGCATCCAGGACGTGGAGTTTTCACTGACCCTCACGAAACGCATGATCAAGATTTTCGCCGAAGACAAGATCGATGTCCTTAGCGTCAACTTCCGTCATTCCCCACAAATGGATCGCCGCGAATATGAAAAGCGCATCAAGGTGCCGGTTCACTTCAACCAGGAGGTAAACAGCGTGGTCATCCCTACGCAGCATTTGAACATGACAGGCAAAATCCTGGATTCGAGCCTGGCGCCTATCCTGAAAGCATACCTGGACGAAGAACAGGCAAGCTTCAACAAGATCAAGACACTGTCAGACCAGGTCCGATACGTCCTGTACGGCCAGCGCATTCCCCTTCCCATCACGGCAAAGAAGGTGGCTCGCCATGTTGGCCTCTCTGAAGCCAGCCTGTATCGGAAATTGAAGAGCGAAGGCGTGCGTTTTTCCGATCTGCTGGAAGAAAGGAATTTCGGCCTTGCGAAGGAATATCTCTCGACATCGGATATGACTGTCACTCAGGTTGCCCACATTATCGGCTTTGCCGATTCCTCAAGTTTCTGCCGCGCTTTCACGCGCTGGTCGGGTGGCATCACACCGTCTGAATTTCCGAAAAGCGAGAATTCCGGCCTCTAGACACAGCCCATCTCTTTGGCCGGATTTGCACGGCAGGGCCTGCGACAATCCCTTATCACCCTTGGGGAAGATAAGGAGACCGTCTTATGTCGCTTGCATCCAAAGACCGGATCGTCATTGTGGGGGCTGGGCAGGCTGCGATCCAGCTGGCCCAAACCCTGCGCATGAAGGGCCACGCCGGCCCCATCACATTGCTTGGCGAGGAGTCTGCGCCTCCCTACCAGCGGCCACCGCTTTCCAAAGCCTTTATGAAAGGCGACCTGGCCGAGGAAAAGCTATTCCTCAAGCCGCTCTCATTTTACGAGAACAAGGATGTCGGCCTTTGCCTGAACACGCGCGTAACCGGCATAGACCGTGCGAATAAAACCGTCACCTGCGCGGACGGCACAAGCCATGACTATGACCGGCTGGTCCTGGCCACCGGTTCACGTCCGCGTATGCTCGATAGCATCGCACACCTTGAGAATGTTCAGGTACTTCGGGGCCTTGAGGACGCAAAAGCACTGAAGGCACGCCTTTCTGATCTCAAGCATGTCACCGTGCTGGGGGGCGGCTATATCGGGCTTGAGGCCGCGGCCGTGCTGCGCGGCATGGGGATTGACGTGGTTGTCCTTGAACGGATGCCGCGCCTGCTGGCACGTGTAACCGGCGAGACAATATCAGACTATTTCCTGCGCCTGCACAGGCATCACGGCGTGAATATCCTGTGCGATGTGGAAGTGACCGAGTATGTATCGTCCGATGACCGACTAACTGCGGTCAAGCTTGCCGATGGCCGTGACATTGCAACGGACCTTCTTCTTGTGGGCATTGGCGTACTTCCGAACCAGGAGCTGGCAGAAGAGGCCGGGCTTGAGTGCGGCAACGGCATCATCGTCGATGAAGACAGCCGGACAAGCGACGAACGCATTTACGCTATTGGCGACTGCAGCATGCGTCCCCTTCAGGGCCAGCCGCAGAAACTGCGCCTGGAGAGCGTGCCCAACGCCATCGACCAGGCAGATATTGTGGCGGCCCATATTCTTGGGGCCGAACGCCCCGGCTATAACCCGCCCTGGTTCTGGTCAGACCAGTATGACATCAAAATCCAGACAGCAGGCCTGTTCACAGGCCACACCCACACGGTCGTGCGCGGCGATATCGAAGTCGGTCGCTTTGCCGTCTTTTATTTTGAAAGCGACCGCTTCATCGCGGTCGACGCTATCAACGACCCACAGTCTTTCATGGCTGGCAAACAAGTCCTGAAATTATCAATCCCGCTCAAGCGGCATCACCTGGAAGAAACGGATGAGCCGATGATGAGCATCGTCAAGAAACTGCAGCAGAAGTGAGAAGACCATGACGAAAATTACCTTTGTAAGCCCTGACGGCGAAGAACGGATCATTGACGCAGAGGACGGCGATACCGTCATGGATGCGGCGATCAACAATGATGTGCCCGGCATCCTGGCCGAGTGCGGCGGTGCCTGTGCCTGCGCCACATGCCATGTTTATGTGGATGACGCTTTCATGGACAAGGTGGGCACCCCGAGCGAAATGGAAGAATCCATGCTGGAATTTAACGAACACCGGCAGGAAAACTCGCGCCTGTCATGCCAGATCAAAGTATCCCCGGACCTTGAAGGTCTGCGAGTGACAGCGCCTGAAAGCCAATATTGAATGCTGAACAAGGGCTAGGATCATTTTTGACCGGTATTGCCAATCGCGGCTGAGTGATCCTAGCTAATATATCCCTTTCAACGTAGGCGATAGATGACCTTCGCCGTGGAGACCGTTGTTAGGGGAAGCACATATGAAACGTCTTAGTAAAGCAAGCCTGCTTGCTTCATGTTCAATAGTCTACGCCGTAGCCGGCGGACAAATGGCGCAAGCGCAGGTATTTGAAGAAATCGTGGTCACCGCCCAGAAGCGGGACCAGTCGCTGTCGGATGTGGGGGTATCTGTTACAGCATTTTCCGGCGAGTCACTCAGGAATTTTGGCTTCACGAACAGTGTCGATGTTGCGGCCCAAGTGCCCGGACTGAACATCGGCACTCCAGTAGGTGAAGGCAACAACCCTTCCTTCACGCTGCGCGGTGTGGGGCTGAATGACTTCAACGACAACAACGAAGCCCCGATCGCAATCTATCAAGACGGCGTCTATATGGCTGCCCTACCTGGCCTGACCTTCCAGCTTTTTGACACGGAGCGCGTCGAAGTGCTGCGCGGGCCCCAGGGTACGCTCTATGGCCGGAACGCAACCGGCGGCCTGATCCATTTCATTGCCAAGAAACCAACTGATGAGTTTGAGGCCTTTGGCCAACTCACCTATGGCAGCCACAACGAGCTGTCGTTTGAAGGCGCCGTCAGTGGCCCGCTTTCTGACAGCATCCGCGGCCGCCTCTCTGTGGCGCGGAAAAGCTATGACGGTTATGTTGAAAACCGGATTGGCAAGGATGCAAACGAGGCAGACAGCTACGCCCTTCGCGGCCAGCTTGATTTCGACCTCAGCGATACAGGGTCGCTGCTTCTCAAGGGCAACTATGCGTCCTCAAACACGGTAGCACCGCAGTATCAGCATGAAGCATCTGACGGCGTCGCCGACATTTATGGCTATGCCGACACTGACGGCGATAATTTCGCAGGCGATTATAGCCGCGAAGGTGTTCTGGACATCGAATCCTGGGGCGGCTCGGCAACCTATACCGACACATTCGGCAATGTGGATGTGACCAACATCCTCTCCTATAGCAAGACTGAAAAGCTGCACAAAGAGGACACCGATGTCGGCCCGAATGCCGGTATCGAGCCAACCTTTGCCTCAAACATCAAAGTCTTTACCGAGGAACTCACGCTCAGTGGCGGCGACAACGACTTCAACTGGACAGTTGGTGCCTATTTCTTTGATTCCAAGGTTGAAGGCGACCTTGAACTGGCAGTGAACTGGTTTGCCGGCTTCGCCCAGTTCCTGGACAGCGACCCAACGGTCTTTGACGGCCTCCTCGGTGCAGGCACTCCGTCACTCGCGACAGCCGACCCGGATGCTCTGCTCCCAGCCATCCTTTATGACGTGAACTATGAGCAGAACACCCAGTCCATCTCTGGCTACGGCCAGGTCGAATATGCCCTGAGCGATACCGTCAAACTGACAGGCGGCCTGCGCTACAGCAGCGAAGACAAGGACATGGAATATCTGAACGATATGCCCTCCGGCTATCTGCTGAACGATGCGTTCGGCGGCATTCTCGGTATGCAAAGTTGGATGGACTTCCGCACAGGTGGCAACAACAACGCAACCGGCATCCCTGACCTGGATGCGGGCGCAGTCGGCGACCTGAACAACATTGATGCCAGCAACCTTTCCGGCAAGATCGGTATCGATTTCACGCCAAACGACAACACGCTTTTCTATGCAAGCGTAAGCCGGGGCTTCAAGAGCGGCGGCTTCAATGCCGGCTTCTCTGACGCCACAGACGGCATCAAGACCAGCCAGATTCCGTATGACGAGGAAATCCTGACGTCCTATGAAGCCGGTGTAAAATGGTCAAGCGAAGGCGGGAAAGTATCGGTCAACGCCGCAGCCTTCTACTATGACTATAAAGACTTCCAGGCACTGACGTTCCAGGGTCTGTCGCAGGTGATCACCAACTCAGATGCCACCTACAAGGGCGCTGAAATCGAGATTGGTGCCCGTCCGACAGACGGCCTGAGCATGCAACTGGCAGCGAGCTTCCTGGATGCCAACGTTGACGGAGTATCCGTTAACGGTGAATTCCTGCCTGACCGCCGCCCTGTGCTTGCACCCAAGTTCACGGCCAGCGGCTTCATCCAGTATGAAAAACCGGTTGAGTCCCTCAAAGGCTATCTATCTGGGAACGTAAGCTTCAACCACCAGGGCGCCCACTATTTCGATATCACCAACAGCCCACAGTCGCGTGAAGAAGCCTACACACTCGTTGATGCCCGCATCGCCTACCGAAATGACGATGACACCATCGAGGTGGCCGGCTTCGTGAAGAACCTCTTCAACACCGACTACCGGGTCTATACATTCGATTTTGGTGCCATTGCGGGCTTCAACCAGCAGTTCTTCGGCAAGCCACGCTGGTTCGGAATCCAGCTCACCCTGAGGAACTAAGCCTCTTCCCGCACATGTGCGGGGAGCCCCTAATGACAATCAAGACGGCCGCTGATCCCACAAGGAACAGCGGCCGCTTCTGGCGAAGGGCGGATATCCAGCCGCGTCTGAATGTTCATCGCTCAAACGTCCGCTTTGGGTCGAAAACTACCAGCCTACTATGCGGCCTTCACCCTCTTGCCGCCCCTTCGCTTCCACCGCAGCGCCATCAGGCCCAGATAAATCGCGCCGTAGATAAGCGGCTCAAGCTGGAAGCCCTTGCGCATCATGAAGAAATGGATCACGGCCAAAGGGGCGATGACATACACAAGCTTATGAAGCCGCTGCCACCTTTTCGCGCCCAGGCGTTTGATCATGCCCTTGGTGCTTGTGATCGCCATGGGGGTAAGCATGAGGAAAGCGGCCATTCCCACGGTGATATAAACCCGCTTGATGATATCCGCCCACAAGCCTGCCCAGTCCCACAACAGGTCCAGCCACAGGTAGCTTAGGATATGGGTGCAAACGTAAAAGTAGGCGAACAGCCCCAGCATGCGCCGGAACAGGATCGGCTTTGGCGACTTAAGCACGCGCGAGAGCGGCGTTACCGCGAGTGAAATCAACAGAAACCGAAGCGCCCAGTCGCCCGAAAAGCGGTTGGATGTCTCATTTGGGTTGAACCCCAGGTCGTGCGGCGCGCCCGCAAACGCCTGCCACCAGTTGAAGGCCAGCCAGGCGAACGGGATAAGGCAGGCGGCAAACACCAGTGGTTTGCCAAAGCGCCTGAGGTTTGGGACACTAAAAATCTGCATCAAGACATCCGGCCTTTTCGACAATTCATATTTCTGGTCATATTTCTGGCCATGCCCACCCCAATCGTCACTCGCCGACCCGATCGGCGAGTCCACGCCACGCTCTTACCGCATGGATTCGCCGGTCAAGCCGGCGAATGACGACAACACTATTCAATAATATTTCGCCAAATCCATGCCGTCATACATATGCGCCACCTGATCCGCGTAGCCATTGAACATGAGCGTCTTCCTTTTGCCGAACTCGCCAATGCGGCGCTCGGACGCCTGGCTCCAGCGCGGGTGGCTCACGCGCGGGTTCACGTTCGAATAGAAACCATATTCCGATGGCGCGGACATGTTCCAGCTGGTCTTTGGTTCCTTGTCAGTGAAATGGATGCGCACGATGGATTTGATGGATTTGAAGCCGTATTTCCACGGCACCACAAGGCGGATGGGTGCGCCGTTCTGGTTCGGCAGTTCCTTGCCGTAAAGCCCCACGGCCAGGAAGGTCAGCTCATTCATCGCTTCGTCCATCCGAAGCCCCTCGCGGTAAGGCCAATCGAGCACGTTAAAGAAGCTTTTCACGCCCGGCATCTGGCCCTTGTCCGCCAGCGTTTCAAACGCAACATATTTGGCGCCCGACTGTGGAGCGACCTTCTTGAGGACACCCGAAAGCGGCACGCCAAGCCATGGGATCACCATCGACCAGGCCTCCACGCAGCGAAGCCGGTAGATGCGTTCTTCGAGTGCCGAATAGTCGATCAGGTCTTCAAGCGCATAATCGCCCGGCTTGTCGGTCATGCCGTCCACTTTCACCGACCATGGCGCAACCTTCAGCCGCCAGGCGTTCTCCGACGGGTCACCCTTACCGGTACCGAATTCATAATAATTATTATAGTTGGTCACCGCGTCATATGGCGTCAGCGTCTCGCCGGGGTCAAAGGCAGTTTTGGTGTGCGCCAGTGTCTTGAGCTGCCGCTCTGTCGCCGCCTGCAGTGCTCCTGTGCCCGCAAGTGCTGCCGCACCCGCAAGCGCGCCCGCGCCCGTCATGAAGCGCCGCCGGTCCAGATAGACCGCCTCGGGGGTGACTTCACTTTCGCTCAAGTGCCAGCTTTTTGTCCGCTTGATAAACATGCCATACTCCGGTTTCTGCTTAGCTTAAATCTAGCAAAGGTCTTGATCCGGTCCAGTCACGCTTTGGTGCACGCGGCGTGAGCGAGCCGGGAAATCCTTTGTATTTGCGCAACACAAAACCAAAACACCCCTGGCTTTACGCGCAGCGGGGGCCAACGGATGCACCAAGGCAACGCAAAATAAGGGCGAAACATGTGTTCTTTTGGTTGAAAAGGCTTGCAAATACCCCCTCATTCGCTAACTATCTGGTCACTTGTCGAGGGGTCGACATCGTGGAAAAATGCGGGGATGGGCCGTATTCAATCACGTTTTGGCCTGTACCGCGCCAAGAAGGCTTGCGGCACGCCCTGCACTGGGCACTTGACGGAATTGTGACTTTCGCCAATGGATTTGGCCTCAAGTTTAGGGTTTAAAGGCCAGTAACTGGATGACTGACGCGCTCGAAAAGCTGCAACATTCGAAGGCAACGCAACAGCTTGTTCAATTCTGGCTGAATTTGCCCCGCCCTGAAGGACAGGTTTGCCCCCGGCGATCCGACTTTTCTTCCGCCCAGATTAACGGGTCAATTTCCGAAGTATTCCTGAGCGAATGGGAAGACAGCGAAGTCCTGCGGGTCGTACAGGCTGGTACCGTGCTGGACCGCCATATCGGCATTGACATGACGGGGACAAATATTTTCGACATGACGCCAGAGGAACTGGTTGAAGACGAACGCACCTACTATAAAGCGCTCCGCGACCAGCCTTGCGCCGGCATGATCACGCGCAGCATGATCAATTTCGCCGATGTGCCGTTCGTCTATCGTACCATCCAGCTACCGCTCCTCGACCCGTTCGGCAAGGTCGTCTATTTTGTCGGCACAGGGGTGGTAATCGAAGGCGATGACCTGGTGGCGCAATTCGGCCGCAGAAGTTTCCGGCGCACCCGTCTGGTGGAACGGCATTTCTTCGACATTGGCGCCGGTACGCCGCCGCCGGAAAAAGCAGGCCAACTGAGCCTGGGCGGTCCGCTGCATCCGCCAGCGCCGCGCGGCTAAACTCACCGACCATCCGCCAACAGCAAAACGGGCACAACCAGTGTGCCCGCCGTGTGCCTTTTTTTTACTGAGCTGTGCCCTTTTCCAAGGCGCGCTTAACGCTGGAAATCATAGACGCTGCCAAGCTTCAGGATCTGCGTCAGCTCGTCCAGTGCGCTGAAGCTTTCCTCCATCAGCTGCGGGTCCGCCAGATCGTCAACCGCAAGGCGGTCACGGTAATGCTTGTTCGCCCAGGCTTTCAGCGTTTCCGTGAGCGCGTCATCAAGGATGCTGTTCGATCCCATGGCATTGATATCATCGTCAGACATGGCCACGCGAAGGCGCAGACACGCCGGGCCACCGCCGTTACGCATGCTTTGGCGCACATCCAGATAGTCCGCGTGGGCAATCGGCCCGCCAGAGCTAACCAGCTGATCCACATAGGCTTTTGTGGATGGCGTTTCCGCAACTTCCGTCGGTAGGATCAGTGTCATACCTTCTCGTTTCGGTGCCGAAATAAGCTGGCTGTTGAACAGATAGCTCTTGACCGCGTCCGCAATTGGCACTGCGCTGGCGGGTACGCGCACGAACTGCATCTCCACATCGCCCATCGCCGCCTGGATATCGCGGTCCAGCTGGTCCGGGTTCTCAAACGCCTGCTCGTGGTAGAAATGCACATTCTTGTTCGACACCGCCACCACATCATTATGGAAGGCGCCGGCGTTGATCGCCGCCGGATTCTGCCGCACGAACAAGGTCTTATCGCCGCGTGTCGCATGCATGCGCGCGATGGCGCGGCTTGCTTCCTCGGTTTGGCGCCCCGGGTATGTGAGGTCTGCTGCCGTCTCGAACGCGCCCCGACCATAGACATAAAGCGCCACACCGGCCTCGCCGTAATCAGCGCAGAAGCGGCTGTGGTTGGCCGCGCCCTCGTCGCCCATGTGGGTGCCGCCGACAAGCGGGTCATGGTGCTTGAACCGCTCACCTTCCGGGAACATCACCTTCAATATCCGCCCCGTCACCCGTGCCTCGATGGACCGGTGGTACATGGCCGCCAGGTTTGCAGGCGTAAAATGCGTGCGGCCGTCCGCCGTGTCGGGCGCCGGCGAAATGGTCGCCGCGTTCGCCGTCCACATGGTTGCTGACGAACATATATTGGCTACTAGCGCCGGGCTTGCCTTCCAGGCAGCCGCCAGCATTTCGGCGTCAGAGCCGGTGAAGCCGTGGTCTCGAAGCGTCTTCAGGTGCGGCCGGTCATGGGGTGGCAGGACGCCCTGTGTCATACCCAGGGACTGCAAATGGTTTGCCTTTTCAAGACCTTGCAGCACGCCTTCGCGCGGGTTCGCCACCATGCCCTTGTGCTTCGCCGACGCCACGTTGCCGTAGGAAAGCCCCGCATAATTGTGGGTGGGGCCAACGATGCCGTCGAAATTTACTTCACGCCAAGCCATCAGCCTTCTCCTTCATTGAAATTGAGCCCTGTTGGCAGCGCGCCCACAGCAACCTTGCCCTCTGCCTGCTCCATCGTGGCCACGCCGTAGGAGCAATAGTCCGCCGCATAATAGGCGCTTGGCCGGTGGTTGCCTGAAAGGCCAATGCCGCCGAACGGCGCGGTAGAGGCCGCGCCCGTCAGCTGCTGGTTCCAGTTAACGATCCCGGCTTTGGCACGCGGGTAGAAGGCGTCATAGTTGTTACGGTTGTCTGAAATCAGGCCAGAGGCCAGCCCGAACCGGGTGTTGTTAGCCTCACGGATGGCGCTCTCGAAATCCGGCACGCGAATGAGCTGCAGGAACGGCCCGAAGACTTCCTCATCCGGGCGGTCAGCTACATCTGTCACATCCATCAGGCCTGGCGTGAGGTATGCGTCGCCGCGCGCAAGCTTCTCAACCCGGCGGATCACCTTGCCGCCCGCAGCTTCCAGCGCTTCCTGCGCTTTCAGAACATTATTCGCAGCATGGCCGCTGACCACCGGCCCCATGTAGGGCTGCGGGTCATCGTTCCAGGCACCAACGGTGATGCCGTCGATCGCGCGGGTGAGCGTGTCGATAAAAGCATCACCTTCTGCACCAACCGGCACAATCAAACGCCTCGCGCATGTACAGCGCTGGCCACTTGAGATAAAGGCGCTCTGCACCGTCATCACTGCCGCTGCGGCATGGTCTTCCACTTCATGGACGATCAGCGGGTTGTTGCCTCCAAGTTCCAGCGCCTGAATGACATTCGGTCGGTCCACCAGTTCGCGTGCGATGATCTGCCCGGTACGGGCGCTGCCAGTAAACAGAAGGCCGTCGATATGCTTGTTGGCGATAAGCGCCGCGCCCGTGTCGCGGCCGCCCTGCACCAGATTGAGCACGCCTTTCGGTAGTCCTGCATCATCCCAGCATTTCACCATCAGCTCTGCCACGGCTGGCGTCAGCTCGCTGGGCTTGAACACGATGGTGTTGCCCGCGATCAGCGCCGGTACAATATGGCCGTTTGGCAAGTGACCGGGGAAATTATAAGGGCCAAAGACCGCCATCACGCCGTGTGGCCGGTGCGCCAGCTTCGACCGGATCGCGCCGTTCACCGCTTCCTTGAAGCCTGTGCGCTCGTCATAGGCCTTGAGGCTGATCTCAATCTTGTTGGCCATGGCTGTGGCTTCGCCGGTGGCGTCCCACAGGGTCTTGCCTGCGTCCTTCGCCACCAGTTCAGCCAGCTCCGCCTTGCGCTCAACCAGAATTTCGGCATAGCGACGAGCGATCGAGACACGGTCTTCGAACGGCGTCATAGCCCAGGTGTCAGCCATGCGCGCCGCGGCGCTTACTGCCGCGTCGACTTGGTCGGCCGTCGCTTCACGGCCGGTCCAGATGACCTCGCCGTCTGCAGGGTTCACGGAACGAAATTCTTCACCGGCACCCTCAAGCCAGGCACCGTCAATAAAATGTGTCATGACAAACTCCCTACTCTGCCAGTTGCGGTGGCACGCGGCGACCGATAGGCGCATACATGATTGGGTCCCCAGCCTTGAGGTGCAGGGCCGCGGCTGCTTCTTCCGGAATCCAAAGGCCACTAGAGCCTTCAACCACGTTCGTGAGCACCACGCGGAAGTCATCCAGGGACGGATTACAGGCCATGTGCATCGGGTCATGCCCGCCGCCTTCAACGGTACCGCCAAGCTCGCCAGACACGCTTTTGCGCAAGGTCCAGATGCCGCGCTTGTGCACTTCCATCGCCGGGCCACCATCGAAGATGTCTACCGAGCGGGAGAAGCGGAAACCTTCTTTCTCAAGGAGCTTGATCGCCGGGCGCGCGCTGTCGTGTGGCTTGCCGATCACGGCTTTGGCTTCTTCAGGCAGCAGCGCCGTATAGATCGGGAACTTTGGCATCAGGTCAGAAATGAACTGGCTGTTGCCAAGGCCGTTGATCCGGTCTGCGGTCTTGAAATCCATGCCGAAGAAGTGACGACCCAAAGCTTCCCAGAACGGTGAGTTGCCGTTTTCGTCCACCCAGCCGCGGATTTCGGAAATCACCTGATCCGAGAAACGGTCCGGGTGCGCAGCCATAAGGAGATAACGCGCCTTTGACATCAGCTTGCCGACATTCTCTTTGCGGTAATCTTCATCCACAAAAAGCGTCGCAACTTCAGTAGCACCCACGAAATCGTTCGATAGCTGCAACAGTTCAGTATCCACCCGCATTTCGGGCTCGTGGCTCACCTGCGTCTGGTGCAGGATGCGGTAGCTATAGAAAGGCTTATCCAGGCCCACACCTACGAGGAGCGCGCTTGTGCCGACAATCTTGCCCTCCTTCGGGTCTTCCATGACCAGGAGATAGCTGGTCTTCTTGTTCATGTCCGGCGGGTTTGAGAAGGCCTCCATGGATTCCCTGACTTTTGCCTCAAGCGCCTTCTTGTCCACCGGCAGGGTTGTCAGCCCCGTGCCTGTTTTTTTGGCGAGCGCCTGCAGGCCATCAAGATCTTTCAATCGTGCTGGTCGCACCACATACATGTGCCATATCCCTTATTCTGTGTCCGGGCAGCATATCAGGGCCCCGGTTGCCTAAGTGGCCTTTTGGCCAAGTCTTCAAACCTCAGTGATGCGCGAAATCCCCTTCTGTGCGCATCATGCGGTTTTGGCTTTCACCACGTCGTCGAGCTGACCGCTCGCGAAAGCCAGAAGAATAAGAGCGGAAAGTTTAGCCCTTTCCGCAAAACTGTCCACGCAAACGAACTCGTCCGCGCTATGGATGTTCGCGCCGCGCACACCCAGTGTATCCACGTTTGGCAGGCCCGCAGCCGCCAGGTTATTGCCCTCGCAGCAGCCGCCAGTGGGCACGTAATCGATTTCAATCCCAAGGTCCGCGCCGCATGCCTTGATGGCGTCCATCAGCTTCTGGTTGGCGTCACTGAGTGCCTTGGGCGGGCGGTTGATGCCGCCATGAAGCGACACATCAAAGCCGTCCTCGGCCCCAAAGCGCGCGACAATCTTGTCCAGCTCAGCCTGGAACCATGTGGCGTCTTCCGGCTCCTTCAGGCGCACGTTGAAGCGGCACCATGCCATATCAGGCACAACATTCGGCGCCACCCCGCCACTGATCACCGCCGGGTTCACCGTCAGTTCCGGCCGACCGTCCGTAAGCGCCGCCAGGTCAGCAATGATCTTTGACAGGTGCACCACGGCATTACGACCCGCATGGAATTCGCGCCCCGCATGGGCGGCCTTGCCGCGCACCACGATGGTGAAATTGCCGCTGCCCTTCCGGGCGCCCGCCAGCGTGCCGTCCGCGAGCGCAGGCTCATAAGTCAGGCCGATATCCGCCGCCTTGGCGCGCTCTGCGAGCAATGGGGCCGTAGCCAGCGAGCCGGTCTCTTCGTCCGGCGACAGCAAAATTTCCCAGCCCACGCTTGAAGCAAGCGGCGTTTCCTCAAACGCCATCAGCGCATTGAGGATAACGATGATGCCGCCCTTCATGTCAGCCACACCCGGGCCATTGAGCGTGCCCGCGTCAAGCCACACAGGTTCCTGAAACGGGTGATCCTTGGCGAACACCGTATCTGTATGGCCTGTCATCAACACCTTGCGGTTGGCATGCGGGCGCTTGAAGATACGGATGGTTCGGCCATTCTTTACCGTGACCACCTCGCCCTTCTCATTGACCGCCTCGCCGTCCGCAAGGTCGATCAGCTCCACCTCAGCACCAAGGGGCTCAAACGCCTCAAGGATCAGCGCTTCCATTTCAGCCAGCCCCTCAAGGTTCCGACTGCCGCTGTTCACGCGCGACCAAGCAATCACCGTGTCGACCATATCTTGCTGGCGCGCGTCGATGCGGTCCAGGGCAGTCCTGGCTTCATCATAAGACGGCAGATTCTTCAGCAGGCTGGTCATACAGGCTCCGTTTTCACTGGTTGATGCGTGTTTCGGTATCCCTCATGGGTACGGGGAATCCCCCACCATCGTCAAGGGACCGGCGGGGCCGAAAGCCCAGTATCCTAGATTATACGGTCGCAGCTTGCCTAAACCGCAGAAATGGCGGTTCGGCTCATCGCATCCCGCGCTCAATTCATCGCATCATCCCAAAGTTCCATCACTTTTTGCGTAAAGTGAAAGTACAAAAAAACATGAGAGATATGAGGTTCACTTATATTTCACTTGTCCTAAAAGAACCGCAAAGGGTGTGGGGCAAGAAAAAAAGCGAGGATGTGTTATGAAAGCTCTGATTGTTGATGGGGAAGAACTTCTCCGTCTCTCCCTTAGGGAAGTGATTCTGGTATCCGGTAATTTCCAGGAAATTATGGAAGCCAGCAGTGAACATGAATTTCTGGCGAAAACCGCCAATCATGATGACCTTTCCCTGATTATTGTTCACCCCGGATCTTTGGGCAACGACGGCATCGACTGCATGAAGCTGGTGCGCCGCCTGTATCCTGACGCCGCAGTTGTGACGATACTGGACCGCGAGGGCCAACGCACCAATGACTGCGCCGGTGCCGTGAGCGTGGAACGCGGCGCCAGCGTGGCAGAGATGGTCACCGCCATCCGTCGGGCGCTCAAACTGCCGCTTGATGGTTTCGGCGCTGTTGCAAGCAGCCCTGCTGCCCCGAACGTGCGCGGTGCGCTTGAAAGCGGCATGGGCCGTGCGCCCGCACCCCGCCACACGGTTGCGGAGTCGGTGGACCTGAGCCGCCTTTCCTATCGCCAGAAGCAAATCCTGGCCATGGCCGCAGACGGCCTGCCAAACAAAGAAATCGCCGCGCGGCTTGATATCGCGGAAGGCACTGTGAAGGCGCATATGCATGCCATCTTCAAGGTGCTGGGTGTGTCGAACCGCACGCAGGCGGTGATCCGCTATGGTGCTGTTGGCCGCGGGCCAGCGCAGTCGAGCGGAACCTCCCAAAACTCCCCCAGCTGGGCCTATGCGGCCGCAAGCTGATAACAATACGCACTAGCTGCCAAGAAGAAGGCCCGAGCAGACATGCCCGGGCCTTTTTCTACTTAGCGGCGGAACAAACCCGCCCAACGGCTTTGGATTCCCTTATCATCCAGATGCTCCAGAACGTCCTCATGCCTAACTCCTTCGAAGCGCTTTAAGACTGAAGCCAACGCAACCTTGAAGTCTTCGGCAACCGCCACAGAGGCATGCCCTTCGTAGCACTCCAAACAAATCGACTCCTCTTTGCCATCGAAAAATGTGACAATGTTTGCAGAGTCCACATAGAGTTCAATTCTGACTAACTTGTCTGCTGTCAAAAAACCGCAATATGGCTCATCGTCTACCGCTGGAAGATGTTCAAACTCTGCAGCAAACCCGATTCCCCGTTCTGCCAGCATTGTAGCCGTGAAAGTGGAAAGGTCTCGTTGAAAGAAGGTTCTTCGCGGGAGCAAGTCCATTTCAAACTAGCCTTTCTACAAGCAAAGACTTCTATAACTTACCAGCCAGATGCTTGATCACGGCGGAGAAGTCTTTGCCGCCGAAGCCCGCGTCGTCCATCGCTTTGTAAATCTCGCGGGAAAGCGCACCAAGGGGCGTGTTCGCACCGGTGTCGCCCGCCGCATCCATGGCGATGCCGAGGTCCTTGAGCATCAGGTTGGTGGCGAAGCCGGGGTTATAGTCGTTGTTCGATGGGGCCGTGGGCACAGGGCCCGGCGCCGGGCAATAGGTGGTCAGGGACCAGCACTGGCCGCTTGCGTTCGATGCCACGTCAAAAAACGTCTGGTCATCCAAACCGAGCGCACGACCCAGGTTGAAGGCTTCGGATACCCCGATCATGGAGATGGCCAGCAGCATGTTGTTGCAGGCCTTGGACGCCTGGCCGTTGCCTGCATCGCCGCAATGCACGATCTTGCCCGCCATGGGCTCCAGCACAGGTTTGGCGCGCTCAAACGCCTCCGCGCTACCACCGACCATGAAGGCGAGTGTGCCTGCGGCCGCACCGCCCACACCGCCGGAAACCGGCGCGTCAACCATTTCAAAACCGGCGTGATGGGCGCGGTCAGCGACCTTGCGGGCTGTTGCCACATCGATAGTGGAGCTGTCGACAAACAGCGCGCCGTCCTTGGCCGCCTTGGTGACATCTGCATACACACTTTCAACGATCTTGGCGTTCGGCAGCATGGTGATCACCACATCCGCGCCGTCGACCGCGTCATGAACGCTGTCGAACGCCTGGCCACCAGCTTCAACGAGGCCCGCTTTGGCATCAGCCGACAGGTCAAACCCGCGTACGGTCATGCCGCCGGAGACCAGATTTTTCGCCATTGGCAGGCCCATGTTTCCAAGGCCGATGAATGCAACTGTTGTCATCTGTTCTCTCCCTACTCGGCAATATCAAGTTCCAGATCGTCCAGCGACCTGAAATAGGTTTCAATCTCTTCGTCCGACACGCGGTCCAGCGTGTTCGGGTTCCACTGCGGGTTATTGTCCTTGTCCAGAAGGATGGCGCGCACGCCCTCGGAAAAATCATTCCCGGCCATCACCCGGTTCACCATGCGGTATTCCATGCGCATGTTGTCGCGGAACGTCTCCAGCACCTCACCGCGGCGCAGTTGCGCGAACGTCAGCTTCAGGCTGGTGGGTGACTTGGTCATCAAAATCTTGAACTGCTTCTGCGCCCACTCGCTTTCGTCGATTTCAAGCGCGTGCAGGACTTCCTCCACGCGAACGCCCGCGAACGCGCCGTCGATTTCATCGAACACTTCGGCCATTGGCGCGGGCTCTGGGTCCTTGTGGAATTCATCCAGCACCACCTGCACGCAGTCCTCGCATTTGATCTCTTTCTGGCTCAGCTTGTAGACGATGGCGTCGATGTCATTGCTTGAAACCACATGGCTGGCGATCCCGAGAGCATACAGGTCAGGCGCCTTGATACGCGCGCCAGTAAGCGCCAGATACATGCCGGTTTCGCCCGGAAGGCGCGGTAGGAACCAGCCACCGCCCACATCAGGGAACAGGCCAAGGCCGGTTTCCGGCATGGCGAACAACGTTTTTTCTGTCGCGACCCAGAAATCACCGGGGATCGAAACGCCAACGCCGCCGCCCATGGTGATGCCGTCCACCAGCGCCACATAGGGCTTGGGGAACTCATCGATGGCGATGTTCATCAGATATTCGTCGTGGAAGAAATCACGCCACTCGGTGGTGCCGTCTTTGTAAGACTGCGTTACCTTCACCACGTCGCCGCCGGCGCAGAAGGCCTTGTCGCCGGCGCCCACAACCACAACCGCCTGCACAGACGGCATGATCGCCCATTCCTTAAGCTGGCGGGTGATCTCCACCGCCATATTGTGCGTCAGGCTATTCAGCGCCTTGGGGCGGTTGAGCGTGATCAGGCCGATGGTGCCGCGATGCTCGAACAGTACTTCAGCGTCCGTCATGGTCTAGTCCTTCAAAAGCGAGCGGGAGATGACAACCCGCATGATCTCGTTGGTGCCCTCGAGAATCTGGTGCACGCGCAGGTCACGGAGGATACGCTCAATCGGGTAATCCTGCAGATAACCATAGCCGCCATGCAGCTGCAGTGACGCGTTCACCACATCAAAGCCCGTGTCGGTGGCCAGGCGCTTGGCCATGGCAGCAGCGGCTGCCGCATCTGGCGCCTTGTTGGTGACCTTCTGGGCGGCGGCGTACAGAAGAAGCCGCGCGGCCTCAAGCTCGGTCGCCATATCCGCCAGCTTGAACTGGGTGGCCTGGAAGTCGGCAATGGACTTGCCGAACTGCTTGCGGTCCTTGGTGTAGGTGACGGCTTCATCAAGCGCGCGCTGCGCCCCGCCGATGGAGCAGGCACCGATGTTAAGGCGGCCGCCATCAAGGCCCTGCATGGCGATTTTAAAGCCCAGGCCTTCCGCGCCCACAAGGTTCGCAGCCGGAATGCGGCAATCATCGAACATCACAGCAGCGGTTGGTTGGCTGTGCCAGCCCAGTTTCTTTTCCTGCGCGCCGAACGACAGGCCCGGTGTGTCTTTTTCAACGATGAAGCAGCTGATGCCCTTTGCGCCGTCGTCTGATGTGCGCGCCATCACGACATAGACGTCGCTGGTGCCACCGCCCGAGATAAACGCCTTTGAGCCATTGAGGACATATTCGTCGCCGTCGCGCACCGCCTTTGTCTTGAGGCTTGCTGCGTCAGACCCGGCGCCGGGTTCGGTCAGGCAATAGCTTGCCATCTTTTCAAGCGTTGAAAGCTCGCCTACAAAGCGTGCGCGCTGGTCGTCATTGCCGAAGCAATCGATCATCCAGGTCGCCATATTGTGGATTGAGATCATCGCCGCGGTCGATGGGCAGCCCATGGAAAGCTGTTCGAAAATCAGCACGCTTTCCACCCGGCTGAGGCCACAGCCCCCGCCTTCCTCGGACACATAGATGCTGCCGAAGCCAAGCTCGCCAGCGGCCTTCGCCACATCTGCGGGCCACACCTTGTCTTCGTCCCACTTGTGGGCTTCCGGTGTGATCATGTCGGCGGTGAAACTGCGTGCCATATCCTGGATGGCGCGTTGATCTTCATTAAGTGAAAAGTCCAAGACTACCCCCTTGGGTTTATCTCATTGGAGGCACGCCCCGTGCCCCATACGCCAGCCCGACTGTTGCCGGGGATACTAAATATGCCGTCCCGAATTTGCCCAAGCGGGATGGCCGGTTGGTGCGGGCGGCGCCGAAGCGCAACCCGCAATACTCTATGTCGGTTTACTCGACCTTGTTGCCGTCTGCGTCCCAAACCTCGACATTGCCGAGATCCAGTTCACTGATGCCTTCCTTGATCGCTGACCAGTCACCCACGATCAGCCAGGTCAGCTTCTCTGGGTGGATATTGGCCTGCGCCGCGGCCTTGATTTTTTCGATATCAAGCGCCTTATATTTGGCGGTCAGGCTTGGCACATAGTCGTTCGAGCGACCAAAGCGGTCATTCGACAGCAGGCTGCCCAGCACAGAACCAGACGTTTCAAACTGGCCCGGCAGGCTGTTCACGGCGTCAGCAACGAACACTTCAAGCTCTTCAGCTGTCGCAGGCTTGTTGCCCAGGTACGCTGCGAACTCTTTTTCCAGTTCCTGCAGGGACTCTTTCGTCTTGTCCGTTTGTACCGGTGCATAAACAAGCCACATGCGCTGGCCGCGGGCATCGGTCGTGAAGGTGTAGGCGCCGTAAGCCCAGCCCTTGTCCTCGCGCAGGTTCATGTTAACCCGGCTAGTGAAATCACCACCCAGGATGCTGCTTGCCATTTCCTGCGTCATGTAGGCTTCGTCGCCCGTCGACGGGAACAAGTGACCTGCAAGGATCAGCGACTGCGGTGAGCCCGGCTTGTCCATAACAATCACGCGGCCTTCGCTTGGCAACGCCACTTCAGCGACATTCTTGGACGGAACAGGTGTTGACGGTGCCCGCCAGTTGCCGAATGCCTTTTCAAGCGCTGCTGTGGCTTCATCCAAAGTGATGTCACCCACCATGAAGATCTTGGCATTGTCCGGGCGGATCCAGTCCGTATGGAACTGCACCAGGTCGCTACGCTCCATGCCTTCAATCGCGGCTTCTGTGCCGGAACCGGTATATGGCACGCTGTAGCTATGGCCTGTGCCGTATAGAAGCGGTGGCAGCGTGCGAAGCGCAAGCTGAACCGGCTGTGCCTTTTCCTGAGCAATGCCCTGAATCCAGCGTGGCTTCAGGCGATCGATTTCCTCTTGCGGGAAGGCCGGGTTGCGCACCAGGTCAGACGCCAGTGCAAGCGACGATTCCATATTCGCCTTCAGCATGGACATGCTGACATTGCTCATATCCAGGTTGGAGCCTGTCGAGAGCGTCGCACCCAGGCTTTCAAGCTCAGCCGCCACTTCAAGTGACGTGCGCGTTGGCGTGCCTTCGTCCAGCATCGCGAGCGCGAAGCTTGCGGTGCCGAGCGGTCGACCGGCATCAGCCGCATAGCCCGCGTCAAACTGCAGGGCCATATTCACAACCGGCACGGTTGGGCGGTTTGCAACAACAACCTTCATGCCGTTCGACAGTATCGCTTCCTGAATTTCAGGGAACGTCAGGTCTGGCATTGCACCAACCTCAGGCAGGCCCTTGGACCGGTCAACCTGGCTTTCGGCTGTCTGGTATTTCGGATAGGGGCGTACTGTCAGCTGATAGTAGCCCTGGCCCAGCCACTTGTTGGCCGCTTCCTTCACTTCACCCATGCCCGCATTGTTCAGATGATCCAGGAGGTTCGAATAGAAGCCAGGATCACCGGCATACAGTTCTGAGCGCGCAAGCGCTGTTGCCTTGCCGCCAAAGCCGCCAATCTGCTCAAGCCCGCGAATTCGGCCAGCCAGAATGCTGGTTTTCGCGCGCTTCAGTTCTTCAGCCGTTGGACCTTCCGCAAGGAACTTGTCCATCTCGGCGTCGATCAGGCGCTGTACTTCAGCTTCGTCCACGCCTGGCTTCAAGGTCGCCTGAATTTCAAACATAGAAGCAAGCTCAAACGGCTGCGCGCTCACATTCACGCTGACCGCAAGCTGGTTCTTGTATACAAGCGCCTGATAGAGGCGCGAGTTCTTGCCGCCGCCAAGCACGTCGGCTGCCAACACCAGTTCGGCATAGTCCATGTCCGTGCGTGGTGCCACGGCCCAGTTGCGGTAAACCCGAACCTGCGGGGCTTTCTGGTCCACCATTTCTTCAATGGTGTTGTTTTCGCGCGTCGGCACCCAGGCCTTGTGTTGCTTCAGCGGCGGGCCTGCCGGGATATCGCCAAAGAATTTGTTCATCTTCTCTTTGGCGGTCTCGACATCAATGTCACCCGCCAGAACAATCACCGTGTTGGCGGCGCCATAATATTCCTTGAACCAACCCTTCACGTCATCGAGCGACGCGGCGGAAAGGTCTTCCATCGAGCCGATGGTGGAATGACGGTATGGGTGGCCAACAGGGAACAGACCTTCAAGCTGGCGGTATTCCACCAGGCCATATGGTGCATTGTCGCCCTGGCGTTTTTCGTTCTGTACAACGCCAATCTGGTTATCCAGCTTTTCCTGCGTCACAGCCCCCAGAAGGTGGCCCATGCGGTCCGATTCCATCCACAGCGCCATATCAAGCGCCGGCGTTGGAACGTTCTGGAAATAGTTCGTGCGGTCAAACCAGGTGGTGCCGTTCATCGCAGTTGCGCCAACGGCCTTGAAAGGCTTGAAGAATTCGTCGTCATAGTTTTCCGACCCGTTGAACATAAGGTGTTCAAACAGGTGGGCAAAACCGGTCTTGCCTTCAGGCTCGTCTTTCGAACCCACATGATACCAAACGCTGACAGCCACAATCGGCGCCTTGCGGTCTTCGTGTACGATGACCCGGAGGCCATTATCGAGCGTAAATTTTTCAAATGGAATATCGACCTTCAGGTCCACACTGGTGTCGACTTCTGCTGCAACAGGCTGAGACTTTGTGTTGCCTTCTTCTGGCTGGCAGGCTGCCAGAGCCGTAAGCGCCACAGCGCCAAGTAGTAGTGATTTGAAATTCATGAGAATCATCTCCCCGCGTTCTCGTGTTTGGTGGGGCTATGCCCCGCTCCCTCGTTGCTTCGAAGGTATTGATTTACTTGGAACTTTTCTGTCTCACCCCCAAAACAGACGGGCCCGGAAACACATCATGCTCCGGGCCCTAGTAATTTAGCTGTTCAGCGTTGGAATTACAAACTCTGCGCCGGACCGGATACCCGTTGGCCAACGGGAGGTCACAGTTTTGGTTTTGGTGTAGAAACGAACACCTTCCATGCCGTGCTGGTTGATGTCACCAAAGGCGGAGTTTTTCCAGCCGCCGAAGGTGTGGAACGCCAGCGGCACAGGGATCGGCACATTGACGCCAACCATGCCCACTTCAACGCGGTTCACATATTCGCGCGCAGTGTCGCCGTCGCGGGTGTAGATCGAAGTGCCGTTGCCATATTCATGGATGGACGGCAGGCTTGCGGCTTCGTCGAAGCTTTCAGTGCGCATGATCTGCAGCGTCGGACCGAATATCTCTTCCTTGTAGGTACGCATCTCCGGCTTGACGTTGTCGAACAGGGAACCACCAAGATAGTAGCCGTTCTCAAAGCCCTGCATCTTATATTCGAAGTTCCGGCCATCAACGACCACGGAAGCGCCTTCCTGCTCAGCCAGGTCAAGATAACCGCGTACTTTCGCCAGATGGTCAGCTGTCACCAGCGGGCCCATTTCGGCTTCCATGTCCATGGAGTGGCCGATCTTCAGCGCTTCAACACGTGGCTTCAGCATCTCAACCAGCTTGTCAGCAGTTGCCTTGCCCACAGGAACAGCCACGGAAATCGCCATGCAGCGCTCGCCTGCAGAACCATAGGCCGCTCCGATCAGCGCATCGCTTACCTGCTCAAGGTCAGCATCCGGCATGATCAGCATGTGGTTCTTCGCGCCACCCATTGCCTGGCAGCGTTTGCCATGCGCGGTTGCGGTTGCGTAAACATACTGTGCGATCGGCGTGGAGCCCACAAAGGACACGGCCTTCACGCGTGGGTCGGTACAAACTGTATCAACAGCTTCTTTGTCGCCGTTCACTACGTTGAACACACCATCCGGCAGGCCAGCTTCGGCCCAGCATTTGGCCAGCATCAGCGGCACAGTCGGGTCTTTTTCCGATGGCTTCAGAACGTATGTGTTGCCGCAAGCAATCGCCACACAGCTCATCCACAGCGGGATCATGGCCGGGAAGTTGAACGGCGTGATGCCCGCAACAACGCCCAGCGGCTTGCGCATGCTATACATGTCGATACCGGTAGAAACATTATCGGAAAATTCGCCCTTGATCAGGTGCGGGATGCCTTGTGCGAACTCGGCAACCTCAAGGCCGCGCTGCACATCGCCCTGCGCGTCAGAGAACACCTTGCCGTGCTCAGACGCCAGCGCTTCAGCAAGCGCGTCCTTTTCGCGGTACAGAATGTGCACCAGGTTCTGCAGAACGCGCGCGCGCTTTACAACAGACGTTGCGGCCCATGCCGGAAATGCTGCATCCGCTGCCGCGATCGCGTCTTCAACCTGCGCCTTGCTGGCCAGCGATACCTTACCTGCCTGCTCGCCCGTGGATGGGTTGAAAATCGGACCAAACCGGCCGGACGTGCCTTCTACGTCCTTGCCGCCAATATAGTGATGACGCTCATACATGCGTTAAGTCTCCAAAATGATACACGCGGCCGCCGTCCGGGAAATCGGACATTCAAAGGTCGTGGGCCGCGACTCCGCCCCAAAATCCGGCACACCCTATAACATGCAATATTGCACGTCACTGAGAAGTTTTGCATTATAGTTTGTGCAATTATGCACAAACTATAATGGTGCCTCAAAATGTTCGATTGGAACGACATGCGCTATTTCCTGGAGCTGGCGCGGCGCGGCAAGCTGGCTGCGGCAGCGCTCAGGCTGGGCGTTGATCACACAACGGTTTCGCGCCGCATTACAGCGCTTGAAAAGGAACTGGGCATTGAGCTGTTCGACCGGGAAAATCGGGCCTACAAGCTGAACGCCGACGGGCGCCGCATGCTTGCCTATGCCGAAAGGATGGAGGCCAGTTCACTTGCGCTGATGGACGAGGTGGCACCTGTGGCCTCAGGCCCCCAGGGTACGGTGCGACTTTCCACGCCCGAAGCCTTCGGCAGCCAGTTTCTGGTTCGCCACTGCATGGGCTTCCGCCAAAGGAACCCGGGCATCACGCTCGAGCTGGTCGCAGAGACCCGGTCACTGAACCTGAGCAGGCGGGAAGCAGACGCCGCCATCACGCTGGCACGGCCAAGCCACGGCCGGATCGTCAGCGAAAAGGCGGGGGTTTACCGCCTGCGCCTTTATGCGGCGCCAAGCTATCTGCAGCAACACCCACCCATCGTCAGCCTGTCTGACCTGAAGCATCACCATTTCATCTGGTATGTGGATGACCTGCTGCCGCTGCCGGAACTGCAGATGCTGGATAAGGCCATCAGTGACCCGCATGTGATTTTTCGCACCACCAGCGTAACCGGGCAGGCAAACGCCGCCGAGGCGGGCCTTGGGATCGCACTTCTGCCCTGCTATTTGGCAGACCGCATCAAGGGCATTACGCCAGTCCTGCCAAGCGAAATTTCTGTGCTCCGCGACCTATGGCTGGTGGTTCATGACGACCTCAGACCAGAAGCCCATATGGACCAGGTCTGTACTTTCCTGACCACGCTGATTGCTTCGGAACGGCGCACGCTTTTGGGGGCTCTGTAAAGTAACAGCTATTCAGCCGCTTTCGTAATCACGCGCTCTTTGGGGAACTTCAGGCAGATATTAGTGCCCACACCCTTCTGGCTTTCGATAAAGATATCGCCACCATGAAGCTGGATGAAGGTTCGCACCAGTGACAAACCAAGGCCCGTACCTTCGTGGCTCCGTGTCAGCACGCTTTCGATCTGGCCGAAGGGCTCAAGGGCGGTTGCAATTTCTTCGTCTGTCATGCCTTCACCTGTATCCTTGACGATGATGGCATAGCTGTTGTCTGGCAGCACAGTGCATCCTGCGGTAATGGTTCCGCCCGCCGGTGTGAATTTGATGGCGTTCGACAGAAGATTCAATAGCATCTGCTTGACGATGCGGCGGTCCGCCCAGACATGCAGCTCACGCGTGATCTCCGAATCAACAAGAAGCCCTTTTTCCTTGGCGTTGAACTCAACAATTGGCAGGCATTCATCCACCAACTCATCAAGGCAGAATTCTTCTTCGTCCAGTTCAAGCTTGCCGGCTTCCACCTTGGCAAGGTCAAGAATGTCGCTGATGATATCCAAGAGTAACTTGCCGCTGCGGTTGATCAGGTGGCTGTATTCCTGGTAGCGCTCTTCTCCTAGACGGCCAAAAACCTGCAGGTTCATCACTTCTGAAAAGCCAATGATGGCATTGAGCGGCGTCCTCAGTTCATGGCTCATTTTCGCCAGGAATTCGGTTTTGGCGCGATTGGCCCGCTCTGCTTCTTCAACAGCGCGCTGCAGTTCCTGCGTGCGCTGCAGAAGGTCCGCTTCCGCTTTCTTACGGCGGCGCACTTCGTCTTCCCACAGCAGCGAAATCTTGAACCAGCGCGAAAGGCCCAGCGCCATCAGGAAAATACCCGGCACATAGCCAAATGCCGCAACCATCAGGTTCCAGGTATCCTTGCCCGCCATGGCATCCATATGGGACTTCAGCGTGGTTTCTTCGAGATAGTCGACAAGGGCAGCAACGCTGAGGATCGCCGACCCGAGGAGAATCATCTTCAGGCCACGATCAAGGCCCTTGATCCGCCTGACTTTGGCAAGCAGCATCAAGGGTACCATGGTGATACCCAGGAAAATCAGAAGATCAGCGTGCACTATTCCCACTCGTGCCCCCCAATGGCAAGGAATAGCCCTCTCGGGCACTATTTCCCTCCCTATGCCGCGCAGCCAATGGCGTCCGCAAACAATCGGGAGATAATCCGCTAGACCTTTAAGGTCCTCTTTCTGTTAATAGTTCGCTCCGCCCGGTTCGGCAACTATTACCTGCAGCAGCAGCACCAAATACTAACCCATATTTCTTGTTGTTGTCACTTGAGCGTCCCCCATGCGGCAGCTTGCCGCAAGAAATGCTTTCATTTGATTACAAAGCCCCTAACCGATAAAGATAGCCTGCAGTCGGGCTTCAGGCATTCGGGGAAACACATGCGTCGCGCCTTCAAAATACATATGTGGCCTGTCTGGATTCTGGCCCTTGGGACCCAGGGCAAGTCCTTCAAGGCCAATCCGATCATCGGGTCCCCTATCCTGAACAGGCTTGGACTGCATATGATCAGGGTCCTGCTTGCGCGCGCGACAGCACACCTCCGTTGGATGATGCTTGCCCACAAAATGCCGAAAGCCCTGCGCCAGACCTTCCAGCGTGATGGCTTTTGCATGGTGCCTGACTTCCTGAACAAGGAAACGCTGGAGAATATCCGGGCGGAGGTAGCTGCATACGACGGTGAAGTGCGGCAGATGACACAGGGCAATACAGCCACGCAGCGCATCCTGCTGGATCACGCGGCGCTTGAAGGCCGCCCAGCGCTGAAGTCTGCGACTGAGAACAAGCGCTTCCTTGACCTTCTGGCCTATGGCGGCGCCACCGCCATTCGGCCGATGCTTTATATCCAGCGAATCCGCAACGGCTTCAGAAGCGGCAAGGCTGACCCCCAAAAAACGATGCATGCAGACACCTTCCACCCCACCATGAAAGCCTGGCTGTTCCTTGAGGACGTTGAGGTAGAAGACGGCCCCTTCACCTATGTTCGTGGGTCGAACCGGCTATCGTGGAAGCGCTTCAAATGGGAATACCGGCGGTCCTGCGTGGCAGCTAACATCGGGGATGGCTATTCCGAAAAAGGCTCATTCCGTGCCGGGCCCGAGGACCTGGAGGCCATGGGCCTGCCCGCACCAGAAGGCCTTACAGCCAAGGCAGGCACGCTCGTAATTGCCAACACCAACGGCTTCCACGGTCGCGGCCAGGCCAAGGACGGCGCCAACAGGATCGAGCTGTGGGCCTACAGCCGCCATAATCCGTTTTCCATCCTGCCCGGTTTCGGCCTCCGGTGGCGCATGCGGCTGGAGCACGCGATTTTGCACCGTTTCTGGCGCCACAAGGACAAGGTCGCAGCGTCGAAAAACAGCCGCGCCAGCTGGCACCTGATCAATGCGCATGACATGCTGGACTGATTACTGCCCCATTCCGATACACGAGTTTCAAAAAAAGGCCTGAATTCTGTTTAGAAATCAGGTATCTGCCGTTATGCTTCACGCAAACGGGCATCAGGGGGATGTTATTCTATGCCGCATAAAGACCTAGCTGTCGTAGTCCTGGCCGCCGGCAAGGGAACCCGCATGAAATCGGCGCTGCATAAAGTGCTGCACCCTGTTGGCGGGCGCCCCATGCTGCATCACCTGCTGGCAACCGTTGACGCGCTTCAGCCCAGCCGGAAAATCCTGGTGGTCGGTGCCGGGCGCGAACAGGTGGAAGCCGCTACAAGCGGCTGCGAGATTGTTACGCAGGCGGAACAACATGGCACAGGCCACGCCGTCATGGTTGCCCGCGATGCCCTTGAAGGCCACAGCGGAGACGTACTGGTGCTATATGGCGACGTACCTTTTGTTCCGCTGGAAGTAATGCATTCCATGATCGATGCCCGCACGCGCGACACCAATGCAGGCCTTGTTGTGTTGGGCTTCACACCGGAAGACCCGGGCCGCTACGGCCGTCTGGTACTGGATGACGGTGGCACGCTGGAGCGTATTGTCGAATATAAGGACGCCACAGAGGCCGAGCGCGCCATCACGCTTTGCAACAGCGGCATGATGCTGATTGACGGCAGCGCGCTTTTTGGCTGGCTGGACCAACTGTCGAACAACAATGCGGCGGGTGAATATTACCTGACTGACCTTGTAGCTGTTGCCCGCAAGGACGGGCGCACCATCGCCGTGACCCTGGCGGCCGAAGAAGACGTGCTTGGTGTCAACAGCCGCGCCGACCTGGCGCTGGCCGAAGCCTGCTTCCAAAGAGCCAAACGCGAAGAGGCCATGGCCGCAGGCGTGACCCTGATCGATCCCGCCACCACCTATTTCAGCTATGACACAGTAATCGGCCAGGATGTCACCATTGAGCCCGGCGTCTTCTTCGGCCCCGGCGTAACAGTGGAAAACGGCGCCACCATCAAGGCATACAGCCACCTGGAAGGCGCAACAGTGCGCAAGGGCGCAAGCGTTGGCCCGTTCGCGCGCCTCAGGACCGCCGCCGACATCGGCGAAGGTGCCAAGATCGGCAACTTCGTGGAGGTCAAGAAAGCCACACTGGACAAGGGCGTGAAAGTAAGCCACCTGAGCTATATTGGCGATGCCACCATCGGCGCTGACGCCAACATTGGCGCAGGCACCATCACCTGCAATTATGACGGCTTCCTCAAGTTCCAGACCATCATTGGTGCAGGCGCCTTTATCGGCTCGAACACCGCGCTTGTGGCACCCGTGACAGTGGGCGAAGGTGCCATGGTGGGCGCAGGCAGCGTGATCACCAAGGATGTGGATGACCACGCCCTCGCGGTTGGCCGCGGCAAACAGATGGGCAAGGCAGGCTTCGCCGCCAAGTTCCGGGAAGAACAGGCCGCCAAGAAAGCGGCTGAAAAGAACAAGAAAGGGTCCTGAGGAAATGTGCGGCATCGTTGGAATACTCGGGACATCTCCTGCCACCCCACGCATTCTTGAAAGCCTGGCCCGGCTTGAATACCGCGGGTATGACAGCGCCGGCATCGCCACCATTGAGGGGGGTAAATTGGACCGCCGCCGCGCGCCCGGCAAGCTGAGCGAGCTTAGGGCTGTGATCGAAGCCCAGCCGCTGTCTGGCAATAACGGCATTGGCCACACCCGCTGGGCAACTCACGGCGAACCCACTAAAGCCAACGCCCATCCGCATATGACCGACCAGGTCGCAATTGTGCATAACGGCATCATCGAAAATTTCCGCCCCCTGAAGGAAGAGCTGCTGGCGAAAGGCGTAACGTTTGAAGGTGAAACCGACACCGAGGTGGTGGCGCGCCTTTTGACCGCATATCTGAATGAGGGCATGGCCCCGCGCGATGCCTTCCAGAAAACCCTTGGCCGTCTTGTCGGTGCCTTTGCGCTATGCGTGCTAATAAAGGGCGAGGACGACCTGATGTTCGGTGCGCGCGAAGGCAGCCCGCTGGTGGTTGGTTTCGGCGAAGGCGAAAATTATCTGGGCTCAGACGCCATGGCGCTCGCGAGCCTCTCGAGCAAGCTGATTTACCTTGAGGAAGGCGACTGGGCTGAACTGACCCACGATAGCGTGCAAGTGTTTGACAAGGCAGGCAAAGCCGTCAAGCGCCCCACCACCATTAGTCAGGTGGCGGCCACCATGGTGGACAAAGGCAATCACCGCCACTTCATGCAGAAAGAGATTTTCGAGCAGCCGACGGTAGTGGCCCAGGCGCTTGGGCGCTATCTGGACCCAGTGGCTGGCAAGGTGCGCCTGCCCCACATGCCGTTTGAACTGGCGACGGTTCCTAAGGTGACGCTCGTAGCCTGCGGCACCAGCTATTACGCCGCCCTTGTGGCGCGCTACTGGATTGAAAAACTGGCCCGCGTGCCGGTTGAGGTGGATATCGCCAGTGAGTTCCGCTACCGCGAGCCTGTATACATGGATGGCGGCCTGGCCATCTTCATTTCCCAGTCGGGTGAAACGGCAGACACACTGGCGGCCCTGAGGCACGCAAAGGCGGCAGGCCAGCGCGTGGCAACTATCGTGAATGTGATGGGCTCTACTATGGCACGGGAAGCTGACGTGGTGCTGCCGATCCACGCGGGCGCAGAAATCGGCGTGGCCAGCACCAAGGCCTTCACCTGCCAACTGAGCGTGCTTGCGGCCCTGGCAGTAGACTTGGCCGCTGCCAAGGGGCAGATCGATGAAGCACAGGAAGCAGCCTTCGTTCAGGAGCTGGAAACCGCACCCAAGCTGATGGCGCAGGTACTGGCCAATGACGAAGCAATTGAGGAAATCGCCCGCGCGATCGCCCCTGCACGCGACGTCCTGTTCGTGGGCCGCGGCATCCATTTCCCCATCGCCATGGAAGGTGCGCTGAAGCTGAAGGAAATCAGCTATATCCACGCCGAAGGCTATGCCGCTGGTGAGCTAAAGCACGGCCCCATCGCGCTGATAGACGAAAATGTGCCCGTCATCGGCATCGCACCGAATGACGAGCTGATCGATAAGACAGTTTCAAACCTGCAGGAAATCATGGCCCGCCAGGGCAAGGTGATTCTGCTGTCGGACAATGCGGAAAGCGAGGCCGAAGGCATGTTCGCACGCCTTGAAATGCCATCCGCCGGCGAATTGGTAACACCGATCCTCTATGCAATCCCCGTCCAGCTACTGGCCTATTATGCCGCCGTTGAAAAGGGCACGGACGTGGACCAGCCGCGGAATCTGGCGAAATCAGTAACCGTGGAATGAACCCCCACATAAGATATCTGCTACTTGCAGGCCGAGAAGCCCCCAATAGGCCCGAGAGAAAGCGCGGGGCTTGGGCCTTGAGGCCGGGCCGATTTTCTGAAATGATGTGTACCTCAGTCTCGGGGGCGAGCGGCAATGGCCATGAAACAACCCGGCACAGCGCGTTGGCGTGATGCAAACGGCCGGACAACAGATGCTTTTAACTACGATAGCTTGACTGCCGCACCTGAGCGGATGACCGTCTTGAGCTTCGAAACCAGCGCCCTCGCGCAGAAAGAACAGTTCGACGGCTGGTATGATTTTCGCGGGCAGGTTGGGACGTTGACGCGCCCCGGCCCCTACGCAGCCTCATTTGAAGCGGGTATGGAGGAAGCTAAGACAAGCGTTTCCTCCCTGTCGCGCTGCTGGGTCAACAGCGAAGCCACTATCAACCGCAATGGCAAATTCATTGATCAACCCGGTTGCGATATCATGGCATTCCAGTTTCAGGTGCATGGCGGTGACGCGACGACCGAATATGCCCACGGCAAACTGATCCGGCCCGGCCAGATCCGCATCGTCGACCTTGCCCAACCGATGCATATCTCCAGCCAGGGGTTTGAGAACCTGACGCTTGCGATGCCCAAGTCGGTCATGCTTGAGCGCATGCCCATGCTGGCTGACATGCACGGCGATATATTAGAGGAAACACCGATGGTGTTCCTGGCATGGCGGTTCATGCGCATGGCGATGGACTCCTTGCACCAGCTAACTGTTGCGGAAGCCGAGGCGGTTAGCCACAGCGCGCTCGACCTTATGGAAACAGCGCTACTTGGCTACAGCGATTCCCGGCGGCTTGAGTCGGCAACCACAGACGCAGCCGTGTACAGTGCGGTCGAGCGATATATCAGCGAAAACCTTCATAACCCTGCCCTGTCGCCCGACATGATCGCCCATCATGTCGCAGTCTCCCGGCGTAAGCTTTACCGGGCTTGCAAACCTTACGGCACCCCCATGGAGTTGGTTAAGCGGGCGCGGCTGAATTGGGCGCTTGAACAGATTAAGCTTGGGCGCGTCCGGAATGTCACGCAACTGGCGTTTGACGCCGGCTTTGAAAGCCGCGAAACCTTCAGCCGCCAGTTCAAGCGCGCCTTCGGCTATTCCGCGCGGGAGTTTATGATGTCTGCCCAGACTGGTAGCACATAAGCCAGCTCAGGCCAAAGCGCGACTAGCTACAATCTGCTCACTCAACTCCTGCACTCAAGCCTGCCGCCAAATAGGCACGCAGCCTCATCTTTTCAGGCAGCGGCCACCGCCGTGAACAGTGGCGTCCTGATCGACCCCCGTGGGGCAGGCAGGCTGTTCCTTGAAGGGCTCAATACTGCCGACCTCACAGGCATGACCATCCTGCTTTAGGTGGCTGTTGACCCACATCGAAGCAGACGAACTGCAAACACCACCCGAATACAATACTTTATTGTCCAGCTACTTCATCCCAGGGTGACGGACGCCAAATCATCCAGTTGCAGGCCAATGATGAAGATGCTTTCGCCTTCGCCGAGGGTAATCAGCACGCCGTCCTGGCCATCAACTGACTGTTCCGCTGACGCGGCTTGCAGACCTGCCAGGTCGGTAATACCCGCAAAGCTCACCAACAACACATCGTCGCCCAGATCAAAATCGGTGATAGTGTCGTTGCCGGAAACAGCACCGAAGATGAAAACGTCAGCGCCACTGCCGCCTGTCAGCACATCATCGCCCGCACCGCCCCAAAGGGTATCCGCCCCGGAACCACCATCAAGCGTGTCGTTGCCTTCGCCGCCGTAGATCAGGTCTGCACCGCGGCCGCCCTCAATGCTATCGGCCTCTGTGCCACCGCCCAGCGTATCATTGCCCAACCCGCCATAAACAACATCGTCACCAGCACCCGCCCAAACAATGTTGCCGCTGACATCGCCATTTTCATTGGCTATGTTGGTGGCATAGATGCGGTCATCGCCCGCCCCACCAAGGATAAGGTCAGCGCCGTCGCCGCCCTCGATGGTGTCATTGCCAGCACCGCCGCTGACCGTGTCATCGCCCTGGCCGCCATCCACATAGTCATCGCCGCTGCCTGCCGCGACCGTGTCGTCATCCACGCCGAATTCAAGAGTGTCATTGCCGTCTGTAGCGGTCGTCGTATCCAGGCTTGAAGTCGGCTGTTCAGAGTGGTCCGGCGTGCTCGGCAATGAAAAAGAAAACGCCCGTGCTGCGATGCCTGAGCTGTCACCGTCAACCGCAGGATCGCTACTGACCCATGTAAACGCCACATCATCGCCACTTAGATAGGTAACTGCAGAATGGTTCTGGGCACTTGCGACACGCTCGTTGATCGTCGTCTCATCACCTACCTTATTGCCGTTCGCATCAAACAGCTGCGCGGCTATGCTGGTGCCATCACCGTCACCGCCTGCAGCATTCTGCGTCCAGGAGATAACGAACCCACCTTTTGAGACGGCAGTAACAGATGGCTGCGTCTGAACGCTGGACGTCAAGGTGTTGACTATAAACTCATCCCCCTTGGGGGTGCCTGAGGCGTCAAAAATACGGGCAGAAACAGCATTAAGGTCACCATCCGCATCTGTAGCGCCATTTCGCCATGTAATCACGAAGCCACCGTTCGTAAGCCCGGCAATATCCGGCTCATCCTGAGCGCCCTGGCTTACCGTATTGACGGTAAATTCGCCCCCCACCGGGTTACCTGAGGCGTCAAATATCTGGGCAGCAATACCCGAGCTGTCCCCATCCACATCAGGATCACCGCTTTCCCAGGCGATAACGAAACCACCACCGCTCAAGCCTGCAACGACGGCTTTCTCCTGCGTCCCTTCCGCTTCGGTATTGACAACGAATTCGCTGCCTACCTTGTTACCAGCGGCATCGAATATCTGGCCGGCTATACCGTAACCATCCCCATCCACATCAGGATCAGTGCTTTCCCAGGTAACGACAAAACCGCCACCTGCGAGACTGGTAACATCGGGCGTTAACTGAAAGCCCTCAACCTCGGTATTGACAGCAAATTCACCGCCTACCTTGTTGCCCGAAGCGTCAAATATCTGCCCAGAAACAGCGGCATTGTCCCCGTCCACATCCAGATCATTGGAGCCCCAGGTTACAATAAAGCCGCCCCCCGGCAGGCCCGTAACGGCTACATTGTCTTGATTGTCCTCAAACTCAGTGTTTACGGTAAACTCAGCGCCCACCGGGTTGCCATCGCTATCAAAAACTTGTCCTGCCAGGCCGTAACCATCACCGTCGTATGCTGCACTGAAGTTTGTCCAGACCACAACATAACCGCCGCCTTCAAGGCTGGCTATTTCCGGTCGAACCTGACCCACACTAGTATAAGTATTTGCGGTAAATTCGTTACCGTTTGCGGTTAAACCGGGCATGAATATTCGCTCCCCAATCTGTTAAATAGAAAGAAACTTAGCGCAAAACTGCGGGCCGTATGTGACGCTGAGTGCCAATCATGTGAGGCTGTGTGCTTATTTGCCATCCGCTGCTCACAGCGGTGGCCGCGCCACCTTCCAGGCGGGCGGTTACCGGATAGTCCTGAAAATGTGCCGCGGAAGTGTAGATGGTATATTCATCACCGTTTGCGGTTAAATTTGGCATGATCACTCGCCCCCTGACTGAATGGCGAATGCTCTTTTATCGCAAAAGCCAACAAAGTAAAACCGTCGCGGTACAATTTAATGAATGATCGGACATTTAATCTACAAAATGCTGCTATAGGCGGCATTAAGCCCTTTAGCCATCCGGCATGCCCGTAACAAGAAAGGCGGCCCCGGAGCTTCTTCCTGGCACCGCCTTTCATCAATTTTCTGTAGGGGTATTAGTTCCGCGGTGTGACCGTAATTGTAAGGTCCGTCGCGCGACCGCGCTCGATCTGGATCACAGCAACCCGCGTGGGCTTCTGGAATGTCAGCAGGATATCATCGTCCTGGATTTCACTGATCAGTCCCCATCCTTGGGTTGGCATGTTTTCCTTGTAAAACTGCATCACTTTGATCTGCTTGGCTTTTACCTGGGCAATGATCTTGCCAAAGGCGTTTGCCCCGTTCCCCAGAATAATGGAATCCTTGGCGTCCATCGCCGAACCCGCAGGCATCACGATATCGCCGATCATCTCGCCGCTCGGCAGTGTCATATCTTCAGCGACCTTGGGCACGCCATCGTCCATTGCGTTCGTTGCGGTGCCGCATGCACCAACACCGAGAATAAGAAAGGCCCCCAAGATGCCTGCCTTCAACTGTGCCATTTACGCCCTCCCTGGATATCTTATGCCCGGCCTGTGACCCGCCGGCGCGCTATACATACCTACTTGTAGTAAAGACTGCCGCCCAGACACAATGCTAAAATGAAAAGCCTGACCTGAATTTGCTGTGATATAAAGGAGGCGATTAAACGAATGGGGGATAAACATGGCAAGGGAAGGCATCGAGAAACCAACCGCAACGCCGGAATTCGGCAAAACCGCATCAGCCTATGCCGTGCACCGGTTGGGATTTCCTGTTTCCATGTATGACCGCTGGGCCTTACTCGGCCTACTGCCGGCCGGGAGCGGCAAGGCGCTCGACATGGGAACTGGGACCGGCACAATCGCACGCACCTTGGCCAGCATGGGCCATAAGGTAACCGCGACAGATATTGATGCGGAAATGCTGGAAACAGCCCGGAGCCTCGCAAGCAAACAGCAGTTGGAAATTAACTTTCTCCAGCGTCCGTCAGAGAATACGGGCCTTGATGGAAAGCAGTTCGATTTCATCACCGCCGGTCAGTGCTGGCATTGGTTTGACCGCAGGGCCGCCGCTCTTGAAGCGCACCGCCTTTTAAAGCCTAGTGGAATGATGATGATCTGCCATTTTGATTGGCTTCCACTTCCCGGAAACATTGTTGAAGGCACCGAAAAACTGATCCTGAATTATAACCCGGACTGGAAAGCCAGTGGCGGCACAGGTATTTACCCAGCTTGGTTCGGCGACCTCGCTGGCGGTGAATTCACGAACATCCAGTCGTTCAGCTATGACGAAGGCGCACCTTACAGTCAGGAAGCCTGGGTTGGCAGGATTGAGGCCAGCGCTGGGATCGCCATGTTGCCAGCGGAAAAGCGCGCCGCCTTCAAATTGGAACTGGCAGCCTACCTTAAGCAGACGTATGGTGGTGCCGCACTCATGGTCCCCCACCGGGTTTTCTGTGTTTGGGGGCACAAGAACCAAGCTGCGATTTAGGGAAAACAGGTTTGAATTATGAAACGCGCCATCATTGACCTGCATTTGGACCCGCGCGTCTACACCATTGCCGACTTTGTCAGTGATGCTGAATGTTCGCACCTGATTGCCCGCGCCAAAACCAAGACGATGGAGCGTGCCAAGGTCTCCGGCGGCACGGAGGGCGTACTCTCCAAAGGGCGGACCAACGATGTCTGTTGGGTGGACCATACGGCGGATATCGCCTGCAAACGGATTGCAGAAAGGGTCGCTGGACTTGTTGGCATGCCGCTTAATCATGCCGAACATTTCCAGATTATCCGCTACGGCGTGGGCGAGGAATATCGCCCCCACTTTGACGCGTTTGATCCGGAAACCGAGGCCGGGAAGCGAAACTGGGAAGGCGGCGGCCAACGGATCATCACCGTTCTTGGCTACCTTACCAATGTGAAGAAGGGCGGCCAGACCGAGTTCCCCAAACTGAAAATCAGCGTGCCGCCCGAGAAGGGCAAGCTGCTGGTCTTTCACAACTGCAATGCTGGCACCACCGTGCGCCATCCCTTGTCCCTTCATGCCGGCTGTCCGGTGGAGGAAGGCGAGAAATGGGCCTTCAATTTGTGGTTCCGCGCGGAGAAACGGCGAGACTGATAAGAAGAACTTCCGCCATGAAAACGAAATAATTGCGGCTATAATGCCGCGAAAGCCATTGCAATAATTGGCAGCGCTGTCATTTTAAGATCCAATTGGAAACAGCAGGTTGAAAAATATGTTCAGTTATTCTTTTGGAAGTGAAAGCCTCGCCAGTCAGCTTGAGGCTCTCGGCATTTCAGCATCATTTCAAAAAAACCTCGATAAAGCCGTGCGTTATGCGACAAAACTCAGCGCCGATGGCCTGCTGCCTTTTGCCCGCCAAGCGCATGACGGCCCGGATGCTGGCCCGATTGAGGCTGCTGCTGCACGCATCAAGGCAACTTGCGATGACCTGATTGTGCTCGGTACTGGCGGTTCCAGCCTTGGCGCACAGGCGGCCATCGCTATCGCGCGCTTCCATAAAGGCCCAGTGCGCATCCACACGCCCGACAGCCTCTGCCCGTTCGAGATGGATCTTTTGTTCAAGGAGCTGGACACAGCCCGCACCCACGTGCTGGCGATTTCAAAGTCAGGCACCACCGCTGAAACGCTGGCGCAACTTCTGGCCTGCCGCGCGTGGCTTGAAGCCGGGGACCACAGCGACAACCTTGGCGACCATTTCACCTTCATCACCGAACCGGGCGAACGCCCGTTGCGCACGTACGGCGAAAAGCTTGGGTCCCCGATCCTGGCCCATCCAACCGATGTGGGCGGCCGCTTCAGCGTACTCACCAACGTTGGTATGCTGCCCGTGGCGGTCTCCGGCCTGTCGGTCGAGGCCTTCCGCAAGGGTGCCGAAGCAGTGTGCGACCAGTTCAAGGCAGATCCGGCTTCCGCCACAGCCGTTGTGGGCGCCGCGCTCACGCACACGCTGGAGCAGGAAAAAGGCGTTACCCAGGTGCTGGTGATGCCCTATGCGGAAAGCTTGCGCGCCTTCACCCGCTGGCACGGCCAATTGTGGGCCGAAAGCCTGGGTAAGGACGGCCTTGGCACCACCCCAATTCGCGCCATCGGGCCGGTGGACCAGCACAGCCAGCTGCAACTGTTCCTTGATGGCCCAAATGACAAATTCTGTACTTTCATCACAGTGCCAAGCTATGGCAAAGGCCCACGCATCGATGCCGCAGAGGCGAAAGCTTACGGCCTCGACTATATGGCAAACCGCACCATCGGTGACACGGTAACGTGCCAAAGTCGTGCAACACAGGAAACGCTCAGGAAGAAAGACCGCACAGTCAGGGAAATCGTGATCGATTCCCTGTCAGAAGAAAATTTGGGTGGCCTTTTCGTTTCCTTCATGCTTGAAACGGTGGTGACGGCGCACCTGATGGGCGTAAATGCCTTTGATCAGCCAGCCGTTGAAGAAGGCAAGATTTTGACCAGGCAATATCTGTCGGAATTGCCTGAATAACGGGGGAAATTCATGAACAGGCCGATCAAGAAGATCGTTCTTCCAGTAGCGGGGCTAGGCACCCGTTTCCTGCCAGCGACCAAAGCAATTCCAAAGGAAATGCTGCCGGTGCTTGATAAGCCGCTGATCCAGTATGCGGTTGAAGAGGCCGTTGAAGCCGGGATCGAGGAGATCATCCTGGTCACGGGCCGCAACAAGCAGGTGATGGAAGACCATTTTGATCACGCCTATGAGCTTGAAAACATCCTGCAGGAAAAAGGCAAAGGCGCAGCTTTCGATGTTGCGCGCTCCATGCTTCAGGAAGAAGGCCGCATCGTATACGTGCGCCAGATGCGCCCGCTGGGGCTTGGACACGCCATCTGGTGCGCCCGCCACCTGGTGAACGGTCACCCGTTTGCCGTTGCCTTGCCGGATGATCTGATCAAAGGTAAACCCGGTGCGCTCAAGCAAATGGTCAACTCATACAATGAGCTTGGCGGCAACATGGTTGCTACCATGGATGTCGCGCGCGAAGACACGTCCAAATATGGTGTAATCACTCCGGGCTCCAGAGACGGCAAGCGCATCGAGGTCAAAGGCCTTGTGGAAAAGCCGCACCCGGCTGACGCCCCTTCCACGTCTGCTGTGGTGGGCCGCTATATCCTGCAGCCTGAGGTAATGGATATCCTCAGCGACACCAAAGCTGGGGCAGGCGGCGAGATCCAGCTCACGGACGCCATGGCGAAACTGATCGGCAAACAGCCGTTCCACGCATTGGAATTCGAAGGTCGCCGCTTTGATTGCGGCAGCAAGCTTGGCTGGCTTCAGGCGAACTTGGCGATGGCGGCGGAAGACCCGCACATGGCCGCAGGCGTCAAGGCTATGATCAGCTCGTTCAAATAAGCACTATAAACAGTGGAGCCGACCAATTAGGTCGGCTCCTTTCATTCTATTTCTCACCTTCTCGGTGGAAGTCGTCCTCCAGTCGGACTATGTCATCTTCGCCCAGATAAGAGCCCGACTGCACCTCAATAAGCCTGAGGGGGATCTTGCCTGGGTTCTCCAGCCGGTGCACGGCGCCAAGCGGCAGATAGATCGACTGGTTCTCACTCATCTGATGGGTTTCATCATCGCGGGTTACAATCGCTGTCCCCTCCACGATCACCCAATGTTCTGCCCTGTGATGGTGTTTCTGCAGGCTCAGGCGTTTGCCGGGGTAAACCTCAATCTCCTTGACCTGATACCGGTCCCCCATAGCGAGGGTCCTATAGTTCCCCCAGGGGCGATAGACGATCGAATGGAAATGCGCTTCCTCGCGCCCTTCAGCGTTCAACCGATCAACAATCTTTTTGACATCCTGGTCGCGGCTCTTGTCCGCCACCAGCACGGCGTCATCTGACGTGACAACAATCAAATCCTTCACCCCAAGGGTGGCCACAAGCATGCCATCGCCCTGGTGAATGAAGCTATTTGATGTATCTTCCATCATCACGTCGCCGTGCGCCACATTGCCGGAAGCATCCTTTTCTTGCACATCCGCGAGGGCCGTGAAGCTGCCCACATCCGACCAACCGAATTCCGCTGGCACAACGGCAGCCTTATCGGTGGGTTCCATAATGGCATAATCGATTGATTCTGCGGGCACGGCGGCAAAGTCCGCTTCTTCCATGCGCAGGAAATTCAGGTCTTTTCGGGCACCCAAAAGGGCCTTTTCGGTTGCGGTAAGCATGTCCGCCTGGTGACGCCGGAACTCTTCCAAAATCACATCCGCGCGAAATAGGAACATGCCGCTGTTCCAGCTGTAAGTCCCGGCTTCAAGGTACCCCTGGGCCGTAGCCGCGTCAGGCTTTTCCTTGAAGGCGTCAATATGAAACGCACCGTCGCAGCCCTCAAGCGCTTCGCCTGCAGCGATATAGCCGTAGCCGGTTTCCGGCCGTGTGGGCGTCATGCCGAAGCAGCACAACTGCCCAGCTACCGCAGCCTCCGCCGCCTTTTTGACAGCCTTGTGGAAACCCGGTGTATCCATAATCACATGGTCAGACGGCAGGAACAGAAGAAGCGCCTCAGGATCATCCTTCGCGGCCAGCAGCGCGGCGGCGGCGATCGCGGGCGCAGTGTTGCGCCCCAGTGGCTCCAGCAAAACCTGGGGCTCGCTGACACCCACTTTTTCGGCCTGTTCGTTCACAATGAAGCGGTGATGCTCGTTCGCGACCACGAGCGGTGCGTCGAAGCCATAATCCGCCCCTATCCGCTCAAGGGTTTGGGCAAACAGGCTCTTGCTCCCCAGAAGCGGTAAAAACTGCTTCGGATATTTTGACCGCGACAAGGGCCAAAGTCTGGACCCGGAACCACCGGAAAGAATGACGGGCTTGATCTTTTTCACGAAACCACCAATATTTTATCTTTTAAATTCATATACTTAATCAATTGCCTATGGCGCAATGCAGGATTGTACGACCTGACCGCCTGGCGTTTCAAGGAAACTCGCGCCGGTGTCAAAAACAAGCCAGTCCCCAAGCCCTTGGGGCGCTGCCCGGAATGCTTCCCAATCCAGTTCCACCGTCAATTCTGGCGTCTGGCGCTTCACCATCACGGCGACCAGAAGGCGACCAAGCTGTTGATATCCTTGCGGAATTTTGATCCCACCACTGCCACCAACACGCAAGTCCCGCACCAGGCAGCGGGCTTCACGCCGAAGCGCTTTCCCAAGAGGTAGACTTGCAAGATTGGCTCTCAGGTGCGAACGGTCATAAAGGTACACATTCTGCCCCAAGGGCACTCCAGGGGCACAGTCATTGGGCCCAAAAGCCAGGATGCGTTCAGCATCATCGAGAGACTGCAGGCTTCTGGCGAACCGGGGATCGTGACTGAGGAAACAGATGCGCGCGAGAAGCGCACGGGCACGGGTGCGGTCCTGCACGCCAACCAAATCCTCCAGCAGGTGATGCATGGCGGACAGATCCCTGGACGCGACGACCTCATCGAACAAGTCAAGGCCTGGACGCATGGGGGCGCGCCCCAGCTTCAGCCGTCCATCAAGGGCCACCTGCTGGCCCCGCACTGCGCGCGAAAAGGACACTTCCGCGAACATGGCGCGCTTGGGGGGATCAAGCCACAGGCGCTGCACGCCCGCTTGGTCTGCCGGGTCTGCGAACAGGCGGTGTACGACCGGCTGCCTGAGAGCCACGCCCCGCATACCGCGGTAGCGGATTGTAACATCCACAGCGCCGCGCGCCATTTCCTGCTGGTCAGTAACAAAACTGATATCCAGATAACGCGGCCCGTTCTGCGGCAAAGCAAACAGGCGACGCACCGGCCGTTTCTTCAGCTTGATCTTCTGGTGCCCAAGCATGCCGAAGGCGGCAAGACGCGATGCGGCAAAATCCCGCCGGCCCAGCTCTCGATATCCCTGAAGCGCCGTCATGGCAAATCCTGCAAACGAGGCAAAAGCGCCTTAAAGAAACGATCAGAGATTTCTTCCGGACTATTAGCCGCCGCCCAGTTACTCAGCGTAACTGCTGTGTGACCTTCTGCTGCTTTCTCAAGCGCCTGCAGGCAGGCCTGATGGCAGCTATCCATATCGCCAGGCTCGAACGCCTGCACGCAATCTTCCGTACCCGGCAGCGACCGTGCCATCACATCCGGCACCACGGAAGGCCTGCCGAAGGTAGCTGCCGTTGCCATCACGCCGGAATTCAGCCCAATGGGATATGGACAAACAACAACATCCGCCGCCTTGAAAAATGTCTGAACAGACTGGTCGTCCACATGCGCCCTCAGGAGCCGCATGTCTGCGCGGCCTGACGTCAGCGCCAGTATTTCATCCATGAAGTCCGGCGCCCCTGGCGATCCTGCAACCAGCACCCTGCCCTTGCCTTCAAGCTTTTCCTGAAGCCTGTCAAAAGCCGCCAGGAACTGGCGCGTGCCCTTGTGTGGCCCCAGCGACCCAAACAGCAGGAACACCTTGTCATCCGGGTTCAGGTCCAGATCGAAACGGGCCTGGCGGGCGCAAATATAGTCGCCGTAAACGCCCTGGTACGAAGGGTGCGGCACGGAAACCAGCCTGGCGTCATCAAGGGTGTATTGCGGTGCGCATAAGTCTCGCGTCTGTGGGTTCATTACGTGAATCACATCGGCAATATCCGCCATGCCGGCGCGAAGTGCCTTTTCCTCATCCGGAAAGCGCGCGGCATGGGACAGGATATTATGGACGGTCCAAAGCAGGGTATGCCCGTCGTCCTTCTGGCGCTTCAACCTGTCCAGGAAATGATCCGTCGCCTTTTTTGCCTGACGGATGGTATCGCATTTGTCGAACACCCGGTGCAGCCAGTGGTAATGCATCACCAGCTTCAGATCATCCGGCAGGCCTTCTACCTCACCAAGGTCAGCCAGGGGAAAGCAGGCGAATCCATGGTTAAAGCCGCGCGCATATAGCATGCGCTGATAGGGATTTCGGCTGACGGGCGGAAAGAACGCGAGCAGCCTGGCTGCCTCACCACTGAAGCCAGCCGCCGCGAGCGCATCCATGCCGTCCGTGCATTCCTCGTAAAGAGACCGCCCCAATCCATGCTGCCTGATACCGCGCATATATGCCGCATTTCCCGATTATCGAAACTCTGCCTTTGCAAGGCCTTATCCTTTTAATATAAAGGCGACCATATTGATACCACATCTATTTTTGCCATTAGTGATTTGGCAAGGGGGCCAGATGAAAGTTGAAGAATTCCCGATCAAGGGGCTGTATGCCTTCACGCCGAAACAATTTGGCGACGGGCGCGGCTTCTTTTCCGAGACCTTCAATGCACGGGCTTTTGAAGAAGTGGTGCCTGGCATCACCTTTGTGCAGGACAATCATTCCCTTTCACGCGACCCGGGTGTGATCCGCGGCCTGCATTTTCAGAACCCACCCCATGCGCAGGGCAAGCTGGTGCGCGTCACCCGCGGCCGTGTGCTGGATGTAGCCGTGGATCTCCGCAAGGGATCCCCCACGTATGGGAGCCATGTGGCTGTGGAACTGAGCGCCGAGAACTGGAAACAATTCTGGGTACCCGCAGGTTTCGCCCACGGTTTCTGCACGCTCGAGCCGGACACAGAATTCCTTTATAAGGTGACCGACTATTACGCACCGGATTGCGACAGCGGCATCGCCTTTGACGACCCGGACCTAGGCATCGACTGGCCGTTTGATCGCGCAAGCGCCACCCTTTCCGGCAAGGATGCGGTTCTTCAGCCGTTCCGTGAATTCGATTCGCCCTTCACATATGACGACAAGGCATAAGGCAGCATTTCCATGAAAGTATTGGTAACAGGCGGCGCAGGTTTTATTGGTTCGGCGGTTTGCCGCTATCTGGTGGGCGAGCTGGGGCACACGGCGATCAATGTGGACAAGCTGACCTATGCGGGCAACCTTTCCACGCTCAAGGAAATTGAGGACAGCCCTAACTATCATTTCGAGAAAGTGGACATCTGTGACCGCGCAGCTTTGGATGACGTATTCAAGCGTCACAAGCCAGACGCTGTGATGCACCTGGCGGCGGAAAGCCATGTGGACCGGTCCATCACAGGCGCTGCAGACTTTATCCAGACCAATATCGTTGGCACTTTCCAGATGTTGGAGGCCGCGCGCGACCACTATGGGTCGCTGGATGACGCCGGCAAGAAAGCCTTCCGTTTCCTGCATGTATCGACAGATGAAGTTTATGGCTCGCTCGGCGCTGATGGCCTGTTTGAGGAAACCACGCCTTATGATCCGTCTTCGCCTTATTCAGCCTCCAAGGCATCGGCCGACCATCTGGCAAACGCCTGGTTTGAAACCTATGGTCTGCCGGTTGTGATTTCCAACTGTTCGAACAACTACGGACCTTACCACCTGCCTGAAAAGCTGATCCCGCTGATGATCCTGAACGCGCTGGACGGCAAACCATTGCCTGTCTATGGCGATGGCTCGAACGTGCGCGACTGGCTCTATGTGGATGACCACGCCAAGGCCCTGTTCACCATCATGACCACCGGACGGCTGGGCGAAAAATATAACGTGGGCGGCAGGAACGAGCGCACCAACCTGGAAGTAGTTGAGCGCATCTGCGATATTCTTGAAGAACTCCGCCCCAAGAACACGCCTTACAGCGAACAGATCACCTTCGTGACCGACCGCCCGGGCCATGATGCGCGCTATGCCATCGATGCCACCAAACTTGAGGACGAACTGGGCTGGAAGGCTGAAGAAAACTTCGAGAGCGGCATCAAGAAAACCATCCAGTGGTATCTTGATAACGAATGGTGGTGGGCGCCGCTTCGCGAGCACGCAGGCGAACGCAAGGGTGTGCTGGCTGCAAAGAAAGACTAAAGCTGTGGACCGTAAAGAACGCATATTTGTTATCGGCAGCGACGGACAGCTTGCCCTGTCGCTACTTGAGGCCGCATCGGCCCGTAACATAACGCTGGAGGCTTTCGGGCCGCCGTCGGTCGATCTGACAAATCCTTCTTCACTTGAAGCACCCATTCGAAACTTCAAGCCAACGGTGATCGTCAATGCCGCGGCCTACACGGCCGTGGATGCCGCGGAAGATAACGAAGACCTTGCCCGAAGCATCAACGCCACAGGACCGGAGGTTGCGGCACAAATCGCAGATGAGCTGGACATTCCTTTCATTCAGGTATCGACAGACTATGTTTTCGACGGAACCAAAAAGGACGCCTATGTCGAGGATGATCCGACCGGTCCTCAAGGCGCCTATGGCCGTACCAAACTTGAAGGTGAAGACCTGGTCCTGTCAGCAGCCAACAAGGCCATAGTTCTGCGCACTTCATGGGTCTACAGCCCGTTCGGGAAAAACTTCCTCAAGACCATGCTGATGCTCGCCAAGACGCGTGATGAGCTGGGCGTTGTCGCGGATCAGGTGGGCAACCCCACCTATGCCCCCGATATCGCGGAGGCTATTCTGGCGATTGTGGAACAAATTGCCCAAACCGGCTGGCGTGATGAGTTTCGCGGGGTGTTTCACCTTGCTGGGACCGGCACAGCCAGTTGGCATGAATTCGCGGAAGCGATTTTTGAGGCGGGTACAGCACATGGCCTGAAGCGCCCGCACGTGAAGGCGCTGACCACCGCAGACTATCCCACGCCTGCCAAGCGGCCAGCCAACTCGCGCCTCGACTGCAGCAAGCTGGCCGAGACATTTGGCGTACATCTGCCCTCGTGGGAGCAGAGCATGGTCATGTGCGTTAACAGGCTTTCCGAAGCCGGGGAACTGGGCTAGGCTCAGCGGGAAATACCCCGGCGCGGGGTAATGAGTAAAACACTGGGGGAAACCATGAAGGGTATCATTCTGGCAGGTGGCTTGGGCACACGCCTTTATCCAATCACCAAAGCTATCAGCAAGCAGCTGCTGCCGGTTTATGACAAGCCGATGATCTATTATCCGCTGACCACGCTGATGCTTTCTGGCATCCGCGAGATTCTGATCATCTCCAGCCCTGAACACTTGCCCCTATATAAAAGCCTTTTGGGCGATGGGTCGCAGTGGGGCATTGAGCTTCACTATGCCGAACAACCGGACCCAGGCGGGCTGGCCCAGGCCTTCCTGATTGGTGAAGACTTTGTGGGCGGGCAGCCATCCGCGCTGGCGCTGGGTGACAACATCTATTATGCCGCCGGTTTCTCCACTTACCTGAAGCAAGCAGGCAAAGTGGAAAAAGGCGCCTATGTGTTTGCCTACCCTGTGGGCAACCCGGAAGCCTTCGGTGTCGTGGAAATGAGCAAGGATGGCCGCGCGCTATCGATTGAGGAAAAGCCGGAAAACCCCAAAAGCAACCTGGCGGTTACGGGGCTTTACTTCTACGACAAGGATGTGGTGGATATCGCGAAATCCATCGAGCCTTCCGCCCGCGGCGAGCTGGAGATCACCAGCGTCAATGACGTGTACCTGCAGCGCGGGGACCTGAATGTTATCAAGCTGCAGCGCGGCACCGCCTGGCTTGACACCGGCACAGTGGACAGCCTGTTGCAGGCCAGCCATTTCGTGCAAACCATTGAAGCGCGCCAGGGCCTGAAAATCGCCTGCCCCGAAGAAGTGGCATGGCGTGGTGGCTTCATCACGGACGCGCAGCTTGAGGAAGTCGCCTCCGGCTACAAAAACAGTTACGGCACTTACCTAAAGGGTATCCTGAAATATGGTGCCGACGGCTATCTGTAGACCAGGGCCAACCTTTAACGGGAAACAATAATGGTGCGGCGCTGGTTCAAGAAAAAACCTGAGAAATGCAACAGGGAGGATGTGCGTTTCTTCCTTTTGCTGTGTAACGGCTGCGACCCGGACACCGACACAGACATTTCCCTGAGAGTGGGTGCCAGCCCCTTCACCCTGTGCAGAACATTGCTGTCCCTGGAGAGCTTTGGCCGAGATATTATCGAACCCCTGCTATTGGGCAGGCTTCCCGCTTTCTCGCCGTTCAGCACCGAACAACAGGCCACCCTGAAGCTGGGTTTCAAGCGTCACTTCGGCATATCGGCCGCTTCGCCAGAATTGGCGGACCGCCTTTCATGTATGCGGGTTGCAGTAAAAAGCGATCGCTTCCTGCGAGCCGTTGAGGGCTCAAGCATAGCCGTCTCTGGGTCATGGCTGCGCGAAAAGCTTGCAGACATTCCAGCCGCTCCAACCGCGACGCTTGTTGGTGCTGTTGAGAGCATCTCGGCTGGGCACGTGGCAGGATATGCCTTCAGCAAGGCAGATATCAACAAACGGCTGACCATCGAGATTTTTGTCAATGGTGAGTTCGTAGGAACCACCAGAACCGAAACGCAGCGCCGCGACATTCAGGAAGTTTTCGGGGGTGATGGCCTGTCGGGATTTCGTCTGGATTTTGACCTGCCCCAGCACCTTGCCAGTCAAGACAGCCTGAAGGTTCATGCGTTTGACTATGATAGCAAGGTCGCAATATGCAAGGGTCAGACGCTCCACAATTTCAGCGTACGGCACGAACACTATCTGAGCAGGCTGCTGGGAGAACTTGCCGCCATTCGCGCTAATCCTGAAGCAGGAACGGACTCTATCCTGTCCTGCCTGGATCGAATTGAGCAGCAACTGCCCAAGATAAAGCAGTTCGCAGCGCTTCCAATCGAAGACTACAGCCTTCATGCTCGTCTGTTCCGCCCCTCCACACAACCGCAATTGAACCAGCCCGCGCCAGTTGCCCTTGAAGTTGACCCGGCCGAAATTCAAGCACCAGTCGACGCCGATATCCTGGTATTTTCCGGGCCGGACGAAGAACTCGCCGATCATGCTGTGGAGCATATCAAGGCGGCTGCCCTTGCAGCCCCCGAGGCTGTCATATTTTTTGCCGACCATGACATCCGCACGCCGGCAGGGGATGTTGAAAACCCGACCTTCAAGGCAGCCTTTGACTATGACCTGTTGCTTGCCTGCCCGGGATATGCCGGTGCGTATGCCATCAAACGGGACGCTTTCGAAAAACTGGGGGGCTTTACCCTTGAAGCCGGTACAGCCATGCATCAAGACCTGTGGCTTCGCACGTATGAGGCATACGGGGCGCAAGGCTTTAGCCATGTCGACATGGTTCTGTGGCATCAGACACCGGGCCGATCTGCCCCGTCCATCACTGACTCCCAGGGTGTACTGGAACACCATTTCCGGCGGCTAAACATCCCTGCATTGGCCAGCCCCCATCAAGACCGCTGGGGCGGAGATGCAGCCGGGTTAATGCAGATCAATTGGCCAAAGGCTGAACCAACACCCAAACTGGCAGTGATCATTCCAACCCGGGATGCTTATGACCTTACAAGAAATTGCGTCGAAAGCCTGCATGCGACTCTCGCGTTCCCGGACCAGACCGAGATAATTGTGGTGGACAATGGCAGTACGGATGACGCCTTGCTGCAATGGCTGGATCGAGCCGATGCTGCTGGCGAAATCACCGTGATCCGGAGCGACATGGCTTTCAACTGGTCTGCTTTGAACAATCTTGCTGCCCGCCAGACCGATGCTGAATATCTGCTGTTCCTGAACAACGATACAGAAGCAACCGACGCGGGCTGGGACGCGGTTCTCAGGGGGCAATTGGCACGCGAAGGAGTTGGCACTGTTGGCGCCCGCCTGTTCTTCGAAGATGGCACAATCCAGTTCAGCGGCTATGTCTTTGAGCCAGACCGGATTGCGGTGAAGAAAAACTATGGCGAAAGCCCTCGAAGCGGCGGATACCTGCACCTTAGCCAACTTACCCATGAGTGTTCGGCCCTGATCGGCGCATTTCTCGCTTGCCGGCGGGCCACCTTTGACCAACTTGGCGGCTTCGATGAAGCTTTGGGTGTGGCTTTCAACGATATCGAATTTACAATTAGAACCAGTTCGCTGGGCCTGCGCAATCTCTACTGCCCTGAGATCAATTTCTACCACTATGAATCAAAGACACGCGGGTATGACGCAATGGACCCGGAAAAAAAGATGCGCGAGCAAAAAGAACGCGCGCTCCTGCTGGAGAAACATGGCGAGAAACTGGCGCGAGACCTTCATTATCCGAGAGCATTCATTTCTTGCGAACCCACATATACTCTGTTAGCACCTCCGAAAGAATAACCGATATTAACGTTGATCATTGGCCTGCAGGCGTCATCCAAATATTTCGCCTTCAATAGGATTTGCCGGTAGCGGAATGTTAAAGAAACTCAAATTCCTGCCTCGTACAGTAAAAGGCGATATCAAAGCGCTTCGAGAAACCGGTCTTTTCCAGGCTGACTGGTATGTCGCCACTTATGAAGATGTCGCAACATCCGGCTATTCGCCAATTGAGCATTTTGTTCGTGTTGGAGAAAAGAAGGGCTACAACCCAAACCCATATTTCGATCAGCTCTGGTACACGGGACGCTCACCTGCCGCAAGGCGATTTCCGGGCCCTGCCGCCGTCCACTATGCCAGGCACGCCTGGCGGAAAGACCGCAGTCCGTCCAAAGAGTTCTCGGTACCGCTTTATCTCAAATTCAATCCGGACGTAGCCAAGGCCAAGCGCGAACCCCTTCGGGAATTCCTTGAAGAAGGCCAGCAAAAAGGCCGTGTCGCCATGCCCCGCAGGTTCGAGCAGGAAAAATTCGCCGATATGGCGGCAGACATGGACCTGATCGCAAAGTCGGGACTGTTTTGCAGCGACTGGTACAAAAACTTCCACACTGATCTGTGGCACCAGCATCAGGACGCATTGATGCACTTCATGCTCCAGGGCGCAAAACAGGGCCGGAACCCCAACCCCTGTTTCCATACACGCTGGTATATGGACAATTACGGCGACCTTGTCGGCAAGGAAAACCCCCTGGCTTTCTATATTCGCAAGGGCGTGGCCATGGGCCATTGGCCCGCGCAGGACTTTTCGCCGGAAATCTACTTTGCTGAAAATGAGGACATTGAGCCGCAAAAGGTAGATCCGCTGTGGCATTATCTGAATGTCGGCATAAAGGAAAAGCGGCGTTACCCGGCACCGAGCGGTACCGTGGCGATCTCCGGCACGCAGGCCAAGGACACCAAACTGCCGCTGCCAAAACAATTGCGCAACATGGTGGATTTCGAGCGCCGCGCGCTGGCGCCAGAAAGCCTGGAGTTCAACTCCAGGGAAATGAACATCCATTGGGTGATCCCGGATTTTGCCGCCGGAGCAGGTGGCCATATGACCATCTTCCGCATGGCCCATTACCTGGAACTCAAGGGGCACAAGCAAACCATCTGGATCAACAATCCGACCATGCACGAAACGGCTGAAAGTGCCTATGACGACATCGTCAAACACTTCCAGCATTTTGCTGGTGAGGTACGCCTTCTGGATGACAGCTTCAAGGATGCCAAGGGCGATGCCATTATCGCCACCGATTGCTGGACAGTATGGCCAACGCTGACGCCCACAAACTTCAAACGGCGCTTCTACTTCGTGCAGGATTATGAACCCAGCTTCCACCCCATGGGGTCGTCTTACCTGGCCGCTGAAGCTACCTACCACGAGGACATGGACTGCATCTGCGCCGGGCCATGGCTGTCCGGCCTGATGCAGGAAAAGTATGGCCGCTGGGCAAGCCATTTCTGGCTGGCCGCCGACAAGAATATATACACACCGCCCACCGCGCCCCGGCAAAATGATGTGCCGCGCATCGCCTTTTACGCCCGCCATTTCACAGCCCGGCGAGCAGTTGAACTGGCGATGCTGGCGCTGGAAGAACTGGCGAAACGGGATGTTGCCTTCGAAGTTGATTTCTTTGGCGCCAAGCTAACATTCAGCTCGGCCCCCTTCCCGTTTGTCGACCACGGTGTGGCAACGCACCGTGAACTTGCCGGCATTTTCCAACGCGCGGATATTGGTGTGGTCTTTTCCGCTACCAACTATTCTCTGGTACCGCAGGAAATGATGGCCTGCGGCCTGCCGATCGTGGAACTGAAGGGGGAGAACACAAGCTGCATATTCCCGGATGCTACCGTGTCTCTGGCGGACCCCGATCCGGTGAAGATTGCAGACAGCATCGAAGCCCTGCTACGCGATGAAACCAAGCGCAAGGCACAAGCCGAAGCGGCACAGGAGTGGGTGACGCAATTCTCCTGGCCTGCGTCTGCTGACCTTGTTGAGGAAGCGCTGGTTGATCGCCTGCGCGAACACGGAACAGACACGGCCGACAGTGCCGCAAAAGATGCAGATACCGCCACCAAGGCGTCGGTGGTAATCCCAACCCTGAACGCAGGACCAATCCTGGACCGGGTGCTGGCTGCCACGTGTGCCCAGCGGGCACCCTGGCCATATGAAATTCTGGTCATTGACAGTGGCTCAACCGATGAAACGCTTGATATCGTCAGCCGTTATCCGGATGTGAAGCTGCACCAGATCGACAAGAAGGATTTCAACCACGGGGACACGCGTAACCTAGGGGTGGAACTGACGTCCGGCGAGTTTATCGCCTTTCTAACGCACGACGCCCTGCCCGCAAACGACCGCTGGCTGTTCAACCTTGTGACTTCAATTGAGCATTTCCCGAATGCTGCTGGCGCCTTTGGCAAACATTTGCCCTGGCCTGACGCCAGCCCCTTCACAAAACGAGACCTGAACGCGCATTTCGATATGCTGACAAGCCAGCCAATTTACCTGTCGCGCGACACAAACCGCTCCCGGTTCAGTGACAAGGACCCGCAATGGATGCAGCTTCTGCATTTCTACAGCGACAACAACAGCTGCATGCGCCGATCAGTTTGGAAAGATATCCCCTACAGGCGCACTAAGTTTGGCGAAGATCAGCTGTGGGCCTATGACATTATCGAAGCAGGCTACGGCAAAGTCTATGCGGCGCAGGCAGTTGTCTTCCACTCCCACGATTTCGGCCCGGAAGAGACTTATGAGCGCAACATGACGGAAAGCGCCTTCTTCAATCACTTTTTCGGCTATGAACTGATCAAGAATGAAAAGCATCTTGCGAAGACACTGGCCGCCATCAATAAGAACGACAGCCGCTGGGGTAAGGCCAACGGTGTGCCACAGGAAGCCATTGAGGAACGCCAACGCCTGAACGAAGCCAGGCTGAAGGGCTTTCTGGCCGGTGTCGAGGCAGACACCTCCACCATGTTTTAACGGCAGGATCTGAAAGTACCGCCATGTCCCGTCAAGCGTATGTCGACCACAAGAAAAAGCTTATTCTATTCTGGTCTCCGAAGGTGGCATGTACCAGCCTGGTGCATTGGTTCACCCATGGGGCGCTTGGGCTTGAGCCAGGCTATGTAAAAGAAAAAACACCCTACAAGGATGCCCGTGCCTGGTTGAAAGGCGAAGGCTATCATGTGGACCATGTTGTCGCCAAAAACATGATCGAACGGGGCGGTTACAAGTCTGTCGTGGTATCCCGTCACCCGGCGACGCGGGCGCTGAGCGCCTATATCAACAAATTTGTCCGCTACCAGAACCGCCAAATTGACGCGCCGATGAAGCTGGAGCATTTCTCCAAACAGGCCTACAAAACCTGGAAAGGCATCCCGCCACGCGCTGCCATCAAGAATTACGAAGGCCTCAGCTTTATCGAGTTCCTGACCCACATCCGCGACGACGTGGCCGAAGCCCGCGAGACAAAAGGCGAGCCGCAACTGAACAACCACTGGAACACCCAGGTTCCTTTCAGGTTCCTTGACTGGGACTTTAAGTATGACCATGCATTCCAGTTGGAGAGCTTCGGCAAGGCTATTGAATGGCTGAACAGGGAGTATGGCATGGCCGCCCCGGAGGCACGCACCAACGTGACCAAATATGGCACCGAGGCCAAGCCTGACGCAGCGCATTTGTCGTCAGTGGAACTGAGCCAACACGCAGAATGGCTGACCCCGGAAAACTTCCTGACAGATGAAGCCTTAGCCCTGGTCGCCGAAGCCTATGCCATCGATTATGACTATTTCGGTTATGACCCGAAGGACGTGAAAGCTGCGCCCAAAACCTGAACGGACTGGCAAACGCCTGAAGCCTAGTGCTTGAGGCGCCGTTCCGAAATTGCCTGCATTTTCTCAAGGTCAAACGGCTCACCCAGGAATTCAAAGAGGCCTTCGAACTGCTCGGGCTTGCCCGAATAGTCCTCATACCGCATCAGGTAGGACCGCTCAGGATGTTCTTCCGCGTAAGCCAGGAATTGACGGTCGTTCTTTTCCACCTCGCGCCGCACTTTTTCGGGTTCATAGTCTTTCCACCACCCTGACTGGGATACATCCTCCCACCGGCGCATGTTAAAAATGAACTTGGCGGGCTTGAAATGCTCAGCCATGAAATTCAGCAAATCGACAAACTCGATGGGGCCGGTTTCGTTGAAGCGAATTTCCTTGAAGCCCACCACGCGGGCATCCTTGGGTGGCTGGATAACTTCCTCAAGGAACACCTGCAGAAGTTTCTGCGCGTAACGGTCTGGGTTGAACTTGTCAGCGCCGAACCAGGGGCCGTGCTCCGGTATTTCACGGTAGCCATGCTCCTCAAGGGCACCCTTCACACGCTTGAAGCTGCGGAACAGGGGCAGGATGGCGTTATTGTTTTCACCACGGAAGAAGTAGCCGTCGATCGACTGAAGGACCGTCTGCAGTAGCGTCGAGCCCGAACGCCCGTATGTCACAACAAACACATATCCGTCTTTTGGCTGCCAACCTGCCATGGTTCTTTCCCCAACATCTAAGCTGGCGCCCTTATCGCGTATTTTGGCATGCCTGCCAAGGGCCTAATGTGCGCACGCCACCCGTCTCCCAAACAAGACCGGTGACGCATCAATCAACCAACGCGCGACAGTTGCACGAGGGGGCTATCGCTGCTAAGGAACCGGAAACAACAAGTCAGGTGACTGTTAATGGCATATATCTTCGTCGGTGGTTCCCAGCGTTCTGGCACGTCTCTTCTTGCGACATCGCTCTGTTCAGGCGAGGAAACCAATATGTATATTGGTGAATGCCGAAGCCTGCGACAATTATTGCTCGCGGTCCAATTTATGGAGCAGAATTTCGACGGCGAAAATGAACTCAGCTTCGGTTCAAAAGCCGCCATGAAGGAATATCACTCTACCATCATTCGCAGCTATTTGAGCCACACACTCGCGACAAATGCGCCCGCCACGTCTCTGGTTCTAAAGCAGCCGCACCTGACATTGTTGTTCCCAACCCTTTGGAACCTTGTGCCGGAAAGCAAGTTCGTCATAGCAATCCGGGACCCAAGAGACACAATTGCCTCCATGCTTGAAGTCGGTAAAAAGATGGCCGCGCAAGGACAAAATCATCCATTCAATACCCATTCAGTTCCTGAAATAGCCAAACATATGCGTGGTTTCTACAGCCAGGTCCTCCTCGCAAGCGACCTCAGCGAAGAATTCAAGGCAGCAACCAAATGGGTTAGATATGAAGAGTTGGTCTCACAGCCTGCTGTTGTGATGGAAGAATTACGCGCCTTTACCGGACTGAATCTGGTCGATTTTGACCCCGAGAGCCCAACCAAGAGAATTCACCCGACCCTGATGGCCGCCAGGACCAAGGACGAAGCACCGGTCCAGCCGTGGGTGTCTGATCTGATGCGCGGGGCCCCCATCACCACCAAACGCACAGGCTCCTATAAAGACCTGCTCACAAATGAGCAAATCAGTCAAATTGACGAATGTCTGGCGGAATTTATGGAACGCATAGGTTACGAGCCTGCAAATTAGGCGTCACCAGCGCTGTTCTTCCTGATCACACGCGCTGGGTTCCCAACCATAACGGAATAGGGCTCCACGGACTTCAGAATGACGCTGCCTGCGCCAATCATGGAACAATCGCCAATAGTGACAAATTCGCGCGTGGTCGAATTAGACCCCATATGAACGCCTGAACCAATTTCATTGCTGGCGCCCGCAACTGCATTGGTGGCGAAATGAGTGAAGGAGCCAACTGACGTATCATGGCCCACGAAACTGCCGACCATAAGGCAAACATGCGGGGCCAGCGTCACATCAGCCGACAAGGCTGCATGAGCGCACACAAGGCTGCCATAACCGATCTTGCAATAGCCTTCTGGCACTTCTGCCAGCGGGTGAATGAAAGTTGGGAAACGGTCTTCCGGAATTTCCAACGACCGCAACAGCTCCCATGTCCCGGCGGGGTTGGACATACCAAATATGGCAAAGAAAAAATCCACATCCGGCTGGTTCAGGAAGCCGGCATAATCCGCAATGCCGCCCAACACCGGAAACTGCTTGTTCTTGCCAACAAGGGTACCCTTTTCAAGCTTGTCATTCAGAAAGCCCAGGATTTCGTATTCGTAGAAGCGCTCGGCAATAGAGGCGGCAATCATTCCCGCGCCATTCCCGCCGAAGATAACCAGCTTACGTTTTGCGTCAGCCATTTTTCGGGCCCTTGTATCTTTCATATTTTTCGATCACGCGCTTCGCCTGCAGAACAATTGGGGGGCCAATGAACTTTTTATCCGCCATTTTTACCGGCGTGCCGTCGCTGGTGTCTTCACCCGCTTTCAGAATGGTAAGCGCCGCGTCATATTCCTCATCGGAAGGCGTCAGGATGTCATTGGCAATCTGCACCTGCTGGGGATTCAGGCAGAGCACACCATCAAGGCCATATTCCTTGGTCTTTGTGACAACTGTTTTGAAGCCATCATAGTCATGCACGGCGATATAGACTGTGTCGATTGCGATAATGCCTGCAGCCCGGCAGGCCAACAGCATGGAAAAGCGCGCATGGTCAATTACGTTGTAATAATGTGGGGATGCCACAGCGCCAAGTGCCGCCAACAGGTCTTCTGATCCAAGCGCCAAGCCCGTAACCCTTTCAGAGGCTCGGGCAATTTCATGCACATTGACAACGGAATCTGCGGTCTCGATAAGAGGCATCAATGCATAGGGCCGATCACAGCCCTTCCGCCGCTCAAACGAGGTCAGCATCTTTGCCACGGTCTCAACATCTTCGGCCCGGTAGGACTTTGGCACCATGAAGCCGTCAACGGCCGTACCGACGAAAAATTCAAGCTCGTCGAACATCAAGTTGGAATCGATATCATTGATGCGCACATAGACCTGGCTCTGGATATCCTGGCCAGACTCCTTGAGCAGGCGTGCGATATTTTCCCGGGCGTCTATCTTGCTTTGGCCGGCAGGAACAGAGTCTTCCAAGTCGAATACGATAATGTCCGGCGCCGTGGCTATGGCCTTGGCAAAATAGTTGTAGCGATGAGCCGGAACAAACAGAACACTGCGCATGGCACCCCCCTTTTCTTTGGCTGCTAGCCCGCTTTGAAAAGCGCGCTACGCTCAAAACTCAATACCATCACATCGTCCTGGTTCAGGACTTCCGTCTTGACCGAAACCACTGCATTTTCGGGATTTGAGCTACTAACACGGTTACCCGTTACGGTGGTTCGAGCCCGCAATGTATCGCCGATGAAAACCGGCCCATGGTGGATCACCTTGTCATAGCCAAGGTTCGCGATGCAATGATAGCTGAATTCCGGGACAGTGAAACCGACACCGAGGCTGAACACAAGCGTTCCAACAACCAGCACCTTGCCAAAAGGCGAGGCCTCGGCATGCACCACGTTGGTATGAACCGGGTGGTTGTTCATGGTCAGCAGGCAGAAAAGATTATTGTCACTTTCGAAGATCGTCTTCGAATTCGCGTGCTCGATAACAAGCCCTTCTGGAAAGTCAGATGCGTTTTTCATGGGCGCTCCCGAGTCCTGTTCCGCAACTTCCACTTTGGGCGGAAGCGCACATCTGCAGCCAGCAAGGCTCTCTACCGGGCCTAATTCTCGGCGGAAAGGCTTGCTTTCAACCGTTCGAACGACCAGCTGTGATCGTTCGACTGCTGAATGGCTTCATGGTTTTTATAAGCCGCGTTCACGACAGTTGCAAACTCTTCACTATGATCGTCATCAGGCACCAGCAGGCCAGCCTCGTGGTCGAAATTGGCAATAGCTTCACTGATGGCCACTCGCTCTTCGTCGTTGGTCACCAGCCGCACAACCGCCTTGATATAGTCTTCAACGGAATCCGTGCTCAACCATTCAGGTTGTTCGAATTTGGCAACAATGTCGGAATCGTTCCTGGCGTGGACTTCATCGCCCTTCAGATTCACCACCGGCAGCCCCTGCAGCGCGGCATCAATGATGCCATTGGTGGCTCCAAACGGAAAGGAACTGAGGAAAATGTCACAGTTGTTCAGGCGAGCGATATATTTATTGTAGCCTGTCCGTGGCCAGACCTTGGCTGGCAGCATTTCTTGGATCCGACGAGCCACTGCCTGAAAAAGTGGTCCCACCCCGTTGGGAAAGAAGTGGAACTCAACCGACCGGCCTGCAGCTTCGGATCGCTTTTTGATCTCGCCACAAGCCGCAAGGAACCGCGGTGTCACCTTGCGCGACCAAGCAGGGACCGCAATCCGAACAGGGCTTGGCTTCTTGCGGATATTGGGCGCGATATCCTCAGCATCGCGACGACGATGCCATCGCGGCGCAGATGGCCGATACAATATCGTCTCATTGATAACGTCTTCGGCCCCCAACTGACCTTCCACTAGAATGCTATAGTCAATGTGCGGGGAGAAAGTCGTGGCCGGATGCCCGAAAGTCATCATCTGGATCGGAGCAATACGCACGTTCGAGGCAAGAATGCTGACCAGACGCATGCCAATGCTTGGATAATAGACAATATCAGGGCGGTAGGATTTCATCTTATTGATGAAAACTTCAGGCTTCTTAAGGTCGAACTTGGTGTCATCCACCTTGTCGAACATCTCATGTATTGCCTTGTCGCACTCGCCTGTCGGTGACATGTAGATGGTCTTGAAATCACGCTTAAGCGAACGGATGGCGCCACCATAACAGCGGTGCATGGCATGATGGGAATCATAAAGTTCCGCCATCACGATAACCGTCGGACGCCGTTTGACCGCGCGGCGCTCCGCTGGCAGGTCTGCATCTGTCACGCCCCGACTTTCAAGATAGCTGCGCGTAATGCGGTTCATGGCGCGCTTGATCTCGTGCTTATGACGGGCGTCAGCATAACTGCACCCCATATAGGCAGGACCTAGATTACGAACATTTTGCACGGACCCTGGCATATCTTTCCAGATATCGCTCCAAGTCAACATTTCCGAACGGGCATTTTCGGCCTTCATGTCCCACAGCAACTGCTCTGACAAATAGCCGATCACCAATGGCCAGGAAATGTCCGGACTTTGGCGCTTCAGCAGCTGCAACAGGGGCGGCGTCAGTGAGTTGATAGACAAACCTGCAAACAATTTAGGTAGCTCAAAACCCTTGAAGCTGAATTTGCCATCCTGGTCCTTTGTTCCGATGACCTCAAGCATATGATCGGTGCCGCGATAGCCGCTCACCTCAAACACCTGCATAAGCGCCCGCTTGAACTGGGTGAAGAAACGGAATGTCATGTTGGTCATTTTGAAGTCTGCGTCCGCCAAAAGGGAGGTCACAGCAGACGCCAGAATGGTCGCTTCACGTTCCATCAAGGGACCACTTGCCACAATATCGCCGCCAAAGCCTTCCGACCCGCGTTCGACAATCTGCAGGATGCCTTCAAGCGCCCTGACGGCTTGGTCGAATTCCTTGTTCCGTACATTGCGGTCAAACTTCTTGATCCGGTCAATCAACTTCGGCTCAGGCTTGGTACTCACGCAGCTACCTCCGCGACAAGGTCGCAAATCTCTTCAATATCTTCGTTACTTAGAAACGCATGGAATGGCAGCCCCACAAGGCCGTTCCGCAACTCTTCGCTGGCTGGAAACGGTGTATCCGTTTCCTTGTCGGCATATGGCAGATGCGCAAGCGCAGGATGGTCATAAAGGGGCGGCAGATACCAGCGCCGGGTCTGAATGCTCGCTTGGTTCATGCGGGCGACAAGGGCCTCTGCCTTACCCGGTACATATACCGGAAAAACTGCAGGAATGAAGTCCCCGGTTCCCTGCTGCAATGTCACTGTGTTGCCAACCTTTTTCAGGCCTTCCAGATACTGATCCAGCACAGCTTGACGACGGCCCGACACTTCCTTCCAGCGCGCCGTCTGCACAAGGCCTACTGCGGCGAAATATTCAGCGAACTTGGCATTAGTCCCTGTCTGTTGAACGACACCGGCGGACCCTTGGAACCCAAAATTGGAAAGCGACCGACTTAGGGTGATCAGCGCCTCATCGCCGCTGACAAGCAAGCCGCCCTCGCCCACACCAAAAGGCTTTGTGGCGTGCAGGCTGAAGCAATAGGTCAGGTCTTTGTGAATATCCTGCTGTCCCAATGCGGCGGCTACATCCAGAATGACAGGCACGCCCGTCTCTTTCTGGAAGGCGGACCATACAACAGATTCCACAGGGCGGCCAAACGCAGCAACTGGAATGACAGCCGCATAGTCATCCTGCGCCAGTGCCGCGTTTGCAATTGCTGGTGATAGTTCCCAGGTTTCCCTGTCGACATCGGCCAAGACCGGGGTAAGGCCAGCGTTAATCACCACAAGGGCGGTTGCAGGAAAAGTAATCGCAGGTACCAGAACATTGGAACCGGCTGGCAGGTTCATGGCCTTCAGCGCCAACTCAAGCGCGGTGGTGGCAGAAGAAAAAGTTGCCACATGGCAGCCTTCGGCACCGTTTTCACGCTCAAGGAATGCCGTCAGTTCAGCCTCAAAGCGTTTCACCAATGGCCCGAAGTTTGAGTACCAGCGGTTTTCATGCATTTCCTGCAAGAACGGCAGAACTTCTTGCGGGGCAGGAAGGTCAGGCACAAGGCAATTTATACGGAAAGGTGTCGACAATGAAGTACCCTAAAAAAATGCCACGCCGGGCAAATAAGACCGACTCTCTATAAAAGCTATAGAGTGGCTTTTCAACATATGCCGGTTCATCTGATACGTCACACTGGCCTCACTGGCTTTCCAACATATCAAAGAATTCCTGCGGCTTGACAAACTTGGCTGGTGGGAAGCCCTGAGCCGATAGTGCTCCTGACATCGCATCATTGTCGCAGACGACCAGCTCTTCCGCATGCTCAAATGCCAGAATTTTTGCACTGTCTTCTGAATCAAGCGGCCCGGCATCAGCAAAAATGCTGTCAAAAAACACATAACCTTTAACACCGTGCTGCCTTGCATCCCCCAACACCTCAAGAAATGCGGCCGCTCCTATGGTGATAACCCGGTCCACGGTACGAGCCAGAATGGCGCCGTCTTCCTTGGATTTAAGTGTAAACAGGCTATAAATACGGCGCCCCAGATAGATGCGGTATTCAAGGCCGCTCGGCACCCGGTCCAGCATGACCAGGTCCTCGATGAGCGGCATCCACAGGTCTGGGTGCAGGCTTTCAAGATCCCGTTTGGTGCCGCGTTCAATAACAAGAAGAATGCTGTCTGTCGTGTCTCTGAGGCGCTTGAGAAGTTCGGCGAAGTGACCACATTTCGCACTGTCCGCGAGGGTATCCTGATCGACCGCCACAAGCGTACGACTGCTGTTCGTGGCCGTAGGAAACGGCTTCCGCTGTTCTTCGGCGCAGATGTCATTCACAAGAACATTGCGGCAAGCTAGTGCGCTGGGCCCCGCAAAACGTCGGCCAGCATGGCGCACCCGCGCGCGTTGCGGTAGCGCCTCCGCCACCAGCGCCTTAAGGCAATCAAACAGGCTTGCGTAGGCTTCCTTGCTGCCACCGGACAAAAGCGCCTCTGGTGTCTGGAAAACAGCTGGAACAAATTCAGGCAGCGCCGCGCCCTCGTCTGCAGCCGCGTCGCGTAACAGGTCCGCCAATCCTTCAGCCGTTACATGCAGGATGCTGTTCACCATATCTGGCGTATCTGCAGGCAGGCCTTCGAAATAAGGCCGCGGTCTGCTTTCAAACAGCCAGCGATGGATTGTGCCTGGCAACTCCTTGAGCGCCCAGAATAGCCAGCGAATATATTGTGGCTGTGCCTGCAATTGCTGCCACTGCGCTTGGGTCAGCACCACGATGCTGGCCGGGAAGAAAAACTCTCTCCGGTCATGATGCCAACGGCGAACAAGGGCATAAAATTCATTCCGTGCCAGATAATGCCCCTCTCCAAGCGGGTCGCTCGTCAGTATCACATCATCTGAATCAGCAAACAGAAGCGCAAAATAAGGCGCCTCAGAGTGCTCCAGCCTCATCACATGGCGCGGGGTGAAAAGAGCCGCATGCTTGCGGCGCATTTTCGAAATCAATTCGTCTTCCTGGCGACGGGAATCCGCGAGCATGCTTTCTGGCCGACGCCGATACAGGAAACCGGCATGCTGCACCCGACGGCCGACATACCCGGCACCAAGCGCAGTCAACCAGAAGTCCCAGTCTTCAAAGCCAAAACGCATGGTCTCATCAAAGAAGACACCCTGACGGAACATATCGATACGCACCAAAGAGCCCGCTTCAGAGATATTGCCGAGTAGATGCTTGAGCTTGCTGTACTGAGGCGCGGTTTCGCGGGTATCGAAACCCTCTTCGCCCCAAGTCAGGCCCATGAAGGAAATATCAGGGTATGCCCAGCCAACCAGCGGATCATCACCCAGCACCTCTCGATAACGCCGCAACGAATAAGGCGACAGGCGATTGTCTGCATCAAGAAAGAAGATAGCGTCCAGGTCGGACACAATAGACATCAGAAACCGAACACCAGCGTTTCTTGCCCCAGGCAGGCGCGTATTCTCCTGCCGCAGGTAATAGAGCACACCTGGGAAGCGTTCCATCAGGTTGGCAACCACCTTTCCCGTTTCAGGGAACCGGCAGCCATCGTCCACCACCACAACCTGCACGGGCTGGTCGATATCTTGCGTACAGGCACTGATAATCGCTTCCGACAGGAACTGGGGGTGGCCATACCCGGGGATCACAACACCAATGGTGCCATGCCGTGCTGGCGCCTCCGCCACATTATCTGCCGTAATGTCAGCCATTGTCCGCTTGACCGATCACGACTTGCGCCTCGGGCGCGGTTGTGATGTTCAGCGAATACCAGCGGCACCAGCCATAACTGACAGATTCCCCAGCCGGCTTGACGGCGAAAACCACATCGCCTGGCGCGTCAAGTTCAAGCGCCAGTTCAATCTCGATAGTCGCTGCCTGGCGGGCATACAGCACCATCGCCTGCCACTGCACCGTCTTGCGACTGTTAACACCTTGCCAGGTTGAGGGGTCCTGCGCATCAATGCGGGACATGACATTGCGAATAGCTCGTGCTTTTTCGCTCACGCTCGGGGACACGACCGCCAAAACATAAAGAAAAGCTGGCGCAGCATCGTGCGCAGTTTCAACCTCGCTGGCCACGCGAATTGCAGTCGTCGGAACCCCGCCCTCCAGCATCGCAGCAGAAAGCTGGTCCTGAAGTGGATGTGTTTGCAGACTACCGGTTTCCTCACTGACAAGCAGCGGTGAAAAGCCAAGGCTTTTCGTCAGCTCATCCAGTTTTTTCGCACCGGATACAAATTCAATCCGTCCTGCGAGAGCCGGGAATTTCAGTGACCGCAGGCGCAGGGCCGTTGACCCGCCCCCAAGGGCCGGGGCTAGGTCGCTATCCTGTTCCGGCCAGGGCAGGCCAATCTCAAGATCAGACCAACGGCACCAGCCAAATGCTGGGTTGCCGTCCGGGATTTCAACCACCAGATAGAGATCTGCCCGCCGCTCAAGAGGGCGTTCAAGCTGCAGTGTCAGCGAGAGTGCCTGCATGGGCGCGACAAGACGCTGCACAGCATGCACACCTGCAAGGTCACCATCCCCTGATAGAAATTCAAGAACCTTGCGGCTGCGTGCCTGGGCGTCTTCTCCGTCCAGATGTTCCACTGCCAGCACGGAATAGACAGCGGCAGGCCCCCTTTCGTGCGCGGTCTGCGCAGAAACGCTTACTTCAGCGACCCCGGCCAACAATGCGCCCGCAAACCTGGCGCCTGAAGGCCCTTTTTCGTGTGGATGGGTTTGAAGCCATCCTTCCCTCATGCCCATGGAAAGCAATGAACCGTCTGTAGGCAATTCGGCGATCAGGTCATCAAAAGCCCATGCCGCGCGGCGCTGCAACTCAATAGCCGAAACTGAATGCCGCAAAAGAGGAGATAGGCTGTAACCGCCTTCGCTTTCCGCGCCGTCGACGGGATCCGCAAAACCTTTCATCAGCCTGAGGGCCAGGGTGCGGCCATTATCATCACCGAACCGGTCCGCGGTCACATCAGCCAGCGCCAATAGCGGCGCGCCTGCCTCATTGCCGCTCCATGACACCTCCAAAAAGGCGTCGCCCATGATGGTACTGCAGGCGTCGCTGAGATCAAACTGCAGCCAGCCTTCCATGATGGAGTAGGACTTTGTGTCATGCGCAAGGCATAACCCGTCGCTCGCGCGCACCACGCGCACCTCGAGGCTTCCATCAGTACCACGAGTACTTTCCACAGATGCAACAGCATAAAGGGATACAGCCCACAAGCCTGCCGAATCTGCCGGCAATAGCTGCGTGAAATGGGTAGTATCAATGGTACCACCCGGCCCGATTGTCTCGTCCCCTACGGGTAATTCGGCGGCAATGTGCTGTAAGCCAAAGCCTGCACCGCGGATCATCCTGCGGGCTTTCTCCATATTGAGAAGCAGGCCTTCATTCTTGCGTCGCAAGTAAGACATACCAGCTTCTTTCTGGGCCATTTGGGCCTGGAGGTCAGCACTTTCCCGCGTCTTACAATCCAGCATGAAACGTACGGCATCAAGCCTGATCCGTCCCTTCATGCCTGACAGGGTCTTAATGGGGGCGGGTTCGAACATTTTCTGCTTGTGGGCATGGTCATCCCACGCCTTGGCGGCAGCGATCGTGTCACGGCCTGCCAGGATGCCACGAAGCCCAATGGCCATACCCACAGGGGCCCGGCGCGTGTCAAGGCCGCTTGGGTGCTCATTGGCTTCATAAATGCAGCCATCCGCCCCAAGGACCACAAACCGAACATCTGTGCCCAACACGTCTCTAACGGTGGGAAGGACGTCCTCGCCCACCAGGAACAGCGACGTTCCGGAATAGACAGTCTTGAACGCTGCGAGCGTCAGCTCAATCTTCACCAAAATTCTCCCCCAGTGCTCGCGCCAGATTAGCCTTTGAACATGCGGAACGTAAAGCGTGTGAACGGCCGTGAAATATGTTCCAGGAATGTCTTTGGTTCAGTCTTGATATAGACCTCCGCAAAGTTACCTGGAAGCAGATCTGTTGTGTCTTCACCCGGGTTGATCGTGATGTGAGCCACATAGCTGCCCATCGGATTCTGCTCGGACACGACAGCGTCAGCAGACAGATAAACCAGATGGCCGGGGATTGGCGTCATGCTTTTTTCCCGGTCAGACGGAAAGACCACTTGAACTTCCTGGCCGACCTGAACCTGTTCGATATCCTTAAGCTGCACCGATGCCTCGATGGTCAGTGCATCATTGTGTGGGAATATCTCCAGCATGGTTTCACCGGGACGCACAACAGCCCCCAGGGTCCGCGTTGCGATCCGGAAAATGGTGCCATCCACCGGTGACTTGATATCGCTACGGGCCGCCATGTCGCGTAGGCGCGTGATCTGGGCTTCGGTTTGGTTGATACGCTGCTGAATCTGCACCAGAATCGAGTTGGCCTCCTTGAGGTAGGACAGTCTCGTCTGGCGTTTTTCCCGGGTCAGGTTGTCGATGTTATTTCGCGCGTTCTCGATTTCGAGCTTGGCGTTGGCAAGTTGCGCTTCCACCTCAGCGACCTTACGTTCGGTGGCAAATACCTGGGTCCGTTTGATCAGGCCTTGTGTCAACAACTCACGGAAGTCCTTGAGCTCAAGTCGGTAAGACACCAGCTGCCGTTCATAGGCCTCAAGAATAGCCTGCGTCCCCTGAATATTGACATTCTGTCCGGCGATCTTAGTTTCCAGAATATCCATTTTCGCAAGGTAGAAGCGGCGCTGTGCATCAAATTCCTGCCGCTCACTTTCCACGGTCTCTTGGTAGCGCTCTGTGTTGCGGATGTGCTCCGGCACGTCGGGCGGAAACGCGATTGTTTCGGCAAACTGCGTTTCGGCGCGCCGACGCGCAAGCTGTGCATCAAAGACAGCCCGTTGCAGCTCTGCAGCGTTAAGCTGGGCCTTTATTTGCGTATCGTCGAGACGGGCGATAATATCCCCTGCCTGAACACGGTCGCCTTCGCGGACCATGAGTTCATCCAGGATGCCGCCTTCCAGATGCTGGACAACGCGGTTACGGTCTTTTGCGATCACGCGGCCACTGGCAATCACCGCGCCCCCGATATCTACTGAAACAGACCACAGGCCACCAAAACCGAAAACAATGATCAGCACCCACATGGCGCGTTTGAGGATGGGGGTCGGGTCAGTGTCGACCTGCTCATGCCAGGCTTGAAGTGCTGCCCGTTCGAAACGGTCTTGCGCAAGTGCTGGAACCTGGGCTCCTTTTGTGGGCGTAAGCTCTTGTGACATTTACGCCTCCTTTTTCTTTGCGCTATTGGGGTCGATCTTGACATCGACCTTACGCGCTTGTTGGGGCTGTTCCTTCAGTTTTTCGCTGTCTGCTTGCGTCGCGGTGGTCGGCTTGGCATCAGCCTTTGCTGCAGGCTTAGCCGCCGGAGCAGCTTTTACTGTCTGAGCAGGTTTCGCTGCCGGCTTGGCTGCGCCTTTGCCTGGCACCGCTTTCACGATACCGCTTTTCATCACTTCTTCTTTGGGACCGAATTCCTTGATCGCGCCGTCCTGCATTACCATCACCTTGGATACATGCTGCAAGACAGATGGACGCTGGGTAACGACAACTGTTGTGATGCCGCTTCTGGTCGCGGTGTGCAGTGCCCGGTGGAATACCTGTTCACCGGCTGTATCCAGCGATGCGTTAGGTTCATCCAGAACAAGCACAGCCGGGTTGCCATAAAAGGCACGGGCCAGCGCAATAAGTTGGGCCTGGCCACCAGACGGATAGAAGCCGTTTTTCGAAATCACAGTGTCGTAGCCTTGCGGCAGCTTCATCAGAAGCTCATGGACACCGCAGCGCTTGGCAGCTTCAATGGCAAGCTCTTCCGGGTCATTCTTACGAAGTCGGGCGATGTTTTCCCGTACCGTTGCCTCGAAAAAGGTGCTCGTCTGCGGCATGTAGCCCATATGAAGGCCTTTGGCGATTGGATCCCACACCTTGAGATCCTGACCGTCAAGAGCGACAACGCCGGCACTTGGCAGAAGGTAGCCGACGATCAGTCGAGCCAGTGTCGATTTACCTGCACCAGACGGCCCGATGATAGCAATGCTATCGCCCGCCTGAATCGTGCCATTAACGCCTTTGATGATAGGCGGTACACCCGGTTGAGGAACGTAAACCACGCGCTCCAGCTGAATATGGCCCTTGGGTCGGGGCAACAGTGTCCGGTTTTCCGGCAGGTCCATTTCCTCCAGACGCGTCATAAGGCGGCTGCGAGTGCCGTAGGCCTGCTTCAGAACGCGCCAGCCACCGACAATTTGTTCAACAGGCGACAAGGCCCGGCCACCAATCATCGAGGTGGCAAAAATCACACCAGCCGTTGCCTGGTCCGCCAGCACCAAAAGTGCGCCGGTGCCGATCATGATAACCTGAATCACCTGCCGTGTCGCTTTGGACGCCGAGCTGAAATTGGTCATCTGAAGCGTGGAGTTGATATATTTGTCCAGTTGCTTGCCCTGGTGCTGGCCCCAATGCTCCACCACTTCGCGGTACATACCCTGGGCACGAATGATTTCCTGGGAATTCATATGCATGTCCAGCACCTGATGTGACTTCACAAGAGCTTGCATGTGTTCCTGGTTCTGCGCGGCTGTCGCACGATCACCCCAAACCCCCATAAAGGCAAGGATACCGGCGCCCAATACCACGACCACGCCGAGAACCGGGTGGATCAGGAAAATCAAAATCATGAAAACTGGCATAAAGGGCAGGTCGAAAAGCGCACCAAAAGCCGGAGACGCAACCGCTTGCCTGATCGCAGAAAGGTCGCGCAGGCTTTGGGCGCTAGCGCCATGCTGCCGCGAAAGCTCGCCAGCCAGCAGCAGCCCTGAAACCTTCGCCTCCAGCTCTACGCCCGCCTTGGCCAGCAGGCTATTACGAACGGAGTCGAAAACACCATACGCCAGCAGGACAACGATGGCGAATATGGCCATCGCGATCAATGTTTCAAAACTGCGTGACTGCAGCACACGGTCATATACCTGGAACAAAAACATCGGCACAGCCAGCATGGTAAAGCTGGCGAGTACGGAATAGAGGCCGGCCTTTTTCAGCGACTTTTTCAGAATCGCTTCTTCGGCCTTATAGTCTTCAATAAGTGACATTCAGCAAAAACCTTGCTCTGGTCAAAAACCCAATCAGGGAAAAATCCAAAATGGTCTAAATCTCGCCCCCGCGCAACAGGGGTAATCCCGCAAGACCCCCCTCAAGGGCGAAGTGGTAGCATATGGCTACGACTGTGTCGATATTTTGATCAAATTCCCCGCAAGTCGAAATGCCGCAGCATGGCGCCTTTCCAGCATTTATGTATCTGACACAATAAATGATGCAGCCTACACCGCAGGCGCAAGCAGCCGCACATCCAGGAAACAGGCGAAATACCAAAAGAAAAGGGAGGCCAAAGCCTCCCTTTCCAACATTCTTTTGTCGCAGTCGACTTAGAGATCGATATCCGCTTTTGCGAAGTCGCCGAGCTCAACATTCTGCAGGAACAGGGACTGACCGCCACCAAGGTCGATCAGGACACCGTTAACCCCACCCTGAGATGTCTGAGTGGAAACCTCAAACACGTCTGGGATGCTGCCGAGGAAGGCTTGCAGGTCAAGCGTATCGTTATCAACGTCGAAGTCTGTGATCACGATATCGCTACCAGCGATGTCGTCGATTACGAAGGTGTCAGCACCGTCGCCACCAGTCAGAACGTCGTTACCAGTACCGGCATTGAGCACGTCGTTGCCTTCGCCACCGTCGACAGTGTCGTCGCCATCGCTATCAGCAATGTCGTCGTTGCCTGCACCGCCGTCGATCACATCGTCGCCGAGACCGCCATCGATGTCGTCGTTGCCGTCTTGACCGAAGATCACGTCGTCGCCAGCGTCACCGTTCATGGTGTCGTCGCCGTCACCGCCGCGGATGGTATCTTCGTTGTTACCACCGTCGATCACGTCAGCACCAGTACCGCCGTAGATCTCGTCGTTGCCGTCGCCACCGTCCATGGTGTCGTCGTCAGCGCCGCCGAACATAACGTCGTCACCAGCACCGCCAGTGATGTCATCGTCGTTAGCACCACCGAAGATCAGGTCATCGCCTGCGCCACCGTCGATAGTTTCGTTACCGTCAGCACCGGAGTAGATGGTGTCGTCACCGCTGTTACCGTTGATGCTGTCGTTGTCAGCACCGCCGCCGATAACGTCGTTGCCGCCACCGCCGAAGATGATGTCATTGCCAGAACCGGCCCAGAGTTGGTCAGCACCGTCGAGAGTGCTGTCGGAAGTACCACCAACATCGAATTCATCACCGTAGATGATGTCAACGCCAGAGCCACCGAAGATCACGTCGTCACCGCGTGAAGTGCCAGTCGTGTCTTTCACGCTAAGCTGGTCAGAACCGTCACCAACGAGGATGTCGTTACCGTCGCCACCGGCGATAGTATCGTCACCAGCGTCACCGGAAGACTGGTCAGCACCGTCGCCACCAGACCAGATCGCATCGTTGCCAGCGCCACCATGGGAGAAGTCGTCGCCGTTACCGCCTGTCAGCGTATCGTCGCCGTCACCACCAAGAAGGGTGTCGTTGCCATCGTTTGCTTTAACGCGGTCATTACCGTCGCCGCCAGTCATGCTGTCAGCACCGGAAGTACCAGTCAGCGTAGCACCTTCGTCACCAGCGAACACATCGCCGTCACCATCGTCTGTGTCCAGAGAAATGGTGATTTCCATCTGCTTGCCGGCGCTGTCTTCAATAACAACAACAATGTCGTCATCGCCGTCGCCGTTCATGTTGTAACCAAGCGAAGCATCTGGCGCATACGTCAGGTGAGCAGCGATATCAGTGGATTCAATCACACTGTCGTTAACAGTGATAACAGAACCAGTTGCCAGCGCAACAGTGTCGCCGTCCGCAGCAATTGCTGTACCTGCAACCGATACGATCGTCCAACCATCGTTGTTGTTACCGTCGTTAGCTTCAACGATGGCACCGTCGTAGTTGAAGATGTTGTCGCTCAGGTCGATGTCAGCAGTAGCGCCTTCATCAGCATCCAGAACTGTAGCAGAATCAGAAGCCGTGAACTCTTGACCAGCAGAGCTGGTAAGATCCAGCGTCACGTTGTCAAACTGCACAGTTTCAACGTTTGTCAGCAAGTCAGTGCCAGCCACTTCAGAGGTAGACGCTACAGAGTTACCTGCAAAATCAGTAGTAGCTGCGATCTCACCGGAAATTACGGCAGTATCGTCGTTCAAACCACCTTCAATGAGGTCACTACCAGCGGAACCGTACAGCAAGTCATCGCCTGCACCACCATCGATATCGGCAGTCGCAGAACCAGTAGCGTCGATCGTATCGTCGCCAGCATCGCCGTCAGCCTGATCGTTACCAGTGCCGTTCACACCAGTTGTGATCATGTCGTCGCCGCCATCACCGCCGATAATGTCATCGCCGTTGCCGCCGGTGATCGTATCGTCGTTAGCGCCACCGTCGATTTGGTCGTTGCCGTCACCACCAGAGAGGTCGTCGTTGCCGTCGCCGCCAGTGAGTACGTCGTTGCCAATACCGCCACGAGCTACGTCGTCGCCGTCTTCGCCGTTAAGGCTGTCGTCACCATCGTTACCGATCAGCAAGTCGTCGCCGTTACCGCCATCAAGGATGTCGTTTGCTGTGTTACCGACACCGGTACCAACACCGACACCGCCATTCAGCGTATCGTCACCATCACCGCCAGAAACGGTATCCTGACCACCACCAGCATTGATGAAATCATCCTGCTCCGTGCCCGGGATCGTCTCCGCCGCAGATGTACCAAAAATCTTGTCTGCCATAGCTTTCCTCCTGAAAAAGCAAACACATTGTCTAATTGTGAGGCACGAACGTAGGTCTTATAGCCCCCTGAGACACTCTCTAGCGAGAGAATGCCAATAATGTCAACCGCATAATTGAGCTACGCGCTTATATAGTCAAGATAAATAACTAAGTTTTGTCCGTACCTTTAACACAGCCGACAGAACACCATCATGGCGCCTACAATTCAACCGTGCTTTTTGTGTCTCCGCAATAAAAGCAAAGATGGGGCTAAATCTGTGACCCGTTTGCAACACTTTCTATCAGCTGCCAATACTGCGGCAAAAGATCTTTTACCGAATATTTGGCAACAATGTGGTCGCGGGCCGCTTTTTTGAGCTCCGCATAGTCCTGGCGGTTGTCCAGAATCCGGTTCAGCTGCTCTGCAATTACCTCTGGCTCCTTGAAGGGCACCAGCACGCCATTTTGCCCGTCGGTGATCAGTTCGCGGACCGGATCCGTGTCTGACCCCACAATCAAGGCCCCTGCCCCCATGGCCTCCAACATAGACCAGGAAAGAACGAAGGGCACTGTAAGGTATACGTGGGCTGACGTGATCTGCATCAATGAACGAAACACCTTGAGCGGCTGCAGCCCAAGGAAATGAAGCCGGTCCATGTCCGGCTGGAATTCTTCAAGCGCCCATTCTTTATAGGACTTGCCGTCTGCGCGTTCTGATCCATAAGCGACCCTGTCGTTGCCCAGCACAACAGCATGGACATTCGGGCGCATCTTCTGCAACCGCGAGACAGTCTCTATGAACTGTGGGAAACCGCGATAGGGCTCCATACCACGCGCGACATAGGTGATAACCTCATCCTCCGCCGTGAACGTATGTTTTCCGACCGAAACCTTGGCGCTTGGGTTCGGCTGGAAGAAATCAGTATCCACGCCGTCGTGCAAGACACTGATCCTGTCTTTAAAGATGTCAGGAAACTTGCTGTGCTGGAAACGGGTTGGGCACTGGCCCCAGTCCATCGCCGCCAGGTCCTGCAGGATCGGCGTATTCTTCATGCGGATGCGAAGCTGGCCATTAGCATCATAAGGCTCACCACGCAGGAAATCGCCATCAGAGAAGCGGCTGTGGTAATACCACTCATAATAAGTCAGCAATTTCGAATCCGGGAACAGGTCCTTGAGGAACATGTTCGAGCCCCAGCCCGAATGCGACAGGATGATATCAGGGCGATATCCTTTTTTCTGAAGTGGCATCAATGCTTTGTAAGCAGCCTGCCCCATCAGCACAGCCTTCTCCGTGGAATGAATCGCCGGATGGATCTTGTTCGACGGTTCCCGGTGCGGCTTGAAGTTCACTCTCTTTGGCCGGAACTGCTGCTGATTACTCGCCAGTGTCGCTGCGACCATCTGCAGGCCAGGCTTGTCTTTAATATGGTCGACAATGCGCCGGTACTGCCCGGGAAAGTTATTGTGCATGAAAAGGATACGCATATGTATGACAAGTCCCCAAAAATACGATTTCACTGCTGTTAGCCAAAAAAAGAGGCAGATGCAAGAAAGCGTTCCCCGAACAAAAGAGCTTAGGCAGCAAGACACCCTATCGCTTGACACAAGCTGAGAAGACTTTAACAGAAAACGGTAAGAGCCGAGCACCGCACAGGCAGGGTCGGCACCATCAACAATGCCGGAGCATAGGCAATCGGGGGCAACCATGGCGAAAACAATCCTGGTACCAGGCGGCGCGGGTTTTATCGGCAGCCACACCCTGTTGGCTTTAAAAGCCGCAGGATACCAGCCGCTGGTGCTGGACAACCTGTCTAACGGGCACCGGGATGCGGTGCTGGAGGCCAGCTTCATCCAGGGCGACATCCGCGATGAGGCCCTTCTGGACCAACTGTTCCAGGACTATCCCATAGATGCCGTCGTGCATTTCGCCGCCTTTATCGAGGCTGGCGAAAGCGTGCGTGACCCGATGAAATTCTACGACAACAATGTCGCCGGCAGCTTGAACCTTATCAGGGCGATGGTCCGGCACGGTGTCCGCAAGATGGTATTTTCGTCCACTGCAGCGGTTTATGGCGATTCGACCGATGCGGCACTTACGGAAGACCTGCCCAAGGTCCCCATCAATCCCTATGGCCAGACCAAATGGGCTGTGGAATGCATGCTAAGGGACACGGCGGCGGCGGAAGGCCTTCAGGCCATCGCGCTCAGGTATTTCAACGCGGCAGGCGCTGACGCGGAAGGCCGCCTGGGCGAACGCCACGACCCAGAGACACACTTGATCCCACTGGTACTGCAGGCGGCAAGCGGCCAGCGCGATGCCATCAGCATCTTCGGGACCGACTACGGTACGCGTGACGGCACTTGCATTCGTGATTATATCCACGTCGCCGACCTTGCGACCGCCCATGTGAAAGCGCTGCAGCATCTTTTTGACATGGACGATTCGGACACGCCTTCCGAAGCCGGCTTTTACGATGCCTTCAACCTGGGGAACGGACAGGGATTTTCCGTCCGTGAAGTGGTTGAAGCCGCGAAACAGGTGACGGGTGTCGATTTTGCTGTAAAAGAAGAGGAAAGGCGCCCCGGTGACCCGGCTGTACTGGTTGCCGATGCAAGCAAGGCGCGCGATAGATTGGACTGGAAACCGGAAACGCCAGCCCTCATAGATATGGTGGCGCATGCCTGGCGCTTCATGAACAGGTAAAGCGAGATACAGCCACCTGGTGGCTAGCAGTAAAACTGCACTAGCAGTAAAACGCAGAAGAACAGAGACAGACTTATGAGCTTTCGGTGTAAAAAGATTTTTGTCGGTGGCTACACGAAAAGTGGCACTACATTTGTCGGCCGCGCTTTCGACATCATCAATGGTGTCTACGCCAAAGGTGAAGAGGACTATTTCCGGCTGATGTTTCACGGCGTGCATGACCTGGCACGCAGGTTCAACGCCAACATCGAAGTTGTGAACAAGGAAGTATATGACGGCTTCGGCAGTATTCCGCCGATAGACCGGAACTCGCTTCGGATTCTCCAGCAGAATATCTTCTATCACATCTTTTTTGGCAGCAAGCCGATGCCGGAAGACTGTGTGGTCACGGTGGAAAAATCACCTCACAATATCTTCCGCCTTAGGGAAATCAACTATACCTTCCCGGACGCAATCAATGTCTGTGTTTATCGTCCCGCGATTCCTGTCTTCTCATCGCTGATCCGCCATATGCGGGACCACCGCGACATCGGTTACGATGACCCAAAGAACCAGAACCGTATCAGTATACTGGAGAACTTCTGCAAACGCTGGCAGGAGTATGTGGAAATCATCGAACAAAATCGCGCGAAGCTGAAGATGGTGCAATATCAGTCGGTAGCAGACGACACCGCAGGTTTCCTGGACTTCGCCCAGTCGGACATTATTGGCCAAAAGCTTGGCCTTTCCGCGCCGGTCGAAACCCTGACCAAGGAACATTATCTATCCACCCTGCCGCCCGAAGCGCGGGAAAAAAGCCTGGTTCAAACCAGTGCCAACAAGGTCAAGCTGACGGACGCCGAGAAGAAAATGATTACTGATCATTGTCGCGATCCTGACATCACCTTTGATTTCTAGAAGGAAGCCATAGGCAGTCATGCATGCGCTTGTCACAGCCCCGATCCCCAGTCACCCGCAAAACCACGGCAACCGCGCCCGGGTTTACAGTGTGTGCCGGGAAATCCAGGCGCGGGGCTATCAGCTGCATTATGTCTATACCGGCCTGGAAGGCCTGAGCGAGGAACAGGAACAAGCCATGCGCGAGGCATGGGAGCATGTCTACATCCTGCCGCGTGAGAAGGTGATCAAGAAACGGTCCAGGCGCCGCCACCATCTGATTGATGACTGGCATTCGCCTGATGTGACCAAACTGACCAGCCGTATTCTCGACATCTGGGATATCAGGCTGTGCCTTGCCAACTATGTCTGGCAAAGCGCATGGCTTGAGGCTGTACCAAAGGATATCCCGCGTTATATCGATACCCACGACGTGTTCGGCAACAGGCACAAGACACTGAAGCGGGACGGCATTGAACCATCCTGGTTTTACACCACCCCTAAAGAGGAAGCGAAAGCCCTTGCCCGCGCAAGCCGCGTCATCGCCATCCAGGACGAAGAAGCCAAAACCTTCCGCGGCCTTACCGACACGCCTGTAAGCACCCTTGGCTTCTTTGATCCGCCACAGTTCCTGAAGGGGAGGAAGATGCCCGGCCAAGCCAAGCTGAAGGTGGGCTATATCGCCAGCGATAACCCGATCAATGTGAATGCCTTGAAGGGCCTCAGCATTGCCCTGAAGGAACGCCCGGCCCTTCATGACCAGTGCGAGTTGTTCCTGGCCGGGCCGATCTGTAACACAGCACCCGCGGATGAGCCCTTTTATGAGCGCCTGGGCTTTGTCCCCAGTGTGGAAGGCTTTTATTCAGACATGGATATCGTGCTGAACCCCAATGTGGGCGGCACAGGGCTTAAGATCAAATCGGTTGAGGCGCTCAGGTTTGGGCGCCCTCTTTTGGCAACCCGCGATGCGATGATCGGCATACCTACCGAACACCCGCTTCATGCCTGCGCCACCATCGGCGCATTGTGCGACGGCCTTGCCACACTGGCGGCAGACCGGAAAGAGTTGGATGTGCTGCAGCAGTCGGGCCAGGAAATATATGGTGCCTACCTCAAGGCACAATATGAAACACTGGATCTCCTCTTTCCGCGCCTGACGAAGGCGGAGGACAGCGCGGCATGACAAAAGAAAACGCCACCCTGATCATTGGCTCCTTGCCCCCGTTCCGGAGTGCGGCAGCAGCCCTTGGCCTGAGCACGGCGGAGACGCTGGCCGTCAGCCAGGATGTGACTTTCGTGATTGATGACATGGCGCCTGAACCACCTGAGGGGCTGCCGTTTGTCGTCATCCGCCTCAGGGACTTGCAGGCAAACTGGGGCACCTACCAAGGGCACCAAAGGCTTTATATTCCCGGGTCGGAAGGCGACAGCCTGTTCCCGCTGGAATTGCTGCACATGGCGCCGGGCGTGGTGATGCCTGCTACGCTGTCATTGTTTCCGCTGGCCGAATCGACCTGCCGCGCGGGCGGCACCTGGCCCGATGCCTATTGGCGATGGCTGAAGGACAGGACTGGCCAACATGCGAGCACGCTTTATACCGCGCGGGTGCATCACCGGCGGGAATCAAAGACACAGGCCGCCATCACCCCGGCGCTCGACCTACTGCTGTCACCCGCAACCGGGCTGATAGCTGCCAGCCCCGCCATGGCCCGCATGCTGACGGCATCCGGAATGACCCCAAACCTGGTACTGGACCAACCGCCCGTGATCGCTGAACCGCACACCAGCGACCACAAGCCACCGGCAGTTCTATATGTCGCGCAGGAAGGTGTCGCGGCGCAGGCCTGCCGCAAGAGCCTGTCCGTCTTCGATGCATTTAAGGACGTGTCGCACCTGAGCATCCACCCGGCAGCACGACATCTTTCAGCTGCCATTGCAGAGGCTGACATCGTTGCCTTCCTGGATGGCCATGACCAAGCCTGCAGCCCAGGCCTTGCATCTGCCATTCAGGCCCAAAAGCGGATCCTTACGGCGGGCCAACCCTGGACCCGACACTTGTCGGAGGGCAGTCACATCGCCCTGCCCCACGGCAAGGCCCATGCCACGCTGGCCACCAGTGTCGCAGCCGTCCTTTCTGACAAAATACTGGCAGCGCACCTGGCAAAGCATCAAACAACCAAAGGCGCGGACTCTGCCCATGCGCTGTCAACCTTGTTGCAGGCAACGGATATTGCGCAGGCAGACTTGTCCCAGCCCGCAGAGGAACCCGCAAGTGCGCCAACCGAAGCCGGCCCCAAGGTAGCAGCGAACATAAAGACCGCCGCACTGATCGGCGCGGTGCCACCGCCAGCGGTCCTCAGGGAGCTGTTACCAAGCCTTGACATTGAGCGGTCCCCGCATTTCTGCACCCCCGCCCTGGCAGCCCGGCTTGCGACACTGACCGGCGAAAAAGCTGCAAGCCTGCTGGCCAAAATCGGGTATGAGGCGCCCCTTATCCTTGATTCCGGGCACACACCCGGCAATCACCGGCAGCCAGTGACTTTCGAGAGCGTCAGGAAAGGCCTGAAAGCTCAGAAAGCCATCAGCTTCGGATGCAGCGTTGAAGGCGCGGCAGATGGCGACAGACTTCTTGAGGGCGCGGGCATCGCACCGAAACTAACCCTGCGAATCGATTTTGTTGAGACAGACAGAAACGCACCCACTGAGGGCTTCCTTCCAGACTGCGGGCTCTTTTGGCGCCACGACACGGTCCGGCATGCTTTGCAGTGCGTGCTGGTTGTCGGCCACAGGCGTGGCTCGTTCCTCCTGAAGGCCGGGGCGCCAGACGCCCGCTATATGATTGCAGGCACGGGCGTCAGCTGCGCCATCAGCGGCGGTACGGCTGCGACGCTTTCATCCGATTCTCTCGGGCTTCTGGAATTTCGCCTGATGGCCCTTGATAATACGGTCGGCACACCGCTTGGGTCCATTGACCTTCGAAAACAGCTTGCGCAAGCGGGCCTGATACTGGAATGGTCAGCACTATGACAAAGAAATCCACATCCAACACCCAATCCGACCTGCCGCTGAAGGGGCCGGAAAGCCGTTTTCCGAAAGCCGCTGTCGACTATATCGACGCGCTTTTGGACGTGGAGCGGATGCGGTTTGAAAAAGAACTGGCTGCACAGGGCTCCACAGGAGAGCAACCTTCCTGGCCCGCGCGGTCGCGCCAGTTGCAGCTTCTTGCTGAAGGCGATGAATTCGTGGGCTCTGGCTGGGGTAAGCTTGACCACACCAAAAAAGGCATCGGTCGTCGCTGGATGGCCCGCATCGGCACGCTCTTGCTGCCCGTAGACGCATCGGCTGGCGGAACACTCAAGCTCACAGGCACGGGATATTTGCGGCGACGCTTTGTGGACGAACTGACAGTTTGGCTGGACCATCTACCGGTTGAAGGCGTGGCTGTCAGGAAAGGCCTGAACGGCTGGACATTCGAAGGACGAGTGCCCGCACTGGCGGGGCGCCCGTTTCATATCCTGCGTTTGCAGTCAGGCGGCATTCGCCCTTTCGACAAAGGCCCGGACACGCATGCGAGCGTCGCTCTCAGTGACGTGAATTTCGTAGCGGCGGAATAAGGCCTATATCGCCTTCTTGCCATTTCCTTTGATCAGCGCGTCTGTATAAGTCACCAGCGATCCGGCTGCGTTCACATGCAGACCAAGGCGGTCAATAAGCTCGTGGCGGAATTTGACAGCATCAGACCAAAGTCTAGGCAGTGCTTGATAGGGCTCGCGGTAGTCAGGCACAGCAAAGGCGCTTGGGGTCTTTTCTTCCAGAAAGATCGTCAGCGCCTTAAGAACCTCAACCGGCCGCTCCACCAGTTCTTCAAGCGTTACAGACCGGAAATCTTCCACCTGATTCTGCAAGAAATCCTCTAGCGCAGCTTCCTGTGTCAGCGCGTTCTGAAGCCATGCGTTGCTTTCGGCAAATCCCAGGGTTGGCGGACTGAAGTTGCTACGCTGGGCTGGTGTCATGTCCCATACGGACCGAAATCGGGAATCGTCCAACGCACCAGCGAAACCGGCCTGGGCCATCTTGTCCCGTCGCGTGAAATAGATAACCCTGGCATCATGGCGCCGTATCCAGTCCAGGAGCGTTTTCCATCCCACCCTGCTGTTCTCAAACAAAGCCTGCATCACATCGGTGTGCAGGATCATGTCGAACACGCCGTCCTTGCGATAAAGCTTGTCGAGCAAATCCATATATCTGGCAGCCTGGAAATCTTTCTGAAGCATCAGCCAGCTCCCCAGCGTCCGGTCAAAATATTCCCTCGGGTTGCCGAAACCGTTCTGTCGGATAATTTCGGCCAGATATTCAGTATCGGAATATGGCGCACCCAGAATCACAATAGGCCGCTTCTTTTCAGCTGCATCAATTTCCAGCTTTTGCAGCAGTTTCGGGCGTTCGAACAGGCTTTTGGGCGCCAACTCGTAGGTCAGCGAAATGACCCGTTTGCGCGGAAAGGTTTTCTGCAACCGGCGGACCAGTGCCAGTTCCCCTTCGCGGCACAGAACAAAGATCCGCTTAACCGTCTTGTCGATTGCATTATCAACCGTTTTCGGAGTTGCTGTTGCGCACAGGAAGCCATCGATCTGCTTCTCGAACTCGCGCAACAGATCGCTATCCATCACGATCAGGGAGTTTTCCCGCAGCCCACGGAAAAAAGCTGGCCACGACCAATTTTTCGCCTGGCGCACGAAACGCTCGATCCGCACTTTCGACTGCGACTTCATGGCTATCCTCTCGCTGTCTGTGGCAGGCTGGCATCCAGCTCCACCACCTGGGTCAGGTCATCGTCGTTGCAGCCCTTCAACATCTCTGCGGGCACATCGAAAGGCCTTTTGATCGCAGGAAAGGAAACCGAGAGCTTGGTACGGTCGCCACCACAGGCGCTGTGCCAACTGGTGAAGGCATCATAATAGGCCGCGCGATTGCCGCCCACGGCCCGCTGGTGGCTGTTGCCCTTGCGCTGCCAGTCGAACCCGGAGCCTACATCGGTGGTCAGCGACCCATCGCGCAAAAGCCCAGTATATAGGCACTGGCGAAGGTGGCGCACCCCTTTCCAGCCGAAGATTTCCTTCAACCGGCGAATATATTCCGTGTCTGCGGCAATCCGCACGGTATCGAAGAAACCAGCCTGTTCCAGAACCGGCGCGCGGCGGATCATCAGGCTGATGGCAGCCATGCGTTCTTCCGCGCCGTCAATCAGTTGCAGGGCGCCGTCTTCATCCACCCGCCGCCAGCGGCATGTGCAGGCCATCAGTCCGGAATCGTCCAGAAGCGACCCCATCTGCACCACCAGCCGGTCAGGGTCGGAATAGTCGTCGCTGTCATGGAAGGCGACGAATTCCCCGGTGGCTTTGGTCAGGCACCAGTTTTTGGACCAATAGGTGCCGTGATTGGCCGGTGAAGAAAATACCCGAAGGCGTCCATCCTCTGCGGCCATGCGCGCTAGGATGGCCGCTGTGTCGTCACTGCTGGCATCATCGATCACCATCAGCTCGAGGTTCCTGTGGCTTTGCGCCAGCACGGACCGGACAGCACGCTCGATCAGATGGCCTGTATTAAAGGCCGTCATGATCACCGTGATCTTGCGGTCGGCAGCGGCTTGCCCAAGCTTCCGGAACCGATCAGTTTCTTTCGCGTAAAGCCGCTTCCCCAAGGCCCTCAAGGGGCCATGGGCACTATCCAGCAGATACCCGACCGGGTCCCTGCCTAGCTTGCGCATTCTGCGAATGAAAAGAGTCATCGGTGTCTCCTGCCAGCTCTAAAGCCGCAGTACCACGCCAGCAGACAGTGCAAGCTGATAGAAGATACTGATGATATCGGATGCGATCTGGATATGCTTGGTTGCCACACGTGGCAGCACGAAAATCTCATCACCTGGGCGCATCTGCACCCGCCTGCTGTCCAGATCGCCGCTCTTCACCTTTTGGAAGCTGCCGTCACGATGCAACAACAGCACGTTGGTGTTGCGGCGCGACTGGGTAAAGCCGCCAGCCTGCTCGATATATTCCTCAACCGTGCGACCGTCCTGGAAGGCCATCGCACTTGGGAAAAGTACATCGCCATGCACCATCACAAGCTTGCTGGTGCGTGGAATACGGATCACATCACCAGGCTCCAAGAGGATATCGTTCACGGACGAAGCGCCCGCAAGCGCTACCTGGCCGTTCGGCTCCACATTGCGAGCGCGCTCAACCCATTTCAGGATCAGCTCTGCCTCGCTTTTTCTGAGTTCCGCTTCCTTGGCGGTGTTCGACCGGGCGGTCAGCACGCTACTTTCCAGCGCCCGGAGCTGGGCATCCAGCATTTCTTTCTGCCTGAGCTTCACGCTCTTGCGCATCAGCTGGATGGCATCACGCTGGGCGTTCTGGCCGAAGTCGATCTGGGCAATCAGGTCCCCCAGCTTGGCGCCATACGGCAGGATAAACTCACGCGCGGAATCTGTTTCGCCTTCAACGCGCACCGAAATGGTGCCGTTTGTTTTGTCTGACATCACATGCAGCACGTCACCTGGAAATACCGGCACTTCAGCAGCTTCAGAAAGTGGGATATATTCAACTTCGGACTTGGCCTGGCTGTTGCGGCTGATGCGCACATGGGTTGCCTGTGGCTGCGGCCGGGCGAGCCCCAGCAGTTTCCCGGCTTCGACGGTATTGGTTGCAAACTCGAACAGGTTCCTGTTCTGCACGTCACCCAGAACACCAGCCTGAGCCTTAACCGGAGCAACCACAATGGTGTCCCCGTCCGACAACTGGAACACAGGCATGACGCCAGTCAGGATAAAGTCATACAGATTGACAGTGCGATAGACCTGGCCGCCACGCAGCACCTTGATTTCAAGGAACGAGCCACGGCGCTGGTCAACACCACCGGCCTGATCCAGGAAAAAGAGTACGCTGTCGGATGCATGACCGGCATAAAGGCCAGGCTGGTCAACAAAACCGGTGACGAAAATCTTGACTGGCTCTGCGCCGTCAAGGCTTGCGTAAACGCCCACATTCTTCTTGAATACGCGCTTAACCGCCTCGGTCACCACCTCATTGAGATCTTCATTCCTGACGCCCTGCACTTCAACGGGACCAACTTCCGGCAAGAAGACATTGCCTTGCGCATCAACGATCAGGTCACCCGTGAACTCGAACCCACCCCACATCTTGAGGCTGATCTTGTCGCCTACCGCGATCTCATAGGATGGGTTGAACCCAACGAATGACTGGTTGGCAAACTGACCACCAAAAATCCAGTTTCCGAACGCTTCCTGCCGATCGATAACCTCATTGGCGCTTTCATTCACAGGCTGTGCATTTTGTGCAAGCGGCGGAGCGGCCTGTGCGAAAACCCCACTTGAGACGCCCATGAGCGCAAGGGCCGCGAGCCCAGCTTTCAGCGCTTCGACTGGCTTGTTCATCAAAGCATTAAACATCGCGGTGCTCCCGAATGGTTGCGAGTGTCATGGTGACAATCCCGTAGGCCAGGCTCAACAAGACGAAGAGCGTGATCAGATTATATAGTTTTCGTGGCGCAAGCGCCTCATCAGGCAGCTTCGGCGCCTGCAACACCACCAGATGCTTCAGCTTGTGATAGCTGTCCACCCGCGCCTGTTCCAAGCCCTGAAGAGCAACCTGATAAAGCTTGGTGGCGAATTCGAATTCCAGCTTCATCTGCTCAAAGCGGGCATTCACATCATTGATTGCGTCTGTGTCCTGGTTGGCAATCTTCTTGCGTTCTTCATCCAGCTGCGCCTGCACGCTGTCAATCCGGCTCTGGACCGACACCAACTGGGGAGCGCTGCTATTCAGGTAGCTTGAAAGCACTTTCTTCTCGGTCTCCAGCTCCACCAGGCGGCGTTCCAGCTCGTTCACAACAGACTGCAGGGCCGCGCCAGAGGCGGCTGGGTCCAGAAGCTGGTTCTCATTCTGGAACGTCAGCATCCTGTCCCGGGCCTCATTCACCCGGTCGCGGGCATTTTCCAGTTCACTGCTCACGAACTTGATTTCTTCCGTGGCTATCTTCTGGCTGACGCTGTTGATGAAGCGTTCTGATTCAGTGAGGATCGCACCCACCATTCGTTGGGAATATTCCGGCGAGAATGCCTCGCCTGAAACAGTCAAAATCCCGGACTCCGGGTCGATGGAAACATGGACCTTGCCGCGGTAATAGCTCAGGAACTCCTCTTCCGTCGGTTCGCTGCCGAGCCGGGCGATCATGTCCCACTGGCTATCGATGAAATGGTCTTTCAGGGCAATTTCACTGTTGAGGTACCGCATCATATCCGATGAATGGATATAGGACTTGAGCAGCAAAGCATCGCGCGCCTCGCTGCCGCCGCCTGCCAGAAGCGACAGTTGCGTCAGCGCGCCGGCACCATTTTTGGTGGATTTCACATAGAGCTGGGCTTCGGTGATATAGCGGTCAGACGCAAACAGGCCATAATATACCGCTGCCAGAAACGTGATCACCAGCACCCACCGGTAGCTGCCGAAATTGACCGTCGCCGAGCGGACATCCGTGTACGCAACCGACAGCTTGCCTTGCTGCTGTGTGACCAGGTCTTTACGCTGGTCCAGGCGCCTGGATACTGCGCCCCTTAGTTTTTCCAAAATCTGTTTCATGCTTCCCCGAGCAACCGCTAACCCTATAGGCTTTGGTATCTAAAAATGGCGCGGTCCACACTTTCGTAAAATTCCGCCCGACCATATGCAAGCAAAATTGCGGCATTACAATGCTTTCTGATCGTGCTCATATTGTGTGAAACCAGAATGATATTTGCGTTTTCGCGTTTTTCTGAAATGGCCTTTTCGCACTTTTTCCGGAACCCTTCATCCCCCACCGACATGATCTCGTCGATCAGATAGGTATCGAAGTCGAAGCCCATGGAAACTGCGAAGGAGTATTTGGACCGCATCCCGCTTGAATAGCTGTTGACCGGCAACTCATACATGTCGCCAAGTTCACTGAATTCCTTGACGAAGTCCTCGATTTCACCGGTGCCGCGCACACCATGTATCCGGCAGATAAAGCGCACATTCTCGCGCCCAGTCATATTGCCCTGAAATCCGCTGGAGAGCGCCAGCGGCCAGGAAATAAACCGATCAGACCGGATGCGCCCGGATGACGGAAAATCGATCCCGCCGATTAGCCGCAGCAGTGTGGATTTGCCCGCCCCGTTCACGCCCAGCATGGCCACGTCGCGGTCATCCGGAATATCGATATTCAGGTTCTTCAGCGCGTATTTCGGGCCAAAACGCGTAGGATAATATTTTGATACATTCTCAAGCCGGATCATTGCGCCAGTATCCTCTGCCAGGACAGCCGGTAGCTTGAGATAGCCAGGGCCATGGCGCCAATCGCCCAAAGGAACAGGTAGAAACCGTCTGCGACTGGGCTCTCATAAACCGGGAACCAGGCTTCGCGGATCAGCTCCATCGCATGCACGAGCGGATTCCAGGCCAATATGCTGCGATAGGGTTCCGGGATGATGGTCATCGGAAAGAACACCGCTGATGTGAACAGCAGCGGCATCTGGATCATGTTGATGACTTTCTCGATCTCGCGCGCGAACTGGGACACCACACAAGCCAGGATGCCAACTGAAGCCGCAAAGAGCCACAAGATGGCACACCAGCCCAGGAGCAACAGCGGGTCACGTGGCGTTGCATCAAAGCCAAACCAGTAGAGTCCCAGGCCCATCAGCACGCCCACAACAAGGAACAGGCAACCTTCAAGGAAGCTATGGGCCAGAAAGATATCAAACAGCCTGACCTGCCGGAAGCCCATCAGCCCGCGAGCGCCGGCAAGCGCCGACATATTCCGCCGCATGGTCAGTTGCCATAGAATCTTGAACGGCAGAAAGCCCGCAAAAACGAAAATGGGTGGCGCAACATAGCCGAATTCGCCCCGGCCACGCAGGCCAAAAAGGATGATGAACATGACCATCATCAAGAGGGGCTCGAGCACCAGCCAGATGTTACCAAACGTGTAGGAGCTGAACCTGGCGTTCATCTCCCTCACGAGAATGGCAAAGATAACATCCTTCTGGATGGAAAATGCGGAACGGGCCCTCATGCGCCGGCTCTATCTCCTGTCGAGCGCCTGTGGCATCTGCCGCCTAGGCGTCCTCGTGTTTGTAGATCCCCGCGTAACGCCCTTCGCTGTCCACCGCAACCAGGAATTTTACCTCGTCACCGCGCATCATGCTTTCCGCCTCATCAACAATGACATCCTTGCGGATAACGGAAAATTCCTTGCTCATGCACTGGTGGGCCGAAACCTCACGGACACGGCGCGTCACCCGCAGGGCCACACCAAGCTGCCCTTTGGTGACAACACCGATCGGCTTCTTGTCTTCATCAACCACCACAGCAACACCTGCTGCACCGCCAGCCATTTCGGCTGCCAGTTCAAGGAGCACCATGTTGGGCGTTACCACCGGAACGCTGGAGGTCAGCATCACGTCGGACACTTTCATCAGCAGCCGACGGCCAAGCGAACCGCCAGGATGATAGCGCGCGAAATCGCGGGCATGGAAATTACGGAGCGTCATCAGCGAAATGGCAAGCGCATCGCCCATCGCAACGGTCACGACGATCGAGGTGGTCGGCACCAGATTGTTGGGGCAAACCTCTTCCGCGATCGGGATTTCCAGGACCACATCGGACGCGCGTCCAAGGGTCGAGGACTTCGCGCCTGTGATGGCGATGATCTTGTTACCGAAAGACTTCAGGGACGGCAAAAGCTGTACAATCTCCTGCGTCTCGCCGGAATAGGAAATAAGCAACAGCGTATCGCCCGGTGTCACCATACCAAGGTCACCGTGCGATGCCTCTGCCGGATGCAGGAAGAAAGACGGTGTGCCGGTGGATGCCAGCGTTGCCGAAATCTTGCGTGCCACGTGGCCCGATTTGCCCATACCTATGACAATCAGGTGCCCGCGGGTCTGAAGCGCAATTCGAATAGCTTCAGCATAGGCATCATGGTCATAGGTTTGGGAAAGTCGTTCCAGCGCCTGCCCCTGCTTGAGGAAGCTGCTGCCAATATTCTCTAAAGTCTCACTTAGGTCGGCCTTCACACTGTTGGGAAGGTCAAGGATATTTTCGCGAGCTGCCTGCTCGTCCGCCGTGCTTTTCATATAGTATCCCCAAAGCTACGTCGTTGTTATTATGTGAACCACCTGTACCAAGCCCCTGAACTAAAGACCGAATTATGGCATTTTTGGTGCAAACAAGTTCGCAGTCATAAAATCGCGGCAAGCTAGCACAAGCGCCAGCGCTTCTCAATAAACCCGTAACATTTGAAGCATGCCCCCGTTTCAGTGCATGCCGCACTTCTGTCCGCTAAAAATCCAAAGGCCTGCGAGCCCAAGTTTTCAGCATCATACATGAATTTACGTCAACAACCGGATTATCCTTCGTCAAAGTATCTTCATGATTAGTCTGCCTTTTTCCGTTCGTCAAATTTGTAAACAAATTATTAGCTCATTTTCTGGGCCATCAGAACGCAAAAACACTGGCATCGGATAAAGGCTTGAAGATGAACCCTTGGTTAATAGACGCCGCCAAACGAGAATACCCGCACCTCAAAAGCGAATTATTTCACCTAAAAAGCATTTGAATGCGCGGGGGGCATTTGCTACTTCAAAATTCTGTTTCCCTTCGAAAGGATTGGAAGGGAATGCCGGATTAGCCGAAAAACAAGCGCAGTGGCTGAACGCACAAGCAGGCGAAATCACCATGGAAAATGGCTCATCGGCCTTTGATACAAAGCATTCAGTCGCGGCAACAGAGAGGCCGCTTTCCGGCCGAAATATCCTTTTTCTTCAAGGCCTTGCCACGCCGTTCTTCGCCACACTCGCTGCGAAACTGGCGCAAGAGGGTGCGACTGTTCACCGGGTGCATTTCTGTGGCGGTGACTGGACATTCAGGGGCAAGCCCACCCCCCGCGTCACGCACCACGCATATCGTGACACGGTTGATCGCCTGGCCGATTATTACGACCGACTGGTCAAGGAAAATGAGATCGATACGATCATCCTTTTTGGTGATTGCAGGCCCATTCACGAGACGGCACGCAAGATTGCATCAGATAATGGCGTCAAACTTTTTGCCATGGATGAGGGATATATTCGCCCCGGCTTTGTGACCATGGAAATTGACGGCACCAACGGTTATTCCCGCATGCTTCGCGTAAAGGAGGCCATCGGGGCGCTGTGCCAGGCCGCACCCGACCTTGCCCCCTACACCCCGATCAAGACCAACATGGGCCGCCGGGCGCGGATGGACCTGCTGGCCCACGGCGCCAACATCATGTACCGATGGAAATTCCCCCATTATCGCGGCCATCGCCCGGCATCCATCTGGCAGGAAGCCGGGGGCTGGATTAAGCGTGGCTTCAGAACGCTTATGCATGGCGGCAAAAACAAAGCCACCATTGCCCGCATTGAAAGGGCGGAGGCACCCTATTTCCTGGTACCCCTGCAGCTGAACAGCGATTACCAGATCCGCATCCATTCTGATTTCAGCGGCATGCCCGCCTTCATTGATGAAGTGATGCAGTCTTTCGCCAAACACGCGCCAGCGGGCACTGAGCTCTTTTTCAAGAACCATCCGCTGGATAACGGCATGATCGATTATCGCGGCATCATCGAAGGAAAAGCCGCTGAGCTTGGCATCACGGACCGGGTGTCTTTCGCATCAGGCGGTGACCTGGACCATATCATCAAGCGCGCTGAAGGCGTGGTGCTGGTGAACAGCACGGTGGGCTTTGCCACGCTTCGGCTGGGTCGCCCCCTGAAGGCGCTTGGCACGGCGGTCTATGACATCCCCGGGCTGACAGACCAACAACCGCTCGATGCCTTCTGGCAAAATCCCGAAGCGCCGCAACAAAGGCTTGCAGAGGAATTCCTCACCGTTGTAGAGACATATACGCAAGTCAGGGGGGATCTGTTCTCGGAGGCTGGCATTGAACGCGCAAGCCAGGAGGCCGCCCGCGTCATCAGTGGCGCCCTGCCCCGCCTGCCCGCAGCCTGAAACCAGAGCGGTCGCCGAAGCGGCCTGTCAGGCCAACTCGAACAACGGATGACCGGCGCCCTTGGCTATGTTCCTGATACCTGCAATTATTTTGCTGCTGCCCTTCCTTCTGGAAGCGATGGTCACCATCGGATTCACGCGGCCTGAGGCGAAGCGCCATGGGCTTTTCTACATACTGACACCCATAGTTTCCGCGCTGGTTTACATCAGCTGGGCTGTACTTCTGGGCCATCCCTATATCGCCCTTGGCGGCTGGTTTCTTGTTTATGGCGGCTTCACCATTGTATCCAATGTGAAAAACAAGGTGCTTGGGGAACCCCTTAATGCACCAGACCTTGAGACCGCCCGCCACCTGTTCATCTATCCGGAATTCTATGTTGCCTATGTCGGCGCCGGGCGATTGATGGTCGTGGTTGTCACTTTCCTGACGGCCCTGGTCGCAGGCCTTGTGCTTGAGACTTCCTTCGCCAGCCAGCAACAGATTTTACCAGTGCCTGCCGCCTGGGCGCTTGGTCTTATTGTGTGGGTGCTGTTCCTTTGGTTCCTGGCCCATGCCGCCGCAGCGATCTTCACGCAGGACCGCGCGCGCAAGATGGGCATGATGTTCGACACCAACACAGACACGGCCCGTTTCGGCCTCTTTCCCCTGATGCCGCTTTATGCGGTGCTGTTGATGGACAAGGCAGAAAACCCGGCACTGAAGGTCAGGCGTCCGGCCCTTGAGCCGCCAACCGTGAAACCGGACCTGATCGCCATCCAGGCGGAAAGCTATTTCGATATCGACCGGCTTTACCGAAACCTTGATGGGCACCACAACCACATTTGGGAACCGCTCGCAGCCCTGCGCGACAAGGGTGCGGCCGCTGGCACGCTCGAAGTCCCAGCCTGGGGCGCATCCACGATGCAGAGCGAGTTCGCCTTCCTTTCAGGGACGCGTAACGAAGACCTGGGCATTGATTGCATCAACCCTTATCAGCGCGCAGCACACACCGGCGTTGAAACACTGGCCACGCGCCTCAAAGCGGCGGGCTACCGCACCATCTGCATCCATCCGGCCAAAAAGGAATTCTTCCGCCGCAATACGGTGATCCCAAAGCTGGGGTTTGATGACTTCATCGGGCTTGAGGCATTCGAGGACGCCGAGCGTTTCGGCCTTTATGTCTCAGACAAGGCGCTTGGGGACGTGATCGAACAGACGATTGCCGACCATAAAGCCGCAAGCGACCAGCCCCTGTTCCTGTTCGTGATCTCCATTGAAAGCCACGGCCCCTGGCAGCCAGGGCGGCTTGCAAGCTGGATTGATGAAGAAAAGGCACAGGCGGAAGACCCAACGAAGGACCGATCCTTCGCGCTATACCGTCAGCATATGGACCATCTGCTGGAGCTGTTTGACCGGCTGGGGCCACAGGCCAAAGAGACGCTCGACCGCCCGCGGGCAATCAGCTTCTATGGCGATCACCTGCCTGCTTTCCACGAACTGTTCAGCCAGCACGGCATTGAAGGCAAAGCCGTGGATTATTTGCTGTGGTCAAGCGAAGGCCCGCTTGAAAGCGCAGACGGCAAGCGGGTGGAAAACCTGGGCGACGATATGCTCAAGGCCGCGGGCTTTAAGGACGGCCCTTCATCAGGCGAATGATCGACGCCCGCGCACGGTGGGCTTCCGGCATATTCACAAGTGGCCAGCAGTGGAACATGCCCGGCTCCTGATGATAACTCATCATTTGCCCAGCCTCCGCCAGCCGGTCAGCGAAGCGCTTGCAGTCTGGCATCAGGATATCACGCGTTCCAATGAAGATATGGCAGGGCGGCAGGCCATCCACCGGGCCATGAATGGGGCTGACCCGCGGGTCATCGATCGGCAGGCCGTTCGCATACATGCGCCCCGCTTCCTGCAGGCCACCAATGGAAAGCCACGGGTCTGCGGGGTCAATGAGCTCTATTTCCGGCCGGTCCAGCGCCACATCAAGCCAGGGCGATATCATAAACAGGTTTTCCGGCAGGCGCGCGCCAATTGCCATCAGCTTCTGCGTCAGCGCAAGGCCAAGCCCGCCACCGGCGCTGTCACCCATCAAATGGATGGACTTGTCGCCCACACGGGCTTCGAACGCCTTCCAGGCGGCTTCCGTATGGTCAAGGGCGGCAAGCACATCATGCTCGGGCGCGAGCGGATAGATGGGCACCATGACGGTGGCATTCGCCTTATGGGCAAAGTCTGCGATGAAAGACCAGTGCGGCGGGATGATTTCGAACACATATGCGCCGCCGTGCAGGTAGAAAACATGATGATCGGGCGTTTTGCCTTTTGGGCTGACCACATAGGTGGGGAAGCCGCCGATATCCATTTCCTCGATATCCAACCGCTTGTGGATTTTCTCACCGGGGCGATAGTCAACGCTGGCGCGCCGCTTCTTGATGGTCTCGCGGATCGTGGGGCCGTCCTTCAGCCCGCCTTTCCGGTCCAGAAGCTTCAGGATCAGTACAAACAAATGTGACTTCAAACTCGCCATACATCCTCCCCAATGGCTGTGCCCGGTACACTATGGCGCGAAAAGGGTGAAAGCAAGGTTAAGGGTCCGCCCTATCTGGCGAAGTTGCCAAAGGGGACCGACCATGACGGTTTTCAGCCTTCATCCCGCGAAGAAAGGCCGATGGCAGGACAAATGCCAAAACAATTCCCCAAAGCCAAAAGGTTGTATCTATATGCTCACCCACGAGAGGAAAGATCTTCAGCACCCACGGCAAAGAAAAAGCTAAGACCCACCAACCGGACAGATCAAAGTCGTGCAAACGCCGCACCTGAAGCGCCAGCATCAACGCAATGGCCGCCTTCTGAAAAATTGGTTCCCAATAGGTCACCGCCGGCACTGGATAGACTTTACCCATCGCGGCCTGCCACGCCAGCTCGTCTCGCCAGCCAATCAGGCGGTCACACACCAACAGAAAACCGCAAAAAATGAGATACTCCGCACGACCAGCCCGTCCATTGAAGTCCAGAACATGCTTGAGTGAATAAAAAATAGACGCCCACATTACTTTGCTCCCCCAACAAAAAAGGCCGGGAACATCCCAGCCTTTTTCGGTGTTGATTTCAAGCTTTGATCGTCATGCTGAACTTGGTTGGCGTACCGCCAGCTTCGCAAACAGCATCCATTAAATTGCTCCACCACCCATTCAGATGGCCCCATGGACCCTGAATCAAGTTCAGGGTGACATTTACCAACAATTACCGTTGGCCGCCCCCATTGGCGTTCAGATAGCCGTTTTCCTCAAGATAGGCGATGATCACATCGGCGCAGTCTTCGGCGCTCATCTTTTCCGTGTTCACATGGATGTCGGCACGTTCAGGCGCTTCATAGGGGCTGTCATAGCCCGTGAAGTTCTTGATCTCGCCCGCTTTGGCCTTTTTATACAGGCCCTTGGGGTCACGCTCTGCGCACACCTCAATCGGCGTGTCCACATAGACTTCGATAAACTCGCCCTCGTCCATCAGGTCATGCACCATGCGGCGCTCTGCCCGGAACGGGGAGATAAAGCTGGTCATCACCACAAGGCCCGCGTCCACCATCAGTTTGGCAACCTCGCCCACGCGGCGGATGTTTTCCACCCGGTCGGCGTCGGTGAAGCCCAGGTCCTGGTTAAGGCCATGGCGCACGTTGTCGCCGTCCAGCGTGTAGGTGTGGCGGCCGCGTGCGAACAGGCGTTTTTCAACGATGTTGGCGATGGTGGATTTGCCGGAACCGGAAAGCCCAGTGAACCACAGCACCGCCGGGCGCTGGTGTTTCATGTCCGCGCGGGCAATCTTGTCCACGTCCAATGCCTGCCAGTGGATGTTCGACGCACGGCGAAGCGCGAAGTCGATCATGCCCACACCAACGGTCGAGTTGGTGATGCGGTCGATGATGATGAAGGCGCCGGTGTCGCGGTTGATGCCATAAGGGTCAAACGCGATACGGCTGTCGAGCGCGATGTTACAGATACCGATCTCGTTCAGCTCAAGCTTCTTCGCGGCAGTGTGCTCAAGCGTGTTCACATTCACCTTGTGCTTCAGGTCTGTCACCAGGCCGGGAATGGTTTTGTTCGCAGTCTTGAACAGGTATGGGCGGCCCGGCAGCATCTGTTCTTCGGCCATCCAGATGATTTTGGCTTCGAACTGGTCGGCCACCTCACACGGATGATCCTTGCCCGCGATCACGTCCCCGCGGGAGATATCAATCTCGTCATTCAGCGTCAGCGTAATGGCTTCGCCCGCAACCGCCTCATCCAGTTCACCATCATAGGTGACGATGGATTTCACCGTGCTTTCAACCGCACTTGGCAGCACCTTGATCGGGTCGCCCGGGCGGATGGTGCCGCTTGCGATAGTGCCGGAAAAGCCGCGGAAGTCCAGGTTCGGGCGGTTAACCCACTGAACCGGCAGGCGGAAGTCCGCCGCCTGGCGCGCATCACCCACTGGAACAGTTTCCAGGTAATTCATCAGGGTTGGGCCGTCATACCAAGGCGTGTTTTCTGATTTCGTCAGGATATTGTCGCCCTTCAGCGCGGAAAGCGGGATGGATACGATCTCTGCGAAACCGAAGTCCTTCGCGAACTCGCGGTACTCGACTTCAATATCGTTCAGCACCTTCTGGCTATAGTCCACAAGGTCCATCTTGTTGACGGCCAGCACAATGCGCTTGATACCCAGAAGCGAGCAGATGAAGCTATGGCGGCGGGTCTGGGTGAGCACACCGCGGCGCGCATCGATCAGCAGGATGGCGACGTCGGCTGTAGAGGCGCCCGTGGCCATATTGCGGGTATATTGCTCGTGCCCCGGCGTGTCGGCCACGATGAACTTGCGCTTGTCGGTTGAGAAGAAGCGGTAAGCCACATCGATGGTGATGCCCTGCTCGCGCTCGGCCGCGAGGCCATCCACCAGAAGCGCAAAGTCAATCTCCTGGCCTTGGGTGCCCATCTTCTTGCTGTCGGCCTCAAGGGCGCTCAGCTGGTCTTCAAAGATCAGCTTGCTGTCATAAAGCAGGCGACCGATGAGGGTGGATTTACCGTCATCCACGCTGCCGCACGTGATAAAGCGCAGCATGGATTTTTCTTCCTGGGCCTTCAGGTAGGCCGAGATATCTTCAGCAATGAGGTCAGACTGGTGCGACATTAGAAATACCCCTCTTGCTTTTTCTTCTCCATGGATGCCGCGGCGTCATGGTCGATCACCCGGCCCTGGCGCTCGGAACTGGTGGTCAGCAGCATTTCCTGGATCACTTCTTCAAGCGTGTCAGCCTCAGATTCCACAGCACCGGTCAGCGGGTAGCAGCCCAGCGTACGGAAACGCACGGACTTCATCATCGGCTCTTCGCCTTCCTTTAGCGGGAAGCGGTCGTCATCCACCATGAACAGCTGGCCGTCGCGTTCCACAACAGGGCGCTTCTTCGACAGATACAGGCCGGGGATTGGAATATTTTCCAGGTGGATATATTGCCAGATATCCAGCTCGGTCCAGTTCGAAAGCGGGAACACGCGGATGCTTTCACCCTTGTTCTTGCGGGCGTTATAAAGGTTCCACAGTTCCGGGCGCTGGTTCTTCGGGTCCCAGCGGTGCTGGGCGGAGCGGAAGGAAAATACGCGTTCTTTCGCACGGGACTTTTCCTCGTCCCGGCGCGCGCCACCGAAGGCTGCGTCAAAACCGTATTTATCCAGCGCCGCCTTGAGCGCCTGGGTTTTCATCACATCGGTATGAACCTGGCTACCGTGGGTGAATGGGCCGATGCCCTCATTGACACCTTCCTCATTGATATGAACAATCAGGTCGAGGCCCAGCTCCTTGGTCAGATTATCCCGAAATTCGATCATCTCGCGGAACTTCCAGGTAGTATCCACATGCATGACTGGGAACGGCGGTTTGGAAGGATAGAATGCCTTCATCGCCAGGTGCAGCATCACCGCGCTGTCCTTGCCGACAGAATAAAGCATCACCGGGTTTTCAGCTTCCGCCGCAACCTCGCGCATGATGTGGATGCTTTCGGCTTCCAGTCGTTTCAAATGGGTAAGTGTTTTTGTCATCAAAAATCCGCCAACAGCTTGCTTTGAGCCCTTAAACCTCAAGGCTTTTAAAGATGGTGCGGGTGTAGCGCAAGCACAAGCAGTAAAGAAAATGATTTTTTCTTTTTTCCAACCCTAGGGGGGCTATTTTGGAATATTTTTCCAATTACCCACCATCGCCATCAGCCACACTTACCCGACAGCTAAACCCAACCTTAGAGCTTCATCAAGGATGCTCGCCTGCCCGAAACACTGAGATCAGGTTGCTCTTCAATGTCCCTTTCCGCCAGAAAGTCCTCCAGAACCTTTTGCAGGACGCCCGCATTCCTGAGCTCCCCCGCCGGATTGTGGCCAGCGCCTGTTAACACCATGATCCGCGTGTCGTCCACCAGGGTTTTCGCATACAGCGCATGTCGCATATCAAGGTCATCCTGATTGCCCACAATGATATGGACAGGATGCCTGATCTGGTCCGCAACCTCTGTTACCGAAAGGTGGCTGTCGCTTTCAATCTGTGAAATCAGCCGGTGCCAGCGGCGATCGGTCAGAAGGTTTCGGGTGTCTGCATCGATAAACACCTGCGGCCCGAACAAAAGGGTCGCCTTGGGTTTGATGAAGGCGCTGAACATGAGGGCCGCAAAGCCCCCGGCTGAACTGCCAAGCGTGTAAAGCTCCGTGTCTGCCAGGTGGCCGATCAGGGATTTGATCCGGTTGCCTTTTTCCTCGAAGGTCGCGCCAAATTCCTTGATATCGGCATGATACCAGGACCGGTGAACATCCCGGAAAAACACCAGATTGCAGTCAAGGCTGGACAAGGCCTTGCGAAACTCGAACACCGGCATGCCCAACTGGAGCCCCAAACCACCGAAGGCCACGATGGTCTTTTTGGCGCCATTGTCGTGAATTTCGAAAGGCGGTGCATTTTCAATCTCTTCTTTCGAGGCCTCGGGCGCGCGCTGGCCTTCAGGCTTCATGCCCGCGTGAACATCCGGCACCATGGTGATATCGAAAGGGTCGTAACCGAACTTGTCATAATCGATCCGATAGATGCGGGCGATCTGCTCGAGAATATCCTTATGAAGGAAGTTTTCCTTGTTCAGATATTCCGGATGGGCCGCCAGCTCAAAAGACGGCATGTCGGCTGCATCAATGGTTACGGCGGTATCATCATATTTGGTGCGATTGATCGCCGGCTTTCTGTAGTTGATACCGAAGTGTTCATTCAGCCAGTCAAACGCATAGTCCGCATCTTCAAGGTAAAGCAGCTTCTTGTACTTGAAGCCGCTACGGCCATAAGCAATCGGCACCTGCGTGTTCCAGTGGCCGTCAAGCTGCGGTTCACCCTGCGTCACATTGTTTACGCGCGCTTCAATCTGGTCCAGGAACTGGCGAAAGGAAATCCCCGCGAACCCTTCACCGCCGGGCTCGGCAAAGCCCCAGTTGATAAGGCTGCGGCGAATTGCTGCTTCATGCTTTTCCCAGGCGTCAATCGGCTTGCGCTGGTAGACAACAAATTTGTTTAGAAAGGCGCTCAGGACCCGTGTAGCGGGATGGCGCACAAGCGCAATAGCCGAATAGCCATTCTTGTTGACCAGCTTCCGGGCGTCGCGAAAATGGCTGAAATAGCCCTCGCCACGCAACCAGGCGCGGGCGTCGGAATAATCCTTGCGCACCTCTTCCTGGCGAACGCCCAGATACCCATAGACAAACCATTGAACAAGGCTGGTACATCCGGATTTCGGAGACCAGAAAAGAAGGTTTTTCCCTTCCTGGTCTACATAGGCTTGCCTGGTCATTTTATCCCCCAACAAAATACATTTTAATCGCTGATCCGATTAACGCAGTTTAGCTGCCCGCTCCAGCCTATAATTGGACCAACCGCCGCTACATTCGGAACCATCCACAGGCAGGGTCACATGCCGTTACCGGCGCAGCGCCTCCGCGATATACATGGCTTTGCGCGCCAGCTTGGCAACCGAGGCAACAGGCCCGCCGGAGATCACGCTGCCGCCGCGTTCCATAACGGCAATGTCCGCCACCAGCGCTTCCGGGCCATAGCTTTTGCCGCCCGGCCACTGAACATAGCGCGCATAGACACACAAAAGGCCATAAACAAGCGCGTCCAGCGGTAGGTCGCGCCCGCGACGCTCGCTCAGGCGAGCGCCCAATTGGTCGGTCGTCAGGCCCCAGCCGGCATAAAACGGCATGCCGTAGGTTGTCACCTTAATGCCCCGCAGAATGGCCTCAAAACCCGTCAGGCTCGTCATGGTATGCACTTGATCGACAGCCTCAAGGCAATCGATGATATCTGCGTCTATCACCACTTCGCTTGCGCAGCGCTCGAGCACATCCTGAGGCACCGCCCCTTCCCGGTTGCCCGACACCACATCAGGGTGCGGCTTATAGATGATATAGGCTTCCGGATTGGATTGATGCGCGGCCTCCAGAAGGGCGGCGTTGGTCTTGACCTCGGGTGACCCCAGCTGGATCGAGGCATCGGCTTCCACCTGCCCCGGCACCAGGATCACCGGCTTGCCACCCGCCTTGGCCCTGAAGTCCAGCTTGCCCGCCGACCCCACATTATATTTGGAAACACGCGCGCCCAGAACCGCTTCACGCAGGGCCTTGCCACGCGCCAGGTCGTGGCGGTCAAAATCATGCTTCTTCAGGAAGGTCTCCAGGTCGCTTGGGCCGCGGCCATCATAATAGATGCCCGTCCGGTCCAGCACCAGAGAGGACGGCCTGCGAAGATCGCTCCCCAGCCCCACAGACCGCAGAAAACCATCCTCCATGCGCCAGACCGGGATATGATCCGGCACAGCTTCGGCTTCCTTGTCGTGCTTTCGCCCCCACAAAATGACAATATCGCCGTCCCTGTATTCATAGCCGTCCAGCATCTGGGGTTTGATGAAGACAGTATTCTTTTCACCCACCCCCACGAACTCGGGGATGAAGCCCCGCTTCCACAAGCTGAAGCCCACCGCCAGCGCCCGCTTGCCGCGTGGCCGCACCATCTGGCGTTCCGCGGTCAGGATATCCAGAACGCGTTCCAGCTCACATGCTTCACCCGTGAAGGGGTCGACATAGCGGCTGTAGACGATGAAAGCGGCCGCGAACAGCTCTTCCAGGCTTCGGTTGGCGATGCGGGCTTCGCAAAGCTGCCGGTCATGCGTCAGGCCCCAGCCCGCGTAAAACGGCAGACCAAAGCAGGATACCTTCTTGCCTGCAATCAAGCCTTCAAGGCCCATCTGGCTGGTCACCACATAGACATGGTCGACCCGTTCCATCAGTGCCTGAGGCGCCACATCGTCGGCAATGAACATCACCCGCTCGTGTGTGCGCTCCAGGTCGAAATGCCCGCGCTTGCTGCCTGCCAGCACGTCTGGGTGCACCTTCACCAGCACAAGCGACGTGGGATTTTCCTCCAGCGCAGTTTTCAGCATTTCCATGAACATGCTGTCATCCGCCATGCCGTATTTGATCGACTGATCGGCGAACGTCTGGTCCACCACCAGAACCTTCGGTCCCTTGAAGGCGTTCAACTTTTCCCTGAGCTCAGGCGAGATATCGAAGGGCGCGTGGTTATATTTCGACAGCCGCCAGCGCCGGATGCGCGCCATGGCATCGCGCGAGCGGGCCAGAAGCTCATCCGTGATCCAGTCATCCCGGTTCAGCAACCCTTCAAGGTCGCTTGGGGTATGGGCGTCATAATAGATACCGCTTTTGTCCACCACGAGCGACAGGCGGCGCCCGTCCATGGATGGGTGGCTCAAATACCCTAGGAAGCCGTCCTCCAGGCGCCAATATTCCAGGTTACGGCGCTTGGCATAGGCCCGTGCCTTTTCCGTATTTTCCTTCTGGCCCCAGCCCACAACCACATCGCCATCACGGGCGCCAGACAAGCCCTTGCGGACCTCGCGCCCCAGAAGCGCGGACAAAAGCGGATCGCCTGCGATGCCGCCAGAGGTTGTCAGCGCGCGGGGGGCTTGGGTCTTCTCTGTGCTTGTTTCGGTCATTGCGAAAGCCCCATCATGGCGCGCACGGCGGCCAGGTCCTTTTCGGTATCCACGCCAGCGGGTGGTGCATCCGCCACTTCCGCCACCATGATCTTCATGCCGTGGTAAAGCGCGCGCAGCTGTTCCAGCGCCTCCAACTCTTCAAGCGGCGCAGGCGGCAGCAATGTCAGCTGCCGAAGCGTCCCCGCCCGGTAAGCATAAATGCCGATATGGCGCTGGTAGGCGAAGCGCTGCAGGTCAGGCCGCTCGGCGCCGCGCTCGTGCGGGATGGCGCTGCGGGAGAAATAGCAGGCGCTGCCTGTCTTGTCGGTCACCACCTTAACCACATTGGGGTTCAGAAGGTCATCCATGCTGGCGATAGGGTGGCTGGCTGTCGCGAGCGCCGCATCTGCGCTTTCGGCCAGAAGGTCCGCCACCGTGCGCACCAGCGCCGGCGGCATCATGGGTTCATCCCCCTGCACATTGACGATGATCTCATCGTCCGCGCAGCCCAGGATATCCACCACCTCTGCTATCCTGTCCGTGCCGGAGGCATGGTCCGCAGCCGTCATAACCGCCTGGGCCCCGAATTCCTGTGCGGTGTCAAACACTCGAGCGTCGTCTGTGGCCACAACCACATCCGCTGCACCCGTTTCCTTGCAGCGCTCCCATACATGCTGGATCATCGGCTTGCCGCCAATGTCTGCAAGCGGCTTGCCCGGCAGACGGGAAGACGCGTAGCGCGCAGGGATAACGATCCTGAAGGTCATGCCCTAGTCCTCCTCGGGCGTGACATAATAGTCAGCGAAGCGGATGCCCTTGAGGGCTGCCAGATAGTCGCACACCTCCCGCACCGCACCATGCCCACCTGGGCGTTCTGTCACATGATGCGCGGCCTTCAGCACATCCGGCACCGCGTTTGGCGGGGCAACGGCAAAGCGCACTGCGCGCATCACCTTGAGGTCAATCAGGTCGTCGCCCATGAAGGCCACCTGGTCGAACATGCAGCCCACTTCGTCGCAGATATCCTCAAGCGCGGCCACTTTGTCCTTGCATTTGAAGCGGCGGTGAAAGATGCCCAGATCATCCAGCCGCCTTTCAAGCGGCGCACTGCCCCGGCCAGAGATCACAGCGACCTCGAAACCGGACTGCATCAGAAGCTTGATGCCCAGGCCGTCCTGCACATTGAAGGCTTTCAGCTCCTCGCCCTCAGCGGAATAATAGATGGTGCCGTCGGTCAGCACCCCATCCACATCCAGAACCAGCAGCCGGATATCCATAGCCGTCTACTCCGTCACCAGCGCGGGGAAGCTTTTCGCCAGCGCGTCCACGGCTTTCATCTGCGCCAGATACGGCTCAAGCTTATCCAGCGGCAACGCACAGGGGCCATCGCACAGCGCTTCATCCGGGTTCGGATGCGCTTCAATGAAAAGTCCCGCGATCCCAAGCGCCATGCCAGACCGCGCAAGGGCCGCGGCCTGCGCGCGCCTGCCGCCTGCACTGTCGCTGCGGCCACCGGGGCGCTGCAGCGCGTGGGTGGCATCAAACACAACAGGCGCATACTCTTTCATCACGTCCATACCCAGCATGTCGACAATCAGGTTATTGTAGCCGAAGCAGCTGCCGCGTTCGCACAGCATGATTTTGTCGTTACCACTTTCCTTGAATTTCCTGATGATATGGCGCATTTCCTCAGGCGCCAGGAACTGCGGTTTCTTCACGTTGATCGCGGCTTTGGTTTGCGCCATTGCGGTGACAAGGTCTGTCTGGCGGGCCAGAAAAGCCGGCAGTTGGATCACATCCGCCACCTCAGCCGCTGGGGCAGCCTGATGAGGTTCATGCACATCGGTGATAATCGGCACGTCAAACTTGGATTTGATATCGGCCAGAAGCTGCAGGCCTTGATCAAGGCCCGGACCGCGAAAAGAATGCACGCTGGAGCGGTTCGCCTTGTCGAACGATGCCTTGAATACATAGGGGATATCAAGCCTTTTGGTGACATCCACAAAGGCTTCTGCGACCTCAAAAGCCAGTTCGCTGCTTTCAAGAACATTCATGCCGCCAAACAGAACGAATGGCGCGTCATTCGCGACCGTTATATCTCGCCCGAGTGAGATAGATCGAGCCATAGCTACCCCCGATAGTTGTCCTATAGTGCCATGGCTAGCGCGGGCGGCACGAAAGCGCAAGGCTGCAGTGGCCCCCGCGACAGAAAAGGCCGGTTATTTCAGAAGCGACAGGATTGCCTGCGGCCGCTGGTTGGCGATCGGCAGGGGTTGAACACCCAGTGCCTGCTTCACCTGCAGCGCCTGCAGATTGGCGGTCTCGCTTTCAAGGCTTGTCTCAACCAGGTTGCCGACGCCGGCTTCAATGGTTGCCGAAAGTTTACCGATGAACGACTGCTGCGCATCAATGCTTTCGCTGCCGGCTTCAAATACCGCCTGCACCTTGTCCACATTCGCCCGCGACGCCACAACGGCCTCCAGCGTATCTGCTGCGGCAGTGACACTTTCCAGTCCCTGTTTCGGCTTGAGCGTGACATTGGGGCCGCCCAGCGCAAGGTCCTGCGCTGGCACTTCAACCGCCCGGCGACCATTGGCGCTTGTGAGAGCCGCAATGGACTGCCCGCCCCGCGCAATCGCATTGATGCCGTCAAAGCTGGCATCACGGATCACGTCGCCGATCAGGTCCCGTTCAGTTGCAAAAGCTTCATTGAGCACCGCGCGCGATCCCTCATCCAGGTCAGGGTCAAGCCCGCGCTCTGCTTTTTCCTGCAGTTGCGACAGCAGGTCGGATACCTTGCGCGCTGCGGCAGACGCCACATCCAGCGCAGACGCCGCCCGCCCAAGCGATGCTTTTACTGCTTCCAGCCCGCTGGCGTCACCTTCCAGCTGACCTTCCAGGGTCACAGCGCTATCCGCATGCCGCTCATCTGTCTTGCCCGCCTGGTCAGCTTTTGCCTGAGCCTCGGCCAGACTCTTGCCTGTTTGTTTCTTGTTCTGCAGAACAGCAAAAGCGCCTGCATTTGGATCCACGGTGAAAACCATGTAACGCACCCTTCTGGTTAAACTATGCCAGCATCCCCATGCCAGCTACCTCAATCTCAAACGCCCAGCCCAACTATATCACGACCAGACCCCGGCCCGTCACTGGAAAAGTGTCAGGACGGCACTTGGTGAATTATTGGCGATCGACAAAGCCTGCAATCCAAGTTGCTGCTTCACCTGCAAGGCCTGCAGGTTCGCCGATTCTTTCGCCAGATCGGCATCTACAAGATTGCCAATACCCACTTCAATGGTATCTGACAGTTTGCCGACAAACTCCCGCTGGATTTCAAGCCGCGTAGAGCCCGCGCCCAAAGTCGACAGGGCCGTTGTTACATTGGCAGCGGACGTGGAGATCGTATCCACGGCAGCGGAGGCCAGCGCAGTCGTTGATATTTCCTGCGTATCAGACAAGGTCACCACCGCGCCCCCCAGGGTCAAGTCCTGCGACGCGATCGAAATTGTATTGGTGCCGGTGTCATCGGTGATGGCGATGATATCCGTACCGCTGCCATCCACCGCGTTTGCGCCATTGAATTCGGCATTCTCAACAATGCTGGTGATCTGGTCCCGAAGCTCTACGAACTCGTCATTCAAGGCATCACGGCTGGCACTATCGATGCCGGTATCTTTCGCGGCAACAGCCTTTTCCTTCAGTTCTGTCAGAAGGTCAGACACCGCCTCACCGGCTGCGATTGCCACATCAAGCGTTGAGATAGCCCGGTCAAGGGAGCCCTTAACTGCGTTCAGCCCGGCTATATCACCGCGCAAATTCTGCGCGATGGCATAGGTCGCAGCATTGTCCTTGGCGCTTTCCACCTTGAGACCAGTGTTGATGCGCCGCTGCGTCGTTTCCAGTTGGCTGTTTGTTTGATTAAGACTCTGGAGCGCGAGAAAGGCACCCGCGTTCGTATTTACGGAAAAAGCCATTTTGCCTTCTCCACCATATTTTCAGACACAGTCGGCGTCCTTTTGACGTCTTATACCGTTCCGGCACGGCACGCCCTTCAAGCGATGCGCCTGTGATTTCTTCTGAAATTTATCCGGTCACCCGCCCACTTTATACCACAGGCGTGCGGCTTCGCCAAATAGGACCGAGGTCACGCCTTCAGTCCACGCGGTTACGCAGCGGGTCCGGGCGTCGGTGGATGGGCTGGATATCAAGGTCGAGGTCAATCCGAACAGGTTTTTCGGCGACTGCTGCGATCATCAGGTTATGATCCGGATTGAAATCGAAATAGATGAAAGCATCCGTCAGGCCCTTGGGCGTCGGGGTGGCCAGCTTTGGCGGGCGGGCCGTGAGGTCGATCTGCACACCCCTGAGATAAGGCATCAATTTGCCGTCTTCCATTTTCACGAACGCCTCACGGATGGACCAAAGGGTGAAGAACATCAACCGGCCGATTTCATCTGACATGGCAGACAAAAGCATCCAGTCTTCTTCGGGGAAGCGGCGCTCCGCGACCCGGCGCCAGTCTACGGCCGGATCGAGCTGCTGGATATCAAGCCCCACCGGGCAGCTGTCTGCCACCATGACAGCGGCAATGCCCTCTTCCGCGGCCCCCGTGTGCGAAACCGAAAAATAAGGTGGCTCGTCCTCTGAAAAGCCCTCAATGGAAATACGGCCAGCGCCTTCCTGCTTCAAGGGAACAGCTTTGGGCAGAAGCCCCATATGGTCACCAAGGGCAGTGCGTAACATACGCCGGGCGGTCACAAATGCCGGGCGCGCACCTTCATGCATGCCAGCCAAACGCTGATGCTCGCTTACTGACAGGACATCCTGCCCCGAAAGCGCCGGATCAGCTTCCCGCACTAACAGCTTTACTGTCTCAAGCTCATTGTCACCCTGTCCAGCCATAGGCGGCGGCATCACTTCCAACCATCGGATTGCACCCAGCGCCATCTAAGCGCAAAGCATGGGTTACTGCAATTCCAAAACCACACAAACAAAAGCCCCCCGGCCGGAGCCGAGGGGCTTGAATTTCCAAACTTCCCAGATCAGGCGATATCTGGGTTAAGAATAAAGTGGTCGACCGTCAGGTCATCGAGGGTCACATTCTGAATAAAGACATTTGTGGTCCCGCCAAGCAGGATCAGCACCCCGTCAATACCGCCTTGCGTCGTTTCAGTCGCCGCATTTTTGACATCGGCCAGATCGACAAAATCGGTGACAGTATTCACAAGGTTGATCACATCCTCGGTCAGGTCAAAGTCCTTCAGGACATCACTGCTGTTTGACACCGCATCAAAGATGAAGAGGTCCGCCCCGTCGCCACCGAAGATGGTGTCATTGCCGGAGCCTGCATTAATGGTGTCGTCACCAGCGCCGCCACGGATGCTGTCCGCCCCTGCGCCACCGGAAATCGTATCGTCCCCAGCGCCACCATAGAGCGTATCAGCAGAAGCGCCACCCTGAACGGTGTCATTGCCGTCCCCGGCGAACATAACATCGCTGCCGTTGCCACCGAAAATCTTGTCTGCGCCAGAGCCGGAGAAGATTACATCGTCTCCGTCGCCGCCATCAAGCGTATCTTCCGCGTCACCGACGGCCCCTTTACCGCCATAAATGGTGTCGTTGCCGCCCAGACCTTGGATATCGTCACAGCCAGCACCGCCACCGAGAGCATCATTACCGCCCGCGCCGTAGATAAAGTCTTCGCCGTCACCGGCCCAGAGATCATTGCGTAGGTCGCTGCTGCTGTTGCCCACTTCGCCAACTTCCACAACACCATCGCCATCATCAACCCAGGTGCCGCCGACAAGGGTATCGTCGCCGGTACCGCCAAACAGGATATCGCGGCCGTCACCAGTGGTATCATCAGCACCGAAGACAACAAGAGCGTCTGCACCGCCACCGATCAACAGGTCGTCGTTTGACCCACCACCAATAATATCGTTGCCAGCGTCGCCGCGCACTGCGTCATCGCCATCACCACCTGCGAAGACAGAGTCATTGCCCTTACCGCCGGAGATAACATCGTCGCCATCGCCACCGGTAATAAAGTCGTCACCGGAATTAGCGGTAATGACGTCGTCACCGCCGTGACCCTTGATGTTGTCGAACACATTACTGCCAACCATGACATCATTGCCCGAGCCACCTTCAAGAAGGCCGCCAGTGCTATCGGCTGTGAAGTTAACGTCCGCAATAACGCGCAGATTGACTTCCAGCTCGATGGTATCATCGGCATTGGCAGCATTTGCCAGAACAAGCGTTACAGTTTCATCAAGGTTTGATGCCTCTTTGGTAAGCGAGCTGTCAGCCCTGAAGGAAACCGTGTCTACGACGCTGTCAGCACCCACTGCATCAGTGAAGGTCAGTCGGCCATATTCTGTTTCAACAACCGTCCCAGGATTAACCGTCGTGCCATCAACAGAGATGATATCCCAGTCATTGTCGGTGTAATCAGTCAGCGGGTTGGCACTATTTGGATCCCACCGCATGATGTGATCGGCAAAAGTATCTGCAACCGTCACGCCCGGATCTGCAAAGAGATCCAGATCTGTCAGCAGGTCCTGACAAGCAGTGGTGCTCAGCGTGACGTTGTCGAATTTCAGCGTTTCAACATCGGTAACAATGTCAACACCGTCCACGTTGACCACATAGTCACCAGCCCCGGTGGTGATGTCTGCAGCATCATCGATTGAACCATCGAAGGTTACAATGTCGCCGGAACCGCCACCGCCATTGATGCTATCGTTGCCAGCGCCGCCAAAGAGCTTGTCGTTGCCTTTGCCACCTTGCAGCGTATCGTTGCCATCGCCGCCGTCCAGCGTGTCAGCGTTGGTGTCGAATACTGTATCGCCCTTCAGCAGGTCGTCGCCGTTACCGCCGTATAGCTTGTCTTTGCCGTTCTGGCCCTCAAGCGTGTCATTATCGTCGCCGCCGAACAGCTGATCATCGCCGTCGCCGCCAAGGATGCTGTCGTCGCCGCAATTGCCGTAAATCTTGTCGCTACCGCCTTTGCCATCGAAAATTTCAGGATCTTCATCACCCGTCAGCGTGTTCGCGCTGTCGTTACCAGTGAAGGTGTCGTCCGCAACAAGCGTCAGGTCCAGGTTGACCGTGATGTTCTCGTTCGTGGTTGTATTGGTCAGACGCACCGTAACTGTTTGAGTCTGATCACTGGCCTCGTTGGCATCGTTCAGGTCTGTACTGCCAGTAAAGGTCAGCGTGTCTGCAACGCCGCTATCGCTATCTGTTACTGAAAGCGTACCGTAGCTGAGATTCAAATTCGATCCGTCAGTCACCGATGTGCTGTTGATCCGCGTGATACGCCAGTCGCCGTCGGCATAAGCCGCTGTCAGAGGGTCACCCGCACCAATCTGCGATGCATCCCACTCCAGGACGAACTGCGCCACGCCGGTATCTGCCGAACTTGCGCCCGATTCCGCGGACAGGGCAAAGTCGAGCCCGATGTTCTTATCGGTCGTGGACGTCAGCGTCACATTATTGAAGCGGATGGTTTCCACATTGGTTACGTGATCAGCACCGTCAGCCGTTGTGATCAACAAGGTACCCATGGCGTCGTCAATGTCGGCTTCATCGTCAATGTCGCCGTCGATAACTACGACATCGTTATCGGCACCGCCATCAATGTCGTCGTCGCCGAGACCGCCGTAAAGAAGGTCATCGCCGTCGCCACCGTCAAGCACGTCATTATCGTTGCCACCAGACAGCGTATCATCACCCGCATCACCGAACAGGTCGTCGTCGCCATTGCCGCCGGTAATTTCATCCTCATTGTTGCCGCCGCTAAGGTCATCGGTGCCGTCGCCACCGAAGATGACATCATCGTCTTCGCCGCCCGTCACAATATCGTTGCCCGCACCCGCATCAATTTCGTCGGCACCGCGACCACCATCGATCGTGTCGTTGCCGCCATTTGCTGTGACGGTATCATCACCATTGCCGCCGATGATGCTGTCTGCATTGTCGCTACCCAGGAAGGTCTCGTCGGCATCACCACCTTGCAGCGTAGCACCGCCTGGGCCTGCTACGAAACCGTCATCCGCCAGCAGCGTCAGGTCCAGCGTGAGGGTCACGGTGTTATTGGTATCGACATTGGTCATAACCACTGAAATAGCGGCATCATTGATATCAACCGCAGAGTTGGACTCGTCGATATTACCGGTGAACACCAGCGTTTCACGAACGCCGTCACCGTTTGTATCAATGGCTGTCAGCGTACCGGATGCGATATCGACGAAATCACCATTGGCGTTAATCGCCGTGCCGTCGATTTCTGTGATGTTCCAGTCGTTATCGCTATAGGATTTCGCCAGCGGGTCTGAAGCGTTCGGATCCCAGGCGATCACATCGCCTGCCAGGGTCAGCTCAACATCCACACCGGACGTGGTTGACGCAGTTACCGTGGTGCCAATATCGCTCGCGTCTTCTGTCAGGGTGGCATTGTCGAAAATGACAGTCTCGACATCGGTGACGATGTCATTGCCTTCAACCCGGATCAGGTAATCGCCTTTGGTGGTGTTAACAATGTCGGTCACGGAATCAATTGAACCGGAGATGCGCACGATATCGTTACCAGCGCCACCAACCATGGTGTCATTGCCAAGGCCGCCAGTGATGTCGTCATTACCGGCGCCACCATCGATACGGTCGTCGTCATTGCCGCCTTCGATCAGGTCATCGCCAGCTTCACCATAGATCTGGTCATCGTCATTGCCGCCATACAATTTGTCATTATCGGCACCACCGTAAATCTTGTCGATGCCGTCGCCGCCTTCGACCGTATCAACCCCTACTTCACCATAAAGGATGTCGTTTCCGGCGTCCCCTCGGATGCGGTCATCGCCGTCGCCACCCCAAGCCTGGTCGGCATCGTCGCAGCCGTAGATGAAGTCGTTGCCGTCGTCGCCATAGAGCTTGTCAGTGCCAGCGTTACCACGAAGCGTATCGACGCCTGCGCCACCATCAACCGTGTCGCCTGCGTCACCACCAAGGATGCTGTCGTTATCGTCGCAGCCAAAGAGCTTATCAGCCCCTGCGTCACCATGAATGATGTCGCCACCGGCCGCACCCACAATGATGTCAGCGTCGTCACAGCCATAGAGCTTGTCAGCGCCAGCACCACCATCGATCTTGTCGGCGCCGCTGTTACCGCGAACGGTATCTGTGCCAGCACCCCCGAAGACGGTATCGTTACCGGCGCCACCCAGGATGCTGTCGTTATCGTCGCAGCCAAAGATTTGGTCATGGTCTGTATTGCCGTCAATGACATCATCGCCAGCTGCACCGATGATGATGTCATTACCTGCGCCACCGTCGATGTCGTCTGCGCCGGCTTCGCCGTTTATCTTGTCTGCGCCAGCGTCACCTGAGACAATGTCGTCGCCGTCGCCACCCAGGATGGTATCGTCACCGGCACCCCCTTCAAGCGTATCAATGTCTGCAAGGCCGATGATGGAATCATCATCCGCACCACCTACCAAGCTGTCAGCACCAGCAGTTCCGTTAAAAGTCGCCATCGTGTAGCCCCATAAACTGACCAAATCATATAATTACCCGCACGCTACCAGCCCGCGAGTCTTTCGTCAAACCTAACGAAAGGTCCATTTTCAATTTTTTTCTACAGAATCGGGGACTTAATACTCCCCTCTTCCATCATTTTTTCATGCCCATCGAAGCCTGCGTCGTCATTATTTGAAAGACGTCACCATCCGGCCCAAACCACCATATTCGGCGCAACATTATGTCGCCAACATTAAGGCCACATGAACAGCCCCGCCGCACCTACAGCATGGAGGCACGCTTTAGAAAATGAAATCCGCGTCGACCAGATCAGACACGGTAAGCCCCGTCAGCAGCACACTGTCGCCGCCACCCAGATCAATCAGCACACCGTCTGCGGTGTCGGTCGCCGCTGCCAATACACTCTCAGCATCAGTAAATTCGCTTACGGTCCAGGATAAAGCCAACGCATCTTCACTAACAGAGAAGCCTTCCACGGTGTCATTCCCGCTGCCGGCACTGAACCGCAGAATGTCGGACCCGGCACCTGGCCGCAACACGTCATCTCCCTCGTTACCGATTAGCGTATCATCGCCCGCGCCGCCATAGAGCGTATCGTTATTTTGGCCACCCCTGACAGAATCATTACCGGTACCGCCATAGAGTTCGTCGTTGCCAAGGTCACCTCTAACGAGATCATCACCGGAGCCCGCGAAGATAAGATCATCGCCACCATCGCCTGACAGGACATCGGCGCCTTCCTTGCCAGCAAAGAGTATGTCATTCCCATCGCCTCCCTGCAGCCAGTCATCACCCAAGCCGCCACCCATGGTATCGGCATCGGCGCCGCCAAGAAGTGTATCATCGCCGGCTCCACCCCAGGCCTGGTTAGGTGACAGGTCATCGTCATCCGGATTGTCGTGGCGGGACGGCCTCCCTGCTGAAATGGCGTCATTGCCTTCGCCACCGAACAGAATATCGCTGCCTGCCCCACCGCTCAGTGTATCATCCCCTGCACCGCCGCCGATAATGTCATCGCCTGCGCCACCATCCATTTGGTCGCCACTATCGTCATCCGCACCAGCCCACAGGCTGTCATTTCCATCACCACCCGACATGCCGTCAACACCCGCACCGCCCCTGATATAGTCGTTGCCATCGCCACCTCGCAAGGCCTGGCCACCATCACCCCCCAAAAGACGGTCATCGCCTGCGCCACCGTTTACGTTGGCGTGGATTCCGGATGCATTAACCCTGTCGTCGCCATCACCGGTATTCACTTCCACGTTTTCGTGCGTGATGGTCACAGTATCATCACCGCCGTAGGTGAAAATGGCTTCGTCATCCGCACGGCTGAAAAGCGTGTCCGCGGCGTCGCTGGTGCCGTGCATCACCCGACTGTTCAGCTCGCGCACATCACCATAGCCGCTCAGCGAAAGTTCGCCGCCATTGAATACAAGCGTTTCAACCTTGCCAGGATGATCGTAATATTGGTCGATGATATTCACGACGCCCAGAAGCACGCCTTCCTCGTCATGTACCCTGATGATCAGGTCTTCTTCCTCGTCATCGACAAAAACAAGCTGATCCAGGCTGGAAACGAAGGCCGAAAGGTCCAGCACATCCTGTCCGTCATGGCCTCCCAGGCGGCCATCCCAAATTGTTGTCGCGAACACTTCACCGGTCAGCAGGTCATCATCCCAGGCAATTTCATAGATGTCGTCACCGTCACCACCATAAAGTCCGATGCCGTCTCCTTGAATAATGAACGTGTCATTACCGGCCAGGGCGCTGATATACTGACCGACATTGACACCAATCCGAATGGTGTCATTGCCACTTGTGGCGCCATGATTGAACATGCCGTTCATCTCAGCCGCCGACAATCCAGCCGGCAACGCATAGACGCCATCACCAAGCCGGAGATATTCTACTTCCCCGGTGTAAGCGCCATCAGTCGCTTCATCGATCTCGGCCTTTCCAACAAAAACGCCATTGTCGTCATAAACCAGGAGCTCCAGTCCCCCGTCCTCCCAGCCAAAGACAATGTTGCTGATGCTGGCGGCATTGGCGCTGAGGTCGATCGTATCATCCCCGCTGTAGACTTCCCCATCAGAGCTATCTTCTGCAACGGAAACAGGGTCACCATCGATCGTGGTGCCCGCCACATCAATCACGTAAACATCCGCGCCGTCACGGCCATAGAGGCTGTCGCCTGCACCACCAACCAGCGTGTCGTCGCCGTCGGTCCCCCGAATTACACTCATAAACTCTCCATGAGTCGAATCTTAGCCACTGCGTAGCTACTGTCTCAGAATATAAAATCCGCGCCTGCAAGGTCGGCCACGGTAAGCCCGGTCAGCAACACACTGTCGCCGCCACCAAGGTCAATCAGCAAACCGCCTCCGGTGTCGGTCGCCGCGGCCTCCACGCTGGCCAGGTCGGTGAAATCGGTTGTGGTCGCTGACAGGTCGAGCGTGTCCTCACCCATGGTGAAGCCATCCACCTGATCAGCGCCACCTCCAGCGCCAAATACCAGAAGATCAAGGCCGCCGCCGGGCCTGATCGTATCGTCGCCCTGGCCACCGCTGAGCGTATCATTGCCCGCGCCGCCATAGAGCGTATCCTTACCTGTACCGCCAGCCACATCATCGTCACCGGCACCACCATAAAGCTCGTCCGCACCAGCACCGCCACTGACCACATCGTTTTCCGACCCACCAAAGATAATGTCGTTACCGGCCTCGCCAAAAAGCCTGTCAGCGCCAGTCCTGCCAGCATAGATCCGGTCATTGCCGCCACCGCCGCGGATGATGTCGTCATCATCGCCGCCGCCCAGCGCATCGTTGCCGCCAGCGCCATAAATCAGGTCATTGCCAGACCCGGACCAAAGCTGGTTCGCCGATGTTTCCGTGCTGTTTTTGGACGCGCCGCCGATAAGCGTATCATCGCCGCTGCCGCCAAAGCCAATATCAGAGCCCAGGCTTCCCACGATCACGTCATTCCCTGCGCCGCCGCCGATGGTGTCATCCCCGCTGCCGCCGTTCATCTGGTCGTCGCCTTCGTCACCGGCACCGGCCCATAAGGCGTCATCGCCACCGCCGCCCAGAAGTGTATCGTCGCCAGCCCCGCCCGAAAGGGTATCAGCGCCTGTGCCGCCGTCCAGACTGTCGGGGCCGACACCGCCCCTGAGCAAGTCCTGACCTGCACCACCTTCAGCCTTGCCATAATACCCGGAACCTTCATCACCACGGGAATGAATTCGGATAACGTCGTCCCCATCGCCACCGGTTACACGGGCATCTGGACGCCAGACATCGATCGTGTCATTACCTGAGCCACCATCAATAGGCACCCCGGAATAAGTCCGCGCGTCCACTTCGTGGAGCCGGATCACATCGTTGTCATCGCCCCCACGCAGGTAAGCCCCGAAACCGTTATATGCCGATTCCAATGTGTCATTACCCGCTTCGCCCTCTTGCCGATAGGGGCCTATAATCAAATCGTTCCCGTCACCGCCCCAACTTTGTAACCCACCGGAAAGCGTGTCATCACCGTCGCCGCCCCACATTCGGACAGTTGTGCCGCTTACATGAAGCAGAAGGTCATTCCCTTCCTCACCCCAAAGTTCCACGTCGCGTGCATCGGCCACCAGCGTGTCATTGCCTTCACCGCCATAGAGGTCGCCAAAATCCCACTGGGTGGTGACATGGTCATCGCCGCCAAGGGTCTGCAGCTTGCCGTGCTCGCTGGTGATAACGGCAACGTCGTCCCCCTGCGTCATGTTGAAACCGTAAATACTGGCCAGTTCGAGTTTGTCTGTGGCGACCGTCAGGTCCAGGTCAACCTCACCCAGGCGAAGCGTTTCAAACAGGGCCTCGCCATCATCGCTATATTGCCACCGAAGGGTTACAGTGCCGATAACCGCATCAACACTATCGACAATATGGATAATAACATTGCCGCCATCCTTCCAATCGAAGCGCAGCTGGTCCAGGCTGTCGACCATAAAGGACAGGTCAACGATGTCGGTGCCACCTTCGTCGCCATACCTGTGGTCCCAGACCGTGACGGACGGCGCCTCTTCCCAGGCCTGCAGCGTCCACTGGATCTGGAACAGGTCGTCCCCGACACCGCCAACCGCATAGACACCATCAACGTTGCCCACCTGCAGGGTGTCATCGCCGTCGCCTGCAAAAGCATCGATGCCATTGGCCTCAACAATGATCAGGTCGTCGCCGTCCTGCGCCTTGAGGATATCCCCATCATTGTTGCCAACCAGCGTGTCATCGCCGAATGTCCCGAGAATTTCCGTCATATTTCCCCCAATGGCCCGGCACTCGGGCATACGCGTCTAGAAGCCCAAGCCTTCTACCGCAGCGCCGAACAGCCCGTCAACTTAAACGTTCGTGACACACGATCCCCACCAGGCACAAAAAAAGACGCCGCTGGATGCGGCGCCGAGGTTGCTCTAGAGGGAATGGAGTAATGCTTCTTGGGAGGCCTAAAAAATCACGTCCATAAAGTTGAGGTCATAGCTGGTTACGCCCTCAAGGAAGATGCTGTCTGTAGCCGTGGTCTCGATCAACAGGCCATATTCGCCGTCCACCCAGGTCTCGAAGCTATAATAGTCAAGATCGCCGAAATTCTGGATGTCCCAGACGCCGGTCAGAACCAGCGTGTCTTCCCAGATATCGAAGTCGGTGATGGTGTCGTCGCCCTGGCCGTCCTTGAAATAGAAATAGTCTTCGCCGAATCCGCCGGTGAGCACATCGTTGCCCGCACCGCCGAAGATGTCATCGTCGCCGTCATCGCCCCAGATGGTGTCCCGGCCGCTGCCACCGTATATTTCGTCATTGCCGCTATTGCCTGCGATCACATCATCGCCAGACCCGCCGAAGATCACATCACTGCCCGCGCCGCCGAAAATATCGTCATACCCCGAGGAGCCATAAATCCAGTCCACACCGTCTCCGCCATAGACAAGGTCATCGCCGTCGCTTGCATAGATGTCATCGTCACCAGAACCGCCATCGATAGTGTCATTGCCCCAGCCGCCAAAGATGATATCCCTGCCACCCGCGCCGAAGATGTCGTCATCGCCAGAGCCGCCACCAATGATGTCGTTGGCATTGCCGCCCACAGCCACATCGTTGCCGCTGCCGGCCCAGATAACATTGTCTGGATAGTCATAGGGATAGATGGCGATAAAGGCGTCAGCAGAGACCTCTTCACCATAGTCATACCAGCCGTTGTCATTGACCGCGCCATCGTCCCAACCGCCGCCGATAAGGGTATCGTCGCCCGCGCCGCCGATAAGGGTGTCTGCGCCTTCTGCTGTGGGGCCGTCATAATCAACCGGGGCGAAGAAGGTCTTGTCGCCATACCAGTCGATATGCTGTGTGTAGCCATCGGAAAAGCCGCCGCCTACGATAAAGTCATTGCCGTAGCCGCCGATCAGATAATCGTCGCCGGAGCCGCCCACCATGAAGTCGTCGCCGTCACCGCCGCGGAAAAAGCTGTCGATGCCGGAGCCGTCAAATACATAGTCGCCGTTAATCTCATTCACGAAGGTCATGCTATGTCCCCACTGGTTGCTGTCGTGGATTTCGCTTTGTTATGACCCCGTTATGCAGGAACGGCCCTGAACCGAAAATGAATGGCGCCTTCAGGAAAAGGCGAGACCATCAAAATTAAAGGCACAGGCGGTTTCCCGCATGTGCCTTTTGTTTGCTTAGCTGTCGCGATCCGGTCTTTCCCTTTAAACGCAGAAGAATGCGGAAAGGTTCACAGGGCCCGCAAAAAAGTGTCAGCGGCGCTTTGGCTTCCGCTCATCCGGCGTGCCAATAAAGCGATCGACATCCAGGATGCGCTCAAGCTCATTCACCAGGCCTTCAAGCTGCGCGCGCTCCTTGATGCCGCGGCAACCGGTATACCATTCCAGGTTTTTGGACATTGCCGCCGATTTCAGTTCGATCTTCACTGTCGGGTGGTCCGTCGCCCAGGGCTGGCAGGTATTGCGGGTATAGGCATCGTCAAAATCGGCAAAACCGCGCATTTCAAGCATGCTCAACACCTCAAGGAAGCGGCCAGCGCTGTATGTTTCGCTGTGCTGGCCCTGCAGCTTGGTAAAGCGACCGCCATGATAGGTAACCCGGCCATCGCCCTGGAGCGTGATGTCATAAACTGGGCAGGCGCCAAAGCACGCCGTACGGCTGAGCGTGATATAATCGAATGGGCTGATGTCGCGCGCGGGCGCCGTATCACCGGAACCAGCCTCGGTGCAGGACGCCAGCGCCAATGCCGCGATCACCAGTGTAAAAAGCTTTTTCATAAGCCACCCTTTCCTGCCCTTAACTGCGCTTTCCTCAGTTGTCATGCTTGTCCTTTTTCAGGATCGGATGCAAGGCATGAATGAAGGCTGAACGGAGTAATGGGCATGTTAACCGTTTCGTGATACCTTGCCGGCAAAGATTGTTCAGCGCACCAGCGAAAGCCAAAAGCATTCAGGCCGATCATGCAGGACGACACCAAAAAGACATCACCAATAACGGAAAAGACGAGCACGGCTGAAATTGCTATGCCCGACGTGGGCGGCGCCCGCATCCTTGTTGTGGAAGACAACCCGGTAATGGGCCAGATCATCGAAAAACTTCTGGCTGCTTTTTCCGTGCAGCACGACCGCGTGTGCGACGGCCTGCAAGCGATTGAGGCTGCGCGCGAGCACGACTATGCCCTGATATTAATGGACATCCTGATGCCCAAGATGGGCGGCGTGCGGGCGACGAAAGAAATCAGGAAGCTGAGCCCGCACTATAAAAATCTTCCCATCATTGCCGTCACAGCAAAGGTTTCGGAACGCGACATCGATCAGTATCTGAGCGAAGGCATGAGCGGGGTGGTGAAGAAGCCGATCAACCGGTTAAACCTCGCCACCGTCATGAAAGAGCATCTGGGCATTTCTGAGCAGCAGGAAAACGCAGGCACGGATGACAGTGAAGAGACTTTCTATCAAGGCGATGAGCTTGATATCCTGAACTGGGAGACACTCAATGAATATCGGGCGATCCTGAAAGACAAGTTCAAGCATTTCCTCAAAGACTATCTGGTGGCGGGGCCGGACCTTCTGGCAGCCGTGGGTCAGGCGATCGAGGCGGGAGATGCGGAAGGCGTGCAGTTCCACGCCCACAAGTTCAAATCCACCAGCCAGGTATTTGGCGCCGAAGCGGTTTCCGACCTGGCCGCAAAGCTGGAGATCATGGGAAAGAAGGGCGATATCGCTGGAGCGCTGCCCACGTTCCATGAGCTTCATATCGCCTTTGAACGCGCCCAGCACGCGCTCAGGAAAAAGCTGGTGTTGCTGCAGAATATGTAGGCTGCGCGAGTCTGTATCGCTAAAATTGTACCGTTAACTTTTTGGTTAGGAATGTTCGGCATAAAAATGCCAGGCAAAGAAAAGGCAGAACCGCTGCCGCAAATTCAGGCAATGTTTTAAGTAACCAGAGACGTGAATTTGCAGGAGCAATTTCAAAATGCGTGATACCGCGCTGATGCCTGAAAAAAGCCGCCCTTCCAGCCAGGAAGCCTCAGTAACTCGCCATGCCCTTGTTGTGGATGATATGCCAGTTATGGCAAAGATCCTGGGCCGTGCCCTTGATGAAATGGGCATCACCTATGACCATGTCATGAACGGCGAAGAGGCTGTCACGGCCTTTGAAGCTGGCCGGTACGACATGGTTTTCATGGATATCATGATGCCAAAGATGAACGGCGTCGAGGCCACGAAACGGCTGCGTGCGCTTGAGTCTGAAGCCAACAGATCTCCGCTGCCGATCATCGCGGTCACCACCAAAATGTCAGGCCCAGAAAACAGCGTTTATCTTGGTGCAGGCATGACCGACTGTATCAAGAAACCGGTGGATAGGGTAAGCCTTGAAGTGTTGGTGAAGCGCCACTTGACGGGCGAAGAAGCGGATGTGGATATCAGTGACCAATATGACGCCATCTATGACGAGATGGAGGTCGTTAACTGGGATACCTTTCCGGGAGTATGGCGAGCTTCTGAAGGGCTGAACGAGCTGTATTTCGACCTGCACATTGCCTTTGAACACACACGGCAGGCTCTGCAGAAAAAATTGATCATTCTGAAAAACTTCTAACCACCGCAGGGTTAACGAATATTAAGCATTCTCGCTAAGGCTTTGTTCATATCTTTGGTGGTACTTTTACAACCATAATAAAAATATCACCACAGCCTGCCGGGTGGGGATTAACCCGTATTTAGAGTGATTGGCGTCCTCTGGTCTTGACGGCCACCCCACCCCGTTCTTTTCCTCGAATCTGTTCATGGTATGTTCACTTTCTTGTTGTTAATTTCCCTCAAAGATTGATAGCGTAGCAGCGCGTTGGTCGCAGTTAGGGGGAATCACGTGCGAGCGAAATTGATAGGACTGATCCTTGGGGCTTTTTGCTTTTGCAGCACCGCTGTCGCGGACACGCCGGAAAATCAGCCCCCGGAAGTTTGGGGCGCCTATCAGGCTGGGCCTTCACTTTATAAAATGTTGATCGAGCACATTCAGGCGATGCCTGACTTCGAATTGATGGAAACATTGATAGAGAACAGTCGCCGTGTGGAAGCAACCAACCCCGCAGGCCCACAAGGCGACAAATTGATCATTTCCAAGTCCTGGGAATTGGGCGGCGACCATATCAAGACAATCGACCCACCGATACTCGGCCCTGTGCAACTGCTTCCGCACGAACTCTATGAGCCGGAAGGGCTGAAGGCCGCCATTGAGAAAATCATGGCGCAAGATGACATGAAAGCACGTCTCGCCGAAGGCAGCGCCGACACGCTGGTAGAAATTTTCATGAAGGGGCCGGAAGAAGGTCGCAAGGTTGCGGAAAGCCTGCGTGCCGGGCGCATCCCGCATCCGCTTGGCAAAACCTATGCGCTCGAATGGCTGCTGAAGGTGGCGCTCCGCTCAAGCGACGTTTCGTATGCAGAGACAGCAATCGCCTGGATGCTAGACCCATCCTATCGCGACGCGCGAGCCAAAGAGGGGCCGCTCAACACCAGTCGCGAGGAAGAATTGCTACGCGCCCAAAAGGCTTTGGTCCTGCTGCAAGGCCAAGAAGGCGTAAAGCGGCGGGACCTTCTTTATTGCCTTTTGAAACAGAACGACACCCACCCCAACCAGAAAGCGCTTGACGAGCTTCAATATATCACCCTGTACCGTATGGCACAGTGGGGTGAAGCCTACCCGGAAGCAGACTTTGAAAAGATCAGCGACAAGTTGGGCTTCTGGATGCGGCAGGTGGTGAAGCTCAAATATATGGCTGATGACACACCGGTCCTGGCAGGAGACCTGCCGCGCCAGGACATCAATCTCTATCGCTGTCCTTTCCTGACAGCCGAGAGCTTCCGGTAGGAAATTAGCCCATGAGGTACTGCCAATAGGCGGGCGGCAGTTTCAATGCTGCTGCGCCTCTTCCTTCAGATATTCAAAGCGCGCGAAATAATATTCCTTCAAGAGAACCTGCCTCCAAACGTCGGGCAATGTCGCTGCCTCGGGCGGTGTTTTGCAGCCGTTTGCCCGAAAGCCCAGCAGCAAGGTCCGTGTTTCTTTCACCTCTGCGTCAAAGTCGGCGAAGGCATTATAGAATGCGATCCAGAGCCGTAGCTTTTCCTCCTCCAGTCTCGGGATATCGGCAACCCGAAGCTTGGTAACCTCAACGCTCCGCCAGAAAACTTCATTCGTATCTTTGGCCAGCTTCGCCACATCAAGAATGCGGGCCAGCCGCGCAGTGGTTTTTGCACCAACCTCTTCGGCAGCCTCAGCGACTACCCCCAAACCGTCCCTTGACCCCAAAAGGTCAAGTGCAGCTTCATTAGCGCCCTTGCCGTTCTTAATATCGCTAAAGAATTTGGCGAGGTCCCCGGCAGGTACGTTTCCGGCGGCCTGGACCAAATTCCGGGCATCGAGCTGACGGGCCGTCAGGGACAGCCCCGCTTTTTCCCAATAGGCTTCGTTAAACTGCTGCGCTATGGAAATCAGCGCCTCCAAACGATTCACATGCCGCGCCATCAAGCTACGCCAACTGCTCTTCAGGTTTTGACACGCTCCTTCCCGGGCGAGAATTTTGGCCTCAATCTGCCGCCCCTCGGCACCAAAACATTGAGTCAGGGTCTTGCGTGTCTCGACATCCAGGGTTTCATGAAAGGCTGCTGCCGATAAGGCATTACTACACTGCTTTAACACCCGGTTCGATGGCCGCCTTTTTAGCCCCACCAATTCCAACTCTTCCTGTATTGCTTCCCTGGACCGGGCCAAGATTGGCCATGTTGCACGTGTGACAAACACCAATGCAGTCCGGGATGAAGCCTTCCATTCCTGAACAAGGAGATTCTCAATCGTCCGTTTCTGTATGGCTGGCGTCATATTCACCAGACGCCCGGTGTCCGGATCAAGGAACTGACCCCGGGTGAACGCAAGGCGCACCCGAAAGCTGCCATCAGGTGTCGTATCCACATCCGCAATATCCAGCCCGAATTTGCGCGCGAAATCCCACCTATTGATACTTCGCAGCAGGTCTGCCGTCTGCTTGTGCGGCAGGGGGTGTTGGCCCTCCTTCCAGGTAAGCACCTTTGCTGCCGTGTTATCCAGATAAGCAATATTGCTTGATCGCCATACTTTCAGCGCCTTGAAACGGTCTGGTAGCGCATTATTCAGCGCAACAATGCCCTTGCCATTGGGGAGGAGCAAGCTTCCCTCCTCCGGAGCATGCTTCGCCAGAAATCGCGCCAGAGCGCGAAAGAACTGATCATTCTGACGCACCCCAATCTTGCCGTTAAAATCTGTGCCACTCGAAACCGTGAGCGCTGCCTGCACAAGCGTCACATCAGGCACACTATTCTTGCCGCCTCGGCCAACAGAACCGCTAATCCTGATCATCTTCTTTACCCACGCCACTTCTCGCGGCTGACGCCCTTCAGCTTTTCAACCGTGCGCAAGCCGCCAAGCCCCAGCATGGACAGAAGCACCGTCACCAACGTCTCTGACCCCGAAAGCGTGGGCGGGGCGGGCATGTCGGGAAAGAAGGCAAGGCGAAGCCACGCCAGAATATCCGCGCCCATGAAATGCCACGCCAGCGCAAGCCCACACACCCAGCCAATGACTATAGCGAAACGCCGAATAGGGTGCAAGCTATTTTTTACGATTTTCGTAATTTTTAGCCAAGAGCTACCAGAGCCCAAACATCCGCACTATTCAGCCTTGATCTCAGCCCCACTCACGTCAAACCGCTTGATGCCGGTGCGCTTGCCCGTGTCGTCATAAATGAACCGCACTTCATGCGCACCACTGCCGTCCATACCCGGTGTGCCGTCCAGCTTGAAGTAGCGCTGCCCGGCGCGCTGGCCAGATGGCAGGTAGCTGCGTTCAATCACTGGCATGTCACCGAACGGTTCGCCGGTTTCCGTTTTCACGTCCACCCGGTGCGGGCGGCCGAAACGGTCAAAATTGCTGTAGCGGATATCTGCAAAGCCAGAGGGGAAATTCTTCGGCTTGCCATCTGCGTCAAACACCTGCTCAGACAGGAAGTTGCCCTGCGCGTCAAAATGGAAGCGCACCTCGGCAAAGCCGTTTTCGCCGTTCATCAGCGTGCCATCCGGCGCCTGGTTCTGGCGGTAGGTGGCGAAGTCATTGCCGTCGAAGGCGAAGAAGGCCATGGGAAAACCGTTATGTTCCGCAACCTGCTCGCCAGCCGCATCGAAGCGGATCTCATGCACCCGACGACCTTTGCGGTCCCGCGTGACCATCAGCTTGGCATAGCCGCCCACGTTCACCGGCTGGCCGTCCGGCCCCAGCGTGATCTTGGTGGTCCAATAGCCATGGCCCGTGCATACATAGCGCACTTCCCAAACGCCGTTTGAATTCACCACGCGCTCACCCGCTGCGTTTTCGAACCATTCGGTAATCAGCGTATCCGTTTTACGCCGCACCAAGGCATGGGCGCCATAGTCGCCATGCGGGCTGGGTTTGCCGCCGTGAAAGAAGGTTACCTTTTCAAGGTAGCCGTTTTCATAATCAAGGAAATAGCTGTCCATCACCCGCGCTTCCTCATCCGTCAGCGGATAGACGGGGCGGGGGGCGCGCTCGGTGTGGTCACGGTTCCAGTGAAGGTAATAACCGTCCTCCGCAGGCGCCTGAGACGCGTGCGCAACTGGCGCCAGTACAAATGCCAGCGCGATCAATAGTCCTCGCATAATCATCCCTAATCTTTTTGTCGGGTTTTGGCGGACTAAAGCCGAAATGCGGGATGCGCTCAAGTCAAAAACGCGTCAGGGGCGGGCTTCTAAACGAAAGGCAGACGGAAACCCGCCTGCCTCCCGATATGCTCTGGCATGTTTCCCTTAGAAGAACTGAACCGGGCCGCCTGCCTGCTGGCGGTATTTCAGCACCGACACCGGCAGTTCCACGCCGGGGGCGGCGCTTGCAAAACGGATCAGCGCATCAAAGAAAGACACTGTCACGTCGCTCGCGACATAATTGCCGCCGTAGGTTGGGTTGTTCCAGGGCGTCAGGCCTTTGGTATAAAGCGCGACCTTGGCCGCCAGCTGGTCCTTCGTCAGGCCTTTGGTGGTCACGATCTGGCCCAGGGCGCCGAAGGCGTTCGCCAGCTTGCCGGGCATCTCCTGCAGGTTCTGGAAGGTCTTGACCACCTGCGCGGCGTTCGCGGGGCTGGCGGAGATATCATTGGCCATATCCTGAATCTGGAAGAAGCCGGCGTTCAGGAACTTGTTCACCTGCTGCTCTGGCTGCAGCGCGGTTTCCCAATCGGCCCCGAACAACTGGCCCATGTAGGCGCGCAGATATTTATGGTTCGCCAGCAGCGCCTTGGCCGCGCAGTCCACAGCGACTGCATACTGGGCGTTCATGGCCGTGCAGAAGGCATCCGCGCTGGATTGATCGAACGACAGCAGCACCTCGAACTCCTCGCCTGGGCCATTCGCCTTGCCGTAATCAATCATGGCTTGCGCGCGATCCTGAGGGACAAGCTTGATGCCCACAAGACGGGTCAGATAGCTTTGCATCTCTGCCGCCGTGATCTCACCCTTCTCCGCGTCGCCGCCCTCCATGGAGGTCAGAGTGAACTTCATACCGTCAGTGTTTTCATCTGCCGCGCGGTCCATCGCGTAAGTGGACGCCGCGCTGATATCGAAAGTGCGGGTACCCCACCAACTTTTCTTCACCCGCGTGACATCGGCTGTGGCCACCATCTGGATACCGGACGGCAGGCGCACCACGGAAACACCCGACTGGGCGGTGAGCGCGCTGTTGAAATCCATATTCAGGAAACCAATGGCCGCCGTGTCTGTGCGGGTGTGCTGCCACAGGCCTTTGAGCGACCCTTCAAGGAAGGTCACCCCGTCTGGCAGCGTGGCCATGCTTGGGTTCAGCCAGCCACGGACCGTGGCGTGCGGCCGGGCCAGAAGCGCATTATATTCCACCGCCGCGCCCGCAAGCGTATTGGTGCCGTCTGCCGCCGTGGGACTGAACTGGAACTTGCCAAGCCCGGTCACGAGCGACTTGTTCTCTGTCTGCCGCGCGATGGAGATGGCCAGCAGCTCGGAAGAATCGTCAGAGATATAGTCCGTCACCTTCTGCAGCTGGCCGCGGATATCTTCAATCACGCCCAGAACCTTGTCGGCGAAATTGTTGATGTCCTTCAAATGCAGCAGCTTGGCGATTTCCGCCTGCACCTTGGTGTCCAGGCTATTGAGGGCGCCAGTCACCTTGGAGATCAGCTCCTGCTGCGCTTCGGTGACCGCAGTGTCCACCTTTGATAGCTGGTCGTTGATTTCCGTCCCCGCGCGGGAGACCAGCTCTGTCTTGATCTGCTCTGCAAGGGCTGCCAGGTCCTTGTTCTGGCCAAGCGGCGTGCTCTTGAAAAGCCCGAGCACGTCATCGGCCTTGTCGCCGATGAAAGTGCCGATGTCGGTGCCGATGTCGCTCACGGTCCAGCCCTCGGGCTTGCCCAGAAGCTTGCCCAGAAGCGTGTTGAAATCCGTGTCCGCCGCCAGCTTGGCCAGGATGGTCTTTTCAATATATTGGCCGGGCAGAAGGGTATTGAGCTTGTCTTCAAGGGCGAGCCCCTTGTTGACCACAGCCTCAACCTCGTCCAGGCCCTTGCCCACATCGCCAAGACCGTTGCGGATTTCCGTCAACACACCCTGGCCAAGCGCGGCAATACCCACAGACAGGCCGAAGGTGAAGCCTGCTGTCTTGACGCTGCTTTCTTCCGAATTCAGCTCCACGATCAGCGAGGCACCTTCGCGCGTCACACCCAGGGTAACCTGCTTGGCATTCACCAGGCTGGCGCTGATGCCGAACTTCACATTGCCCACTTTAAAGGGAATGGTGGCCGCAATGTTGCCCGCCGCAGACATATCGACACCACGCTCAAGCGTGATGGTCTCAAGCGACACATAGCCGTCAGAAAGCCCTATGGCGCTGCGCGTGGCCTCAAAGTCGGTCACATCGAAGCCGATCTGGGTCAGCCCCGCCGTCATGGCCAAAAGCATGGGCACCGCCGCGTCATTGGCGGCATCCACCTTGAAGCCGAAATCAACCGATTCCATGTAGGAAAACTTGGCCGACGCCCCAAGGCTGAAGACCGAAAAACTGGCCTGCGCTTCCGCGCCCACGCCGATACGGCCCTGTGCTGTCAGGTGGAAGCTGGTGCCGGGGATGCTATCGGGTGCCGCGGGTGTGTCTGCGGCGTCAACCACAAAGGCCATGCTGGCCGAGGCGCTCATGTCCAGCGCGAAGGTGGCGAGCTTGACAGTAGCCGGCAGCTCTTTTGAAAAGTTCCCCACATTCCATTCGAACGTGCGTGCTTCAAGGCTGCCTTCCGCCACCACGCGCACGGGCTTGAACTTGTCTGTGATGTTCTGGATATCCGCCAGCGGTTTTGCGAATTCCTGCTCTGCCTTGTCTGTGAGTTCAGAGCCAATGGTGGCTTCAAGCTTGGCCTTGATGGCCGCCGCGTCGCCAGAGATGGCAGTAACGCCGGAGGAGACAGCCTTGACCACGTCAAACAGCGGTTCGGCCGCCACGCCCACAGCGGGGGCCAGCTTGCCCGCGATCAGCCAGGGGTTGCCGTATGATTTCTGCCAGACCTCAGTTGGTGCGGCGGCGGGGGCGGTTCCTTGTTCATCTGGCGGGGTCATGATTTCAGCTCCTGGATGATTGCACGGCGAGGCCGCCCATAGGCGGGCGGCCATTTGAACGCATTACCTCTATTGAATGGCAGGTGCCGGAACCCGGCAAAACGGAACTGCAAGAGACGGCGGAACGCCAAAAGCCCCCGCCAAAACCCTATGTGAAACCCGCCCCCAACGGCCTGGCTGGCGCCCAAACAAAGGCGGCGCACCAAGCTGTTCCTGGGTTGTTATATTACCATTTTTACTAGCACAAAATGCCCAAAAAGTCGAGCGTCATTGGTGTGCCGGCACCGGCCAATGGTTGTATTTTCCTGTTGCCAAAAATGTTACTTTATATCTAAAGTTCGCGTATCGGGGACGGGATGGGGGAGTTACCGTTGAAAAAATCATTCAGCTTTTTCAAGGCAAGCATGCGCCTGTGGCGGCGGCACCTTGTGGGTGTATTGATTGCTGTGCTGGGGCTGGCGGGCGCTTTCGCGGTCACAATCACCGCCGCGCTCTATATCTATGACGGCATGCGCTCTGACGCCTGGCTCCCGGGCGCGGAGCGGCTGTACCGGGTGAATGAACAGTGGCTGATGAACGGCAAGGAAGGCGTGTTCTCATTATCCGCCGCCTCAGGGTTGGGCGTTGCCCCCCTGGTGCAGGAAAACACGCCCGGCATTGAAGCCGCCACACGGCTTTACCCCCTGCAGGCAGAGATCACCACCGGGCGAGGCGACACATTCGAGGCAGACGCCATGATGGCGGAACCCAACATGGCGGACCTGTTGGCCTTCCCGGTTCTGGCTGGTGACCTGGCGCAAGCGCTCAGCGACCCATCGGGCCTTGTGCTGTCCGCCGGGCAGGCGGAAAAACTGTTCGGCGGTGACGCCATGGGCCAGACCGTGACGCTCACATTCAAGGAGCAGTCGTTTGACTATAAGGTGGGTGCGGTGCTGAAGCGCCTGCCGCCCAACAGCCAGTTCAAGCTTGACCTTCTGATCCCCTGGAACGAGGAACGCATGAAGCAGGGCGGCGGGCTTGGCACCGGGGCGGAGGCCTATACCTATGTCCGGGCCGCACCGGGCGCGGACGGCGCGGCGATTTCCGACCATATCGCCACCCATATCGCGACCATGCGCCCGCCCCACGGCAACATCACCTTCAAGATGAACGCCAGCCCGCTGATCGGGGCGCAATATTTTTCAAAAGCCTACAATGACATGAAGCCCGCCACATCCACGCGCATGAGCCGGATTGTGCTGATCATGTCGGCGGTGCTTCTGGTTACCGCCTGCTTCAACTTCGTGCATATGTTCACGTCGCTGAATTTGGGGCGTGGGCGCGAGGTGGCCATCCGGCGCATTGCGGGCGCCAGCCGCGCGCACCTGATGGGCGTATTCCTTGTGGAAGCAGGCGTGGTGGCGCTGGCCGCATACGGCCTTGGTATCCTGATCGCGGCTGACCTGGCCACGTCTGCCGACATGCTGCTGAACGGTGGGGTGACAATATTTGGGCCCGGCCGCGCACCGCTGTTGGCCTCAGGCAGCCTGGCCGCGCTTGTGGTCGCGCTGCTGACCGCCGCCGCCATGATCGCGCAGCTGAGCCGGATGAAACCGCAGACACTGTTGCACAACAGCCAGCGCGCCGTCACCGGCGGGCGCGGCTGGATCAAGAGCGTGCTTGTGGGGCTTCAGGCGCTGGCGCTTGTGGGCACGCTGATCGCCGCCGGGCAGATTTACCACCAGTTTGACCATTATCTGACACTGGACCGCGGCATGCGGGTGACCGGCGTGATGATCGTGCCCGCCCCGTTTGACGAGAGCCAGTCCGCCCGCTTCAAGAACGACTTCCGCAAGGAGCTTGCCTCACTTCCCGGCGTGAAAACGGTCAATGAAATTCACACCCCGCCGTTCGACGGCAACCTGATGATGTTCAACCTGAAGGCGGAAGGCATGGACGGGCCTGTGCAGTCTGTGATGAATGATGTGGGGCCAAGCTATTTCGAAAGCTTCGACATCACCCCCATCGCAGTGGTGGACGAGGATTTCACAGGCCTCAAGAATGTTGTCGCGCTGCCGGAAGCCAGCGTGAAGGCCTATGGGTTCGAAAGCCCGGAGGCCGCGCTGAACCAGACACTGACCAGTATTTACAAGGGCAGGAATGGCGACCCGGACCAGACAACAGACTACCGCATCATGGCGGTGATCCCCGACCTCAAGGACAGCGGATACCGCCACAAGATGCCGGTGGTTTACGGCATGACAGAGCTGTTCGGCAGCTGGTACACCCAGTTCGTGGTTCTGGCAGACCGGGACGACCCGGCGCTGAAGCAGGCAGTGAAGGACCTGTGGCTGAAGCACTTCCCGGATTTCGAGGAAGAAGCCACCATGCACTGGTTCTCTGACGCCATCGCGAACCGCTACCGCAAAACGGAAAACATGGCCAGCGCCGTGCTTGCCATGGCCGCTTTCTGCCTGCTGTTGTGCCTTGCGGGGCTTTACGGCATGGCCAGCCACTATACCGCCACCAAGGCGCGGGAGATTGCGCTTCGGCGCGTTCTGGGCGCCGGCAAGCGAGACGTAAGCCAGCTGTTCCTGAGGAAAATGCTGCTGCCTGTAGCCATCGGCGGGGTGCTGTCGCTTGTGCCCACATGGTGGCTGATGATGCGCTATCTTGAAAACCATGCGGAACAGGCCGTCCTGCCCATGGGTTATTATCCGCTGGTACTGGCGGGGATCATGCTGGTGTCTGCGCTGATGCTGATGGGCCATGTGCGACGGGTGCTGAAGCTTCGGCCCGCCAGCGTGCTCTATCACGAATGACGGTGCTGAAGCGGCGGCCTCACTCTGTGCCATTTCGACGCGCCATGCCGAATGCGGTTGGGCGGCACCGCACGTGGGCGTAGGGTGGCCCTGAGATGGATTACACACTGGTCAAGACCCTGCATATCCTGAGCGCCACGGTGCTGTTCGGCACCGGACTTGGCATCGCCTTCTTTATGGTGCGCAGCCACTTCACAGATGACATCCAGCAGAAGCTTTATGCCGCCCGAAACACCGTGCTGGCGGACATGGTTTTCACCCTGCCCGCGGTGATCCTGCAGCCCGTCACGGGCGCCTGGCTGGTTGTGAACGGCGGATATGATTGGAACGCGCCCTGGCTTATGGCCACCTACGGCCTTTATATCCTTGCGGGCGCTTGCTGGCTGCCGGTGGTTTGGATTCAGATCAGGCTGAAGCGCATGCTGCAACTGGCTGCCCAAACTGGCGCGCCCCCGCCCGAGCGCTATCACACCTTGTTCCGCCTTTGGTTCATCCTGGGCTGGCCAGCCTTCATCGGCCTTGTGCTGGTCTTCTATCTGATGGTAGCCAAAGCGCTATGACAGAGCTGAAACCCATATCGCCCCACGCACCGACATTTAAGGCCATCTTTGGCGCGGCGTGGCACGCGCTGCCACCGCCCTTCAAAAAGCATTATAGGAACCGACCCTATAGCCAGGAGCGCTTCCGGGTGAGCGGCAGCATGAGCGTGACCACCTCCCCCCTACTGCGCCTGTTCGCGCCACTGTCGCGATTGATGGGCGGCATCCCGCTGGTGAACGCAACAGACATCCCCGTAACCGTGGATTTCGAAAGCGAGGCCACAAGCCGCGCCTTCCATTTCAACCGGCTGTTTCACCTGCCGGGCGGGAAGCCCTGGCGCTTCCATTCGCGCATGGTGCCAACAGGGGGAAGCCGATTGGTGGAGGAAATGAAATTCCGCCTTGGCTGGCGCGTGCGTTTCGCGTTTGAGGGCGGCCGGGTGAAGCTGCACCATGACGGCTATGCCCTGTGTGCGTTCGGGCGCCATATCCCGCTGCCACTTGGCTGGCTTATCGGCAGCGTGGAGGCCGAGGAATGGATCACGGGCGACGACCGGTTCGATATGTGCGTGCATATCAACCACCCGCTTTTCGGACAGGTTTACGAGTATCGCGGCAGCTTCGACACCAGCGCCATTCCCCCACTTGAGGACGACACAGACCATGGCTAAGCGCGTGCTGATCATTGGCGGCTACGGCAATTTTGGCCGCTTCATCGCAAAAAGGCTGGGTGAAAACCCGGCGCTGCACTTGATCATTGCGGGCAGGCATGAAGCCAAGGCGCGCTTCATGGCGAAAGCGATTGAAGCAAAGGGCAGCGCTGAGGGCGTGCGGCTGGATATCACGGAAGATCTGGACACGGCGCTTGAGGCGCTGAAGCCGGACATTGTCATCCACACGTCCGGCCCCTTTCAGGGACAGGGATATGACGTGGCGCGCGCCTGCATCCGCGCCGGTTGCCACTATATTGATCTGGCCGACGGACGCGAGTTTGTAAGCGGTATCGATGCGCTGGACGCGGAGGCGAAGGCTGCGGGCGTAAGTTTGATCAGCGGAGCGAGTTCGGTACCCGCACTTTCATCCGCCGTTATGGACGTCTGCATGCCAGAATTTGAGCGCCTTGAGCATATCGATTACGGCATCACCACCGCCCAGGCCACCACGCGCGGGCTTGCCACCACCGCCGCTATATTGGGCTATACTGGCAAGGCGTTTGGCCGGCTTGAGGGCGGTAAGATGAAACCCGCCTACGGCTGGCAGGGCCTGCATGCCCACAGCTTCCCGGGTGTGGGGACGCGCTATCTTTCCAACTGCGACATCCCTGACCTCAGCCTGTTCCCCACGCGCTATCCGGGCCTGAAGACCCAGCGCTTTTACGCCGGGCTTGAGCTGCCGTTCCTGCATATCGGGCTTTGGGGGCTTTCGTGGCTGGTGCGCGCGCGACTGGTGCGCAGCCTGCGGCCGTGGGCCGGCACGCTTTTGAGGGCATCCTTCCTGTTTGACATGCTCGGGACTGACACCAGCGCCTTTTACCTGCGGGCGCGGGGCAAGGCCGAGGATGGGCAGGCAAAAGAACTGCGGTTTGACCTGACGGCTCGGTCGGGCGATGGCCCCTTCATCCCCTGCATGCCCGCCATCATTCTGGCGAACCGGCTCGCGAACCGCTTCACCGCAAGCACGGCCATGCCAACCGGCGCAACGGCCTGCATGGGGCTGATCACCCTTGATGAGTACCAAAGCGCGCTTTCCGATATGGATATCAACTGGAATTGGACGGGGATTTGAGCGCCCTACATCTAGGCGAAATCCTGCATATGAGTGCGGCCCTCAAGCCTGCCTGAGGGCTGAACACACGGCCGATTGCCTTCGCGGTCTGTTATTTCCGGGCCAATCCCGCGCCAATTTCGGGCCAATCCCGGGGACATATCGGGGACATATTACGTATTTGATTACCTGAGTCCCTTGATAGATTCAGCGGGACGTAAGGTGCTGCGGGTCGCGCGCGTTGTAACCACCCTACTTGGCGGAAATCAGGATCACCCTGAAAACGGCATCAGCTTGAAAATCAGCGTTGGCTTGAAAATCAGCACAAGTTCAAAAAACAGCGTTGGCTTGAAAATCAGCGTTGGTTTGACCGGAAAAAGAAAAAGCTGGCCCCAGGTTCAGGATCCTGGAGGCCAGCTACATTCGGTCACTATGGCTATCCCTACCCTGCAATAGCAAGCGGGGTCGGCGCAAGTGTTTTTTTGTTAAAATTCAAGCTTTTTCTTAAAACATTGACGTACAGAAGGCGGACAGAAAGCAATGCATTTCCGACAACCACTTATTCTGCCATTAAAATTTCAGACGGCGACACTTTTGACGACTAATATCAGGGTCTTTTCCTGATCGATTTTTTTTTGTACTGTGCTGTCAGTTGGGCTTGGGAGAGCATCATGAAACACTCTTGCACAAATGCGCGACCGGCGCATGGCTTTTTGGTACTGGTCGGGGTGATCACATTTTTCACGCTAATCGGTGGCGCTTTTGTCTGGAGCCTTGGTGCCGCTTAGCCGGGCATCGCAGCTATAGAGCTATGATGGCACGGCCACGTCAACAGGAACACCAAAGCCGACATCGACAAATTCGCTGTGCAATATCTTGACAGACACGTACCGCCCAGGCTGAAGGTTGGCTGGCATCAGGTCTGTTTTACTGGCTGATACCCCCACCATATACCGGCAATCACCGTCTTCAGATACCATCGGTAGCGACAGTGTGGTGATCTCATGTGCTTTGCCGTTCTGGAAGGTTGCTTCCCGCTTGAACCGATGTCCACAGGGATGATTGACAACCGCCGCAGCGGTGTCCCAAACGAATGACCGCGTCTCCGGGGGACATAAGTCCAGATAATTGGCACCCGTCATCGGCATGGGGGAAATCGCGTCCAATGCCGTGCCCGACAGTCGAACAAGGAGGTTCTCCGGCCCCTGTTGTTCGATCAGAAAGACATGCGGCAGGATATCCCGGATCAGCACAGGGTTGAGACTCGAGCGCTTCGGCACACCGCCCGCCTCTTCCTTGAGGCGAAGCCAGTAGGCCAGCATGACTTCAAACTGCCCGGCAGCGTTATGAGATGAAGGTATGTCCATGCCTTCACTGTTCGCATGGAGGGTTAAAAACTGGTGAAGAAACGAAGAATTCAGCGCCAAATGGCGTTTTTACCAGTCCACGTAGCCGCAATAATATTTTTCGTCAGACCGTTTGGCCCTGTAGCTAAGTCTCTGCGGCCTGCCTTCACCGCGCGGCCGAAGGATCTGATCGACCATAAAAATAAGCCGTTGCCCCACCTGCCCGGTAACCGAATCCAGCTTGACCACATATTCGGTAAGCGGCTTCTGCTTGCTTTTTGGCTCATAGATGCCGCTCCAGGACTGGCGCTCGGCATCATAGCGCATGGTCGCGCGCTCCACAGTCGTGGTGATATTGCAGCTCATCTCGTTCGCGAGCGCATCGAGGTAAGCCTTATAGTTGTCAAGCGTAGGATCCGCGCAGAATTTGATGGCTGGCTTCGCCTGCCTGCGGATCATCTGCTCTTCCGTGCTGCTGATCTTCTTCTGAAACTTCAGCACCCTGACATGGCGCTCGATATCCTTCACTTCCGGTGCGACACAAATGGGGTGGTCCTGCCATTCTTCCTGGGTGCGATCCTTATACATCCTGAGTAGCATGTCGTTGACACGCTTGTCGCTTTTCTGGACGGCTACCCGGCTGATAAAAAAGCTGCAGGACATGGTATATTGTTCGTCAACATAATCGCAGTCGGCCGACAAGGTCGCCGGATAGGCGCTGCGCTGCAGCTTCAGATCCTTCAGTTCAGGAACTGAAGACCCACCACCCTCAGCGGCGGGTTGCTGTGCAATTGCGGCCGCAAAAGAACTAAAAAGAAAGGCCGAGAAAATGAGAATCTTCAGCATATTTTCTACCGGTTTGAAATGAATCCAGTACCCGCAACCACATGAAGGCCACACTATACACAGCAAGGCGGGGTGACGCTACGGCCTATTTGGAGACCGAGCACTGGAGCATTCGTCAGCGCCGCCTCCCCTGCAATTCCACGAGCCCCGCGAGCCACAATAGCGCTGCCTCATAGCGACGTTTCAGCGTCCAGCGCGACCATGACACGTCAAGGCTGCGCCGCACCTTGGCCCAGGGGATGCGCGCACTGCGCTCCCCATCCTGATGCCAGGCCGCCCAAAAAAGAAGCCGCCTGTCTTCGATGTCCGGTAACAAGAGAAGCAGGTCCAGCGTCGGCTGCATCTGGTCAATCTCGATGGAGGTGATCCGCACGCGCCTGCGGGCCTGAAAACTGGTCAGACTTTCACGGGCATATGTGCCGGGTTCCGCTGCAGCCTCCGGCCACAAGGCGCCACGCATGCGCAGGAAGCCTGCTTCGCGGTCCGGCAGTCTGCGCAGCGTCCAGCAGGCAGAAACAAAGCGCAACTCAAGCCTTGGGGAGATATCCTCACGCTTGGGTGCCGCCACGACGCTGGCACTGGCACCAGCACAGGCACAGACCGCTTCTTCATAAACCTCAAGGGCTGCAGCCCGCAGTGACCGCTGCGCGATGGCCGGTTTCAAATGGTGCGGCCTTGTTTTCATGGTCATATATCCTCCTGTGGTGACGATGTCTTTTTTCCAGCCTGCGCAGGGGATGGAAGCACCCATCCCCACCGCGTGCCATATTCGGAAACGATTTCTTTTGGAATCAATGGGTTGGGCCTGAGGGTCGGATCGCACCCAAGCCCGCTGGGCAGAAACACCGGATGGTCCGGCCCGATGCGCCAGTGACGCGCAAGATAGTCACCGCGGAACCGGCTGGATGCGTCCCCCAGGAACAGACGCCAGTCTGCGGGCAATGAGGCATCGAAATGCCTTTTAGGCGGCGTTGGGGGAAAGGCTTCATTATGGGCGTCGCCAGCCTTTCGGGCCTTCAGCCGCTTGTCGCGCGCTTCCAGAATGGCCGCGCCATAGTAAGCCAGCGACGCCGGCGCACTGCCGGAACGGGCCATTTGCCTTTTATAGAGGCGCTCAATCGTTGGCAGGATATCCTGCCCAAGGTCAGCCCCCGCCGACAGCCATTTGACCAGTTCGCTCCCATCCAAAGCCAGACTATCAAGCCCGGCGGCGGCAGCGACTTCGGCCACTGGAATATCTGCAGGGATATCTGCCGCGATACCTGCACCCTGGGCCTCTTCTGCCTTTTGTTTTGGTGTTTGGATTCTGGTTTTGGTTGGTAGCTTGTTCGCTTTAGCGACAGGCTGGCGGTCGCTAGCGGCTTTCTCGGGCTTGGCACGGGCTGCCTTCGCGCGTCCCCCCTTTGCACCGTTCGCCCGGTTCCGGGCCACCCGGGTTTCCACCCCTTTATAAACCTCCGTCAGCTTCTTTTGACGCCAGAGGCCACCCTCAACCGTGAAGAAGTCTTTGAGCACGGGCCTGATCCGCCGCCAGCGCGGCAGCGTCACGCCAACGGTGCGCGCCAGAAACCGGTCATCATCCTTCAGGGCACAGCCGCGTGTCCGCCATGCGCACATCAGCAAAAGAAGGTAAGCGCCGTGTTCTTCTGCTGTCAGATGGCGCGTATCGGCCAGATAGGCATCTGTGAAAATGGGAAGGGCAGGAAATTCAGCCACTGAGCCCTCCCCAAAGGGACAGGAAAAATGGGCACACAAGGATGCCCAGGATGGCAGCTGCCTCCTGAACCACCATGAAGCAGGTGACTGGACCCTTCGGCTTTTCCTGCCCGCGCAGGTCGCCCACCGACACTTCACAGCGACCATTCCGTTGCGGAAGGCCTCTTTCCGTTTGCTGACAGCGTCTGACCGTTTGCTGACGGCGTCTGGCCGGACCCAGCCGGTGAGACGCGCCTCTTCTTATGTATATCGACTCATTCATGAGCCTATAATTACGATCTTCGTAATTTTTAGCAAGCCAGCATCGCAAAAAACACGTGACATTTTTTACAAAATTCGTAATATTGTTCTTGACATGCCAAAACAAGACTGGATACGAGCCGCCCTCAAAGACCGGGGGTATAAGCTGAAGGATGCTGCGGAGGCCCTTGGGGTGCCTGCGCCGCGGGTGACCGATATTCTCAAGGGCGCACGCGGGGTGCAGGCGCACGAGATCCTACCGCTCAGCCAGCTGCTGGGCATGAATGCACCATCGCTTCTGGAAAGCCTGAAAGCGGGCGAACCTACCGTGGTTGACGACGGCAATGATGGCCGGTTGCCGCTTCTTGGCAGCCTGACAGGAACAGGCACCGTCGCCCCCCTGCCCGATGACATGACTTTCTCGAGCGTTCCCCTGCCGCCTGACGCAGGCACACCGGAAGGCCTCTATTGTTATGTGATGGGCGACACTTCAATGGCGCGTGAAATCCCCGCAGGGAGCCTGGTGATTGCCGCCGATCCCAAACGGCACTATGCGCCGGTGGCGCCGGGTGCGCTGCTGTTGCTGGACCTGGGCGCAGGGCGCAGGGCGCTCAGGCAGTATACCAAGACCGAGAGCGGCGAAGACTGGCTGGTGCCACTACCGGACACGCCCAATCCCGATTTCGCCAGTTGGCGCTTCAGCCTGCTGTCAGACCTGATGCCAGGCGGCGATATGGTAGGCGCCGGCCAGGAGATCGTGCGCATCACAGATGTGCTGGCCGCTGTCATGTGGGTTCACCAGCGCCGCTCGCCACCGAAGGCCTCCTGACCACCCTTCTCCTTTGGATGTCAGCTTTCCCGTGCGCCCAGCTCCGCCCCGGACAGGACGCATTCTGATCATCTGCGCCAGAATTTCGTATTTTGTAATTTTAGCATTGACATATAATTACGATATTCGTAACTTAATTGCACCAACACCGATAAATGCGGTGGACGAGTGAACCGATATCCATACCAGGGCCACCGTGGGCCAAATGGGCATCGTCACAAATCCCCGGACCTGGCGCGCACCTCCTCCCCCCCAAATGCGCCACCCGCGGTTGCCATTCGGCCCCAGGGCCTGTGCATCGCCTACTGTGCTTATCGGCAGTTGCCCCCGAACGGGCCGCGCGCTCAAGCCGGCTATGGGGTTTTACTGCAAGGCATCTCCCCCGCCTGTCCGCGCTGCCCCCGGGCGTGGTGGGCGGAGATGCCGATGCGACCCGCCTCCTGCCCCTCCGGCAAATAAAATCAGCTCCCGCATTCCCAAAAATCCGTGCCCGCTCGTTATAGCATCAGACACTTGCCGGTCAGGCAGCGGCTTCCCCCTTAGCCGCACCCGAAGGCGCTACGATTCAATTTGCTGCATATATCCTCCCACCCCTTGGACGCAGCAAAAGGACCAGCCCTTCGATATTGCCTCGGGTACTGACCGATGGCCGGAGCGCAGAACACCCATCCAAGCCCTGCGTTCCGGCCACCTCCTCTTCATTGACTGTAAAATATCAACTTTGGCGCGTGTCACTAATCAGTGATCCCTGCACGAAATTCGATACAAACGGGCTGTCGCGAGCTATAAGATAAAGATGTGCCAGCCCGGTTACCCCCATCAACTTGGCTGACACACAGGAAGGCTGTGAGGCCCTAGCGGCCCAGCAGCCTTCCGTTTCCTTCCGGAAACAATACCAGCCCTAAATAAATCATGGCGCCAAATTGGCGCCATGATCAGGGGTAATACCCCCAATAATAGAGGGCTTCAAAAGTAGAATACTTTAAGCGGCCATGGGCATGCCCATGGCCAGTTTTTGTTTTGGCGTGATGCCACCGAGCGCCATATTGGGCCGCTCATTGTTATAAGTCCAGAGCCAGTCTGTGGCAGCAGCCTGCACCTCCGCAATTGTCTCGAAGATATATTGGTTCAACCAGTCATGGCGAACTGTCCGGTTGAAGCGCTCAACGTAGGCATTTTGTTGAGGCTTGCCTGGCTGGATGAACTGTAAGGCGATCCCGCGTTTTGATGCCCACTCTGCCAACTGGTGACCGACATACTCAGGACCGTTGTCACAGCGAATGGCCAGGGGTGCTCCGCGCCATTCAATGATGTGGTCCAGGGCCCTGATGACACGCGCCGCAGGCAAGGAGAAGTCGATCTCAATGCCCAAGGCTTCCCGATTATAGTCGTCAATCACATTGAAGGCCCTGAAGCTGCGACCATCCAACAACTGGTCATGCATGAAATCCATACTCCAGACATCATTGATCGCCTCAGGCACAGAAAGTGGCTCAGGCTTTTCCCGATACAGGCGCTTCCTCGGCTTGATCCGCAGGTTCAGCTCCAGTTCCCGGTAGATCCGGTACACACGCTTGTGGTTCCAGCCATAGCCTTTCACATTGCGTAGATACAGAAAGCACAGCTTGAAACCCCAGTTGCGCTGACGACCGGTGATGCCGACAAGCCAGTCAGCGATCTCGGCATTCTCATCCGAGAGCTTCGGTTTATACCGGTAGCATGTCTCGCTGATCGAAAAGGCGCTACACGCCGCCCTGATGCTCAGCCGACCCTTGCAGACAGCAACTCTGGCCATCTCGCGACGTCGGGACGGCTTCACCACTTTTTTGCCATGGCTTCCTTGATGACATCGTTCTGAAGCTGCACATCGGCATACATCTTCTTGAGCCGGGCATTCTCCGCCTCCAGTTCTTTCATCCGGCTCATCAGCGAGGCATCCATGCCACCGTATTTTGCGCGCCACCGATAAAAGCAGGCGCTGCTCATTCCATGCTCGCGGCAAAGTTCAGGCACCGGCGTACCAGCCGCCGCCTGCTTCAAGATATTGATGATCTGGCTGTCCGAATAACGTGATGTCTTCATGTAAAATCTCCTGCGTTCTGGTTACGAGAAAATTCTACTTTTGAGTACCGCTATTTATTGGGGGTATTACCCAGGGAGGAAACAGATTTTCAAATCTTTTAGCTTAGGCAGGAACCACACGCTGCGATCGCTCGATGTCGTCACTCGGGCCGCGTTTGTTTTTCTTGAACGAACCCTTTACTCGGAACACCACTCAAATCTGAAAGCTGTCATTTCTCGGGTGCTTGTACATTCTGGATACTGCAGCTTCGCGCACGGGTCATCCGCCGTGCGACAGAATGCACCCACCTTGCGATAAATAGAAAACGCCCCGCAGCCAGTCATGGGCCACGGGGCGCTTCAATCAGCCAGGCTATATGGGCTTAGCCGTCGTCTTCGTCGTCATGATCATCGTCATCGTCGTCATCGCCCTTGCCCATGGATTCCTTAAGCGCCTTCCATTCAGCCTTGTGACGCTCTTTCATCTCTTTCTTTTCGGCTTTCTGGGCGGCTTTCATTTCCTTCTTTTCGTCCTTGGACATATCTTTCATGCCCTTCATGGATTCCTTGTGCCGCATCTTCATGGCCTGCCATTCTTCATGATGGCGCTTTTTCATCTCAGCGGCTTCAGGACCCATGTCCTCGTCGTCCATCATTTTCTCGTGTTTGTGCTTCTTCTTGTCCTTCATTTTTTCGTGCTTCTTTTCGTGCTTCTTTTCATCGCCATGATGATCGAAGGCAAAAGAGGCAGGGGCAGCCACCGAAAGGGCCGTCAGTCCCATGACACAAGCTGTCAGAATATTCTTGATTGTCGCCATTTCACATTCTCCGTATGTGCAGAAAGAATTCAGCTATGGCGGAAGGTGCCTGAAAAGATTTCAGTAAAGATATCAGCAAGGATATCAGCTATGGCACTCGATACTATGGTTGTCCCTTCCCGCTAGCAGCTTCACACTATTACCATAAGAAGGCGAAATCTTGGCAGCACTTTCGCGGGACCGGCCATTCACGGTTTCGGCATGAACCTGACATCCACGCCTGCCCCGGCAAAGACATCCGCCATGACGCCGGAGCCCACGAGCCTTGCAGTGACGCCGTCGAATGCCCCAACAAAGGCACGGTTTTCAGGCGTGTCGTGGCAAACCACGGAAACACCGACGCGGATCAGCGCAAGGTCCGGGTTATAGGGCGGCAGCGGGCGCCCCAGGGACTTGAAAACAAAGATATTGTCCGGCAGTGACCCGGACATATGGTCCACACGGCCCGCAATCAACATGCGGGCTTTCGCAGTCTCCGTGGTGGTTGGCAAAAAGCTGGCGCCATAGCCTTCCAGCACCGTGGGCAGGGCAGAGCCGTTTGGATAGGCAATCTTGCGCCCTTCAAGCGCCTCAAGCGAGGCAAGCGGCGCTTCGCCGTAGCGGCTGAAAATGTGACTTTCCACCCATATAAGCGGGACAGTCTGGATGAAGCCGTCCGGGCCCTCAATCTCTTTGCCGGTTACCAAATGACCAATATCACTGGGATAAAGACAACTGCCTGCGATATCCTGAAAACTGACTTTGGCGCGCTTATAGGGCAGTGGCTGGTAGGCCTTGGGGCTGTCCATCGCATCAAGGACGGTGCCCAGCACTTCGTTATAAAAACCAGAACCGTCGAGCGCGAGCGTCATGCCCCAACTGGTGCCGTATATATCGCCCTGGCCGTCTGGGTGTGCGGGTTGCCTCAACCCGCCCTCTGCCCAGGCGCCAAACGTCTGGCAGATCGCCAGACATAGGATTCCAAAACTGTATGCGGCGGTGCGCACCATTGGCAACAAGCCCTTTCGCACAGACCCCCAGGCACGGCGAGCTGATAACTATATCAGCGAATATTGCTGAAGGGTACCCGTCTCCCCGGATGGGCGAAACGAGGCTTCACCCCGGCGGCCGGCGCAATATCATTCAGGTCTGCAGCTCCTGCATAAGGCGCCTGCATCACGCCCGCACTGGCCAGAAGGTCCTGAAACGCGGCGTCAGCCTGCAGCAAATCGATCCGCTCGTTCAATTGCGCAATGAACGCACGGTTGGCGGGCGTGTCGTGGCATACAATCGCGACACCTGCTTCAATCAGGGAAAAGTCCCGGTCGTAGGACGCCATGCGGGTATCCAGCGACTTGAAGACCAGATATTCATTCGGCAGCATGCCGGACATCATATCCACCCGCCCGGTGATCAGCATCTGGGCCTTGGCCGTTTCGTCATGCACGGAAATCAACTGTGCACCCGTATCCTTTAAAAGCTTGGTCATGATTGAGCCCGTGGGGACCGCCACTGTCTTGCCCTTGAGGTCCGCAAGGGATGCGGGCGGCGCCATGCCTGCGGGCGCGAACAGGTGTTCCGCCGCTGTGAAGAGCGCATTGGATTCGATCAGCTTCTGGCCACCATCATGTCCGCCGGTGGTCAGGACAGACCGCGCAGACGGATACAGGCAAGCTGTCTGGCCCACTAGGAACTGCGACCGCGCGCGCCGGTACGGCATCAGCTTATAGTCGACCGCTCCATCGCCTGCAGGCACCAGATCCCGGAAAACATCATTATAGAAACCTGTGCCGTCCTGCGCCAACGTCTGCCCCCAGACAGTGCCTAACACAACAGCCGGTTCCGGTGTTTCCAAATTGTCAGATGGACTGTCATTTGCCTGAACGCTGGTTGCTGCCAGCAACAGAATTGCTATCGAGACAATGCCCGACGCCACTACAAAAAATTTACGCAACACTCTTTCACCCAAAGCCTGATTACTAATCCAGGTCTCAGCTCCATGGCACCTGTCGCGGCTGTCCGTTCCCCCCGGCATGCCACACCATGTCGCCCTTTCCCGCAAAAAGGCTATTCAAAGGGAGACAGCAAAAGCAACGGCAAAAGAGCTAATTTTCATAAAATTGAGCCTTTTTACTGTGCGACATGATCGCAACTTCCTGCCGGGCTTTCATTATGCACCCATAAGAAGAGCCGCCGTATGGTTAACGCCGGTTTTTCCACCCCTCAATCCTGAACATTAAAGGAATCAGGCTTTTGACAGATTCGGAATAACTAGCGGGCTAGGATCCTATGGGTCAGAGCCTGCCCACGCGGGCGCGTTCCACAGCCGAATAGATGAAGAACTGATTGACGGTCTCACCGTCCTTCGACAGCGGAAAATAAAGCACGCTGACGTCCACATATTCCCGACCGTCCGAAAGCGCCTTCGACAGTCCAAGCGCCGGCATCCGCGTTTCTATGCAATGATTGCTGATGCGGCATACCCGCCTCAGCACCTGGTCACCGTGATAGTCGCTAATCAGTTGCCCGGTCGCCTCGCCATAAAGCGAACTGATCTCCGTCCCCATCAGGCGATAGCGCGCGTCCACCACATGGCCTTCCTCGTCAAAGACAGGCTCCAGGATTGTAATACGCGGCAGATACTTGCTAAGCCTGGAGGGTGAAACATCTGCCCGGCTGTTAAATGGGCGGTCGCCCCGGCTTTTGGCCATCAGCTCGACAAGGGCTGCCATGTCCTCGCGTATTGCCATGCCTTCCTCAACCGTCACCACATAGAAATGGTCGGCCCGTGGCCCCCTATTCCTGATCCGGATCAGCTCATTTTCAAACGAGGACATGCGCTCTACTCCCCCGCCTTCAGGCGCGGCATCAGAGAGCCCGAGGATTGAGCGGGGCATTCCCGCAACACCCAAAGACAGGACGTACTGACAGAGGCTGCGCGCACCACGGAGCGCATGCCGCCAACTGGCACACCATGTCGGTTCAGCGTTTTCAGGCTCATGCCCTATTATGGGCGCAGGCTGGTAAATAAATGCTGAAACGAAATTCCCGCGAAACCCCTGTAAATACCACTTATAAATGCATTTACAGGGGTAAAAGCCTTAATCCTGCAGGCTGGCGTAAAAATGCCTGAGCAGGGAGCGGTGAACTTCGTCCGCCGGTTTGCACGGCGGATGATACAGAAGCATCTCGCGCGTCAGCCAGAAACTTTCGCGGAAGGCCTGCGCCACCTCAACGCCGGAATGGTCCTTCAGCACGGCGTGCTTTTCCGCCAACAAATGGCCAATTTTCTCAGCGGCGGCATCAAAGCTTGGCCCCAAGCCGGTAAAATCCCCCGGCTCTGCCATCTTTTGCGCCATATCAAGCGCCCGGATCACCCCGCTTCGCTCTGAACAAAGCCGCATGAAAAGGCTGATCATCATGCCTGGCGCGTCGTCAATCAGTGCCGGGCAGGTATCCAGCTCATCCACCAGCGCCGATACGGTCTGCTCGCACTCCTGGCCCAGTCGGCTATCAAGGCACCGCAGCAGTGCGGTTTTATCGACAAACCGGTTATAGAAAGACCCGACAGACGCATCTGCCTGCCGCACGATTTCCTGCACCGACACCTCGTGCCAGTTACGGCCGGACAAAAGCCCCTCTGCCGCATCGAGGAAACGGAAAAATGTTCGTTCACTTCGATTTTGTGCCGGACGGGACACCCACCGTCCATATGACCATGCACTGCCCGACATGGCCCTCCGGGATGATGCCCCGGCTTCGGCCGCAATTGCTGCCATGGATTTCTCCTATATAATAGCCTCTCGGCGAGCCGCCACACTCGGCTGCCCGCAACCCCCAACCTTCAGACAAGCAGAAAGCCGGAGCCACCCAACGTCAGCTCCCCTGACACCAGGACTGTGACCACACGGCCCTGCGCCCCGGCTTTCCTGCCATCACACTCAAAACCCATTACCCGGAACAAACTCCGAACCGTCTTCATGACGAGACGCACAGCGCCAGCATAGCGACCGACGCCAGGCAAAAGCCCAGGCTGATGCCGCCGCCCTTTCACAAAGAGATTTATATTAGAATCAGAATTCTAATTCTATTACAAGAAAAAAATAAAATGCCGCAATCGCTTACAACCGCGTAGCAAATCAGCAAACCTTCGCAGCGGCTGGCGTCCGCCACAAATCGCAGCCCCTTCGCCTGCCAGCGATCGCCAGGTTGAACAGGGCAAGATCACGAACCGCAGCCTTCATCTGCAGGCCAATGCGCATCGCCCATATCTCCTTTAGTTTGAGAGGTGGCTTCTGCCCAATCAGCTTGCCTTTATTCCAAGGCTGGTGGGAGTTTTCATGGCGAAAGATGAGTTTCATGATCTGTCTCCTTTTTGATCAGGAGACAGTCATTCTACTCCCATCAGCTGAGTGCACTTTCTGACCCTTTGCGGACCATTTATGCTTCCCGCTGACGACTTGCTGTTACACCCTGGGCGCAGTCAGCATTTTGCCATACTTGAAAATGAACATCAGGAAGCCCAGGGCCCACAGAAGCCCTGCCGCTGACAATAGCATGCTGTAGGCATCTGGTATCAACGATGCTGCTACCCTGAGTACAGCGGCGAGAAAGACGGCCAGATACATTCCGGCACCAAACACGCCTGCCGCAAGGTCGCGACCGGTGTGCCCGAGCGTGGCGCGAGACATGACGGCAAGCGGCATCAACCCCATCAGGCCAGCCGTCAGGGCGTGCATGCCTGCGCTTGGCGTTATGCCAGCATTCGGCAGCAGCGTGTCGAGCCCAAGAAGCGCGAAGCCCACCGGCATCCAAAGATAGGCCGCGTGCAAAACAAGCACGATAGCACTCGAAACCGTTGCCCAACCCTTCCAGCGCGCGAGACGCACCAGATGCCCGACGGCAACCATAACAAGGAACATTCCAGCCACCATGCTTTGCGGCCCCACAACCCACAGGACAAGCGTTGCAGCCGTTGCAAGCAACAGGATTTTGTCAAACTGGTTGAAGGGCACAGGCCGGGCCGCCTTACCGGACTTAATCAACCAATTGGTAGTGAAGCTCGGGACAATGCGCCCACCGATAAGCGCATTCAGCATGACAATGAGCGCAAGCGCAGCACGCACGGCATAATCGCCGGAGAACAGCCCCAATGTTTCAATATGAAAGGCGATATTGCTCACTGCCAGCAGGCTGATGATCAGGCAAACCGGAGCATTGCGCCAATTCCTGCCCGCGATCACCTCGCGGCTTACAAGCCCCGCCACCGCCAGCAGGAAAATACTGTCAACCGTGGCGGCCGTCCCCGGCATCACGGGCGCCACCATGGCGATGCGCCCCAACAGCCATGCAAGCGCGAGCATTAGAAGTGGCATGCCGGATATTGGCAACCGGCCGGTCCAATTGGGGATCGCGGTCAGAAGAAAGCCGGTGATCACAGCAGCCAGAAAGCCAAACAGCATTTCATGGATATGCCAGCGAAGAGGGCCTATCCCACTCGCAATGTCACCACCGTGAGCGAAAAGAAACAGCCAGATCGGCACCAGAATGGCTGCCGAAAGGGCTGCCAAAAGAAAGAAAGGCCGAAATCCGAAACTGAGAAATGCCGGACCTTGGTACCGTTTCGCAGACATGATCTATCTCCTGCACCTGAATTTGAACATTCTAGCCAGACAACAACGAAAATGCCGGGCGCTTCTTGTCACACCCAGCACTCTCTTTTCCATAATTCAGCAGCTGCAGCCTAGAATTTGGCCTGCAGCGTGATCCAGATCTTGTCAGTGTCTGTCGCAAACTCATCCGCGTTATAGAAGGCTGCCTTCACCGAAGCCGACAGATATTTGTTGATCTTTTTCGTCACCAGGAAGTCAACCTCGCTGCCATAGGAAATACCGCCCGTATCGCTGGAAAAGTCGTGGTATACGGCTTTGAACAGCATACCGCCAAATGCACCGTCCCCAGGCACCTTGTAGGCCAACGACACGTTGATCTCCTCAAGGCCATTTCCAGGTGTTGCCAGAAATTTATCAGCCCAGCCATTGAACTTGTGAAGCGTGGCAAGCGGAGTCTGGAAGGCCACGCCATTGTCGCTGCCCAGAAGCTCATACCCGATCTGGCCGGTCACAGCGCCCGCGGTCGCTGACACGCTACCGTTCCAGTAATCGGCCGAGAAGTCATTTGGATTATCTTTATAGTCGGACTGCGACGCATATTCGAGCTCATAGCCAAGCTTCAGGCCGTCAGAGACGGCATACTTGCCGTCAAACCGAACGCCGTACGTGCTGGATGACAGGCCATAAACCGGCGCATCATTGAGGTCGATCAGCAAGGCATAAGCCGTGATGTTAGCGAAATCAAAGCCCTTGTAGGTCAGGTTGATCACATGGGTGTTGGTGTCCAGGTCACCAAATGGATGGTCTTCTCCAAAAATCCGGTTCACATTCCAGACGTAGCCATAAATGGCAGTCAGGTCCTTGGTCGGCGTGGCGATTGCGGCCACCGCATCATAGGTCTGGTCATTCTGGCGGAAGCCAACCGTACCAACAAAACGCTGGTTATCCAGATTGATACCCTGACGCCCACCCTTGAGCGTGAAATAGTCATTCTTATACTGGATATAGGCTTGGTTCAGCTCTGTTGTGTCCGGGTCGGCAACTACCGGACGGGTAATGTTGCCGTTCACGGTACTATTGTAGGTATCCTGCCCCAACACAGTCGTATTGGTGCCCTCCAGATAGGCACTGAACCCATGCAGATCACCCGTTTTGTACCAGATTTTGGTCAGCAGGGTCGACGCGGTTGCCTTCTTGGAAAATCCATCCTGATCAACCAACTCAAGCCGGTAGCGGAGGTCAAGGCCTGCGTCGCCATCCTGCAGGAAATTACCGGTATCTTCGGCGGCTGCGGCGCCGGTTGCAGCAATTGCAAAAGAACTAACAGCAATCAACAGGGGGCTCTTTCTCATGGTTCAAACTCCTTAAAAACCCTTCAATGAGTGTGTTTTAGCTGCACCTGCGGCTAACTTACCTGATCCACATCAAGTGGATGAAAAAATTGGAGAATTTGACAAATTGTTGCACCTGGGTGTGGTATTAGCGACACAGGCGACGGAAGCGGTCTTCCTCGGGGCGGTATGAGAGCAGCTCGCCGCTGTCCAGATGGAAGTACCAGGCGTGAAGCGCAAGTCTTTCATCCTGCACAGCCTGGCGCACCCACGGGTAACCGGCCAGGTTCTGGATGGAAACAAGTGCGCCTTCCATTTCTGCCAATCGAAGGCATTCTTCATGGTCGTGGGCTGGATTGCAATTTTGCAGAACCGCCTCGCGGGCTGGAGCAAGAATGCCCACCCAATCAGCGATATAATCGTCTTCATCGGCGTCAAACCGGTCCGTGGGATCCTTAGCCATCAGGGCGGCAATACCGCCGCAGCCGGAATGCCCCATCACGATGATATGCTCCACCTTGATATGGTTGACGGCATACTGGATGGCGGCCCCAAGCGACTTGTGGTGGCTTTCGCCCTTCTCGTATGGCGGTACGATATTGGCAACATTATTGACGACAAAAATCTCACCCAGGCCAGCGTGGGTCAAAATGGCGGGGTTCACCCGGCTGTCGCTGCAGCCAATAATCAGAACCTTTGGCGCCTGCCCTTTCGAGGCCCAGTCCCTGTAGGCCTCATACTTCTTGTCCAGATATTCAGCACGGAAGATTTTATAACCTTCAATCAGCTCTTCGTATGAATCCATGGTGCACCTCTATGCCACCGCTCAGGCGATATGCAAATTGAAACGCGACACCTTAGAGCGCAGCCGCGAGATCAAAGCCCGCAATCTTTGCCCTTCCAGCAAGGTCCAGTATGTAAGACTGAATTCCATGGCGAATGCTCCTGGTGTGCAGATAATCACGGATGCGCGGCTCCACCTCACTGAAGGGAAGCGGCATTTTGGCCCCTTCCCCGGCACTGAACCGCTCGATGTTATGATCATAATAATGGCGACAGACTTCCGGCGTGGCTTCGGGAGCTGTCACTTCAGACTGGATCAGCTTCATGATCCCGGCATCGAGAGCTTCTTCTTCCGCGTCTTTGGCCAGAAACCCCTTTTCCTGTGCCTCCTGACGCAGCAGTTCCCGGATCAACAGGGCCTTGGCCGCCTCATCGCGGGCGGCCTCCCTGGTTGCGGCCGGGTGAAACTGCATTTCCTTGAACACGTCATCGTCCGTGATTTCGGTTTTGTTGACGAAGATCGGCATGGCTCAGGCCCTCCGGCGCACGATCTGGTAGCCAGACCGGAAGATATATTTGATCGGGGCGGACAGGATGTGCACCAGCCGGGTGAAGGGGAAGAGCACAAAGATCGTCAGCCCAAGCACGATATGCAGCTTGAACACCAGCGGCTCATGCAACACGAAATCCGCTGCACCGCCCCGGAAGGTCACGATATGCTGGGCCCAGTTGGCGAGTGCGATCATTGAGCTGCCGTCTGCATGCTGGGCAGACGCCGGAATGGTGGCGAGCCCGAGAATCAATTGAACGTAAAGCACCAGAAGAATCATGATGTCCGCCGGCTTGCTGGTGGCTCGGATACGTGGGTCGGTCAGGCGGCGCACCAGAAGAATGGTCATTCCAATGAAGCAGAGCGTGCCGAAGATGCCGCCTGCAATCATGGCCATCTTTTGCTTCACAGCCGCTGTCATAACCAGGTGGTACACAGATTCTGGCGTCAAAAGCCCGACAAAATGGCCAAAGAACAGCAGGATGATGCCCACATGAAACAGGTTGCTGCCCGCTCGCATGCCTTTTGAGCGGAGAAGCTGGCTGGAGCCCGCTTTCCAGCTATAGGGATCCTGATCGTACCTGAGGATAGACCCAAGCACCATGATGACGATGGCAAGATAGGGATAAATCCCGAAGAAGAAATCATTGAGATAAGCTGACATTCTTGCCTCCTATCGCTGAGCGTTTGGCGCGGCTGGGGCCGTGCCTTGATGGCGGGTCGCAGATGGGCACACAGCGCAGGACGCATCGCCGTCGAAAGCAGGCGTCTCCTCCCACTGTTTGTCCAGCGCCTCAAAACTGGTGTCTTCCTGTTCGGCGTCGATAAGCGCCTGTTCGACAAACTTCTCGTCCGCCTTCGCATCCGTCAAAGCTTCAAGTGCGCGGTATACGTGGCTATAGCCCAGCTTCTTGGCCTTGAGCTTGGCACCCACGGCGCCGAGGATATGAACTGTCTCAGCCAGAAGTTCCTTGGCTTCCTCAAACGGCAGGACCGCCAGGAATTCGAGGAACAGTGGCAGATAGTCCGGCAGTTCCCGGGCCGCCAGTTCAAAGCCGTGGCTCTTATAGAGGTCCATCAGGTCCACCATAGCCTGGCCGCGGTCGCGGCTTTCGCCGTGGACATGCTCGAACAGATAAAGCGAATGCGCCCGCGAGCGGTCGAAGTTGGCCACATAGTCTTCCTGTACCCGCATCAGGTTCCGGCGGGCCAGATCATCCATAAAACCAAAGAGCGGCTTCATGACCTTGGCCGGAATGAGCTTCTCTTCCGCAATCACGGCCTTGAGTTCATCCATATGTTGCTGCAGGTCTTCCGTTGGGTAGGCAAGCAGCATGCCCATGATTTTGAACGTACGCATTAGCCTCTCCTTACATTGCCGGACATGGTGTTCTTGTGGGTTTTGCCGCCGAACAGGCCACCCGAACGGGCGCTACCGCCGCTACAGCCGTTACCGAAGCTGAAGCCGCAAGCCGACCGGCTCTCGAACGCGATTTCGTTGTCGAACGGCGTTTTGCCTGCATATTCACGGTGGTTGGTAGGAATGACGAAACGGTCGTCATAGTCGGCCAGCGCCATGATCCGATACATGTCGGCTACGGTTCGTTCGTCCAACCCCACCCGGCCAAGCACGTCCACATTGCCTTCGCCGCCCACAGTTTTGGACCGCATGTAGCTGCGCATGGCCATCATGCGCTCAAGCGCATGCACCACAGGTTCTTCCTTGCCCCCTGTCAGCATGTTGGCCAGATATTTCACCGGAATGCGCAGGCTCTTGACGTCTGGCATGATGTCGTCGCCATCAATTTTACCCTCAGCGTAAGCGCTCTGGATCGGCGACAGCGGCGGGATGTACCAAACCATCGGCAACGTGCGATATTCAGGGTGCAGCGGGAAGGCTACTTTCCATTCCATCGCCATCTTGTAAACAGGCGAGTTCTTGGCGGCCTCGAGCCAGCTGTCCGGGATACCGTCCTTGCGCGCCTGCTCAATGACAGCGGGATCGTTCGGGTTCAGGAAGATATCAGTTTGGGCTTCATAAAGATCGCCCTCGTCTGCAGTCGATGCAGCTTCCTCAATCCTATCCGCGTCATAGAGCATCACACCCAGATAGCGGATCCGGCCCACGCAGGTTTCGGAACAAACCGTTGGTTCGCCGTTCTCGATGCGCGGGAAGCAGAAGGTGCATTTTTCGGATTTGCCCGACTGCCAGTTGAAATAGATCTTCTTGTATGGACAGCCCGAGACACACATGCGCCAGCCGCGGCATTTGTCCTGGTCGATCAGAACGATGCCATCTTCCTCGCGCTTGTAGATCGCGCCCGATGGGCACGCCGCCGCACAGGTCGGGTTCAGGCAATGTTCACACAGCCGGGGCAGATACATCATGAAGGTATTTTCAAACTGGCCATAGATATCTTTTTCGACATCCTTGAAGTTATAGTCCTTCGACCGTTTGGAGAACTCACCCCCCAGGATTTCTTCCCAGTTCACGCCCCATTCGGGCTTGTCCATCTTCTGGCCGGTGATGACAGAATGCGCCCGCGCGGTTGGCACGGTTTTCATTTCCGGCGCATTCTGCAGATGGGCGTAATCGAAAGTGAACGGCTCGTAATAGTCGTCGATTTCCGGCAGGTCCGGGTTGGCGAAGATATTCGCCAGCACGCGGAACTTGCCGCCGATCTTCGGCTGGATCTTGCCGCTGGTCTTGCGCTCCCAACCGCCATTCCAGCGGTCCTGGTTTTCCCATTCGCGGGGATACCCCACGCCCGGCTTGGTTTCCACATTATTAAACCAGGCATATTCCACGCCTTCCCGGCTGGTCCACACGTTCTTACATGTGACCGAGCACGTGTGACAGCCAATGCATTTGTCCAGATTTAGGACCATGCCGATTTGTGCACGTATTTTCATGAGCTTATCTCCTACTCGGCTGCCTGGGTGGAGGCTTCTTCTTCGCCCCACTCAATGTTGTCGACGCGGCGGACAACGACGAACTCATCGCGGTTGGACCCGACCGTGCCGTAATAGTTGAACCCGTATGCGAGCTGCGCGTAACCACCGATCATATGCGTTGGTTTGACAACCGCACGGGTCACCGAGTTGTGGATGCCGCCCCGACCGCCCGTAGTGTTGGAGACAGGCGTGTTAATCATCTTCTCCTGGGCGTGGTACATCATGGTCATGCCTTCGGGCACGCGCTGGGAGACAACCGCCCGGGCCATGATGGCCCCGTTGGCGTTATAAAGTTCGATCCAGTCGTTATCCTCGACATCGATCTTCCTGGCGTCGATTTCCGACAGCCAGACCACAGGCCCACCCCGGTTCAGCGTCAGCATCAGCAGGTTGTCACTGTAGGTGGAGTGAATGCCCCATTTCTGGTGCGGCGTGATCCAATTGAGCGCCACCTGTTTGTGGCCCCGGCTGTATTTGTCTTTCACTGGCGCCACCGTTTTGGTGTTGACCGGCGGTTTATAGACACAGAGGCTTTCACCAAAATCACGCATCCATTCGTGATCCTGATAGAACTGCTGACGTCCCGTCAGGGTGCGCCATGGGATCAATTCATGCACGTTGGTATAGCCCGCATTATAGCTGACATGCTCGTCTTCAAGGCCCGACCAGGTCGGGGATGAAATGATCTTGCGCGGCTGCTGCTTGATGTCGTGGAAGCGGATTTTCTCTTCCTGCTTTGGCTTTGCAAGGTGGGTGTGTTCGCGCCCGGTGATGGCACCAAGCGCTACCCAGGATTTCACGGCCACATGGCCGTTTGTCTCCGGCGCCAGTGAAAGGACAACCTCAGCCGCGTCCACATCGGACACAATCTTCGGCATGCCTTCATTAGCGCCTTCTTCGTCATGAATACCGTTAAGTCGGCCCAGAAGCTCGACTTCCTCTTCAGTTTTCCAACTGATGCCTTTCCCGCCGTTACCAATGTTCGCCATCAGTGGACCGAGGGCCGTGAAGCGTTTGAAGGTGTTGGGATAATCCCGTTCCACCTCAATGATGGCTGGCATGGTTTTGCCCGGGATCGGGTCGCATTCGCCCTTCTTCCAATCGGTTACGCCAAGGGCCTGGCCAAGTTCACCCGGGGTGTCGTGCAGGATCGGAAGTGTCACTACATCCTTCTCAACGCCCAGGTGACCAACGCAGACTTCCGAGAATTTCTCGGCAAGGCCACGGTAGATATCCCAGTCGCTGCGGCTTTCCCACGCCGGATCAACGGCGCGGGTCAGCGGGTGAATGAAGGGGTGCATGTCGGAGGTGTTCAGGTCGTTCTTTTCGTACCAGGTGGCGGACGGCAGAACCACATCTGAATACACGCACGTGGTGGACATGCGGAAATCAAGCGTTACCACCAGGTCCAGCTTTCCTTCCGGCGCTTCATCGTGCCAGACAACCTCGCTAGGTTTCTGGCCTCCGGTGTCGCCCAGGTCCTTGCCCAGAAGGCCATGCTGGGTGCCAAGCAAATGCTTCAGCATATATTCGTGGCCCTTGCCGGAAGACCCAAGAATGTTCGAGCGCCAGATGAACATATTGCGCGGGAAGTTCTTTGGATCATCCGGGTCTTCACAGGCGAAGCCCAGGTCACCAGATTTCAGCTTGTCAACCACATAGTCCGCAGAAGACATGCCTGCATCAGTCGCAGCCTTGCCCACTTTGAGCGGGTTTTCATTCAGCTGCGGCGCAGACGGCAACCAGCCCATCCGTTCAGACCGGACGTTACAGTCGATGAGGCTATAGTCTTTCCATTTGTCTTTGTCCGCGAGCGGCGACAAGATTTCATCCACGCCAAGCTTCTCGTACCGCCACTGGTTGGAGTGGTTATAGAAGAAGCTGGTGGAGTTCATGTGCCGGGGTGGGCGAGCCCAATCAAGGCCGAACGCCAGCGGCTGCCAGCCAGTTTGCGGACGCAGCTTTTCTTGCCCCACATAGTGGGCCCAACCACCGCCGGATTTGCCCACACAGCCACACATGATCAGGAGGTTCATGATACCCCGGTAGATCATGTCCATATGGTACCAGTGGTTTACCGCAGCCCCCAGGATCACCATGGAGCGGCCGCGGGTCTGGTCTGCGTTGGTTGCAAACTCCCGCGCCACCTGGATCACTTTTGCGCGGTCAACGCCAGTAATCTTTTCCTGCCAGGCCGGGGTATAGGGGATGTCGTCGTCGAAGCTCGCGGCTACATTTTTGCCACCCAGGCCCCGATCGACACCGTAGTTGGCCACCATCAGGTCATAAACCGTGGCAACCTTCACCGGGCCATCCTTGGTTTCAACGGTCTTCAGCGGCACATTGCGCTCAAGCACGCTTTCGTGGTCTGTGTGCTGAAAGATCGGCTGATCGTTCACCAGGTTACCGAAGTATGGGAAGGCCACGGCAGAGACTTCATCGGACCGGTCAATCAGCGACACTTTCGGCCACACATCGCCGCCATCGGCCACATTCTTCAGCTCCAGGTTCCATTTCTTGGATTTGTCCCAGCGCGAGCCAATGGTGCCGTTGGGGATAACCACTTCGTCGCTGTTGCCGTCGAAGATCGCGGCTTTCCAGTCTGCGTTTTCAGTTTCACCCAAGGCGCCTTCAAAATCGGATGCACGGAGGAGACGCGACGGCACAAGGCGACCATCCTTCTCCTCCATGCGCACGAGGAACGGCATATCGGTGTACATGCGGCAATAGTCATCGAAATATTCCGACTTACCAGCCACATGGAATTCCTTGAGGATCACATGACCCATAGCCATCGCCATGGCGCTGTCGGTCCCCTGGCGTGGGTTAAGCCAGATGTCCGTCAGTTTCGCGACTTCGGAATAGTCCGGCGTCACGGACACGGTCTTGGTGCCTTTGTATCGCACTTCGGTGAAAAAGTGGGCATCCGGCGTACGGGTTTGCGGCACGTTCGAGCCCCAGGCCATGATGTAGCCTGAATTATACCAGTCCGCGCTTTCAGGCACGTCTGTCTGTTCGCCCCAGGTTTGTGGCGAGGATGGTGGCAGGTCGCAGTACCAGTCATAGAAAGACATACACACGCCGCCGATCAGCGACAGGTACCGGCTGCCGGCAGCATATGACACCATGGACATGGCCGGGATCGGCGAGAAACCGATGATCCGGTCGGGGCCATGTTCTTTGGCCGTGAACACATTCGCCGCAGCGATGAGGTCGTTGGCTTCTTCCCAGCTTGCCCGCACGAAACCGCCAAGGCCGCGCACTCGTTTGTATTCCCGGGTCTTCTTCGGGTCGGAGACAATCGAAGCCCAAGCGTCAACTGGATCACCATGCTCGGCTTTCGCCTTGCGCCACAGCTCCAAGAGGCGGCCGCGCACCATGGGGTGCTTCAGACGTGCCGCGCTATAGAGATACCAGCTGTAGCTGGCGCCGCGGGCGCAGCCGCGAGGCTCGTGGTTCGGAAGATCTGGCCGTGTTTTTGGGTAATCGGTTTGCTGGGTTTCCCAGGTCACCAGACCGTTCTTCACATAGATCTTCCAGCTGCAGGAGCCGGTGCAGTTCACCCCGTGGGTTGACCGCACGACTTTGTCGTGCGCCCAGCGGCCGCGGTAGGCCTTTTCCCAATCCCGGCTTTCGTCGGTTGTGATACCGTGCCCGTCCGAGAATGTTTCGGGCGATTTGGTGAAGTATGAGAGCCTGTCGATAAAGTTGCTCATGGATTGTCTCCGGATGCCCTGTTTTCTTATGGGTTTTTCACGTATGCGCCTGGACGCAGGTAGAACCACCAGTTGATAAGGATGCAGACGCCATAGAAGATGGCAAAGCCATAGAGCGCATACTCAGGCGTGGTGGCTTTGATCTGCTCGCCGAACACTTTTGGGATGATGAAGGCACCGTATGCCGCTACTGCTGACGTCCAGCCAAGGACAGGGCCCGCCTGCTCCTTGTTGAACACCACAGCGATAGTGCGGAAGGTGGAGCCGTTACCGATGCCGGTGGCTGCGAACAGGATGATGAACAGCACAAGGAAGGGATAGAAATATTCCTCTGGTGTTGCAGAACCGTAGGCCGCTTTCATGAAGTAGGCCACGCCCAGCGCACAGGCCACCATCACAACACTGATGATTTGTGTTACTTTCGCGCCGCCCATCTTGTCTGCCCAGCTACCGCCGATCGGACGGATCAGTGCGCCAATGAACGGGCCCATCCAGGCGAACATCAGGGCCGATGGGCCGTTCGGGTTCACTGTATTGTGGGTCATCACACCATCAACCATGATGTGTTGGAAACCGAACACCACTTTGATCGCCAGACCCATCGCAGCCGCATAACCAATGAAGCTGCCGAAGGTCATGGTGTAGATCACCGTCATCGCCCAGGTGTGCTTGTTGTCGAAAATCTGGAACTGACGCTTCAGGTTTGTCTGTATTTTGCCAGGGATCAGCTTCAGCGCGAAAACGGTGAGTGCGATCACAATCGGCAGGACAATCCATTTATTGAGCTCAAGGCCGGACCCACCGGTTTTGGCAGGCAACATCAGCCACAGGCCAAAAGTTGCGGTGGCAAGGCCAATCGCCAGCATACCCAGGATTTTGGCAAAGGCCGGCAGGGCAGAGCCCGCATCCGGCGACACATGCTCGTCGCGAATGTTGTTAAGGCCGAACCAACCAGCGAACGCCAGCGGCACCAGTGCGATCAGCCACACCCAGCCGGCGTTAAAGATATAGGTTTCCGTCCCCGCAGGGATTTTGCCGATCAGGGTGCCGGACGTGTTCTGCAGCGTCATGCTTTCGCCGCCAAACAGCGCGAATGTCATCACCAGCGGCACAACAATCTGCATGGTGGTGACACCAAAGTTACCAAGGCCCGCATTCATGCCCAGCGCATAGCCCTGGATCTTCTTGGGATAAAAGAAGCTGATGTTCGACATGGAAGACGCGAAGTTGCCGCCACCAAAGCCAGAGAGGAGTGCCATCAACTGGAACTGCCAAAGCGGTGTGTTAGGGTCTTGAAGCAGGAAGCCCGTTCCGACAGCAGGGATCATCAGCAACGCCGTGGTCAGGAACAGTGTGTAGCGCCCGCCCGCGATGCGGATGAAGAAGGAGCTTGGAATACGCAGTGTTGCACCAGAAAGGCCAGCGATAGCCGCGAGCGTAAAGAGCTGGCTTTGCTCAAACGGAAAGCCCAGGTTCAGCATCTGAACCGTGATGATGCCCCAGTAGAGCCATACTGCAAAGCCACACAGCAAGCTTGGAATGGAAATCCAGAGATTGCGCGTCGCGATCTTCTTGCCAGCTTCGGCCCACTGGACATCATCGTCCGGGTTCCAGCCGTAAAGGTCGTGGCCCTTCTCTTCTAATTTGGTTGCTTGTTCAGTCATTTGAACTCTCCTAAACGAGGCCTCGCGGGACCCCTAAGTAATCTGGGGGAGAGGCCCCAAGGGGCCCCTCACATCCTTGAGGTCTAGCCCTTAAGGCCTTCAAGCTCCGGCAAGTTGCGTGGCCCACGCAATTCCGGGATGCGTTTCTTCTCCAGCCGCTGGATTGCGAAGTGCATCCAGGTAAGCGCGATGGCAATCAGCACCGTCAGCAGCATGAAACAGCTGGTCCAAACGCCGATCACGTCATTCATGATGCCGAACACGATCGGGAGCACGAAACCACCCAGCCCGCCAATCAGGCCAACCATGCCGCCTACGGACCCCACATGAGCCGGGTAGTAGACAGGGATGTGCTTGTAGACAGCCGCCTTGCCGAGCGACATGAAGAAGCCCAGCACGATCGTCAGTGCCACGAACAATTCCAGCGGGATGGTGATATTGAAGGCGATCGGTCCAGTGATGCCCGCCACGGTATAGTCGGTGGCTGGGTAAGACATGATGAAGGTGCAGATCACGCTTGCGATGAAGGTCCAGTACATGACCGTACGCGCGCCAACCTTGTCAGACAGCCAGCCGCCGAGAGCCCGGAAGATGGACCCGGGCAGGGCATAGCTTGCCGCCAGGATGCCCGCAGTGCCGAGTTCAAGCCCGTAGGCGCCCACATAATAGCGTGGCAGCCACAGTGCTAGCGCCACATAAGCACCAAACACAAAGAAGTAATAGAGCGAGAAGCGCCATACTTGCAGGTTCTTCAGCGGCTCAAGCTGCTCCATGAAGCTGGGGTGCTTGTGGCCCTTTTCCTTGTGCGCCGCATGGACCGGATCATCCTTCGTCAAAAAGAAGAACAGAACCGCAGTGACCGCCAGCACAATGGAATAGATCTGGGCCACGCCCTGCCAGGCGCCACCAACAGCCACAAGAAGCATCGGCGCACCGAAGTTTGTAATGGCCGCACCCACATTACCCATCCCGAAGATGCCAAGGGCCGTACCCTGTTGTTCTTTCGGGAACCAGCGCGACACATAGGCCACGCCTACCGCAAAGCTGCCACCGGCAAGACCAACGCCCAGGGCGGCCACCAGGAACATCTCATACGTTGTCACCAGTGTCAGCAGGTAGGCTGCCACCGCTGTAGCCAGCATCTGGATGGTGTACACGATCCGGCCACCATACTGGTCGGTCCAGATGCCCAGGAACAAGCGACTCAAAGAGCCAGTCAGTACCGGCGTTGCCACAAGTATACCGAACTGGGTGTCAGTGAGCCCCAGTTGCGCTTTGATCTTGATCCCGATGATCGAGAAGATCGTCCATACAGCGAAACACACAGTGAACGCGAGCGTGCTGGCGGTCAGCGCGTGTCTGCTTTGTCCTTTGCTTACCAGGGTGTCAGTCACGATTCCCTCCTGACATAGTTGTTGCCCTTTTGGTTGTTGCTAATATGTGCGTAGGATGGGAAGCCGTGTTTGATCCATATCAAGTGCCTCGCTTTTCTGAAGAAAAGGCGTCAAACCAAAGACTTAGAAGGCACTTACAAACAGGGGGAGCACATTAGGAATTGTACTTCGCAGGCGCATTAGCTTGATTGAAGGGCAAAACATGCGATAGTCGGCCAAACAAATTCGGGGATGCGGGGACGCGGAATGAACACACCTGTTCAGAACACAAAACTGGTACAGGAGCTTTTGCATAAGCTTGGCGATGTCGTGCACAAGATCCAGCGCGAACGCGGCTGTGCTGGGTTGCTGCTGGATAGCCTGGGCAAGATATTTTCCCGCCGATACGATGAACAAAACAAGGCCGTCGACAAGGTCATAGCAGAATTGCGGGCTTTCTCGGGACGGACAGATGTGCGGGATGCCCTGCCCCCAAGCTTTGAGGCCCGCCTGACTTTCCTTCTCAGGAAATTTGATGAACTCGCCGATGTCAGGGACCAAATTCGGCTGATGAAGGTGCGCTATACACAGGCTCTCAACAACTATACCTTTAAATTCACGGTCCCCACCATCGACGCCATGATCGAATTGGCCCAGCGTGAACCCAGGCACAATTCTGCTCTCGTGTCTGCTTATTCAAACTTCCTGCAATGGAAAGAACGCGTCGGTATGGAACGTGCGCTCGGCGCCAGGGGCTTCTATACCTTCTCGTTCCGAAACCAGGAATTCTGTGACCGCTTCGTGGCACTGGTCGCGGAACAACGCACCTATTTTGATACATTCAAAGCACTGGCATCGCCAGGTCAGATCGCTGTGTTACAGGAAGCGGTACAGGATGCAGACCTGCGCGCCCTTGGCAAGATCAACGACCTTCTGGAAGAAGGCGCGCCCCCAAGCGAGATCGAGCAATATTCGGGCGAAACCTGGTTCGAGCTTCTGACCCGCATGATTGACGGCTTAAGACAAGCAGAGGTTACCCTTGTTGACGGGCTCGAAGGTGCGGCGACTCCTGTATCAAACTCGTCCGCCCATTCAGGGAAGATGGCGCAATATCGACCCTTCCTCAAATCATTGCCAATGCTGGCGGCGCTGGCGGATGGCGATCTGGATGAGCTGCTGTCGCTTTCTCAGGTTCGCGAATATGAAAAAGACAAATTGCTTTTCCTAAGGGATGAGCCTGCCGCACGGATGTACATCATCCTTGAGGGTTGGGTGAAGGCCTATAACGGGCTGGAGACAGGCGAAGAAGCCATTTTGCAGATGCTCGGCGCCGGTGAAACACTCCTCGAATCCGCCGTATTCCTAAACATGCCCACGCCTGTGAACGCACAGGTAGTTGAGCACGCAACATTACTTTCGATACCAGCGCCAGTGATCCGACAACGCATTCAGGCGAGCCCCCAGCTGGCGGTTAACATGCTGAACGCCGTTTCGCTTCGGTCCCAACGCCTGGTGCAGCAGCTTGAACTTTCTCGTCTCAAAAGTGCGCAGGAACGCGTGGGATGGTTCCTCTTGCGCCTGCGACTTAACCAAAAGTCACCCGATGGTACGATTCTCCTTCCTTATGAGAAGTCCATCATTGCCTCGTATCTGGACATGCGGCCAGAGACTTTCTCGAGGACACTCAAGAAGTTCAAGGACGAAGGATTCAAAGTAGCAACAGATTACGTTGTAATGCCGGATGACAATGCTCTGTGTGGGTTTTGCGACGCTGAACTTGCAGGGAATTGCAACCGGGTACATACGGATGAATGCGCCCGCCCGGAACTTAGCGACCTTGTCTTTAAGCCCGACGCTTGATCTGCATCAAACGCCCCAACTTCATATAGCGATATTCCTTCGATTGCAGAGTGCTCAACTCCGAAGCCTCTGGCCCTAACTGGTGCATGCCACAAGGGCCTTTGGCCGCAGCCGTTGCTGCCGGGTCTGTTTGGGAAACCGACTGGCCTCTCGCTATTAGAAAGGAGCCTGTTTGTGCGCTTAAGTGATGGATTCGGCCGCACCTTCAAATATCTGCGGCTGTCAGTGACCGAAGCCTGCAATTTCCGGTGCAGCTATTGCCTGCCGAATGGCTACAGAAAGTGTGCCGGGCCACAGCCGCTTTCGGTTGACGAATTGCGCCGCGCCGCAACCGCATTCTCCGAACTGGGGCTTACCAAGATTCGCCTGACCGGTGGCGAGCCGACGGTGCGAAAAGACTTTCTTGAAATCGCAGAAGCAATCAGCGCATTGCCGAATGTGCAAAAACTGGCACTCACAACCAACGGCTATAAGCTCGAACACCGTGCCACCGCTTTCCGTAATGCAGGCATCAATGCGATCAATATCAGCCTGGACAGTCTTGATCCCCAAACATTTCACAGCGTCACAGGCCATGACCGCTGCAATGAAGTGCTTCGCGGCATTGATGCTGCTTTTGAGGCGGACTTCGATAGTATCAAGCTGAACGCGGTTTACTTGAAGGGCATCAACGACCTGGAACTGGACGCCTATCTGGCACTTGCCAAAAATCGCCCCCTTGCGGTTCGGTTTATCGAACTGATGGAAACAGGCGACCATCCGGCTTATTTCAAGCGGCACCATATTCCCGCCACTGTGATTGCCGAAAAACTGGAGCGCGCGGGCTGGACCAAGAAACTCAAGGCCGCAGACGCAGGCCCTGCCAACGAATATGTCCACCCGGACTATAGGGGCAGCATTGGACTGATCGCGCCTTATTCTAAAGATTTCTGCAAAAGCTGTAACCGGCTGAGATTTTCAAGCATGGGCAAGCTTCATCTGTGCCTGTTTGGAGAGTTCGGTGTGCCCATGCGCGCCCTTCTGCAGTCCGACGACCAGATCGAAGAGCTGAAAGCCAAGCTAACAAAAGCCGTTGGTCAGAAGGTCGCCAGCCATCAGCTCGCAGCAGGCCTGACCGGGCAGACCTCAAACCTTTCCAGTATCGGGGGATAACCTGATGCATGTTTCAGGAGACTTTGGCTATGTTTGATCCAGCTTTGGACTGTTGTTCCGGCTCAGGCCTCAGGCATTACGTGGATTGCCTGGAAGACCTTCACCGCGAGGTCATCCATCTTGGGGCGACGGAGGTCCCCCTCGCGGAAGCTATCGGGCAAACACTGGCCGGCGACCTCAAAGCGCCCCTTTCCCTGCCCTCCTTCAATAATAGCGCCATGGATGGATTTGCTTTCAATTCTGCGCTTGTAAAAGACGCCGCGATGGACACACCGGTCGAGCTTCCAATCGTCGGCGCCAGCATTGCCGGGGACAACGCAAAACTTGCACAGCTGAACGGCCCTCAGGCCGTGAAGATCATGACAGGTGCTCCCTTGCCCCAGGGGGCAGACACAGTCTTGCCGGTCGAGGCCGCAAGTTGGGAAACAGAGGCCCTGACCTTCCACGCACCCTACCCGGCAGATCAACACGTCAGGCATATCGGTCAGGATGTGGCACAGGGCCGGACGGTACTGAAGGCGGGCACCCTGCTTGCCTGCCAGCATTTGCCGCTGTTGTCGGCATTGGGGCTTGGCAAGGTGGCGGTCAATCAAAGACCAACCGCTGCCTGGATATCCACCGGACAGGAAATTGTTGATGACTTCAGCCAACCCTTGAAGCCCGGCCAGATCTATAACGCCACCCGCCTGTACGCCGAGACCATTGCCCGGGATCTGGGCTTCAACCTCAGGCACGTCGTAACCGTACGCGACACACCGCAAGACTTTGCGGCCGCGCTTGATGCCGCAATCGAAGGCAAGCCCAGGCTTATCCTTTCCACGGGCGGCGTATCGGCGGGCCAGTATGATTTTGTCAAACCCGTTCTGAGTGACATGGGTGCGACAATCATTTTCCACAAGGCGCGCATCAAACCGGCAAAACCTGTTCTGTTCGCTCGGTTGCCCGGGGGCAGTTTCTTCTTTGGGCTGCCCGGCAACCCCATTTCGACGGCCCTGGCGCTCAGGGCCTTTGTCTATCCCTTTGTCCGGGGTCTCTCGGGGCAGCCCCCCGAACCCATGCGGGTCGCCACATTGACGCGGGACGTTCAGGTCGACGCATCGAAAACGGTATTCCTGATGGGGCGTATGCGCCTGAGTGACAGTGGCCTGATGATCGCTACGCCCAGCAAGCGGCAGCAATCCTTCCAGACGTCGCCTTTCTCGGAAAGCAATGCTTGGCTGATGGTGCCCGAACGTGTGTCAGAGCTGTGCGCGGGTGACCAGGTTCACTGCCTGCACTTCAACCCAGGATCAAACTGACAAACAGACACAGCAGGAAAGAAAAAGCCTTTATGCCCGCTTGTGGCGAAAAGCGGTCAACTCTCACATTTGCAGGAACGTCTGCTTTCCAGTTTCAGAAGCCACGAATTGCCTTGCAAATTTGATGTCTTTAGAGACGTCAAGTCTCACATCTGCAGGAGCCAGACAAAGTCATAGATCGCGAGACAGATTCTTGTCCTGCATGCTGTGACAAAATCCGCCGAACGACGATGCTGGACTCGTGAAAATGAGTTTAGCTAAGTCATTGTTTTTCTGAAATTGAGAGTCTGGTGTACTGTGGAGGACGACAACTCCAAGCCCCTCCTCCACGACGAGCCATATCTTTTTTACTTCACAAATCGAAGCGCTGAACGTCTAGCCGCTTTAGGGCTCTGAATGGGGATCCCCGCATTACCTGCGTTTTGGCGCTTGACTCTTGTTTGTACCCATTGTACCCCTTATATACACGGTACATAGGGAACAATAAGAAAGCCAAGTGATCCCAGACCTTTCGGAGCATCAACCCGAGTCCCGACAGATGAGAAGAATATGGAAATTGTCATCGATATAGACGCCGAGGAGCCGCTCTTTTCCCAGCTGATGGCCGAGATCAAGCGCGCCGTCGGCTCAGGCGGCATTGGCCCAGGCGACGCCCTGCCCTCCATCCGGCAACTGGCGAACGACCTGAACCTGAACAACAAGACAGTCGCCAAAGCCTATCAGCTTCTGGAGCGAGACAAAGTGATTGTCACCAAAGGCTACCGGGGCACCTTCGTGCACCCGGACGCCCGCGAAAACATGAATTTTGACCTGAACGACTGGGTCACATCCCAAATTCAGCAAACCATAACCGCATGCCGCGACAGAGGCGCGACCGACAGCGAAATCAGAATAGCCTTCGCGAATATCATGCAAAACAAACTAGCCGCGGGAGAATAACAATGCACGCCGCACTTATCATCATGCTCATGCTCGCCACCGCAGGCGGCCTGGCCTATCTGTTCAAAAAACTTGTCGGGGGTCAGTGATATGCCGTTCGATATGCCTGAAAACACTGTTCTGGCGATCACCTATGCTGTTTTCCTGGGCCAGATTTACCTGATCAGCCACTATTTCCCCGCGCGCTTCATCGCCCGCGTCCGCTATGTGATCGATAATTTCCCGGTAGCTGACTATCCGAAGCTGTTCCCAAACGCAGGCCCGAACTTCAAGGAAAACATGACGGGAAAACTGAAGTTGTTCCGTGTCGTCAATAATGTCATTGCAGTGATTGGCCTGGTTATCCTGTTCAGCATGCTGGCGCGCGGATACCGGCCTGACCCAAAAGGCGGCGACGAGATCTTCGTCATGTTCTATTTCTTTCTGCAGGTCATCCCATTCATTGTTGCGAGCATTACAGAGCACGCCCAATATAAGGCCATGCGAGGCGCCTTCACGGAGGCCCGCCGCACCGCGGACCTCAGACCCAGGCATCTGTTTGACTTCGTCTCGCCTGCTGCAGTATTCGCTGCCCTTGCCTGCTATGGCGCGTGGTTGATTTACTATCTGAGCGTCAAGGGCTGGGACCAGCCCTGGGGTGAGGAGGTCTATATCTCTGTCGGCATGACAACCGCCATGAACCTGGCCTATGCCTTTGTCATTGCGCGCTTTATCTACGGCAAAAAGCTGGACCCCTACCAGGCCAGCAAAGACCACCTGAAAACCGTGGAAGCCGTGACGAAGGTGCTTGTCTATTCCTCAATCGGCATCAGCCTGTTTCATATCATATCTGTTGCGGCGGATGAGCACGCGCTTGAAGCCTTCGACCCTGTGTTCTCCAGCCTATACATGCAATATTGCACGCTGATCGGCTTTGGCGTCATGCTCAGCATCGCGCGGGTGGAAGACTTTGATTTCAGCGTCTACCGCAACAAAGACCAGACAGGCAAACCTGCCTGAGCCATAGGTACGGGAGGCGGCAGTCGCTGGCCGCCACACCGGGGACGCCTGGCGTTCGGCATTCCCTAAGCTCCAACAGAGAGATGTCTGAAAATCTGGCTTGATCCCGTGCTGGCGGGTGGCCCCGGTGCCGCCCGCCATTTTCTTTTCACCCCATTCTGGCATTCGGGCGCTATTCGCCTTAGGCTGATCCCATCGCCAACGCCAGGGGCCAAACATATATGACCTTTTCAGCAACGATGATTTCCTTCATTGCATTTGCCATTGCGGTTGCTCTTCTGTGGCTCGCCTGGCGGATGATGAAAGGCCGCATGGGGGCGGCCTCACGCAAACAGCTTCGGGCGCTGAAGCGCGCCCGGCTGGAGCGCAAGCGGATCATGCGCCAGGGCGAATATCAGCTTTATGGTGACCTGCAGACTGTGCTGCGCGCACTGGGTGGCGGGTATCAGGTGTTCCCGCAGGTATCCATGGGGGAGTTGATCGCCAGCGACACCGACGACGGCTTCCTGGCCTTCAACAGCAAACGCGTGGATTTTGCCGTGACAGACGCGAAAGGATATCCGGTTATCCTGGTGGAATACCAGGGCACAGGCCATGACCTGGACGGCACAGCAAAGGGCCGTGACACGGTCAAGCGCGAAGCCGCCACCCGCGCAGGGATTGGCTTTCTGGAAGTTTTCCCGGACTATGACACCGATGCCCTGAGGGCCGACATCCAAATGCTTCTGGAAGAAGCAAGCTAGCCAACAAAAAAGGCGGCCCCGGAACTGTTTTCCTTAAGGGACCGCCTCTTCCATAACTGATCAGGCTTTACCTTACATCACGCCGGCGATGGCATCTGCCACATACGGGATGTTGGCTTCGGTCAGGCCCGCCACGTTGATGCGGCCGTTCGCCGGGAAATAGATGGACTTGTCTTTCTGCACGCTTGCGACCTGCTCGGGCGTCAGGTTCAGCAGCGAGAACATACCCGTCTGGCGGCCAACGGCACCGAACTGTTCGCCGTAGCCCTTCTGGGTCAGGCTGTCTGCCAGCGTGCGACGAAGGGTATTCACCCGGTCACGCATTTCGCCCAGTTCCGCCACCCAGTCAGCGCGCAGGGCTTCGTCCTGCATCACGGTGGTCATCAGCGCAGCACCATGGCTTGGCGGCATGGAGTAATTTTCACGTGCGATCCGCGCCAGGTTGGTGGTCAGCGCCTTCGCGGCGTCCTTGCCCTGGGATTTCACAACCAGCGCCCCTGTGCGCTCGCGGTACAGGCCAAAGTTCTTGGAGCAGCTGTAGGAAAGTACAGCTTCCGGCAGCTTTTCAAACGCACGGCGCAGCGGGCCGGCATCAGCTTCCAGCCCCTGAGCGAAGCCCTGGTAGGCCATATCCAGGAACGGCACCAGGCCACGCTCGCCGATCAACTCGATCACGCGGTCCCATTCATCGTCATTCAGGTCAGCGCCGGTCGGGTTGTGGCAGGAGGCGTGCAGCAGCACGAGGTCACCGGCTTTGGCGCCCTTCAGGTCTTCGAGCATGCCTTCAATGTCGATCGACGTGGTCGCGCGGTCATAATAGCGGTACACCTTGCTATCGAGCCCAGCGGCCTTCAGCGTTGGCACATGGTTCGCCCAGGTTGGGTTCGACACCCACACAGTAGTGCCCGGTGCGGCATGGTTCACCAGTTCAAAGCCAAGGCGCAGCGCGCCGCAGCCACCCGGCGTCTGGATCGCGCCAAGCTGGCCTTCAAGCGCATGCACAAGTGGCGCGCCCAGCGACAGGTCAAGCGCGGCATCTGTGAACCCCGGCCAGCCAGTTGGCGCAATGTAAACCTTGCTGCCTTCCGTTTTCGCCAGCCGGTTAAAAGCTTCCTGAATGGAGCGCATAATCGGCGTGTTGCCCTCTGCCGTCTTGTAGACACCGACACCCAGGTCAACTTTTTCTGGGTTGGTATCAGCCTTGAAAAGCGCCGACAGGCCAAGGATTGGGTCAGCGGGAAGCGGCTCGAGGTGCGAAAACATTAGACTCTCCTAAGGGTGTGGATCGCAGCAAAACAATTGGTTTCATTTGTAACTTTAAAGTGCGGCATTTCCAACCCTGGAATCACCTGCACTGGTGCGCCTATATATACCTGACGATTAATGCTGGCAAAGTGGCAAAATCTGCTGCAAGAGTTTAGCAGACCTATAGGGAAGGCAAATGTATGTATAAATTGGCGATCGCGCTTCTGGCCGGTATGTTCGGCCTGCAAGACCCGGCTCTTGCTTCAACCATCGAGCAGGGCGAAGCGGAAGAACATTCCAGCTATCATTTCGACACCGAAGCACCCTACAAGCCGTCCGCTGATGCGATGACGGAAGTGGATGCCACGCTGGACCGCGCGCGCCGGTCCGGCAAGCTTGCGATGATCGTGATGGGCGCTAACTGGTGCCACGACAGCATCGGGCTTATCGAACACCTGAACAAACCGGAAGTCTCCGCCGTGGTGAAGGCGGGCTATGAAGTGCAGATCGTTGATGTGGGCTACCTTGACCACAGCCTGCATGTGGCCACGCGCTTTGGCCTGCCGGTGATTTACGGCACGCCCACCGTGCTGGTGATTGAACCAGAAACCGAAACACTCCTGAACGCCAGCACGCTGAACCTGTGGCGCGACGCGGCAGCCATGCCAACGGAAGAAGTGATCAGCCTGTTTGCGGGCCAGCCCCGGACCGTTACCCCGGAACCAGAGCCCACCGGCGAACTCGCCCGGCTTCTGCAGGAAATCAAGGACTTCGAAAGCAAGCACGCAGCCCGCATCTATGGCGGCTTTGCCATCGTGGGCCCCATGCTGGCCGCGGACAAACGGCCTGAGCATTTCGGCAGTTACTGGACCCAGCTTCGGAACCTGCGCTACAGCATCACCGAAGACCTGACGCGCCTGCGCGAGGAAGCCCGCACACGCGTCGCCGCTGGCGAAACAGGAATCACTCTGGACTATCCTGAATACCCGGCCTTTGACTGGGAAAAACAGGATGGCTAATATTTTTGCATTAATTTGCAAACGTGGATTAGAAACAATAAACAACTGTAAATAAGGCCTCATTCCGAAATGAGGCCTTTTCTTTTGCAACAACTAGCATCTTTTGCAGAAATATTTGCAATGAGTTTGCAGTTGCGCCTATACTCCCCTCCGGGCCGAAGGAGGGAACCATGGGAATCATCAGGCTTTTTCAAGTCGCTTGCTTTGCCGCGCTTGTGGCAATCACTCCCGCCAGCAGCATGGCAGCGGGCGGTGTTGCCTCCAAATATGATCCCAAACCCTATATGCAGGTTCAGCATCCGGACTGGGCGAAAAACGCCGTCCTTTACCAACTGAACACCCGCCAGTTCACGCCCGAAGGAACCTTTGAGGCCGCGCGCAAACAGCTGCCGCGCCTCAAGGAACTGGGCGCAGACATCATCTGGCTGATGCCCATCCACGAAATTGGCGAAGAGAACCGCAAGGGCAGCCTTGGCAGCCCCTACAGCGTGAAGGATTACTATAGCGTCAACCCGGAGTTCGGCACGCTTGATGACCTGAAAGCCTTCACCCGAGACGCGCACAAGATGGGCATGCGCGTGATCCTGGATTGGGTGGCAAACCACACCGCCTGGGACAATGTAATCAGGGAAAAGCACCCCGACTGGTACGAGCGCGACTGGAAAGGCGATTTCCGCCCCACACCCTGGTGGGACTGGTCTGACATCATTGACCTGGATTTCTCGAAACCCGGCCTCAGGCAGTATATGACCGAAGCCATGAAATACTGGGTTGAGGAAGTGGGCGTGGACGGTTTCCGCTGCGATGTGGCGGGCTTTGTGCCGGTGGATTTCTGGAACACGGTGCGGGCGGAGCTCGAAAGCGTCAAACCGGTTTTCATGCTGGCGGAATGGGAATCGCGTGACCTTTACCAGCACGCGTTTGACGCCACCTATGCCTGGAGCTGGGGTGAGACCATGCACAAGATCGCCCACGGCAAGGCCGACACGGGCGCGCTGTTTGTCTACTATAGCTGGAATGAAAGCGCCTACCCGCGCGATGCTTACCGCATGACCCATGTGACGAACCACGACCAGAATTCCTGGGAAGGCACCATGTTCGAACGCTTTGGCGACGCGCTTGAGAGCGCCATCGTGCTGTCTGTCGTCGGTGAAGGCATCCCGCTTATCTATAACGGCCAGGAAGCCGGGAACGACAAGCGCCTTGAGTTCTTTGAGCGCGACCCGATCAAGTGGCGCGACCATGAAATTGGTGATCTATACAAAGCGCTGTTCAAGCTGAAGCATGAGAATACGGCGCTCTGGAACGGGGCGGCTGGTGCGCGCATGGTCTCCATCGTCAACTCAGCCCCCAAGCAGGTCCTCAGCTTTGTGCGCGAGAACGCCAAAGACGGTGTTTTTGCAATCATCAACCTGTCGGACAAGGCGCAAACCGTGCGCTTCGAGAATGGCCCGCACCTCGGGAGCTATCATGACTTTGAAGGCGGAGCAGCCGTTACCGTTGATGCGGATTATGACATCACCCTGCCCGCCTGGGGCTACCGCGTGCTGGTGGAAAACAAATAACCGATATCCGAGACATTTATGCGCTTCATCAAACCTACCCTGATTGCCGCCAGCCTATTGACGATCGCTGTCACCGGCACCTCCTGCGCGGGGCCTGAAACAAGCCCAATCCCAGAGACGGAGCGCGCAGGCAAGCCTGTTGTCTATCAGGTTTTCAGCCGCCTGTTCGGTAACCAGAACACGACAAACAAGCCTTGGGGCACCGCAGCCGAGAACGGCGTTGGCAAGTTTGCTGACTTCACGGACGAGGCACTTGAAGGCATCCGACGACTGGGTGTCAGCCACGTTTGGTACACGGGCGTGCTGCACCACGGCGTGATCCGCGACTATACGGCCTACGGCATATCGAATGATGATCCGGACGTGATCAAGGGCCGCGCGGGCTCACCCTACGCGGTGAAGGATTATTATGGCGTCAGCCCAGACCTTGCGACCGACCCCGCCAAGCGCATGGATGAATTCCGCGCGCTTATTGACCGCACGCATAAGCACGGCCTGAAGGTTATCATCGACATCATTCCCAACCATGTGGCGCGGGGGTACACATCCCTTGGCAAGCCGGACGGTGTGGTAGACTTCGGCGCGGCAGATGACACGAGCGTAGAGTATGCGCGCGACAATAATTTCTATTATGTACCGGGTCAGGCATTCGAGGTGCCTGACTTCAAAGCGGGACACGAGCCGCTGGGCGGTGAAGCGCACCCGCTGGCTGACGGCCAGTTCACCGAAGTTCCCGCCAAATGGACCGGCAACGGCGCGCGGTCGGTCAAACCCAGCGCCGATGACTGGTATGAAACCGTGAAGCTGAACTATGGCGTTCGCCCCGACGGCAGCCATGATTTCCCAAGCCTGCCGGAAGGCTATGAGGCACTGGACGTCCGCGCCCACGCCACCTTCTGGGCAGACAAAGACCTGCCGGACACCTGGATGAAGATGCGCGACATCGCCTTTTTCTGGCTGGACCAAGGCGTGGACGGCTTCCGTTATGACGTGGCTGAGCTGGTGCCGGTGGAGTTCTGGAGCTTCCTGAATAGCGCCATCAAGATGCGCAACCCGGACGCCTTCCTGCTGGCGGAAGTTTATAACCCGAAGCTTTACCGGGACTATGTGCATAAGGGCAAAATGGATGTGCTTTATGACAAGGTCGGGCTTTATGATCTGCTGAAAGCCATCCTCCAGGGCCGCGAGACAACAGATGCCCTGCCGCGTGAGATCGCGAGCCTGAGCGACATCGAAGCCCACATGATGCACTTCCTTGAAAACCACGACGAACAGCGCATCGCCAGCCCGGAATTCGCAGGCAACCCATGGCGCGCCATGCCTGCCATGGTGGTCTCCGCCACGCTGCGCACGTCCCCCACCATGCTCTATTTCGGGCAGGCGGTGGGCGAAGACGGGTCTGAGGACGCGGGCTTTGGAGACCCGAGCCGCACCAGCATTTTTGACTATGTCGGGGTGCCTGCGCACCAGCGCTGGATGAACGGCGGCAAGTTCGATGGCGGCGCACTGACAGAAGATGAAGCAAAGCTGAGAGCATACTATGAGCGCCTGATGCGTTTCACCGCAGGCAGCCCCGCAATGATGGGCGATTACCGGGAGCTTCACAGCGTGAACCGACAGCATGTGCCTGGATACACGGACCAGCTGTTCGCCTTCGCGCGCTGGAGCGAGGATGAAAAGCTGGTGGTTGTCAGCAATTTCGCAGAGAATGAAACTGCGACCTTCCCGCTGCGCCTGCCCACAAAACTTGCAATAGATTGGGGCTTCACGAATAACGGCAGCTACCCGCTTTCGGATGTGCTGGGTGGCGGCAACGCTACCCTTGTGATTGAAGACGGGCAGGCTATTATCGAGCTGACGCTCGAGCCGCTCCAGTCCATGATCCTCCAATTGCCACGAGGCGAGTGATGACCAACGCAGACCGCAACATCAAAAAGATTGCAATCGTGGGCGGCGGCTCCGCCGGCTGGATGACGGCGGCGGCGCTTTCAAATGCACTTCAGGGCGCTGCTGAGATCACGCTGGTGGAATCGGAAGAGATTGGCGTCGTGGGCGTGGGCGAAGCCACCATCCCGCCGATCAAGATTTTCAACCAGTCACTGGGCATAGGTGAAGCCGAATTCATCCAGCGCACCGAAGGCTCCTTCAAGCTGGGGATCGAATTCGTAAACTGGTTCAAGGAAGGCCACAGCTATTTCCACCCGTTTGGGGACTATGGCGCACCCTTTGATGCCGTGCAGCTGTACCACTATTATCTCAAGGCCCGCACGGAAGGCCCAGTGGACCCAATCGACGATTATTCCATGGCCTGGGTTATGGCCAAGCACGGCAAATTCAGCGTACCTGCCCAGGACCGCCGCATGGTCCAGAGCACGTTTGACTATGCCTATCATTTCGATGCCATCATGTATGCCCGGTACTTACGCGAATACAGTGAGGCCCGCGGCGTCAAGCGCCTGGAAGGCAAAGTGGTTGATGTGGGCCTCCGCGGCACTGACGGCTTTATTGAAAGCCTGACGCTTGAGAACGGCACAAAGGTGGACGCCGAATTTTTCATCGACTGCACAGGCTTCTTCGGCCTGCTGATCGAGAAAACCCTCAAGACTGGCTATGTGGACTGGACCCACTGGCTGCCGTGCGACCGCGCCGTGGCGGTACCGTGTGAGCACGGCGGCGAGTTCACACCCTATACCCGGTCAACAGCACGCAAGGCAGGCTGGCAATGGCGCATCCCGCTGCAGCACCGCATCGGCAATGGTTATGTGTATGCGAGCCAACACATCAGCGACGATGAAGCCCAGGCCACACTGTTGGATAACCTTGACGGCAAGCCCCTGGCGGACCCGCGCCTCCTCAGGTTCGTGACCGGCAGGCGCAAGAAATTCTGGAACAAGAACTGCGTGGCCATCGGCCTCTCCGCCGGTTTCATGGAACCGCTTGAGAGCACCAGCCTGCACCTGATCCAGAGCGGCATCACGCGCCTTCTGGCGCTGTTTCCGACACTGGATTTTGATGAATACGCCGCCCAAGAATATAATCGCATCACTGTGGGTGAATATGAGCGCACGCGCGATTTTATCATCCTGCACTACAAGGCCACCGAACGCCGCGACGCGCCCCTGTGGCAGCATGCCGCCGACATGGATATCCCCGAAGAGCTTGCCTACAAGATCGAACAATTCCGGCGCGGCGGCCGCATTGTGGCCCATGAGCTGGAGCTGTTTCGGAACCCAAGCTGGCTGGCGGTCTATACCGGCCAGGGCATCTGGCCCGAGCGGTACGACCCGCTCGCAGACGCGCGGAATGTGGACTATCAGGGCCGTCTTGCCGGCCTGAGGCGCGTGATGGAAGAAACCGCCGCCGCCATGCCAAGCCACGCGGACTTCATTGCCAAACATTGCCCGGCAAAACGCAGCATGTAGACTCCTGCAATACCCCGCAAGGGAACAGGATTCTCCGCTTTCGCGATAAATTGGTAACGTCAATTCCCCGTTAAGTTTTTTTGCGCTATTAAAGTTGCATCAAGCCACAGGAAGGAATGACCGCTTGCCGATGCAGAACAGACCGAAGGAACAACTGCAGATCCTGAACAAGTTTGCGCGGGACCTGATGGGGCTGTCCTCTGTTGAAGACCTGATCTGGTATGTGGTTGAGGAAGTTGTCGGCCAGCTGGGTTTTGTCGACTGTGTGATCTACCTGCACGACGAAAAGCGCGGCACACTTGTTCAGCAGGCCGCCTTTGGCGAAAAAAAGGGTGCCGACCATTCCATTGAGAACAAGATTGAGCTCAAGCTGGGGGCTGGCATCAGCGGGCATGTAGCCCTGACGATGAAGCCTGAGCGCATCGCTGATACGCGCAAAGACCAGCGCTATGTCGAGGACCTTCGGGGCATGCGATCCGAACTGACGGTGCCTATCGTTTATAATGACAAACTTTACGGCATCATCGACTGCGAGCACCCTGACGTCGGCTATTTCACCAAAGACCATGAAGACCTGCTGACCACCATCGCATCCATGCTGGCTGTACGCCTGGCTGAATGGCAGACACATGAGCAATTGGCAGAAAGCGAGGAAAAATACCGCCAACTGTTCGAGATGTCAGAAGACGCCATGATGATCCTGGCAAACAACAAGTTCGAGCTGTGCAACCAGGGTGCCGCGACCATGTTCGAGTATGCAAGCCCAGAGGAAATGGCAAAGGCGCACCCATCCGAGGTATCGCCCGAATATCAACCCTGCGGGCTGACATCGTTTGAAAAAGCCGAAGACATGATGCGCATTGCGGTACAGGAAGGCTATACCCGCTTTGAATGGATGCACCGCAAGAAATCCGGTGAGATATTCCCGGTTGAAGTGACTCTGACCCGCGTGCCTTACCAAGGCCAGGTGGCGCTATATGCCATCTGCCGGGATATCAGTGAAGCCAAGGCCGACCAGGCAGTACTGCAGCGCGCGCTTGCGGAAGCCGAAGCCGCAAGCAAGGCCAAATCCGCGTTCCTGGCGAACATGAGCCACGAGCTCAGAACGCCGCTGAATGCCATCATCGGCATGTCGGAAATCATGAAAGACAAGGTTTTCGGCCCCATCGGCAGCGCCAAATATGAAGAATACAGCAGCGATATATACCGGTCAGGCACTTTCCTGTTGCAGATGATCAACGACATTCTTGACCTGTCGGCCATCGATGCGGCTGAACGGGCAATGGAAAAAGCCCACCTGGATATCGCCGAGATTATCGCCGACTGCACGGTAATGGTCAGCGCGCAGGCCAACAAAAAGCGCATCCAGATTCAGCCGGACCTTAGCAAGGCGCCTTCCACCGTGTGGGCGGACTCGCGCGCGCTCAGGCAGACCCTGATCAACCTGATGTCAAACGCCGTCAAATTCGGATACGACGGCGGACACGTTCAGGTGCAGGTGGTCAACGAAAAGGAACGGGTTGTCTTCCGCGTTAGCGATAACGGACGCGGCATTCCGGAAGACCGCTTGGCCACCATCACTCAACGGTTCGACCGCGGTCACCTGGACCCGACCAATGCGGTGGAGGGTACTGGCCTTGGCCTTGCCATCGTGGAACAATTCGTCACGCTGCAAGGCGGCACGCTGCAGATAGAAAGCCGCCTGGGTGAGGGTACCACCGTCACCTTTGACCTACCCAAGGAACGGGGCTAACCCCTCCGGCGCGCGGGCCCTACGGGCGATTTTTGGTCCAGCCTGGGCCTTGCGGCAGCCGCGGCCAAGCGCCAAGAAATTGCCACGAAAAAGGAAGCGCCGCCGGTCGCACTTTCACCCGCTCTATCGAGACCTGAACGAACCGTTCGGCCCCTGGATAGTCATGGATACTGTCTTCAGGCCAGGCGATCGCTGCGGCCCCGCCCACCTGCAACAGGTCGCCGCTTTCGAAATCGATAAACAGCAGCCCAGCGCGGCCCGTGTCGTGAATGTTTCCCAGCGTTTTGAAATGCCGGTTGCCTGAAAAATCAGGGAACAGGAGCGTGCCTTCATTCAGGAATTTCACAAACCCCGGCGCGCCGCCCCGGTGCGATACATCCACACCGTGGCGCGCATCCTGCCCCAAATGGGCGGACGCCGAAGCGATAAAGAATGTATCCGCGCGTTCGATAACACGCCTGTGGGTTGCCGACAGGGCGCTTTGGAGTGGGCTTTCCTGCCGCGCCACCAGGGCGTCCGGCACGCGCGCCTGGATATATTGCGGGCAATTCCCAAACGATTGGGTAACCCGGAGCGTCACGTCATCGGCGTCCACTTCCGCCACCCGGCCGTTGATGCGGTTCCGACGCCGGTTTTCCAGCATCAGACCAAGGCCGCCGACCTCCACAGCCAGAACAAGGGCCTCCGCCGGCAGGCACGCGCGCGGGATCACCAGATGCTCTGGGTCCGGCGACCGGATGAACCCTGGCTGCCCCCATATCATGTGGGCCCAAGGCATGCCTTCCGCGTCCACCGTGCCCAGAAAGAAATACAGCAGCCCAGAGAAGAAATCGCGGTGTTGGTCCGGCATGTAGGGACGCACCATTCTGGTGGCATATTTTTGGACTTTTTCCTGCACACCCAGCCTTTCCTGGATGGCGAGCTCGCCGTCATGAAACGGGCTGACCAATTCCTTCAATTTCTTCTCCTTTAACTGGTTGGCCGGGGCAGCCCCCAAAGCGAGGAGATGGAAACGCCCACCCCGGCCTGCGACCACCCCGTCAGGCAGCCGCTGAAACCTCTGTGTGTGGAATTTCCACAAAGCCTTCCTGCGCTTCTATGCGCGCAAGCCAGCCGCGGATGTTTGGATAAGGCTCAAGACTGACAAAGCCTTCAGGTGCCCGCGCCACATAGCTGTAGAGCGCCACATCAGCGAAGGTGATCGCGTCGCCAACAAGGAAATCGCGCCCATCAAGATTTGCCTCCAGCCCTGCAAGATAAGCATGGGCATTTGTGATAGACTCCTCTTCGTCGAAATTCGCACCGAAAAGCTGGATCAGCCGGGCACGCGCGGGACCGGAAGCCAGCGGGCCGCTTGCCTGCGCGAAAAAGCGCTCTACCAGCGCCTTGCCGGCTGCGCTTGCTGGAATCCACTTGTTGTCTGCATCATATTTGGCTGCCAGATAGGCCAGGATAGCAGTAGATTCGTATATCACGTCCTCGCCATCCAGGAGAACCGGCACCTTGCCTTCGGGGTTCAGCTCCAGGAACCAGTCGGACTTATGCTCGCCTGTGCCGAGGTCGACCACCCGGTTTTCGAACTCAAGCCCCATAAGCGACAGCGCCAGCTCGGCCCGGTGTGAATGTCCCGATAAGGGAAAGCTATAAAGAATGCGTTTTGTTTCAGACATGGAAGCCTCCGTAGTGGCGCTTTGGGCACCAGAATTTAATATGTACTGATCGGTACGTTTTAAAATGAACAGATCGGTACATATTGTCAACTTCATCGCTTTCACATGACCGTGAACGGCCAGGATTTCTCATTAAAGAATTGTAATTAATAGATTATTTCCAAACTGGATTGAACAAGACAAACATGATACAAAAAGAACAGATCAGTAATTTTTGGAATAATCAGCTATGCGCGCGTCGCGGAAAGACGAACTGATAGACAAGGCCTTGGAGGCCTTTTACCGGGACGGCTTCCACGCCACCGGCATGGACAAGCTGGTGGCCGAGACCGGCATCTCGAAAACTTCCATGTATAAATATTTTCGCACCAAGGAAGACTTGATCCTAGCCACCTTAGAGCGTCGGCACGAGCGCCTTACTGCCTTGCTGGTTGACGGCCCCGCAGCGCGGGCCGACACACCAAAAGGCCAGCTGGTGGCCAGCTTCGATGCCCTGCAGGAATGGATCGCGGGCGACGACTTCAACAGTTGCATGTTCATCAAGGCATCATCGGAATATCAGGACCCATCGCACCCCATCCATCAGGCGGCGGCGGCACACAAACGGTCACTGACAGATCACCTCGCCAGTCTGGCACGCAGAGCCGGCGCGAAGGAGCCTGAGACGCTGGCGCGTCAACTGATGCTTCTGAAGGAAGGTGCGATTGTGACAGCCCACATTCAGGGCAAGGCCTTCGCCGCCCCCGATGCCAAGGATGCCGCGCGGACACTGATCAACCTGGCGTGCCCGAAAGACTAAATAGCCGCTAGCCGCTACATCCCTGGCGCGGCACAGTGTTTCGCGATGAAGTCTTTCTGCGTCGGCAATTTGGGTACTGTGCCGCCAATGATGGTCCTCAGGTTATTGAAATAGTCCCGAAGCTGCGCCTCATCAAGCGCATCCGCCATGGGGTGATAGGCTTTCGGCATCACACGCTGGCCCAGCATCACCTGCAGCCATCCGGCTTCCGAGAACAGCTCGTTATTGAAGCGGAAGATGCGGCCCGTTTCCCTGAACAAGTCCATCTTATGCTTCAGGCTTTCGGGGATTTCCATCTCTCGGCAGCGCTTCCAGAAGGCGCTGTCGTCCCGTTCGGTGGCGTGATAGTGCAGGATGATAAAGTCGCGAATGCTTTCAAACTCGAAGCCGACTTGCTCGTTATATTCAGCCACGTTGCTGGCGTCCAACCCCAGGCTTGGGAACATCTGCACGAAGCGCACGATGCTTGTCTGGATCAGGTGGATGCTGGTGCTTTCAAGTGGCTCCAGAAAGCCGGATGACAGGCCGACGGCGATACAGTTCTTGTGCCAGAATTTCTCGCGCCGCCCAACCTTGAACGGGATTACGCGCGGGTCAGCCAGCGGCTTGCCTTCCAGGTTATCCAGAAGCGCCTGCGTGGCTTCGTCTTCGCTGATGTAATCGGAACAGAAAACATGGCCGTTTCCGGCCCGGTGCTGCAGCGGAATACGCCACTGCCAGCCCGCCTTGTGGGCGATGGACTGGGTATAGGGCCGCATGCGCGCGCCGTTTTCGGCAGGCACCGCCACCGCGCGGTCGCACGGCAGCCAGTCTGTCCAGTCGGTATAGCCAACGCCCAGCGCCTGACCGAGGAGAAGCGACCGGAAACCCGAACAATCGATGAAGAAATCGCCTTCAACCACCTGCCCGTCTTTGAGCGTGACGGATTCGATATTGCCGCTTTCACCATCAAGCGACACATCGGTGATCATGCCTTCCACGCGGTTCACGCCCGCGTGCTCACAACCTTTCCTCAAGTACCGCGCATAAAGCCCGGCATCAAAATGGAAGGCATGCGTGATGCCTTCGAGCGGCGAGTTGGGGATTTGACGCAGGCGGTCGAACCGGTCCTGTTTCGCCGCCTGATAGTTGAAGGAGAAATCCCAAAGGTCACCGGCGAAGCCCGCGGCCTTGGCGCGCAGCCAATAATGTTGGAATGGCACCATGCCGATCTGCCGTCCGATGGCGCCAAAGGCGTGCATATATTTGTCGCCCACCGCCCCCCAGTTTTCAAACTGGATCCCGAGCTTGAAGGTGCCCTGGGTGGCCTTGATGAATTCGTCCTCATTGAGGCCCAGCACATTATTGAAAATCTGGATCGGCGGAATGGTGGCTTCGCCCACGCCCACGGTGCCAATATCGTCGGATTCGATCAGCACAATCTCAAGCTGGCCACGCATCAGCTTTACAAGGAGGCTTGCCGCCATCCAGCCAGCGGTGCCGCCGCCCACGATTACCAGTTTCTTGATGCTGTCTTTTTGCACGTCCCGTGTCCTCACCCAATCCCGAAAAGAAAACCCCTGCCGACAATCATATCGGCAGGGGCAATTGTTTCAACCAGCCTCAGCCGGACCTGACTACATTTTGTAGTTCAGGCCGAAGAGGAAGGTACGGCCATAGTTCTGGAAGTCACGAACCTGGCGGCTGTCCTGATTGTAGAAGGTGGTGAACGGCTCGTTCGTCAGGTTGTTCACCTGGAACAGAACGGTCAGGCCGTCGATACCAACTTCACTGAGGTCGTAGCCAAGCTGCGCATCAATGATGGTTTCTGCTTCAACATCAACCTTCACACGCGTCAGGCTGAGAGCCGAAACCTCACCCAGGAACGACGAACGGTGGCGTACGGAAGCACGCGCCTGGAAGCCGTGGTTCTCATAGTAAACCGTACCGTTCAGGACTGTCTTAGACAGGCCAGGCAGCGTGATCTTTTCCTGGCTGCTTGGATCAACAATCGAGCTCTTGGTAAAGGACGCGGAACCCAACATACCAAAGCCTTCAAGCGCTTCAGAGAAGTTCGAGAATGGCAGGGACGCAGAGAATTCAACGCCATAGATCTTACCGCCGTCTACGTTGTCTTTGAAGTCGCGGCGACCAACGGTGGAAAGCGTGAACTCATTGCCCTCACCGTCAACAAACGTCAGGTCTTCGCCAAGTGGGCCCAGAACTTCCGCGAAGTCATAAACTTCAGAGTCGCTGAACGGGAAGCTGGTGATCTGCTTGTAGAAACCAGCGACCGAAACATAGGCGCCTTCGCCGAAATAGTGCTCGAACGACAGGTCATACTGCCAGGTCTTGAACGGCTTCAGGTTCGGGTTACCGCCACCACCGGTGAAGATCAGGTTCTGCTGGTCGAAACCGAAGCCGAAGCCAGCGTTCATGTCAGCCATTGGCGCGCGCGCCAGCACCTGGGCCACACCAACACGGATCTTGTTGTTGTCGTCGAGGTTGAAGCTAAGGTTCAGGCTTGGCAGGAAGTCCCAATAGTCAGTGCCTTCCGTAACTGGCGTTGCAACCACCTGGTTATCAACCGTCTTGGCTGCCCAACCGTCCGAGCTCTGGTCAGTGTAAACTGCCTGCACACCGACGTTACCGGTAACAGGCAGGCTGCCCAGCTCGGTATCGATGTTGGCCTGAGCATAGAGGTTCACAACCTTCTCGGTCACGGTCCAGCTGTTGGTCAGACGGGACTGCGTGCTCGCCGCTTCGTCATTGATGACATAGGCACCGCTGTCAAACAGGGCTTTCGCATCATAGCTGAGAACGTCACCCATGCCGATGAACTCAAGCGACGTTGGGTCCTCAAGGAACTGGCTTGGTACCGGCACATCCGCTGGATATTCATTGAGCGTCAGGAAGAAGCCCTGATCCAGAAGCGTTTTTTGACGCTTGGAGAAGCGGGCACCATATTCAATGCTGGTGAACGGGCTGTCATCCAGGAACTGTTCAGCGCTCAGACGGATTGCAGAAAGCTCATCGTCTGTTTCAGGCGCGTTGATGAAGCCGTCCTGTGCGCGGTCATCCGGATAGAAGCCTGCAACGAACAGACCCCAGCCCCAGCTGAGCGGACCGCCAAGCTGAATGAGGCTTGGGTCGGAATAGTCAAGACCATGGGTGAAGACCGCACCGCCGTCTTCGCCAATGGTGAAGCCCAGGTTGTCGGTCGCACCATTGCCGCTACCACGACCGGTACCAGCGTAGGTTTCCATGTTGCTTTCGATGCGGTCTACGCTTGAGTAGCTAACATCGAGTTCAATCGTCAGGTTTTCATTCACCTGATATTCGGTGTTCCAGCCGAGAGCCAGCGTTTCAGCTTCGCGGTTAACGAAGTCGTTACGCACCACAACTTCTGCACCATTGAACTGGCCCTGAGTGATCAGGCCATCTTCAACCGTGTAGCCGTCCTGCAGCTGCGCGCCAGACCAGGCAAGCGGGATTTCAATACCACGCAGGGTCTGCTCGTCATCAAACTTGGAATAGTAGGCATCAATCGTCGTGCGGACCTTGCTGTCATGGGGCGCATATTCCAGCACACCCAGGAAACCATCGCGCGTCAGCTCGTTCGATTTCACATATGGCTTGGCACCACCAATGATCAGGTTACCGTCAGAAGCCTCCGGGAAGCCCCAGCTGTTCCAGCGCTCTTCCTGGGTTGGAGAGAGCATGCGTGCATAACCGATGGCAATACCCAACTGGTCATCGTTGAACTGGTCAACGTAGGAAACGCTGGCACGGTAACCAAGTGCCGTCGTGCCGGAATTGAGCGCACCAAGGTCGGCATATTCGCCGCGCAGGTTCAGAACGATTGCTTTTTCGCCATATGCCAGCGGCTTGATCGTCTGCAGATCAACCGTACCACCGACTGCCTGTGACGTCAGGCTGGCGTCAGGCGTTTTATAAATGGTTACGCCGTTGATCAGCTCTGATGGATACTGGTCATATTCCACCGCACGGCCGTTGTTTGCAGACACCTGCTCGCGGCCGTTCAGTGTGGTGGTGGTGAAGTCTGGCGCCAGACCACGGATCGAGATCACGTTGGCGCGACCGTCAAGACGCTGTGCCGCCAGACCCGGCAGACGGGCAATCGATTCTGCGATCGACGCATCCGGCAACTTGCCCAGATCTTCCGCCGAAATCGTTTCAACAATCGAGCTGCTTTCGCGCTTGCGGGCAACCGAGCTCATAATAGAGGCGCGGAGACCGGTGACGACGATTTCTTCGAGCTCGACGCCTTCGCCTTGTTCGTCAGAATCGGCATCCTGCGCGAGTGCAGGAGATGCCGCGAATGCGATGGCCGAAGCCGACGCAAAGGACAATAAATTCGTTTTAAAATTTGAGGTACGCATGAAGCCTTCCCTTCCCTGATTAACCCTGGAAGCCAACCGGTATGGCCGATCCTACTGGCCAAAAGTTAAACTTCCGCAACTTTCCCTGTGTCGAAAGCTCGCGCATCACTTTGCAAACATCAAGTCATTTTTTCATCTTTTTGCTATTTATTGCAACGACCCTGCAAACTGTGCCATTCCTGCAACAGTTTTCGCTATAGCCCAGCTTATATAGGGTTATATGGACAAATAGGCGTTATAAAATAGCCTGCTTCACGCCCTGACATCTTTGCAAAATTGCGCTCTGCAATATTCTTTTTGCATTTTTTGCAAAAATTGCTAATCCTTGAGACTAGGAAGGGAGGCCCGAGTCTTCGGTGCCATATCAAAATAGGGAACGGGATCACCTCATGACGCAAAAACCAGCGCTGAGTTTTTGGCAAATCTGGAACATGTGTATCGGCTTTATGGGCATTCAGTTCGGTTTCGAACTGCAGGTCAGCAATGTCAGCCGTATTTTCCAGACACTGGGAGCCAACATTGACGAAATTGCCATTCTGTGGGTGGCTGCACCGCTGACGGGTCTGATTGTCCAGCCGATCATCGGCTATATGAGCGACAAGACATGGACCCGGCTTGGCCGCCGGCGTCCCTATTTCTTTTATGGTGCGATCCTCTCGACACTCGCGCTCCTTATTATGCCCAATTCGCCCACGCTCTGGATTGCGGCTGGCATGCTCTGGATCATGGATGCCTCCTTCAATATCGCCATGGAGCCGTTTCGCGCCTTCGTGGGCGATATGCTGCCGAACCGCCAGCGCTCTCTTGGCTATGCCATGCAGACCTTCTTCATCGGCATCGGCGCGTCTGTTGCGGCGGCCCTCCCATGGATCATGACCAACGCCTTTGGTGTCGCGAATGAGGCCGACCCGGGCATCATCCCGGATTCGGTGATTTATGCCTTCTACACAGGCGGCATCTTTTTGCTGATCTGCGTGTTCTGGACCGTTTTCACCACCAAGGAATATTCGCCCGAGGAACTGGACGCCTTCAACAAGGCAGACCATGCCGCATCTGAAACCAGCAAGGCACAGGCCGCGGCCCACGACGAAACGCTGATTGCACCCGCACGCCACAAGCAGGGCGGCATGCTGTGGCTCGCCGTCGGCGTGGCCGCCTCTCTCGTCATCTATATGACAGCCGCGTCCTACCGGCTGCATATCCTCTCGGGCGGTGTGATCGTCTTCGGCCTGTTGCGCTTGATTGTCTCTGCAAAGAAAGACAAGGGCCAGACCGCCTCCGCCATTGTGGAGATCACCGACGACCTGATGCTGATGCCCACGGTGATGAAGCAGCTGGCCGTGGTGCAGTTCTTCTCATGGTTCGCCATGTTCGCCATGTGGTCTTTCACAACACCAGCCGTGACCGCCTTCCATTTTGGCGCCATGGACCCATCGAGCGAGATCTATAACACCGGCGCCAACTGGGCAGGCGTGCTGAATTCCGTGCGCAACCTGGTAACCATCGCAGCCGCCATCTTCATCGCGCTTTACGCCAACACGATCGGGCGGCGCAAAATCCACATGCTGAACCTCACGCTGGGAGGCATTGGGCTGGCGTCTTTCTATGTCGTTAAAGACCCTGACCTCCTGGTAATTTCAATGGGGCTTGTGGGTTTTGCCTGGGCTTCGATCCTGTCGATCCCCTATTCGCTGCTCTCAAGCGCGGTCGCCCACCACAAGATGGGCATCTATATGGGCATCTTTAACTTCTTCATTGTGATCCCACAGATTGTGGCATCCACCACGCTGGGCCTTCTGGTCAGCGAGCTCTTTGCCGGTCAGGCGATTTACGGCCTGGTGTTTGCCGGCGGCTCCATGATCATTGCCGCCCTTGCCACCCTCAATGTCAGCGAGCCGGAGGCCGAATAAAATGAAATATCCACTTACCAAACTGGCGGGCGGCTGCCTTGCCCTTGCCCTACTAGCCGCCTGCGGCGAAGCCGACAAGGCCCTGCCACCAGAGGAACCCGTTACGGTTCGCCCGGAACTTCTGGAGCCATACATCAGCCGTCCGATTACCGATGACGTGATGTATTTTGTCATGCCCGACCGGTTCAATAACGGTGACCCGTCAAACGATACAGGCGGCTTTGGGGGCGACGCCAGCACGCATGGCTTTGACCCAACCCACAAGGGCTTCTTCCATGGCGGGGACTTCAAGGGCCTGACGGAAAAGCTGGATTATCTGGCTGACATGGGCATCAGCGCCATCTGGATGACGCCCATTTTCAAGAACAAACCCGTGCAGGGCAATCCGGTGAACATGACAGCCGCCTACCACGGTTACTGGATCACGGATTTCACCCAGATTGACCCGCATCTGGGCACGAACGATGACCTCAAGACCCTGGTGGATGAAGCACACAAACGCAACATGAAGGTGATTTTCGACATCATCACCAACCACACGGCTGATGTGATCAAATATGAAGAATGCTTTCCACGCGGCAGCGACCCGGCAAATGTGCCGCTATGCGCCTACCGCTCAAAGGAAGCCTTCCCCTACACCACCAAGGGCGGGCCTGGCGGCGACGCCATCAACGAAGGCTTCCTGGGCGACGAGCCTGTGCATCAGACAGCGGAGAATTTCGCCAAACTGACAGACCAGACATTCGCCTACACGCCTTATGTGCCCGCGGGCGAGGAGAATGTGAAGGTGCCGGCATGGCTCAATGACGTGCGCTATTATCACAATAGGGGTGACAGCGAATGGCAGGGCGAAAGCAACACCTACGGCGATTTTGCAGGCCTCGATGACCTGTTCACCGAACACCCGGATGTTCAGCAAGGCTTTATCGACATCTATAAATTCTGGATTTCCGAATTCAAGATAGACGGCTTCCGCATCGACACCGTCAAGCATGTGAACGACAGCTTCTGGCAGGCCTTCGCGCCCGCCATCATGGCCCATGCTGAAGCCGAAGGTATCCCGAACTTTTACGTATTCGGCGAAGTGCATGAACCCACGCCAGAGCGCCTCAGCCACTATACCAATGTGGCGAAGGTGCCGTTCGTGCTGGATTTCGCCTTCCAGTCTGCAACCTACCAGCTATTTGCTGAGGGCAAGGGCCCCGATGTCTTCGCCGAAACACTGAAAAAGGATGTGCTCTATAAGCCCGCGAAAGGCGACGCCCGGTCGCTGCCGATCTTTTTGGGCAACCACGACATGGGCCGCATCGGCCACTTCATTCGTCGCGGAAACCCGGATGAAAGCCTGGAAACGTCCCTCAAAAAAGACCTGCTGGCGCACGCGCTGATGTTCTACAGCCGCGGCGTGCCGGTCATCTATTATGGTGACGAACAAGGCTTCATCGGCGACGGCCATGACCAGGACGCCCGCGAGGATATGTTCGAAAGCCAGGTGGCGAGCTACGCAGACAATGACCTTCTGGGCACTTCGAAGTCCAGCGCCGACAATAACTTCGACGCTGAGCACCCGCTTTATGAGGCCATGCAACGCTTCACCATGGTCAAACGCGTCCACCCGGCGCTGCGGCATGGCAAGATGACCTTCCTGCACGCCGACAGCGAGCCCGGCCTTCTGGTGTTCGAACGCACAGACGAGACCACAGGCGACACGGTCCTGGCGGTATTCAATACGGCTGCCTATGAGGCCTCCGTCACGCTGCCTCAGTTCAGCGGTCCGCTGTGCTTCATTGACGGCACGGAAGGCGAGATGAATGGAGCCTACACAGCCCCCGCGCTTAGCTGGGCGGTTTATGAGAAAACGGCCTGCGAAAGCTAGGCCCACCCACATCCAACAAAAAAGGCGGCGCCCGGTGGTGCCGCCTTTTTCATGCACGCTTCAGAGGTATCAGGCGCCGCAACTTTCACGGATAATCAAGTCAGTCGGCAGCGTGGAAGACTGCACGTCCTCGCCTTCCAGCATCCTGAGCAGCTTCGATACCAGCAGCCGGCCAGCCTTGGTCACATCCTGCCGAATAGTGCTGAGCGCCGGACTTGAATAGGCCGCCACCAGCACATCGTCATACCCGATCACGGATACATCCTTCGGCACATTGATGCCGCGGTTCGCCAGCGCCTTCATGGCGCCGATAGCGATCATATCCGACATGGCGACGATGCCGTCAAATTCCACACCCTGCTCCACCAGCACATCCACCGCTTCCATCGCCGATTCCGGGTAGAAGTGGGCCGGGCGCACAAGGCGTGGGTCAAATTCGATGCCGTTCTGGTCAAGCGCCTCACGGTAGCCTTCCTGCCTGAGCTTCATCTCTGGCCCTTCGCAGTCACCCACGAAAGCAATGCGTTTGCGGCCCATCCGGATCAGGTGGTTGGTGGCGCGGCGACCGCCCTGGCGGTTGTCACTGCCGACAGAGCAATATTTCTGGTCCGGGAACTGCGCGCCCCAGGTCACGAACGGCACGCGCTGGGCCGCGAGCTGGTTCAGCTGTTTGTGCATGGTGCTTTGGCCCAGCACAATCAGGCCGTCGCACCGGCCGCTGGCCACCAGGTTGGCCGCGCTGTGATAGTCGGTCATCGTCAGGTGCGAAATCAGCAGGTCGCAATTCTGTTCCTTGAGCGCATCGCCAATGCCGCCGATCAGATCCAGCGTGAACGGGTCAGACAGGCGCGTATCACGGCCCTGCGGCGGCGGGATCACGATCGAAATCGTCTTGTCTGCATCCTCGGTATAGACCTTGTCGCGCAGGCGGCCGGAATAATTGTTACTTTGGGCGAGCGAGAGGATTTTCTTCTTGGTGCGGTCCGATACCAGCGGGCTGTCGTTAAGCGCCCTGGACACGGTCGAAATCGATACACCGGCAAGCGCCGCCAAGTCCTCCAGACGGTGGAGATTTTTTTCTTTTTCGTCGTCGCTCATACTGCCATCCCGAGTTGCATATTTTTGCAAATTTTGCTGTCGTTTTCTTTCCTGCTTCCGTTTTAGCAAGAAAATCCATCATTTTGGAAGACTTTTATTTTTGCAAATTGGCGCTGCAACTAGCCCGAATTTACCAAAAACGTAGGTCGCAAAAAAAATCAAAATTATATAGCGGGTCGCTCGCCTGGGCGGCGTCAAACATCTGAGAGCCACCAGTGGTGGCAAGAAGATTTGCGGGCGTAGCACCCCGTCCATGGCGCAGCGACAATCATCAGGTTTCAGGAGGAGCTGCCCTGGACGGGGGAATTGATACGCCCACTATGGCCAGATAGTCGGCGAGGCTGGCGCCACAAGACTATCTGGAAGCGCGGACAGCATCATCATCGATGGGGGTCATGATGATGACGCCTGTGGGGCGGCGCCGGGGATTTCCCCGGCGCGTCCGCTGCTTTAGACCCGTTCCTCATCGGGCTGAGTGTGGATAATTTGTCCAGCACTGCGATCAAACCTCTGCCCGTTAACTGGTCCCCCGCTTCCCTCTTTGGCGGGGGACCGTTTTGTATCGACCCGCCCATTTTGCATATGAGTGATATTGCGAAATCTTCCCACATCTGGAATGGTTGGCACCTGTATGAAGGCGCGGACGCAGCCGCATTGTTCAGGGCTAACCTTTTGGATACTGGTAAAAAATCAATCTTGCTGAAAGCCTACCTGGAGAAACGCCCGGCGCTGAAGCGGTTCCTGGTGGTGCGGTTTCGGGACGAGACGCTGGCAGAAGACCTGCTGCAGGACCTGTACCTGAAGCTGGAACGCGTTGATGACGCCTCAACGATCAGCAATGTCGGCGCCTACCTGTTTCGCATGGCCAACAACATTGCCCTGGACCACAACCGGCAGAAGATGCGTCAGATGGCGCGCGACAGAAGCTGGGTGGATATCAGCCGGTCAGAGTACGGCAGCGAAAGCGTCGATGAAGGCCCGGCGGCTGATCGCACGATCGAAGCCAGGCAGAAGCTGGCGCAAGTGTCTGAAGCGCTCAACCAGCTGCCGCCACAATGCCGCAAGGTATTTGTGCTGCATAAGCTGAAGGGGCATAGCCACAGGGAAGTCAGCGAAAGCCTGGGCATCGCCATAAGTACCGTGGAAAAGCATATGGCCAAGGCCATGAAATTCCTGGTTCTGCATTTGAAAGATAAAGACTAGCCAGCAAACTGGCGGGTATGCGCCTATCGCGGCGTCATTAGACTGAACGAGAGTAATTAGGGCCTGCGGGCTCATGAAGGCAGTAAAAACAGATGACCAAAACCGATACCAGTTTCCTGACGGATGAGCGGCTTGAAGCCGCCGCCGGCTGGCACGCGCGCCTCAGCGGCGACAGCGTGACCGAGGCCGACTGGCATGCCTTCACCGACTGGCTCGAAGCCGATGAAGCCAACAGCCTGGCCTACGAGCATGTCGAACACCTGGCGCTGATGGTTGAAAGCGGCGCAGACACGGTGGCCGCCAGCGTGACCGATACGGATGACGATGCGGATATGGGCACCGTTATCAATGCCGGCTGGCGCTGGAGCAAACCGAAAGCATGGATCGGGGCGGCGGCTGCCCTGGCTGCGATGCTGCTGATCATCGGCACAAGCTTCACTGGCCCCTTCTTTGGCCCCGACACCCAATATTACCAGACGGGGCTTGGCGAAACCCGCCTTGTCACGCTTAAGGACGGCTCAACCGTTCAACTGAACACCAACACAAAAATCAGCGTTGCCTTCACGGGCGACGTTCGGCAAACCGCACTTGCCTATGGCGAGGCGCTCTTTTCCGTAGCCAAGAACCCGGACCGTCCGTTCCGGGTGGACCTGGGCGGCAGGTCGGTTCAGGTTGTGGGCACCCAGTTCAATATCCTGCGTCACAACAACCAGCTTGTTGTCACTGTGGCGGAAGGGCTTGTGGATGTGGCGCCGACACACGTGATCGAAGAGGAAGCCCAGTCGGCCGAGCGGGAGCGCCTGGGTGTTGGCGACCAATTGACCGCTTTTGAGAAATCATCAGAGACCCACGTTCAAAAAGTGGATGCCCAGCAGGTAACCGCATGGCTGCACGGATATCTGGAATATGAAGACGCTGCGCTTTATCTGGTCGCTCGTGACCTCAGCCGGTATCTGGGCGAGCCTATCGCCGTAACCTCAGGCGCGCGGGACATCAGCTTTTCCGGCATTCTCAATATGGGTGACCGGGAAACAGTACTGACGACACTTGAAAAACTACTGCCTGTGACCATAAAACAGACGGATGGAGCAATTCTGATCGGTCGCAGGGAGTAGACATGTGCGCATAGTTGGGAAGAAGGCTTCCGCCCTGGCGCTGCTGACCTGCTGCTTTGCCGCCCCGACGGAAACTTCGGCGTCTGCAGAATCCAAGACTTTTGACATAGAGGCCATGCCGCTTGCCAAGGCGCTAGCCTCTTTCGCGCGTCAGGCCGGCATTTCCATTGGCCGTCCGCCACTGTCCTTCAGGGACGGCAAGGCGAAGGCAGTCAGCGGCGACATGAGCACCAGTGAAGGCCTGGAGCATCTGCTGGATGGCACCGGTTTCACCTTCGAGATCGTCAGCCCCGGCGTGGTGCGGGTTTTCCGCAAGCCGCCCGAGGGAAAGCCCGCCCCGAAAACTGAAGCCTCGTCCCACAGTGAACCCTTCGTCCAGGAAATCATGGTTTCCTCGCTCAGGCGCGCCGACAATCTGCAGAAGCTGCCATACGGCATCAGCGCCATCAGCGCCGCCACCAAAGAGCAGCTTGGCATCGGCACCACCAACCAGGCGGCCCGGCGAATTGTTGGCATGCATGCCACAAACCAGGGCGACGGCCAGAACAAGGTCATCGTGCGCGGGCTCTCGGACGGGGCTTTTTCCGGGCGCGCGCAATCGCTTGTCAGCACCTATTTCGACAATACGCGCCTGACCTATAATGCGCCCGACCCATCGCTGAGGCTTATTGATATCGAACGCATCGAGGTGCTGCGCGGCCCACAGGGCACGCTATATGGCTCCGGTGCTCTTACCGGGCTTTACCGGGTGATCACCAAAAAACCGAACCTCGCGGAAGTGGAACTGAGCGCCACTGCAGGCCTTGCCTGGACCAAGGGCGGCACCCCGTCCCAGGATGTCAGCGGCATTGTGAATATCCCACTTGTCGAGAACCAGCTGGCCATCCGCGCAGCGGGTTACTTCGAGCATGAAGGCGGCTATATCGACGACCTGCGGCTGGGGCTGGATAATGTCAACCAGTCAGATACCTATGGCGGGCGCCTGTCGGCCCAGTTGAAGCTTGGGGACAACTGGTCGCTGCTCGCAGGCATAACCCTGCAGGAAAACGAACGGGACGACAGCAATTATTATGATGTCGGGCGCACCTTCACCAAGCGCGGCAATTACATCCAGGAACCCAGGACAGACAGCTTCAGCCAGGTCTATGCCACGCTGGGCGCGGACTATGACTGGGGCACGCTTGAGAGCACCTTCAGCTGGACCGACCGCAACATTACCGCCACCTATGACGGCTCACTCGCGGTCCCGAAACTGATCCTGATAGACGTGGCCCCCAGCCCCTTCAGCCTGGACCGCGACATCGCCACCACGTCAAATGAGACGCACCTGTCATCCAGGACCGGGGGGCGACTTGAATGGACTGTCGGGACCTTCTGGTCGAAGAGAGGCGAGCGCACCCATTCGAACCTCGCTGTACCTGCCTCCGCCATCTGGCCGTCCGAAGAAGGCGACCTGAACATCTACACCGAACTGCTCACCGGCAGCCTGAAGGAAACCGCGCTCTTTGGCGAAGTGACCTACTTCCTCACGGAAAAACTGGCACTGACCGGCGGGCTTCGCTGGTTCGACTACCGCGAGCGCGCGTCCTCCGACCTTGTGGACCTTGGCCTGTTCCTGTTTGCCCAGACGGACGGCGAGCAAAAGAAATCCGGCGTCACCCCGAAGGCGGTGCTGGCGTATCACCACAGCAAGGACCTGATGATCTATGCCCAGGTGGCCGAAGGCTACCGGCTGGGCGGCATCAACCTGACCGGTCCGACCCCCATCGGCGGCGAGAGCCAGCTCGCGGATGAGCTTTCGAACTTCCAGTCGGACTCGCTGACCAATTATGAAGTCGGCTTCAAATACCAAAGCCCGAACAAGGCTTTAACCACCACGGGTGCGGCCTATGTAGCGCTGTGGCGCCGCATCCAGAGCCAGCAGTTCAGCTTCGAAGGGTTGCCGGATATCGACAATGTCGGCAACGCCCGCGTAGTGGGTGCTGAGTTCGAGCTGACTTACCGCCCAGCCTATGATTTCGAAGTCCGCGCGCACTTGTCGGCGAGCGACGGCGAGCTGACAGACACAACAGCCCGCTTCGGCGCGGAAGTGGGCACCCCCCTGCCCGCCACACCGAAGTTTTCAGCGGGTGCATCGGTTTACAAGGAATTCGAAATCCGCGACGACCTGCGCATGAGCGCAAGCGCGGACTATAGCTTTGAGGGCGGCGCTAACCTTCTGTTTGAAAGCGATTTTTCACCAGAGATGGACAGCTATCATCTGGTCAATGCGCGGCTCGGGCTGCAGAAAGATAACTGGTCGCTGACCATCTACGGCACCAATCTGCTGGCTGACAAATCCAATGTTTTCGCATTTGGCAACCCGCTGAGCCTTGAGGTGATCCAGGGCGAGGACCCGGACAATCCGAATTTCATCATTGTTTCCACAGGTTTACATGCAACCCCGCTTCGCCCGCGCACGTTCGGCGTGGAACTGGGCTGGCGCTTTTAGTCGAACATCATCTTTTTGGTATGGCGCTCCAGCACCCCTTGCGGCAGCTTCAGCGCCCGCGCCCAGGCGCCGATATCGCCAGGGTGAGCGTCCATCGCAGCACGGATTTCCGCGTCCGGCACATCCTCTAACGTCCTGACGCTGCTGGATTTTTCCATCAACCCATAAAGTGCGGTGCGCGAGACATTCAGATGCTCCGCCGCTTCCTTGATCCGCCAATCGGCGGCATCCAGGGCTTCCAGCATTTCGGCTTCCGTCACACTTGCGGGCGCGCGGTAGGTGGGCTTCGATGCAGGCTTACCAGAGGGCACATCTGGGGTTTTTGTTCCCATTTCGGGCACACCGGTAGGGCCCATTTCGCCCCCATCCATTGGCGCACCGAACTGCGGCACATGCCCAACGGAGATTTGCTGCACCGCGTTCCTCAGTTCGCGCACATTGCCCGGCCAGTCATGCAGCACCATGGCGGTGATATGGTCTGCAAAATCGACTGGCCGCGTGTCCACAGCACCCGTATCCAGAAAATGCTTGATCAGAAGGCCGATATCCACGCGCCGACGCCTGAGCGGCGGAATCTCGATCACCATGCTCTCAAGCCGCCGAAGAAGCGGCTGAGAGAAATCATCCGCGCCCAAGGCCCGGTCTGTCGCCGCCAGCACCCGCGCGCCAGAGAAACGCAGCCGGGTTTCTCCCACGCGGCGGAATTCGCCCGTTTCCAGAACCCTGAGCAGCATGGCCTGCAGGTCCGCGGGCGTATCGCCAATCTCATCCAGGAAAATGGTGCTTTTGTCGGCGGTCTCAAAAAATCCGATCCGGTCCCTGACCGCGCCCGTAAACGCGCCTTTGGCCGCCCCGAAAAGGTCAGCGCCGCCAAGCTCGCGCGACAGCGTCGCCATATTGATTGAAACAAGGTTTTCAGACGCCCGGTCGCTCGCCAGATGAAGCGCCTGCGCCACCAGTTCCTTGCCCGTGCCGGTTTCGCCCCGGATAAGTACCGGAAGGTGTGTCGGCGCAACCCGCGCAATCGCCCGCCAGACAGACTGCATCGCCCCGCTGATGCCAAGAAGGCGGCCTTCGGGCGGCTGGGGCGCGGTCTCTGCCGGGCTCAGGAAAAGCGACAGCACAACCGTGCCCGCAAGCGTGATGATGATATCGTCCCCCAGCGCATCCAGGCTGACGGTGACCGGCGCGGTGACCGGCTGGCCGTTCACCAGAACTTTCATCTTGCTGTCTGGCGGGGTGATGGAAAATTCGCGCGGACCAGTGCGCTTGATCATGAGTTCAGAGCGCGAAATCCGGCGGTCTGCCAGCGGTTCTTCCGCCGACCCGCGCTTACGGAACATCGGCGCATTCCGGGACACGCTGGCCTCAGTGGCCCGGCCGAACATCAGCGGCGCCACCGCGCCTATGCGGGAGGCGTCTGCATGCCAGATGATGCCAAGGCTGGGCAGCAGGATTTCCCGGTCCGCGCCCATGCCGCGCCCGGTATCAACCGATACGGTTTCGTCCATCAGGCCGTAATCGCCGGTTTCATCCTGCATGCTGCTGTCTCCCCACAAGACCGGACAGCGCCTACTGTCCTTGAAATGTCATGAAGCTACGCGTAAAAGCAATACTGTCTACTTTTGCGTGCCTCTATAGCAACTTAAGGCGATATAGCAGGCAGGGCAAATGTGCGCGAGCCTTTTGTGTTTTGGGCCTGAGTGACGGGCCGATGTTTGGGGCGGGGGAAATCGGGAATGAGTACGACGATCGGCAGGTACACGCTTGGCGAGACTGTGGGCAAGGGTGCTTACGGCACCGTTTACCGCGCGGAAGACACGCTGCTCGATCGTTCCGTTGCCATCAAGCTTTTGAACAAGTCGGTGTCCGACGGCGCGGACCCGAAGGCGAGCCTTGTTGAAGCCAAGACGCTGGCGAAGCTCAATCACCCCAATATCGTCACGCTTTTTGAAATTTCAGAGCATGACGGCCACACCGCCATGGTGATGGAATATCTGGACGGCGAACCGCTGAAGGATTACCTGAAGCGCGCAACCCCGCCTTTTGAGGAACGCCTCGCGCTGGTGCGGCAACTGGCCGATGCGCTCAGGGCCAGCCATTCGCTTGGCATCGTGCACGCCGACATCAAACCCGGCAATATCATCATGCGGTCTGGTGAAGTTCCTGTGCTGGTGGACTTCGGCCTGGCGAAAACAGCGCCCACCGCCAATGATATGGAAACCCTGACCCGTGGGTCATTGGGGCAAAGCCTGATTTTGGGTACGCTGCCCTATATGGCGCCTGAGGTGATGAAAGGCGGAAAGCCCGATGAAGTGTCTGATATCTTTTCCTTCGGCGCGCTTCTGTATGAGGTTTTGACGGGGGAGCGGGCCTTCAAGGCGGGATCGGACGCAGAGATCGTGCATCTGATTCTTAACGAAGACCCCGCGCCGATTTCGGCCCACACGCCGGACGTGCCCACATGGTGCGCCAATTTGGTGGCGCGGATGCTTTCAAAAGAGCGCGCGGCGCGGCCCCAGACATTCGCGGATGTCCTCAAGGCCATCGACAGCGCCGACCCCGGCACCCCGATGCGGGACCGGAAAGCGGCGGATAAGGCGAAAAAGCTTGTGTCGCTCAAACGTATCGCTGCGGCCGCCATGGTTGTTATCGCGCTGGGCGCGGGCTTCTATGGCGCGCGCTTCATGGGTGACGAACCGCTGACCGTCAGCGGCCGCATCGAAGCGGGCATGGACCGGTTGAGGAATTTCGAGCAGAAAGACGCAATTGAAAAGGCCCAAGCCACCTTCCAAACCCTTCTCGCAGAAGACCCCGAAAACGCGGCTGCTACCGGCGGCTACAGCCTCGCGTTACTACTGGAGTATGCAAGCATTGAAGCCGACCCAATCAAGTTAAGAAACGGCAAGGCTTCTGCAGAACTCGCCTTAGCATTAGATGACCAATTAGCGATCAGCCACACTGCCATGGCTTGGGCTCTTGAATATGATGGAAAAGCTTTGGAAGCCGATCAAGCATACCAGAGAGCCTTATCACTTGACCCAACCAACTTTTTCGCTCTCCAAGGGTTTGGCAGACATCTGAAAAACACTAGGCGGTATGATGAAGCAATCCGTGTTCTCCTGGATGGAGTTAATCACTACCCCAAGTTTGGGCGGTTTCACATTCTGTTGGCAGATACCTACTACAAGGCAGGCAACTATGATAAAGCAAATGCAAGCGCAATGATGGGAGTTCAGTTAGCGCCCGACAACGTCTTCGCATACCGAACACTTAGCGCAGTGCTTTTCGCCAAAGGAGATAGCTTCGGTGCCATTTCGGCAGCACAAAAGGGCCTGCAAGTCCGCCCAGATCCGATGCTTTATGGCAACCTTGGTTCTTTCTATTTCGCTCTCGGTCAATACGCTCAGTCAGCCAATGCATTTGAACGCGCTATTGATGCACAAGGCAACAGCCACCACTATATCATGTGGGCAAATCTCGGCGATGCTTACAGCATGATGCCGGGAAAAGAAGAGGACAGAAAAGTCGCCTATCGACGAGCTATTCAACTCCTTTCGGCGCGACTTCAGCCTAATGAAAACCGCCCAGCAATGCTGAGCCGTGCTGGACTATATTATGCAAAGTCCGGGCAACCTAAGGAAGCGCTACAAAAGACGGAGCGAGCCCTTGAACTTGCACCAAAAAATCGGTGGGTTCTATTCCGGGCTTCTGTAGTCATGGAACAGGCAGGCGAAAGGGACAAGGCCCTCAAACTTCTGGGACAGTCGATGGACGCTGGCCATCCGTTAAGCGAAATCCAGAACGAGCCATACCTGAATGCCCTTCGTGAAGACCCGGCCTATCACAAATTACTTGCAAGCCGACCATCATAAGGCACGCATCTTGCTATTACCCCCTTTGATGGGACGGCAAGCGCCACTAGTTCTCAGTGTTTTGAGTTGGGCACCCGCCCCAATTTTGATGAGACAGTTTAACAACCGGGGAGTCTTTTTATGACCGCGAAAAAGCCAACGAACTATAAACTGAAACTGCAGTTTGATGGGGACCAGATCTCCAACGCGCTGCTCTATGAATTCGAAGACGGTGGCAAGAACGCCATGACCAAGGAAGGCCGCTATAGCGGCTGTATCCAGTTCAAGGCGGGTGACACCATTGATGTGGAAGTCACAATGACCGCCACGCCGGGGGAACTGCGGAAGGTCAGCGGCATGCAGCCGATCAGCCTTGATCTGGTGTCTGTGCCCAACGTGAATCAGGACTTCGATAGTTTCTCCCCGTTTGACCGGGACCAGGTAACCAAATGCCTTGTGGGCAGCTGGAGCGAACCACAGCATTCTACCGACCCATCAACAGGCATCAGCACCTGGGTGAGCAACTGGAGAGGGGCCCCCGTTGAAGTAGTGGCCGAAAAGGGCTTCTGGCAGCTGGCCGGTTTCCTGGGCATCGCCATTTACCAGAACACGGGCGGTGACGAAGTGCGCATCGCCCGCGTACTGAGCTTCGACCCCGAGACTACAAGCGGAGACGGAAGCGATCCGGTTTGATACCATATATTTAAGAGCAAATAAAAGCGGGCGCTGCGGTGCCCGCTTTTTTTATGCCTGCGCCTCATCCGCCCGCCCTTTTCAGACATGTTAGGCGTGTCAGACACGCTTCAGGTGGCAGCGCCCGACACGCCCCAATAGCCCCCCCTTCGTCACTCCACAAACAAAAACCGGTGCGACGGAAAACCATCGCACCGGCTCACATCCCACCGCTGACTGGGGGTCAGCAGATCTCGCTGGCAAGACCATGGGCGGGCGTGACTTCCGCAAGCTTTTCACCCAGCACCTTGTCAGCCATGCCGACGCTGAGGAAATCACCGTTCGCGTAAGCGATATCCACTTCCATGCCCTGGGCCGTCAGCACGGCTTCGTGCCAGGCTTCGGCCATATTCTCAAACGCGGCTTCGGCGGCCTCAAAATCCCGGCCTTCAAGCGCCTTCTGCATTTCGGTGCAGTGGGTGATGGCGCGTTCGATCTCCGCCGCGATCAGAAGCAGCTGTTCGCAGATGGCCTTGCGCTGCGCCAGCACATCCTGCGCATGCATCATCAGGGCCGCCATGGTGTCTGCCGTGGCCCCGGCGTGAAACACGCTTTTGGCCGCGTCGCACAGGCTGTTATGAAGCGCCTGCGCCCGCGCCGCCGACTTCTGCAGCAGTTTGCCGTCCAGCTTGATGGTCTCTTCCCCCACCTGTGCCACCACAGAAACGAACGGCACCTTCTTCCACGGCATGTCTTTCGAGATTTCCGCATGCGCCAGACGGAAGCGTTCGCCCGTGCGCACGCCATTTTCAATCAGCTGCCAGGATGAGGCGCGCAACTGCATCGCCAGATGGTTGCGCTGGCCTTCAAACGCATGAAGCTGCGCCAGGTCCACTTGGCGCGCAGTCTGGGTGCGGATTTCCGCCGCCAGCTTCTTGAGGGCTTGCACAGGCTTGGTCATTTTATCCGAATAGTCGCGGATGCTGGCCTCCAGCGTCAGCACCTTGCCGGAGCTGCTGTTGAGGCTGAAGAAAGCCGTATCTGCCTGCACCTTCAGGAAGTCGCTGGCCTGCTGGCGGGCGTCCGCCGGTGCGCTCTCGTCGCGCAGCAGCGTGAAACAGTTCCTCACCCCCACCGGGTTCTTGGAAATGATCTGCTGCTGGCGCTTCAGATAGTTCGGCACCTCCAGAAGCGGGTCCAGCACCTGATTGACAAAGGCATAAGCTGCGGCCTTGGCTTCAGTATAGCGTTTCTGGAAAGTGGCGGGCAGGCCGCGTGACGGCGACGGGGCCTCAAGTGCGGCGCTCGCGTGCAATACAACTCCCATCAGTTCCTCTTTATATTCAGCGGCAAGGTCTTGACCCAGGCCCCTTTGCATTGAAATCAGTGGTGCGTTCATTGTCTTCGTCCCCTCAAGTAGTCGCTGGTGATCTGTGCGTAACTCTGGTGATTGCAGGGGACGTGCCAATTGAAAAATCATGAATTTTCAATGAATTAGATACAGGGGCATGGGTGGGCACAAGGGCGCGTCCGTGTCGGACACGTCGGACAGGCGCGCGACAGGCGCAGCAATGCGGGAATTGATGCAATTTCGACACGAACTCCCCGAATTCCGCCATTTGTCCCTTTGGCACACTTCCTGCTGATAGGCGGGGCATAAGCACAAAAATGCCTGACAATGGGCACCTGGCCGGGCACAGGAGAGACACAATGAACATGCTGGCAAAATTCACCCTTGCGGATGAGGTGATGGAAACCCTTCTCAAGGACAGGCTGACGACAAGCGGGGAAAAGATTCTGGTGAAGCTGACCTACAGAAGCGGGGCCGAACAGGGCGAGACCGGCTATCTGGGATACCGCCCCAATTCGCGCCGCCTGTTCTGTTTCGTGCCGCACAAGGAACAGGCCACCAGCTTCCGCCGCCTTAGTTTCGACGGCGACACCGACTATCTGGAATGCGAGATAGCGGGCCAGCCGCACTATCTGGATTACCAGGCCGAAGGCGGTTCCATTTTCGCCAACCCCAACCGCTTGTGGTCTGTGGGCTGGCGGGTGGAAGACGACGCCCTTGTGGTCGCAAGCCCGGACAGCCAGCCCTTCGCCCTGTGCCCGGATTATGAGCCGGTGATGATGCCGGTTCTGTATGCGTCGCTTCGGCTGACGCCCTTCCGGGTATCGGTGGTGAAGCAGTGAGGCGCGGCGCCCCTCGATACCACTGGACGGTAAGCACGCTCAACGATAAGGTGAATGTTATTGTTCGGCGTATGATATAACCGTCAAATAAAGGTGGGGTATTTTCTTCGTGCTTTCATGGGCCGATTTTTACACAAATCTTCGCCATACCAAATTATGGCTGCCCCCTGTTGTTGCCGGTATTATATTAATACTGATCGCCCAGCACGATTACCTGACATTCCATACCGTTGCGGAACTGGGCGCCATCTTTGTGGCATTGGCGATCTGCGTGCTGTCCTGGGAAACCCAGTGGGTGGAAAGGAACCGGTTCCTGGCGCTCCTGGCTGCTGGCTATTTTTGGGTCGCCTTCCTCGATACCAACCACGCCTTCACCTTTGAAGGCATGAACCTTTATTTGACCGGCTCGGTCAATCTGTCGGTACAGTTCTGGCTGCTCGCGCGGTTTCTCGAAACCTTGATCCTGATCGTCACCCCGCACCTGATCGGCAGCAGCGTGCGCTCAAAAAGGCTCTTTTTCGGGTATGGCGCCATCGCCGCCCTTGGCACGGCGCTTATTCTTCTGGGCATCTTTCCCACCGGATATATCGACGGCCAGGGGCTGACCGCCTTCAAGGTCAACGCCGAATATATCATCATCGCGGGGCTGATTTTTGCCTCAGCCCAGCTGCATCTGGCTTCCTTCCGAATCCCGAAGGAAGAAGAGGTCCTGCTTGGCACCGCCATTTTCATGACCATCGCCGCCGAGCTTGCCTTCACGCTCTATGAGGGGCCGGACGACACGGCGAACCTCCTTGGGCATGTCTTCAAGATCTTCTCCTTCTGGCTGATCTTTCGGGCGGTTGTCATCCCGAACCTGCAGAAGCCCTATTTCCAGTTGGACCGGCAGCGTAAACGGGCGAATGAGCTTTTCGACAATGCCGAAATCTCGCTTTGGGACGAAGACCTCTCAGCCGTGCAGGCGGAACTGAAGCGCCTGCGCGAAAGTGGCGTGCGCGACCTGCGCTGCTATTTGCGCAAGAACCCGGAAAAAATCACGGAACTTGCGGGCATGGTCCGCGTGCTGCGCGTCAACAGGGCGACACTCCAGATGTTTGAAGCGGAAGACCAACGGCAGTTCATCAGCCGTGTCGACAAGGCATTCGGGCCGAACGCCATGGATGTTTTTGTGGATGAACTTGCCGCCATCTGGAAAAAGAAACCCTATTTCCGCGGCCAGGTGGACTATGTCACGGCAAAAGGCAAGGCGCTGACCTGCCTGATCTCCTTCCGAATTCCCCGCCGCGATGCAGCTTTCGCATCTGTCCCCGTCAGTATCATCGACATCACGGAAAAGCAGGCGCTGCAGCATCAGGTTGAGAACTTCTTCGACACCCCGATGCACATGAATGTCATTGCGTCTACAGTTGACGGCACCATCCTGAAAGTGAATGCGGCAGCCCAACGCATCCTGGGCTATGCGCCAAAGGAACTTGAAGGCAAGACATTCCTTGAACTGGTACATCCCGACGACATTGAGAAGACGCTGGCCGAGATGGATAGCCTCAACGAAAAAGGCGCGACGCTCAGCTTCGAGAACCGATATCGCCGCAAAACCGGCGAATACAGGCTGATCTCATGGTCCTCTGTTGCGCGCAACGAAGTCGCCTATGCCATCGCAACCGATGTCACAGAGCGCAAGCACGCAGAGGTGATCAATACTCAACTCGCGAGCATCCGGAACACCATCATGCGCTGCCAGGCCATCATGATGAAAAGCCAAGAACCCTCAGCAATGCTGCAGGATGTGGCGCGTGAGTTGGTCAGCGCGCTCGGATACCGCCTTGTGTGGTTCGCGAAGCCGCAGGACAGTGCAACCGCAAGCCCCCTTGAAATCACGACCTACGCCAGCGAAAACAACAGTATAGGGGAAAAAGACCTCACCCGCCTCGCCGCCGCGCGCACCAGCCCGGCGCAGACCGCGCTCAAGTCCGGCACCAAGGTTTTCACCAACAGCCATTCAGACGACCTATATTACCGGCAATGGCAGGAACTGGCGGGCTCGCTTGATCTTGAAAAAACTGTCTCCCTCCCGATTATGGAGGGTGGCAACCCGGTCGCGACGATGACCATTCATGCCAACCGCGATACCTTCCCGAACCCGCAGGAAATTGACCTGATGCAGGAACTGGCGACCAACATCGCGCTGGCGCTGAAGGCGGGCCGCATGACGCGAGAGATTGTGTCCGCCCACGAAGCACTCGGCAATGCAGCATTGGGCGCGATCAACGCCCTGGCCACCACGCTTGAAAAGCGCGACCCCTATACATCAGGCCACCAGGGCCGCGTGGCTCAGCTGGCGGAAGCCATCGGCCGCAAGCTGGGCTGGAATGAATTCAAACTGGAGGGCATGCGCCTTGGGGCCACTGTCCATGACATCGGCAAAATCTATGTACCGGCGGAAATATTGAACCGCCCCGGCAAGCTGACATCCGCCGAGTTCGGCATCATCAAATCCCACCCGGAGGTGGGCCACGACATCCTGAAGGACGTCGCTTTCCCTTGGCCTATCGCCGACATGGTCGTCCAGCACCATGAGCGGATCGACGGCACAGGCTACCCCAAAGGCCTCAAGGGTGATGAGATCATCCCGGAAGCCCAGGTGATCGCGGTGGCCGACGTGGTTGAGGCCATCACCGCACACCGGCCCTACCGCCCTGCCTTGGGCATCGAAGAAGGCCTGAAGGAGCTAAGGCGCGGGCGCGGCACTGCCTATGCACCAGAGGTGGTGGACGCCTGCATCGAAGTGATTGAAGAAGATCACTTCAACTGGAGCTGACGCCAAACGCCTGCCATTGCAACCTTATTCGGGAATGCGGCAAGCAGTCAGAAATTCGCGATCAAGCTCAGCCTCTAATTCCGCCAGCTGCTGACGTCCACGTTGAGCTTATGCTGGAAATAGGAATTGATCTGCGGATCCGGGCACTGGCCCGAATTATGCTCCATCACAGCATGTAGGAAACCAAAATGAAAGTTGGCCGAAAGCGCATCCGGGCTTGGCGCCGGCATCCGCAGCTTGAAGTTCTTTCGCTGGTTCGGGGCCAGTTTTGCATCCTGCCCATCATTCAGGATCAGGGTTGCTCCCTTGTATTCATTACCGAAATCATCATCCAGATGAACAGTGTCTTTGTCACCATTTACAAAAAAGCAGGTGTAGCGATCGGACTGGTTATGAACAACGAAGATCACCTCCAGCTGATCGCGCCGGATGGTCGCCCGACGTGCCGAAATGCTGCCGGGAAATTTCTCCGGGTCGCTAATCGTTCGGAGTTCATAAAACGCGCCACTGCTATCGTATTCAGCCCAACGAACGGGCAGCTCCCATTCCCAGCTGAGATCAATTCGTTTGTCCTGTGCCAATGCTGTTGAACTGGTGACCAGCAGGCCAATAACTGCGAGACCCTTAAGCAACATAACTCCCCCTATAGCTATTTTTCATAAACCATTACTGGCATTTTTACCCGAAGCTCACATTGCCTGCAAGTTTCGCCACGTGGTGTTTCAATATGGAAGGACACGCGAACGGCGCTGACATCCTGACCGTTCAGGGCCCCGGCCACCTGATCCAGCCTGATCCTTGTTTCGCCAAACCGCCAGTTCAGCTGATGACTGTTGTCGGCCTTGGGTGCATAATAGCTGTCGGCTGAAGCATACAGCCGTTTTATCAGCTTCCCACCTTCAGTCAGCAAATCGAACGTGTATCCGGCAAACTCCAGGTCACTGAAATAGGCCTCACCGCTCAGGTCGAAGCTGATGACCAGCCCTGAAAGCGTCGGCACTGCCACTGTCTGCGATATCTGTACATTCGCCTGCCCGTCACCACGGCCTGTAAACCGCAGCTTCAGGTGGTCAGCATCCCTGACAGCATCCCCCTTCCGCGAGGATGGCGTCGCAACAAGCCACCCATTCTCCCGCCCGATTTCATCAAACAGCAGATTGTTGGAGCCGCTGTCATTCCGGCCGGAAGAGCCATAGCCAAACCGTGTGGACAACATGGCATCGATATAGTCCTGGCGCAGCACTGCACCGGTGCCGTCTTCAAAGTCTATGTGCAGCAGCATCCCCGCAAGGTGATCGCCAACAACGAGACTGCTGCCACTAAGCCCCTGGAACAGTTCATCGCCGCCACTGGAGGGGCGCACGTAAATCCAGCGGTCATTGAATTCGATGATATTCATGAAGCGTCGGCGCAAGCCGCCGTCATTATTGCGGGAAAGCAATATGCCTTCTGACATTTTAGGCAGAAGTGGCGGCAGATACCGGCTGTCCGGCCAGTTTTCCGAACAGCGCGACGCCTTGCTGTCAATCATCGCCAGGCCAATGTCAGGCTCATACGTGGCCTGCAGAACTGCGGTCTGTTCCATTCGGCGCTGGTCCAAAACGCGCAACTGGGGCGCAAACCCAGCGACATGCTGAGGCGTGATCAGATAGCATTCCGCATTATAGCCACGCAAAACGCCCTGCCCCTGGCCATCACCCTCAACGGCCACAATCTGTTGCGCCTGCACCGCTATGCCGACCATGGACAACAACACAGCGAATATTAGAAAGCTAAGTCTCATCCGGCTCTGCCTGCTCCTTGATCGCTTCTGGTTTAGCCTTCGCCTCTTCTATGCGTTTGGGGCGCGGAGCCGACCGCGACGCAATTTTTGTTCGAGACCAATAAATCAGCAAACTGAGGAATATCGGCACCAATCCGGAATAGATTAAGGCAGATTTCTGGAAAAACTGGTCTTTCGAGACCCGGTCCCACAGCGTCGGTTGAATTTTATATCCGTCGGACCCCAGGCGGTCCACTTTAACCCACGCTGCATTGCCAAGGATTTGGGCAAGCATTGAACTGCCGTGACGAAATTCCAGAAAACCGATACTGGTGGCTGGATCATCTACGGCGTTCCAGAAAGAAATCACGTCGCCCGGATCTACTTCGGCCTCCACAGCGACGAAACGACCATCTGAAACGGCCTCCTCGGCCACCCCTTCAACACTTCCTTCCTGCAGAATATATTGATCCGCAGCCCCTTGAAGGTGAACGATATCTCCGACGGTCAGGACACCACCGATCGGCAGAAGCACCTTTGAGCCATCCGATTTAACGGAAAGCCTGAGCGAAAACCCATCCCTGATAAATTCAGACGTTCCTGTCTCGCCATCGCGGAAGGTTGCAATGGACGTGTCGGGTTCAGTGTTCGACGAACTCACGTCAATATAGACGAAGTCGCGCCCTGCATATTCAACCCGGACATAGGCGCCGCGCCCGATTGCCAGGGTACCGCTGAGCTGCCGAATATCGGGAGCCATTCCCCCATCCACCGAAGGATCGATTGTATATTCCTCAAGGCGCGCGTCTTTTATCGTCCATTCGGGCAAGGCTTCACCGGCAGCATCAATCGTGATTACTTCGGTTCTTGCCGTGACCGAAAAGCTGATATCCCACCCGATAGACAGGATAGCCAGTGAAATAATCACCGGTAGCGCGATCAAGACAAGCGGCAAAAGGAGCCGCTGAAATTTATTCTTTACGATGCGCTCTACATCGTCGCCAGAAAGCTCAAGCACCATACGCCCTATTCCTTCTGAATTTCTGAGGGAACATAAGGCAGACTCAAGCTGATCGGGGGCAGGAACTGTCCCCTCTTTCGTCGCAGGATCGTTGCATTTAACGGTTCCGCATGACCCAACGAAACCTGACACATACTATCAAACGCGAAATTCCTGGTTCCCTTGATGGGCACACAGTTGGTAACCGTGGGTTTCTCCCCATCAGCCCGAAGGAAAGTGGGGTACCTGCCTGAATTGACATACAGCCTGTATGCCGCAGCATCGCTTACAACTGCCCCCCAGCGGGACCAGAAATAGGACACTGCGTTCAGACAGCTATTGTCGCTGGGTGTGTAAACCCTGACGACCAATTGGCCGCCCGCATAGCCTTCCAACGAGGCCTTATGCTTGTCGCTGGTGGGCAGCTGGTACCACCCCTGCCGGTCGGTCGTGACAGAGTATTTTATGGAGGCGGTGTAGCGTCCCTCAAAAGACGTAATTTTCGCGCATACCAGGCCGTCCATTTTCGGCAAATAGGCAAACAGCATGTCGGTATCCAGAACGGAAGCCGACGTCTCCAGCATGGCTCCCGTTATGACCTCCCCGGCAACAGGAACTTCGTCGCGCAATCTTTCTGTCAGGTCCAGCACAGTCACACTTTCGGCTCGCGCACCGAAGCTTGCGACCAGTATCAACAGAAATGCTTTAAATGAATGCTGCTTCATCAAATGGTGACACGCCGTTTTCCCCGAATATCAACTCTAGGGGTAGTATCTTCCCGCATCAAGTCTATAAAGCCGTTACCGGTGTTGACCGTTCTCCCACACCTGAAGCCCAGGTACTCGCCGTGAAGCCTTACCCCCTTAACGTTTGGGCCAGTTCGTTAATCGCAACCGGTGCCTTCAGGAACGGCGTGAGGGCCATCAAGGCAGTCGCAGCGAAGTGCGACGCTTCCGCGTCAGACCAACCGCCCATGAGGACACGCCGGTTTATGTGCGCATTGATCGTAACGAAAAGCTCCGCCACATGATCCGCCCGTGCGCCAGAGACGACGAGCGGTTCGAGCCCTGCCGCCAGCACAGGCAACAGGTCTTCTGAAAACGCCTGGTCCAGAGCCGATAGATACGCCCTTTTCTCCTCCGTCGTCTTGAAGGCAGCCAACAGCCCTTCTTGCGCCCCCAAGTGAACCGACCCGTTGCGCAACAAGGCCACCAGAGGGTCTGCCTCGCCTTCGATGCTGCTGACAAGGTCTGAAACCTCTGCCTTCACCACAGCATCCAGTATGGCCGACTTGTTGGCGAAATGATGATAAAGCCCGCCGCGGGAGATACCGCAGGCGCTGCGGATATCCTCCATTTCGGTCTGGCCATAACCAAGGGTTTGGAAGAGGCTTTTTGCCTCCACCACGATGTTTGCTTTTCTGTCTTCCTTGGCGAGTCGAGTCCGCATAAGACGGTTATAACCGCCATGTGTCGGTTACTGCAAGCACAAAGCGGCGCCACCTAATACAATGAAAAATATTGCTTTTTTCAGGCATTCGGTGCTCCGCAACAAGCGGTGTGGCAAACGATTTGACATTACCGACATATGTCGGTAATGATGCGGCAAACAATAAATGGGAAGCAAAAATGCTCCCTCTACACACGACAGGAATGAGGAAACATATGTATAAAATGATGATGAACGCTGTAGCCGCGGTTCTTCTGCTATGGGCGGTAGTTCCGGCTGCGGCAATGCAGACGATGGATGACATTACCGGGGCCTGGCAGGGCGACATGCAGGTTCCTGATGGGCCGACATTCCGCATCGGGCTTGAAGTCTTCCGTAAAGCTGATGGCCAGATGGGCGCGAATGTCGCCAGCCTTGATCAAGGCGTGCGCTATATGTCTGTAAGCAGGCTGACATACCTGAACGGCAGGATCACTGTTGTCCTGGCTTCCGCAGACGTTTCAATATCTGGACTGCTTGAGGAAGACGGAAAATCCATTGCCGCTGTTTTCAATCAGGGAAATAGCCGCTTCGACCTCAGGCTGCGAAAAGTGGCGGCCCTGCAGGAAGCGCTCCGCCCCCAAACGCCCACCGCAGAAGTTGGCTATGCGTCTTCCGAGGTGCGCGTTGAAAACCAGGCCGACAATGTGTGGCTTGCTGGCACAGTGACAGTCCCAGCCAAAGCCGGACGCCATCCTGCTGTGCTGCTGATTTCTGGCTCCGGCCCCAATCAGCGCGATTCATATTTCTTTGGTCACCGCCCCTTCCTGGTGCTGGCGGACTATCTGTCCCGGCGCGGGTTCGTTGTTTTGCGCATGGATAAAAGGGGCGTGTTGAAATCTTCCGGCGATTACCAGAAGGCGGGCATTGACAATTTTCACCGGGATACGGCAGCCGCATTGGGTTTCCTGATGAACCAGCCATATGTGGCCAGGGAAAATATCCATCTCATCGGCCACAGCGAAGGCAGCATGGTTGCAGCCATGGTAGGCCGCACTTCACCGATTAAGTCCATCGTTTCGTTAGCCGGCCCCGGCTTGCCTGTGCGCGAGGTTCTGATCCAGCAAGACCAGAAAGTGGCGGCAATGAAGGGCGCGACGGAAGAGGAACTGGCTATCCTGCGCGACTTCAGCGAGCGGTTCTATGACACCGTCCTGGCGGTCAATGGTGCTGGCGCCAGGGCCACAGCCCTGCAAGCCCTGTATGAAAGCCTGTCTGCGCGAGCCGCTGAAACGGTCACCAAATGGGGCGGCAGCAAAGGCACGTTGAATGTGGGGTTTGCCTCAAACGATACATTCAGGGCTTTGTTGGAAACGAACCCGTTGGATTACTGGGCGGACGTGCGCGCCCCTGTACTGGTTCTGGGTGGCGGCAAGGATACACTGGTTCCTGCGAAACAGAACGTCATGGGCATAGCAAACGCCCTGAGGTCTCACTCTGTCGCCGTGGAGACAGCAATTTTTGCAGACGCGAACCACATGTTCCAGTCAGCAAACACAGGCCTGACAGAAGAATATGCTGCCCTGGATGAGACCATAAGGCCCGATGTGCTGTCGCGCATAGCCGAGTGGCTTTGCGAAAAGTCACCCTGCGGCGGGATGATAACGGAATAACCTTGTGGTTCTTGGCCCTATCGGACGAAAACTTTTCCCCCTGCTGCAGGATCACTCAGCAGACAGCCCCGCGATGGCTGCGGCCAGAAAGGAAAGCCTGCAACATGTGCATGGCGAGGTTCTGGAAATTGGTTTCGGCTGTGGACACAGTTTGGCGTATTACCCCGGTACCATCCGGAGCCTGACTGCGGTCGACAAAAGCGGTGAAATGCTGAAGAGGGCATCAAGGCGCATCACCGGAGCGGATATCAATGTCACGGTTTACTTTGCTGACGCGGCGCACATGCCCTTTGCGGACCAGAGTTACGACTGCGTTGTCTCCCATATGACGCTTTGTTCCCTCGCGGACATTGAGGGCGCGCTGCTGGAAGTACGGCGGGTTTTGAAGCTCGGTGGCACTTTTACGTTTCTGGAACACGGGCTGAGCCCGGAAAGCAGCATCCGCAAGTGGCAGAACAGGTGGAACCCCATTCAGAAGTTTATCAGCGACGGGTGCCACTGCAATCGAAGGATAGATGACCTGATCACCGCCGCAGGCATGCAGATTGAAACGTTGAAAACCTATCATATGGGGGATGCGCCAAGGGTGCTGGACTATATGTATCAAGGCACAGCCATTAAGGGAGCGGACACCATGGAACACCACACACAGACGGCCGAAAGGAAAGAAAAATGAGGGCATACGCAATACTTATCGCCATCGCTATGACGCACTTGGCTGGATGGAGCCCTGTTTGGGCAACCTCCGGCGATGAGGCCACGTTGAGACATTTAAAGACGGTACTTTGGCCTCAAGCCTACCGCACACAGGATACGGATCTGCTCGGCCAAATCCTTCATCCAACGTTTGAAATGATTGATAACGAGGGGCGGCGTTCTGACAGAAAAAGTGAAATTGAGTTCGTGTCAAAGCACGCTTGGACGCCAAGCAATTTCAGCTACACCATTGAGCGCCTGGAAATTTATGACGGCAAGTTTGCTGTGGTTGATGGGACAGGGGCCACCGACACCTACAAATATAAATCCAGCAACTATCTCATAAAGGAAAATGGGCACTGGAGAGCAATCGGGTCACATGTATCAGGGTACAAGGAAAAATGATGTCCTCACGTCAACGGGGCGTGGTTGCCCGAACAGCAAATAGGAAAAGCGTATGATCGGGAAAAAATTGAACGGTTCAGCCTTTGGCAGGGGGCGGTTGCGGGATATTGCCTTGCGTTATGTTTTCATGTTGTGCATCTCGGCTTACTTTGCCTCAGGTGCTGCGGTGGCGGGCGAGGAGAGCCCTGCCCCCTCATCAACTGACATCAAGGCAATTCTCGCCAGCATGGAAGGCACATGGCTTGGCACCGAACTTCTGAAAAACCCAGAGACGGGCGCATGGCGCATCGGCAACCCGATCAATCTGACCATCACGCGGGTCGGGGCGCTTTCAGACCATCATGATTACGGCGGCTTTGCTTTCACCCGGCATTATCAGGCGCCCTTCTGGGTGTTCATGATGAAGGACGAAAACGGCAAGGAAGTTGTTGGCACCAAAGAGGCGATCAACGAATTCTCTCCGCCGGACGCAAAAGGGCACTGGCGGTATGTGACCACCTATGTTTCCACGCCCCTTGAAGGCAAGGTGATGGAAAAGAAGGAAGTCGTGGAATTTTCCTTCGGCACATACCGAAAGCGCTACTTTTCAAGGCCGGTAGGGTCAACTGGCCCCTATGAACTGTATGGCGAGTTCATGGGCCGCCTGGTGGGCGGCGAATAACTCTCTGCGGTCCTTTTAAGGCTGGCCAGTCAGGCAGTGCCCCAGTAAAGCCGCATGGGGTTATCAACCAAAAGCTTATGGCGCTTTTCCTCGGTGTCCGCGATGTGGGGGATGATGTCGACCAAATGGCCGTCATCGACCATATGGGACTTGAGGTTCGGGTGCGGCCAGTCCGTGCCCCACAGAACCCTGTCCGGGAACAGGTCCACCACCTTTTTGGAGAAGGGGATCACGTCTGCGTATAGCGGCGGGCCACTTGCGAGCGTCAGCCGCTCGGGGCATGTCACTTTGCACCAGAAGTTCCCGTTATCACGCATCAGCTTCAGGAACAGCGCGAAATCAGGGCCGTCCACCGGCTTGGCTACATCCGGGCGGCCCATATGGTCCACCACCACATCGGTGGGCAGGGACGAGAAGAAATCATAATATTCTTCAAGGTCTGCGGCCTCGAAATAGATCACGATATGCCAGCCAAGGCGCTTGATGCGGTGCGCGATTTCCATGAGCGGCCCTGTGGGCGGCGTGTCCACCAGGCGTTTGACGAAATTGAACCGCACCCCGCGCACGCCTGCGGCGTGAAGCGCGCCCAGCTCCGCGTCTGTCACGTCCGGGCGCACTGTCGCCACACCACGCGCCATGCCGCCGGAATGCTCCAGCGCGTCCACAAGCGCGCGGTTGTCGGCACCGTGGCAGGTGGCCTGCACGATCACGTTGCGGGAAAACCCGAGAAAATCGCGAAGGTGCCAAAGCTGGTCCTTGGAGGCATCGCAGGGCGTATATTTGCGTTCCGGCGCGAAGGGAAACTGGTCGCCGGGGCCGAAGACATGGCAATGCGCGTCAACGGCGCCCGCCGGCGGCTGGTACGTGGGCTTGGTGGGGTTTGGGTGCCAATCCAGCCAGCCTTCGGTTTTGGTGTAGCCTGCCATGCTTATTTCCCGACAGACTTGAGGTAGGCATCCAGCCGCGGGTACACCCGGCGGGCATTGCCTTCAAACACCTTGTATTTGTCTGCGTCCGAAAGATCGAGCGCATCCACATAGCTGCGCGTGTCATCGAAATAGCGACCGGTTTGCGGGTCAATCCCCCTCACAGCACCAACCATTTCGGAACCGAAAAGAATATTGTCGATATCGATCACATCAAACAAAAGGTCGATGCCCGGCTGGTGATAAACGCATGTATCGAAATAGATGTTCTTCATCACATGGGTGTCCAGCGACGGCTTCTTCAGCATGTCCGCCAACCCACGATAGCGGCCCCAATGGTACGGCACCGCGCCGCCGCCGTGAGGGATGATGAACTTCAGCTCAGGGAAATCCTTGAACAGGTCTCCTTCCAGGAACTGCATGAAGGCGTTGGTATCTGCCGCGATATAGTATGACCCCGTGGCGTGGAAGGTGGGATTGCAGGACCCCGACACATGGATCATCGCGGGTACTTCCAGCTCCACCATCTTTTCATAGAAGGGGTACCAATAACGGTCCGTCAGTGGCGGGCTGTTCCAGTGCCCGCCGGAGGGGTCGGGGTTCAGGTTGCAGCCCACGAAACCAAGCTCGGTCACGCAGCGCTCAAGCTCCTTGATAGAATTATCCATGGTGCCGCCCGGCGTCTGCGGCAGCTGGCACACGCCGATGAAGGTATCAGGGTACAGGTCCATCACCCGTTTGATCAGGTTGTTGCACGCGACCGACCAGTCAAGGGACGTGTCGGCGTCCCCCACATGCGGTTCCATCCGCGATGCGCGCGGCGAAAAGATCGTCATATCGTGGCCGCGCTCGCGCAAAAGCCGCAACTGGTTGGCCTCGATGCCTTCGCGGATCTCATCGTCGCTCATCTCGGGCGCCGCGGGCTTCGCCAGGCTTGGGTCCTTCAACCGGGCCTTCTGCTGCTCCCGGTAATCCAGATGCGGCTGTGGGACAATGGTTTGATGGCCATGACAATCAATAATCATGAGACACCTTCTTTCTTGGATGAGATGGTTTCGAGGAGTTCGGCAAGCGCCATATCGGACGGGTCAACCTGAAGCGCTGCTGACCAGTCCTGCCGCTTCGCGATCGCGTCGCTCAGCAGCGGTTCCATGCCGGCGTCCGCCACGGTTTTGGCAACCTCGCGCATTTCTTCCGCCCGGCGTTTGCCGTGGATCAGAGCCCGCGACATCATGTAGCTGGAAAGCTGAGGCCAATCGAGGCCCGGGAACAGGTCGCCGAGCGACTTTATCACCGTGTCCTCCACGCCGTAATGATGCGCCGAGGCCAGTGCTTCTGTGACCAGGGCTTCAACGCCCTTCACGATCACGCTGCGGCACATCTTGGCCGCCGAAGCCTGGCCGTATGTGGCAGAGAAAAAGGTAATACCGGTGAAGCCAAGGCTGTGCGCCACGTCGGTGAACGCCAGCGCGTGATCGCCGCTCACCAGCATCGGTGCCTTTATGCGCTTTGGCCCGATGGGGGACATGATCGATGTCTCGACATAGCGCCCGCCTGCGTCGTTGACCGCCATGGCGGCCTCGACCTTGGTCTTGGGCGATGCGCTGTTCACATCCATGAACCAGGCGCCCTGCTTCATATACCCCACACAGCTGGCCGCGGCCTCGCCGGTCCGTTCCGCGGTTACGGCACTTATGACCAGATCAGCGTCCGCGACAGCGTCTGCAGCCGACCTGCAGCCAGTCACCGCCGGGTGGTCTGGCATGGCCTTGCTGGGTTTGCTGGCAGCATCCGGGAACTGGATATCATAGGTCGTGAGCGCCTTGTGGCCGAGCCCGACAAGGTCTTCAGCCAGTGTCTGGCCTACTTCCCCAAAACCGATCAGCGCGATCCTTGTCATGCCGCCCCTCCGAACAAGCTTGCGGGCACGAACACGTCCCCCTGCATCAGCTTCATGGCCGTGCGGATCAGCGCGGACTTGCGGGCTTCATAGCCGTCAGCAGTGGGTTCAACCACAACATCGACCGAGAAAAAGCCGGTCGGGTGCTCGATATCAAGCTGGCCGGAACCCGCTTTTGACTGATCGGCCAAGCCGTAAGCCACCGATCCTTCGATCATGGCGGCGGAGGCTACGCTGACGGCGCCCAGCACCCCGATGGCCTCATGAACCCGGTGCGGAATGAAAGTGCGGCTGTTCAGATACCCACCGGACGTGGGCACGGCCACCAACGACATTTTGGGCACAGTCTTCTGGGCCACATCGCCCAAATTCATATCCCGCCCCGCCTGCAGGCGTATGGCCTCAATCCGTTCCTTCAGGGCTGTATTGCCTTCAAGTTCCGCCGGGCTTTCATTGCCGGTCAGGCCGAAGTCTTCGGCGCGGAGCACAACAACCGGCATGCCGTTATCGACGCAGGTCACATCCACACCGTCATAGGTGTCAGTGACATTCCCGGTCGGCAAAAGCGCACCGCATGAAGACCCGGCAACATCCCTAAAATCAAGCGGAATGGGGGCCGCGGGTGTAGGCACGCCAGATATATAGCAATCGCCTTCATAGACTACCTGCCCATCGCGCGTCGGCACATAGGCCACTGCGATCGCGCCTGTGTTGGCCATTTTGATGGTGACCTTGGTCTCGCCCTCTTGCGCTGCAACAAGGCCATGTTCGATCGCCCAGGGGCCAACGCCCGCCAGCATATTCCCGCAGGTCTGGCTGTCGGACACTTCAGCCTTATCCACCACCACCTGCAGGAACAGATAGTCCACATCAATGCCGTCTTCGCTCGACGGACCAATGACGGCAACCTTGCTCGTAAGCGGGTGCGCCCCGCCAACACCATTGATCTGGCGTGGGTCCGGCGACCCCATGGCCGCCAGCAAGACCTGATCGCGCTGCGCAGAATCCGAAGGCAGCTCATCCCGGTGGATGAACAGTCCTTTCGAGGTCCCGCCCCGCATCAGTGTGGCCTTGAAGGATCGCAGCATCAGCCCTTCCAGCCTGCCTGATCAACGTAAACCAGGCCTTTTTCGGCCAGCCGCTCGCGCATGCTGTAGATATCCAGGCCCAGTTCACCCGCTGCCAGGCGTTTGCGCTTGGCTTCTTCATTGGCGATCCGGGCCTTGGCTTTTTCAAGAACAGCTTCGGCTTCATGGCGCGCGACAACGACAACGCCGTCATCATCGGCAATGACCAGATCGCCCGGGTTCACCAGTTGCCCGGCACACACCACCGGCACATTCACGCTGCCCAAAGTTTCCTTGACCGTGCCTTGTGAGAACACGCAGTTTGACCAAACGGGGAAGCCCATCTGGCGCAGGTCGCGTGTGTCGCGCACACCCGCGTCAATCACCAGGCCGCGCACGCCGCGCGCCATCAGCGACGTGGCCAACAGGTCACCAAAATAGCCAGCGTCAGACGGCGACGTTGGCGCCAGCACCAGGATATCGCCCGGCTGGCACTGCTCCACCGCCACATGGATCATCCAGTTGTCGCACGGTGGCGCGCTGATGGTCACCGCATTACCCGCGATGAAGCTGCCCGTCTGGATCGGGTTGATATTTGCGGCCAAAAGCCCCTTCCGGCCCTGCGCTTCATGCACGGTGGCGACGCCCAGGTCACTGTCCAGATACTGCTGGATGATGGCGTCTTCCACGCGTTTGATGTTCGTAACCACAACACTCATAGTCAGTCTCCTGAAGCCCCTGATCAGAAATCCCCTGTCAGAAATCTTCTGTATCGATGGTTGGCCGGATACCTTCCGGGTATCTGTGCCCTGCCACTGTTTCCTGATTGATCAATTGGTCGATCTGCTCGGCCACGGCAGCCGGAATTTGCCATTCCCACCGGGCGATGTTTTCTTTCATGTGGTTGATATTGGCCGTACCCGGGATCACATGCACATGCGACCCGCGCGACAGCACCCACGCCAGACAAAGCTGGGCTGATGTCACGCCCTGCTCTTCAGCGATCGCGTCAAAAGCCTTCGCCAGCTTGGCGTTCACCGGCCAGTTTTCCGCATTGAAGCGCGGCATGGATATCCGGATATCCTTGTCCGCAAACTTAGTTGGGTCATCAACACCGCCCGCCAGCACGCCGCGCGCAACCGGCGAATAGGCCACCAGCGCAACACCCAGCTTTTCGCAGGCCTTCAAGACACCCAGTTCCACATTCCGCGTCCAGGGGGAATATTCATTCTGAAGCGCCAGCATCGGGTGTTCTGCATGCGCCTTCGTCAGCGTGTCTACCGACACTTCACTGAGGCCATATCCGCCAATTTTCCCGGCGTCGATCGCATCCTTGAGCGCGCCAACAGACTCTTCAATCGGCACCTGGAAATCGCGCCGGTGAAGATAGTAAAGATCGATATGATCCGTCTTGAGGCTTTCAAGGCTGATATCAATCGCCTTCTTGATGCTTTCAGGTTTGCAATCGATATAGCGCTTCTTGCCGTCGATGATGATCCCCGTCTTGGACGCCAGGAAAAACTCGTCCCGCCGATGCGATACGGCCTTGCCAACCAGCTTTTCATTGCCGCCAAGGCCGTAAAGGCGGGCGGTATCAAAGTGATTGTAGCCCGCATCCAGCGCTTCATTGAGCAGGCGGATGGCCTGCTCCTCGGTTGGCGGTACACCGTAAGCATGGCTCACGTTCATGCAACCAAGGCCAACCGGATTCAGCGAATGCAAACCTATGGAACGAAACCCTGCTGTCATGACTGCAACTGCTTCTCAAGCTGGTCCAGCACCTGATAGCATGGCATGACTTTTTGAACCGATGAGTTCGGCTCACGCCCTTCACGGATCGCGGCAAAAAACTCGCGGTCCTGCAGCTCGATCCCGTTCATGGAAACATCCACTTTCGACACATCAATCGGCTTCTCATAACCGTCCACAAGGTCGTCATACCGCGCCATATAGGTGCCGTTATCGCAGATATAGCGGAAGAAGGTGCCAAGCGGCCCGTTGTTGTTGAACGACAGCGACAGCGTACAAATCTTGCCGGTTTCGGTCTTGAGCTGGATGGACATATCCATCGCGATACCAAGCTCAGGATGGTGCGGGCCTTCAATTGCGTTGGCCTGAACCACCTTTTCGCCGGTCTGATACTGGAACAGGTCAACCGTGTGCGCGGCATGGTGCCACAGCAGATGGTCGGTCCAGGAACGGGGCTCGCCCTTCGCATTCATGTTGGTGCGGCGGAAGAAATAGGTCTGCACATCCATCTGCTGGATCGAAAGCTCGCCAGCCTTGATGCGGTTATGAACCCACTGATGCGACGGGTTGAAGCGGCGCGTGTGGCCAACCATGCAGACAAGACCTGTCTCTTCAGCAAGCTTCAGCACAGCTTCGGCATCTTCACGGCTATCGGCCAGCGGGATTTCCACCTGCACATGCTTGCCCGCCTTCATGCACTGGATGGCTTGCGCCGCGTGCATCTGGGTTGGCGTGCACAGGATCGCCGCTTCCACGCCGGGAAGGTCCAGCGCTTCCTGCAGGTCTGTGGTTACAGTGGCGATACCGTGGGCATCGGCCACCTTTTGCGTGCTTCCTATCTCGCGCCCCACAAGGGCCACAACTTCCACACCATCGATATTCTTGATGCCATCCAGGTGCTTTTCACCGAAAGCACCGGCACCAGCAACAATTACCTTCATCACTCTTTCTCCAACACAATATGGCCAACGGCCGTATTTGATGCAGGCACATGATAATGCCGGTGCAGCTCGCGCACATTCTTGCCAAGCGCACCCCGCATGATCAGCCACATCACCATTTCAATACCTTCAGAGCCACTTTCCACCAGATATTCCTTATGGGCTAAATATCTGAGGCGTTCAGGGTCTGCCGTCAGGTCATCAAGGAAGGCCTGGTCGAACTCCGCATTGATCAGCCCGGCACGCGGCCCCTGCAGCTGGTGGCTCATGCCGCCCGTGCCCCAGATTTGCACATTCAGGTCTTCAGGGAAGCTTTCCACCGCGCGGGCGATCGCTTCGCCCAACACCCAACAGCGGTTACCAGTTGGTGGCGGGTAGGTCACTACATTCACCGCAAGCGGGATCACCTTCACGGGCCAGGCCTTCGGCTGATCATAGATCAGCGAAAGCGGCACTGTCAGCCCATGGTCTACATCCATCTGGTTGATGATGGTCATGTCCATCTCGTCCAGGATGCAGGACTGGGCGATATGCCATGCCAGGTCCGGGTGGCCTTCTACCTTGGGTACCGGGCGCGGGCCCCAGCCTTCGTCCGCCGGCTGGAATTCTTCCGCGCAGCCGATTGCAAAGGTGGGGATGATGTTCATGTCAAATGCGCTGGCGTGATCGTTGAACACCAGGATCACCACATCAGGCGCCTGTTCCTTCTGCCACTCACGCGTCCACCGGTAGCCGTCAAAGACCGGCTTCCAATAATCTTCTTCGGTTTTACCCAGATCAATCGCGGCACCAATCGCCGGAACATGGCTGGTTGCAATACCTGCTGTTAACTTCGCCATCAGTAACCACCTTTTTTCGATCTCAGGCCTTCTGGCGACCGGCCGCCCGCGAGCATCATCGCCTGATAGTCTTCAACTGAAACACCCGTCATCGTGCTGACCGCCTGCACAAAGCTTTTGCCGTCGCTAGAGAACAGCTTGGCCAGGAAATAGATATTGCCGCCAAGATCCAGCGCCCGGTTATAGTCGCGGTCCAGCACTGCCTGCTTCTGTTCCGCGGTCATCGGATAGTTATCCAGATAGGCTGCCTCATCCTTGCGGAAGGCTTCCCGATTTTCCTCTTTCATCAGGCTCATGCAGAACTGATTAAGCCAATACCCCTTGCGGGCGCGCGCTGCGGTAAAAACCCGGGTTCCGGGAATATCCTCCAGCTCCTCCAGGTACTCATGAATATCTGTCATTCTTTTCACCATTCATATGTCAGCAGGAAGAAAGTCCGACACAGCGGCGCTTGAGATACACCCGCCGCCGAAACACTCATGAAAATGAGGAAATGCCATACTTCCAATAGCTCGCCCCCATTCTAGAAATTCACACCATGAAGTCTAATTCGTTTTAAAAAATGATATAACTAAATTAGAATTATTGATTTACAGCTCCCCTCAGCAGATGAATGAAATCCGTTTGTATGGGCGACGGGAACCAATCGTCCCGCGTTGTAATGCCAATGGGCCTCTGCTCAGACAAGGCCGGCACGTCCAGAATAGATACCCAATCGAGCTCCAGTTCCGCCCGAAGCTGATCCTTTGATACCAGCGACAGGAAATCGCCCTCCAGCAACAGCTCGCGGATCGTCATGATAGACCCGCACTCGACGGGCGTCTGCGGCAGGTTCCCCTCTGAAAACAGCCCGGCCCACAGCTTTCTGATGGGCGTTCCGGCGCCGGCAACGATCCAGGGATACTTGGCATAATCCGCCTCTCGCAGGTTCTTTTTCCCTGCCAGCGGATGATTCTTGCGCGCCACAATCACCGGCTTGTCGTAAAACAGAAGCTCCTGTTCAACCGGACCCGCCTCCACTTCGGGCCTCAGGGCCCCCAGAAGGAAATCCAGATCACCATTGCACAGAGGGTCATAAAGCTCCGCGCGCGATCCTTCCATCACCGAGACGCGCACGTCTGGATGAATTTTGTGGAACGCACTGACGGCCGCAGGCAACAGTTTTGCCCTTGAGAGCGGCATGGCGCCCACCCGGATCAGGCCCGCCCAGCGCCCCTGATGCCCCTGCACCTCATAGAGGCCGGTCTCCAGTTCCGTTTTCGCAAGCTTGCAGCGATTATAGTATCGCTTGCCCTGCCCCGACAGGATGATGCGGTTCCCGACCTTCTTCACCAGGTTATAGCCAAGGATGGCAGACAGGTCGTTCACCGACCGATGGAGCGCTGAAGCAGCCAGCCCCGTTCGCACTTGGGCAAGCTTGTAGCTGCCGGCTTCGGAAAGCTCGATCAGGGCCCGCATGTGGGTGAGGGAAACCTTGTTGTTGGATATGAATGCCAGTGCCCGCTTCACCCGCCTAATCAGGATCGTCGCGCATTCAGTCGGCTGCATGCCATCAGACATGCGCACAAACAGTTTGCAGTTCAGCTTGCGCTCAATCCCCGCGATCGCCTTTGTGATCGCTGGCTGGGTCAGGTTGGCGGCATCAGCCGCCGCTGACACGCTCTGCACTTCGGCCACCCTGATCAGCGCCTGCAAATGCCTTAAATTCAATGTCCAGATAACTGACATGAACGATGTGGTACCCTCATTCGTCTGTTTGTCAGGCCTTCACCAGCCCAAGCAGTTTGGCGGCATTATCTTTCAAAATCCCCGGCATGACCTCATCCCGGAAGCCAACCTTCTTCGCTGCCTCGATCCAGGCATCGGGGCGGATCAGCGGAAAATCTGACCCGAACAGCATTTTATGGCTCAGCTGCGTGTTGGCGTAGCGGATGATCTGTTCCGGGAAATATTTCGGCGACCAGCCGCTGAGGTCAATATAGACATTCGCCTTATGAAGCGCCATCGACAGGCTCTCGTCCGTCCAGGGCCAGCTGGGATGCGCCAGAATGAAATCGATATCGGGGAAATCTGCGGCGATTTCATCAACCAGCATTGGTTGGCCGTATTTCAGCTTCACGCCGCCGCCGCCCCTGAGCCCCGTTCCCATGCCCGAATGGCCGGTATGGAAAATGGCGGGCAGGCCATATTCCGCGATCACTTCGTAAATCGGATAGGCAATACGGTCGCCTGGGTCACAATTCTGCATCGGCGGGTGGAACTTGAAGCCCTTCACGCCGTAGTTTTCGATCAGGTCACGGGCTTCCCGCGCGCCCATTTTGCCCTTGTGCGGGTCAATGGAGGCAAAGGGTATAACCACGTCAGAATTGGCGTTCGCAAGGTCTGCGATTTCCTCATTCCGTATGCGCTTCGCCCCAAGCCCGGCTTCGCAGTCCACCGTGAACAGGCAAAAGGCCATATTCTGCTTGCGGTAATAGTCGATTGTTTCCTGCATGGTCGGCCGCTGGCGCGGAGCCTTGAAATAGGCGGAGGCAGCATCGAAAAACTTGCCCATCACTGGGTCTTCGGGGTCCGTGCAGGATACCTCGGCATGAACATGGACATCGATTGCGACTGTTTTTTCGAGGTCAATCACGCTGGACACTCCACCTTATCCATTAGTCTGCAGCCATGCGCCGAAGCTCGTGCTTCAACACCTTGCCAACACCATTGCGCGGCAATTCCTTTATGGCAAGCATCCGTTTAGGCACCTTGTAGCGCGCGAGCTTGCCATCGAGGAATTTTTCGATGTCCGCAAGCGCCAGTTCACCTGCCTTCGGCACATAGAACAGGCACCCCACTTCGCCCCAGCGGTCATCCGGCACGCCGGCAACCGCAAGCTCTGCAATACCGGGGTATTTGATCAGCAAGGCTTCGACCTCGGCGGGGTACACATTTTCGCCACCCGAAATGAACATATCTTTCTTGCGGTCTGTCACCTTATAGAAGCCGTCAGCGTCCTGTGTCAGGATATCGCCGGTGCGGAACCAGCCGTCCGGCGTCAGCGTTGCCTCGAAATCGGCCTCACGGCGCCAGTAACCGCATGTGATGTTCGGCCCCTTGAGCTGCAACTCACCCGCTTCACCGGGTGCCACCAGGTTACCTTCAGCGTCCACCAATCTGGCCTGCAGGCGAGGCGTGCCGATGCCCACACATCCAGCCTTGCGGTCGATCAGATTCTTATCAAGCGGCATGCCGAAAACGGTGCCTGCTTCGCTCATGCCGTAGCCGTCAACGATCGGGATATCATCCTGCAGCCATTCCCTGATCTGCGCCTCCGGGTGCGGGGCACCGCCGGTGAAGATGGCTTTCATGTTGCGCAAACGGTCCGGGTCGAAATTCTCTGCCGCCCGCAGCGCCACCGCCATCTGCGGCACACAGAAATAATGGGTGATCTTGAGGTCAGGATCAGAAAGCTTATCCAGAGTCTTTTCCGGGATAAACCGGTCTGATACCACCACCGTTCCGCCCATCAGGAAAGCCGGGCGAACCGACGTGACCATGCCGATGATATGGAACATCGGGGATTCGCACAGGAAACTGCTGTCTGCGTCCACCTCACCCAGAAGCGAGAAATTGATCGCTGTCTCGGTGAGATTGTTTTCGCTCAGCATCACGCCTTTCGGCAGGCCGGTGGTGCCGGACGTATAGAGCATCAACGAAGGAAGATTCCCTGCCCCCACACATCCGGCACCCTGGGAAGCCTTTTCGCCTTTTTGTTCGAGCTGGCTAATGTCTTCCGCGTCCACGCCCAGTTCTTCGGCCAGCTCATCACCGAAAATGACACTGGGTTCGCAGTCTTCAATCAGGGCAGCGATTTCAGCTTCGGAAAGGCGCCAGTTCAAGGGAACAAACAGCGCCCCCAGGCGCGCGCAGGCAAGGTGCAGCGCAATGATGTCAGCGCAATTCTTTGACAGGCAGGCGACACGGTCGCCCTCTCCGACGCCTTTTGCAGCCAAGTAGCCGGTAACACCCGCAATGAAGCCATCGAACTGGGCATACGTCCATGACCGGTTTGAGACCAGATCATGGACAGCCAGCTTCTTGCCATGAAGCTGCGCGTGGAAACGCACATAGTCCATCAGGACGCTCCGTTACGAATGCTTCGATTTGTCATAAGCCCCAAGCCCGGGCTTATAGCTCTTGTCATCGATAAACTGCCGGATGCCTTCCTTGCGCCCGTCATTATCGAACGAATTGGCTGCTTCCTGCGCACGGATCAGGAAATCTTCCGCATTGTCGTAGGTCATTTCCATCACGCGGCGCACGGCATCCTTGGTTGCCTTCAGGGCCACCGGATTTTTCTCAAGCAGCACATTCGCCACTTCCGTAACCCGGCCCTTGAGCTTATCAAGCGGCACGGACTCGTTCACCAGGCCCCATTCCGCAGCCTTTTTGCCATCGATGTTTTCGCCCATCATGGCATGATACATGGCATTGCGCATATTCAGGAGGTTGGTCGCAACCTTGGTGGCCCCGCCACCCGGCAGGATACCCCAGTTGATTTCGCTCAGGCCGAACTGGGCCTCATCGGCGGCAAAGGCCAGGTCACAGGCGTGCAGTGGGCCATAGCCGCCACCAAAGCACCAGCCGTTCACCATCGCGATCGTTGGCTTCTGATACCAACGCAGGCGGCGCCACCAGCCGTATGCCTCGCTCTGGGATTTCCGTACCGCACCAAGGCCCTGTGCCTCGGTCTCGCGGAAATATTCCTTGAGGTCCATCCCCGCGGACCAGGCCGACCCTTCGCCGGTCAGCACCAGCACGCCAACCTCGTCGCTGAACTCAAGCTCATCGAGCACCCGCATCATCTGGCGATTGAGCTTCGGGCTCATGCAGTTGCGTTTCTCCGGGCGGTTAAACTTGACCCAGGCAATACCATTTTCAATGGTGTATGCGACTGTGTCTTCTTCCTTGCGCTCTGCTTCAGTCATTGTTCTTACTTTCCTTATTACTCGAATAAATTCAGGTCCAGACTTGGCCTAGATCGGATAGTGCCCGGGCTCAGAAGCCACAGTAATCCAGCGAAGTTCGGTAAAGCTGTCGATCCCGGCCTTGCCGCCAAACTTGCCGTAACCGGATGCCCCAACGCCACCGAACGGCATTTGCGCCTCATCCTGAACGGTTGGGCTGTTCACATGGCAGATACCAGATTTGATCTGGCGGGCCACCTTAAGGCCGCGCGCTGCATCGCGTGTGAAGACTGCGGCAGACAGGCCGTATTCGCTATCATTTGCGATGCGGATGGCGTCGGCCTCGTCTTTCGCGCGGATCATGGCCACCACCGGGCCGAAACTTTCGTCACGGTACAGCTTCATGTCAGATGCCACGCCGTCAACCAGGGTCGCTGGCATCAGAACGGAATCCGCCTTGCCGCCAGCCAAAAGCTTGGCGCCATGGCCCACAGCGTCATCAATAAGGGCATTCACCTTTGAAACGGTTTTCTGGTCCACAACGGCACCAAGCGGGGTATTGCCCTCGCGCGGGTCGCCGGTGGCCATGGATTTCACTTTCGCCGCCAGTTTTTCAGCGAAGGCATCGGCCACCGCGTCCACAACAATGATGCGTTCCGTGGACATGCAAATCTGCCCCTGGTTCATGAAGGCACCAAAGGCTGCGGCCTTTACTGCCTCATCAAGGTCAGCGTCCTCCAGCACCAGGAACGGCGCTTTGCCGCCCAGTTCCAAGAGGCAGGGCTTAAGGTGCTCGGCCGCGCGCTTGGCAATGATGCGCCCCACCTCGGTTGAGCCGGTGAAATTGATGCGTTTGACAGATGGATGGTCGATCAGGGCACCAACGACATCGCCCGCATCTTCCGGCGCGTTGGTCACAACATTGACCGTACCTTCAGGGAAGCCTGCCGCCTCAAGCGCTTCAATGATCAGCCCGTGTGTCCGGGGGCAGATTTCAGACGCTTTCAGAATAACCGAATTACCGCAGGCCAGCGCCGTGGCAACCGCCCGCACGCCCAGAATGATCGGCGCATTCCAGGGCGCAATGCCAAGGATCACACCAACCGGCTCGCGGACCGCCATGGCCAGGAAGCCCGGCTTGTCAGACGGGATAACCTCTCCGCCGATCTGGGTGGTAATCGAAGCCGCCTCACGCATCATGGATGTCGCAAGCATCAAGTTGAACATCGCCCAGCCCGCGGTCGCGCCAATCTCATTCATCATGGCTTCGACAAATTCATCCTGCTTGGACGAAAGCGCGGCTGCGGCGTCCAGAAGCACAGTACGGCGCGCATTGGGGCCCATTTTGGACCACTCAGCGAAACCTTTTTCCGCCGCTTCAACAACGGCGGGGATATCTGCTGGCTTCATGGCGGCAGCACTGCTGGCCACCTCACCTGTCAGCGGGTTGATACGGTCAAAATTCATTGGATTCTCCCTTGGCGCGCCCACCATCTTCGGAATTCAAACGCTTCACTCTAAACATTATCCACATTTTTTAAAATTGGGAGGCCCCGCAAGGCCTCCCACCTTCGGGAAAGGGACCCTAGAAATTCATTCCCACGGTGACACCGAAGGTCCTTGGCGCTGCCAGGAAGCCAGCGTTCGTCCGGGAAGAGTTCAGGATGAACGTACCCTGGTAGATGGTCTCGTTCGTCAGGTTTTTACCCCAGACATTGACCGACCACCGATCGTCAGGCGACGTGAACCGAAGGCTTGCGTCCATTGTGGTCACGCCTTCCTGGCTCAGGGCTTCATGGTTGAACTGGGAGAAATATACCCGGCCCTTGTGCGTCATGGACGCTGTGGCCTCTGCGAACCAATCGGAACCAGGCAGGTGCGTGTTCACTGCGAGACCGATGGTGCCTGCCCACTTAGGCGACTGGACCATGCGGTTGCCACCAAGCTGTTGCGACAGGTCAATACCCGCATCAATCAGCCCAAGCTGCTGGTAAACAGTGTCAAACGGGTCTGTAGTAACATAGTCATCGAATGTCGCATCGAGGAAGGTCGTGGAACCAAACACACGCACATTCTCTGTCGCCATGAAGTTGAACTCTGCCTCAAGACCTTTGATCTCCGCAGACGCTGCGTTTTCATAGACAAGCGTGAAGCCGCTGGTGCCGGCCGGAACACTGCGGCCTTGCTGCAAGTTGGTGAAGTCATAGTAGAACGCAGCGGCATTGAACTGCAGGCGACGATCAAGGAACAGGCCCTTCAGACCGACTTCATAAGCATCGACAATTTCCGGATCCAGCACTGGCGAGCGCTGGCCGGTCAGGAAGATGCCGCTTTTGAAGCCTTTGGAATAGCCAGCATACATCAGCACGTCGTCATTTGCCTTCCACTCAAGGCGAACGCTTGGCGTGAATTTGCTGAAGCTCTTCTCATCCGCGAATGTCAGAACCGGTGCACCCGGCGCCGTCCAGCGGTCTGTGTCACCCTGTTTCTTTTCGTGGCTATAGCGGCCACCGATGTTCAGGCTGAGCTTGTCTGAGATGTCATAGGCCACGTTGGCAAACAGCGCATAGGCATCTGTGTCACTGGTGCCGCGGAAATGGAAACAGAGAACGGAAGGATCTGCACCGATAATCTGGTCAGACACATTGTCGTCGAACCCGCAACCCGCGAGGCCTGGCACTGCATCCGCGACAAACTGTGGCACAATCGGAATATCCAAACGGTTATCCGAACTGATCTTCTCACTGTAGTAATAGGCACCAACCAGGCCGTGCAGGCGGTCTGTGTCGAAGTTCAGGCGCAATTCTTCACTGAACTGCTTGGTGTCGAAGCTTTCAGACCAGATGTAGAAATCATTTGCCGTCATGTCGAAGTCAGCCTGTGGCGTCTTCTCGAACGTCTGATAGTTGGTCAGCGACGTCAGCGTGAATGTGTCATTCAGGTCCACGTTCAGTTCAGCGGTGAAGCTGTCCTGGTTGCGCTTGTTCTGCAGGTTCACGTTGGAATTGATATCCCGTGGGTCTGTTGCCCGGATGCCGTCAGTTGGCTGTGGCTCAAGCGCAGGCAGCGGGGCTGGATCATAGGATGCCGCGCGGAATTTTGGGATATAGTTCCGGTCGTCTTCTTCATGGTGCTCTGCCGCGAGCCTGAGGGACGCGCCTTCGGAGATATTCCACAGGAGCTGACCACGGAAGGAGATCTGATCCGCATCGTCAATGTCGCTGCCGTCAGCGATGTTTTCGCCGTAACCGCCACGGTTAACGTAACGAACAGCAACACGGCCCATCAGGTTGTCGCTCAGCGACCCGCCAACTGCACCTTCAAACTTGATCAGGTCATAGTTACCGTACGTCAGGCGGGCATAGCCTTCTGTTTCTTCCGTTGGCTGGTTGGTAATCACGTTCACGGAACCACCAGTGGCGTTCCGGCCATAAAGCGTACCCTGCGGGCCGCGCAGTACCTCGATCCGAGCAATATCGAACAGCGCGCCAAACTGCGCCGAAGACTGGCCGATCACAGCACCGTCAATATGCATGGCCACAGATGGGTCACCGCCCGCGAACGGGTTATCGGTACCAACACCGCGAACCATTACTTGCGCAAAACCGAAGCTTTCGCCGATTTGCAGGCTGGGCGCCATATTCTGCAGGTCTTCAATATTGTTGAAGTTGGTGCGGTCCAGCTCGTCACTACCGATCGCCGTGATCGCAGCCGCGATATCCTGGCTGCTTTGCAAACGCTTCTGCGCGGTCACCATGATCTCTTCGATCGCAAATCCGCCAGCATCCGCTGCTTCACCAGCGTCCTGTGCGTAAGCAGCCGGCACACCAAAGCCTGCAGCAAGGATGGTTGTTGTCAATGCGGCCCGCCTGAAACGATTGGCCGCCCCCGTTAATTCAAAAGACTTAGTCATGATATTCCCTCCTCTGTCATCGGGCTTCCCCGAGACTTTCCCTTGATTAGTTCATGGAGCCAGTGCGCCTTCCCCGCGCATGGTTGAGAGATTATTCAATTATTGGAATGGATAGAATTGCACGTAGTGCCAGAAAACTTTGCAAAAAAAGCACATGCGATCACTCTTGCATTTCCTCAGTATTCGGTGCGCCGGCGGTCCGGCGATAGTCCCTGGGCGATACGCCAGTCCAGGCCTTGAAGGCGCGCGTGAACACCGCCGGGTCAGAAAACCCGACCGCTTCGGCCACGGCCGCCAGCGGCATGGTGCGTTTCGTCAGCAAATAGACAGCATGGTCGCACCGCACCAAATTCTTGAGCTTCTGGTATGATGTGCCCTCGTCACTGAGCTTTCGGATCAGCGTGCGCCTGGTCATGTGCAGGGTGTCAGCCACTTCATCAATAACGGGGAAGCTGTCCGGCAGCTTCTTCTTCAGCATGCGCTTCAGCTCAGAGGTGAGGCTGAAGTCGGTCTTGGGCTGGATGAAGAAGTCGTTTGGGCACCGTTTTATGAATCGCTTCAAGGCAGCCTTGTTTCGCAAAATTTCATGATCAAGGAACTTCCTGTGGAACGAAAAGCCCTGAAAATCTGCGCCGAAGTGATGTTCGCCCGGGAACAGATAAGCATATTCGGAAACATATTTGGGCGGCGCATAATCGAAATAAACAACGTTCAACACCACATTTTCAGAAATCAGCCATGATGCAAACCGGTGCCAGCCCATGAGGTTGATTTCGGCAAACAGGTGAGACTTATCGAGTTCGGGCGACACCATATGAAACTTGAGGATGGCCTGATCGCCCTCCTCCTTCAGTTCCATGCTGAAAGCGTCTGTTACCATGGCATAAAAGCGTATTCCCATCAGGAGCGCCTGCCTGAGGTTACGCTCGCCAATGGCAACAGTACCCATCATATGGAAAGAGCCCCGGGGAATGGTGCTTGCCGACAAGCCCATGGCTTCATCTTCAACGCCGTCCCATATCCCCTGAACGATCACCGCCAGCTTTTCGGTGTCCACCCGAACGCCCGGCGCGTTAATGGCCTCCGGGCTGATTCCGGCGCGCGACAGCAGCCCCTGAGCGTCCAGCCCCTTGCGGTCAGCCAGCCGGTAAAGTTCGCTCAGGAAAATATTGGCTGCAGTCATTGCCGCCTACCGTTTCTCCCCGTCAGGCCTTGCCGGTGTCGGCTGCCTGCTCTGCGGGTTTCAGCAGGTATATTACACCCGCAGCCAACAGTGCGCCAATCCCCATCACGATGGATACGGTCATAAGGCCATGGCCCGCGCTGAACAGAAGGCCCGCGATGACGGGCCCAAGCGCCGCACCGCCGCGCCCGATGCCAATCACGATGCCAGTACCACTGGCCCGAACTTCAGCCGGGAAGCTGCTGGCTATCAGGGCATAGAAGCCAACCACGCCCGCGTTGGTGAAGAAGCCGGTCATGGCCGCGACTGCAGACAGGGTTGGAATGCTTTCCTGCCCAAGCCCGAAGACACAGATCATCACAAACGACAGCACAAGCACGCCGATAAGCGACTTGCGCAGCCTTTCGCCGCTAGCAATCAGACCAAGAACAAGCGCCCCGGTTGCGCCGCCCACATTGGCCCAAACAAGAACTGAACCGGCGAGAGACGCCTCATACCCCATATCCACGACGATCTTGGGAATCCATTTCAGGATATAATAGAAGGTCATGATGTGGGTGAAATAGCCGATGATCAGCAAAAGCGTGAGGCGGCGGAACTTGTCCGTGAACAGCACCTTGTAGCTGTTGCTTTTCCCCTCTGGCAGAAGGGCGGGCAAGGCGGAAACGGCCTCGTGCCCCATTTTCTTCAGCGTCTTGTTGATCTTCTCAAGGGCCCCGGCCGGTTGTTTATGGCTGAGGTAGCCAATGGATTCCGGCAGAAGGAACCAGACAATCAGCAGGAAGGCGCCCGTTACAATGGCGCCAAATACAAAAATTGCACGCCAGTCAAACTGTTCCAGCAGCATTGTGGCGACGGACCCACCGGCAATTGCCCCCAGGGGATACCCCGCAGCCATCAGGATCACGGCAAGGTTCCGCCTCTTGGCATTGGAAAATTCGGCAACCATGGCGTTCGTGGAGGCCAGCATGCCGCCGATGCCCAGCCCTGTGGCAAAGCGGATCACCAGCAGCTCATTCACAGATGACGCCAGAGACGCCAGATACATACCGATGGTCATGAGCACGAGACACAAGAGGATCGTCGGGCGCCTGCCGAACCTGTCAGCCAAACCGCCCAGTGTGATCGAGCCGATCGCCATGCCGAACAGCTCCATCGCCAACACGACGCCGAGCTCAGCCCGGCTGATCGACCATTCGGCGGCAATCCCCGGCGACGCGAAGCTGATTGCAAGCACATCAAAGCCATCCAGCGCATTCAACAGAATGCAGATGGTCACCGCCATGATCTGAAAGCCATTCATTGGCGCCCGATCCAATATCTGGGCCGGATCCATAATTTTACCCGTGGTACTCATTCATTCCCTCCCTGCTGCATGGTGTGCCGCTGGTCCTGACCCGCTGAAAACTGCTTCCCACTTGTTCCCAAAGGTTTTCGTCCTGCCATGCAGGCGCGCTGACCAGGCAGCATATGCTTGCAACCAACATTGCTATATAATATAGCATTTGCCGAACCATATACCTATCCGCGGAAGAGAGTCCATTGGTATTTGACCCACTTCGAAAGTATCCCGGCTACGCCCTCAGGCGGGCATCAACCATGTCCATGTCTGACCTGTCTTCACGGCTTGCAGACCTGGATTTACGGATCAGCGACGCTACGGTCCTTCTGGTTATTGTGTCCAACCCCGGCGTCAGGCAAAGCGCTATCTGCAAAGCACTGGATATCGCCCGGGCAAATATCGCACCGCTGATTGCGCGCCTCGAAGAACGCACTCTCATCGTTCGTAAGCCCCTGGACGGGCGGTCTCACGGGCTTGAACTGACACCTGAGGGCGAGAAGCTCACCGCACAGGTCATGACAATTGTTGAAGAACACGAACGCAGCATTCTGGACAAAATACCGGAAAACCTGCGCGAGCCCTTCATGCTGGCGCTTGGGCACTTATGGTCGCCGGCAGACTAGACAGCCTGCCGGCTTCCGGGGGTTCACCCGCACGTTAGCAGGTTGCCATATCCTTGACGAAATTGATTGTGCCCGAAAAGGCAGCGAAGGTGAAAAAATGGATGCCCCAGATGTTCAGGCTGGGCTCTGCCGCCTGAGCTTCTGAAAGTGCTGTCAAAATTTTCTCCGGCGTTTCACCAGACGCGAGGTTCTTTGCAAGCTGCTGACGTTCCTTCAGCGCCCGCATCGATGCGCCAACGCCGCAGATCACCGCGTATTTAAGGAGCGTTGTCCGCTTCGCGGGGCCCGCAACACCAACGCGGATGCGTTCCTTGATGCCCATGGCCCGCAAGCGCCGGATGTGGCGCACAACAGGCTCCGGGTCAAAACAGACCTGGCTGATCAACACACACTCAAGGCCATGATCCCTAGCCGCCTGCACCTTATCCAGAAGCGCTTGATCCAGCACTTCATCGGCCACACGCGGATGTCCCTCAGGGTAGGTCCCAAGCGCGATCTTGGTGATGCCGTATTTTTCCAGAAGGCCGGAGTTGATGATCTGCAGGCTGCAGTCAAGGCTGCCAGCAGGCTTGTCGCGGTCACCGCCCAGAACAAGAGCGCGGTCCACGCCTGCCTCAGATGACAGGCGCTTTAGCAGATTTTCGAGCGCTTCAAGGCTTTCAATGTTGCGGGCCACGATATGCGGCACCGGCACCAGCCCGGCATCGGTCAGATGCTTGGCGGCCGATACCAGCCGGTCTGCGGTATCCGTGGGCAGGGACGCGATATAAACCCGCGACCCTGGATCCATCAGATCAGCTGCAGCATCGAGCGACTTGCGGTCTGGCGCTGTCACTTCGGCTGAATAATCCTTCAGCACCTGCGCAAGCGCCGTTTTGCTGCCATCTGCCTTGAACGTCATGACCCTAGCCCCTTGAGCATGCAGATCATGCATCACCGGTCCGCCAACCGGCCGCGTAAGTTTCGCGCGCGACCTTGGAATATGGCACAGGGCTGACAACCGCACGGATTTCAAGCTGCTTGTGCTTTTCAACCGTCGGCTTATTGGTGCCGCCATCTGGCTCGCCCCACAGGACCTTGACTTCCTGGCCGATCTCGACGCGCGGATCAACGGTCGCGAGCGACAGTACAGTACGCTCGTTTGCGCTATAGCCTGTGAACATGGACAGGCCAACATCATGTCCGCCATGGGTCACGGCGTCATAGTTGGAGGACGCATAGTTCGCGAGCGGCAGGTCGAAGAACTTATAGTTTTCTTCGCCCGTGAAGTAGGACGCGAACAGTTTCGCAACATCTTCACCGTTCCAGGCCAGGGTCACCTTGCGGCGCTGGCTGTCGCCATCCATTTTCTCAAGCGCTTCACGACCGATAAAGTCGTGGTCGAACTTGATGAACGGACCATAGCCCAGTTCAAACGGCGTCATGTAATAGTCTTCGATATTGTCGGACACGAAGCTGCCGCCGATGGAGCCCATGGCCTCATAGCTGTTGGCCGGGAGCCACTCGCGGTAGGCTTTCATCTTGTCGCCTGTGTAGATCGCAGGCAGCGGTGACGGGATCCAGCCTGATTCGAGCGTGTTGGTCGCATAAGTACGGGAGCCAACCAGCGTCAGGCCAAATTCACGGCCCGCTTCCATGATGGTGTCACGGATTTCCAGATATTCGTCATAAGGGCCCCAAATCTCCAGACCGGGAGCGCCTGCCATGCCGTGGCGAAGTGCGCTAACCTTGCGTCCGCCGATATTCATGGTGCCCATATGGAAGAACTTCAGCTCAGGCATTGGGCCGCCGTTCAGCTTTTCAATCACCTGCCAGGCGTTCGGGCCCTGAATCTGGAAGCGGTAGTTCTTGCGAACAACCGGGCGACCCATCGGCATGGATGGGGAGCGGTCATCATAAATGATCTCTACGTCATAACCGCCGGTTTCAGCATGGAACTGAATCCAGTTTGCCGAAGGCGCGCGGCCAACAAACACCAGATGGTTTTCTTCCAGGTGGAACAGGATGCCGTCGCCAATCACATGGCCGTCATAGCTGCAAGGCACGAACTGCTTCGCGCGGCCAACCGGAAAGTTATTGAAGGTGTTGATCGCAAGGTCGGATACAAGCTTCACCGCGTCCGGGCCGTTGATGAACAGGTCCACCATATGGTGGGACTGGTCAAAAAGCACTGCCTTGTCGCGCCAGGCGCGCTGTTCATCGCGCCAGTTCGAAAATTCGGTAGGAACTACCGGATAAACATAGGCACCAATCTGCGAATTGCGCAGCATATCAACTGTATTTCCAGCGCCCGCAAGCACCTGTTCCAAATTACTTTTACTCATCCGACTTTCCTCCTCATCTCTGGAATTGCATGCAAACTGGAAGACATTCGCGTTCGATCACGCGGCCAGCCCACACGCAAGCTACGCTACTGTCCTATATTGCATGCAATTATATGTCAATAACTATTTAAATCGGCATATTTTCTATTTTTTTGTTGATTTTGCATGCAATTTTGCCTTTCTCTGTGTCAGCGCTTATGATTATGCAAGCAAAAGGAGCCTCTCAATGAACCCGTTTTTTGTCCTGACACTCTCCTGCAAGAACCGCCCAGGGATCGTGGCGGATGTGTCCACGCTCCTTTTCCAGGCCGGCGCCAACATTCTGGAAGCCCAGCAATTTGACGATGAGGAAACAGGCCAGTTCTTCATGCGCGTTCAGTTCAACCTGCCTGAAGGCAAGAGCGACGATGTCGGGTCCATCCGGCAGGATATGGAAGGCGTGGCCGACAAGTTCGGCATGGACTGGCGCCTGAGCGACAGCCGGGAGCGGAAGAAAACCCTGATGCTGGTCTCCAAGTTCGACCACTGTTTGGGCGATCTGCTGTACCGCGTGCGCATTGGCGAACTGGATACGGATGTTGTGGGTGTCATTTCAAACCACCCGCAGGAGGCCCTGAACCTGACAACCATCGGCGACATACCCTATCACCATCTGCCGATCACAAAGGAAACCAAGCCGCAGCAGGAAGCACAGATCAAGGCGATCATCGAGGAAACAGGCGCGGAGCTGATTGTGCTGGCGCGCTATATGCAAATCCTGTCCGATGACTTCTCGCGCTATCTGGAAGGCCGCTGCATCAACATCCACCATAGCTTCCTGCCGGGCTTCAAGGGCGCCAAGCCTTATCACCAGGCGCATTCGCGCGGCGTGAAGATGATTGGTGCCACCGCCCACTTCGTGACCGCAGATCTGGATGAAGGCCCCATTATCGCGCAGGATGTCGAAGCCGTCAGCCACCGGGACAAACCAGATGACCTGGTGCGCAAAGGACGTGACGTGGAAAGGCGAACACTTGCCCGCGCGGTGCATTATTTCCTGACAGACAGGGTGCTGGTCAACGGTTCAAAAACTGTGGTGTTCGAGGACTAGCACCTCAAAATCAGCAACAGGTAGCGCCGCTAATCCTTGCCGCGGCGCACAAGCTGCGCGCCCGGGATTTTCGCGAACAGGTCTTCCTGCTTCATCGCGGACCTGAGGTTGGCGGCAGCAAGACGGGCGTGTTCCTGCCCCATGGCAAAGGCCCTTCCGCCGTCCCGCTGTTCTATCGCCTCAATAAGCGCTGCGTGCTGGTATTGGGCGTTCAAGAGGATGTCGAACTTGCGCTCGCGCTCCACCTGCACCTTCACAAAAGCGTTCGGCGAGGCAAACGGCAGCGCCGTAATCTGGGACAGGCTGCGTTCCAGCATCGGGCACTTGGCCAGCTTCAGCATCTCATCATGGAACTGTTCGTTCAGCTCCACATACTGTTCAAAAATTTCGTCTTCATCGCCCCCGTGGCGGACCACCTCTTCGATCCGGGCGTAAATCCTGCGCAGGGGGTCTGCCTCAGACTTGCTCCCCAGCCGTTCTGCAGCCATGCGGGCCGCAGTGCCTTCGAGCGTGCCCCTGATCTCAATCGCGTCGAAAATATCGTCGACGGAAAAGTCGCTGACCACAAACCCACCGCGCGACAGCGGCTTCAACAGGCCTTCATAGGCAAGTTGCCCCAGTGCAAGGCGCACGGGCGTGCGGGAAATCCCCAGAACATCCACCATCGCCAGCTCGGAAATACGCTCGCCGGGCTTGAAATGGCCAGAGATCACAAGCTCGCGCAAGCGCATGATGGCCTTTACCTGTTGGCGTGATCTGGACTGTTCCATGGTTTCTCTCTCCGGACTACTGAGGGACACCCTAATAGCATCTTCGCGCCATAGCAATCCTGCGCGCGCCCCTTTACCACCATGCTGCGGTATTGTACTTATAGATCAATGATTGCAACCTTGGGCCAATTCCAATGACCATGAATGTCAGCCAAATCCCCTGGTACAGCCTTTACGGCGAAACGCCGGACGCCGAAAGCGCGGACGACATTCATGTGGAATTCATTGAAGATAGAAGCCGGGAAGACGGCTGGCTGATCAAGCCGCATCGGCACACGCAGCTTTTCCAAATCATCTGTATTTTCAAGGGGAAAACTGTCGTTCATCTGGAAACTGACCAGCACACGACGGAAGGGATCACCATCATCACCATGCCAGTGGGCACGGTGCATGGGTTCGAATTCGGCCCCGGCAGCGAAGGGGTTGTGATTTCGATCAGGGAAAGCGCCCTGAGTGGCGGCGAATATGAAAAATCCTTGCACTTTTTGCGCCCGATCATAGAGACACCGATCATCACATCGCTTGATCAGGACAACACGAGTGTGGCGGACCTGAAGCTTTATATTCAGCAAATTCGCCAGGAATTCAAAGGTGCGGCTGGGGGGCGGTCCCAAAGCCTCAGGCTTCTCTTTAGCCTGCTTCTCCTGACCTTGCGGCGACACCTTGACACCCAGCATCTTGAAGCCGCCGGCTCCCATTCGGACACCCGTATCCTTGCCCGCTTCAAGCAGCTTGTTGATGAACACTATCAGGAACACTGGACGGTCACTGATTACGCCGAAAAGCTGAATACATCCAAGTCCACGCTGAACCGAATGTGCCGGGGCGGCATGCATTCAAGCGCAAAGGCGCTCATACAGGCCCGACTGATCAACGAAGCCAAGCGCCTCTTGATCTATACCCGCCAGCCCGCCGACCAGGTTGCCTACACCCTTGGCTTCAAAGACCCCGCCTATTTCTCCCGCGCTTTCAAGAAAGCCACGGGCATGGCACCCGGCCAGTACCGCGAATCCCATGACCGGGAAACATTCCAGAATCAATAAACTGGCCCCTTAGTACAAACATCACTGCCTTATTTGGCAAAAAACCAATCACTTTGGCCCAAAAGTACAAGATTGCGGGTCGATAGTGAATTTCATACCAGCCCCCCGCTCCCTTACACTTTCCGCTCATTGGAAATGCGGGAGAAGCCACCATGGCATGGGAAGAAAAGCCATATCACAAGATACCCGGCACCTATGTGTTCGACGGCAAACGGTCGGCGAACGCCTATGAGCTGAACAAAATGCTCTTTTCCTTCAACCGGGAGGAAAACCGCAAAGCCTATGAAGCAGACCCGGCAGCTTATGCTGACAAATACGGCCTGCCCGCCAACCAGAAAGACGCGCTCCTCAAGGGTGACTTCCTTGAACTGCTGCGCCAGGGCGGCAACATCTATTATATGGCCAAGCTTGCTGTTCCTGCCGGTTTCTCGGTTCAGGACGTTGGCGCCGCCTTCCACAACATCCCCACAGACGCCTTCAAGCAGCACCTCTTGGATCAAAGCGAAGGCTTTCAGGACAAGCTAGAGGAACGGGAAGGATACTGGCATGGCTAAGCTGATTGGCGGCATCACCACATCGCACATCCCCGCCATCGGCAACGCGATGGCAAACAAGCTGGAACAGGACCCATATTGGAAACGCTTTTTCGACGGCTATGAGCCGGTGAAAGAGTGGCTGGCTGAGAAGCAACCGGACATCGCCATTGTTGTGTATAATGACCACGGCCTGAACTTCTTCCTTGATAAAGTGCCCACGTTCGCACTGGGCTGCGCCAAAACATATGAGAATGCTGACGAAGGCTGGGGCCTGCCCTCATCCACCAACTTTGAAGGCGACGAGGAGTTTTCCTGGCACCTTGCCAACTCGCTGGTGGAACAGGAATTCGACATCACAACCTGCCAGGAAATGCTGGTGGACCACGGCCTTGTGGTACCCATGGGGCTGATGTGGCGGCACCTAGGCCATTGGCCCGTGAAGGTTATCCCGCTGGCCGTGAACACGGTTATTCAGCCGCTTCCGTCCGCCAAGCGCTGTCTTGACCTGGGGAGAGCGCTCGGCAAAGCCATTGCATCGTATCCTGAGGACAAAAAGGTTGTGATCATCGGCACGGGCGGCCTGTCGCACCAGCTGCAGGGCGAACGCGCGGGCATCATCGATGTGGATTATGACCTTGAGTGCATGGAGCACATCATCAGCGACCCGGATTGGCTGGCGCGGCAGAGCCACAGCGAAATCATTGAGAAAGCCGGTACCGAAGGCATTGAAGTGATCATGTGGCTGGTGATGCGCGGGGCGCTACCCGCCAAAGTAAATGCGCTGCACAAACATTATCACGCGCCCATTTCAAACACCGGCGCAGGCGTGCTGCTTCTGGAAAATCCGGACGCAGCCTGAAAAACCACCTGGAACAATCCAATACCGACCTAATACTGACAAAGGGAAGACCATGAAAACAGATGTAGCCATCATTGGCGCTGGGCCCGCAGGCTTGCTGCTTGGCCATTCGCTCCGAAAAGCCGGCATTAATGCCGTCGTCCTTGAACACCGGTCCGCCGAGCGCGTACTCTCCCGCATCCGGGCAGGCATTCTGGAACAGGTTTCTGTCTCACTGATGGATGAACTGGGCCTGGGCGAACGCATGCACGCAGAAGGCCTGCCGCACGACGGTTTCCTGCTGGCCGACGGCGAACGCAACATCCGGATCGATCTGAAGGGCCTTACCGGGCAATCGGTCATGGTCTACGGCCAGACAGAACTGACGAAAGACCTGATGGACGCCGCCCCAGAACGCGGCCTCGATATCATCTATGAAGCCGAAGGCGTCGAACTGCACGATGTGAACAGTGACAGCCCCTATGTCACTTACACCAAAGGCGGCAAGGAAGAGCGCCTGGACGCGCGCTTCATCGCCGGGTGTGACGGCTTCCACGGCCCGTCAAGGAAGGCCTTCCCGAAAGACTTCGGCGTGGAACACGAAAAAGTCTACCCCTTCGGCTGGCTTGGCATTCTGGCCGATGTGCCGCCCTGTAATGAAGAGCTGATCTACGCCAGCCACGAAAACGGCTTCGCGCTGGCCTCCATGCGGTCCAAGACCCGCAGCCGCTATTACATCCAGATTCCGCTGACCGAAACGCTGGAGGACTGGCCCGATGACAAGCTGTGGGACGAACTGGCCGTGCGGCTGGGGCCCGAAGCCGCTGCCAACATCACACGCGGCCCGGCGATTGAGAAGTCCATCGCGCCGCTGAGATCCTTCGTGTTTGATCAGCTCCGGTACGGCAGCCTTTTCCTGGCGGGCGACGCGGCCCACGTGGTGCCGCCAACTGGCGCCAAGGGCCTCAATCTGGCCTCATCGGATGTGGCCTACTTGTCTCGCGCCCTGATCCAGCATTTCAAGAACGGCGACGACAGCGGCATCGACAGCTATTCCGAAACCGCCCTCGCCCGCATCTGGAAATCAGAGCGCTTCTCATGGTCGCTGACCATGCTGATGCACCGCTTCCCGGACGCTGGCGGCTTTGACCGGCGCATGCAGGTGGCCGAATTGGACTATATCGCCCAATCGAAAGCGGCCCAGACAAGCATCGCAGAAAACTACATCGGGCTTCCCCTTTAGGCTTCCCCTATCCCTGAAAAGCCTAATGGCGGGGGAGGGTGAACACCGCCCTCCCCCACTTCCCAAACCCGAGAGCCCTGAAAAACAGCAGGCCGCTGAGCGCCACCAAAAGACCCAAGCGATAAGAATTTTCGATTCTTATCCGTAGAAAATCTTCACACCAACTCAAAAAAATCATACTTAATTGCAATTTACGCATATCCAGAAAACTCACCTGTTCCCCATCAGCGCCTATGAGACAGATTTGAGATATTGTTAAAGGAGGATTTTGGTCTCATCGTAATGACGTAAGGAATGAAGATGAGAGCAAAATCAGCAAGTTCAAAAAGCGGCGCCGAAAAGGCGGTCAAAGACATCCGCCGCGCCAACCGGCGCAAGTTCAACGCTGAAGAGAAGATCCGCATTGTGATCGAAGGCCTGCGCGGGGAGGGCAGCATCGCGGAGCTGTGCCGTCGGGAAGGTATCGCCCAAAGCCTCTATTATAGTTGGTCGAAAGAGTTCCTGGAGGCTGGCAAGAAGCGCCTTGCAGGCGACACTGAACGCGCGGCCACGACCGACGAGGTCAAAACCCTGAAGCGCGAGACACGCGACCTCAAGGAAGCGCTGGCGGAGCAGATGCTGGAGAACCGCCTGCTCAAAAAAAGCATGATCGGGGATGGGGAAGACCCCGCATGAGGTATGCGGGTGCTGAGAAGCGTGAGATCATCCGGTTAGTGGGCGAGAGCCACCTGCCGGTCAAGCAAACACTGGAGATGTTGGGCGTATCGCGCCCAACATTCTATCGCTGGCTGGACAAGCTGGAGACGGACGGCCCAGACGCGCTGGACGACAAGCCATCTGTGCCAGGCAAGGTCTGGAACCGCATACCAGAAAAGGTTCGGCAGCAAGTCACCGACATGGCGCTTGAACAGCCTGATCTGTCACCCCGCGAACTGGCAGTACGCTTCACTGACACGCAGAGATATTTTGTCTCTGAGGCTAGTGTATACCGCATGCTGAAAGAACAGGATTTGATCACCAGCCCCAACTGGGTGGTGATCCGGGCGGCTGATGAATTCCGGGACAAGACAACAGCACCCAATCAGATGTGGCAGACGGACTTTACATACCTGAAGGTCATTGGCTGGGGCTGGATGTATCTGTCCACCATCCTGGATGATTACAGCCGCCATGTGATCGCCTGGAAGCTGTGCACGACCATGAAGGCCGAGGATGTGAAAGACACGCTCAAGCTGGCCCTGAAGGCGTCAGGCTGTGACAGCGCGAAGGTCAGCCATAGACCGAGACTTCTCAGTGACAACGGTTCGTCTTATGTGGCGGAGGAATTGGCTCACTTCCTGGAAAGCCAGAAGATGAGCCATGTGCGCGGCGCACCCTATCATCCGCAGACGCAGGGAAAGATCGAACGCTGGCACCAGACGTTGAAGAACCGACTTCTGCTTGAGAACTACTATCTGCCAGGTGATCTCAAGCGGCAGATCGCCAGCTTCATCAAGCACTATAACCATCATAGGTATCATGAAAGCCTGAACAATCTGACGCCTGCCGATGTCTACTTCGGCAGGGGACAAGCCATTCTGGAGAAAAGGAGAAAAATCAAAGAAAACACCATCAGGCAAAGACGCTTGCTTCACCAGATGCAAGCTGCCTAAACTGAAACACAAACCTGAGACCAATCCTCCTGATCAATGGAGATAACCTGTCTCAAATGTTCTGACGACGGACACAAGTAATTTTTCGCACTGACCGCCGTTTTTTAAACCTTCTCGATCGCTCGGCTAAAGAAGCCGGGTTAAGTCGCAACAAATGGATACTTCAAGCTCTATCCATACAGGTCTATGGATCGAGAGGTGAGCGCATCGCGCAAGCGACGTTGCGTACATGTCAGACAACGCTGTTCTTGCTGGAAGCAACCTTGGGAAACAATGTCGCCCCCCAATTGCTGGAAGAAATCAAAATGGCATCCCGAAAGGTCGTGGAGAAGTATTATGACGCTTAATGTATTGCCCTTCATTCTCATTTGTCTCGCCTGTGCAATACCGCATGGGATAATTGCATTGCTGCAACAAGGAAAAATTGATGAGTTTCAAGCGATTGCAAATAAGTTTCAGAAGACACTCGCGGGCATTCAGTTGCTCGATAAACAGTTTACATCGGCAGCCGCGTTCGCTGACGATCTCGAAGGCATCAAAAGCTACATGGAGGCTCGCGACGGTCAAATTCACACCCTAATTGCAAGCACAAGAAAGCTGCACGACGAGTACAAAGCCGGACGCGGTGACCTTTCCCATTTTTTTGGCGAACTAGAGAAAGTTGTGACCGACCTAAAACACAGCTCTGAGGTAATCGACCACAACCTAGTCCAACTTCAACAAATCCTGCACACACACGACATTCAGCTGTCGCGACGCGGACACTTTTCATTTGGGAACTACGGTAGCTCCGATGAGTCAAAGGCTTGATCTGCAAAAGGGTATCCAAATGATCGGAAATATTCGAAAAATTCACGACGGCGAGGTGTTCGCTTACCTCGCCGAGGATAACTATTATGTCAATGACGACACAGTGAGGGACTCAGCTTGGTTCGGTGAATTAGCTCGAACAAGAAAGCTGATCGGACCAATAAACCAATCCTGCTTTGCAGACCAGGTGGCCCAAAATGCGACATCGGATGTCCGCGGCAAACCCGTACTAGGCTTTGACATTGTCTTTTCTGCCCCTAAGAGCACCAGCATTTTGGCGCTAGCGTTTGACCGCGACGAAATTAGGCATGCCCACCAGGAGGCCGTAAGGGCCGCTCTGGCTTATATCGAGCAGAATTGTCTTACGCACCGCATTTATGACAGGTCGGAAAAGCGCCAGACTTTGCAGCAATCATGCCGGGCGCTATTTGCTACATTCGAGCATCATGAAAATCGCGCTCTGGAACCACAGTTGCATACGCATTGCCTGTTGCTGCAGCAAACCGAAGACAGTTCGGGTCGCGTGCGGGCGCTAGAGACTCATAGACTTTTCCTGCACAAACTGGCGGCAGGGACATTGTACCAAAATGAGTTTGCCCGGCGCCTGCACGAGCTTGGCTACCAAACCCGATGGGACATGGGCAAAGGAACCTTTGAGATTGTGGGTGTCCCTCAAAATGTTACAGAAGAGTTTTCGACCCGCCGTGCTGAAATCCTAGAACAGCTCAAGGAGACGGGGAAAAGCTCGCACAGACGGGCCGACCTTGCCGCCCTGTTCACCCGAGCTGCAAAGCCGAAAAATATCGACCGGAAAGAACTAAAGCGAACTTGGCTAGTACGGGCCGAACAACATGGATTTTTACCTCATCACGCCTACGCTCTACGAGACATTGAACCGGTGAAAGCGTCGGTGTGTCCGAGAGCAATCATTGACCAGGCTGTGAGCCACCTTTCACAGATGGCCGCTGTCTTTGAAAAACGCCATTTGACGGTCGAGTGCCTGAAACGAGCTAGAGGCTACATTGCTGGCTCTCTCGTCCTAGACGCCATCGAACAGGCCATTGCAGAAGGCGCAATTCTGACGGCACCTGAGAACGGCGATTTCCTGACTACACCTGCCATGCAGGCACTGGAAGCATCCTTGCTCGACCATGAGAAAGACGGACGTAGCAAAATAGCTCCAGTTTATTCCGAGCTGGAAATCTCCCGGGCAGTGCGTGACGTGGCGTTGGATAGGGACCAACTGCAGGCCGTCGCACAGGTGCTCGCCTCATCGTCGCGGGTGGTCGGTATTCAGGGGTATGCGGGGACTGGCAAAACCACCTTGCTCTCGGCGGTACTGCGCCTTGCGGCACAGAAACGACAGCGCCTCATTGCCCTCGCGCCCTCAACACAGGCGGCAAAGCTTCTGCAAGCTGAGACCCAGATACCAGCGAACACGGTGCAATTCTTTCTGACCAAATATGGCAAGCTGGATGAAGGCACACCAGCATTAGAAAACGCGCGGGCGGCGTTTGCAGGATCGATCCTGCTTATCGATGAAGCCAGTATGCTATCGAGCAACCAGGTGGCGGACCTGTTTGAACTGCAGAAAAAGCTGCAGATCGCCCGCATCGTATTGGTTGGCGACAGGGAGCAATTGAATGCGGTCGAAGCAGGTCGCCCTTTTGAGTTGCTGCAAAGAGCTGGTATGGAATGCGCGAAGGTGCGAACCATCAGGCGCCAGAAAAATGAGGTCCTGAAAGGTGCGGTTATCGACACCATCAAGAAGGATATTGCTGCCGCGTTCCAGAAGCTCGGACCGGACATCGTGGAAAATGACGAACAAGACCTGTGTTACCTTGCTGCGCAAACATGGCTAAACCAGCCCCTGGATAAACGACAAAGATCGTTGATCCTGACACAAACTCGGGTTGAGCGGCATTTGGTGAACAGTATTGTCCGCGCCCACAAGCAATATATTGGCGAGCTTTCTGGTGACAGCGTCATGCTGCCGCATCTCACCTCCAAGAATATGTCAGTTAGCCAACTACGAGACGCCAACTTTTATGAAGCTGGGGACGTCGTGCTTTTCAACAAGCGATACGCCCGGCTTGGAGTGGATCGCGGCACCTATGCCAAGGTGCTGCAAGTCAATCAGCAGGACGGCAGTGTCCGGCTGCGGGTCGGGTACGACATCAAGACCTGGCGGCCTGACCTCGTCGCGGGCAACGCGAAGGGCGCCATTGATGTCTTCCAGCATGATCAAATCGAGTTGGCTCAGGGTGACGAAATCCGCTTCACACGGAACTTTCCCCGGCACGGCATCATGAACGGTACGCAATGCCAGGTGCTAGAGGTTGGCGATAAAACAGTTCGCCTGCGAAAGCAGAACGGCGAAATACTAGTCATGAACCGAGACCAAGCATCTATGCGCCACATAGACTATGCCTGGGCCTCGACCACCTATTCCGCCCAAGGTAAAACCGTGGATGAGGTGCATGTGGTAGCCAGCAGTCAGAAGGCCCATATGAACACGGCACAGTCGCTATACGTCCAGGTCAGTCGGGCGCGTTCCAGAGCTCATGTCTATACGGATAACCGCGAGGCACTCGAAATGCAGGTGATGAAAAGCCTGCAGCCAAAACCACGTCACGCTGTTGACTTGGCACCTCAATCCAGTTTCATGCAACAGATCACCGAGGCGGCCTTTGCCTTCTCGAACAAAATGAAGGCCCGGCGCTTACCAGCGAAAAGAAAGCCGCCACCGAAGCCTCAAAGCGGAATAAAAATGTCCATTTAGATCAAGTGGTTATCACTGTGATATCAGCCCACAAACAGACTCTAACCCACTGTTATCAAAAGGCTTTTTATCCTGCTACGCAGTAGCGTTGTGTGTATATGCGATTGCCTCGATCATCTAATATCAACAAAAGACAGGAACAAACATGCAATCAAAGCACTACCTCACAAAAGGACATCAGAGGTTCGCCAAACTACTCAGTTCTTGCCCGGAGCTTTTTGAGTTTTGGGATTTTTCGGAAGGTAGCATGAAGGCTGACGAGTTATCCGATGCAATAGGCTACATGTCACGAGGAGAACAGATTATGGCAAAATTTTTCGCTGCAGTTTGGTGGGGAAAAAACTCATGGAATTTTGACCTGATTGAGGCCGCAGGCTCTCTCGACCGCAGCAACAGAGAGATTGTCTCGAAGTGGCTGGCTGACCCGTTTTGGCCTTAAATGAGCATTTGAAATGCCCAGAAAAAAGAACATAATGTGAACAAATATGCCTTTACATAGAATTCACTGGGTACTATAAAACCCATAATGTCAAAATATGTCCCGCCGATAAACCTGGTGGCGGCAACACTTCAGGGGAGAGCCAAATGCAGGAGATGTCGTTTAAGGAATTGCGAGAGCATAACGCGATGTCGGTGGAAGAAGCGGCCCACCTGATGGGGGTAACTGTAAAGACCATCTATAGGTGGGAAAAGGGTGAAGTTGAACCCAAAGCTCATTGCTATGAGATTCTGCGTAACAAGCTGGCCTACAAACAGCAGTTCCGCAATCCCCACCCTGACTTCACATTCATCGATCTGTTTGCCGGGATCGGCGGTATTCGTCGCGGATTTGAAGCTGTTGGCGGTCAGTGTGTCTTTACAAGTGAATGGGATGATTATGCCCAAAGGACTTACCGCGCCAACTTCCATGACGACCATCACATTGTCGGTGATATTACCGAGGTAGACGAGGCAGACATCCCGGCCCACGATGTCCTTCTTGCCGGCTTCCCCTGCCAGCCTTTCAGCATTGCTGGCGTTTCCAAAAAGAATGCCCTTGGTCGCGCTCATGGATTTGAGGACGAAACCCAGGGCACCCTCTTTTTTGACGTATTGCGAATTATCAAACACCACCGTCCGGCTGCCTTCCTTCTGGAAAATGTGAAAAACCTGAAGTCTCACGACAAGGGCAATACATTCCGTGTCATCGAAGGTGCGTTGAAGGAAGCTGGATACGCGATCAGTACAAGAGTGATCGATGCGAAAGGCTACGTCCCTCAACACAGGGAACGCATCTTCATTGCTGGCTTCAGGGAAGATACAGGGTTCGACTTTGACAAACTCAAGTTTGCCGACCCCACCAAGGGCCCAAAGCTTGGTTCCATTCTTCACCATGAAGGCGAGGAACCAGAAGCGTCACATGATTATCTGCTCCGCGATGATCGGGAAAATGCAAACGCTGCCTCCTACGTGAATCCGAAATATACCCTGACAGACAAATTGTGGGCCTACCTGCAGGCATACAAGGAGAAGCACCAGGCAGCTGGTAATGGTTTTGGCTTTGGTCTGAATGGCCCGGATGACACTGCCCGCACCCTTTCTGCAAGGTATTACAAGGACGGAAGTGAAATCCTGATCGAGCAGGAGGGAAAGAACCCCCGCCGCCTTACACCTCGTGAGTGCGCCCGGCTTATGGGGTACGACAGCTCGCGAAAACCCGAAATGATCATCCCTGTCTCTGATACCAGAGCATACAAGCAATTCGGGAACAGTGTTGTAGTGCCGGTGATTGAGGCAATTGCAAAAGATATGTTGCCTCACATCCAACGAATACTTGCCAACACCAGCCACCCAAGTGAAGTCGCTGCGGAATAGATCGAAGAATGGCTGACATTGTATCCCGGGAAAAACGGAGCCAGATGATGTCGGGCATCCGGGGTACAAATACCAAACCTGAAATCCTGATCCGAAAAGCACTTCATGCCGAAGGGTTCCGCTTCCGCTTGCATGACACGCGCCTTCCCGGCAAGCCCGATCTGTTTCTTCCCAAGTACCGTGCCGTCATCATGGTCCAGGGATGCTTCTGGCATGGCCATGACTGCAACCTGTTCAAATGGCCAAAGACCAGAACAGATTTCTGGCAAAAAAAAATTGGTAGCAATCGGATGAGAGATACTCTTGTTCGCAAGGAACTAGACGACCTTGGGTGGCGAGTAGCCGAAATCTGGGAATGCGCGCTAAAGGGTCGAACGCGTCATCCGTTCGAAGAACTTATCGGTGCAGTTACTTCATGGTTGAAATCAGACAACCCCTATGCTTGTTTCACAGGGAACAACAGGGAAAGGGTTGGGAGTGGCATTGGAACTCACTGAGCTCACGCGGCTTGATGTCGTCGTCGGCCTGATGAAAGAACACGGGGTTAGAACGCTTGTCTTCAAGCGCCTCGCACCGAATGACAACTCCAAGAACCAGATCTATCTCGGCGGAAACTATTCTGCGCTTCAGCTTCTGCCATTTGGCAAGGTCTATGCTGACGAAAGCCGCAAGGACAGCAAGCGGGACCGCTTCAAAGCCGATCTGCCTTTTTTCTGGATGAATGCAAATGGCGGCCTTTTCCCTGCCCCCAGCGCACAGCTGATCCTGTATCCCAAATATCCCGAAGTCCGGATGTCCGGCTTCCTGAAAGGTGCCGAGTTTGCCCCCAAAGGCTATCTCACCAGCAGAGCTCCGGGACGGATCATGTTATTGGGCATTACTCGCGACCGGCGCATTATTGGCCATGTAGTCGGCGCTGACAATCCATTGTCTCGTGAGCTTGAAGTTTACGACAGTGACGGTGTTTTCAGCACTGTATTCCAGGAACAGACCGACGCAGACACTCGAACGCAACTACTCGACAAGCTGCGCGAAATTCATGAAATGGGCTGGGTAAATTCTTGCAAGCTGGACAGTACTGGAAACATCCAGCCCTACAAAGCCCAAAATGGCGGGGGATATACGCTGGAGGCCCTGCTCGGCGTTACCCCAAACGGAGACAACGAACCCGACTTCCTGGGCTGGGAAATCAAGCAGCATAAAGCCAGGCTTGATAACCCATTGTCTGGCGGTGCAATTACCCTCATGACGCCCGAGCCCACTGGTGGAATCTACAAGGAATCCGGAATAGTTCCATTCATCAGGCAGTTTGGCTACCCCGACAAAAGCGGCAAACCGGACCGGTTCAATTTTGGGGGCGTTCACAAGTTTGGTGAACGACAAGCATCCACAGGTCTTACACTGACCCTATCCGGCTATGACCCTGACACTAAGAAAATTTTCGATATCAACGGGGGGATTACACTCCAAGGTGACAGTGGGGAGAATGCCGCCATTTGGCATTTCAGCAGCCTTCTTGAGAAATGGAACCGAAAGCACGCGCAGGCAGCCTATATCCCGTCGGAGAAAGGTCCCGGCCAAATACCTCAATACCGATACGGCCACACCGTAGCTTTGGGCAGTGGTACTGATTTTGGAAAGTTCCTGTCCGCCATGGCCAAACAATCCATCTATTACGACCCCGGTATCAAGGTCGAAAACCTGACCACTACGCCGAAGGCCAAAAAGCGCAGCCAGTTCCGGATCAGACCTCCTTTCATCCCAGACCTTTATGAACGGGTGGAGACTATCAGTTTATGCCCTTAACGTCGTCAGAATACTTGAGGGCCTATGCATCTATTCAATTGGGGAGAAAATCATGGCACTTTCATTAATTGCAATCGATCGACTACCCAGCCCCAATTTCTTTGCGGGCACACCGCCACGGAAGCAACCGACACTTCTTGTCGTAAAATGCTGTCAAATCGTTGGAGCAAAGAATGCCCAAGGTTATTGAAAACCCGCCAAAAGCTAAGCCGCTTATGACCGGTGCTCGTTCCATTGGTAATTATGACTTGGCTGCAGCAATCTCTGACTTGATTGACAACTCAATAACGGCTGGAGCAGGAACGATCAAAATCCAATGCAGCTTTAATGAAGGCCACCCCATAGTCTCCGTAGAAGATGACGGCAACGGAATGTCCGAATCTGAGCTGATAGAGGCGATGCGGCCTGCTGCATTTGACCCAGAGGACAAAAGAAATGCCGACGACCTTGGCAGATTCGGCTGGGGCCTGAAATCGGCATCCCTATCTCAGGCACGAAAATTGACTGTATTAACCCGCAAAAACAACAAGGCCTGTGGAGCCACATGGGACTTAGATAAAATTGAAAACTGGGCAATGACAGTGTTTAATGATCAGGAAGCTTCGGAGGAACTTGAATCAAACAATTGTCAGCTTGCTAGAGGCAAATCTGGCACGCTAGTTCTTTGGGAAAAGTGCGACAGGCTTTCCGACAATGGCAAGATCACGCAGTCCGACTTCAATTTTCTCATTCGAGCAGCCGGAGAGAAGCTGTCCCTTGTTTTTCACCGCTATCTAGGCCTGAAGGATTCCGCACGCCTGAAAATCACTATTAATGGCCGAAAACTGTCGGCAAGCGACCCATTTTTCATTAGTCACCCAGCCACCCAACCCATGCCTACTGAAGTGATCGATTGGGGTGCCGAGGGCTCTATGAAAATTACTCCCTTCGTGATCCCACATTTCTCGAAGCTATCTAACGAGGAAATGGCCCAGGCTGAACGTGAAGAAGGCACACACAGAAACCAAGGGTTCTATGTTTATAGAAACAAGCGGCTCATTATAGATGGCACTTGGTTTGGTGTTTTTCGCCCTGGCGAACTTTCCGATCTAGTCCGAGTGCGAATTGATATTCCCAACACCATGGACATGCTTTGGAAAATCTCAATAGATAAAAACGATGCAAAGCTTCCGCTTGCACTGAAAAAGAGACTACGTGAGGTATTGCGCTCGGTCAGGACAAAATCAACACGAGTGTATCGCCATCGGGGCAGTCGGCTTTCTGATAGATCGGACCATCCAGTTTGGAAAAGGATACAGAAAAATGGGCGAGTGCGTTTTGAAATCGATCGCACTGGCCCCTTGGTTGGTACATTTATGGAATCGCTTTCGCCTGAAGAAGGGGTGAAATTCGAGAGTATTCTAGCGGTCATCGAACAAAGCGTTCCTGCAAGCCAGATGGCTGCAGGTTCCGAAAACCAAGATTTTCTTCAGATCGACCCTGATAGGTCCAGTGTCTCAACACTAGTTAATAGGCTCTTGCCTCTGGCCGTCGAACATTTCCGTGGCAAATCGGGAAATCTGATCGACCTTATTTGTGAAATAGACTTTTTTTCCGACAAACGGGAAATAGTAGTAGCGGCACTAAAGGAGTTGGATTGTGGATGATATTTTAGCAGATATCGCAACCGTTATTCAGAAAAATGTCTTTGACGGCAAGCTTGTCATTGCCCATCCCTCAGATATCAGGCGCGCAATCGACTCTAACCAGCTAGTAAAGATCACAAAGCTTGATGAAGACGCCCGCAAAAAACTGGAGCAACTACTTGGAAGTATGCTCGTGGTTGTACGCGAGAAAAGTTCTGAAATCACCAAGGACTCCGAGCCCTGGCTACATCTCAGGAAGGAAAGCATCAACTTCCAGTTCTGGGACAGGTTCAGATCATACCTACTCCACAAACATAGTTTTCCCCAGAATGTACTAAACCGACTGGACGAAGACACAGATAGGATTATTGACCTTTGCGGCGACCCTCTTACGCAAGGAGCCTGGCGGCGTAGCGGCTTGGTAATGGGGCATGTCCAGAGCGGCAAGACAACCAATTACTCAGGAGTTATAGCCAAAGGGCTGGATGCCGGTTACAGGATATTCATCCTTTTCGCCGGCATCACCAACTCTCTTCGATCACAAACTCAGGAAAGGATTGAAGAAGGCATCACAGGAAAATCCACAAGAACCGACAAGGCCATAGGCGTCGGACTGCTGAAAGAAATCGAGATTCACCCGACTTGCTGGACCAGCGTTGATGGAGACTTCAATAGCCAGACAGCTCAGGTTACCCAGAATCTCAGCGATGGTGGCGCACATGTCTTTATCCTCAAAAAAAATGTTCACACCATTGGACACCTTCTTAAATGGCTCAATAGATCGGTCGGAGGCGGCGTAATCTCGGCTCCAATGATGCTCATTGATGACGAAGCCGACAACGCATCTATCAACACATCAAAAGACAAAAACAAACTCACGGCTATTAACCGTGGAATCAGGAAGTTGTTAGAAAAGTTCGAAAAAGCTACTTACGTTGGATATACCGCTACGCCTTTCGCCAACATTTTCATAGATCATGAATCCGATGAGGAAATGCGCCATCAGGAAGCCCTGGGAGACGATCTGTTTCCCAGAAACTTCATCAAATCATTGGGGGCTCCAGAAAACTATGTTGGTGCGGCTAGGCTTTTTGGCGATGAAGACCCGTCTCGGGCCCTAAACCATACAGTGGTCGAGGTCGAGGACTACAAAGATATTTTACCTCTGAAACACAAAAGAGAAGAAACCAATCTAACCGAACTACCACCTTCACTGTACCACGCCATACGGATGTTCATCCTTTCCTGTACCATAAGGAAGAAAAAGGAACATTGGGACCGTCACATGACGATGATGATCAACGTCAGTCGGTTTAACGATGTTCAAACACAGGTTGAAAACTTAGTTACCGACTATATCGATGAGTTGAAAAACAGCTTGTTCACAAACGGCAATCAGGGTCAGAAAGCGCTCGAGGATCCGCATATACGAGATCTTCTAAATTCGTTCAACGGCGAGTTTAAATCTGACGACACTGGCTTCAGTCGTGTTGAAGACTGCAAAGAATTCTCTTTCATCGAAGACCTACTCCCGGAAATAGAGACAGTGCTGCGCGCTATCCGCCCACAAACAGTAAACATGAGAACCGGCCCCCTTGATTACAGCAAGGCGCCGGGGCAAAAAGTCATTGCCATTGGCGGCCTTGCACTATCTCGTGGCCTGACGCTAGAGGGGCTATCTGTCAGTTATATCCTTAGAAATGCGTCCGCATCAGATACGCTTATGCAAATGGCCAGATGGTTCGGGTATAGAATCGGGTATGAAGAGCTTACCCGGGTCTACCTCCCTGTAACCTCCCATAATCACTACAAGCACATTCATAATTCTATCGAAGAGCTGAGACATGAACTCGCATTGATGGAAAAACAGGGCAGAACTCCACTAGAGTTTGGGCTAAAAGTGCGCAACAGCCCCACAGGCATCCTGATAACTGCAGCCAACAAGTCTAGGGACGCAAGTAACCTGATGTTCTCTCGCAGCTTTGAGAATAAGCATGTCCAAGCCTATCTCCTTCAATCCAATGAAGCTGTAAGAAAACACAATTGGGATCTGTCAGCGAGGCTCCTAAGCGATATCTCCCGACCACAGGAAACTTTAAGTGGACCAGGTGCATTCGCTCGCTGGAACTGCGACGTTTCCATAGTCCTAGATTATTTGAATGAGTTCAAAATACCAGATTCACATTTTGACCTTGGGAAATATCGAAGGGCAACTTCGCTAGTCCATGATTACATATTCGACAGAGCTGGGGATGAACTAAAGGACTGGGACGTAATCTTGCCAATGTCAGGAAACTACCCTCATGCGGAAATTGATCTTTCACCCCACCTTATTGGCGTTAAACCTAGGATTCGCCATCAATGCCGAGGCATCAGGAGTCAACCGGGAGAGTTTAAACTAACAGGCAAAAATATGGCTGCGAACCCGAGAGATATATTCCTGGGCCTTCCAAAACAGGACGGCATCGAAGGGGAAATATTCGCCACAAGGGAAAAGCCTCTTTTGCTTATACACATGCTACATTGCATGCAGAAAGCAGACAGTCTGCATGAGTCAGAATCTCATACTGGTCTGAGTGCGGACGGCGACCTTCATTTTACGTTCAGTATTGTATTCCCCGGAACCAACGTAGCTTGCAGACCCGTTAGCTACCTCGCCAACAAGGTTTGGATCCGGATGTTAGAAGACGCCGAAATCGAGGATGATGATATTGATGATGACTATGACGCAATGATGGCAGAGGGGGCAGGCTAATGAGTGACCAATGGGACCTAATAAACACTCCAGAAGAAAACGGCACGTCCCTAACGCGGGTATTAGAAGGATCACACAACCATAAATTCTGGAGAGGTAAAAACCAGGATGGCAACCTTTTAATGCAGTATGAAGGACAGTTTGACGCTGATCAGATCGATATACCCCATAGCACGCAGGCAATTAAGGTAAGTGCAAGCTGCCTGGACAACCAGACGAGCGTTATCGAATTTACGCTAACAGAAACTGAGGAACGAGAGTTGTTTCGGGTTCTCTGCCGCAACCTCATCGAATGCGTCAAAGACATTAGTGGCCAACCTGACCTCAACATTGCCCGGCGAATTCTTATGAGATACCGCCGCTGGCAGGACCTTCTTCACAAAGCGAAAACCGACACTTTAAGCGAACAGGCCCAACTGGGATTGTTTGGAGAGCTATTTTTCCTGAGGCACTACGCCATGGAGTATCTCAATACTGTTGACGCGGTATCCGCGTGGAGAGGACCTCTCGGGGAAGAACAGGATTTCAGTGTTTTGGGCAAACTTATAGAAGTAAAAACCCAGAAAAATTCCAGCGATCGCAAAGTTCAAATATCTAGTGCCGAGCAGCTCGATATCTGTTCGGGCCCTATTTTTCTTTTCCATCAAACCTTTGCGCTAACCGGCACAGAAGGAACATCTCTTAACGAATTGATTGAAACAATCATCCAATCCGTTGGCGCGGAAAACATCACATGCCAGGACGAACTCCACCACAGATTACTGGAAGCAGGTTATGCCTATTCCGCTGAATACGATCAAAGAAAATACATTCCCTGCAAAACAACGTTCTATGATGTATCTGAACACTTTCCGGCTATCAGAGCTTCATTACTTACAGCTGGTGTTTCTGACGTAAAATATAGAATTTCACTGAATACCTGCACGGGCTTCCTAATGGACAAACAGGTTTTTCTAGAGGAAGTTTTCAATGTACCAAGCACTTGAAGAACAGTATCTGGAACTGAAAAACACTGTTCAGATCAACGCATATGCGGATGCTGAGTTCGTTTCTACAGCTTTTACAGAGTATTTGGGTGAAATTGCTGCAAATGCCGGAGATACGCCAGATCTCAACAGCACTAGTATAAGGCACAACGGCAGCCTGCCATACAGAGTTGATGGATTCGAACTGAACAAGAATAACAGAGAGCTTGTCCTTGCCATTACCCACTATGTGCAGTCGGAAGAAATCCAGACAATTAATGCAGCGGAATCCGACCGCCTCTTTCGTCACTGCATTCAGTTCTTTCGCAATAGTCTGTCGCCAACATTTATTGATTCTCTCGAAGAATCCAGTGATGACTTCTACCTCGCAGACCTTATACGAACTAACCTTCCTTTTATCAAAAGAGTGCGCATAGTTCTCTTTACCAACGCAGTCTCGTCTAGACGAAAAGAGATCGAAACCGAGCTTCTGGGCGATATTCCTGTCACGAAAAACCTATTTGACCTTGTGCGGTATGTGAGGGTTCTCGATTCCGGATCTGCAACTGAACCTATCACAATAGATCTGACAGACTTTTCATCTAATGGCCTCGCAGCCTTGAAAACCCCAGGGAGTACAGAGGACTATGAATCTTACCTGTGCGTAATGCCGGGGGAGCTATTGGCAAAGATCTATGAGACTTATGGCACAAAACTACTAGAGCAGAATGTCAGGGTATTTTTGCAGGCAAGAACTAAGGTCAACAAGGGCATCCTGGAAACTATTAGCAAAAAACCTGAAATGTTTTTTGCTTACAATAATGGCCTCACTGCAACCGCCTCCGAGGTCAACATAGTAAACGATGGGAAGAACGGCTTACTAATCAGGTCTCTTACCAATCTTCAGATCGTAAATGGTGGTCAGACAACTGCTTCAATATTATACGCGCAAGACTTAAACAAAGCTGACCTTAGTAAGGTTTCCGTGCAACTCAAGCTGTCAGTAATTCCACCAGAGAAAATCGAGGAAATTGTTCCCAACATATCCCGCTTTTCCAACACGCAGAACAAGGTGAGTGAAGCCGACTTCCATAGTAGCCATCCCTTCCATTCCTTTATGGACAGGCTTTCTAAAAGGATCATCACACCACAGGTGGAGGCGGGGCGGCCAAGTTCTAAGTGGTTTTACGAAAGGGCTAGAGGTCAGTTCCGCAATGCCCAACTGTATATGTCACAGTCTGAACGCAACCGCTTTCTCTCTGAATTTCCAAAGGAGCAGGTCCTGCTCAAAACCGATATCGCCAAGTATGAACTGTCCTTTGCCTGCACTCCTGATGTAGTCAGCAGAGGAGCTCAGAAGTGTTTCATGGAATATATGAAGCATGTACAGAAGGAATGGGAAAAAAATCAAAATAGCTTCAACGAGTTGTTTTTTAAGGAACTTATCGCACGAGCAATTGTTTTTCGTTCCGTCGACAACATAGTAGCCAATGCGGATTGGTACAAAGCTGACCGCGGCAATAAAGCACAGACAGTGACTTACACAGTGTCATACCTTGTCCATTATGTTGAACAGCAAAGACGCAATTTCGACTTACTGAAAATTTGGCAATCGCAAGAGCTTCCAGACAGACTTGTATCTGTATTCGAGAAGACTGCCCAAATGGTCAAGCAACACATTCAGAACACTCCCCCGGATGTAGCCATGGTAAGCGAATACTGTAAACGTTCAGACTGTTGGCAGACCCTTAAAAGAAATACGCCTGACTTTCCAATGCATCTGAACGAATACACCATTACAATTGAAGATGCCTCGGAACAGGCCAGAGATGCGAAAAGAACAGAAATTATTGACGCTGACATAGAGCTCGAAAAGCTCCTTCTTCAGCTGGCGCCAATAGCCGAGAATATCAGGTCTGATGCAACAAGGTTGCGCCTGCTTACACCGACCACTTCCCGGGTTCTGGATAAAATGGGTAGTTACAAATTCAGTTTTTCAAAATCAGAAAAGATATCAATAAAGGATCTCTTAGCAGAACTGGAGAAATACGAAATCAAATACGTCGCCCCTAAGCCTGATGGGAAGGGATGAATTGATTAGCCCCTAGATTCGTGAAAATAGCCACAAGCTATATCACCATGGATAACAATTGACGCATAAAATGTAAGCGGTGATTTTCCCCCACGTTCCGTATGAGTTCATGATCTGCCACAAGGTGCAGGGAGTGATTTTGTCCATGGGAGGCC
>NZ_JBHSCR010000002.1:0-184992 GCF_042651265.1 Kordiimonas lipolytica | reverse complement strand
GTCTGCATCGCCGATAGGCGTCAGATAAATGCTGCTACCGGGCCTCAAAGGCCCAGACATATGACGCGGGGTGGAGCAGCCCGGTAGCTCGTCAGGCTCATAACCTGAAGGTCGTAGGTTCAAATCCTACCCCCGCAACCAAATTTAAGGCCGATCCCCACCACGGGGGTCGGCCTTAAATCTTTGTTGAGCGGGTCCAGGCTTTGTTCCTTGTAAAACAGACTAACCGTCTGTTTTACCAAAGGTTCCTAGCGAAGCTGACGAGGAGCAGAGCGACGAGACTAATCCTACCCCCGCAACCAATAAAAAGGCCAGAGGTCCATCGGGCCCCTGGCTTTTTTATTTGGACGAAGGGTGCGGATTTTAATCTACTGGTTCGGGCGGAGGAACTGCAACGCTGTTCCGGAGACAACGGAGCAAAGCGAGGAGAAATGACGGAGTGAGCAAAGCCAAACAAAGGTAAATCCGGAGCGCCGTTAGGACCGTATGAAATGTATCACGATTGGCAAAGAGCATCATGCGGCACATACTGATAGTTTTTGGCGACCAGCTAAGTCTTGATCTCGCTTCCCTGCGAAGCGGGGACCGGGCCTCAGATGGAGTTCTGATGATGGAAGTGGCCGCCGAAGCACGGACCGTGAACCATCACAAAAAGAAGCTGGCGCTTTTGTTTTCCGCCATGCGCCATTTCATTGACGATCTCACAAAAGACGGCTGGCAAACGGATTATGTTTCCCTGGATGCGCCCGATAATAGTGGCGATTTCAATGGTGAAATTCGCCGCGCCGTTGCACGCCATAATCCATCAAGGCTGGTGTTCGTGGAGCCAGGCGAATGGCGTGTGCTGGAGATGATAAAGGCACTGGCGGCAGACCTGGATATCCCCGTCGACATATTGCCGGACGATCGCTTCCTGTGCAGCCGCGACGCCTTTGCCCGCTGGGCGGATGGGCGGCGCGAACTTCGGATGGAGTATTTCTACCGCGACATGCGGCGCCAGACCGGTCTGCTGATGGAAGGCGAAAAGCCCGCAGGTGGGCGCTGGAATTTTGATGCGGAGAACCGCAAGCCCGCGCAGGATGACCTGTTCATGCCCGCGCTCAAAACCTTCAAGCCGGATGCCATTACCCGCGATGTGCTGGAGATGGTCGACCAGCGTTTCCCCGACCACTTCGGCACGCTCGCGGGTTTTGGTTATGCGGTCACGCGGGCGGATGCCGAAGCCTGTCTTGACCATTTCATCAACCATGCGCTTCCCTCCTTTGGCGACTATCAGGACGCCATGCTGAAGGGTCAGCCGCATCTCTATCATTCGCTTCTGTCGCCTTACCTCAATATCGGCCTCTTGGACCCGATGGACGTCTGTCGGCGCGCGGAAGTCGCCTACCTTGGCGGTCATACCCCCCTTAACGCTGTTGAAGGTTTCATTCGCCAGATCATTGGCTGGCGTGAATATGTGCGCGGCATCTATTGGCTGAAGATGCCGGAGTATGAAGGCCTCAATGCCCTGAAGGCGACACGTAAGCTGCCGGATTTTTACTGGACGGCGGACACGGATATGGCCTGCTTGAAGGAAGTCATCGGGCAGACGCTTGAGCACGGTTATGCCCACCATATCCAGCGCCTGATGATCACTGGCAATTTTGCCATGCTCGCTGGGGTGGACCCGCGTGCGGTGCATGAATGGTATCTGGGTGTCTATGTGGATGCGTTTGAATGGGTGGAAATGCCCAACACCATCGGCATGAGCCAGTTTGCCGATGGCGGCATCATGGCCAGCAAACCCTATGCTGCCAGCGCCAACTATATCAGCCGCATGTCGGACTATTGCGAAAACTGTCGCTACCGCGCCGATGTGAAAACCGGCAACGGCGCTTGCCCTTTCAATGCACTTTACTGGGATTTCCTCGACCGGAACCGTGATGTGCTGGCAAAGAACCCGCGGCTCAGGAACCCTTATGCCACCTGGGGCCGGATGTCGGTGGAAAAGCGGGATGACTATCTGCGCACCGCGCAGGCATTCCTGGAACGCCTGGATGGCGGCAGTCAAAAAGAGACGGAGGCAGCGGCATGATGGACGGTGCCCCATACCCTGAAAGTTCAGCTTATGACCTGTCGCACCTGCTGATAGAAAGCACAGACGCCGCCGTGGTGGTGGGGGCATCTGGCGGCATAGGTAGGGCGCTTTTGGCGTCCCTTGAAGATGTCAACCCTGCAGGGCCTGTGATTGGCTTGTCCCGAACGGGCGACCAGCCCATAGACCTTCTTGATGAAACATCTATCAAGGATGCCGCAGCCAGTATCCGGCGGCAGGGCCTTTCGCTCAGGCTTCTGATCGTCGCAACCGGCGTGCTTGAAACGACTGAGACCCGGGCGGAGAAAAGCCTGCGCGAGCTGGATCACGCGTCCATGCGGAAGATGTTTGAGCTGAACACCATCGGCCCTGCGATGGTGCTGAAGCACTTCCTGCCGCTGGTGCCCAGGAAGGGGCGGTCTGCTGCCATCTGCCTTTCGGCCCGCGTTGGCAGCATTGGCGATAACCGCCTGGGTGGCTGGTACAGCTACCGAGCATCCAAAGCGGCTTTGAACCAGATAGTGAAATCCGCTTCGATAGAGTTGGCACGCAAGGCGCCCGAGGCTGTTTGCGCCGCTATGCATCCCGGAACGGTGGACACGCCGCTGACGCGCCCTTTCGCCAAAACAGGGCTGGAGGTGCAGCCGCCCGCGTTGGCGGCAGGCCGGATGCTCCGTGTGATTACAGGGTTGCAGCCCAAGGACACTGGCGGTTTTTTCGACCACAAAGGCAAGAGGATAGAATGGTAAGATTTGGCTTCATACTTTTGGCATTCGTGCTGGCATTCACCCAAGCCGGCACCCACGCGGCCCACGCGCTGGATGCTGTGAACCATTATGATGTGCTCAGGAACGGCAAGAAGATCGGCGATCATGAAATCCGTTTTTCGCGCACGGGCAGTACGCTTCAAGTGGTTTCTGAAACCCGGATGAAAGTGAAATTCCTGTTCTTCACGGCCTATCGGTACCATTACCTGTCGGAAGAAATCTGGAACGGTGGCCAGCTTGTCAGTGTCACGACAGATGTGAATGATAACGGAAAGCTCATCAGCACACAGATTGCCGCCGACGGCGAAGGCTATGTCGCCACGGACGCGGACGGCAACACAAAGCGCATTGGCAGCAGCTTTTTCACCACCAACCACTGGAATGTTGGCGTAGTGGCGGCAGAAACGCTTTTCAATACCATCACCGGCAGGCTGAACGCGGTTCAAATAACCGGGGCGACAGAGGAAGCACCGCGCACAGACGCGTTTGACCTTCAGGTGCGGGGCGATCTGGATATCGACACCCGTTATGACGTGATGGGCAATTGGCTGGGCATGTCTTTCTATCACGACGATGGCAGCCTGATCGAATTCCTCTGCACCGACTGCCGCAACACGCTGGAGGTACCGTCATGATTGTCTGGATCACCGGTGGCAGCAGCGGCATCGGGCGCGAGCTGGCGCTGCAGTATCTGGCGCTTGGCCACAAGGTATTTGTCACGGCCCGGTCGGCGGACAAGCTTGAGGCCCTTGAAGACGAAGCTGCCGCGCTTGAAGGCGAGTACAAGTGGGCGGCGGCTGATGTTTGTGACGCTGAAAGGCTGAAAACTGCTTACGGGGAGCTTGAGAGCCAATGGGGTACGCCCGACCTTGCGGTGCTGAATGCCGGCACACACACACCGACATCCGCCCGGCGCTTTGATCTGGCGACGCACGAAACCCTGATGCAAGTGAACTATATGGGGGTGCTGAAGTGCCTTGATGTGGTGCTGCCTGCCATGCAGACGCGCGGGCGTGGGCAGGTGGCGCTGGTATCATCGCTTGCGGGATATCGGGGACTGCCGGGTGCCAGTGCCTATGGCGCGTCAAAGGCGGCGCTGATCAATTTCGCAGAAAGCATTCGGGAAGAACTGAAGCAGGACGGCATCGACATACGGCTTATCAACCCCGGTTTTGTCAAAACCCCGCTGACGGACCTGAATGACTTTCCGATGCCGTTCCTGATGCCGGTGGACAAGGCGGCAGCGCGTATCATTCGCGGGCTAGAGAAAAGCGGGTTCGAGATCACTTTCCCAACCCGCTTTGCTTTTGTGATGAAGCTGTTGCGTCTGCTGCCAGACAGGCTTTATCTGGCAGCTACCCGTAAAATGATGCGACAGGATTAGGCTATTCCGCTGCCATCTCTGCCGTGCTGACCTGCGCGTCTTCGGCGCGGCGGAAGCTCAGGAATACGGTGCCTATCTTGAAGCCCCAGCGGTATACGGTCGCCTTGTTCAGAAGCGTGCCATCGTTTTGCAGGAACATCCAGTCGTCGAACTTCACGTTCCAATAACCGTCACCCACCTTCAGCTTGAATTTATATGCCCAGTGGAAGCTGTTACCGGCTGTCTCACCCTCGGCCTCACCGATGGCCATTTCCGTACGGCCTACGTAAGCGTTCGGGCCAACTTTATCGATTTCCCAGCGGCGGAATTCAGTTGAGCCGTCGGCATAGAGGAAATTTTCATCCAGCGTCAGCGTCTTGCCGTCGAAACTGCCGTTGATATCAACGGTGAACTGGGTGCGGACATTGCCGAACCGGTCCTCAAACAGCCCGGTCGCTTTGGTCTTTCCGGTGAAATAGTCCTCGAGAACGAATGGGGGTTCCTGATCTTTGAACTGTTCTACTGTCATGGTCGTGCTGCAGGCGGTCAGGCACAATAGGGCCAAAGCCATTAGAAAAAGATGCCGTGCCACTCCTGTCTCCTTTTGTTGAAACATCTGAAAATTGTACGGATTCCGCCGTATGGTGGATTAGTCGAGTTCTTCAGAAATCCGCCACAATTTGATCGTTGCAGCAGTTTTAAGGAGCGCGGGCATGAGGGCATACACAAGGGCTACTACAATCGGTGGCACTTTGCCGCCCGTTATTGTCTCTGCAGCACCCAGTGCACCGAACGCCAGCAGGATGGCGAAGGCAAAAGCAAGTTTGCTGATCATGCCCCAGATGGCGAAATGACTGGCTATCTCATTGTGGCCCAGACGGCCCCGCTCCTTGGCAATGTCGGCCAGCACGGATGGGCCAAGCGCCAGCTCTGCTGCCAGGGCAAAGCCCGTGACAATGCAGATGCCGTAAAATGCCGCCACTTGCCCGGGGCCTAAAAGGGTTGCGATCGGGAAGGCGAGGCATACGACGGCCATACCGGTTGCCATGATGCGCTTCTTGTTGCCGCCCTTTGACAACCGGGCCCAAAGCGGCATGGCCAGCACGGCGGCAGCAAAATAAATCAGGATTGCCATGTCTTTCTGCGCGTCTGTGCCCATCAGCACCTCGCTGACATAAAGCGGGAACAGTGCGGCGGGGATGGCGCTTGCAGTGGCGGTGAAGAACCAGATGCTGCCGAAGGCCCGCATTTTGGGGCTGGTGGCTATGGCCTTAAGGCTGGCACCAGACTTGTGGGCCGTGGCCGCGTTGCTGCCATGCGGCAGGCACAGCATCGCCAGTAACATGGTCGACGCTGCCACGGGGATGAGCAGTGTGGGTATGACGGGCAGGATGTCGCCACTATAGGCGATGGGTAGCGCAAGCGCACACAGCATGCCCACAAGCGACCAGCCCTCGCGCGCCGTGGTGAAGCGCGTTGTCTCAAGCTCATCAGCTGCAATATCAGCGCCCCAGGCCTGATAGGGGATCATGACCATGGTCCAGCCGATATACAGAAGGGCAGACCAGCCACCCAGATAAAGCGGGGTCACTTCACTGCCGGGCCTGCACAATTGGATAAGCCCTGCGGCCGCAAGGACGCCGCCCGCGGCCATCCAGCCCTTGCGCTTTAGTACCGGGTTCTTTGTGCCATCGCTTAGCTTGCCGACAAGGGGGTCGCTGATCATGTCGATGAGCCGCGAAAGAAACAGCGCCAGCGCCACTGCCGTGAAGCCAAGCGCTTTATTTTCCGCATAATAAGCGGGCAGGTAAACCGCGAACGGGATCAGCGGGAAAGCAAGTGCGAGGGCTGGCAGACCATAAAGCAGCAAGTGAACAGCGTGCCTGATGCTGCTTCCTGCCCCCGTTTCTGCCTCAGGCTTTACCGATAACATAGTGGCTGACATCAATTGTCTCTTCGCGGAACCCTGCCTCGCAGTAGGACAAATAGAAGCGCCAGGTGCGCAGGAACTTGTCGTCAAAATCCTGTGCGCGCACACCTGTTTCGGCCGCGTTGAAGGCGTCATGCCACAGCCGCAGGGTTTCAGCATAATCCAGGCCGAAGTCCAACTGGGACTTGAGCCGAAGGCCTGCGCCCGCAAACTGCTGTTTCAGGACTGCGTCAGAAGGCAGCATGCCACCTGGGAAGATATATTTCTGGATGAAGTCCACGCCGCGGCGATAGCCCTCAAAGCGATCGTCTGCAATGCGGATCACCTGGATGCCGATATTGCCGCCGGGCTTGAGGCGCTTCTTCAGCGTCTCGAAATAGGTGGGCCAATATTGTTCGCCCACGGCTTCCAGCATTTCGATGGAAACGATATGGTCGAACTCGCCTTCAAGCTCGCGGTAGTCGCACAAAAGAAGGTTGGCTGCCGCCCCCCGCTTTGTCGCGGCCAGGCGTTCGCGGGCATAGGCCAGCTGCTCGGCAGACAGGGTCACGCCGGTGACCCGGCAATTCAGTTTGTTGACGGCGAAATCGGCAAAGCCGCCCCACCCGCAGCCAACTTCCAGAATATGATCGCCCGCCTTGATACCGACAGCTTCGGCAAGGCGGCGATATTTATTCTCCTGCGCGGCTTCAAGGCTCATGCCTTCACCTTCAAAAAGCGCCGCGGAATAAGTCATGCTTGGGTCCAGCCACAGCTTGTAGAAGTCGTTCCCCAAATCATAGTGATAGCTGATGTTGCGGCGGCTGCCCTTTTTGGTGTTGCGATTGAAGAAATGGCCAAGGCGGTCCATCAGTTTCAGGGCCCGCAACTTGGGCAGGCGGCTTTCAAGACGGTCCATGTTTGCGGCCAGAAGCTGCAGCAGCGCCGTCAGGTCGGGCGTGTCCCATTCACCGTCCATATAGCCTTCTGCGAGGCCAACGGCGCCACCTGTGAGCGTTCGGCGGATCGCGGACCATTCTGCGATATGCATTTCCGCCCGGTAAGGACCCGGGCTGATGGTGCCGGCAAAATTCTGCACATAGCCGGACGGGAAGGTGACCCTGAGCGTGCCAAGGGCAAGATGGTCCAGAATGCGGGCGAAAAGCTTTTCTGCCAGGGTGGGCTGCTGTGCGATCTCTACTCTCTTGAAGCTGCCGTCCATATTAGCCTCCGTTCCTTTTGGTCTGACTGTCGGCATGGCCCACACGGGCTAACTGAATACGGTCTTTTGCCTGTTCCGGTTTGCTGAAAACTTTCAGTTTTTTCAGCCAAAGGCGCAGGGCCTCATAGTGAATGGCCGCTGTAACCTTGAAGGTGACGAACGGGATTTTCAGGAACAGCTGCATAAGGTTCCTTGCCGTCAGCGGCATGGGTGCCACCGTCAGGCAGGCCGTCATGTCCAGCACGCCGTCCCGGCCCAGATAGTTGATGGCAAGACCCAGCTTGCCTGCCTGTTCGCGCACACGGAACCTGTATGTTCCTTCGACGGGATAGAAGGGAGAAACGTGAAAGCTTTTGTCCGCGTCATGCAGCGGCACTGTGGCTTGGGGCTTGTCGGCGCAATAGATATAGCTGTGGCTCTCACCGAAAGTGTTGTGCACTTCATAAACAATCGCCAATGTCTCGCCGCTTGAAGACAGGCAGAAAAAAACAGTCAGCGGATTGAAGCCGTAGCCCAGAAGCCGGGGCATGGTGAGCATCATGACGCGGGCAGGTTCTTCGGCCACGCTGCCCTTCACCAGTGACAGGACATGGTCCTTGAGCGAAGAGCCGTCCCTGAGGCCATAATCTTTCTCGTAAACCGAAAACAGGTTTGGCGCATTAAGGGACAAGCCCTTCGGTAATGCTGTGCGGCCCTCGGTGAAGGCGTCCAGATCCAGCATCAGATAATAGATCGGATAGCGGAAGGCGTGCTTTTTGGGCCGCCGCCTCTTGTGCCATACATCACCCACATAAAGGGCTGTCTGGAATCCCTTGGTCATGCCGGTTCCGCGACCGCGTTCAGGAGCTGGTCACCGAAGCCGATTCGGGCATTCTGGCCTGGCACCTGCCAGGGGCGCGGCACACCGCCCAGAAGTTCGGCCACGGCAAGCCCGGCCTGAATGCCGTCCTCGTGAAAGCCATCCCCCAGATAAGCGCCGCAGAACCACATGTTGTCCGTGCCCTGGCTCGCCCAAAGTTGCTGGCGGGCATCGTGGCAGGCCTGGTCAAACACGGGGTGCTCATAGTCATACCAGCCATGGACAGTCTCGCGCCGGATATTGCGGTCGGGGTTCAGGGTCACGATCACCGGCTCGTCTGTATTCAGGTGCTGAAGCCGGTTCATCCAGTAGGAGACTGCGGGGCCAGCGGTTTCCTTGCTGCGGCGCTCGATATAATTCCAGCTGGCCCAGGCAGCCTTGCGCCGCGGCATCAGGCCAACATCCGAATGCAGCGCCACCTTGTTGCGGCTGTAGCGCATGCTGGAAAGGGCGTTGGCAACAGCTGGGTCCGGCTGGGCAATCATCCTGAGAGCCTGATCGGAATGGCAGGCAAAGACAATATGATCAAACAGCTGCCGGTTCCCCGTCCGTGTGACAAGTTCGAGCTTGCGGCCCGCCTTGCGTACTTGCTCGACCGGGTCTGACAGGTGGATTTTGTCTGCAAACGAAGCCGACAGGCGCTTCACATATTCCCGGCTGCCGCCCACCACGGTGCGCCATGCGGGCCTGTCTGTCAGTTGAACCAGGCCGTGGTTCTTGAAGAAGCGAAGGAAGGATGCTGCGGGGTAATCCAGGATGTCGGTGCAGTTGCTGGACCATATTGCCGCGCCCATGGGGGCCAGGTGATCCTGCACGAAGGCGCTTGAGAAGCCATGGCGCGCCAGAAGGGTGCGCAGGCTGATATCGTCCCTGCCGGCTTCCTCCAGGAAGGAATCCGTGTGCTTGTAGAACCTTAGGATGCCGCTGATCATCTTCCAGAAGCGCGGCCTTAAAAGGTTGGCGGGTTGTGCCAGCAGGCCTGCGCCATCACCGCCGGAATATTCGAACCTGCCGTCATCCAGCGACACGGAAAAGGACATGTCTGTCCCCGCTGTGGGGACAGCCAGCCGGTCAAACAGCGCGGTCAGGTTCGGGTAATTGGTCGGGTTGAATACAATGAAGCCGGTATCGACCGGGATTGTTTTTCCACCGATCTCGATATCCACCGTGTTGCTGTGGCCGCCGACATAGTCGTTGGCCTCAAAGAGCGTGACGTTGGCGCTCTGCTCAAGGAGCCAGGCGCTTGAAAGGCCCGAAATCCCGGTGCCGATGATGGCGATGTCCTGGTACGCAGGGTCGCGACAGGGCGGGTAGGTGATCAGGGTTTGGTGCAAGGCTCTTTCTCCGCTAGTGGGTACCTAACCAGATACGCGGATTGCCAGCTGCCAGATCATGCTGCGAATTCGGCAATCTGTCGGAAAGCCGGAAGTTTGCAGTGCGGTCTTGAACAAATGCTACCTCCGCAAACAAATGATCAAAAGGCATTATGGGCTGCGCGACTGGACTTGAGCCGAGGTTCATACAGAGCAATGCGAAGCGGGGAGGAAGGCCAAAGACCTGACGAAACTATGCCGACCCACAAAAATAAATCGCCGAGATGCTCAAGATTGCGGTGTTGTAACCCTACCGTCTTATGGCCTCTATGGATCGACCAAACCAAAGGGCGTGGAAGGCCTGCGGTAGTCGTCAGACAGAAGCGAGCGGCCGATCGGCGGCTCAGCGCGGGCCAAGCAGTCACCCCGATGGCACAGGCGACAGGTAACGCCGATTGGCGTCGGCTGAACGGCAGAGATATCTGTATCCTGCGTGTAAATCAGCTTGTGAGCATGCTGCGAGGAGCAGCAAAGGGCGATGGCCCGTTCAATCTGTGGCCGTCCAAATCCGCCGCCGCCTGCCGTTACAGTACGGACGATTGAGAAGAAGCGCTCCCCGTCCGGCAGTTCAACCCACTGGGTGATCACCTCCCTCGGTTTCTTGAAGGCGCTGTGTACGCTCCAGAGCGGGCAGGAGCCGCCGTGGCGCGCGAAGGGGAAGCCTGCACCGTCCAGTCGTTTCGACACGTTGCCGGCTGCGTCCACGCGGATGAAAAAGAAAGGCACGCCTTCTTGCCCCGGCTTTTGCAGGGTGGTTAGCCTGTGGGCCACCTGTTCAAAGCTGGCGCCAAACTGCCGGCCGAGGGCCTCAAGGTCATAATGCCGCGTTTTGGCGGCTTTGGCGAACGCATGATAGGGCATCATGATGGCGCCGGCCGCATAGCTTGCAAGTGCCCGGCGTGTCAGCTTCTCGCCGCTCTCGGTGTCAAACTGTGTGCCGGCAAGGCAGTCGTCGATGACCTCTGTCATCTCGTTGTAGGCAACCTGGAGCGCGAGCTGGAAATTTGCGCTTGCGCCGTCGAGCGCTTCATCCAGCACGATCTCTCGGCGGTGCGTGTCAAACCGCCGGGTAAAGCCCATCATCACATCGGAGGGCAGGCGGCGTACCCGAAGGCGTTGGTCAGCAAAATATTGTTCAAAGCCGCCAACCCGCTTGATCTCCTGCGCCAGGCTTTCGGCCTTGCTGTCGATCTCAAGAAAATAGTTTTTGCGGGCAGCAAGGAACCGCCGGGCCTCGCTTACCGGATCTGGACCGCCTGTGCTTTCGCCCCCTGTCTGGTCCGCGAGCGCCATCTGGCCTTCCTGATAGGCTGTGTAAAGGCGGATAACGGCCTCGGCAGTGGCCGGGAAAGTGCTGCCAAAGTCCTGTATTTCCAGGGGCGACAGGTCCAGGTCCGCAAACAGGGGAGACTTGAAGATGGCGGCGATCTGGGCATTGAAGTCATCACCAGCGCCGCGCGCCAGGGACGCGATATCGGTGCGGTAAATCTCCGCAAGCTTGAGGAGCATGGAAGCGGTTACCGGCCGCTGGTTGCTTTCAATAAGCGCGATATAGGACGGCGAGACGTCAAGGTCTTCGGCCATCCCAACCTGCGTCAACCCCAGGTCACGCCGAAGCCGCCTGATGCGTGGCCCCATGAATATGCTGCGTTCTTTTGCCATGCTCGCCTCTGCAATTACAAAAGTAATATTACAAATCTTACAACATTACAAAATCTTTTGTAAGAATTTACAAGTTCACTAAATGCGGTGTGCAAAAATGTTTTTTCTCCCGTATCACCGGTGCAAGGCAGATCAGCCACCCTATCCAAGTGGGCGGTTGACAATGTGCAGAGGAGATTACGCGATGCCATTTGACAAAACAGACGGGAAAAAGATCATGAGCTATCAGGACGAGATCAAAGACGTTCAAGAGCTGATCAGCAGCTTTAAAGGCACTTGGGATGGCATCGACGCTGAAGCCGTCGCCCGTATGCGTGCGCAGAACCGGTTCCACACCGGCTTGGATATTGCCCGTTACACGGCGGACATCATGCGCAAGGACATGGCGGCCTATGACGCAGACCCAGCCAACTACACGCAGTCGCTTGGCTGCTGGCATGGCTTCATTGGTCAGCAAAAGATGATTTCCATCAAGAAGCACTTTGGTTCCACCAAGGGCCGCTATCTCTATCTTTCCGGCTGGATGGTTGCGGCGCTGCGGTCAGAATTCGGTCCGCTGCCGGACCAGAGCATGCACGAAAAAACATCCGTGCCAGCGCTGATCGAGGAGCTTTACACATTCCTGAAACAGGCCGATGCCCGCGAACTTGGCGGCTATTTCCGCGAGCTTGATGCCGCCCGCAAGGCTGGTGACAAAGCCCTTGAAGCCGAAGTTCAAGGCAAGATCGATAACTTCCAGACACATGTTGTTCCAATCATCGCTGACATTGACGCCGGCTTTGGTAACGCGGAAGCGACGTACTTGCTCGCGAAGAAGATGATCGAGGCCGGTGCGTGCGCGCTGCAGATCGAAAACCAGGTGTCAGACGAAAAGCAGTGTGGCCACCAGGACGGCAAAGTTACGGTTCCACACGAAGACTTCCTCGCGAAGGTTCGCGCTTGCCGCTATGCCTTCCTTGAGCTGGGCGTGGACAACGGCATCGTTGTAACCCGCACGGACAGCCTTGGTGCTGGCCTGACCAAACAAATCGCTTATTCCAAGGAAGAAGGCGATATCGGTGACCAGTACAATAGCTTCCTTGACTGTGAAGAAGTGGCAGCCGAAGACCTGAAGGGCAACGACGTTGTTATCAACCGCGGCGGCAAGCTGCTGCGCCCGAAACGCCTGCCTTCCAACCTGTTCCAGTTCAAGCCGGGCACGGGCGAAGACCGCTGCGTTCTTGACTGTATCACGTCGCTGCAGAATGGTGCTGATCTCCTGTGGATCGAAACCGAGAAGCCACACGTTGAACAGATTGCGGGCATGGTTGACCGCATCCGCGAGGTGATCCCGAACGCCAAGCTGGTGTACAACAATTCGCCGTCCTTTAACTGGACGCTGAACTTCCGCCAGCAGGTGTTTGATGCCTGGGAAGCTGAAGGCAAGGACGTGTCCGCATACGACCGCGCCAACCTGATGAGCGTTGAGTATGACGAGACTGAACTGGCTGAAGCCGCAGACGAGAAAATCCGCACATTCCAGCGGGACGGCTCCAAGCGGGCGGGTATCTTCCACCACCTGATCACGCTGCCGACTTATCACACGGCTGCCCTGTCGACCGACAACCTGGCCAAGCGCTACTTCGGCGAAGAAGCAATGCTGGGCTACGTGAAGCAGGTTCAGCGCGAAGAAATCCGCCAGGGCATAGCCTGCGTGAAGCACCAGAATATGGCTGGCTCGGACATCGGCGACGATCACAAGGAATATTTCGCAGGCGAAGCTGCGCTGAAGGCAGCCGGCGAAGACAACACGATGAACCAATTCGGCTAAGCGGCTGAACCGGAAGACGCGACTGCCGCCCTTTCCAAAAGCTGGGAGGGGCGGCAGTTATCATGTCAGGGACCGAATATTCGGGATGTATGATGGCATTTTAGTATAGTAATCAGTGATTTGATGCATGTGAGCGAGGGTGATTGAAATGACGGATCGGATTGAAGAAAACGGCTTGTTGGTGGCGAGCGAGCTTCACGGCTTTATTGAAAGTGAGGCGCTGCCGGGCTCAGGCATTGATGCGCAAACCTTCTGGTCTGGTCTCGCGGATCTCGCCAAAACCTACGGCCCCAAAACCAGGGAGGCTCTGGCGCACCGTGATGCCCTTCAAGCCAAGATCGACGCCTGGCACAAAGATCATCCCGGCCCGAATTATGATTTCGCTGAGTATAAGGCCTTTCTGAAGGACATCGGCTATCTGGAGGAAGAGGGCCCGGCCTTCAAGATTGAAACCCGGAATGTAGACCCGGAGATTGCCACTATTGCTGGGCCGCAGTTGGTGGTGCCGGTGATGAATGCCCGCTTCGCGCTGAATGCGGCCAACGCGCGCTGGGGCAGCCTCTATGACGCCTATTATGGCACTGACGTGATCGCCGAGACGCCGGGGCTGGAGAAAACAGCCAAATACAACACGGCGCGCGGCGCTGTGGTGATGGAAAAAGCAGCGGCTTTCCTGGATGACGCGGTGCCGCTGGTGGGCGCCAAGCACGCCGACGTGGCAGCATACAAGGTTGAAGCCGGTAACCTGAGGGCTGAGACAACTTCAGGCGAAACTGTCGGCCTTGCGGACGCTGGCCAGTTTGCCGGATATCAGGGGGTGGCAGAGGCGCCATCCTCTGTCCTCCTCAAAAACAACGGCCTGCACATTGATATCCAGATTGACAGAGACCACCCGGTTGGCGCTACCTCTAACGCTGGCGTGAAAGATGTTGTGTTAGAGGCTGCCATCTCAACCATCCAGGACTGTGAAGACTCTGTCGCTGCCGTGGACGGTGAAGACAAAACCACCGTTTACCGCAACTGGCTTGGCCTGATGAAAGGGGACCTCAGCGAAACCTTCATTAAGGGCGGCAAGGAGATGACGCGCCGCTTGAACAAGGACCGCGTCTACACGTCGCCGGACTGTGGCAGCTTGACCCTGCCGGGCCGCAGCCTCCTGCTGGTGCGCAATGTCGGTCACCTGATGACAACGCCTGCGGTCCTTGATGAAGCTGGTAACGAGATTTCCGAAGGCCTTCTGGACGCATTGGTGACCAGCCTGTGTGCCCTTCATGACCTTGCGAGGAAGGGCGATAACGCCAACAGCCGCACTGGCAGCATTTACATAGTGAAGCCGAAAATGCATGGCCCGGCAGAGGTGGCGCTGACCAATGAGATCATGGGTGCGGTTGAAGATATTCTCGGGCTTGAGCGTTTTACAATCAAGGTCGGCGTGATGGATGAAGAACGTCGCACCACAGTAAATCTGAAAGAGTGCATTCGCGCGGTCAAAGACCGCCTGGTGTTTATCAACACAGGTTTTCTGGACCGCACGGGTGACGAGCTTCATACCAGCATGGAGGCGGCAGCCTTCCTGCCCAAGGGCGACATCAAGGGCGAGCCCTGGATCGCGGCCTATGAGGCCTGGAATGTCAATATTGGCCTGGAGTGTGGCCTGCAGGGCAAGGCCCAGATCGGCAAGGGCATGTGGGCCATGCCAGACGAGATGGCCAGGATGATGGCGGAAAAGATCGGTCACCCAAAAGCTGGAGCCAACTGTGCCTGGGTGCCTTCACCGACAGCCGCCACGCTGCATGCCCAGCATTATCACATGGTGTCCGTGGCCGACCGCCAGCGGGAACTCGCCAGCGCGCCGCGCGCCAGCCTGGACGATATCCTGACCGTGCCGCTCATGCGCGGGCGCAATCTGTCTGATGACGAAGTGCAGCGTGAGCTGGATAACAACGCGCAAGGCATCCTGGGCTATGTGGTGCGCTGGGTTGACCAGGGGGTAGGGTGCTCCAAAGTGCCGGACATCAACAATGTTGGCCTTATGGAAGACCGGGCCACGCTTCGGATTTCCAGCCAGCATGTCGCCAATTGGCTGCATCACGGCATCTGTACCGAAGCGCAGGTCATGGAAGCGCTGGAGCGCATGGCGGCGATTGTTGACAAACAAAATGCCGGAGACCCTGCCTACCGGCCCATGGCGCCAGACTTTGAAAGCAGCATTGCCTTCCAGGCGGCCGCTGATTTGATTTTCAAGGGACGCGAGCAGCCAAGCGGCTATACGGAACCCCTGCTGCACAAGCGCCGCCTGCAGGCGAAGGCAGCATACCGTTAGCAAGCTGGTGCAGTGATTGGCCAGGTTGGCCTTTAAACCTTGGTCAGGCATGGAGCCATGCCTGACTGAAATCTGACCGCAGCGTCTTGATAGGTGCCGCCTGCTTCTTACAGCCTGTGGTGAGTATTCTGCTGTTCGCAAAAATCGATTACAAAATGAAAAATAATCGATTGGATTGATTTAATTGGTATCGCTATTGTCTTCTCAACAGCCAAGACCGGCTGACAGATTTTTTGAGGAGACATCCAATGGCAATGATCAACAAATCCATCCCTGAGTTCAAAGTAGAAGCTTTCCATGATGGCGAGTTCAAAACCATCACAGATGCCGATGTTAAAGGCAAATGGTCCATCTTCCTGTTCTACCCGGCAGACTTCACCTTCGTGTGCCCGACCGAGCTTGAAGACATGGCCAATCACTATGAAGAGCTGCAGCGCCTTGGCGTAGAAGTATATGCTGTGTCTACTGACACCCACTTCTGCCACAAAGCCTGGCACGACAGCAGCGATGCTATCGGCAAGATCAAATTCCCAATGCTGGGTGATCCGACAGGCGCTGTGACCCGCGGTTTCGACGTGATGATCGAGGAAGCGGCCCAGGCCCTTCGCGGCACCTTCCTGGCTGATCCAGACGGCATTATCAAGGTTGCGGAAATCCACGACCTGGGTATCGGCCGCTCTGCCAAAGACATGGTACGCAAAGTCAAGGCTGCCCAGTATGTGGCGGCAAATGACGGCGAAGTATGCCCAGCGGCGTGGGAAGAAGGCCAAAGCACCCTGACCCCAAGCCTGGACCTCGTGGGCAAGATCTAACCCCAGATCACCCCTCAGGCTTTGTGGCGCGCTGCATCCTCCCCCCCCCCCCAATCGCGGCGCGCCACTTCCCCCGAACCCAGATGACAGGAATAAACTGATGCTGACCAATGACATTATAAAAGCCCTGAAGGGCTACACAGCCAACATGCAAAGCGACATCACGTTCGTGCTGCAGACAGGCGACCATGCGAAACGTCAGGAACTGAAGGATTTCCTGACATCAATTGCGTCGGCCTCTGACCGACTTTCGATTGAGGAGCGCGATACGGGCGGCCTTCTCAGGAGTCCTATCAGCTTCCTGCTGGAGCGAGAGGGCGCGGACACTGGAGTGCGTTTTTCGGGCATCCCCGGCGGGCACGAATTCAATTCGCTCGTGCTGGCGATCCTGCACCTGTCAGGCACGCCCATCAAGCTGGACGATACGCTTAAGTCGCTGATTTCAGGCATTGCAGACAAGCTAGATTTCCAGGTTTATGTCAGCCTCAGCTGCCATAACTGCCCGGATGTGGTGCAGTCGCTCAATCAGTTCGCGGCGATCAATGACGCTATCAGCGCAGAGATGATCGATGGTGGTCTGTACCCAGAGCTGGTAGCAGAAAACAATATCCAAGGCGTGCCGACGGTGCTGCTGAACGGCAAACCGTTCGCGACCGGAAAGATCGATACGTCGGTTATCATATCGAAGCTTCTGGAGGCTTACCCCGGCATCAAGGACAGCAAGTCTAAACCTGCAGAAAAGCTGCCGCTACAGGATGTAACTGTTGTCGGCGGTGGCCCAGCGGGCGTCAGTGCCGCCATCTATGCCGCACGCAAGGGCCTGAAGGTGACCATGATCGCGGAGCGCTTCGGCGGCCAGGTGAAAGACACCATGGGGATTGAGAACCTGATTTCCGTTTCCAAAACCACGGGGCCAGAGCTCACGGGCGCCCTGATGGCTCACCTGAATGATTATGACGTAACACTGAAGGAGCATGTGCGCGTTGAAAGCGTTGAGAAGGGCAGCATCAAGAAATTGACGTTGACGTCTGGCGAGGTGATTGAAACCCGGACGCTGATTGTGTCCACGGGTGCCCAGTGGCGCAAACTGGGCGTGCCCGGCGAGGATGAGAACGTGGGGCAGGGCGTTGCCTATTGCCCGCACTGTGATGGTCCTTTCTTCAAGGGCAAGGATGTGGCTGTGATCGGCGGTGGCAACTCAGGCATCGAAGCGGCGCTCGATCTTGCGGGGATTGTCAAATCCGTCACCGTGTTTGAGTTCCTGCCGGAACTGAAGGCGGATCAGGTGTTGGTGAATGAGGCGCTCAAGCGCGACAACATCACCATCATCAAGAATGCCGCGACAAAAGAGATTACGGCTTCAGGCGGCAAAGTGACCGGCCTTGACTATCAGGACCGCGAAAGCGGTGATGTGAAGCACTGGGACGGAGCCGGCGTCTTTATCCAGATCGGCCTTGTGCCTAACAGTGGGTTCCTCAAAGGCGTGGTTGAGCTCTCGCAATATGGCGAGGTGATCATCAACGAGAAGGGTGAAACGTCAGAGCCTGGCATCTATGCCTGTGGCGACGTCACCACCGTACCATACAAGCAGATCGTCATTGCCATGGGCGAAGGCGCAAAAGCCTCCCTTGCAGCCTTCGAATATCTGATGCTCAGTCAGGACGAACAGCTCGCAGCATAGGAAAAATGGGGCCTAGGATCGCGATCCTAGGCCCCAAGCCTTTGAAGTATGGCGGAATCCCTACAGCAATTATGGTTAACCAAAGTAAAATTGCAATTTACTAAAATTTGAGGCAATATCCCGGCTTCGTGGGGCGAATTGGAAACTAATGGGAATGTTGGGAGATAACATGATGTTCAGTAAAGGCCGTGTGGCCGCTTTGGTTATGGGGATCGCAGTTGGCACGACTGGCGCTTTTGCCGGTGATACAGCGTCCGTTTCTTATGAAGGCACCTGCCTTGCACCGATCGCCGCCTACAAAGACGGCCTTCCTGCCATTGAAGGCGCTGCAGACATGTCTGCCGATCAGCAAATCGTTGCGACAACGGACATGTTCCGTACTGTTCTTGCGGCATTCGCTGAGGTTCAAGCCTGCCACCAGGGTCTTGTTGAAAACAATGGCGCTGATGAGAAATTCGCGTCTCTTTATGCCGGAACGCGCGAAACAAGCCGCGTGTTTGCACAGGTGCAAAGCGAATTTGAATCCAAGATCGAAGAAATGTCAGCGTCTGCCCTGTCTGATGTAGCACCGGCTGCAGGCGAAGATTCTGAAGCCGATCTGGCAGCGGAAGCGCAAACCTTCAATACCATGGAAATCCTGATGCAATCCTATATGGTGCTGGAGCGCAGCCAGGAACTTGGCAAGAAGCTTCTGAAGGTGTCTAGCTAAGACCTACTCATAGCCGATAGAATACAAAAGCCCGCCTTTTGGTGGGCTTTTTTTTATGGCGGGTCTGGGTCAAGAAACATCCCGCGCTGTTGCCAGTTTCCAGCCAGGATGGGCCTGTGCGAGCTGTTCACTTGCCCGAAGAAAGTCCGCTCGGCGAAACCCTATGCTGATCAGGTTTTCTGCGATCTCTGCCGCTTCTTCATATTGCTTTAGCCGCAAATAGGCTTTCATCAGCTCAAACCTTACGACAGGATGACACTTGCGCCACACGTCACCGAACTTGGACGTGAGACTCCTTAATGCTTTTTCCGCTGCTTCATTGTCGTCTTGCGCAAAAGCGAGTTCTGCAGAGGCGGTCAGGTAAACAGCGTGCATTTTCCTGCCAAATACCGACCTGAAGGAAATCGGCTTTGATGCTGTTTGAAAGTTCTGAACTTCAGAAAGCAGCAATTGTGCTTCATTCAGTCGGGCCAGGTGAACAAGTGCAATTGCTCGAAGGGATTTGGCTGTAAGCAGCCAGCTTTTCCCGTCTGCAGAGAATTCCGACTTCTTCAGGATTGCTTCTATCCATTGGTGAGCTTTCTCCAGTGTTTTTTCTGCATCTTTATACCGACCGTCAACAAGCTGCCCAAGCCCCAAAGGTATTCCAAGGCGAGCTGACATAAGTTCCTGCCGGAAATTCAAAGGTTCTTCCTGAAGGACTGCGGGAAAGGCCACTCGGGCCTTATGGAGCAGGTCTGCTGCCTCCTCGCCTCGCCCAGCATTGATCAGAGCTTCCGCCAAGGGCGCGTGAAAACGAAGATGCAGATAAAGATTTGGCGACTTTGGGAATTTTAAGTGAATGGCCTTGAATTGGAAAAGAGAGCGCTGCCAGCTTTCAATCGTTTGATCCAGCGATCCAGTAACTTCCTGCATGGCTGCCAGGTGCATGTAGCCGCCAGGTATAATGTCTCCAACATTCCGTGGGGACGGAACATTTCGCTGCGCTTTCGTTATGGCGAAACCTGCCTCAACATGTTTTTGGGCGGCTTTAGGCTCAAGTTTGTCCCGCTTCAATTTCCCCATCACCATATGGGCATCGCCCAGCACGCGCTTGTCATCTGGGTGGCGCTTTTTATCTACGGCTAAAAGCCGCTTTGCATAGTACATCCATTCGGTGGTGACTTTTTCTGCCTCGTCAAAGTCGCCTTGCAGCCAAGCCACTTCCTCCAGCAACCTGAGGACGGTTATGTGACTGCCAAGAACCTCAGCGTTGTCAGAGTTTTTTTTTCGCGAGGGACGAAGAGGTTTTATAAAGCGACCGCAGGCTTGCCCTTACACGCTCGCTATGACCTTGATACATTTTGCCACGGAGCAGGTAATTGATCCCCCGCAGTTTCTGGGCGAGTTCTTCTGGACCCATATTCGGGCTATTGGGGCCCTCATAATGCTCAACAACCCGATTGGTAAGGTTGTCGAGCAGGTCAACCTGACCTCTTTCAAATAATGTATATCCCAACTGATCTATGATGCTTTGGAGCAAGCTCTCCGTGTCATCTTGTTCATGCTGGGCTATGGCAAGAGCTTGCTCAGCCTGCCTCGTCGCAATGTAGGCGTGGTTTGCGAGCCCGGCTGTCAGCAGCATGCCTGCTGTTGCGAGCGCAGTGAACCCCCACAACCGCTTTTGGCGACGTTGCAGGTCGCGCCGGACAAGCGTATCGAGATTGACGCCCAGAATGCCCGCCACCACTTTCAGTAGCGCCATTTTCCTGCCGTCGCCTTGTGGCCTTGCATCTGCAGCCAACGGGACGCCGTAGATGGTCGATGTCTCCATGGTTTGGCGGAGGAGTGCTTGTGGAAAGCATTCGAGAGCCGGATCGAGCCCCCGTGCGGTAGCGAAGGGTTCGCCGTCCCTGATGATATAGAAGATATGGGCGTCACCGCGCATCTCGCGAAACAGTTCGATTTCCAGGTTTACGCCCTTGGAATGGGCAGCTTTAGGTGAGCAGACAACCAGAAGCGTGTCGCTCTGGCCTAATGCTTCCCTGATTTTCGCATCGACACTGCTTCCTGCTGCCAGCTCTTTTCTGTCTAGGAAAATGCGGTTCAATCTTTTTGGAACCGGGCCAGATGGGCTTTCGGTGCCGATAAGGTGTTTCGGTATGCGATAGTTTTCCAGGGCTTTAAGCAGCCAGCGAGCCCATTCGCTGTCCTCATGGCTATAGGATACAAAAGCTGAATACCATCTGCTTGTCATGGTATGCGTGTTGCTCATGAAGGCCTTGCTTCAGCGGCGGTATTTCCTGGGCCGCGGTCAAGTTCTTCCAGTTCCTGGAGGAAGTCAGGCCGGGCAAATCCGATTTCAGTCAGATTGTCGGCTATTTCCTGGGCCGCGCTCCATTGGCCGGTGGCGATGTAGGCTTTCATTAGCTCAAAGCGCACAACAGGATGGCTTTGTCGCCATTTAGGACCCAGGCTAGCAATCATCTGCTGGCGGATTGACCTCGCAAGGCCTGGAGTTCCCTGCATTACAGCAAGTTCAGCCCGAGCGTTAGCAAGGATCGAACGCGTCTTCCGGCCATGAATGGAATGAAGTAGCCGGGCTGGTGTTTGATCTGTTTCCTGCGTGACCTGGTTCATCAGGTGGACCGCCTTTGTCACTTGTCCCATCTTCGCCATTGAGAGAGCCCACAGGGTCTTTGAGGTCAGTATCCAGTTGACCGTATCAACTGACTCCAGCGAAAGCTGATACTGGGCTGTCATTCCTTCTGTGGCTTCGGCGAAAGCCTGTTCGGCATCGGCCCATCTGTTCTTGCCCATCAACAACAAGCCACGCAACATATCGCCTCGGAAAATCATTGTCCGATAGCGGTGGTTTTCCTCATTGTTGGCAAGAATCTTTCGAAGATTTTTCTGTGCCGCGTCCACAGCCTGCAGCGCTTCGTCACTGTGCCCTGAATTGAATAGAAGCTCCGCCAAATCAATATGGAAACGATAATAGAGGAGGTTGGCAACACCTTGAACGGGGGAAAGCTCCTGTCGCTTCCGGTAGAGATACAAGCTCTTTTCTAGTGAGGCAATTGCCTCAGGTAAGGGGGCCACGATCTCTTGAACCACTGAGAGGTGATAATAGCCACCATCAACATTCGCCACCTCTCGGTATGTCCCTATATTGTCTGGCATCTGTCCGACAGCGATCCTGATCGCGAGTCCTTCTTTTATCAGATCATAGGCTTTTTCAGGCTGTTGGAATGCATGCATTTGAACTTGGGCGAGATCAATCAGCGCATTGCCAATGCCAGCCCTGTCGTCCGGGTGCCTGTTCGGCTGTAGCTTGTATGCCCGCTCGGCGGTAGCAAGTCTTTCTTCAATCAGTGTCCGTGTTACTTCGTAGTCACCGGCAAGTAGCTTAAGATCGCTCAGGAGCTTCAAGATATAGATATGGGTCAGCAGCAATTCCCAGCTCTCGGGATGTTGCTCTATGGTTTCTCTGGTCTTTTGTCTCAAGTCTTCAAGGCGCTCGGCAATCTCGCTCTGGTCACTGTTAAAGATGCGACCCCGCGACAACATGGCAAGGCCACGCACCTTGCGTGCAATTTCCTTGGGGCCCATATCGGGGCTGTTCTGACCGTCGTAATGATCAAGGATGCGAGACGACATCGCTTCCAGAAGGTCCGCGTGCCCGCGCCGCCATAAATGTTGCCCTAGATCATCCACGATGTACTGGATCAGACTTTCGGCTTCATCCTGCTGGCGCTGTGCATGGGCAAGGGCTTCCTCGGCTCTCTGGGATGCCAGATAAGCCTGGGTGGCGAGTCCTGATGTCAGCATCATACCCGCTGTTGCCAGCCCCATAAATCCCCACAGGCGTTTTTGTCGGCGGTGCAGGTCGCGGCGGACCAGTGTATCAAGGTTTACTCCAAGGATACCCGCCACGACCTTAAGAAGGGCCATCTTTTTGCCGTCTCCCTGTGGGCGGGCGTCGTCCGCGGCCAGGGGAACGCCATAGGCGGTGGTGGTGTCCATGTCGTGGTTGATCAGTGCTTTGGGGAAGCATTCGAGCTCTGGATCCAGGCCGCGCGCTGCCGCGTGCGGTTCACCTTCCAGGATAATGTAGAAAATATGTTGGTCTCCGCGCATTTTGCGGAACAGCTCGATCTCCTGATTTACGCCGTAGGAATGAACAGCATTAGGCGAGCACGCGACAAGCAATGTTTTGCTTTGTTTCAGGGCTTCCTGAATCTTGGCATCAAGACAGGCTCCGGCTGCAAGCTCTTCGCGGTCACGGAAAATGCGGGTTAGCTTTGCAGGGACAGTGCCATTCGTACCCTTTGTCCCTACCAGATGGCCGGGGACACGATAGGCCTCAATGGCTTTCAATAGCCATTTTGCCCATTTGTCGTCCTTGTGGCTGTAGGACACAAATGCAGTGTAGGTACTATGTTCGGTCAATTCCCCGTTTCAACGGCGTTTCCGCCCCGACCCCCTCAAGTCATAGTCAGCGGATAATTTTCACGCTCTTCGGATCAATGATCCGGTAAAGCATCGCAGGCCTGTGGGCCCCGCGTGAGAATTTCTTGCCGGTTTCTTCAATCAGCTTCAGCGACAGGATCCACTTGCGGAAGTTCCGTTTGTCAAGCTCTCGCCCAATCGCCTGTTCATAAACCGTCTGTAGCTGTGAAAGCGTAAACTCCTCCGGCATGAATTGCAGGCCGATGGTGGAATATTCCATCTTTGCTGCAAGCCTGGCCTGGGCAACCTCAATGATTTCCTGGTGGTCAAACGCTAGCTGGGGCAGCTTGTCAATCGGGAACCATTGGGCTTCTTCAGCGTCAGTGCCGGCTGCCAACTCCATGCCTTCCGACGGGGTCAGTGTATAATAGGCGACACTGATGACACGTTCGCGCGGATCACGTCCCGGTTTGCCGAATGTATAGAGCTGCTCGAGATAGACGTCGGAAAGGCCCGCTTCTTCCTCAAGTTCCCGTTTGGCACATTCGTCCAGGCTTTCCTCCATCCGGACAAAGCCGCCGGGCAAAGCCCAGGACCCTTTGTGCGGATCCATCCCCCGTTTGATCAGGAGAAGATTTAGTTTAGCGTCCCGAACAGTGAAGATGACAATATCAGTCGTCACCGCCGGATGGGGATATTCATAAGTGTAAGTCATTCTTGTTCGTGTTCCTAAAACACATTAATTCTTATGGGCTTACTCAAAAACACAGATACTTGGTTATCAAAAAAAACACGTTGTCACTAGTATCAGATTTTTGCCGTGTGGATATATATTTTGTCAAAGGGCATATATTTTCACCGAGGCATGTGTATTTTGTTTTCTTGTATCCCGGATTCCTCTAAAGGTCTCAGGGAGGCTCGCCAGGATCAAGGTTTTTGTCGGGCTTTTGCCAAAATTCCATGATGGTACTTGACCCGCTAGCCGATTTGGGTTGGTATCGCATAAACGTAATTTATTAGGGTTTTTATACGGAGGGGTAGTATGTCGCTAATGCAGCTAGAGACCATTACAGGGCTGTTTCGCGGGAAAGAGTTGAGTGAAGCCGAAAAGAAAGAGGCTATCCGTGAAGCTCTGTTCATGACCCTGTCGCGCGCTACCGCTGCGGACAGCAATGTTGCGGGTCTTGAAGTTTCAACAGTGCAGGCCATCCTGAAGGACGCGGTTGGCGAAGACGTTAGCGAAAAAGATATTCGTGTGGCGGCAAATTCCGCGCTCTATAAAGAAGGATCGATTGAGAAGGTTCTGGGCAAGCTGGCAGGCAAGGTTGATGCGGCGGATCGCTGCTCAATCGTGAATGCGCTGGCGCAGGTTCTCAAGGCGGATGGCCGTGTCAGCCCGTTCGAGGTTGAATTCTTCAACAGTGTTGTGAAGGCCTTGGGGCTCAGCCACGCTGATGTTGCAGGCCTTGAGTAGGTCTTGACGAGGTTTTGGTGCTCAGGCACCGGGTAAAGGCGGGCTTGGCCCGCCTTTTCTGTATCTGCGATCAGGCTTCGGTGCCCATCACGCTGTCGATCCCGGCTTTCGCGATATCAATGATAGTGTCGATGTCATCGCGTGATACCGTCAGCGGGGGCGAGAGGGCCAGCGAATTCATGGTTGGCAGTGGGCGGATCACCAGCCCACGACGATAGCATTCTTCCGAAATTTTTGCGGCCAGTTTACGCGCAGAGTCCAGAAAGGTTTTCGACGGCGCATCAGCCATTAGCTGGATGGCGGCCACGAGGCCAGCGCCTCGTATTTCGCCAACATGGGGGTGGCCGTTGAAGGCGGCGCGCAACTGGTCATGGAAATAGGCGCCGGTGGCTTTCGCATTCTCGACCAGTTTTTCCCGCTTCATGATTTCAAGGACCTTGAGCGCGACCGCGGCCCCTACCGGGTGTCCGCTATAGGTATAGCCATGTGAAAAACCGCCCAGTTCCTTAGATGCCGTGCGCATCACATTGTGGATTTCCTCGCTGATGAAAGCCGCGGACATGGGGAAGATGCCGGCCGTCAGGCCTTTGGCTGTGGCCATCATATCGGGCTTTATGCTGTAAAGGTCAGATCCGAAGTTGTGGCCCGTGCGCCCATAGCCGCAGACAACTTCATCGGCAATCAGCAGGATGTCGTGGCGGCGACAGATTTCCTGAACGCCCTGCCAGTAGCCCTTCGGTGGTGTCACCACGCCACCTGCGCCCATGATAGGCTCGCCGATAAAAGCGGCGACGGTGTCTGCGCCTTCTTCGACGATCAACTGTTCCAGCCGGTGCAGCAGCCTTGCCGTGAAGGCCGCCTCATTCTCACCGTCCGTCGCCTGGCTGTAAAAATGTGGGAAGTCCGTATGTTTGGCGAAATCAAGCGGCAGGCTGAAAGCTCTATGGAAGCCCTTCAGGCCGGTGAGGCTGGCGGTGGAAATGGACGTGCCGTGATAGGCCTGCCAACGCGATATCACCTTGCGCTTTTCAGGCTTGCCGCGCATGGTGTTATATTGCCAGGCGATCTTGACGAGCGTGTCGTTGGCGTCGGAGCCCGAGCAGCCAAAGAACACATGGCTGAGGCCATCGGGCGCCATCGCTATCAGTTCTTCGGCCAGCAGCTCCTGGGCTTGGTTCGTGTGGCCGCCAAATGTGTGAAAATAGTCGAGATCAATGGCAGCCTGGCGCATTGCGTCGGCAATTTCAGTCCTGCCGTGTCCCACACCTGCACACCATAATCCTGCGATGCCGTCAATCACCGTGTGGCCGTCGGCGTCAGTTACATGAATGCCTTTTGCGCTCGCGATCTTCCGCGGCCCATCTGCCTCCAGCGCACAAATTGAGGTTGCCGGGTGAAGAATCTTCTGTTTGTGAATCTTTTGCTGGCTTTGCCCCGCGATGTCGTGCATTTTGCTCACCCTGTATTGATTTTGTTGGCTCTATGGAACCATAGACCTGCCAGAATGAAATAGGGAAGTTAGGGGCAGGGACCCCATAAATTGCGGAAATGGCCATAAACGCCGCATGAACTGCGGCACGGAGCCAGCCCTTCTCTCACTGGAGAAAAAGAAGCATGAAGCTTGATCGGATCAACCTGAATATTTTGGCCTGCCTCCAGGAAAATGGTCGTATCACCAATCAGGAACTCGCCGATAAGGTTGCCTTGTCTCCAAGCGCCTGCCTCACACGCACAAGGCGGTTGGAAGAGGAAGGCTATGTCACAAACTACCGCGCCGACGTGGCGCTGGACAAGATCGGCCCTGTATTGTCAGCCTTCATGGAAGTGACGCTTGAGAGCCATTTCCCCGAAGATTTCAAGAAATTCGATGCCTATATCGCGTCAAAGGAAGAAATTGTCTCCGCCTATATGCTGGGTGCGACCTTCGATTATCTCTTGCGTGTGGTCGTGCGTGATATGGCACAGCTTCGAAATCTGTCCGATCAAATCCTTGGGGCTGAAATCGGTGTGGTGAAGCTCAACACACTGCCGGTCCTGGACGAATGCAAAAGCTTCAAAGGGTATCCGGTGCGCCAACTGGTGGCCGACGCACCGTGATATGTTTTTATTCTTCGCCCATAGGGGTAGGGGAATAGATCACATAAATCTTGGTGTATCCCTTGGTGTCCCATGTGCCGCGCCATTCCTTGGCGATCGTGACAGCATCTCCGGCCTTGATTTCGGTAACCGTTCCGTCCTCAGACGTTAGCGTCACGCCGCCTTCGAGGAAATACATGAACTCATCCACGCCGTAAGGCTCAAGCGTCATGCGCACGGGCCCAGAACGGTACATGCCGCTGTCGAATTTCTTATCGGTGGACAGGAAATTTTCCACATCTTCTGTCTGGTAAGGGCCGTCTTCGCCTTCATGGGTCATGACCACCAGGCGTTTATCCTTGAAAATGTCACCGGCGATCTCCGCTTTGGACAGCTTCTGCGGATGATTGGTCATGCTATCGTCGCTGGCATACAGCGATGTCGTCAGGCTCAGTCCTGCTAGAATTGAGATCACAAAACGCGACATTTTAATCCTCCCACAATATCAATTGTAAAAGGTATATCATTGGCGCGGCAAAAATGTGATCACAAAATTGCGAAACAGGCCAAATTATCAGTGGATGATCAGGGTATCCGCCATCTTGAGTTCGGCTGGCTTGATCAATTCCAGTGACGCCACGCGTACGCTATGCAGCTTGCCGTCCAGGTTCTTTTCCCAGAAATCCAGGAATTTCCTGAGAACCGGGAAACGCGGCGCGATATCCAGTTCCTGCCAGACATATTCCTGCAAAAGCCGTTCATAGTCTGGCCGGAAATAATAGATATGCGCTGTGGTCAGGCGATAGTCTTTCATCTGTTTTTCGAAGTCGTTCACTTTACGTCTCCTCAGTATGGCACCTGAGACCAGTATGGAAAACGAAAGTTGACGGACTATTAATGCAATTCTTTCAATTGCTTACGAAAAATTTACCGTTCTCTGCTAAAGAGAGACGCTCCTTAGCCTGAGGGCGTTGGTGATCACCGAGACCGAACTCAGGCTCATAGCCGCTGCGGCAAACATCGGCGAAATCAGAATGCCCATGAACGGAAACAGGATCCCCGCGGCAATCGGCACGCCAGCCGCATTATAGACAAGCGCGAAAAACAGATTTTGCTTGATGTTGCGCATGGTGGCGACTGCCAGTGTACGTGCTTTGACAATGCCAACCAGGTCGCCTTTAACCAGGGTAAAGCCTGCGCTTTCAATGGCGACATCGGCCCCCGTGCCCATTGCGATGCCCACGTCAGCCTGCGCCAGCGCAGGCGCATCATTTACGCCGTCACCCGCCATCGCCACCCGGCAACCTTGCTCCTGCAGTTCCTTCACCAGCGCAGCCTTGTTTTCCGGCAGCACATCGGCGCGGATGTCATCAATGCCCAGCTTTTCGGCGACGGCCTTCGCGGTGCGGGCGTTGTCTCCGGTGGCCATGATCACCTGCAGCCCGGCCTTATGGAGTGCCTTCAGGGCTTCCGCGGTTGTTTCCTTCACCGGGTCAGCCACACAGATAAGCCCGGCAGCTTTACCGTCCACCACCACGAACATCACGGTTTCACCCTGGTCTCGGCGACTGTCTGCTTCGTCGGCAAGCGGGCCAGCGTCAACTTCAATATCTTCAAGAAGCTTGGCATTACCAAGGGCCACTGATTTACCGTCTACCTTGCCGCGGACGCCTTTGCCGGTGACAGCGTCAAAGTCAGTTGCCTTTTGAAGCTTGATGTCACGTGCTTCGGCACCGCGTACGATCGCGTCCGCCAGCGGATGCTCGGACCCGCGCTCAAGGCTCGCCGCCAGCATCAATATGTCGTCCTCATCAAATTCGCTTGCAGCAAGAACTGCCTGTAGTTCGGGTTTGCCGACTGTCAGAGTGCCTGTTTTGTCGACGATCAGCGTGTCAACTTTCGCAAACCGTTCCAGCGCTTCGGCATTCTTGATCAATACGCCTGCCTGTGCACCACGGCCAGTGGCTGTCATGATCGACATGGGCGTGGCAAGGCCCAGCGCACAGGGGCAGGCGATGATCAGCACGGACACGGCCGCTATCAGCGCATAGGAGAAGGCTGGGGCGGGGCCCCAAAGCGACCAGCCGACAAAGGCCATGATAGCGACTGCGATCACTGCTGGCACGAACTTGCCTGCGACAGCGTCTGCCAGCTTCTGGATTGGTGCGCGGCTCCTTTGCGCGTTCGCCACCATCTCTACGATCTGCGACAGCATGGTGTCCTTGCCCACGCGCTCCGCTTCCATGATCAGGCTGCCGGTGCCATTGATGGTGGCGCCCGTAAGCACATCGCCTTCAGATTTCTCAACCGGGACAGGCTCGCCGGAGATCATGGATTCATCAACAGAAGAGCGGCCTTCAAGTACGCGACCGTCCACTGGCACTTTCTCGCCGGGGCGAACGCGCAAGCGGTTACCCACCGCCACATCTTCAAGTGGGATCTCCTCTTCCGTGCCGTCGTCGCGGATAACGCGCGCGGTTTTGGCGGCAAGGTCCAGAAGGGCGCGGATGGCGGCACCGGTGCGGTTGCGGGCGCCAAGCTCCATCAACTGCCCCAGCAACACCAGCACCACGATCACAGCGCCGGCTTCGAAATAGACATGCACCTGGCCGTCTTCGCCGCGGAAACCGGCGGGGAAGATACCGGGGGCGAACACGGCGACTGTGCTGAAGGCATAAGCAGCGCCCGTGCCTGTGGCGATCAAGGTAAACATATTCAGGCTTTTGTTGATAATGGACTGCACGCCGCGTTCAAAGAACGGCCAGCCGCTCCATAGTACCACAGGGGTCGCGAGGAAGAATTCGGTCCAAGCGGCAGTGCGTTCGCCAATCGCCTCACGGATGGCGCCCAGCCCAAAGAATGGCGCCATTGCGAGCAAGAAAAGCGGCACGGTCAACAGCGTGCCGATCCAGAAACGGCGACGGAAATCTATGAACTCTGGGTCAGGGCCTGCATCCGCGCTCGGGATGCCCATTGGCTCCAGCGCCATACCGCATTTAGGGCAGCTTCCGGGCCCTTCCTGCACGATTTCCGGATGCATAGGGCAGGTATAGAGCGTGCCCTCCGGCATGGGCTCGGGCTCCGGCGCGCCGTCCTTATAGGCTTCGGGGTCTGCGTCGAATTTTTTTTTGCAGTGGCCGCTGCAAAAGAAATAGTCCTCGCCGTCATGGCTGCTTTTGTGTGCTGTCGTGCTCAGGTCAACCGTCATGCCACAAACAGGGTCCGTGGCGGTATGGTTATTTGAGTCATGATTATGGTTGTGGTGGCAGCAATTTGATTGGCCGGACATTATATGCTCCTGAAGTGTTTTCACTTGAGTCGCTACCAAGCCTAAGGGTTGGAGCCACTACAAGGTCAAGAGCTATTATATAGCTGTCTGGATTGCCTGGCTAATCGGTGCTCGCAATTACATCTTTCGCGATGATCAGTTGCTGGATCTGGCTGGTGCCTTCATAGATACGGAACAGTCGCGCGTCGCGGTAGAGCTGTTCGATGCCATAATCGGCGATATAGCCCGCACCGCCATACATTTGCACCGCCCGGTCGGCCACACGGCCTACCATTTCAGAAGCAAACAGCTTGGCGCAGGAGGCTTTGCGCTTGGTGTCTTCGCCCCGATCGCGGGCGAGGGCGGCGTCGCGGATCATGGATTTGGCGGCGTAAATCTCGGTCTCGCTGTCTGCGATCATGGCCTGAATCAGCTGGAAATCGGCAATGGCGTTGCCGAATTGGGTGCGTTCCTTGGTGTAACGGACGGCGTCGGTGAGCATGCGCGACGCCAGCCCCGCACATACGGCAGAGATATGCAGGCGGCCCTTGTCCAGCACCTTCATGGCGGTCTTGAAACCCATGTTTTCCACGCCGCCGATGATGTTCTCTGCAGGCACCCGGCAATTGTCGAACACCACATCGGCCACCGGCGCGCCTTGCTGTCCCATCTTCTTTTCCGGCGCGCCGACGGTCAGGCCGGACGTGCCTTTTTCGACCAGGAAGGCCGAGACACCGCGGGCATCTTTGCTGCCCTGGTCCGTGCGCGCCATGACGGTGAAAAGCCCAGCGTAGGGCGCGTTGGTAATATAGCGTTTGGTGCCGTTGATCACATAATGATCGCCGTCCCTGACTGCGCTTGTGCGCAGGGACCCGGCGTCTGAACCCGCTTCAGGTTCTGTCAGGCAGAAGGAGCCGACAAGGTCGCCGCTCGCAAGCCTGGGCAGGTATTTCTCTTTCTGCTCTGGCGTGCCGTCCAGCACAATGGCCTGTGAGCCGATGCCCACATTGGTGCCAAAGAGGGACCGGAAAGCAGGGGCCGCTTCGCCAATCACCATGGCGACCTCGATTTCCTCGCGCATGTTGAGCGCCAGCCCGCCATATTCTTCCGGGATCGACAGGGCGAACAGGCCAAGTTCTTTGATTTCTGCTACAATGTCGTCCGGGATGCGGTCAGTGTCCGCAACCGTGCGCTCATGGGGGATCAGGCGTTCATGCACAAACCTGTGCAGTGTTTCCAAAAGCTGATCGAGTGTTTCCTGATCGAGTGCCATTTCCGGTCCTTCCCCTCGTCGAATGCGGTCTTCGATCTATAATTAATACGGCCGATTAAAAAGGCAATGAAACGCAGGCAAAATGAACCGCAATTGATGCTGGTCTTTTGGGCTGCAGGATTTATTTTCGAGCTTGAATTTAACTGGGCAGATTTTCGCGGGTGGAGGTGACAAGATGAAAGCGGCATATATTTGCGATGGTATCCGGACACCGATTGGCCGCTACGGCGGTGGGCTGTCTTCCGTGCGGGCAGATGACCTGGCGGCCCACCCGATTAGGGCGTTGATGGCTCGGAACGAGGGAGTTGATTGGGCGAAGGTGGACGACCTGTATTTCGGCTGCGCCAACCAGGCGGGGGAAGACAACCGCAATGTGGGCCGCATGGCCGCACTTCTCGCGGGTCTGCCACAGGACGTTCCCGCCGCGACCGTGAACCGCTTGTGCGGGTCTGGTCTTGAAGCCACAGGCCTTGCCGCCCGCGCGGTGATGACGGGTGAAGCAGGCCTCGCGATTGCAGGCGGGGTGGAAAGCATGTCGCGCGCGCCGTTCGTGATGGCCAAGGCCACCAGCGCGTTTGACAGGAATGCGGAGATTTACGACACCACCATCGGCTGGCGTTTTGTGAACAAGGCGCTGAAGGCCGCCTACGGCACTGATAGCATGCCTGAAACGGCTGAAAATCTGGCCGAAGACATGGGCATCAGCCGCGAAGACCAGGACGCCTTCGCTTACCGGTCCCAGATGCGCGCCAAGGCCGCGCAGGAAGCTGGCCGGTTCGAGCGCGAGATTGCGCCGGTGACCATCCCGCAGCGCAAGGGCGATCCCCTTGTTGTGGATACAGACGAACACCCGCGCGCCAATACCACCATGGAGGCATTGGCGGGCCTTCGTGCACCGTTCCGCGAGGGCGGAACGGTAACGGCAGGGAACGCCTCCGGCACCAATGACGGGGCGGCTGCGCTTCTGATTGCAGGTGAGGACGCCGTGAAAAAATATGGCCTGGTACCGATGGCGCGTGTGGTTGGTATGACGAGCGCAGGGGTGCCACCGCGCACCATGGGCTATGGTCCTGTGCCTGCCACGCAGAAATTATTGTCGCGTTTGGGCTTGGCACTTTCGGATATCGACATAATTGAGCTTAACGAAGCGTTCGCGGCGCAGGCCTTGTCATGTTTGAGGGGACTTGGCCTTGATGACGATGCATCGCATGTGAACCCGAACGGCGGCGCCATCGCCCTTGGCCACCCGCTGGGGATGTCCGGTTCGCGGCTTGCGCTGACACTGGCACATGAACTGGTGGAGCGGAAGGCCCGCTATGGCCTTGCCACCATGTGTATCGGCGTGGGGCAGGGCATCGCGATGGTGCTTGAACGCGTGTAGAGAATTAGACCTGAAGGGGAAGAGTGATGACGACAGTTTCAAAAACAATGCACGGCCGCGTGGCTGTGCTGACGGTCGATAACCCACCGGTAAACGCCTTGTCGCACAGTGTGCGAGATGGGCTGTCAAGCCAGATGACAGCCTTGGCTTCTGACGATAGCGTCGATGCCATCGTGATTGCCTGTGCCGGGCGCACTTTCATTGCCGGTGCTGATATCCGCGAGTTTGGCGCCCCGCCGAAGGAGCCGCACCTTCCTGATGTGGTGAACCAGATTGAAGCGATGGAAAAGCCTGTGGTGGCTGCCATTCACGGTACGGCGCTTGGCGGCGGCCTTGAGGTGGCGCTTGGCTGTCATTACCGTGTGGCGGTGGAAAGCGCCAAGGTTGGCTTGCCGGAAGTGCATCTGGGTATCCTGCCGGGCGCGGGTGGTACCCAGCGTCTGCCGCGCATTGCTGGCCCCGCGAATGCCATTGACGCGATCCTTAGTGGCCGCCATGTGAAAGCGCGCGAAGCGCTGTCATGGGGTGTGATCGATGAAATCACGGACGGCGATCTGGTGGAAGCGGCGATCGCGACAGCTGAAAAAGCGGTGGGCAAAGCGCCGCGCCGCACCGGCGAGATTGAGATTGACGGCGAAGCCTTCGGACCTGAATTTTTCGCGGGTGTCAGGAAGTCTGTCGCCAAGCAGACGCGCGGCTATTTCGCGCCAGAGCGCTGCATCCAGTGTGTGGAAGCTGCTGTTTCCATGCCTCTTGCTGAAGGCCTGAAGCGCGAGCGTGAGCTGTTCCAGGAATGTGCCAAGAACCCGCAGGCCAAAGCGCTGCAGCATATGTTTTTTGCCGAGCGCCAGATCAGCCGTATTCCCGGCATTACCAAGGAAACGCCGCGTCGCGACATCAAGAAGGTTGGTATTATCGGCGCTGGCACCATGGGCGGTGGCATTGCCATGAATTTCGCCAACGTGGGCATTCCGGTGACTATTCTTGAGGTACAGCAGGAAGCGCTGGACCGCGGCCTGGACGTTGTTCGCAAGAACTATGAGCGTTCCGCGGCCAAGGGCAAGCTGACGGCTGAGCAGGTTGAAGGCCTGATGGGCCAGTTCACCGGCACGCTGAGTTATGATGACCTTTCAGACTGTGACCTGATTATTGAGGCTGTGTTCGAGACGATGGAGATCAAGAAGAAGGTCTTCACCGAGCTGGACCGCGTCGCCAAGCCGGGCGCTATTCTGGCCAGTAACACTTCTTACTTGGATGTGGATGAAATCGCTGCCATTACCAAGCGCCCTGAAGACGTGCTTGGGCTGCACTTCTTCTCTCCCGCGAACGTGATGCGCCTCTTGGAGATCGTGCGCGCTGAAAAAACGGCGGACGATGTGTTGGCCACATGTGTGGATCTGGCGAAAACCATCCGCAAGGTGGGCGTGGTGGCAGGCGTATGCCACGGCTTTATTGGCAACCGCATGCTGTCGCCATACGGACGCGAGGCATCGCTCGCGGTTATTGAGGGCGCGAAGCCCGAGGAGGTCGACGCAGCGCTCTATAACTTCGGTATGCCGATGGGGCCGATGACCATGTCCGACATGGCAGGCGTTGATATCGGCTACCTGAACCGTCAGGGCATGGGCCGCGAGAATTACGAGACGAAAGCCTATGACTGGGTTGATCGTCTGGTTGAGGCAGGTCGCAAGGGTCTGAAGGTTGGCAAGGGCATCTATAAGTATGCCGAAGGCGACCGTACACCGCAGCCAGACCCCGAAGTGATGGCCGTCATCGAAGAAGAAAGCGCCAAGCTGGGCATTGAGCGTAAGCCGATCCCGGCTGAGGACATCGTTGAGCGCTGCATGATGGCGCTGATTAACGAGGGCGCGAAAATCCTGGGCGAGGGCAAGGCTTACCGCGCCAGTGACATTGATGTGGTCTATGTGAACGGCTACGGCTATCCGCGCTACCGCGGCGGGCCAATGCATTATGCCGACACAATCGGCCTCAAGAATGTCTATGCCAAGATCATGGAATTCCAGGAAAAATTTGGTCCGCGTTGGTGGCAGCCAGCACCGCTTCTGAAGGAACTTGCCGAAGCAGGCAAAAGCTTCGCCGATTATGACCGTGAAAACGCGGGCTAAAGGAGAGAATAATGAGCAATGATTATCTGAATGGTCTTTTCAGCCTTGAAGGGCAAGTTGCCCTGGTGGCTGGAGCATCCTCCGGCATCGGGGCCGAGTTCGCCCGCGCCCTCGCGCATGCCGGAGCCGACGTGGTGCTGTGTGCCCGGCGGCTGGACCGGATTGAGGAATTGGCGAAAGAGATTGCGTCTGAAACTGATCGCCGCACGCTCGCGCTGTCGATGGATGTGAAGGACACTGCAAGCGTTGAAGCAGCTTTCACAGACGCCGAAGACCAGCTGGGCACACCCACGGTGGTGTGCGCTAACGCGGGTGTTGGGCACCAGGTTCGCGCGCTTGAGGAAACCGAAGAGCAGTGGGACCATATGATGGATACCAACCTCAAAGGCATGTGGCGCGTTGGCAAGACCGCTGCCAAACATATGATCAGCGCCGGCCTGAAAGGCAGCATCATCAATACGGCCTCCATTCTGGGGCTTGGTGTATCGAACCAGCACTTAAGCTACGCGACCAGCAAGGCAGGCGTGATCCAGATGACCAAAGCCATGGCTCTTGAATGGCAGCGATACGGCATCCGCGTCAACGCCCTTTGCCCGGGCTTTTTCGTGACTGAGATCAACGAGGAAGGCCTGAAAACCGAGCGTGGGCAGCAGATGCTGGCAATGACCCCAGCGCGGCGCGCGGGCGAGCTGCCTGAGCTTGTGCCGCCAATGCTGATGCTGGCAAGTCCGGCTTCAAGCTTCACTACTGGTGTCGCCCTTCCGGTGGATGGGGCCCATTCGGTGAAGCTGGTGCCATAAGGCGCCTAGACTTCCGTAAAACGCTAAAGCCCGGCCGTGAGCCGGGCTTTTTTTGTGGGCAAAAGAAAACGGGAGCTTATGCCCCCGTTTCCAAAATGTTTGAATGTCAGCTAGCTTACCAGCGAGTGGAAAGACCGATACCAAACACGCGCGGTGCGTTCACAAAGCCCGTGTTGTTGTTGAAGTCGATCACACCCTTGAGGTTAGCTTCATTGGTGATGTTGCGGCCGAAGATGGATACTTCGTGCTGCAGCGCTTCACCGAAGCGGTAACCCATGCGGGCGCCGAGTTCGAACGTGCCGCTGGTGGAGAATTCTTCGGCATCATAGAGAAGCATGTTGGTGTCACCCTGCAGGGCAAAGTCAACGAAGGTGAAGAACTCGCCGTCACCCATTTCCCGGTGGTAGTCAGCTGTGAAGTTGACGGTCCAGTCCGGCGCCTGTGGCAGCGGGTTGCCGTCTACGATTGCGTAACCATCGTCGTCGAGCGGATCAATCGGCGTACACTGGCCGGAGCCACAGGTGGGAACGCGCAGGCCCGTATCGTTGATTTGCGTGTTGGCGTAACCAAGGCCTGCCGTGATGGTCAGATTTTCGGAAGCCAGCCATTCGATGTCTGTCTCGAAGCCGTAACCGATTACTTCGTCCACGCTCACAAGCTGAACACTGTTGGTGGCGCCACCAACGGCGGTCACTTGCAGGTCGGATACGTCATAGTAGAAGACCGCACCATTCCAGCGCAGGCGGTTCTCGGCTAGGGTTGCCTTGAAGCCAGCCTCGTAGGACATGATTGTCTCTTCCTTGGCGGTTGTTGGAACGCCGAAGAAGGCAACGTCACGGCCCTGAATGGTTGGGGCGCGGAAGCCGGAAGCCACGCGCGCATAGACGGAAAGGTCGTCATTCACCGCATGGTTGATAGCAGCGTCCCAGCTCACTCGGTCGCCTTCAAGCTCAACAGTGTCAAGCTGGGCACCGAATGCGCCAGAGTAGGCGTCAGCAGTCTTTTCGTCATCCGTATAGCGCATGCCAATAGTCAACGTGGTTTCTGGCTGGATGTCATAGCTGACCTGGCCGAAGAGCGCCCAGGCAGTGTTCTGGTGACGAACTGTTGAGTCCGGTACGAAGAAAGGCGAGGTGCGCACAGTGAAGTCGCTATCGAAGAAGAAGAAGCCAACCTGATAGAACAGCTGGTCGGATGCTTGCTGGGACAGGCGCAGTTCCTGCGTGATCTGGTCCAGATCATCGATATGGTCTTGTGTCGTGCTTTGGAATGGAATGAAACCTGGGCCATCCGGGTTACCGCCGTCGATATCACCAAGGCTGGAGCCGTTGGTGGTCTCATAGGCCGTGATGGACGTCAGGGTCATCTCGTTGTTGAAGTCCTTGACCATCTTCAGGGATGCGCCCCAGCTGTCATATTCCTGCGGGTTGCCATGATCGTCACCGAAGTAGACTGTATCACGGTCGAAGTTGCCGTTCAGGTCATTGCTGCCTGTGGTCAGGATATTCGCACGGAATAGCGAGCTGGTACCCGACAGGCTACGGAAGTGAACATTGGTCAGGGCGCTGAAGGTGTCAGTTGGCTCGAACATCAGCTGCAGACGGCCAGCAAATTCTTCGAAGCCGCCAAGGGCATCATCTTCGTCAAGATATGCATTGTCGATGTGGTCATCGCGGCGGCTGTAGAGCATGGACACACGAGCAGACAGCTTGTCGCTGATGCCGCCCCCCTGTGCGAATTCAACAGAACCCGTGCCATATGAGCCGTAGCTCGCAGACAGGTAGCCTTCGGCTTCCTGGGTTGGCTTGCGGGTGTCAAACTTGATGATGCCCGCCGGTGTGTTACGGCCAAACAGGGTGCCTTGCGGGCCGCGCAGTACTTCAACGCGCTCAACGTCGAAAAGCGGGAAGCTTTTCAGGATCACGTTTTCCTGCACAACCTCGTCGACAACAACGGAAACCGGCTGGGACGCCGCGAGGTCAAAGTCAGTGTTGCCGAGACCGCGGATATAGAAACGCGGAGCAACGCGACCGTTCGATGATTCAGCGTTGAGGCCAGGTACGCGGCTGGACAGGAGGCGGATATCTTCGCCGCCAGCTGCGAAGGTGTTGATCTTGTCGCCGCTCAGTGCGGAGATGGAGATCGGAACGTCCTGAAGGCTCTGTTCCCGCTTCTGGGCGGTTACAACGATTTCCTCAAGGGCGAAACCGTCGCTTGCGCTCTGAGCATTGGCGCCTACAGAAAGGGCCAGCGCTGAACAGCCCGCGATCAGGCATGCGCTATGGTTGAACCAAGTTTTTTTCATGGTGAATTTCCTCATTCGAAGTACGCAGCTTCTATTTTTATAAGCAACTTTGGGAAACGCGCGATGCCAGTGGTGCTGGGCATCTGACTTTGGATAATGCGTCCAGAGCCTTAGTTTGCATAGGCTGTACCTGATGAGAATATTTTTCCATCTGTCGCTTCACAACAATGCTGACCAAGAAGTCAAAGTGTTGCAGATAAGCAACCAAACCAGTGTGGCGCTCATGCAAAGGTTATAAAAGTGGCTGCGTACCCTCCCTGTTTTTCCTCGTTTGATGGGTGACTTGAAACTTTGTCGGGATATTTCATATCATATTGTCGACAATTTTATATCACTTTCATCAACTATTTTGTGAGCGACATAGCGCAACGGCTTTTTTGGTCAAATGCTTAGTGATACTTGATTGGGCTTCAGCGAGTGGATAGGGTGCAGCCATGATTTTCGAGAATGCACTGACTGAGGGTCGCCTGATCAAGCGCTACAAGCGTTTCCTAGCGGATGTGGAGCTGCCTGACGGTAGCGTTGTTGTGGCGCATTGCGCCAATTCAGGTTCCATGCTTGGCTGCAAGGAGCCCGGCAGTCGGGTTTACCTTTCGCCAAACACCAACCCCAAAGCCAAGCTGGATTGGCGTTGGGAAATGGTGGAAGTGGATGGCCACCTTGTCGGCATTAATACAAGCCACCCGAACAAACTGGCCGAAGAAGCGATCCTTGGCGGCGTGATCCCGGAACTCGCGGGCTACGGCAGCCTCAGGCGGGAAGTGAAATACGGTCAGAACAGCCGTATCGATATCCTTCTCGAGGCACCTGAGGAGGCCAGTAAGTCGGCGCAATGCTTTGTTGAAGTGAAAAATGTTACGCTGAAGGTGGGGGATGATGCCCAGTTCCCGGACGCAGTGACAGCGCGGGGCACCAAACACCTGCGCGAACTAATGGATATGGTCACTGAAGGGCACCGGGCCGTCATGCTTTACCTTGTGCAGCGCGGTGATTGCTTGTCTTTTGCGCCAGCGGCGGATATTGATCCGACTTATGCGGCGGCGCTTAGGGAAGCTAAAGAGGCGGGCGTAGAAACTTTGTGTTATGTTTGTGACCTGTCGACAGAAGGCATACGGGTGGATCGCCCGATGCCTATGGGCTTCTAGGCCGAACAGTGACTGATGCGGGAATGACAAGATGAATTATGTAGATGCGGTTGACGTGCCCGAAGCACGCACTGGTGCAATCAAGATCCATGGTCCTGAGGCATTCGACGGTATGCGCGCGGCAGGCAAATTGGCTGCCGAGACGCTTGACTATATCACGCCGCACGTAAAGGCAGGGGTGACCACGGAAGAGCTGGACCGCTTGTGCCACGAATTTATTCTGGACCATAACGCTATTCCCGCGCCGCTGAATTACCGCGGTTTCCCGAAATCCATCTGTACATCGATCAATCATGTGATCTGTCACGGTATCCCGGGGTCGAAAAAGTTGAAGGAAGGCGACAGCCTGAATATCGATGTAACGGTTATCCTTGATGGCTGGTATGGCGACACGAGCCGCATGTTCTTTGTTGGCAAGCCCAAATTATTGCCACAGCGCCTGTGTCAGGTGACATTCGAGGCCCTTTGGAAAGGCATTGAAGCCGTGAAGCCCGGCGCGCGCCTTGGTGACATTGGCCATGCCATTCAGACCCACGTTGAAGCCCACCGCTACAGCGTTGTGCGCGACTTTTGTGGCCATGGTATTGGCCGCGTGTTTCATGATGAACCCAGCGTAATGCATTTCGGCAAGCCGGGCACGGGCCCAGAGCTCAAGCCCGGCATGTTCTTCACAATCGAACCCATGGTGAACGCAGGCAAACCAGGGTCCAAGATTTTGGCCGACGGCTGGACGGCGGTAACCCGAGACAAGACCTTGTCGATGCAGTTCGAGCATACGCTGGCTGTCACAGAAGACGGTTATGAAGTCTTCACCAAATCACCGAAAGGCTGGTTCTGCCCGCCTTATGACGGCGTGGAATAGCCAAAGGAACCGGATGGGGGATACGGACAACAGGGATCATGTCAAGGGCCACAGGTCCAGGCTTCGGGAGCGCTTCCTGAAGGGCGGGGCCGACGCGCTCGCCGACTATGAGCTTCTGGAGTTGATCCTGTTTCTTGCCATCCCTCGCCGTGATGTCAAACCTCTTGCAAAAGACCTGATCGCCCGCTTCGGCAGTTACGCTGCGGTTCTCAGCGCGGATGTGGACAAACTGCGTGGCATGAAAGGGCTTGGTGACACGGCCATCGCCGCCATCAAGTCCGTGCAGGCATCTGCACTGCATCTGTCGCGCGCAGGGGCAACGGGCCGCCCTGTGATGGGTAACTGGGCTGCGGTCCAGGAATATCTGCAGGGTGCCATGGGCAATATCCCGCGTGAACAGTTCCGCCTGATGTTTCTTGACCGGAAGAATGCCCTTATTGCGGACGAGGTGCTATCGGACGGCACAATTGACCGAACCGCCGTCTATACGCGCGAGGTCGTGCGCCGCGGCCTTGAACTTGAAGCCGGCGCCCTTATACTTGTTCACAATCATCCATCAGGAGACCCGGCGCCCAGCCACGCAGATGTGCAAATGACAAAGGAAATTTCAGACGCCTGCCACCGTGTTGGGATCAAGGTGCACGACCATATCATTGTCGGGAAAACAGGGCAGGCAAGTTTTAAGGATTTGGGGTTACTCTAAACACCGGCGCGAAAAGAATGACCGGAAAGCCCCAGTTTAAGGAAGTTTGATGTATTGGGAACAAGTTAAGTCCACCCGTAAGGAGCTAGAGCAAGACCTGCCGGTATCGGCCAAGGTGGTTCTGATGTCCAAGGACGGCAAGGCACTGGTCATGCGTAAGTCCAGCGGCCTTTTTGACCTGCCGGGCGGCAAGGTTGAAAGCGGCGAAGACCTTTTCAAGGCGCTGAAGCGCGAAATGAAGGAAGAGGCAGGCCTCAAGGCAAAAAAATTCGAATTTGTTTCCAGTTGGGTGAAGCATCACCCGACCCTTGGTGATCGCCTTGTGCTGGTGTTTACCGCACATTTGCCTGAGAAGGCCAAGGATGTCGAGATCACGCTGTCGAACGAACACAGATGGGGCGAGTTCAAGGGCCCGAAGGCGATTGCGAAAATTGGTGACATCCCGCCCGGTTATGCCAACGCCCTGCATATCTGTTTCCTGCGTGCAGGTAAAATCAAGCCGTGATCGAGATAGAGCGTAAATTCCTTGTACGGCCAGGTATCCTGGACCTGAAGGGTGGGAAAGAGATATCCCAGTGGTATGTCATGCGCGGGGATGGGCGGTCCCTGAGGGTGCGGCGCTACGAAGGCGGTTATGTGATGACTGTCAAGGTCGGCAAAGGCATTGAACGCAAGGAAATTGAGCGCAAGCTGTCGGACGCCGAAGCGCTGTCGCTGATTGATAGCGCCCTTGAAGCCCCGGTTGAGAAAACCCGGCACAGCATCAAATCAGGCAAGCATGTCTGGTCGGTTGATGTGTTCAAAGGGCCCAATGAAGGCCTGTGGTTGGCAGAGGTCGAACTGCAGGCCAAGGACGAGTATTTCGAACGCCCGGCGTGGATCGGCAAGGAAGTGTCGGGCGATGCCTGCTTCCAAAACGCAAACCTGGCCCGAAACCCCATCTCACGGTGGCGCAGCGATTTCATCGCTCTTCTTAACGGAGCCTAGTTGGCGTGACGCGCGGCGATCTCGGCTAGACGTGCATCAATCGCTTCCCTGCTGTACCAGCGCCCTGCGGCCACAACGCCCGCCTGTTTGGTCAGGTTCATCGCATCTTCGCGCGGGTCGGCATCCAGAAGAATTAGGTCTGCCCGTGCCCCAACAGTCACAGCCCCGAAATCGTCTTTATCCTTGAAATAGCGCCCGGGTGCTGCAGTTGCCATCTCAAGGATCTGCGCGGGGGTCAGGCCGGCTTCCGCCATCACCTCAATCTCACGCCATATCGAGAAACCGGGTACAGAGAAGGTTTGCGGCGCATCTGAACCAAGCGCAAGGTTGACGCCGCCGTCCGCGAAGGCTTTCAAGAGCTGCTGCCGGTTTTGGATTGCCACAGGGTTCGGTGTGGCCGACCGCGCCGTCTGCTCCCACCGCGTCAGCATCGCGCGCGGCACATAGGCATTCTCGGGCCGGGCCAGCAGGACTTTGACCTGTTCGTCAGATAGCACCGGGTAGTCTTCGCCACGGCTGTAGAAGGTGTTGAACAGCTCCTGCGTCGGTACAATCCACGTGCCACTTGCTCTGGTGATTGCCACCGCGTGGGCGAAATCCTGATCCGTCAGCTCTTTGGTGTAGCCGCCAAGCCATTCCAGATAGCCGTCCATATGGTCGACCGATATCTGGTGCGATTTCAGCGCGTGATCGATGCCCACGTCCGCCGGCACATGGCCACCGAAGGGAAAGCCAAGCTCGTTGGCCGCACGCGCGATCGCGTCATATTCCGGTAGGCTCAGCCCTGGATGGATTTTCTGCAGATCCCAGCCCTGGCTGGCATAGAGGCGCAGTTTCTGCTCACCATCCTCGGGCGAGCTGACGCTGCGGCCATTAAGGCTGGGGGCTGCCAGGTAAAGCGTCGGCCCGGCAATCTCGCCAGCCTTGATTTTGTCCCTCAGCTCAAACTGCACCGGGTCCCCCAGCATGCCGCGCACGGTGGTGACACCGCCAGCGAGATAGAGGAACAGGGTTTCTTCGGTCTGCTGCTTGCCCCAGCTGCCGTAGGGCAGGTGGCCATGCATCTCGGCAAGGCCGGGTATCAGATATTTGCCGGTGCCGTCGATGATCTTGTGTGTTCCGTGCAGGTGCGGCGCATCTGCGACCGTCCCGACATAGACGATTCGGTCACCTTCAATGGTCACTACGGCGTCTTTTATGACTTGGCCCCCGTCCATGGAAATGACGGTGACATTCTCGATCTGGACGTTGTCTGCGAATGAAGCAGAGGCAACGCACAGCGCGCACATAATGGTTGCAAGGATACGCATTCTAACCCTCCCCGATAAAGCCAGGCTGTTATGCTCTGGCTGCAGGGCTGATGTGTCAAGGAAACTTGCGATCAGCCGTGCTTTCTGATAGGTGACCGGCAGATTTTGTTTTTGACCATTTCCCCCTGAGGAGCGCGCCCCATGATCCCTCGTTATTCCCGCAAGCAAATGACCGACATTTGGGAAGCGGAAAACCGGTTCCGTATCTGGTTCGAGATTGAAGCCCACGCCTGTGACGCCAACGCCAAGCTTGGCCGTATCCCTGAAGCCGCTGCCAAAGCTGTGTGGGAGCGCGGTAAGTTCGAAGTTGAGCGCATCGACGAGATCGAGCGCGAAGTGAAGCACGATGTGATCGCCTTCCTGACGAACCTCGCGGAACACGTGGGTGACGAAGCGCGTTTCGTGCACCAGGGCATGACGTCCTCTGACGTTCTGGATACCTGCCTCAGCGTTCAACTGGTGCAGGCCGCAGACATCATCATCGACGACCTTGAGAAGCTCTTGGTGGTGCTGAAGCGTCGCGCGGAAGAGCACAAATACACCGTGTGCATCGGCCGCAGCCACGGCATCCATGCAGAGCCTGTTACCTTCGGCCTCAAGATGGCGCAAGCCTACGCTGAGTTTGACCGCTGCCTTGAGCGTATGAAAATGGCGCGCAAGGAAGTCGCGACCTGTGCGATCTCCGGTGCGGTGGGCACATTCGCCAACATCGACCCGTTCGTTGAAGAATATGTGGCAGAAAAAATGGGCCTTGAGGTCGAGCCTGTGTCCACGCAGGTGATCCCGCGTGACCGCCACGCCATGTATTTTGCCGTGCTGGGTGTTGTCGCCAGCTGTATCGAGCGTCTGGCGGTGGAAGTGCGCCACCTGCAGCGCACCGAAGTTCTGGAAGCTCAGGAATATTTCTCCAAGGGTCAGAAGGGTTCAAGCGCGATGCCGCACAAGAAAAACCCGATCCTGACCGAAAACCTCACCGGCCAGGCGCGTTACATTCGCGCGATGGCAATCCCGGCCATGGAAAACGTGGCGCTGTGGCACGAGCGGGATATCTCCCACTCCTCCGTTGAGCGCTATATCGGCCCAGACGCGACTGTGGCGCTCGATTTCTCCCTCGCGCGCCTGACGAACGTGATGGACCAGCTGCTGGTGTACCCAGAGAACATGCTCGATAACATGAATAAGATGGGCGGCCTGCCGAACAGCCAGCGCGTACTGCTTGCGCTGACGCAAGCCGGCGTGAGCCGCGAGGACGCTTACCGCCTCGTGCAGGAAAACGCCATGAAGGTGTGGGATAGCCGCGGCACGCTGCAGCTTCTGGACCTTCTGAAGGCTGACAAGACCGTGACGGCGAAGGTATCCGAAGCTGAGCTCGATGAGATGTTCAACATGGATTACCACACCAAGCATGTAGACACGATCTTCAAGCGGGTGTTTGGCGACGCCTAACCCTGCTTAAAACAAAACGACGAAAAGGGCTGCACCGGTTGGGTGCGGCCCTTTTCGTTTTTGTGGGCTGATTTGAGGGACGCATGTACCGCGCAAAGCTATTGCAAGGCCAAAGCAATCATGCCAGCTTTGTGACAAGCCAGACTGCCTACACAACAAGGAGTGCCCGCACTTGGCCAGCCGGGACGATATTTCAGACTTCCCCTTTGGTATGCCAAACAAGCCCTCGAAAGAGCTGGCTCTTCCGGAAGCTGCCGGACCAAAAGCGGTTTTCAATTTGTGGCGGGAGAAGAAGGGGGACCGGGAGTTTCCACTAAAGTCTGATCTGCACCCCTCGCTGATGGCACGCTATCTGCCATACATCTATATTGTGGACATTCTTGATGGTGGTAAGGACTACCGTATCCGCCTTCTCGGATCAAGTGTGGCTGACATGCTTGGCAAGGATTATACCGGCACGCTTCTCAGCGAAACGCCTGAAGAGCTGGACTGGCGCGGCGAAATATATGGCCTGTGCATGAAAAGGCGCGCACCGGTTTTCTATCTGTTTGAGCTGGCGCCGTTCGGACGCGAGACGGTGGTCACCGAAAACGCTTTGTTCCCGCTTTCGGATGGTGACGGCAATCTTGCCCATCTCTTGTGTATGTCGGTCGAAGTGGGGCGCACCTATGAGGCTAGCCGCTAGGCACCTGCAGGCCTAATCCTCAATGCCCTTCAGGAAAATCCGCAGCGCCATCAAGTAAAACTCTTCATTGTCGCCCATGGTGGCGTGCCCGGCGCCAGGGACAATCACAGTCTTGGCATCAGGGATCATACCGCCGAACTTGCGGCAGCTCTTGGGCGCGGCCTCGTCATATTCACCGCAGATCATCAGGGTGGGGGCAGCAATATTGGGAAGCTGTGGGCTGATGTCGTAATCCTTCAGCGTGCCGGGCGCGAAAAATTCGGTTGGTCCCCACATGATTTCATACATCACCGGGTTCCAGTCCGGGCCGTCCACACGGTAGCGGCTGTTGCGGCAGCCTTCGGTGCGGCACATATGGCGGGCATAAAAGGCTTCTTCCGCAGCCCGGTAATCCGGGTGGTTGGTGGTGCCCTCGGCTTCATGCTTGCGGATGGTTGCTGCGGTCTCGGGTGGTAGTTGGTCAATCCATTCCTGATTATCCGCGATCCATTGGTGGGTGGAAATCAGCGGGCTTGAAAGGATTGCAGCCTTGAGGCCGTCTGGGTTCCTGACGGCATATTCAGCCGCCAGCGTCCCGCCCCAGCTGTGGCCCGCGATAATCACTTCATCAAGCCCGAGTGCTTCACGGATATGATCGATCTCCGCCACGAACCGCTCAACGCGCCAATTGGCAGGGTTGTTCGGGCGCTCTGAATTGCCCGTGCCCAGCTGGTCATAAAGGATCACTGGATATTCGTCCGCAAGCGCCACATACGGCATGTTCCCCCGGTGTGTGCCGCCAGGGCCGCCGTGCATCACGATGATCGCCGGGCGCTTGCCCAGATGCTCGCGCCCATTCAAGCGGTACCAAATCTTGCCGCCGTCCACCTGGATGAAGCCTGCGATTTCCGGGTCCTGATGGGCCTGGGCGGGCAGGGCAAAGGCGGTAAGCGCAAGAATGGCGGCGAGAGCAAAGCGGAGCATGTGTGTGTCCTATTTGAGTGCGTCAGCGTGATGGCGCAGATGATCTTCAATGAAGCTTGAGATGAAGAAATAGCTATGATCATAGCCCGCGTGACGGCGGAGCGTGACCTTTTGCCCAACCTTCTCGCACGCGGCTTCAAATAGCTCAGGCTTCAACTGGCCTTCCAGGAAATTGTCCGCAAGGCCTTGATCGATAAGAATATTTACTTCTGTTGCACCGCCGCTTTCCAGAAGGGCGCAGGCGTCATAGTCTGCCCAGGCCGCGCGGTCAGCGCCGATGTATCCTGTCAGCGCCTTCTCGCCCCACGGACAGTTCATGGGCGAGACAATCGGCGCGAAGGCCGAGACAGACCGGAATGTCTCGCGGTTCTTCAAAAAGATGGTCAGAGCGCCATGCCCGCCCATCGAGTGGCCGGTGATGCCCTGGCGGTTCATGTCTGCGTTGAACTCTTCCTTGATCAGGGCAGGGAGCTCACGCGTCACATAGTCATACATATGGAAATGGGTGTTCCACGGGGCCTCTGTGGCATTCACATAAAAACCTGCGCCCTTGCCGAAGTCATAGGCTTCATCGTCCGGCACGTCGTCGCCGCGCGGACTGGTGTCCGGGCAGACGATCATCAGCCCCAGTTCCGCGGCCACGCGTTGGAAACCGGCCTTCACGGTCGCATTGTCTTCCGTGCACGTGAGGCCAGACAGGTACCACACCACCGGCACAGGCCCGTCGAGGGCCTGCGGCGGCGTGAACACGCTAAAGCGCATGTCGCACTTGGTTGTTTCGGCAGCGTGGCGGTAGTAGCCCTGCGTACCGCCGAAACATTGGGTCTCTGAGATAATCTCGAATGACATCAGAATTCCACCACGGAGCGGATGGATTTGCCTTCGTGCATCAGGTCAAACGCAGTGTTGATCTCATCCAGCGGCATCTTGTGGGTGATCAGGTCGTCGATATTGATCTTGCCGTCCATGTACCAGTCGACAATCTTTGGTACGTCCGTGCGGCCGCGTGCGCCACCGAAGGCCGACCCGCGCCAGACGCGCCCGGTTACCAGCTGGAACGGACGGGTGGAGATTTCCTGGCCCGCGCCCGCAACGCCAATGATGATGCTTTCGCCCCAGCCTTTGTGGCAGCACTCAAGCGCCTGTCGCATGGTGTTCACATTGCCGATGCACTCGAAGCTATAGTCCGCGCCTCCGTTGGTGAGGTCCATGATGGCTTCCATCACGTCACATTCCTTGGGGTTGATGAAGTCTGTCATGCCGAACTGGCGGCCCATGGCTTCGCGGGCGGGGTTGATATCCACACCAACAATCTTGTTGGCGCCAACCATGCGTGCCCCTTGGATCACGTTGAGGCCGATACCGCCAAGACCAAACACCACGACATTCGAGCCGGGCTCAACCTTCGCGTCGAACGCCACCGCGCCCACGCCGGTCGTGACACCGCAGCCGATGTAGCAGATCTTGTCGAACGGCGCGTCTTCGCGCACCTTTGCCAGCGCGATTTCTGGCAGCACCGTGTGGTTCGAGAAGGTCGAGCAGCCCATATAATGAAGGATCGGCTTGCCATCGATCGAGAACCGGCTGGTGCCGTCCGGCATCACGCCCTTGCCCTGCGTTTCGCGGATGGATTGGCACAGGTTTGTCTTGGGGTGCAGGCAATAATCACACTCGCGGCACTCTGGCGTATACAAGGGGATCACATGGTCACCCGGCTTCAGGCTTTTCACGCCTTCGCCGACCTCGAGCACCACGCCCGCGCCTTCGTGGCCCAGGATCGCAGGGAACGCGCCTTCAGGGTCGTCACCCGAAAGCGTGAAGGCATCGGTGTGGCATACGCCGGTGGCCTTGATTTCCACAAGAACCTCGCCCGCCTTCGGGCCTTCAAGGTCCACCTCTTCAACGCTGAGCGGTTTTCCTGCGCCCCAGGCGACAGCAGCACGTGTTTTCATGGTAATCCCTCTTACATTTTGAATCGTATTGTTAATCTGAGTGTACTTAAACCGATCAGGGCACTAAAGTGCAAGCCCTTGGGGGACTAACAGGAAAAAATGCATGGCTGAAACGGTGAAAGATATCAGTGCGGCACTTCTCATCATTGGCGATGAGATTTTATCCGGTCGCACGAAGGATGCGAACCTGTCGTATCTGGCGGTGTGGCTGAATGAGATCGGTATCCAGCTTGCGGAAGTGCGCGTGGTGCCCGATATCGAAAACGAGATCGCAGCAGCCGTGAACGCGCTCCGGTTAAAATTTGATTATCTGTTCACCACTGGCGGCATCGGCCCCACCCATGATGATATTACCGTCGACAGTGTCGCGGCTGCCTTTGAGGTTCCGGTGGTTGTTCACCCCGAAGCCTATCGCCGGATGCTCGAATACTATGGCGAAGAAAACTTCACCGACGCCCGCAAGCGCATGACGCGCGTGCCCAAAGGCGCGGAACTGATTGACAACCCCGTGTCCATCGCCCCCGGTATCCGGATCGATAATGTCTTCATCATGGCGGGCGTGCCCAAGATCATGCAGTCGATGCTGGAAGGTATCAGGCCGCACCTGAAGACTGGCCGCAAGGTATGGACGAGCTCGCTGACGGTCCATGCACCGGAAAGCAAGATCGCCGAGGGCCTTGGCAAAATCCAGGATGATTACCCGCAGACCAGCATTGGAAGCTATCCCTTCTATGGGCAGGGATATGGCGCCAACATCGTGATCCGCAGCGCCGACAAGGACGCGATTGACGGTGCCATGGGCGCGGTTATGAACATGTGCGACGCGATGGGCTTCGAGATGGATCACCCGACCACGCTGAGCTAGGCCTGAGTGGCGTCGGTTGCTGGAAGCAGACAGAGCGTTTCAGAGGCCCCCGCGGCGGACATATCTGCATAGCGCGGGCAAAATCTTGCCAAAGGGCATTTCGTCATTGTTATCGGCGAAAAAACTGTTCTATAACCCGCTTGTCCAACCTTCATGTGCCCGCATGGTGGAATTGGTAGACACACAAGACTTAAAATCTTGAGACCGTATGGTCGTGCCGGTTCGAGTCCGGCTGCGGGTACCACCTTCCACTTATCGTCTTCCAATATTTCGTGGTAGTTGCATTGACATGCTCGGCCATCCGGTTTGATATGCGCACCATTGAGAAAAAATGGGGGCGGGGTCCTGGATCGACCGTCAAAAATCGAACGAGCGAGAACAAGACATGAATGCACGACAGCAGGTTCTTCAGCATATGCCCAAGAATGCGGTGTGCGCCGAAGTGGGTGTCCATCTGGGTGATTATTCTGCCAAAATCATCAACAGGACCAACCCGAAAAAACTGTATCTCATCGATCCCTGGCAGGTGATCGAGGACGAGAAATACGCAAAATCATGGTTCGGCAAAAAGGTTGCCCAGCGCGAGATGGACCAGCGCTACAAAAGCGTGCAGAAGCGTTTCGCGGACAACCCGGCTGTGGAAATCCTGCGCGATTTTTCCAAGGGTGCGGTTGAGCATATCCCGGACGGCAGCCTGGATTTCGTTTATCTGGACGGCGATCACAGCTATGAGGGCGTCTGCCTGGATTTCGACCTGTTCTATGACAAGGTCAAGCCGAACGGCCTGATTTATGGCGACGATTACACAGACCAGTTCTGGTGGGGCACCGGTGTCATTGATGCCCTGCACAAGAACCTGTATGAGAAAGACCTGCGCCTTGTGTTCCTGAACGGTACCCAATTCTGCTGCCGTAAGATGGGCTGATCATCCAGGGCGACTGACCACCTGGGCGACTGACCACCTGGGCGGCTGATCAGCTATCCAGGCTGCCGATGACAAGCAAAAGGCGGCTTACCTGTTCGCGTGGAAGGCGAATCTCCCGGGCGGGATTATATTGCTTCAGCACAAGCTCCTGGCCATCCCATTTTACAAATTGCTTGATGAACCCTGTGTGGTCGGCTGTTTCCACCAGGACGAACCGGCCTTTGCGTGGCGGTTTGGTTGGGTGTACATAGGCCAGGTCCTGATTCTTGTATTTGGGTACCATCGAATCGCCTGTCACATACACGGCGAACGCGTCCTTCACGCCCTGCAGGTCAGCGGGCCGGAATGTCCAGTCGATGGCACTGTCTTCCATAATGATATTGCCGTCTTTTCCCCCTTGGGCACGTCCCAGTACGGGCAGGTCGCGTTTGGTGCCAAACGCCCTTTCTTGCAGGCTAGCAAAGGCGCGCTGCGTCCTGCGTGGCAGCCCCTGGCGGTGGGTGCGACCGTCTGCAATAGGGGGCTGAGTTTTTTCAAGTTGGGGGACTGGCCTATTGGCGGTCTCGCCGGCAAATCCGTCCGGGGCGATGCTGAATGTGTCGCGTGCGTCCATCATGTTCTCCTTTTGTTCTTATTATGCAGATTGGCCGCGTCAAATAAAGCGCAAAGTTGTAGTGACAGAATTTTAATGTTGTTGCGGACATACTGTCGGCACTGGCATGCTAGCTGTGCATTCGGAGCTGCCGGTGTGTGGGTGAGGGGCGCCCGCAAAAATCGCGTTAGGTGAGATAAATGGACGACAATCAGTCGATCGATCTCCAGAGGTTTGCGGGGCTTTACCGGTCGCTGGCAACAGCTGTGCTGGAGCTTGGGCCGGATGATACGGTGGAATATGCCACCGGCAATATGGACCGCCTTTTGGGCTGTCCTTCCGAAAGCCTCATCGGGCAGTCCTTCTCTGCCTATATTCATTCCAAGGATTTTGCTATTTGGCGCCTTGTCCGCCACAAGCTGCTGAAGTCGGCGCATGTGGGGCCGGTGCCGCTCAGGGTTTTACGCACGGACGGCATGCCGGGTGCTGTTGAACTGCATGCTGTGCGCGTCCGCGGGGCGGGGCCAGGGGCCATCCAGCTTTCGGTCAGCCCCTATTGGGGACAATTGTCGATCGGGGATACCAAACGGGTGCCAAGCAGTTCACCACGGCAATTCGAGCGGCATCATTTCGGCAAGCTTGCACAGCGGTTGACAGACTATGCCGCAGGCACCGATCACAGCGTGCCGGAAGCCCTGATGAAGCTGGCGGGGCTGGACGAGCGGGCGGACACGGGCAAAGCAGAGGCCAGCTTGTGGGCCTTGCACCGCTTGCTGGGGGATGCGGCGGCCGAAGGGGCAGCGGGCGATCTGGCTGAAAGCAAGCGCTCGGGGCATCAGCCTTTAGGTGCGCCACAAAGCCCGAAAGCGGATGAGCGGGAACAAGTTTCCAGCGCCATGCGCGGCGCCTTCAAGCAGGGACGCGACAGTGCCAACTATGTGACCGTGGCCGGCGAAGATGGCATATCCGAAGCCGATGCGGTCAAGGCGGCGGTCTATGCCATGAAGCGCGCGGCCTCAAGAGAAAATGCCAAGACAATCCAGGCCTTGACCGGTGGCTATGAACGTCGGCTGGAAAAAGTGAAAGCGCAACTGAAGGCCTTCAAGCAGATCGTTCTGCAGGAGCGTTTTGATGTGGCCCTTCAGCCGATTGTCGATATCCATGACGGCAGCTTGCATCACTTTGAGGCGCTCGCCCGCTTCGACCAGAATGTTTTCAAGGGATCACCGTTTGAATTCATGTGCTTCGCCGAAGATATCGGCGTGATCCATGAATTTGACCTCGCCATGACCATGAAGGTGGTGTCGCTGATTAAGCGGATGCGGCGTATCGGCTATAATGTGGCAGCTGCGGTGAATATCTCCGGCCATTCGATCCAGTCACAGGGGTTTCTGCGCCATTTTTTCAATATTCTTGAGGATTGCGGCGATATCCGCGAGAACCTGATGTTCGAGCTGACAGAATCCAGCCAGATTGACGACCTTGAGACGACCAACAGGATTTTGAGGCGTATCCGCGATTTCGGTCATAAGGTCAGCCTTGATGACTTCGGGGCAGGGGCTGCGGGCTTGCAGTATCTTCGCGTTTTGAAGGTGGACTGCGTGAAGATCGACGGAATTTACATCCGCAAGGGTCTTGAAGACGGCGAAAATCGCTCTTTCCTGCGTTCGATGGCAGACCTTTGCGCAGGTCTTGGAATTGAGACAGTTGGCGAATGCGTGGAAAATGAAGAGCAGCGCCGATTCCTGGCGGAAATAGGCGTCAATTACGCGCAGGGGTGGCTGTATGGCAAGCCCATGCCGCCTGATGAAGCGCTTCAGTTCATGCAGGGCTAACTGACCCTCCCTATATACAACTCCCTCTAATTGGCACACTCCTTGCTGCTTGTGTATGCGAAAGGCAATGCGCTACAAGCGCGGCGCTCTTGAGAAATGCAAAGGATTGGTGTGTTAACTATATGTTTTTACGTCGAAAATATGCCGAAGTGAGTGGTTTTAACTGTCAGCCAGGGAAGGTATGTGCGGCCAAGTTTGCCGCTGTCGGCCCGCTGTCGGTGGCATATTTTGCCCGGCGTGGCACCGGTCCTCAGCCAACGAATGAGGAGATGATCAATGTCGATTAACGGTATTATCAACACCTCGCTCAGCGGGCTGTTCACCAACCAGGCGGCAATTCAGGCAACGTCGAACAACATCGCCAATGTCAATACCGAGGGCTACTCCCGCGTACGGGTCGAGACAGAGGCCAATACGTTGCAGGGGCAATCCGCTGGTGTAATGATTTCGGACATCAAGCGTGTCGTAGACCAGTTTCTTGAAACGGCTCTCAGGACTTCCACCTCCAACCTGTCGGAAGTGACAGTGCAGCGTGAGTTTCATGACCGGCTGCAGGGTATCCTTGGTGATCCGGCGTCTGACAGTTCGCTGGCCGCTCGCATGGATCAGATCTATCAGGCTATGGCGGACCTTGCGCTCAACCCTGCGGATGTCCTGCGTCGCCAGCAAATGCTTTCCGAGATTGGTAGTTTTGCTGATCAGGTCAACCTTTATCACAACCAGATTCAATCGCTTCGCGGCGAGGCAAGTACCCAGATGGCGGAAACGGTAACCGCGATCAATACGACGCTGCAGCGTATTGACTCTTTGAACCCGCTTCTGGTGCGTGCCTATTCGCTTGGTGAAGAATCCGGTGGCCTTGAAGGTCAGTTGGCACTGGCGCTCGGTGATCTGGCAGAAATGATTGACGTTAAGATCGAGCGGACTGCAGCCGGCGGCGTCAAGATCGCGACGAGCGATGGTTATCCACTGCTTGATACGTCGCTATTCCAGCTCGAATATGATGCGCCCGGGATCGTAGAGGCCGGCACGACCTTCCCGACCATCGACGTGTACCGGGTGAACGATAATCTTGAGCAGATTTCCTCCACAGCTGATCTCACGCCGCATATCCGGTCTGGCAAATTGAAGGGCCTGATGGAAATGCGGGACAACCAGCTGGTGGACCTGAGCGTGACGCTGGGCGAATTATCTGCCCGGGTGATGGACCAGTTCAACGCAATTCAGAACAAGTTTTCTGCGGTTCCTGCGCCAAACACGCTTGAAGGCAAGCAGACCTATGTTGACGGTGCGCACCCGACCGGTTTCACCGGCCAGACTACCTTTGCGGTTGTAGATGGCAGCAACAATCAACTGGTGAATTCCGTTACCATCGATTTCAGCGCATACCCGGATTTTAATGCGGCTGTCGCAGCAGTGAACGCAGCCCTTGGCGCGGATGGGTCGCTGGCGCTTACAAACGGTGTCATGTCTTTCACGGCATCCAACGCCGCGAACGGCGTTGTGATCGCCGACGTGGAAGCGGATCCGAGCGACCGGGCCGGGCGCGGTTTTTCGCACTTCTTCGGTATGAATGATCTCTTGAGTGCGGACCGTCCCGGCATCTATGAAACCGGGCTGGACGGCACGGAAGATCACAACCTTGGCGCAGCTGAGGCGATCGAGTTTGAGGTGCAGGACGCCCTGGGGCGGCAGCTGGCTACGATTTCTGTGGGCACGACGGGCACAACATTCAATGACATGATCGCCGAACTGAACAATGTTGGCGGCCTGGGTGCATATTTTTCCTTCACGCTTCAGGGCGATGGCCAGCTGACCTATCAGGAAACAGCCTCTTATGACGGCCTCAGCCTGAAGGTTGTTAACGACACGACGGACCTTGGCAGCACGGGTGTTACCTTCACCGGGGCGTTCGGTATCGGCGACAAGCACCGTGTCGAAGCGGCGCGTGATGTTACGGTCAATGAAGATATTGTTTCGGACCCGAACCTTCTGTCGCTGGCGGTTTTTGACGCAACTGGCGCGGTTGGCGATGTGGTTCTGACAGACGGTGACCAGCGCGGCGCGCTTGCCTTCCAGTCCCTTGAGACGTCACTTGTGGCGTTTGATAGCGCGGGCGAGTTGAAGGGTAGTAATGTCACGCTCGGTCAGTATGTGGCCCGTTTCCTTGGGAACGCAGGCTTGCAGGCCCGCCGGGTGCAAGACCTTGAAGAAGACAATCTCGAGCTGAAGCAAGAGGTTGAGGCTCGGAATTCTGCCGTTTCCGGCGTCAATATGGACGAGGAGCTCGCCAATCTGGTCGTGTACCAGAATGCATATGGCGCAGCGGCCCGTGTTCTATCCAGTGTGCAGGGGTTGTATGACGACCTCCTGTCGATAGTGTAAGGAGCATCAAATGGTTCGGGTATCATCATTCGGTCAGCAAGCGCTGCTTATCCGTTCTATTATGGAAAACCAGCAAAAGGTATTCGAAGGTCAGCGCCAGATTTCCAGCGGCAAGAAGACTGACGAATTCCGAGGGCTGGCAGGTGAGACCAGCACGATCCTGGGGTCACGCTCCTTCAAGGCACGGATTGAGACCTACCAGCAAACCATCGATACTATTCGAGGGAAGTTGGATGCCAACGACGTGCAGATCGAAGGCATGCTGGGCGCCATGGAAAAGCTGAAGGAAACCATTCAGACCACGCTGGCGAACGGCCAGGCTGAAGGATTTTCCGAGATGCTGGACCAGACCTTCAAGTTCGTGACCAATGCCCTGAATACGAACTTCGATGGCACGTACCTGTTTTCTGGCGCCAAAACCGGGTCAGAGCCTGTGAACGTAGGCACACTCGCGGAGCTTGACGCCCTTGGCGCAGTAAGTGATGCATTCGATAACGGCAGTGTGTCTTTTGAGGCCCGCATTGCAGATGGCGTGGATATCGAGTTCGGCATTCTGGCGAATGACATGGGTGAGGGTATTTTTCAGGAAATGCTGGATCTTTATCAGTTCGACCAGGGCGGTAGCGGCCCGCTACAGGGCGAGCTGACAGCAACTCAATTCAGCTTCCTGCAGGGCCAGTTGCAGTCTCTTGATACGGCGATTGATGATTTGCGTCAGATTCATGTGACCAACGGTCTGTCGTTTGAACGCCTGGAAGTTGTTGATGAGCAGCATACAGATACGGCTATCTTCCTTGAAAAATTCATTGCCGACATGGAAGACGTGGATATTGCAGAAGCCGTGACCAAGCTGAACAATGATCAGATAGCGCTTGAGGCGTCTTATCAGTCTATCAGTTCCTTGTCGCAACTGACGCTGCTGCGTTTCCTGTAAACTCTTTGGCCGATTGTCATTGCATTTGAACCGTTGCTGGCTAGATTGAGCGACGGAACAAGTGAGGACGAAGATGGCAATCTCAAAAGACCAGTTTAAGCAGGGTATGCGTCGCCTTGGCGGTGCGGTGAATATCGTGACAGCCGCTGATGGCGGTGTTTGGGCTGGCCTGACGGCAACTGCCGTCACGTCCCTCTCAGCAGAGCCGCCGCGTCTTCTGGTGTGTATTAACCGGCAGGGCGTCACTTATGACATTGTCTCAAAGGGTCGGACACTTGGTGTCAACGTCCTGGGAACAGCGCACAAAGGCTTGGCCATGCGTTTCGCTGGAATGGACGGTGAGGAAGAGACCGAGCGCTTCAGTGGTGGCGACTGGTTCACGGCCAAATCTGGCGCACCTCTGCTCAATGGCGCCCTGGTTTCTTTTGATTGTACGGTGGAAAGCATCCTTGATGCCGGCAGCCATGCTATTGTCATCGGCAATATCGAGGCTGTGGAAATAGGGGCGAGCGATGTCCTTGACCCTCTCTGCTATCTGGACGGCAAGTGGGGCACCTTCCAGAACCTTGGCTGATCAGCCTTCCTTTAAGTGATTTGCAAATTTTTTCGAATATCTTGTGCCTGGTCCGGGTATTTGCAGGATATTTTCGCAACATGTGCGAAAAAAAATCACCTATGCGAATCGCAATATCTTGACTCTGCGAATCAATATGATTCGATATATGGTGTCTGGGGCGCGATTTGAGCGGCCGCAGGGAAGAGGTCTTTTTCTAAGGTATTGATTCTTCTCTCTGAATCTATATCCTTAACCCGTTAGGGGTGTGTTGCACCTTGAAATCATGGGAAGTGCCCGCGTCGTTTTGAGCATTTTGTGGGGGCGGAGGTGCCTGGTGGTAAGTAAAGAGCTGCAAGATTTGTTGTTGCTGGCGAAGACCAAGTCTTCAGATGCTCGCTCGCGTCTTGTGGAAAACATCACAGACCTGTTTTTGTCCGACGATGGCCGGCTCAGCGAGCATGAACGTGCCCTGATGTCGGATATTCTTGGCAAACTCGTGAGCCAGGTTGAAACGGATATCAGGAAAGAGCTGTCACAGGCATTGGCAGCATCGGGGGTTGATTTGCCGGATATCGTCAAAATGCTTGCAAACGACGAAATAGAGATCGCGCGCCCGCTTCTGGAAAAGAGCGCGCTTCTTAAAGATCCAGATCTTATTGAAATTATACGGATGCGGACAGACGAACATCGTATCGCCATTGCGATGCGCGAAGACGTGTCTGAAAGCGTCAGCAATGCGCTGGTGGAATATGGCAGCGAAGACGTGGTTGAGACGCTTCTCAATAACCACGACACGCAGCTTTCGTCCCGCGCGATGGAATATCTTGTGGCTGAGTCCCGTCGGGTAGACCGGTTTCAGGAGCCGCTTTTGCAGCGGTCCGATCTACCTGGCGACTTGGCCTACCGCATGTATTGGTGGGTTTCGGCCGCACTCAGGAAACGCATTCTGGAAGATCACCAGGTTGACCCTGTGGTGTTTGAACAGGCCGTTCGCCGCGCAGCCAATACCGTGATGGTGGATAAGGACGGCGAGCAGAGTGCCTATGTGCGCGCGCAGCGTCTTGTCCGCCGTATGTCAGAGAATGGCGAATTGACGATCCAGTTCCTGCAAAATGCCCTCAGGCAACAGCGCGTGGCTGTGTTTGTGGCCGGGTTGGCGGAACTCGCGGGCATCAATTTCCGTACCGCCTGGCGCATTTTCTCGGACAAGGGCGGCGAAAGCTTTGCCATTCTCGCCAAGGCGGTGGGCGTGGACCGTAACCAGTTTACCAGTATCTACCTTTTGGTGGTGCAGGCCCGTGAGGGCGGTGGTGTAAAGTCACCAGGAGTATTGAAGGATATTTTGGCGTTGTTCGACGCGACGAGCGAAGAGAATGCCCGTGGGGCGTTGCAGGTATGGCAGCGCGATAGTGCGTACCAGGAAGCAATAGAAGAATTGGAAAAGGTTGGGTAGTGCCAGCTGATCGGGAGCTCAGCAGGGCATATGCTCGGGGAGGACCTCAATGACTTTGGAAAAGCCGATTGACAACAATGTTGTCGACCTTGCGGGGCGTCGTGGGGACGGCGCGGACGCAGCAGAGCCGGCCTTTGGGGCAAGTGTAAGCCGACAGGCCAGCACGGCGATGCCCGCGAATGAACAGGTTCTGGGGCTTGTGTCGCGCATCCTGGTGGATGAAAGCCTGCCGTTTTATGTCTGTGCACTTGATGGCACAGTCATTCACTTCAATGATCATTATCAAAACCTTGACCGCGCGCTGGGCGATGTGACGCTGGCACCGGGTGAGGGCAAATATGCCGGCCGCTATCAGGTGCCCACGCTTAAGCCCGTGATTGAGGATGTTCTGGCAAGCGAAACCACTGTGCGAGCCGAAGAAATTGTTGCCATCAGCGGGCGGGACCGCGTGTTCCTGGGGCGCCATACGCCTGTCAGGAATGAAAAGGGCGATATCGTTGCTGTCGCGGGAACGTACGAAGATGTAACCGTGCAGGTCCGCGGGATCGAGGAAGCCAACAAGACGCAGGCCCGTTTCCAGGATTTTGCACGCGCGAGCTCTGACTGGTTTTTTGAATGTGACGCTGACATGCGTATCCGCTCACTGTCTGAACGCTTCACTGCGATCGTGGGCCAGCCAGCATCGCTGTTTATCGGGTCCAAGTTCGAGCAGTTCGGCCGTCTTGAGGAAAATCTTGAGAAGCGCATGGACGGCCCGCAGGCTATCCGCATGCGCAAGCCGTTCCGCGAACAGCTTTTTGTCATTACTGAACCTTCGGGTGCTGAGCTGAAGTTCCACCTGTCAGCGGTGCCGGTGTTCGAGCGCCAGAGTGGTGATTTCCGCGGCTATCGCGGTGTGGGCATGGACGTGACGGCGCGCTACAAGCAGGCAGCTGAAGCCGAGGGCATTCGCCGCAATCTGGAAAGCCTGCTGCAGGAGCTGACGCGCAAGAATATGGCGCTTGATGAAGCGACAGAACAGGCGACCAGCGCCCTGAGGGCCAAGAACGAATTCCTGGCAGCCATGAGCCACGAGCTGAGGACGCCCTTGAATGCCATTATCGGTTTCGCTGAGGCATTCGAAAGTGAGACTTTCGGCAGCCTTGAGCGCGCCTATGTGGATTACGCATCCGATATTCGTAAGTCGGGCCAACACCTGCTGGGGCTGATCAACGATATTCTGGATGTTGCCGTGATCGAAAGCGGTGGGCTGTCGCTGAATATTGATGAACAGGAGTTGAGCCAGCTGCTGACCAAGGCTGTGCACATGAATATCGATGCGGCCCGCAACAAGGGCCTGGATGTGGAAGCCCTTACCGTGTCTTCGGGCCTGTGTGTGAAGGTGGATGACCGCCGCACGACGCAAATTCTGGTCAACCTGCTCTCTAACGCCATCAAGTTCACCCCGGAGGGTGGGTCGATCGGGATCGACGTAGTGCCGAATGAGGCAGCGCAGCAAGTTGCTATCACTGTTTGGGATACTGGGATTGGCATTTCCGAAGAGCATGCCGAGCATGTGTTCGAAAAATTCCATCAGGTAACAGAGCATATTTACAGCCGCACCCAGGAGGGTACAGGCCTTGGGCTGCATATCAGCCGGGAGCTGGCCCGCAAGATGGATGGCGATATCACGCTCGAAAGCAAGGTGGGTGAAGGCAGCCGCTTTACGGTGACCTTGCCGCTGTCTGACGGGAATGCGGCAGATACTGGTTATATCTAAGAGATAAAAACCCTGATAAGGGACGGGAGATGGGGCGCAGGCGGATAACCGTCGCGCCCCATTTTTATTCTACTCGCCGCGGATAAAGGTGCGGATGTCCTTCACCAGCGCTTCGATTGATGGTTGGTGCACATACATCATGTGGCCAGCCTCATAATAGGTGAACCAGACGCGGTCTGTATCTATGCCGTTGGCGTTGAACGTGTTTTCTGACGCGAAGAAAGGCGTTGCCAGGTCATAATAGCCGTTCGCCACCATGGTGCGCAGGTCCTTGTTTTCACGCATGGCTGTACCAACGTACGGCGCCACATTTGGATAGCCTTCGCTGTAGCCGCGCTTGCGGGGCTCGGCCCAGTGGCGTCCCGGTGTGCGGGAAAGCACTTCATAGCGGCGCTCGATATCCACGCCCAGGTCGTTTTGCAGATACTGGTAGATGCCAGCCGTATAGGCCGCGTCGATGCCGTATCCTGATGGGTCATTATCGAACGTATCGCCTGTGCCTTCATAGTCTTCGCCAACAAAACGGCTGTCCAGGCGGCCAACGGTTTTACCTTCATTGCGCAGCAGCTCCTTCATGAAGCGCATGTTGTTGACGCGCAGGTTGGCGTTCTTCACATACTGTTCACTGAGGCCCGTGTAAGCCGCGACTTTGGCTGCAATAGCACCAAACTCTTCATCGCTCAGGCGGTTGCCTTGCAGAAGCGCACTGGCATAGTCGCCCAGCGTGAAGGCGCGCACTTCATCAATGAAGCCCTCAAGTGTGCGACCCGCTTTGTCCACCTTGCCGTGGTACCAGGCAGTGGCCGCCATCGTAGGCAGGTAGGAAATATACGGCGTGTCGTTGCCTGGCTGGTAGCGCGCGGTCTGGAAATCCAGGATAGAGGAGATAAACACCACGCCGTTGATGGCAATATCCGACCAGCCGCCCTGAAGCTCGTTCAGGAGCGCGGCTGCGCGGGTGGTGCCATAGCTTTCGCCCGATAGGTATTTCGGCGAATTCCAGCGCTTGTGTTTCACAAGCCAAAGGCGGATGAATTCAGCGATCGACTGTGCGTCGTTATCGATGCCCCAGAAATCTTTGCCGTCCCCCTTGCCAATCGCGCGGCTATAGCCAGTGCCAACCGGGTCGATGAACACCATGTCAGCCATGTCGAGGATCGACAGCGGGTTGTCTTCAAGCCTGTATGGGGCGGCGCCATCGTCCTCTGCGTCAGACGGCAGAACCACACGTTTCGGGCCATAGACCCCTAGGTGCAGCCACAGGCTGGCAGAGCCAGGACCACCATTAAAAATGAAGAAAACCGGGCGCTCCGCATTGTTTTTCACATCGGTGCGCAGGTAAGACACGGAAAAGATCGACGCGGTGGCCTCGCCCTTGTCGTTCTTCAGGTGGGTTTCGCCGGCGATGGCCTTGTATTTGACCCTTTCACCGCCGAAAGTGCCCGACTTTTCAACTTCATAGACCTTCGGCGCCTCGACCGGCGTGCTGGTTTCTTCTTTCTTGTCGGCGGCAAGTGCAGACAGCGTCATGGACGCGGCGAGCAGCAGTCCGACGCAGGATTTGGCGAGCTTAAGCATGGTATACCCCTGATGGTTGACGTTTAAGGCTTGCTAGCCCTTTCGTTTAGTCGTGTCGCCCAGTTCGCGATGAGGCGTGCGCCTTAGTAGGCGAACTGTTCGGTAAAGATCCGTTCCGCCAGCGTATGTTCGCTGTCGAACAGAAGCGTTAGCGATACGTCGCGCGCCTCTTCAATCAATACGTGGCGCACATCCCGCACTTCGTGCATGTCTGCCACAGCCGACACGGGCCGTTTTTGCGGCTGGTTGATCGTCAGCGCCACTGTCACATGGTGCGGCAGCAGGGCACCGCCCCAGCGGCGTGGCCGGAAGGCGCTAAGTGGCGTCAGGGCCAGAAGGTCTGCGCCCAGTGGGATGATCGGGCCATGGGCAGACAGGTTATAGGCCGTACTGCCCGCCGGAGTTGCAACAAGCACGCCGTCGCCAACCAGTTCCGGCAGGCGGACCTTGCCGTCGATTGCCACGCGGATATTCGCGGCCTGCCGGGTTTCCCGCAGGAGCGACACTTCATTGATGGCCAGATGCTCGACCACTTCGCCGTCGCAGCGCGTGGCGCGCATGCGCAAGGGGTGCAGGGTGAAACTGTCTGCCTTGGTAATACGTTCCAGAAGGTCGTCATCATTGAATTCATTCATCAAGAACCCGACAGTGCCCTTGTTCATGCCGAAAATCGGGATGTTTTTCCCCATATAGGCATGCAAGGTCTGCAGCATGAAGCCGTCGCCGCCAAGCGCGACGATAACGTCTGCGTCGCTTGTGCTGACTGCTTTATAACGGTTCCGTAATATTTGCGCAGCTTTGCTTGCTTCACCAAACTCGCTGGCAATGATGGCAATCTTCATATGCTTGTTCCCTCTTGGGCGTGAGTATAGGCAAAAATCCGCAGAGGGCGAGGGGGAATTTTTACGCAGAGATTTTAGGTGCTGGGATCAGCCGCCTGTCTGGCTCATATGGCGGCCGACAGTGCCTGTCATGCGGTCGCCCTCCATGGCAAAATCATGGCCTTTGGGCTTTTCCAGCATGGCTTTGCCGAGCGCGAGATCAAGCGCAGCGTGTGGCTTGTCCGACCGGAGCGCTGCGCGCAGGTCCACATGGTCATCCTGGCCCAGGCACATATAGATGCGCCCGGTGCAGGTAACCCGCACGCGGTTGCAGCCGTCGCAGAAATTGCCGGTGAGCGGCGTGATCAGGCCCAAGCGGCTCTGGTGGCCTGCAACCTCAAAATAGCGGGCAGGGCCACCGGTCCGGTGCAGGCTGGGCGTCAACTTCCAGCGATTTTCGAGGGCCGGCAACAGCGATGTCAGCGGCAGGTAGCGGTCTTCCCGTGCGTCGTCAATGTCGCCCAAAGGCATGGTCTCAATAAGCGTCAGGTCGAGGCCTTCTTCAAGGCACCATGCCATTAGGTCCGGGATTTCAGTGTCATTCAGGCCTTTGAGTGCCACGGTGTTGATCTTGACCTCAAGACCGGCAGCCTTGGCCGCCCGAATGCCCTCCAGCACCTGCGCAAGCCGGTTGCGGCGGGAGATTTCCTCGAACAGGTCCGGCTTGAGGGTGTCCAGCGATACATTGATGCGCCGGATGCCAGCCTTGTAAAGATCAGCCGCCATATGCGGCAGTTGCGTGCCATTGGTGGTCAGCGTGACCTCATCCAGCGTGCCGCGCGCCACGTCCTCCCCCAATCGTCCGATAAGCGTCAGGATGCCTTTCCTTACCAGCGGTTCGCCACCCGTCAGGCGAATGCGGCGGACGCCCCGATCCATAAAGGCTTTGGAGAGGTCGTAAAGTTCCTCAAGTGTCAGAACATCGGCTTTGGGCAGGAACACCATGTCTTCGGCCATGCAGTAACGGCAGCGCAGGTCGCAGCGGTCAGTCACCGACAAGCGCAGATAGCTGATCTGCCGCCCGAATGTGTCGGTCAGTGTTTTTGTGCGCGGCATATGGTCATGGCTATCGGGCATAGCTGCAATGTCGTGCGCAAGGGGCCTGTCGTCAAGTCATTAGGATGTGATAAGGGCGTTAGAAGGTGGGAGCGGCTTAGCTGTCTTCGTCGAAGAAGGAGCCAAGCGCTTCGTCATAGGCTTCATCAAGACGCTTGAACACGGTGGCATTGGCCCTGAAGGCATGCTCTTCCGCCTTAAGGTCCACCATATTCTGCAGCACATCTGAGTAGCCGGCGCCGGAAGGGCTGGTTTTTGGCGACGAAAGCGCGGCTGTGTTCTGACTTTGTGCAGCGCCATCGTCGAGGCTGAAGGAGGAGGCTTCGCTGGTCTTCTTCAGGATTTCCGAAGCCAGGTCGGTCGCCCGGCTTTCAGACTTCATCAGTCCCTGTGCCGCGATGTTCAGCGCTTTGATCATGAAATCGTGATACCTCGTTCAAACCTGCTGTCACTATACACTTACGGCTATGAATTGGCAGTAAACAATTAGATACAATTGTAGTCACCGCTGACCGCGCTATGTTGTTGGTTGAAAAAGAGTGGAGGCTATTGTGGAACTTGATCTTGTCATCGATGTGGTGTGCCCTTGGTGCTTTGTTGGCAAACGCCAGTTGGACAAGGCGCTGGAGATGCGCCCCGGCAGCATTTCGGGTGTGCGCTACCGGCCATACCAGCTTGCGCCCGACACGCCAGCTGAAGGCGTGGACCGCAAAAGCTATTACCGGAAAAAGTTCGGCGACGGGCCTGAGCTCAGTGCCATGCGCGAGCACCTGAGGGCGCAGGGTGAGAGCCTGGGCATCAGTTTCGATTTCGATAGCGACTGCACCATTGCCAACAGCCTCGATGCCCACCGGCTGATCCGCTGGGCCATGAGCTCTGGAAAGCAGGCCGAAGTGGCAGATGCCGTGATGAAGGCTTATTTCGAGGACTGCGCCTTCATTGGCGATCATGCGCTGCTAGCTGATATCGCGGCACAGGCGGGGATGGACCGTGACCTGGTGGCGGAGCTGCTGGCATCTGATCAGGACAAGGACTTGATAAGGGCGGAGGTCGCCCACGCCCAGCAGGCGGGCATCCGCGGTGTGCCCATGTATATCTTTGACAGCAAATATGCCGTCTCCGGCGCGCAGGGGCCGGAGGCTCTTGTACAGGTGATTGACAAGTTGGCTGAGCAACAATCTGCCTGAATGAAAACAGGCAGCCTTTCTGGAAAAGACTGCCTGCTACTCAGGACACTGGTACTCGGAACAAAGGCCAGGGAAAGCCGTTTAGTCAGGCCCTGGGAATTTCAGGTTCCCAGGGGAGCGGGCCCCGCTGATTGGAGAGGAGAGACAGTAGGGCCCACGAGGGAGCTCGTTAGAAGCGGGCGATCAGGCCAGCTTTTGTGGTCCAGGCGCTTTTGTCGTTGCCGTAGGTAGTGTAGTCGGCACCCACGCGGAAGCTCAGGCTTTCGCTCAGGGCGCGCTCATATCCGCCGCCAAAACGCCAACCGTCGTCATTGAAGGCGTCGCCTTCTGCTGTGGTTGGGTCGAAGCGAGTGCGAACAAAGCCGGCTTTACCATAGATCAGGTTCGCGCCGTCAGAGCCGAAAGCCTGACCGAGGGTGAGGGATGCACCCCATTCATATTCGCTTTTCAGGCCTGTGGCGTGGTTATTGTAGCCCGTGTCGCCAAACGTGCCTTCAAGGCCGACAACAAAATTGTTGTCCATCTGGTTGCGGAAGCCGATCACGCCGCCATAATAGAGGCTACGATCACGTTTTGCGTCGCCTGCCAGTTTGGTCCAGTCCACACCGGCCTCAATACCGGCATAGGCACCGTCGAATTTCTTCTCGCCGTCTGCAGCACTTGCTGCCGCTGTCATCAGCGTTGACGCCGCTACCACACCCAAAATCGTTTTCGAGAATTTCATGACTGTCCTCCGTGTCGTTTCTCAAAGCGCCGAGGCATTCTTTCGTGCTCGGCTTCGATGAGTTGAATTTGGAGGGGATTTGGGGCGCGTCTATGGGCGATCAGTGGCAGATTTAAGAAACATTATGGCGCATTGCGGCGCTCAGCTTAACATCTGTTCAGAAAAGGGAGTGAAAGCGGGTTTCACCCCCTGTTTTTCTTATTTTACTCGGCTGACGGCTTTGCCCGCGACAACACGGCCCAGCCCGCCAGCACGGACAGCAGACTCGCAGCCAAAACACCAAGCCGGACATCCGCCTGCAGCTCCACTGATCGGTAGGCCAGGCTGCCGATAAAGAGACTCATGGTAAAACCGATCCCTGCAAGGTGACCGGCGCCCCAAACATGCGCCATGGTGAGCTTGCCTGGCAGCTTGGCGCGGAACAGCCATACAGCGGCCATGGCGCCAGCCATGACGCCCAAAGGTTTGCCGATTGCGAGGCCCGCGAGAATACCTGAGCTCACCGGTGCCAGCAGCTTCTCAACGGAGAGGCCAGCCAGTGATACGCCAGCGTTGGCAAAAGCGAACAGCGGCAGCACCATCAATGCCACGGGCGTGTGAAGGTTATGCTCGAGATCCTCAAGCGGGGAATGGCCTTCCTCGTCCTTGGTTGCCGGGATAGCAAGGCCCACAGCAACGCCTGCGAGCGTTGCGTGCACGCCCGACTTGAGAACAGCCAGCCACACCAGAGCGCCAATGAACAAGTAGGCGGACGTATTTCGGATGCCAGCGCGGTTGAGAGCAAACAGCGCCACACAGCCCAGCGCAGCAAGCGTCAGGGAGGTCACTGAAAGATCGGCAGTATAGAAGGCTGCGATGATGATCACGGCGCCCAAGTCATCAAGGATCGCAAGCGTCAGCAGAAAGAGCTTCAGTTCAGGTGGCACCCGGCTGCCCATCATGGCCAGGATGCCGATGGCAAAAGCGATGTCTGTTGCTGTTGGGATGGCCCAACCGCTCATGGCTTGTGCGTCGCCGCCTGTCGCGAGCCAGAAAAGAAGGGCCGGGACAGCCATGCCACCCACAGCGGCCAGGCCGGGCAGTGCCAGGCTCTTGAGGCTCGATAGCTCGCCTGTGACCACTTCGCGTTTGATCTCAAGGCCAACCAGCAGGAAGAATATGGCCATCAGGCCTTCGTTGATCCACAGCAGGATTGGTTTCGACAGGCCATATTCACCAATGGCGATAGTGCCTTTGGTGTTAAGAAGCGCGTCATAGAGCGGTGCGAAGCCTGAGTTGTCCAGAATAATGGCGAACGCGGCTGCGGCGATTAGCAAAAGACCCCCGATAGCATCGGGCGACAAAGACAGTTTCATTGTGATCTCCAAGACATTCCACCCCCATATTGGAGCAGAAAGCAGAAGATACAATGTTAAATCGACCGAACTGGTCCGATTTCTATGGGGGCGAAATTCGGCGTACTAGATCATGAAAAGGTAAGCAACGAAGCCGCTTACGGCGATCAGGTTAAGGGCAGTGCCCCAACCGGCAGAAACTGTATTTTGGCTGTGTTTCATTATTCTATCCTCAGGCTATCCTCTGTTCGCTGGCTGCAGGTTTTCCTGTCTGTCCAACGTATGGCTGTCGTGTTTCGGGCGCTAGAGCGGTCATTGCCAACCCCGTGTCGCCCGATCTGCAACGTCACCCTTTTTGACTTATCAGCTGCCGGATGATCTTTCTGTGCTGCAGATCACTGCGACATATAGGGAGCCTGGCGCCGATAACAATCTATAAAAAAGTTAGGGCAGCTATGCGTTTTTGGACAAGCTATTGGAATTTCAGAGTAAATGAGCAAGCAGAAAAGCGGCTTGCTGCCCACACAGACAGGTGCTGATGAATTCCTGATCGTCATCCGGTCAAATCAGGAAGAGGTAGGTGACAAAGGCGCTGACACCCAGAAGGTTGAGCCCGGCAACCAGACTGGAAAGGGCAGGGGTGGGCTTCATGACACGTCCCCGGTAACTGTCCTGTTGGCCTGAACAACGGGAGGCGGTGTAGGTCTAGCGGCTGCCTTTTGCCGCCGGTGAAGTAAAGTTACTCCCAAAGGGTACCACCCGGGGCTTAACACTTTCTGATCAAAGAGGGTTAACAAAAGGTAGGAGTTACTCTGCGGCTTTGGTTGCCACGGCTGCCAGCCTTTTGGCAACGGCGTTCACGGCCTTGAGACGCGCGCCAATCTTGTCCATGCGGGCATAGTAGGTCAGCTTGTGATCGGGCCGCAGTTTGGCCGACGCACCTGTGCCTGAGATGAATTCAACAAGGCCTGCCGGGTTGGCGAACTGGTCATTCCTGAAGCTGATGGTCATGCCCTTGGGGCCAGCGTCCAGCTTGTCGATCCCCGCGCGTTTGCACGAGCCCTTGATGATCATGATCGCCGCCAACTGCTTCACGGCGCCCGGCAAAGGGCCGAACCGATCGATCAGCTCCGCGCAGAAGGCGTCCACGTCTTCCCGCGTTTCCAGATCCGCCAGGCGGCGGTAGAGCGCCATGCGCTGGGTCAGGTCAGGCACATATTTTTCCGGGATCATCACGGTGGCGCCCAGGTTCAATTGTGGTGACCACTCGAGATCATCGTAGCTCTCGTCGGCGCTGCCAGCACGGGCTTCCGCCACGGCTTCCTCCAGCATCTTCTGGTACAGTTCAACACCCACTTCCTTGATGTGGCCGGATTGCTCATCACCCAACAGGTTGCCGGCCCCGCGAATATCCATGTCGTGGCTGGCGATCGTGAAGCCTGCGCCCAGGGTATCCAGCGCCTGCAGCACCTGAAGCCGCTTATCGGCATTCTCACTGAGCATCCTGTTCGCGGGCGTCGTGAGGTACGCATAGGCGCGGGTTTTTGATCGACCCACGCGGCCCCGAAGCTGGTAAAGCTGCGCCAGGCCGAACATGTCTGCCCGGTGCACCACCATGGTATTGGCGTTCGAGATATCGATCCCGCTTTCAACAATGGTGGTGGACAGCAGCACGTCATACCGGCCCTCATAGAAGGCGGTCATCACATCCTCGATGGTCTTGGGTGTCATCTGGCCGTGGCCGATGATGAATTTTACCTCTGGCACATGTTCCTTCAGGAAGGTGGCTGCTTCTTCAAGATCCGCGATACGCGGCACCACATAGAAGCTCTGGCCGCCGCGGTAGTGTTCACGCAGCAAGGCCTCGCGCACCACGACCGGATCAAACGGCAGCACAAAGGTGCGCACGGCCAGGCGGTCCACCGGTGGGGTCGCGATGATCGAAAGGTCGCGAATGCCGGACATGGCCATCTGCAGTGTGCGCGGGATCGGTGTGGCTGTCAGCGTCAGTACATGCACGTCCGCCTTCAGTTCCTTTAGCTTTTCCTTATGGGCAACGCCGAAGTGCTGCTCCTCATCCACGATCACCATGCCCAGATTCTTGAACTCAACCCCCTTGGACAACAGCGCGTGGGTTCCGATCACGATATCGCACGTGCCCTTGCGCATCTCTTCCTTTGTGGCCTTCTGGTCCTTGGATGAGACCAGCCGCGACAGCTGGCCAATGCGCACGGGCAGGCCCTTGAAGCGTTCAGTGAAGTTCAGATAGTGCTGGCGCGAAAGCAGTGTGGTAGGCGCAATGATCGCCACCTGCAGTCCGGCCATGGTGGCCAGGAAGGCTGCCCGAAGCGCCACTTCTGTTTTGCCAAATCCAACGTCGCCACACACCAGCCGGTCCATCGGTCTGCCGGATGACAGGTCAGCCGCCACCTGCTCGATGGCTCGCAATTGGTCTTCGGTTTCCGTAAACGGGAAGCGGGCGGCAAATTCGTCATAAAGGCCTTCGGGTGTTGTCACCCGTGTGCCTTCCTTCAGTTCGCGTTCTGCGGCCAGTTTGATCAGCGCGCCTGCCATCTCGCGGATGCGGGCCTTGGCGCGGGCTTTCCGCGCCTGCCATGCCACGCCGCCCAGCTTGTCCAGCTGCCCGCCTGCGTCCTCGCCGCCGAAGCGGGACAGGACCTCAATATTTTCAACGGGCACATAAAGCTTGTCGCCGCCCAGGTAGGTCAAGAGCAGGCAATCGTGCGCCGCGCCAGTGACTTTCACGGTCTCAAGGCCTTCGAACTTACCGATGCCGTGGCTGGCGTGCACCACCAGATCACCGGGCGACAGCGCGCTGGCTTCCTTGAGGAAATTGTCGGCCTTCTTGCTGCGCCGTGCCTTGCGGACCAGCCTGTCCCCCAGCACGTCCTGTTCGGAAATAACCGCCAGGTCTTTGGTCTCAAACCCACGCTCAAGCGGCAGCACGGTGACTGCGATCAGGGTCTTGTTCTCGCGCCGGATGTCTTCCCAGCTTTCGGCTAGCCCCACCGGCATCAGGCCGTGGTCCTCGAGCACGCCCTTAAGGCGGTCGGCGGCGCCAGCGGAGTAGCTTGCGAACACCACACGTTTCTCGCTGGCACGCAGCGACTTCACATGGTCGCGCACGGCGTCATACACATTGATATCGCGGTTATTGCGTTCGGGGCCGAAGTCTCGTCCCTGGCGGGCTTCAAAGCTCACCACATTCAGGGCAGGGGGTTCCTCGAACGGTGTCAGGCGGATGGCGTTCAGCTCATCCAACCGGTCCTGCCATTCGGCTTCGCTCAAATAGAGCTGCGCGCTTGGCACCGGTTTATAGGGCGGCGCGGTGATGCTTTTCTCGTTTTTGGCAATCTTCCAGGCTTCCCGGCGTGCCTCATAATAGTCGTCCACCGCCTTGAAGCGTTCGCCTGCCGCGTCATCCACCTGATGGTCGAAGGTGAAGACGGGGGCGTCCAGATAGTCGAACAGCGTGGCCATCTTGTCGTGGAAGAAGGGCAGCCAATGTTCGGCGCCCTGATATTTGCGGCCTTCACTGATGGCCTCGTACAGCAGATCATCACCCTTTGCCGGGCCGAAGGTGTTCACATAATTCCGCCGGAAGCGCTCAATACCTTCTTTGGACAGGGAAAATTCGGATGCCGGTTTCAGATGCAGGCGCGGGGCCTTGCCTGTGGTGCGCTGGTCCAGCGGGTCAAATCGGCGGATGGTGTCAAGCTCATCGCCAAAGAAATCCAGCCGCAGCGGGCTGTCTTCACCCGGAGGGAAGATGTCGATCAGACCGCCGCGCACGGCAAACTCGCCGGGTTCCATCACCTGGCCGGACCGGGTGTAGCCATTTGATGCCAGGAAGTCCGTCAGCGCCAGCAGGTCCACCTCGTCGCCCGGTTCGGCATGGAAGGTGGCATCCTTGACGGCCGCGGGGGCCGGGACGCGCTGAAGCGCGGCGTTGATGGTTGTCAGCACCAGAAGCGGTCTTGATTGCTTGCCTGCAGTCAGGCGCGACAGGGTCGCCATACGGCGCGCCACGATGTCGCTTTGCGGGCTGACACGGTCATAGGGCAGGCAGTCCCACGCGGGGAACAGAAGCACTTCGATATCCGGCGCGAAAAACTTTACCGCTGCCGCCATTGCAGCCAAGCGCCCGTCGTCAGACGCCACATAGAGAACTGGACGCTTGGCGTTGCGGCCCGCCAGGTCTGCAAGCAGCATGGCGTCAAAGCCGCCGGGCACGCCCGAGGCAATCAGCGGCATCTCCGCGTCTATCAGTTGGTCCAGTGGCATGGTGGTTGGGTGTCCGGTTTACTTGGCCTTGAGCGTCATGAAGTCCAGCTTCTGAAGCCGGTCCATCATCTCACCCTGAAACTTTTCAGGCACATCGATGCCTTTGGTTACCCAACCCAGAATTTCATGGTCCTGCTCTTCAAAGAGCGTCTCGAACCAGGCGCAGTCTTCTGCGCTGAAACTGTCCTTGTTGGCCTCAACGAAATTGCCGAAAATCAGGTCCAGTTCCTTGATGCCGCGGTGCCACGCCCGAAACAACAGGCGGCGCCTGCGGTCTTCAAGGTTGATGTCCTTGTGCGGGTTATAGCCCTGGTCGCTCATTGCTCAAACCTTCCCTCGGGAAACTGGAAAAATACATCGCCACCAGCAGATTTTGATCTGTCTGTTTGATGGGCGGCACACCATAGGCTAAGGTCCGCTTTGGTTAAAGGGAAACTTTCATGATTTTCGGGGGAATTCCGCCCTATGCGGCCTGAAGCGCTGTTTGATTATTTCGCGGATATCGAGCGCCTGCCGGGCATCGGCAAGCGTAACAAGCTGGCGATAGAGCGTCTGGCCGGCGCGCGCACGCGCGACCTTTTGTTCCACCTACCCACGGGACTGGTGGACCGGCGTTACCGCCCGAAAGTAAGGGACGCCGCGCCCGGCAGTATCGCGACGCTTGAGGTGGTGGTGGATGAACACCTGCCGCCGCACAACAAGCGCGCGCCCTATAAGGTGCGCTGTCATGACGACACAGCGGAGCTGACGCTGGTGTTTTTCCATGCCCGCGCGGATTACCTGAGGAAGCAGCTCCCCGAAGGCGAAACGCGGATCATTAGCGGAAAACTTGAGCATTTCCAAGGGGATGCTCAGATGACCCACCCCGATTATATGGTCTCCCTGGATGCTGCTGACGAGCTTCCGCTTCTCGAGACCGTCTATCCGCTGACAGCCGGGCTGTCGGGCAAGGTGCTTCGGAAGGCCATCCATGCGGCGATTGAAACCGTGCCCCCGCTGCCGGAATGGCAGCTGAAGGATATCGTTGACCGCGAAGGGTGGCCTGATTTCCTGAGCTGTATCAAACATTTACATAGCCCTTCCGGACCCGAAACATTAGCACCCAAAAGCCCCGAGCGGCGGCGGCTGGCGGCGGATGAGCTGCTGGCCACCCAGCTTGCGCTGGCGATTGTGCGCGACCGCACGCAGAAAAAACGGGGCAGGGCACTTAAGGGCAATGGGCACATAAGGGGCACACTCATAGGGAATCTTTCCTACAGCCTCACGGGGGACCAGGAAAAGGCGCTTCAGGAGATCATCACCGACCTTGAAAGCGGCCGCGCCATGCTGCGGTTGATGCAGGGCGATGTCGGCAGCGGCAAGACGGTGGTTGCGCTTCTTGTGATGGCGGCGGCGGTGGAAGCGGGTGTGCAGGCAGCCCTTTTGGCGCCCACGGAAATTCTGGCGAACCAGCATCTGGAAACCATCGCGCCGCTCGCGGAAAAAGCCGGGCTCAGGGTTGAAAAACTGACGGGCCGTTTCAAGGGTAAGCACCGCAAGGAAATCCTGGCGCGCTTGGCGGCGGGTGAGATCGACATCCTTGTCGGCACCCACGCCATCATTCAGGATGATGTGCATTTCAAGGATCTGGGCCTCGCGATCATTGATGAGCAGCACCGCTTCGGTGTGCAGCAGCGCCTGGCACTCGCCGCCAAGGCGACGGCAGGGATTGATGTGCTGGGCATGACCGCCACCCCCATCCCGCGCACGCTCACGCTGACGGCGTATGGCGACATGGATGTGTCGCGCATTCAGGAAAAACCACCCGGCCGCCAGCCAGTGGACACCCGCGTGGTGTCGCTGGACCGCATCGGCGAAGTGGCGCAAGGCATCGCCCGCGCCGTCGAGAAAGGCCAGCGTGCCTACTGGGTTTGCCCGCTGGTGGAAGAGAGCGAAAAGCTTGATCTGGCGGCGGCCGAGGACCGCTACCTTGCCTTCCAGCAGATGCTGGGCCCGCGCGTGGGGCTGGTGCACGGCAAAATGAAGGGGCCGGAGAAAGACGCGGTGATGGAAAAATTCCAGACCGGCGAGATCAGCGTGCTGGTTTCCACCACGGTGATTGAGGTGGGCGTGAACGTGCCGGAAGCCACCATCATGGTGATCGAACATGCCGAACGCTTTGGTCTGGCGCAACTGCACCAGCTTCGGGGGCGTGTGGGGCGCGGGGCAGGCAAGTCCAGCTGTATTCTGCTGCGGTCAAACGAGATTGGCGAGGTCGCGCGCGCGCGCCTCAAGACCATGCGCGAAAGCGAGGACGGCTTCCTGATCGCGGAAGAAGACCTGAAGCTTCGGGGTGGCGGCGAAATTCTGGGCACGCGCCAAAGCGGCCTGCCGGAATTCAAGATGGTTGATTTCCTTGAGCACGCTGACCTGATCGAGCTCGCCCGGGACGACGCGCGGCTGATCGTCAACAAGGACCCTGAGCTTCAATCAGAGCGCGGCAAGGCGCTTCGGCACCTTCTTTATCTGTTCGAACGCGACGAGGGCGTGCGCCTGATGCAGTCAGGGTAACCCCACGCTGTCATTCGCTGACTTGATCAGCGAATCCATGTTCGGCCTCGGCTCTCAGGTCAAGCCGACGAGTGACGATGGTGTAAGTTGTGCTCATCCCATTTGACTATCTCCCATCCACGCTATTTTACCTTTTAAACAAGGTTTTAAGGGGCGGATACACATGGCGTGGGAAAAAGAATTAGCCGAGAAGAGGAAGCGTGAGGCGCTGGCCGAAAAGATGGGCGGCGAGGAAAAGCTGGCGCGCCAGCACGCCCGCGGCAAGCTGGATGTCCGTGCCCGCCTTGCCAAAATGGCTGACCCTGGCAGCTTCCGCGAGATCGGCAGGCTGGCAGGCAAGGGCAGCTATGACGAGAACGGCGACCTCGTGGACGCGTCGCCCGCCAACTTCCTGTTTGGCCGCGCTGACGTGGGTCGCCGCCCTGTGGTGCTGACCGGCGATGATTTCACCGTCAGGGGCGGGGCCGCAGACGCCGCCATCTGGCGCAAGGCCGAGCAGGCCGAACAGATGGCGCATGAATATGGCCTGCCGCTCATTCGCCTGATTGACGGCACCGGCGGCGGCGGCAGCGTGAAGATGCTGGAAGACATGGGGCTGACCTACGTGCCGTACCTGCCGGGCTGGCAGCATGTGGTCAAGAATTTGGAGAGCGTGCCCGTGGTGGCGCTGGCGCTTGGGTCCGTCGCGGGGCTTGGGGCCGCGCGGGTGGTGGCCAGCCACTATAGCGTGATGGTCAAGGGCATGAGCCACATGTTCACCGCCGGGCCTGCGGTGGTAGCTGCCATCGGCGAAAACTTGGACAAGGAAGCGCTGGGCGGCGCTGAGATCCATGCGCGCAACGGTGCGGTGGATGAGCTGGTGGAAAGCGAAGAGGCGGCATTTGAGGCCGCAAAACGCTTCCTCAGCTATCTGCCGAGTGCGGCGGGACAGCCAGCGCCGCGCGGTGACACCAGTGACGGCGTGGAGCGCCGCGACGAAAAGCTGCTGGACGCCGTGCCAGAAGACCGGCGCAAGGCCTATAGCATGCGCCGGATTTTGGACAGCGTGATGGACCGTGGCAGCGTGTTCGAAATTGGCAAGCGCTGGGGCCAGTCGGCCATCACGGCGCTCGCGCGGCTCGACGGATGGCCGGTGGCGGTGATCGCATCCGATCCATCCTTCATGGGCGGCTCATGGACCGCCGATGCAGCGCGCAAGATCGAACGGTTCGTGAAGCTCGCGAACACCTTCCGTCTGCCGGTGGTGCATTTTGTTGATAACCCCGGCTTCATGATCGGGCTGGAGGCTGAAAAAGCCGCCACCATCCGGTACGGCGTTGAGGCGCTGAATGGCATCTACAGCTCCACGGTGCCGTGGGCCAGCGTGATTGTGCGCAAGGCGTATGGCGTTGCGGGCGCGGCCATGAGCGACCACACAAAATTCCAGTACCGCTTCGCCTGGCCATCAGGCGACTGGGGCAGCCTGCCGCTCGAGGGCGGAATTGAGGTGGCTTATAAGGCTGAGTTAGAGAAGGCCGAAGACCCACAGGCGGCACTGGCGGAAATCAAGGCGCGGCTGGATAAAGTACGTAGCCCGTTCCGCACGGCGGAAGCCTTCATGGTCGAAGACGTCATCGATCCCCGCGAAACACGGCCGCTCCTATGCGAATTCGCCAACCTCGCCCAAGGCAAGCTGGCGGTTGAGGGGTGATGATGGACCCTGAAACAAGTTCAGGGTGACGAACGAGTAGGGTGCTCCGCTTGAGTAAAACAAACTGTCATGCTGAACTTGTTTCAGCATCCATTAGGCAGTCAGGGAAGGATACAGGTCTTTCCAATCAGGGTTATGTTCTTCAATCAGGTTGATTTTCCATTGCCGGTGCCAGCGCTTTAGCTGCTTCTCTCGTTCAATAGCCGAATTGATGTCGTCGAATGCCTCGAAGTGAACAAGCGCATGCACACCATACTTTTTGGTGAAACCATCAGCATGGTCTTCTTTATGTTCCCAAACGCGCTTGACCAGATCGGACGTGACGCCCACATAGAGCGTGCCGTGCTTCTTCGATGCAAGAATGTATGTGTAACCCTGCTTGTCCATGGCTTGAGTTAAGCAATATATGGACCCTGAAACAAGTTCAGGGTGACGAACGATTAGGGTGCTCCGCTTGAGTAAAACAAACTGTCATGCTGAACTTGATTCAGCATCCATAGCCAACCAGTGCAAGGCAGGCGCCTGTTGCATCTCGAAGTATTCTGGAACAACGCCCAGGGACGGCGCTTCTATGAAAAGCAAGGCTACAAGGCCGAGACGATCAATTTGATCAAAGAGCTCTAAGTTATTGCTGGAAGTAAATTTTTACGTCGGGCAGGGTGCCGTATCTATTGTCACCCCGTCTTGGCACATGTGGGATTAGTTCCTTGATGTCCTCGTAGGTCACACCATCTGGCATCTCCATGAAGTCCATAAAATTGCCAGTTGTATATGCATATTCGTGACCTTCATTGGTTACTAAGGTGAAGTGCATATATCCCATGCCGGACTCACCAATCCTGTAAAGGAATTCCCGGTGTTTTTTGGGAAGTCTATTGGGTGATGAGCGTATGGCTTTGATCCGGGCGCTTAACTGAGGGTTTTTCAGATATTGGTCCCAAGAGCCGTAATAGGATGCGTTTTCTTGGGAGCGGCCATCAATTAGGTAAACGTTTTCGAGGATCGAACCGTCTTCCAGCTCGATGCTGCAAGGGTACCAATTGCCAGCAAAACCATTGGATGGTTCTATCGATTGCAGTTGGGCGAGCATTTTTCCGGAAAGTTTGGGAAGTCCAGCATACCATTTTGCATATTGCCGCTGACTTTCCTCAATCATCTCGGGCGTTATGTCAGCAGGGGTGATCATTGCGTTTTGAGGCATAAGTCCTGCTTCAGGTTGAGCCTGATCGTTATCACAGGCAGAGAGCAGCATCAGCAGCGCAATGTTCGCAACATGAACTGCTCGTTTCATACTTAGGTCCTCACCCAATCGCTTTCTCATAGACGCGGTAGGTCTTGTAAATCTCGCAGCCGATCTCTTCGAGAATGCTGATCATCCCCTCGTTATCCTCAAGAATCCAGCCAAGCTCGCCAAAGTAAGCCCCGCGGTCCATCACGTTCCTTTGGCTTACCTGGATCATCCACATGGCCATGGCGGCGCCGAGGGGGCCTTTCTGGAACTTCTTGCGCACACCCATCAGCGGCACGCGGCAGCGGTCCTCTTTGCCGTTCATCATGCGCCAGGCCACCTTGGCCCAGCCGAACGGGAACAGTTTGCCGTCAAGATCGCGGATCTTGTGGTTCACGTCCGGGATTGTCAGCATGAAGGCGACGGGCTCGCCCTCATATTCACAAATCATGGTGCGGTAGGGCTTCACCACCGGCTTCAGGGCTTTGGCGCCATGCTCGACTTCGTGTTTGGTGAAGGGCACATAGCCCCAGTTTTCCGACCATGCCTCGTTATAAATTTCGAGCACCGTGGCGACCTCGGCGTCGAAACGCTTCATGTCGATCTCGCGCATGGTGACCTTCTTGTTCTTCTCGGCCATCTTGACGATGCGTTTGGCGCGCTCGGGCACGGGCATGTTCAGGTCGAGCCGGAAGGCATGCATGTCCTTGGCTTTCTCAAGGCCGTGGGCCTTCAGCCAGCCGTCGTATTCGGGCCGGCCGTGGGGCATCATGAACACGGGCGGCGTGTCAAAGCCCTTGATCAGCGTGCCGACCTCTTCGGCGGTGTTGAGGGACCACGGCCCCTGCATGCGCGTCATGCCGCGGGCCTTGAGCCAGGCTTCGGCGGTGGCCAGCAGCTTGTCGGCCACGTCCTTCGTGGTGGCTTCAAAAAAGCCGAAATGACCAAGGTTCGGGCCCCATTTTTCCTGCGCCAGCGCGTCCACTTGGGCGGTGATGCGGCCAACGGGCTTCCCGCCTTCATAGGCCACCCAGTGGGCGACTTCCGCATGCTCATAATAGGGGTTCTTGTCGCGGCGAATGGCGTCCATCCGCTCCATCATCAGGGGCTGGATCCAGTTGGGGTCATTCGCATACACCTGCCGCGTGGCGTTCACGAAGTCCTTCAGGCCCTTCACATCGGTGATTTCTTTGATGATGATGTCGCTCACGCGTCGCTCCCCGGAAATATTGACTGTGTTCTGACTTAAGGCAGGCAGGGCCTTAAAGCAAGCGGGTGCCGTTCGGCACGGGCTTGGATGGCGTGATCAGCACGGTGCGGCCATCTTCTTCCATGGTCGCCAGCGTCAGCACCTCTGATTTCACGCCAGCCACGCGCTTGGGTGGGAAATTCATGACCGCCAGCACCTGCATGCCCACAAGGCCTTCCTTTGTGTGTTCTTCGGTGATCTGGGCCGAGGTTGTCTTGACGCCAAAGTCCGGGCCGAAATCCACTTCAAGCACATAGGCGGGCTTGCGCGCCTTGGCGTTATCGGTGGCGGAAAGGATGGTGCCTGCGCGGATGTCTACGCGTAGGAAGTCTTCGAATGTAATCTCAGCGGTCATGTCAGGGGGCCAGCTTTTTCAGGGGTTTCAGCTTGCCGATGCGGCCAAGGGCGTTTGCGTCTTCGTGGTTCAGGCCGTAGCGCACCAGGATCATCACAGATATCAAGAGGCCCGCGATTGCCCCCACGATGCCCACAGGAACCGGCCAGTGGTTGCTGGCAGGGATAAGCGACAGCATGATGCCGCTTGTGAAAAGCGATACGATCAGGGGGCGCAGGGCATGGCGGTCATAAGGCCATAGCTTGAAAATGAAATAGGTTTCTGCAAGCCCCAGGAGTGCCGTGACATTAAGGCCGGATGCGGCGGCAATGGCAGCGCCTGTAACATCGTACAGGGGGATCAGCCAGTTGCCGAGAAGCAAAAGGGTGATAAGGCCGAACACGCCGTTGATGGTGGGCAGTGACCTGTGGCCGAGCATTTCAATGATCGCGCTTGATGGGCCTGTTGCGGCTTCAAGAACGCGCCCCGCGCACAGGATGGACATGGCAGCGGCTGCGGCCTGGAATTCAGGTTCCATGGCGGCAAGGATATCATTGCGCGCCAGCACAAGGGCGGCACCAAATGGCAGCGCAAGCGTGACCGACAGGCGGGTTGCGTAGCTGAACATGTCCTGCAGTGCGGCGTGGTCGCCGTGGCCATCCTTTTCTGCCGCCAGGGGCGCCATGACATACTCAAACGTCATGCGCACGGCCTGCAGGGCGCTGGCGATCTTGCGGGCTACGGCATAATAGCCACCCGCCGCCGCGCCATCGGCGCCCGGCAGCAGGTAATTGAGGAACATGACCGGGAACTCGCTGAACAGCTTCTTGATCAGGTTTGCCGGCATCACGGTGAAGCCATACTGACGCATGGCCCTGGGCATAGGGCCGGTCATTGGCGCGCGCAGTACCATCGCGAAATCATAATGTTTGGCCACCAAGCGAAGTGCCAGCGCCGCAGACAATACCACGCTGACAAGATGTGCCAGGAAAAGCCCGTAGGTCATATAGTCCATCAGCGCGAAGCCGACAGCGGCCATCAGGCGAAGGCCCTGTTCGTAGAAAACCCGCACGCGGATTTCGGGGCCGAACTTCCTGCGTGCGCGGATGGCGGCGGTCCCCACCTCAACCATCGTCCAGAAAGGCAGCACCCAGACATAGACCCGGATCACGCTGATCAGGTGGTCTGCGTCATCTTCGGCGGCGCTGATCATGGTTGCAAGCTTCGGTGCGGCATAGAAGGTGGCAATGGCAATGGCTGCGGCGATCAGGAAGCTGAACTTCAGTGCATAGCCCACGGCCAGTTCGGGGTCGCTCCCGTTCGCCTTGGGCACAAACCGCTGCAATGCGGTGGTCATGGCGGCGTCGGACACGGCGGTTGAGACTTTCACATAGGACCAGAGAACCGCGAACAGGCCGAAGGTGGGGGCGCCATAATACCAAGTGAAGGCGATAACCGAGACAGCCTCAATCAGTGCGCCCATGCGCCCAAGGAAAGCGAACCCCGCGCCACCGGCCACTTGTGCCCTGTTCTGGTTTTTTTCAGGCCGGGCAGGCGGCTGCTTCTTGTCCATGTCACTCACCGGCTATGGGCTTCTCTTGGAGCTTCTTGGCTTTTCTGGGCAGACGGCCTTCCTCAGTATGGAAAATCACGGCATAGCCAACCACAAGGAACAGGAAGAAGGGCGCCCATGCTGCCAGGAACGGCGGTGCGACGCCAAATTCGCCCATTGCCAGCATGAAATTGTCGGCCACGAAGAAGCTGAAACCAAGCGCCATGCCGAACACGACCCGGATCACCAGGTTGCCCGCACGGTGCACGCCGAAGGCGGCGACAGCGGCCAGAAGCGGCATCAGGAGCGATGAGGCAGGCCCGGCCATCTTTTGCAGGAAGCTGGCCATCAGGCGCGCGGTGGGTAGGCCGTCTTTCTTTAGTTCCTGCATCGACTGCCACAGTTTGGGGAAGGACACATGGTCCGGCTTAACCGTCAGGGCCTGAAAGCGTTCCGGGCGGGTCTCCAAATCCCATGGCTGGCTTGGGTGAATGGTCATCTCATGCGTGCCCGCGTCGAACCGGCGTACTTCATGAAGGGTCCAGCGGCCGTCCTGATACCAAGCGAAATCTGCATGGACCATCGCCTCAAGCTTGCCCTTGTCGTCGCGCTCAAACAGGGAGACTTTATCGAGCACCACCCGGTTCCGTATCTGGCTCACGGCTTCAACCAACACCACCGTTTTGTGTTCCTTGATCCAGACACGGCCTGACGGGCCAGCGCTTGGCGGCAGATCGACGGCATAGCCATTGTCCTGCCAATATTCCAGATCGGCGTTTGCCTTTACAACAACTGTCTCGTTAAAGAGGAAATGGCTGGCGGCGATAATGAATGACGCGATGCCGAGCGGCAGCAAAATACGGTGCGCCGACAGGCCGCTTGCCTTCATCACCACCACTTCGGAATGCTGATTAAGCGTCGCGAGCGTCAGGAGCGTTGCCAATAGGGCGGTAAAGGGCACGAACTGGCTGATCAGTTGGGGTGCCCGCATGCTGACATAAGACAGTAGCGAAACCCAGTTGGCGCCTTCGGCTGCCATGATTTCGTCAGACGTAGCCAGAAGGTCCAGCATCTGCAAAACCGCCGTGAGGCCGATGAGGATGCCGAAGAAGCGGCCAAGGTGCATGCGCACCATATAGCGTGCCAGCGTCCGGGACGGCACAAACAGGCGGCGAAGTGTGCGTCTATCAAGCATCAGTCGCTAACCCCCATGACTTTCTTGGACAGGCGCTTGATCGGCCCGCTGATGAAGGCCCAGCTCTTGTCGACCCAGGCGAGCGGTTCACCGCCCACCTTGTTGGCCGCAATATGGAACAGGGTGAAACTCAAGAGAGAGAATGCGGCGAATAACAGCCAGATGGTGCCATAGGGCGATGCCCCGTTCTGAACCGCAGTCTCCATCGCTTCCATGAATTCGTTATAGAGGATCAAAAGCGTCAGCCCGACCACGATGCCGGTGCCTTTACCCGTTCGTTTGTTGGTAATCCCCAGGGGGATCGCCAGGAACGGCAGGATCAGGAAGGTTATTGAATGCATCACACGCCAATGGAAGTTGCCGTTGAAGGCGGCGCGTTCTTCAGTGGGCAGGGTCGGATTGTCCTTCTCCTGCCAAAGCTCAGGCAGCGTCATCTCCAGCTCTTCGCCGCCGCGTTCGCGGAAGGCCTCCTTGGCGGGGAGTTTCACGGTCAGGTCCTGCTGGTCAAATTTGAGAACGCGTGGCTTGTTCTGGCCTTCGTTAAGATCAATCAGCACGCCGTTGAAAAGGCGAAGCAGAATGGTGTTCTCGTCATCTGTCGCGAAAAAGCCGCCGCGTTCGGCGCTGACGGCCAGGCTGCGGCCGTCACTGCGGCGTTCCATGAAGATTCCCAGAAGCTCTGCGCCCTGGTCGCGAGATTCTTCGATCATCAGCGTAATGTTGTCGCCAATATCGACAAACTCGCCCACGCGGATGCTTGCGCCCAGAGCGCCGCTTCTGAGGTCGAACACCAGGCTTCTATAGGCATAGCGGCCATAAGGCTGCACCCAGCCCACAAGAATGGTGTTTACAATTACCAGCACCAGCGACAGCGCAAGCACTGGCCTTACCAGCCGGTTCAGGCCAATGCCCGACGATGTAATGGCGTCATACTCGCTGGAAAGGGAGATTTTGCGGAAGGCCAGAAGTGTGCCCAGCATCAATCCGATCGGCAGCGCCAGCCCCATATAATGCGGCACCTGGTTCGCCAGCATCTGGAACACGACCTCAACCGGCCCGCCCTGGTTGACGACAAAATCAAACAACCTGAGCATACGTTCAAGAATCAGCAACAAAGCTGCGATACCCAGGGTCGTGAAAAGCGGTCCCAGAATTTGCCGCAGAATATATTGATCGATGCGAGTAAACATGCTTTGGCGCTACACCCCTATGAGCCTTGTTGCAAGAGCCTTTTCTTCTTTGAGGTGGCAAAGAAGGCAAAAGCATGTTGAGTTATACCCAATTTGTCGTCATATGGGACATATTTTCGCCACCATCGGCCGCCATTTGCAAACATATGCGGGGCACCTGGAGAAGTATATGCTGATTAAATCGAGTCATGTTTCGAGTATGATGGTGGCAGCCTGCATGATTGCAGGGGGAATAAGCCTGCCAGCTCTAGCTTCAGCAGAAGTTGACCCGGCGACTGTCGAGCATGACATGGCGCAGTGTGAGGCGCCTGATGTGGGTCAGTCATTTGTAAAGGTATCCATTCAAGGCCTTAAGGACCTTGAAGGCAACATCCGGGTGCAGGTGTATGGCCCCACGGCAGATGATTTCCTTGAAAAAGGCAAGAAGCTGGTTCGGGTTGACGTAAAGACGGAAGCCGAAGGCCAGGAAATCTGCGTTCCCATGCCTGGGCTGGGCGATTACACGCTGGTCGTCATGCATGACCGGAATGCCAACGGTAAAGCAGACTTCTTTTCGGAAGGTTTCGGCTTTTCCAACAATCCCAAGCTGGGGCTCGGTAAGCCAGATGTGGAAGAGGTGGTTTTCACCGCTGAAGAGGGCGTGAAAGACATGCCCGTGAACCTGAAATACATTTTCGGGGCCGATGAGGAACAGAAGGAAAAGCGGCGGAAGCTGCGCAGGCGCTGATGAAGGCTGCGGCGAAAGGCCGCGAAAAGCCCTACTCTATTTGCGTCAGGGCCCATTTCACTGTATGAAGGCGGCGAAAGTTTGATAGAAGCGTCCGAACCTAGTGTTTAGGCGGGCTTTGTTACAAGAGTTTGACACCATGCAACTGGAAAAAAGCAGTATTCAGTCTGGCGCGACTGTGCCGCTTATCGCGATTATTTCCAATCCGCTCAGCACCACCAATGCCGCGCGGATTGAGGCGATCCGTCGTGTGGTGGATGAAAGCGCCAATGTGGTGCATTTTGAACTGAGTGGCATCGATAGCATTGATGAGGCGCTGGCGCTGTTTGCGCGCGCCAACCCAGACATGCTGATTATCAATGGCGGCGACGGTACGATTGGTGCTGTATTGGCTTCCATTCTGCACAACAACCCGTTCACTGTTATTCCGCCGATTGCCTTCCTGCCTGGCGGCAAGACCAACATGACGGCAGCCGACCTTGGCTTCAAGGGGCGGCCGGAGAAGGTCTTCAGGCGGTTGATCCAGATTGCCAAGGAAGGCGGCATCGCAGACAGGCTGGTGAGCATGAACCTGATCGAACTTGATCTGGGTGACGGCAAACCTCCTCGTGTAGGGACATTCTTTGGCACGGCGGGTGTTGTGAAAGGTATTCACTGGTGCCGTGACCACGCCTATAATGCGGGCATGCCCAATGGTCTTGCTCATGTTGTGGCCATACTGAAGCTGCTGGCGTCTGCTTTTGGGCTGAGCCGGGACAAGCGCCTGATGGTTTCTGATCCGATGACCGTAACCATCAAGGGTGGTGGCCGCTTCACTGGCGAATTTGCCGCTGTGATGATGACGACCCTCGACAGGCTTCTTCTTGGTATGCGACCATACGGGAAAGAAGGCCGGGGCGGTTTGAAGTTTTCAGCCGTAGAAGCCGGTGCCGGAAATGTGTTCCGTGCGGTAAAGGGGCTGTTGACTGGCGGCTTCGGCAAGAAGACAATTGGTGGGGTCCATACCCGCCGCGCCGACGAGATTCGCATCGATGGTATTGATCCTGTAACACTTGATGGCGAAATATATTACCCAACACCGGGGAAAGAAATTATACTCCGTGGCAATAGGGCATTAACATTTGTGTCGCTAAAATAGGGACCATGATGACTAGTAAAGCTGATCAGGAACTGACGACCTTTATCCTGGACGAGTGGAAGCGCCCGGTGCCGGATGCTGTCAACCAGGCCGCTCGGGCTGTGGCTGACAAATTCGGCGACTGTGTATCGGGCATTCTCTTCTATGGCTCGTGCCTGCGCACAGGAGACATTGAGGAAAAAGTCCTGGATTTCTACGTTATCGTGGACAGCTACAAGGAAGCGTACAAGAAACGATGGCTTGCGATCGCGAACCAGATCTGCCCACCAAATGTTTTCTACCACGAGCAGGAAGTGGCCGGCATGACGGTGCGCTGCAAATATGCGGTGCTGTCGCGTTCTGATTTCGCTTTCCGGGTGCGCCCCGAATGCCTGAATGTTTCCGTGTGGGCGCGTTTCTGCCAGCCTTGTATCCTCCTTCTGCCAAAGGATGAGATGACGAAACAGTCGATCGCGGGCGATGTGGCGCAGGCGATGAAAACAATGATCAATAATCTGCTGGAACTGATCCCTGGTGCGACCAACTCGCGCGACCTGTGGGTGGAAGCGTTCGAGCAGACCTACGCAGCAGAACTTCGTTCCGAGCGCCGCGGCAAGGGCCTTGAGATTTACCTCCTGGACCAGGACCGCTATGACGCGCTGACAGCACTTGCGGAAGAAGCCATGGGCATTGTCCCGGGGCCAATCCCGCCGATCAAGCAGCCGCCACGCACTGAGCGCGTTGTGCCGCGTCTTAAATGGTTTGCGCGCCGCTGCAACGGCAAGTTTGTCAGCTTCATGCGCCTTGTGAAGGCCGCTATGACGTTCGACGGCGGCATTGATTATCTGGCCTGGAAGATCAAGCGCCACTCAGGCGTTGAGATCACGGTCACGGACCGCATGCGCAGGCACCCGATCCTGTCGGGCATTTCCCTTTTCTGGGGCCTCAAGCGCAAGGGCGCTTTCAAGTAAGCCCTTCAAATAGGAAAAGAAAAAGGCGGCCAGTGAGCCGCCTTTGTTTTATCCAGCTTGGATAACTGCTAGGGCTTCAGGTCAAGGCCGACCTTTTCGGCCGTGATCTTGAAGCGCTTGATGATCTCGTCGATCTGCTCAGTGGTGTGCTGGGCGCACACGCTGACGCGCATCAGGAACATGCCTGCGGGCGTCGCAGGCGGTGCCGCCATATTCACATACACACCTTCCATGATCAGCTGTTCCCAGAATTTGGTGCCGATCATCACATCAGGTAGGTGCACGGCGATGATGGGGCTCTCAGCCTTGTCGGTACACAGGTCGAAACCCGCTTCCTTAAGGCCCGCATGCAGGCGCTTGGCGTTTTCCCACAGGTGGGCCCGGCGGTTGGAGCCGCGCTTGATCGCCTCGATTGATTTGATCGCGCTGGCCACCACGCTTGGTGGTGGGCTGGCGGTAAAAATGTAGGGCCTGCTGACGTACCGCAGTACATCGAATTTAGGGTGGTTGGAGACGGCAAAGCCGCCAACGGTGCCGACAGATTTAGAGAAAGTGCCGACATAAAAGTCCACCAGGTGCTCCACACCTTCGGCTTCGGCGATGCCGCGGCCGTTTTCGCCGCAGAAGCCCATCGAGTGAGCTTCGTCAACCAGCGTCATGCAGCCGTATTTCTTTGCAACTTCAAGGAGCTCCTTAACTGGCGCCGCGTCGCCCAGCATGGAATAAATACCTTCGATCACCACAAGCTTGCCAGCATCTTCGGGCAGGCGCTTGAGGCGACGTTCCATGTTTTCCACGTCATTGTGCTTGAAGCGCACGATGGTGGCATTGCCCATGGAGCAACCGTCATAGATGGAAGCGTGGCTATCGGCGTCGATGATGACAAAGTCGTCCTTGCCGCCGAGCGCGGAGATCATCCCCAGGTTGGCCTGATAGCCGGTCGAGAAGACCATGCAGTGCTCCATCCCGTAGAAATCGGCGATGGTCTCTTCAAGCTTCTTGTGGCTCAGGTAGGTGCCGTTCAGGGACCGGCTGCCAGTTGTTCCGGTGCCGAAATCATCCAGCGCCTGCTTGGCTGCTTCGATGGCATCCTCGTTGAAGGTCATGCCCATATAGTTGTTGGTGCCAGCAAGGATGGTGCGGCGACCGCCGATCACGGCTTCGGTTTCGGAGATGATCTCTTCCATCACAACGGTGAAGGGGTCGGCCTTCTCGAAAGGAAGCGAGGCGCGAAGTGCGCTAATTGAATCAAACTTATCCAGCAAGTCCACGGGTAATCAGCCTTTTTCCAGGATTTTCTCTACGGCATCGGCAACGTGGGCGATGGTTTCTAGCTCAGGCAACAGATTGAGCGGCAAAACAATGTCGAACTCGTCCTCAATGTCGGCCACAAGGTCCATAACCGTCAGGGAATCAAGTTCAAGGTCAGACGCGAACGTAACTTCCGGCGCGAGATCGATACCCTTTTTATTCAGCGGTTCGATCAATTCGTAAATCTTTTCAATGGTTTCCGCTTTAGCCATCGTGTCTGCCTATCTCAAATAATTTTGTGCGGGATTGCATAGCGTCCTTATATCGGGACGCGCGCCATCATAAAAGCCCGTTTTTTCGATACCAGTCGATCGTGCTCTTTAGGCCTGCTTTAAGGTCATATTGCGGCGACCAGTTGGCCAGATGCGGGCGGCGTGCATTTCGGACCGTCCAGTCCTTGTGGCACAGGTAGCGTGCGGTGGACATGGTCAGCATTGCTGGCCGCCGGATCAGATTGGCTGCCAGGCCGTTGATGAAGCCAATGAGACCCAGGACGGGGAAGGGGATCGGCAGGATGAAAGGAGGCTTGTCATGCTTGCCCGCCAGCGCTTCCGCGACATCCGCAAGCGTGTAGCCACCCGCTTTGCCGTCATCCAGTTCTAGGACCGCGCTTTTGTTGTTGCCGTCAGATAGCGCCACCAAGGCTGACGCCATATCGCGGCCATGGATCATGGCGAAGCGATTGTGGCGGCTGCCGGGTGCGGGCAGAAGGCGGAATTTAAGCGCCTTGAAAAGCTTCAGGATTTCCTTGTCACCAGGACCATAGATGGCGGGTGGGCGCACGATGGTCCAGGTAAAGGGCCAATTGCGGGCTGTCAGCACCAGTTCTGACGCGCGTTTACTGGCGCCATAGTGGGACAGCATCGGCTCCCGCGCGGCCATGGAGGATACATGCACCACGTGGCTGACGTCTGCTTTCGCGGCGATATCCATCAGGCGCTTGGTGCCGCCCACATTCACGTCGAAAAAAGTGTCGCGGTTGAGCGCTTTGGTGAGGCCTGCGATATGCACCAGTACATCGGCGCCAGCGCACAGGCTCTTGAGGGCGGTGTCGTCATCCAGGTCTCCGGAAACCCAGGTCACGCCCTCCCGTTCGGGTTGTTGACGGCGGGTAAGCGCCTTTACAGAGTAGCCGGCCTCAAGGTAGCAATCGACAGCATGGCCGCCAAGAAAGCCGGTCGCGCCCGTAAGTGCGACAGTTTTCTGGTCACCCTTCAGGGAAGCGGTCTTGGCCATGTCTAGCTTGCGATGGCTTGGAGGTTACCGGCGAGATACTCGTTGCGGGCCTTTACGCGGCTCAGCTTGCCCGAAGACGTGCGGGGCAGGGACCGTGGCGGCACCAGTTCGATCATGCAATTGATGCCGGTCGAGGACTGGATATGTTTCTTGAGCGCCGCTACGAACTTGATCCGGTCGTCGGTCTCGAGAATTCGGCACTGCGCAAGAATGAGCGGTACTTCTTCGGCGTTTTCGCCAGGGATGGAGATCGCGGCCACATCGCCGGTTTTCACGCCCGGCAGCTGTTCGGCAGCCCATTCGATGTCCTGCGGCCAATGGTTGCGACCGTTGACAATGATCATATCCTTGGCGCGGCCCACGATATAGATGCAGCCGTCCTTCATGTAACCCATGTCGCCGGTATCTAACCAGCCTTCAGGGCTCAGGACCGCGCGGGTTGTCTCCGGGTCATTGAAATATTCACGCATCACCGACGTGCCGCGCAGGAACACACGGCCAACGGTGCGCTCAGGCACCACATTGCCGTCTTCATCGCGCATCTCAACGTCATATTCCGGCAGCGGCTTGCCGCAGTTGACAACCTCACGCATGCGCGGTGCCTCGTCGGAGCCGTTGACCAGCACATGTTTGTCGCCGGTGAGCATGCTTTCTTCAATAAGGTCTACCTCAATGCCTTTGCCAACAGCGCCGAAGCTGACGCCAAGGGTGCATTCCGCAAGGCCATAGCTTGGCAGGAAGGCTTCCATCTTGAAGCCGATATCCTTGAAGGTCTCATAGAAGGCGCGCATCACTTCAGGGCGGATCATTTCCGCGCCGCAACCGGCCACACGCACGTGTGAAAGGTCAAGGCCTTCCATGGCGCTGGAGCGGAGCGCTGCCCGGCGTGAGCAGATGTCAAACCCGAAGGTCGGGCTGTAGGTGATGGTGCCTTTGTTGGCGCTGAGCACGCGCAGCCATGAAAGCGGACGGCGCGCGAATTCTTCGGTCGGGATAAAGTCAACCGACACCTGGGTCGTCAGCGTGGTCAACAATGTGCCCACGAGGCCCATGTCATGATAAAACGGCAGCCATGAGCAGCAGCGGTCATCTTCGCCGATGTGAACGCCGTGGTAGCCCATGCCGTGGGTGTTGGACAAGAGCGACCGATGCGTTACAGCCACACCGTGCGGGAAGCGGGTAGAACCCGAGCTATACTGCAGGTAGGCCAAATCATCAGGCTCAGGCAGGCGAACATCGCCATTGCCTTCGGCATTCAGATAGTCCTGGTATGAGCCGGAGAAGCGCAGTTTTATGCCTTCAATGGCTTCTGAGACGATCTCATCCATGAAGGAGGGGGCCATCAGGCCATTGGCGTCACAGCTTTGCATCTGCATCTGAAGCTGGGACACATAGCCGTCCTTACCACCAAAGGAGGTCGGAAGGGGCAGTGGCACCGGCAGTACGCTGGCGTACTGGCAGCCTACGAAGAAACAGACGAAATCAGCGCTGGTTTCGGCGATGAGGGCGATCCGGTCGCCTTTCTCGAATCCCATGCCGACAAGTTTGCGGCCGATCACTTCGGCACGGTCGCGTACTTCTCGCCACGGAAGTGATTCCACCAAGTCGCCACGGGCGTTAAAGAAATTCGGGCCGCGAAGCCCTTTGGCCGCGTACTCGATTGCTTCAACAAGCGTGTCAAAATCCGAATAGCGCCGTGGAAGCGTTGGATCTTGTGTTGGTGTCACATCAGTCATTACGTCGGCTTCAACCATATTTGCCCCAAGATTTTACCTTGGCCGGACCCTAACAAAACAAAACACAAAGCCTTCGGCACGCCGAAACTTTATATAAATTACATATTTAGCACACAAATGCCTAGGCCAAAAAAGCGCTTGATTTTGACCTACCATTCCCTGTTCACTCAGAAACAGTCATGTGCTTGAATATTACGGCTGAATTACAGTCTGTTCCCTGACTGCGCAAGTGAATTCTGGCCCTTTAGTTAAACGCACCGCCCGAATAGAAGAGGATTGAGGCCAAAAAATGACACTGCTGTCATCCAGTTTCAGTAACGATTTGATCAATAGTGTGAGGGAACAGACCCCGGGCACAAACACTACGCTTCATCTGGATAATTGCGGTTCCTCGCTGATGCCGACGCCGGTGATCGACGCGATTGAGGCCCATCTGGCGCAGGAGATTTACCACGGCGGCTATGTTGCGCAAGAGCAACAGTCTGAGGCCCTTGAGGGCGCTTATGAGGCCATTGCAAGCCTTCTGGGTGCGCGCAGGGACGAGATGGCGCTGACGGGGAGTGCGGTCGAAGCCTGGGCAAAGGCCTTCTACAGTGTGCCGTTTGAGCGCGGCGACAATATCGTGACGGCTTTCAATGAATACTGCAGCAACTTCGTTTCCTTCCTGCAGCTTCGGGACCGCTTTGGTCTGGAAGTTCGGGTGGCGCGGGCAGGCCAGGACGGGACGCTGGATGTTGACCATCTTGAAAGCCTGGTTGATGACCGGACCAAACTGATCGCCATTGCCATGGTGCCTTCATCGAGCGGGCAGGTGAACCCAGTGGCTGATGTGGGGCGCATCGCGCGCGACCGGGGCGTGCTTTACTTGCTGGATGCCTGCCAGACCGTGGGGCAGATGCGCGTGGATGTGGGTGAGATCGGCTGCCATATGCTGGCGGGTACATCACGCAAATTCCTGCGCGGGCCGCGCGGCGTCGGGTTCTTGTATGTGCAGTCTGACGCGCTCAAGCGCCTTGATCCGGTATTTCTGTCAAACCAGGCGGCAGCCTGGGTGGCCGAAGACAGCTACGACTTGCGCACAGACGCAGGGGTGTTTGAGGACTGGGAGCGGTCAGTCGTTAACCAGTTAGGGTTTGGTGCAGCGGTGCGGTATCTGCAGTCGTTGGGGCCAGAGGCCTGCTATGAGCGAATTCAGACGCTGGCAGGCTATCTGCGCGATAAGCTTTACCGGTTGCCGGGGGTGATCGGCACCTGTCCTGCAGATGCCAATGCCGCCATCATTACCTTCAACCGCGAAGGCCTGCAGGCGGGGGACGTCAAGAAGCACCTGGCGGCAGAGGGGATCAATGTTCAGATTGCCAGCGTGGTTCACACCCGCCTTGACCTGGCTGCCCGCGGGATCGACACCACAGTGCGCGTATCACCGCACTATTATAATACCAAGGAGGAGATTGATCGCTTTCTTGGTGCGGTGGAGGCCATGTGACCCAGGGCAAGGAAGAAAAACCCAATGCCCGAAAGCAGGGGCGGCGCAAGGTCAGCGAAGGCTATCTTGAGCGCGCGGCGCTGCATTATCTTGGGCGCTTCGCCACCACAGAAGCCAACCTGCGCGCGGTGTTGGAACGCAAAATCAGGCGCCGTAATGAGGACAGCGCCCCGCCAACCGACGAGCAGCGCGGCTGGGTGGATACTGTGGTCGCCAAATGTGTTCGCTACGGCTATGTGGACGATGCAACATATGCCCGCAGCCGCGTGGAGGCGCTGATCCGCAAGGGCAAGCCCACGCGCATGATTGCGCAGGATCTCCGCTATAAGGGTGTTCCCGCGGATATTGCAGAGGCCGCGCTGAATGAAGCGCGTGAGGATGGCGACGTTGATGCAGACAGGCAGGCCGCCGCAGCCTATGTGCGTCGCCGCCGGTTTGGTTCCTTTCGCCGCGCGGACAGGGATGTGGAAGGCAAGCTGGAAAAAGAGAAAGCAGCCATGATGCGCGCTGGGTTTTCCTATGGCCTGGTTGCGGAAGTGCTGGCCATGAGCCAAGATGAAATCCTGGAGCTGCTGCCTTAGCCTAATCCGGCGTGGCTCCAAACTGGGCCAGTGCCTCTGGCGTATCCAGGTCAATCAATATGCCCGGGTCGTCCACCGGCACCTCGCAGACCAGTGCCTCCTGATCATGAATAAGGTGCCTGCCGCCCTTGTCGCCTTCAACGGTCATCAGCATGTCCACCATATCCCGGTGCCACAGCACTGGGTTGCCGCGTTTGCCGTTGAAGGTGGGGATGAATATCTTGAACTCTGACAGGCGCCTGCCAGCTTGCCATAAAGCTTGCAGGGTCTCTGGTTTTACAAAGGGCATGTCACCAAGGCACACGCAGGCGAACTCTGCGCTTTCGGGCATTTCGGCGAGCCCCATTTTCAGGCTGCTGGCCATGCCGGTTTGGAAGCCATCATTGTGAAGGCGCCTGTATTTCATGCCGGAAAGGGCGGCTTCAACGGCATCGCCTTCATGACCAGTGACCACGATTGGGGGGCTAAACGCTGCCTGGGTTATTGCGGAAAGGCTTTGCCGGATAACACTGTGGCCGTTCATGCGCGACAGCAGCTTGTTTTGCGCACCTGACCTGCTTGAGCGACCAGCCGCCAATACAATGGGCTGAACCTGAATTTGGCCTTGTGCATGCAGGGGTGCGCGAGGCTCTGGCCGATATGGTGTTTCCTTTAGAAGCCCGCCAACGCCCATGCCTGCGATATGATCGCGGCCAATGGGTAGCCGGGCGGCGAAGCGCTCCAGAACCCAGTCAAGGCCATTCAGGGCAGGGGATCGGGCACAGCCGGGCAGGCCGATCACAGTGATTCCCTTCAGGCTGCCCAGCATCAAAAGATTTCCCGGGTCCACCGGCATGCCAAGCGAGATAATCTCGCCGCCGGCGGCTTCCAGCGCGGCGGGGATGACATCGCGTCGGTCACTGATGGCGGAAAGCCCCAGGATTAAAAGAAGGTCCGGGGTCTGGTCCGCAGCGTGCTTCAATGCCGCGCCGAGGGCTTTGACGGTATGACCGCAACTGGTGTGGGCCTCAATCGTACCCTGAAGGCCCGACAGCCGGTTTTCCGTCATTCGGTAGGCTTTGTCCGAGAGTTCCTGGCCGGTTGCCAGCAAGTGGGCCTTAAATGGCAGGAAGGGCGCGACCGAGAGCTTGCCTTCTAGCGCAGACACCCTGTCCAGGCTGGCGCGCTTGACCGCATAGGGGATGATCTTTGCGGTCGCCACCAATTGTCCTTCTGCCACGGGGGCAAAGTCCGGCAGGGTGGACAGCGCGATTGCCTCATCTGCCTCATTCACGCTGTTCAGCGCGGCTGGCGCCAGCAAAAGACCAGCTTGTACAGCATGCAGATTGCATCGGCCGCGTGTGGAAAGCCCAAGTTTCAGGCCCGGGCCTGCGACCTGTCGGGCCACAGCCCCAGCGGCTTCATCTTCCGGGATGTCATCCTTATCCAAGCGAAAAGCATACAGCCTGCTGATTCCCTGCGCGCTAAGGGCTGCAATATGATCCGCCGTCAGCGTCAGGCCTTTGGGTAGTTTCTTATCGCCCGCCCGCACGCTGTGCGCCAGCGACCATCCTTCGGCTTCCTGCGTGCTAATCTCCCGGAATTCCATCAGTGGCCCCTGCGTACAAGTGTGATTTCCGCCATGATGGAGATGGCGATTTCTGCCGGGGTCTTGGCACCGATATCCAGCCCCACAGGGCCATGGATGCGCTTGAGGTCTTCGTTGCTGAAGTCCTTCTTCTCAAGGCGGCTCAGGCGCGCGCTGTGGGTTTTCCTGCTGCCCAGGCTGCCGATATAGAAAACATCACTTTTCAGTGCCGGGATAAGGGCCACGTCATCGATCTTTGGATCATGCGTCAGGGTGACAACGGCCGTATGACCATCCAGGCTTGCCTTGGCTAGATAGTCGTCCGGCCAGTCTTCAATGAGGGTCGCATCACCGAAGGAACGGCTTTCGGTAAAGGCCGCGCGCGGGTCAATGATGGTCACGTCATATCCGGCATCGGTCGCGATCGGCGCCAGATGCTGGGCGATGTGCACAGCCCCAATGATCATCAGCCGGTATTTCGGCGTTACCGGCAGTGTCAGTCTGTTATCGTCAAAAGCGAGGTCAGATGGTGCACCCGTGGGCTGAAACTCGAATGTGCCGGTGTTCAGGTCAAATGCTACATAGCCCGCGTTCCGTGCTTTGATTGCGTCACAGAGTGCCCGGGCTTTGCCCGATACATCACCGGACAGGGCAATGATTAAAATCTCAATCTGTCCCCCGCATGCCAGGCTGACTTCCCAGGCTTGCTCGCTGGAGACGGTGAAGCTCAGAAACTTGCTGCCGCCGACATGGGCCAGTTGATTGGCTTCCGCGATCACGGTGCCTTCAACGCAGCCGCCGGATACCGACCCTTCGAAACGGCCATCGCTTGCGATTGCCATGAGGCTGCCGACGCCTCTGGGTGCCGATCCCCATGTCTTGGTGACCACGGCAAGTGCGGTCTTGAGCCCGGACTGATGCCAGTCAGACAGAGATGCGAAAATTTTTTCCATGAATTGTTGCCGTTCTCACCCGCTTGATCGTCTTATTAACGGTAATCTGCAGAGCAAGCATGCGCAAGATCAACCTTTGACCCATGCTGCATGCCCGGTCAAAGGGTTTGGCTTGATTTGGGTCCCGTCGCGCAGTAAAAGCAAGCCCTGTATCTTTTGCCTGAAACAAAACGGGCTGAACAGTAAAGAGGAAAATAATATGGCGTCGCTTTTCGCGAACCCAGCGGGTAGGAACTTCCTGGGTAACTCCGCCGAATGGTACAAATTTACCATTCTGGCCTTTCTGATCATCAACCCACTGCTATTCTATTTCGTCAGCCCTTACGTGGCTGGTTGGGCTTTGGTTCTTGAATTTATCTTTACTCTTGCGATGGCCCTCAAGTGCTATCCGCTTCAGCCGGGCGGTCTTCTCGCCTTTGAAGCTGTCGTCATCGGCATGACGTCGCCAGCGACGCTGGAGCATGAAATTGAAGCAAACCTTGAGGTTATCCTCCTTTTGGTCTTCATGGTTGCCGGTATCTACTTCATGAAGAACATGCTTTTGTTCGTGTTCACCAAGATTTTGGTGAAGGTACGCAACAAAGTAATGCTGTCGCTGCTGTTCTGCTTTATGGCCGCTTTCCTGTCCGCGTTCCTTGACGCGCTTACGGTGACGGCTGTTGTGATCGCCATCTCGGTTGGTTTCTACTCGATCTACCACAAGGTGGCTTCGGGCAAGGAATTCCATCACGACCACGACCACATGCAAGACCACGAGCTTGATAAGCTGAGGGCAGAAGACCTGGAAGGTTTCCGTGCCTTCCTGCGTAGCCTGATGATGCACGCGGCTGTTGGTACTGCCCTTGGCGGCGTGATGACACTGGTGGGCGAGCCACAGAACATTCTGATCGCGACGCAGGCTAACTGGGAATTTGTTGAATTCTTCTTCCGCATGCTGCCGGTAACCTTGCCTGTTCTGATCGCAGGCCTGGCTACTTGTGCAGCCCTGGAGATGACAGGCATCATGGGTTATGGCTCCAAGATTCCTGAAAAGGTTATGCACGTCATTGCCGATTATGACGCCTATCAGGGCGAGCGTCGGACGGCGCGCGACAAGGCCTCGCTGGTTATCCAGGGCATTGTCGGCGTGTGGCTTATCGTGGCGCTCCTGTTCCACTTCGCGGCTGTTGGCATCATCGGCCTGTCGGTTATCGTGCTGGCATCTGCCTTCACAGGCATTACCGAAGAGCATCAGATTGGTCACGCGTTTGAAGAGGCCCTGCCTTTCACCGCGCTTCTGGTGGTGTTCTTTGCCGTTGTGGGCGTGATTGCGGATAACAACCTGTTCAAGCCTGTTACAGACTTTGTTCTGGGCCTTGATGGCCACGGCCAGATCACTGCGCTATACATGGCCAACGGCTTCCTGTCTGCCATTTCGGATAATGTCTTTGTGGCAACGGTCTATATCAGTGAAATGACCAAGGCGCTTGCCAATGACGTGATTTCCCGTGACACGTTCGACCTGATGGCTGTTGCCATCAACACGGGCACCAATATCCCGTCGGTTGCTACGCCAAATGGTCAGGCTGCATTCCTGTTTCTGTTGACGTCGGCACTCGCACCTCTGATCCGCCTGTCTTACATGACCATGGTGAAAATGGCGCTGCCATACACAATTGTCATGTCCATCGTGGGCTATATCGGGGTGGCAAATTTCCTCGAGCCAATGACGGATAAGTTGTACGAAAACCACTATATCGAGCATCATCACGAGAAGGTTGGTGAGGCTCCAGACGTAGGCGATCACTAAAAAATCGCCTGCTAAACAACAAGTTGCTTTGCGGCGCCTGCGACAAAATGGTTGCGGGCGCCGTTTTTTATGACTAGCATTGTCTGATATTGCTAATTTTTAGTGCCTGTGCAGGGTATTCCTAAGGGGGGAATGGTATGGACGGCCGTAGTACGATCTGTTCAGAGGAACGGCCCGATGAAGTGAGTCAGCTTGTGACTGGCAGGGTCAAGTGGTTTGACGCCGTGAAGGGGTACGGCTTTATCGTGCCCGATGAAGATGACGGCGATGTGCTTTTGCACTTTTCTGTTTTGAGAGACGTTGGGCGCCGGTCAGTGCCTGAAGGAACAACTGTTGTTTGTCAGGCTGTTGTGCGTGATAAAGGACGGCAGGCGACTGAGGTTCAGTCGCTCGATCTGTCCACAGCCGTTGCACCTGAAGATCTGGGCCGCTCGTCTTTCTCGCATCCCGGTATGGATATTGATGTTTCGCCAGACTTCGAAGATGTCGTGGTGAAATGGTTCAATCGCACCAAAGGATATGGTTTCGTATCCCGCGGCGAAGGAACTCAGGATATTTTCGTCCATATCGAAACGCTGCGTCGTGCGGGGCTCACGGACCTGGAACCAAGCCAGGAAGTGCGGGTACGCATCGGTACCGGCGAGCGTGGGCCTCTGGTAGCACAAATTGCGCTTCCGGGGGATGCGTGACGCATCTGTTTGCCATGAAGCGTGCAAAAATGAATATGCGACAAGGATGGGCGATTAGCGCTTTCTTCTTGTCGCTTTTTCTTATTGTACTGGGTGTCAGCACACACGCGCGGGCCGATATGGGGCTCGTTCGCGTAGACAGTGAAAACGGTTCCCATGAGTTTGGTGTTGAGTTGGCATTGACGCCGCCTGCCCAGGCACGTGGCCTCATGTTCCGAGGAAAGCTCGATCCCGACAAGGGGATGCTATTTGTGTTTCCAAGCGCGGATATGCGGTCTTTCTGGATGAAAAATACGCTGATCCCGCTTGATATTATCTTCATCCGTGAAAACGGCAGCATCATCAATATCGTTGAGAATGCTGAGCCCCAGACGCTGACACCACGCCGGTCCCTGGCGCCAGCTGTGGCTGTGCTGGAAATTGCTGGTGGTCGTGCCCGCGAACTGGGCATCAAGCCCGGTGATGTGGTGCGGCACGATTTCCTGGGCAATATGGGGTCGCGCTGATGCGCTCTGAGCCACGTCGCGCCACACCCGATATGGTGGCGGCTGCCAACCCGCCGGAAGGCTTTGAGCCCATTCTATCAAACAGCCCGTTTGGTTGGGAAAATGGACCGATTTTCGAAAAAGCTGACGATAGCGGTAGGGTACGCGGATTTCGCGTGGCTGACCGGCATATTAATGCTGGCGGCGCGTGCCACGGCGGCATGATCATGACGTTTGCTGATATCCTGCTGGCAACGGCCGTATTTGATGTGGCCGAACCGCCATTCGTGACCGTGCGCCTGACCACTGATTTTATCGGCCCGGCCTTCAAGGACGAATGGCTGGAGGGCAGGGCGGAGGTTACAGGTGTTGATGATGGCCTTGTAGCGGTGACAGGGCGGATGGTTGCCGAAGGGCGACAGGTAGCGAGCGTGAGCGGCCTTTTTAAGGTAATCCGTTCACGCTCCCGCCCTTAAAGCCCCCGCGACTACAGCTCAATGACGAGGTCAGTCAGCTTGTCGACCCCGATAAGAAAGATGCTGTCGCCTTCACCCAGATTAAGCATCAGGCCCTGGGCGCCATTCTGTGTTGTCAGGTGGGCTGACGTTAAAATCTGGGAAATACTGTCGAACCGGTCGCTATAGCCTTCAAGCATCAGTGTGTCGTTCCCGAGGCCGAAGTCCAGAATGATATCTGCGCCGCTGCCTTCCTTGAAATAGAAAGCATCATCGCCGGTACCGCCCGAAAGAATATCGTTCCCGGTGCCGCCATATATATCATCATGTCCGCCGTCGCCATCCAGCGTATCGTTGCCGGCCCCGCCAAAGAGCGTGTCATTATCAGCGCCGCCCGAGACGTCATCCGCGCCCCCGGATGCAAAGACCAGATCGTTGCCTTCCCCTGCATCAATAACATCGTTTGTGCCGGTGTCATTTGCATCGTTCTTGCCGCCATAGATGACGTCATGGCCTTCGCCGCCATAGATGATGTCGTCGCCTTCACCGCCACCGATGATATCATCGCCACGTGCGCCATAGACCTTGTCATTGCCGCTGCCGCCATAAATGGCGTTCTTGGCTGGTGAGCCATAGTCATACGGATTGCCCTCAGCGTCCGTGTCGTCGTCCAGGAGCGGGTTACCGCCGTGGATGGTATCATCTCCGGCGCCCCCGAAGATGGTGTCCTCGCCGTCCAGTCGTTCTTCATAAGCCACGAACACAAGGTCGCGGATGTCGCTGGTGCTAAGCTGCCCGCCCACAATAAGGTCGTTGCCCGCGCCGCCGCCAATGACATCATCGCCTGCGCCGCCGATAATGGTGTCGTCGCCTGCGTCACCTGCGCCAGCCCATGCCACGTCGTCGCCATCGCCCAGCGTGATGGAATCGTCGCCGCCGCCGCCGGTGACGGTGTCATCGCCGGACCGCGCGGCAATCACATTGGCTGCTGCGTCTCCCTGGATTTTGTTGGCGCTAACGTCTCCGCCATAGGGATTGATGACGGTGAAGCTTTTCTCCGCCAGCGCAAGTGTTGTCCGGTTGAAAGCCGCGTCATTCAGGGATAGGCGCTCAATGGTGAAGTTCCCATCGGGGAAGATATTGGCAAACTCGAAGGTGGCTGTGCCGCCTGTGGCATCATCATTCAGAACGGCTGCAGCATTCAATTGGTAAAGCCCGCCTTTATCGCTTCTGAGCATCAGGGATGCGCTTTTGATGCCGGTATCGTCCAGTCCGTTGTCTGTGGCCTCGAACGTCAGAACCAGGCTACCGCCATCGGCCCCGATGGTAACGGCTTGATCGATGGTGAAGCCCGTCACGGCAGGCGAAGAGGAATCCTCAAGGGCCGCCCGGTCAGCGACATTGATGATGGTCTCATAGCCCAGTTCCTGCAGCTTATCGGTGCCGAGAAGGTGCGTGTTACCCTGGTCGTCCGAGATGCGCAGGCGGGTCAGGACATAGTCACCCGCGGGGGCTGCTGTATTGAATGCCGAAAGACCGATCATGCCGCCCTTGATGTCGCCGAACAATCCCCATTCGCCGCCCACGACGGCTGGTGAGCCTTCGCCGATGTCGAATTCGAACTCTATCAGGTTCAGACCTGATGAAGGGTCCTCCACCCCTAGGCTGAAACTGATTTCGACGGAGTCATCGTCATTTGTTGAGAACGGGTTATCGGACGCGATCGTGAAACTACGGCTGGGCAGGTCCAGTGAAGAGATATCCGGCGCGATGCGGTCTTCTTGTGGCACCTCCAGAAAAACGAAGCGCGTTTCCGCCAGGCTGGACAGTGCATCTGCCTCGAATACATGGGAATAAGGCAAATCAGGATTTGTCTCTGTGTCGAAGTCGATGGTCACCCGGTCGAGCGCCCATTCGCCGCTGGGGTCATATTCGTCCAGTTCTACGGTGACAAATTCCAGATTATCGCTATCGGACAAGTCAACAGAGCCATGGGCTGTTCGCCCAGTTGGTGAGACAAGCACGACCGATACTTCATTGATGAAGGCAACCATGCTGGTTGCCAAATCAACATGGACAGTGACACTAGGCGCGTCGGCTTCACCGCCGCCGGGCACTGGTGTGCCGATGGTGACGGCATTGATGACAAGCTCACCGCCTTCGGGCAGGGTCCCAGGGTCCTGCTCGGTTGCGCTCTGCCTAGAGCCGTCTTTTGCGGAACCCCGCCACGAATCTTTGCTTTTGGTCGCCATAATTTCCCCCAATCATAAGCGATAGCCCAATGGCTTGGCCACCACTTGAGTGAACAATATAGGTAAAATTAAGGCGGGAAAATATTTTATCCCTGGTTGCGGTCACAATGCTGTTAACTGCATTTCTGGTTTTTGAGGGCACGACATGGTAGGGGCGGAACGCTTGGTCGGAAATGCAAAGCACCAATTTAGAAGGAAGCACATGTCTGTTGAAAAAATGTATGCCGGTTTTCTGGGGGAATGGCAGCTGGAGCCTGCTCGATCGCACTTCGGGCAGGGGGAAGCCCCTGTCGCTGGTGGATATACCATCAGTGAAAGCCGTGAAGGGCTGGTGTTTGTGATCAGTTGGCAGGACGGTGAGGGCAAAGACCATTCCTTCAGTTTCACAGGCATCCCAGACGGGGAAGCGCGGCCGTTCGCGGGCGATGACCTGATCGATTCAATGTCGGTTTCTGCGCCGACCGAGTCCGAGCTTACAAGCAGGGCCTTTTACAAGGGGCGTGAATTGATGACGGCGAAGCGTGTTCTTATGGAAGATGGTGCGGTGATGGAGATTACCCAGTCTGTGCTGCTCCCTGATGGTTCACAGCCCGCGAACCTTGCACGCTACAGGCGGAAACTGCATTCCTGAGGACGCCGAAAATATTTTGAAGTTTTTTTGAATTTTCCACTTGCATTCAAAATCGCCAAACATTAGAAAGCGCGGGCGTCGGGGAGTGGCGCAGCCTGGTAGCGCACCTGTTTTGGGTACAGGGGGTCGCTAGTTCGAATCTAGTCTCCCCGACCATTTCTCTCCTTATCAGGAGGAGAGCAAGAGAGAGGCCTCTGTCGGTATCGGCGAGGCCTCTTTTTTCTTGGCATCCCGTGATGGGGATAGCATATTTCGGTGTTCCCTTTCCCGACACTTTGGGATAGGGTGCGCAGCCGTCGGCCTGGGTTGGCCGATGAGTGAATTGTTTGCCGCCCACTGGGGCGGTGTTGGTGAACCAATGGGGCTCAATGATGAAGGCACGCATTTACCAACCTGCAAAGAATGCCATGCAATCTGGCACTGCGAACACGCACCAGTGGATTCTCGAGTTTGAGCCGGAGCTCGCTCGCAAGATTGATCCGCTCATGGGCTGGACCAGCTCTGCCGATATGCGCAGCCAGGTGAAGATGAAGTTCGAAAGCCTTGAAGCGGCGCAGGCCTATGCTGAACGGAACGGCATACCCTATGACGTGAAGCCGGTTCACAAGAAGAAGCGCCACATCCAGGCCTACGCCGACAACTTCAAATAAGATTTCAAGAGTGCGGTCCCGTAGCTCAACTGGATAGAGCAGCTGACTTCTAATCAGCAGGTTGGGGGTTCGAGTCCTCCCGGGATCGCCAGTCTTTCTAGTAATTTCTTGCTGTAAAAACCTTAATTTGTCACACTGGCGTCACACTGAAATGGCGGGAGTGGCTTTTTTGGCAACGATTCGACAGCGCAAGAACCAGGACGGTTCGAAAACATGGCAGGTGCAGATCAGGCGCAAGGGTCATGCACCAATTTCCAGGACATTTGATAGCAAGAAAGATGCGGAGCTGTGGGCCCGTGGCCATGAACGAACCATGGACTTGGGCGAGTACAAGGACCTTAGGGTTGCGCAGGCTTTAACTCTTTCTGATGCTCTTGATCGATATGTGGAAACACGCGAGAGGGGCGGCAAGCCGCTAAGCGCGCCTTCGATGCGGATGGTAAGGAAGTGGCAGAAACATAGGTTGGCCCTGGTAGCATTAGCCAATTTGACAGCTGCAGATTTGGCGAGTTGGCGCGATGAAAGACTGGCAGAAGGTCGATCTGCGAGTACAATACGAAATGAGATTAGCCATATTTCCAATGTCTTCACGCTAGCTCGCACAGAGTGGGCTCTTGGGAAGATCAAAAATCCCGTTAGGGATGTGAATTGGCCTTCTACTAATGGCAATGGGCGCGATCGTCGTCTTGCACCAGGTGAAGAAGAGAAGATCCTTGAGCAATGTGACACATCCGTCAAGAGTATCTGGGTCAAGCCCATGATTATCTTAGCCTTGGAAACGGCTGCGCGGCGTGGTGAGCTGCTATCTGTTGTTTGGGAGGATGTGGACCTGGAAAAGCGTGAGATGAGGTTCAGGGGTACTAAAAATGGCGATGATCGCTCCATCCCGTTATCAACCCGTGCGGTTGAGGTGTTGAAGGGCCTACCCTCTGCGGATGCGAAGCAGGGCAGGGTAATAGACTGCAAGGAGGTGGCATTTGTTCAATGTTGGCAACGCTTGCAGAAGCAGCTTTGCAAGAAAGGTATAAGGGACCTGCGCTTTCATGATCTGCGCCATGAGGCAACAAGTCGGCTCATTGAAAAAGGATTGGGCGTGATGGAGGCCGCGCATGTCACAGGGCACCGAAGCCTGCAGATGCTCAAGCGCTACACCCACATCAGACCGCAAAGCCTGCTGGATAAGATTGGTTGAGAGATTGTGTGATATAGTCCATTTTGGGCGAGGGGTGTATTTCCTCAAGTGGCTCTATGGGTTTTAGACTAAGTTAGTAGCGAGTATGAAGATGGAACTTAAAGGGAAAAATTTGCTGCGAGATCAAGATATTAGACTGTCTTTGGTTGAATACCTGGCAAAGTCGTTTGGAGGGGCGGAACATTTTATCGCCCTTGAAGCACGTTACTCTGAAAATGAACGAAGAGCTGATGTCCTGGCGGTTTCTAAGGAAATGCACGCCTATGAGATAAAGTCTGACGTCGATAAATTGGATCGCTTGGAGGATCAGGTTGCAGATTATCGAGCGACGTTTGACTTCGTCACTGTTGTGACCACACCAAGGCACATTGGAAGCGTGCGTAAAATTGTAAGCCCATATGTTGGCCTGTTGATGGTTTCACAGGGGCTTGTGAAAAGTGTCCGTAAACCTAAACGAAACAAGAGAATTCTGAAGAGAAATCTCATTTCCATTTGCGCGAAAGGGGCCCTTCTAGAGTTGGCTGGGCAGTCTTTTCAGAGCACTTCCATAGCTGACTTGAAGAAAGTCGTTGAGCGAGACGTTCCCTACGAAAATGTCAGAACCGCAGCGCATGAAGAGCTCTGTAGGCGATTTCGAGAGAGATACGCTGATTTTCAAGAAGAGGCTCGACATCCTTTTAGGCATGTGGACCTTAGCCTATTATCTGCAACAGAAAGTATTCAGGCAAACTTATTGATGGCCTGAAGACAAACGTCTTAGCTGCTGCAAAATATGTATCTCCATCCTGACTGAAATCCAGAAACTTGGCGACTTTCCAGGAGGATGGCTTAATGGAGGGTTGCTGCGAGCCGCTAACTCAATCTGCCTCACGCCCCATGAGTTAGGTAAGAGTTCATAGGCCGAGTCATGTTTCACTTTTCGGGCAACCGAAGCATAATGCAGCCCGTAATCATTTTTATTGCCATCCTCATCTTTCCCGCGTTTCTCGCGATAGTAATAGGTCCTTCGATTTGAGGTGGGGAAATCGATGCGAGGGCGCCAAGCGGTCGCGAAAATTATATCATTTCTGATAGGATTGATGGACCCATAGTCCCCGTAATGGATGGCTTCGTCGGGATTGTTCTTTTGTTGTAGCTTAAAGATGTTGTCAAAAAGAAGCACTTCTTCCTGAGAGAAGCTGTCGTGTTCTGCTTCACCAATATCCTCGACGGACCTGGGAAATGATGTTGAAAGAATGACAATTTCGGCTTTCGGAATGATCTCTCTGATCCTAGAGATCAGCTCACTGGTTCTGGCTGCGTGCACGATTCCCGTTCCAGGGCGAATAAACTCGTGATCTAGCTCGATGTAGAACCGTTTGCCAGCCTCCAGATAGCTATTGATCATGTCTTTGAGTACGAGTAGGTCGTAGAAAAAATCAGGGTCGATCAGGATTGATGCGCGGTACGCAACGCCATCGAAGGTCTCCATGTGACTTGCTAGCTGGGATAGAATGTTTGCTTTATATTCCTCATCAGTTTCGCCTTCGGCCGGATTGATGATCAATGTGGGAAGCAGGTTGTGAAAATTTTCTTGTTCATTACGTACAAACTGCACCCATGCTTCGTATCCGTTGTGTGAAGCTGTCAGCTGATCCAATTCATGGCAGCTGAGTTCTTCTTCGCGTGTTAGATCTAATACGACCGTGTTGCATTCTTTGAAATAGTGTCTGACTTTTGCCCAATTTCCCTCGAAATCATAAATTCCAGGGGTATGGGGCCATTGTGACTCATGGATGTCTTTTCCTGACCGTGGAATCTTCCGGCCACGGGTAATCTCAATGATAGGAAGTATCTCTGGCTTGAGGTCGTCGTTCAAATTGTCCCAAGCACGGAATTCCGCTTGCGCGGTTTTGAAGAGTAAAAAATAGTTAAAGACCATGACCACCTATGCCTAAAGTTTTCGCTCTGTAGCGTACTGCAAGCTGTGATACGTCAAACTCACTTGCAATTCTCTCAATCGACCCTTTGCTGGCCCGAGCAACTTGGAAAAACGTTTGCTCTGGCATGAGAATTTCCGCAGCTAATTGATTGGCTTGGTACTCAATCGAATTACGTTCTTCATTGCGATGTAAAATCCTTTCCCCCTTAGGCATGCGCTCAATTTCATCTCGATGAAGCTGATAATGAATATACTCATGAGCCATAGAAAAACGTTGGCGCGTACGGGAATGCCGTGCGTTGATGACGATGCGGTACATTTGATCATCGATCTTCTCAATGAAGGCGTCATTTTCACCAATGTCATCAAACTCTAAGCGCAAAAATGGATTGCTTTCGATTACCGCTTTAATATCGGTAGAAGCACCATTGATGAAGCCTTTACTCCTGCAGTAACTTAGAATTCGCTCTGGGGTGTCCAAAGCTGTGGCATCGAGTTCTGGGCCTTCGTTATATAGCGATCTATCAATTGGTCTCTGGGGCCGCTTCTTCATCTTCTATCTCCAATTGGCCATCGATGAGTACTTCCGCTTCCACCAGTGCTAGTTTTAGATCATCAATCTCAGTGTGAATTTCACGCATTTGTTTTTCGATCTCGGTGCGCCGACTTTCTGCAACTTTGGTCAAAGATGTTGAAACCATCTTTTCAGCGGCAACAGTACTGAAATAGCGCTTGATTTCATCTTCAATCGCCTCCTCGGATTGTCGTATTGCGTCGCCTCGAATTACGAAGAAGGCGAAAGCTGCAACTACACCGAGGAGACCAACCAAAATTGTAATGATGGTTCCATAAAAGCCGGTTATTACAGAGAGGTAAGTCTCAGAGTCCCAAGCGTCATCGTAAAAGCAAACACGCCCAGGATATTTTTTGTCGCATAAAACCTCGGGTAAGAAGCCTACGTCAAAAAATATCGCAATCAGGGTGAACACTGCTAGTACTGCAAGCAGCGAACCTGCCGCGCCCAGAAAAAATGCTTTTCTTGAAATCCTGCGCTCAGTTTCAGCATCCAGGGCACCATTATATGAGTTCTTGGCTATGTCGGTCTCCGGCTGCATCTTTTGCCCTTTTATAGTTGACAGTCAAAACGATCATGCGCCTTAAAGCAAGCACTTATCTACCATAGGTGGATATTTCAGTTCATCAAATGTTCTTGTTATGTTCCATAAATGGTGCGAAAAGGCGACTAAGTCAAGGACAGAGACGGGTAGGGGGGGGAGCCCAATTAGTAATATGCATATTACTAATTGGGCTCCCCCCCCTACCTATTCTTCTAACATTGCCACATTCCATATCGTCCATAGGTGCAGAGAAACCTGCATATTTCGGCGCACCTGTGGGCCCATGTGGAATGCTGCATCTCCTCTATTGATCTACTTCTGCCGCCAGGGCACCAGCCGCTTCTTCATCTGAGATCGCTACAGGTTGCTCTTTTCCTGGTACTTGCCTGGATGCATGGTTCATGCTCGTGAGATTGCCGATGTTGGTAAGATCTTCCGAGGATGTGACCGATGCCAGCTTTTGAGCTTCGGCACCAAAGCGGCGCATCTCCTGATCGAGCTCATTGCACAGGGCGTCATTCTTGTTCATAGCCAACAGCCACCTTGACTGTTCCAGGTTATACCGACCAGACACGGCAAAAGTGGAAGTCACAGCGTCACAGACCCACAGATAGTAGGACAGACGCGATTGAATGACCGTGTTTTCGCTAAGTGTTGAATCGTGAATTGATTTACCCGTCGCTACCTTTGCCTCAGTGAAGGTGCCTTCCAGGCGCAGGAAGGCTAGGCTGGAAACAAAGTTGATTTCTGCCCAGAATGCATGGGCGGCCTGGGCGAGAAATTTGGCGTACATGGCCATCGATACCGGCAGAACAAGGGCTTCATACCATGCGGGCCCATTTTCGAATGGGTTATTCAACAGGAAACTGAATAGCCAAATCCCGGCAACCAGCATTAGCGCATGACCGGCTAGGCCCGAGACGTTCTGGGCTTGTTTGAAGATGGTTGCATGCTCCGGCGTTGTCGGTTTCGGCTGCACTTCGACCAAATACATGCCCTCGAATTTGCCGCGCTTGGTTCCTTCCTCCCAGGTCAGGTCTGGCCGCATCTTCATGTATTCGCGGTTTGGGATCTCGAGATAGCGATGCTTTGTCAGCTGGATCTCCACTGACCGCATCAGATCAGACGGATGAACACCTGCTTCAAGGTGCTCGATGCGTTCAGCCACTTCTGTCAAGGGCTTTGCTTCACGGGCGCGTAAGATGCAAATGGCCAAGGTAATGACCGATGCGACAATCGAAGCCACTGCGAAAAACATCAGCCACCCGCCCCCGGACACTGGCGGGGAAGTAAAGGCGAAATTGGATTTTTGCTGGGCGATGCTCAACACAACAGGGGCGAGAATCGTCAAAAGGATCAGGTAACCACCAATTCCTACATGCCCATCCTGCAATTGTTTGTCGCTGAGGGTGGATTTGTAGGGAAAATTTGCAAGGGCGGCGAGGAAGATACTAGCGCTCCCTAGAAGGTAAAGCCACTCAGTCGCAGCCGCTGGCATCGCGATTACACCAATGCTACCAGACAAGAGCGCGAGACCGACCAAGGCCAAAACAAAAACAGTGATAAAGAGGTTGTGCGCAGCGCGTACCGCGATGATGCGTAAAGGCAAAGGAATGTAAAGAAGGGCAGGAAAAAGGCTATGGATACCTCGCCCGATCAAGCCGACTGGCTCAAGGAAATGTTGGTTCACACGTTCGCGCATCATTTTTGCGACATCGACGCCCTGATCGTTGCGCGGCAGATTTGCCGGGACATTACGACCGACATAAAAACGAAAGAGTTTGAACAGTCCCTTCACCAAGCTGCTGAGTCCAACGGACAGAAACAATATACCTGCCACCAAGAGTGCAATTTCCGTTGGGGTCGGCTCGCCAGCAACTTGGGCTCTGGCTGACAGCAATAGTATGACCCCAAGGCCAGTGTTTACCGCACCTCGTACCGCATAAAGCGCGCCCTCAAGCTTGAATGGATTGGAAATCGAAAGATCGGCTGACCCATAGTCAAATGACATATATACCCCCTAAAGATGCACTCAGATCTATCTATAATTTAAATTATAGGGGCTAGGTCAATTAGAAAGATTTGCCGGGTAGCCTCGTTCTTCAAATGTCTTCAGCGGCGATGTGGCATCAAATGTTGGGTGTAAAAGGACTGAGACTGACCGTAACAGCCGATTTTCTGACTGTAACAACCAGGTGAGTGGTGTGTAACAGCATTTTTGATGGCCGTAACAGTTTGGTTTGGCAGTGTAACATCCCGTGCCCTGGTGAAAGGCGTGGGTGTAACATTGGTTTTCACCGCCCTTTTCCGCGCGAGGGTGATGGCCCGGATTTGTCAGCAAGGTTCGGGAGCTTTGTTTGAAGCGCCTTGAGGCCAGTTTTCAAGCCCTGGCGCTCTAGCTGATCGCCGACGCTGTTTCCCAAACCCTCCAAGCGGCTCTTGGTTGCCAGGTATGTTGCTTCGAGCTGATGAGATGTAAGGCCTGCAGCCATTTTGTTTGCTTGCTCCAGGTTTTTTGCCTTCAGCGGCTCGGCTCTAAACTCTTCATGGGCGGATTGTTCTTTCGTGGCCTTTTTTAGGCCAAGCGATTCTCGGACAAATTGCCACAATTCCGGGCTGCCACCATTTTCTAAGTCCCGCTGGAAATCTGCTGGATTTCGTCCAGATGCTTTTAATAGGTCTGTCGCAAGAGTTCTGGCTTCTTTAGTCATCGCTTTTCGGCCTGGAGGTATGGCTTTTCTCTTTTGAGTATCCAGCGCCCTCTCAGCGGCTTCTAGGCGTGCCTCAGCAGCAAGCAGCCGTTCTGCTAGTTGGAGCGCCGTCTTTCGTTCGCTACGGCTCTGTGAGCGTGCTTTGACCATCTCCTTTTGGAACTGTGGCGCACGGTCAGCTTGTTTTTGAAGCTCAGACTTTCTTGCCTCGCGTCGTCTTTCGCGTTCGTGGCGAACCTTTGCCGCTTGGTCTCGGGCTTCCGATTGCTGTTTGTGATAGTCTGCTGCGGCCTTCTCATCTCGCTCACGTATACCCTTGGCCCAGTCGGCTTCCCGAACGCGCTTTTTGGCTTCTCGTTCAATGCCAGTTTCTTTAAGCGTGCCTCCATGCCAATTTCCCTCATGGCCATGTGCTTCTAGGACCTGGTTGATGATTCCTGCTGCTACTTGTCTGCGGAATAGTTTTATCTCATCTCGGTTTGCAAACATGCGCCCTTTCTGGGCGTTTCCGCGTACACCTTCTTTGGCGATGACCCAGCCGCCAGACTCCGCCCCAAAGAATTGGGGTGGATCATCGATGCTTCGTGTGGGCCTGCTGGTGGTAAGGAGGTGCATATGCGGCTGCTCTTTCCCGTTTCCGTGAATGACAGCGATTGCCGGATGATTGTGTGCCTCGAAATACTCGCAGAATTTTTGAGCGATTTCATTGCGGCCGTCCGCGGTTAGGTCGTTTGGCATTTCAACGGTGATAGGGATGGCGACGCGGCCATTTTTCCGGTTGGTGGTCTCATGGACCGCGTCCAATATGCTTTTCATCTGTTCTGGGTCGCGTCCCGCCAAACTTTCAAAATCGGCGCGTTTGTTTGAATAGTCGCCTTGGCGGGCAATATAATCGACACTGGCACCTTTGCCGACGGGCTGAGCCTTTGTGGCAGAACCGACTTTCAAGTGAAAGGTTCGTCCCTTAGGCCCAATGCGACCAGATTTAAGGTGCAGCTTTTGGGGCTCTTGGCTATAGCCGCGTCGGCGGCGAAATTCTTGGTCATCAAACATGACTTTTCCTCGTGGTGAGGCTCACCCACTTGGGTCCACAATCGCGCCGCAAAATTGGGGTTGCCTTGCTCGTGTGGACTAAGTGAGTGGGACCATATGAGGGCGGACACAGATCCGTAGTGAGGGTTTATTGCTCTTTGGCGAGGTCGATTGGCGATTTCCTGCCATGGTCTTGAGGTGCTCCTCCGTTAGACAGCATACCTTCCATGAACGATCTAGCGGCCATGCCTGATTCTGCTCCCTTTGCGGCATCAAAACCGTTCCGAACCATAGATAGCAATGCTTTGGGATTGGCCGATGTTAAGGCACCAATGCTAAGAGCTTTAGTGGCAGCTGCCGTAGCAAATGCTGCACCGCCAGAGTCTTGTGCACCGCTGAAGTTAGCTGCGAACTTGCTAGCTTGATAATGGAGCAGTAGTGAAACACCGCCCATAACGAGTAGAATAAAGTAGGCGCTATTCCCTGGTTCTAGGGGTGATGCGTCATCAAACGCAGCCTTAAGTTCGTCAAGCTCTTCGGTGGCTTGTCTGCATTTTTCTGCATTGAAATCTGAGTTTGGCTCATTGCTTATACTGTGTGTACTGGATTGCCAGATGGTCTTTGGGCAGTGCTTCAAATATAGAGCATATTGTTGGTTGATTCTTGGCTGGAAGTATTCGGTTAGGCCTTGAACTGTTGATATTTTTCTTCCTACTGTATCTATTGCGGTGACGGAAAACGCCATCGCGAGACAGATGAAGAAAGTTGTGAAGCCACCAAGTTTAGCCAGAGACCAGCTTGCTTGCCATGTGCTGCGAAAACGTGGAAAGGGTATTCCCAGAATTGCGATGGGCAGCGAAGCGCCAGCTGCAAGGAAGCTAAAGCTTGCTGTCAACAACAAGAAGGTGAAGTAGATAAGTAATAGTCCATATGGGATGAGAAGCAGTACGCCTGCGATTGCCCCTGATACGTTTCCTCCGACCAGAGTCCATGAAAGGTTCATTAGGTAAAAAACTGACCTTTCGACCGCAAAGCCCAGTTGGGCGTATCTGTTGGTTACCTCCATCCCCAAAATTTCAACCGTAACCAGTTCCTTCGGAGCGTCAATGGGGACATCCGCAACGTCAAGAAGTTCCAGTCCTGCGCTGAGGGCCAGCTGTTCGACAGGGTCAACCAGCCAAGAGAAAACGATTGGTCTTTCGTCTGGGCGAACAGAAAGAAGGACTATAACCAGGGAAGACCAGGCTAGAACGGGAACTAGCCTCCGGACGCGGTCTGCGAGGGTATTTTCAAGCATTCCAAAAAGGATCTGAGCATAACAGTAGATCATTAGTACAATTCCAAACAGTGCCAGACTTAGGGGGGCTAGTTTGATAAAGATCTTGGCGGATAAAGTGGCGCTGATCGTATGAAGTTCGTTAAGCAGCTCGCAGGAGAGGCACTCAGCAGACATGGTAGGCCTCCTGTTCGTCGAAGCATTTCAGCAACACTAGCGTTGCCTTCAAATCCGGAAGCCATTCGGATAGTTCCTGTTCTGCAGGCGAGCCAGGGGCAGTCGTGGCAGGAAGGGAGGGTGCGATGTTTGCCAGCCTCGCGAATATCGGATTCCAGAAGAGGAATCTGGCCGGACTTCTCATGCAAGCAGCTGGGGGAATGTTGCCAGCAAGCATGCCATGTTCTTTCATTGCGTTGATCAAGGTTTGGTCTGAATTTCCTTCAGCTAGTTTCTCGAGCAATGCAGTGCGCTCAAACTTTTGCGCCAAGAGAATACTGAAATTGAAGTTATCCACCTCCAGTTGGGGTGAGGGCAGGTGAAGGGAAAGTGCGTATAGCGGCTGACCGCTAAACCATGGCGTCCATGTAAGGTCTTGCAGGTTGTCAAAATCAGTTTCCGACTTTTCCACACGCGATAGTGTGGGTATGTTGGCGGTTGCCAGCATAATAATTCTCCATTTTTCAGGTGGGTTTTGTGATGATTGGCCGGCAGGTCAGGGTGGCCGCCCTGATCTGCCAACTTGCTAGTCTTGGTTTTCTTTTCTGTCCTCCAGGTAGATGCTTAGGAACCAATCGCGGGTCAGGATGGCGATGAGTCCGCCAAGTGCCCAGCCAGCCCAGAAGGCACCGTCTTTGGCGAACAGGGTGTCAAAAGCGATCGCTGAAAAGCCAGCGATGGTCAGCGCAGCAAGCGCTGTAGTTAGTTCAAGCCTTGCGGACATTTTTCTTGTCTCCAATTGATGCAAGCCAGCCCCAAGATGGGCCATATTCTGCCAAGATTTGAGATGGGATATGTTTGTTGCAGGATCGCCAAGGCGAGGGACCAAGCAGAGCTGGGTTCCAGTGATTTTCGTGACGTTCGCGCATCGCTCGGTTTGACGGATCTCCGAGCAAACGACGCCAGTCGTCTGGGTTTTCTGGGTTGAAACGCCATTCCTCGCGCACGTGTTTTTTATTTTTATTTCTTAATTCTATTATCTTCGCGTCACTCGTGCGCCCTTTGCTCGTCGAGCGTGCGTCAGTGCCCATGATTGGTCTAGGGTTTATGTAATTGCCAAGGTCTTGAATTTCATCGTAGTTACATACTGTTATGGTGTTCACGCCGCGATCATTTGAAACGCTTATCAGTGCGTCACGCGTATTGCTCATTCGTTTTAGCAACCGTCTCACGGACGCTTCGCTATGCATGAATTCTGCTGCTAAACGGCGATTGGAGATAGCGACTTGGCCTCTTTCCAATTGAATAACTCGCCCCATCATGTTGATCTCACATTCTTCGAATGCAGCCCTGCGTAACAGGAAAAGATATATGGCGACTTCAAGTTCATTCTTGAAAGCTGGGTGTGATGCCGCGCTACGAGGGGCTATGAAGTAGCCTTTTCGATAACTGACCATGTCATACGCTTGATGCTTGGCGCGGCCTACCTCTGCGCCCGCTGTTTGATGGGGTAGCTTTCTTGTCCGCGATATCAATTCCCCGATGAAGCCATGCTTTGAGGCTGGGGAGATGATACCAGGCTCTGTTGGCCACAAGCTTGTAGCAGTCAATATCCTCTCTATGATTTTTCAGAAAGTTGGGTGTGAACATTGGCAGGTATTTGCAGACCTCTTCGCGTGTCACCCAGTCTGGCCTCTCGTGGTTAGTTTCTGTTGTGGGTTTCATTAGGTGCTTCCTTTCTACTAATGGGCCGTATCTAGTCGCCTTTAGCGTAGAGAGGTCTTTTCTGTGGAATCAAGGAAAATATTCAGCTTAAACAATGGCTTAATCCAAAATGGATTGCTTGTGCAAAGTGCAATCCATTTTGGATTTCTAACCATGACGACAATATTCAGCAAAATGGCTAAAGTCTGCCATTCTAGGGAGGTTGCAGTAATCTAATTTGGCGTCAGGTGCTGAGGTGCGATCCAAATCGGCGTTTTTTGGCGTTCAAAAAAAATCTACCACAGAACAGGTGACGCGAACTTAACCGATTCTGATACTCATGTATGGCACTATTCATACGAATCAGCGCTAGACGGACAGAGAATGTTTAATCTGCAGGAAATGCCCTGCGTCACACTGGTGTCACAATAAGAAGTGGAAAATAGTGGAAGAGCATGACGTCAGATTGCCAGAAACTACCCTTAAGTGGCTTTAATATATATGTTTATACAAAAAACATGGCGGCATCATTTTAACCAACCTGCTGACTTCTAATCAGCAGGTTGGGGGTTCGAGTCCTCCCGGGATCGCCATATTGCCTGACGCCTTTATTCTCCTGCGTCATGGAATCCTTGGTTGATGTATCTGTAATCCGTTATCTTCTGTCATCTTCTGTCATCTTCTGTTGTGGCACCCAGCTGTGACGGCTGTTTGTTGTCCGTACTATCTACTTCCGGGGTTTCCTTCAGCGTCGCCAGCCAGGCAATGAGGTTGGCGCGGTCGATGGGGCCTTTGAGTGTCCTGAATGCCCTGTGCGTGCCCTGGCGAAACGATTTTCGTTCCAGAAAGAAGTTTTCAAGCGCCTCTGGTGTCCAGTAGCCGCCGCGCCGGAGATGCTGGTCGCTATAGTCATAGCCTTCCGCGCCCGCGACCTTGCGGCCGATAACCCCAAACAGGTTTGGGCCAATTTTATGGCCTTCCTCCGGCCGGAAATTGTGACAAACCTGACAGGGCCTGGATAAGGCACGCCCCCGTTCGGGGGCTCCGCGGCTATAAATGCCAAGCGGCTTATCGACGCTTTCGTCCAGTTTCGGATCGCTGGAAGCCAGCATAAGCCAGTCCAGCAGGTCAGCGCGGTCATGAGGGTTCATCAACCCGGAATAGGGCATCTTGTTGCCTGGGAGCGCAAGATGAGGCTTTGCGATGAAAGCGTTCAGTCGCTTGCGGTCCCAGCGGCCCGCTTGGTCAAGAAGTGTCTGGCTATAGTCAAAGCCAGGTGCGCTGGCAATGTCACGTTCCATCAACCCGTGAAGGTTGGGGCCATATCGGTGGGGGGCGTCTTTGGCAATGGTGTGGCAGCGAACGCAGTTCTGAAACAGGGCAGGGCCACGGCTATCTTCCGCCTCCGGTTGCCCAGCCATAGCGGAGTGGGAAAGCGCCAGAAAGGCCAGCAAAATCAAACACCAAGGGCGGTAAGCCGAACTTAACATACTTAATCTATACTCATTAGCTCATTGCGTACTGGACCCCGTCAGGCACATTCTTAATGGCAGCAGCAGATTTTGTCATGGCGGTGTTTTGTCGCGCATGGCGTCTTCTTTATAAACGCAGGCCAATGACAGTAACATTGCAGGCAGGCGAGAATGCATCAATGCTGATTTAGGTGCAATTTTCAGGAAGGCTGTCATGGAGTGGGGCATGATGGTATAACAAGCTGCCAGTGGGGGTGGCGATGAGCGGAGTGAAGTGAGTGGCCGATATTACAAATGACCTGACGACGACCGCCTCCGTGGCCGAAGGCGAGGAGTTCGAAGGAGCGATCGAGTCTGTCGGGGACGAGGACTGGATTGCCGTTACGCTGACTGCGGGTGTGACATACGGTTTTAGTCTTAGGGGGCTTTTATCGAATAATGGTACGCTTGAGGACCCCTACATCAAGGGTATATACGATTCCAACGGCAATTCTCTGGGTGTTGAGGACGACGACAGTGGCGATGGTCGGGAAAGCCTCCTTGTGTTTACGCCTGACACAAGCGGAACCTATTATATCTCCGCCGGTAGCTGGGATGGTCCATTTGATGGGTATGACCCCACGGGCACCTATACTTTCAGCTATGGGGAATATGCCGGTACTGCTGTAACGCCTTTTTCAGAAGCTTTTGCCGAACAAACCGAGGCAAGCGGCATCACCGAAGTCGACGCGCTTTTGTCGCTATGGCGCTATAAGAACCTGGAAGGCACGGAGGCCACTGAGGTCACTTACAGCTATCCGACAGACGGCAGTATTTATTCCGAAGACCCGGATTTTGGTTATGGGTCGGAATCCGCAGACTCTGAGCCGTGGGCAGGCATCAGCTATCTGATAGAGGCGGAAAAAGACCTGTTTGACGACGCCCTGTCGCAGATTTCCAGTTTTGCCAATATCGTCTTCACCCTGGTGCCTGACAATGCCGAAAGTGCAGGCGTTATCCGCCCGGCCTGGACCAATCTTGCAGACGAAGACGCTGCGGCATGGGCCTACCTGCCTTATTCATCATCGCAGGCTGGCGATATCTGGTTTCTTTCTCAGAACCAGAGTACAGGCGGAGAAGGGTCTTATTTCCATACGGTGCTTTTGCATGAGCTCGGCCATGCAGTCGGCCTGAAGCACACATTCGACAGCGACGGGTCGGGTGTTGTGATGCCGGCAGAATATGACGGCCTCGAATATACTGTGATGTCTTATAATTCGTCAGTGGATACAGACATCCACTCGCTCGATTTCTACCCAACGACCTACATGTATTACGATATTCTGGCGTTGCAGCACCTTTATGGGGCAATCGATGCCAATGAAGGCGACACCACATACAGCTTTCTGGCTGGCACCAGATATTATGAAACTGTCTGGGATACCGGCGGGACCGATACATACGATGCATCAAGCCAGACCAAAGCCGTTCATCTGGACCTGACGCCCGGAAGTTGGAGCAATGTCGGTACGACCGTTCTGACGTTTGGCGGGAGTAGCGCCAGCAAGACTGACACTGTGTTCACACCGCCTGAGATCACGATCGAGCGGGCCCTTGGCGGGCTGGGTGATGATACCCTAACCGGGAACGATGCCGCCAACCTGCTTGCAGGAAACGCAGGTGACGACAGCATTACAGGCGGTGGCGGCGATGATACGCTGCGGGGCAATGCAGGCGAGGACACACTTAAAGGTGGCCTTGGAAACGATGCCCTGTGGGCGGGCGCTGGTGATGCGAGTGCGGACCGCATGTCGGGCGGCCTTGGAAACGATACACTTGGCGGCGGCGCTGGCAATGACCTGCTGGATGGCGGAAACGGCGCAGACGTTGTCTTTGGCGGTTCCGGCGATGATACCATTGCAGGGGGCGGCTGGGTCAACGGTGCAGCCGTGACTGATGAAACCAGTGCAGCACAGCTCTGGGCTGGCGATGGCAATGACTTTGTTTTTGGTGCAGACGGCAATGATCAGCTTGGTGGCGGCGATGATGACGATAATATCTCAGGATTCGGCGGCGACGATGTGATCTACGCTGGTAAAACCGGGGCCGATACGCTGGATGGCGGCGACGGCGACGATGTCATCTTCGGCGGCTCGGAAAACGACGTGGTTTCTGGCGGTGGCGGCAATGATGAAATATACGGCGGCGGCGGTAATGATGTCGTGACAGGCGGTACAGGCGTCGACACGCTTTATGGTGGCACCGGCGATGATACGCTCACAGGCGGTGGCGGTGACGATATCCTGCGTGGCGGGGACGGGGCCGATGTGTTTGTCTTCTCCGGAAGCGGCGGCGATGATCAGATCGACGGTTTCACAATTGGCGAGGACATTCTCGACCTTGGTGACACCACGACAGATTTCACCAACCTGGCAAGCGTGCAGGCCGCCGCATCGGAAACAGCCGATGGCCTGTTGATCGACCTTGGCGGTGGCGACAGCCTGCTGCTCACAGGTCTCTCGGTGGCTGACCTGTCGGGCATCGATATTCTTTATAGCTAGAGCCGTTAAAGGCTGAACGACAAGGCGCTACCGACGGGTGGCGCCTTTTTATTTTGCGCTCATGTTTAGCGCTCAGGGCGGTGCCGTCTCTCAAATAAAAAGCCGGGGCGAACCCCGGCTTCGTTAAGGCGTTTCAGAGGCTTATTTCCCCATGCGGTCGAGGATATTCTCTGCCTCATCCATCAGCCGGTTCATGCGGTTGATCAGGGTTTCGTAAGGCGTCTTGGATGCGAGGTCGACCTTGGATGCCGTCAGAAGTTCGTATGGATACTGCGACCCACCAGCTTCCAGAACCTTGATATAATCCTCAGTCGCTGTCTCATCGCCAGCCAGCATGCGCTCCGCGAACGCCGTGCCGCCAGAGATGGAAGTGGCATACTGATAGACATAGAAGTTCCGGTAGAAGTGCGGGATGTAAGCCCATTCGATGGCATAGGCGTCATCAATGTTCATCACACCCTCATCATGGCCGTGATACTTTTTCAGCAGGTCCAGATAGAGCGCGGTCATCTTGGCGCCTGAAAGCGCCTCACCGGCTTCCTGCATTTCATGGATTTTCAGCTCGAACTCCGCGAACATGGTCTGGCGGAAGAAGGTCCCCCGGATGCCTTCAAGCGCCCGGTCGATATAGTAAAGCCGCTCCTCGTCTGGCAGGTCCTTCGCCAGCATATATTCCTGCAGTAGCACCTCATTGGTGGTGGAAGCCAGTTCCGCCGTGAAAGTGGTGTAGCTGAAGTTCTCAAACGGCTGGTTCTCACGGCTCAGAAGTGTATGCACCGCGTGGCCCCATTCATGGCTGAAGGTGGAAACGTCCTCAAAGCCGCCGTTGAAGTTCAGCAGCACATAAGGGTGCACGTCATATGCTGACCCGAACATATAGGCCCCAGGCCGCTTGCCAGGCTGCGGCAGCACATGCATCCAGTCTTCCTTGAAGCCTTCCTTCAGGTGCCCCAAGTATTTTTCCCCGAAGGGCTGCAGGGACACGAGCGTCATTTCCTTGGCGTCATCCACGCTGAAGGTGCGGTCCAGCGCTGTTACCTCAGGGTAGATGTCATAATAGTGAAGGTCCTCAAGCCCCAGAAGCCGCTGCCGCAATTTCAGGTAGCGGTGCATGCTGGCGAGGTTATCGTTCGCCGCGTCCACAAGCGTGCGGTAGACATCTGTTGGGATGTTGCTGCCGGAGACGGCAGAAGCCAGTGCGTTTTCATAACCGCGTGACTTGGCGCGGAATACATGGCCCTTCACATGTGTGCCAAGCGTGGCCCCCAGCATCGCTTCATACTGTTTCCAGGTGCCCCAGAAGGCATCGAAAACGGCTTTACGATCATCCCGGTTCTGTACTGCGCGATATTTGCTATAGGCCGATTGGTTCAAAAGCTTCACTTCTTCGCCGTTCGATAGCGTGATCGAAGGCCAGGGGATGCTGGCATTGGCCATCAGTCCGTATATCTGGCCCGGGCCGGAAAGCACGTCGCCTGCATTTGCCAATACCTTTTCAGCTTCCTTGCTGAGCGTATAGTCTTTCTGCCTCAGGGTATCGCGAATATTGAAGGCGTGTTTCGCGAGGCCGGGTTCGGATGCAATAAAGCCTTCGATTTTTTGCGGGCCGACTTCCAGAAGTTCAGGCGCGATGAATGAAGTGGCCTGGCTGAATTCGGCAAAAAGGGACTGGGCAAGGCTCCTGCGTTCCTGGGTTTCTGAAACCCTCAGGTCTTCGTCGGCCGACAAAGTTGCATACACCAAAAGCCGCAGGGCAGATTTCTGCAGGGCGGAAATCTTGTCTGATACCGCTAGAAGAGTGGTAGCGCTTTCCCCGAGTCGGCCGCGATAGGCGTCCAGCTCCTTCATGTTTGCCAGGACCTGTTGACGTTCAGCTTCCCAACTATCGGCATTGGCATAAAGGTCTGTCAGGTCCCATACGGTTGCTTGGGGCATGTCTGTCGCGTACACGGGCAGAGTGCTTGGCACGCTGGCAAGCATGGCTGTCGATGTCATCAGGGCGGCAAGAGGCAGCCGCAGTTTTCTTGTGATTTTCATTGTTTCCTCCCACAAATAAGATGTCGCTAGATTGGCGTCGGTTTGAGAGCGTGGCAATATAACCAAGGTTGATTTCAGGTGCGGTTGGGGCACTCTCAGGCTTGGGCATGGCCCGAATACAACAGTCTGTATGTCACCAATAATTGATTGGTGAGGCAGAACCTGTTTCAATATGTTATTGAATTCAAACAGTTACTGTTGGGGGTAGAATGAAAATCAGGGTTTTGATGCTGGTAATGGGGCTCATGGGCTCGCAGGTATCAGCTGCAGACTTATTGGTTGAGATTCAGGATGGCAAAGGCCAGCCTGTTCCAAATGCTGTTTTGTCGTTCGCACCAAAGTTTCCGCTGACACAACCGCCTCCGCAAATGGATGGGGCTGAGATGCGGCAGCAGGGGACAATGTTCTCGCCTTTTGTCCTGCCTGTGCGGGCGGGGACGACGGTATCCTTCCCCAATTTTGATGAATTCCGCCATCAGGTATATTCCTTCTCCAAGCCCAAGCGATTTGAGCTTCGGCTTTACGGCCAGGACGAAAGCAAGACCATCACATTCGATAACCCCGGCATTGTTGCCCTGGGGTGCAATATCCACGATAATATGCTCGCTTATATTTATGTAAGCGAGCATCCGGTTCTGGCGAAAACAGGCACAAACGGAACCGTTCTGGTTCAGGGGGTGGAGGTTGGTGAATATGATATTCACGTCTGGCACCCTGATCTCACGTCGGGTGAGGTGCCCGTTTTGACCGGCGTTGCAGTGCCAGCCGATGGCGGGGAAGCTAGGGGCCAAGTTAATCTGCGGTCTATTCGGAGTGTCCAGCAGCCGCCAGCAGAGGATGAATATAACTGATGCCAGCGTTTCGCTTCAGAACCAAACTGACGGTTGTCTATCTTGCGCTGTTTCTGGCGGTGATGGGTATCATTCTTCTGGCTTTCTATCGGTCTGTGACCACCAATGTGGAAGACCAGACCCGCGAGCAGTTGGACGCTTCGGCCCGCGTATTCGAACGAATTGTCAATTATCGGGTTAAAACGCTGGGCGAAAGTGTTTCGGCCCTTGCCCAGGATTATGGCTTCCGGCAGGCTTTGGGGACAGATGACCGGCCGACAGTGATTTCAGCCCTCCAAAACCAGGCCCGCCGGCTTGAGGCGGACATGGCGGTGATTACCGATATCGAAGGTTCCCCGATTGCATCACTTCTGGACGGCGAAGTGACCAGTGCGATGCCTATGATCAGCGATGACATGAAACAACTGGCTGAACGCGACGGTGTGGCATCAAAACTGGTATCTCTGGACGGGCGTATTTTCGAACTGGTAGTGACGGTAGTGCGCGCGCCGGTTCCCATTGCCTGGTTGGCCTTCGGCATTGAGCTGGACAAGGCTACAGCCCAGGAAATCAAAAGCCTGTCGCCAATTGATCTTGAGATCGGTTTTCTCTACCGACAAGGCCAGGGGCAGTATCATGTTGCTGCGGCCACGTCGAACGCGGACGAGCTTGGGGGCTATCTGGTGCTGACCAAACCGCGCGAGGAAGCCTTTCGCGCGACATTCCTGGATCAGGAGCATATGTTCCGCCGACAGCCGCTCGTCACGGGACAGGACGGCGAAGAAATATCCGCTCTTCTCTATTATTCGATGGATGCGGCGCTGGCGCCCTATGATCCGCTGGTATTCACCATGATCACTGTTTTGGTCCTGAGCCTGCTTCTTTTGATTGCGGGCAGCGTGGTTGTGGCGCGGGGCGTGACGAAACCACTAACCGATCTTGCGTCAGCAGCCCAGCAGATCGCCAAGGGCCGATATGAGGAAGTTGAAACTGAAAGCCGCGGGGATGAGGTCGCAGACTTGACATCCAGCTTCAATCAGATGATCTCTGCGGTCAAGGAGCGGGAAAACAAGATCACCTTCCAAGCCTATCATGATGTGGAGACAGGGCTTCGAAACCGTCTGATGTTCGACAGGATGATCGATCAAGAAATAGACCATTCAGATTCCTTTGTGCTTGTGCTGGCTGAAGTGCAGCAACTGCCGGAACTTCGCACTGTGCTTAACCACCAGAATATCAGCGAATTGATCAAGGGCGTTGCCCGTCGCATTGAAAAGGTTGCGGATACTGAAGTTGCGCGGGTATCAACAGAATCCTTCGGATTTCTGGTGCGTGACGCGGAAGAGGCAGAAACGCGAGCGTCGCTGGTTCTCAACAGTTTTCTGACCCCGTTTGATGTTGCCGATATTGTGATCGACGCGGGCGTCAAGCTGGGCCTTGTGAAGTTTCCAGGCGACGGCGAAGACAGCGCGACACTGTTGCGGCATGGCCAGGCTGCGCTTGACAAGGGGCGGGGCGCACCGCGTGGTTTTGCCTGGTACGATCCTGATCGCGATAGTTCGCAAAAGGCACGCCTTTCAATGATGAGTGAACTTCGCGGCGGCCTGAAGAATGGCGAAGTGAAGTTCGCCTACCAGCCAAAGCTTGACTTGGCCAGCGGCAAAATCACGGCTGTCGAAGCCTTGATCCGCTGGATCAGCCCAACCCGTGGCTTTGTGCCGCCAGATGACTTCATCCCGATGGCGGAACGCACGGGCGATATTCGGCATGTGACCGATTGGGGCCTGAGGAAGGCGATTGAGCAAGCCGCCGAGTGGCGAGAAAGTGGGCTGAACCTGGCCGTGGCGATTAACCTTTCGACCAACGACCTTATGAACCATAATCTTCCGGCGCAAATTCTGGCACTCCTCAGGGAATATGACCTGCCGGCCGTTTTCCTGAAACTTGAGGTGACGGAAAGTGCTGTGATGCACGACATGACCCGGGCGCTGGATGTGCTCAATATGTTGAGCGCTATGGGCCTTGCTCTCTCGATTGACGACTACGGCACCGGCTATTCCTCGCTCAGCTACATCAAGAAGCTGCCAGTGGGTGAGATCAAGATCGACAAGTCCTTTGTTCTCAACCTGGCGAAAAACGATGAAGACAATATCCTCGTGCGCTCAACCATTGAGCTGGGCCATAACCTTGGTCTTTCGGTGACAGCGGAAGGGGTTGAGGATGAGGAATCGGTTGGCCGCTTGAGGGAATATGGCTGTGACGTGATTCAGGGCTATCATATTGCCCGTCCGTTGCCGCCCGCTGAGCTCGAGGAATTCCTGAAAGAGAGTGAGTATGGTCCGGCTTAAAGCCATTCCAAGGGTGGCCTGCGCTGCCGCTCTGGCACTCTCTGCGGCATCACAAGTTCAAGCAGACGGCCTGCCGAAAGTCGATTTGGAGTTGCTGACTGACACGCGCTTTTCTGTTGTGTCCGGTGAGCAGGGCTGGTTTGACGACTGGCTGGGCAAGCTTCGGTACGGCGGTGACCGCCTGGGCAGAGGGAAGGGCCGACTGCGGCTTGCTGAAATGTCGCTTATCGCCCGGTCTGACATCACTTGGGATATGCAGGCTTTTGTTCACGCAAAGTTCGATCCGGAGCAGGATAAGCCGGCTGACCTGGTGGAAGCATTCCTACACTATAAACCCGTGCCCACATCCAACCTGCAGTATGAAATGCGGGCGGGCCTTCTGTTCCCGCATATCTCGCGTGAGAATATATCCACAGCCTGGACCAGTCCTTTCACCATCACCCCGTCTGCTGTTAACAGCTGGGTGGGCGAGGAAATCCGCGCGCTCGCGCTTGAAGGCAAGGCCACATGGAAGATGGAGGGCCAAAAGCTATCTCTCACAGCTGCGGTATTTGGCTTCAATGATCCAGCAGGCACGCTATTGGCCTTCCGGGGCTGGGCCCTTGGTGACTATAAAACCGGCGCTTTCAGCCAGGTGCCGCTGGCGCCTGTCCCTTCTATCGAACCGGGTGGTTTTCTGGCCGACCAACCTGTCTGGGTGCATCCCATTCGTGAACTTGACGGGCGACCGGGGTTTTATGGCGCGCTTGATTGGGAGTATGGCAGGCGGGTCAAGCTGGGTGCCTTCTACTATGATAACCGCGGTGACCCGGAAACCTTCAAACACAAGCAGTATGCCTGGGATACGCGCTTCCTGAACATCTATGCGGAAGTGAAGGCACCAGCCGGTATACAGCTGATCTCACAGTATATGGCAGGCAACACCAAGATGGGTAATCTCATCGGAGGGCAGCGGATGGTGGATGTCGATTTCTCGGCTGGGTATGTGATGGCCACCCGCAAGCTGGGCAAGCACCGTATCAGCCTGCGCCGCGACTGGTTCGACACAGACGACAATACATTCGTGGCCGAAGACAACAATAATGAGGTCGGTACCGCCTGGACGCTGGCTTTCAATGCTAAGGTGGGCGAAAAAGCCAACCTGATTGCCGAAGTCCTGCGCGTGGACAGCAACCGGGCAGCCCGGCAAGGGCTGTGGTGGACCGCGCCGGAGCAGGACCAAATCCAGCTGCAGCTCAGCTACCGGCAGCGTTTCTAGCTTTATTAGAGGCCCAGGTGAGCCTTGTAAGCGGCAAGGCCTGCTTCCAGGTCCGCAATAAGGTCTTCAGTGTCCTCAAGGCCGATATGCAGGCGGATCACCGGGCCGTTTGACGCCCAAGTGGTGGCTGACCGCGCACCCGTAGGGTCGCTTGGCAGGATCAGGCTTTCATAGCCGCCCCAGCTGAAGCCCATTTTGAAAAGCTTCCGTCCGTCAACTATATGGGCGGTGTCTTCATAGCTGCCGGCCTTGAGAACGATGGAGAACAGGCCGGTAGAGCCCGCAAAATCACGTTCCCATATCTCGTGGCCCGGGCAGTCTTCAAAAGCAGGGTGCAGCACGCGCTCGACCAGCGGATGGTCCTTGAGCCATGCCGCGACCTTGAGGGCGTTCTCTTCATGCTGCTTCAGCCGTACGCCCAGCGTACGGAGTCCGCGCAAAACAAGGAAGGCGTCGTCGGCAGACACGGTCTGGCCCAGTTGGTGGGCCGTGCGGCGCAGCATCTTGAAGGTACGTTCGTTCGCCGTTGCCGTACCCATCATCACATCCGAATGGCCGCCCAGATATTTGGTGGCGGCGTTGACCGAAATATCGGCACCCATGGTGATAGGGTTTAGGAAAAGCGGGGTGGCCCATGTGTTGTCGGTGATGACGAACAGGTCATGCTTCTTTGCGGCTGCGATGATCGCCGGTAGGTCCTGCATCTCGAACGTCAGCGAACCGGGGCTTTCGGTGAAGATGAGCTTTGTATTTTTCTTGATCAGCGCCTCAATACCGCCCGCGATCAGGGGATCATAATAGGTGGTCTCAACGCCCATCATTTTCAGCATGCCGTTCGCGAACGACCGCGTGGGATCATAGGCGCTGTCGGTGATCAGGATATGATCGCCTGTGCGCACAACCGAAAGAATGGCATTGGTGATCGCCGCAACGCCGCTTGGGAAGAGCATCGTTCCGGACCCGTTTTCAAGTTCCGTAACAGCGTCTTCAAGCGACCACTGCGTTGGCGTACCCTTGCGGCCATAGAAAAGATGCCGGGCTGCCGGGTCTGCAACGCGCTCGCGATATTCCTGATACGTCTCGAACAGGCAGGTGGACGCCCGGTACACCGGCGGGTTCACGATGCCGTGGGTCCATTCCTTGCGGCGACCGGTGGTCGTCAGCCTAGTATCTGATTTACGCGTGTCAGGCGTTTTCTTGTTGTCTGTCATGGCGTTGCGCGGGTCCTGTCTCAATTGGTAGGGCAGGGTCGGCGCCCCACTCGGTCCAGGAACCGTCATAAACGGACACGTCGCGTTTGCCAAGGGTCAGGAGCGCAAGCTTGAGCACACACGCGGTAATGCCGGACCCGCAGGAGGTAACCACAGGCTTGTCCAGATCGACACCGGCGTCTTCGAACACAGCGCGGATTTCATCTGCCGGTTTCAGCGCATGGTCAGGGGCAAACAGGCTGGAAAAGGGCACATTAAGGGCATAGGGAATGTGCCCTGACCTAAGTCCCTTGCGGGGCTCGGGCTCTGTGCCTTCGAACCGGCCTTTTGAACGGGCATCAATCACCTGTTCCTTTTTGGATTTCAGGTTCATGTAAAGGTCGTCTTGGCAGCGCAGGCGCGCGGGCTTCAGCGTCGCCTTGAAGGTGCCCGGTTCGCGCTCGGTCTTCGCGTCTGTCACCGGCCTGCCTTCCGCCAGCCATTTCTGCAGGCCGCCATTAAGCACAAAAACATTTTCATGCCCCATGACGCGGAAGTTCCACCACACACGGGCGGCCGAACGAACGTCGCTGTTGTCATAGACAACAATTGTATCGTCATTCGAGATGCCAAGCTTCCTAACGGCGCCTTCGAATTCGTCGGCGCGCATCATCATATGGGGCAGGTGGGCTGCCACTTTGATGTTGTTATCAATGTCAAAGAATACCGCGCCCGGAATGTGGGCTGCGTCATATTCAGCGCGCGGGTTGCGCTTGTCCGCAGGCATGTGCCAGGAGGCATCGACCGGCACGATGTTACTGTCTGCTCCGACGGCTTCCAACTTTTCAGCGAGCCAGTCGGTGGTCACCAGTGGAAACGGGTTCATGAAATGGCCTTTTCCTTACACTCAAACCAAAATCGGCAACGATAGTGGACACAGTTGACCACAGACGCTGCCGCCGCGCAGCGTACGCCCCTTGGCGTTGCGATACAATCAAGCAATTGTCGGGGCAGCCATGCCTGTCATGCATGCCTTGGCCTGAGCTTCAGGGTGTTCAGGTCGCCAATTGGTGCAATTTGCAACAAATTATGGTGCAAAAAGAGAATTTTACCTCTCGAATTTGTCGCAATATGCATTTATTGCGACGCTTTTGCAATATCCTTCCTTGTTGTGTTTGTTGATAAAGTTATATGTTTCAGCGGTTTATGGCTGTGTTGCAGGATTGGCCTGTCTCTTGCTGATGTATTGTGGAAACAGAAGGAGACTCAGGTGCGAATTTTATCCCTTTACTTACTCGTTGCGCTTGCTGTCGTAGCGGTAGGCCAGGCGGCGGAAGCCCGTCCCCCGTTTTTTATCCGCTACATTGATGTTGCGGATTCAGCTGATGGTAAGGACGTTCTTGTCGCGGACGTGGTTAACCCGCGTAATGCAAGTGTTCTCTTGAAGGCCTATGTGCGCCCTGGTGGCGTGCAGGAGGTTGCGCTGGCTCAGTCTGAAGCAGATTTCTCTGTTGATCCTGTTAGTGTGCTCATTGCCCCTGCGTCCCGGCGCAAGCTCAAGTTCCCGGCGGCAGGTTTCCCGCAAGGGTCGGAGAGCCGGACGTTCGAACTGGTGATAGAGCAGCAGCCAAAATATTTCGCCAGCAGGCAATCGCTTGGCATGCCTGATAGCATGACCATTACCACCTATGTGGTAGAAATAGTGGTGCCGGGGGCAGAAGTTGGAGGAGCGATCCAGGTTGGTGAGGTTGAGCGACGGATAAGGCAGGAAGAAGCCGAATAATCTGAGGCATCAACAGCAGCTAGTTTGTGAGAGCTCGGGCCTCAGCAGCTCTGGCCAAAGACTAACACAGGAAAACCAACAAAAAAGAGGCGCGGAACTCTGCGCCTCTTTCTGTACCCGTGCATTCCTAAGGGGGAGAGGAGGTGCGGGTACGGCTTGGAAAACTCATGTACTCGGAACTAGAGGGTACTCAATACTCAATTCATCACATGGCGGCTCGCGAAATCACCGGCGTCACTGGCCGTAAACAGTCGGCTCAGAAGCGGGTGGTCGAACTCTTCCGTCTGGTCGCATTCCACCAGATTGTCTTCCGCCACGTATGTTGTGTGGGTCTCGCCGTCCACAAGGACGTGATACCAAGGGCGGTCTTTCGGGGGATGCGAGTTAGCCATGATGTCATACCATTCAGGAGACTGGCTATACACAGCATCTACATCGAAGATGAGACCGCGATAGCCGAACCGGCGGTGGATCACCACGGTGCCCGGCGCAAAGCGTGCTCTGCAGATTTTTTGTGCCATTGTTCTTCTCCTACTCAGTCGAGTGCCCAGGACCCTTTCGTTCAATTTGCCTGAGGTCGACAAAGGCCACTTCTTGGCCTGTTGATACCCACTATAAAGGGCCTAAATTAACAAATGCTGAACTAATCGTTCAAAACTGTTAAGTTTTTAGTAATTATATTTCAAAGGTTAACGCGCGTTGGCTCAAAACCTTAACGCGGGCAGGGGCGGTAAGGAGCGTGGAAAGGCTTAAAACCTTTGACAATCGGCGTCCTCAAAAGCATAGAAGGGCGCATGATAAGGGGATGTTTCACCCTCGACTGTTTTGGCCTTGTTATTTGCTGTGGCCTTCAAAGGATATGTGGGATGACGAAAGAGATTTATCAAGGGCTGGAGCAACTGGGCGCAAAGTCAGACGCGCCGCAAACGCCAGAGGAAGCCGTTCTTGAGTATGTAAAGAATCCGCGCCCGAACAGTGATTATTGTGTGCGCTTTTCATGCCCTGAGTTCACGAGCCTTTGCCCAGTGACGGGCCAGCCGGACTTCGCGCATCTGGTGCTGGATTATGTGCCGGGTGACAGCCTTGTGGAGAGCAAGAGCCTGAAGCTGTTCTTGCAAAGCTTCCGTAACCACGCAGCTTTCCACGAGGATTGCACTGTGGGCATCGCCGAGCGACTGGTGAGCGAGATGAAACCAAAGTGGCTGCGGTTCGGTGGTTACTGGTACCCACGCGGCGGCATCCCGATTGATGTGTTCTATCAGACCGGCGAAGCGCCCAAGGGCGTGTGGATCCCGGAACAAGACGTGCCCAACTACCGCGGCCGGGGGTAGAACATGAATGATTGGGGCGCACTGGGGCTAATTAGTTTGTTGATTGGTATTTGCGGATACCAATTGTTTCGTGGATTTAAGACGGGAACCATAGAAGTTGGTAGCGGCGGGGTCGGGAACCGCTTTAACCGAGAAACGCAACCCGGAACCTTTTACTTTATGGCTCTGCTGTGGGCTGGATTAATGGGTGTTGCAATTTACGGATTGTGGCAACGAATTGCTGGATTGTGGTAGCTGTCAGTTCCATGCGGTTGAGGAAAAATTATGCATCTTTGTTATCTTTCCAGCCGGGTCACGATGCCCGGGTCTCCCGTTCGTCGTAGTGACGCGTTTGAGCATGACCAGATGATGGAAAACCTGACCGCGGCGTTTGAGACGCGCGGGGCAAAGGTGACCGACGTGTCGTGGGACGACAAGGATGTGAACTGGTCGTCTTTCGACGCTGTGATGATCGGCACGACTTGGGACTACTGGGACCGGCTGGATGAATTCCTTGAAACGCTTGAGAAGATTGAGACCAAAACCCGGCTGTTCAACGCGCCTGAGCTGGTACGCTGGAACATCGACAAACGCTATCTGCGCGACCTTGAAGGCAAGGATGTGCGGCTGATCCCCACAATCTGGGCAGACAAAGCGACGCCCGAGGTGATCGCTGGCGCATTCGAGACTTTCGGCACAGAAAAGCTGGTAGCCAAGCGGCAGGTGGGCGCGGGGGCAGACGGGCAGCATATGCTGAAACGCGGGGATGCCGTCCCGGACATGCCGCACCCGATGATGATTCAGCCCTATATGGATGCGATCGTCAAGGAAGGGGAGCTCAGCTTCATTTTCATCGGTGGTGAGCTTTCGCACACGCTCCTGAAAACCGCAGCGGATGGCGACTACCGGATCCAGAGCGCCTATGGCGGCAAGGAAACCCCGGTGGAGCCAGCAGCAGAAGATGTGGCGCAGGCGGCCAAGGCGCTGGCGGCAGCGCCCATCGCCCCACTTTATGCCCGGGTGGACATGATCCGCAGTGAGGACGGTGGCCTGTACCTGATGGAAATGGAGCTGATTGAACCGTTCCTCTACCCGCTGCAGGGGCCGGAACTGGGCGCGCGCATTTATGAGGCGCTCAAGGGTTAGGACTTGGCAAATCTGCCTGCCTCCCCATATCAGCTATAGACCAATAATCGGGGAGGCAGCGATGACAGACCAGCAACCACCAGAAGAAGACCAGCAGGCGGAAGGCCGCCGGAGGGGCGATCCGCGCTATATCGGGGTGGGGCTGGCCATTGGCGTGGCGATTGGCGTTGGCATGGGCAACATTGCGGTCGGTATCGCGCTTGGGCTGGTGTTCGGTGTGGTGCTCAGTCGCAAGAACCGCGACGACTAGCATTTGCGATTATACTCCCTCACACATCCACGTCATTCCGTGCCCTGCCGAAGGCAGGTTACGACACGGAATCCATGAGAAATAGTGACTTCGCCCTTGGCGAAGGCTTTTTGATTGATATGGACCCCGGATCGCCTCCGGCGCTGTTGCGCCGGGTCCGGGGTGACGGTTTGGCTAAGGAATATCGATAAACTTGTGGGTTTGCAGGCTCAGCCGCCACTGTGGGTGGGCCTTGCAGTAATCCACGGCCTTGACGGTATTTTCTGCCTGCGTTTCGCAGTCCATCGGCTGCAGGAAGAAATGCTCGAAATCCAGATGTTCGAACTGGGCCGGGTCGCCGCCCGCTTGCGGGTACACAAGCTTCAGTTCCTGGCCCTTCGTCACGATCATCTCTGACCCGATTTTTGGGCTGATGCACAGCCAATCGACGCCCGCGGGTGGCAATACCGTGCCGTTGCTTTCAACCGCGATTTCAAGCCTGGCATCGTGGAAGGCCGCAACGAGCGCCTCATCCAGCTGCAGCAAGGGCTCACCGCCCGTGCAGACCACAAGCGGCTTCCCGCTTTTCCCGAGCCACAGGGCCTTCACAGCCGTAGCAAGGTCATCAGCGGTCTTGAATTTGCCGCCGCCTTCGCCGTCTGTGCCAATGAAATCAGTGTCGCAGAACTGGCAGATGGCTTTTGCCCGGTCGCGCTCAAGCCCGGTCCAGAGATTGCAGCCGGCAAAGCGGCAGAACACGGCCGGGCGGCCAGCTTGCGCGCCTTCGCCCTGCAGTGTGTAGAACATCTCTTTGACCGTGTAGACCATGATTGGTTTCTTTCGTCATTCGCCGACTTGATCGGCGAATCTATGGCTGTTTTGGACTCGCTGGTCAAGCTAGCGAGTGACGATTTTCCTAGTCCTGATACCGCGTCGGGTCGGCAAGGCTGGCTTCCGCGAAGCCTTTCTTGCGCAACAGGCAGCTATCGCAGTGGCCACAAGCCTTGCCCTCTGTGTCCGGGTCATAGCAGCTGATGGTCAGGCCGTAATCAACGCCCAGACGCGTACCTTCGGCCACAATCTGGGCCTTGGTCATGTCAATGAGCGGTGTTTGGATGCGGATGCGTTCGTCTTCCGTGACACCTGCCTTGGTAGCCAGGTTCGCCATGGCTTCGAACGACGCGATATATTCGGGGCGGCAATCGGGGTAGCCGGAGTAATCCAGCGCATTTACGCCGATGAAGATATCCTTGGCGCCGATCACTTCTGCATACGCCAGTGCGAACGACAGGAAGATGGTGTTCCGGGCCGGCACGTAGGTCACGGGGATATCATGGCTCATGTCGTCGTCAGAGCGGTCCTTGGGCACATCAATGTCTGCTGTCAGCGCGCTGCCACCAAACAGGCGCAGGTCCAGCTCAGCCGTTTTATGCTCGGTCACGCCCAGGTGTTTGACCACCCGGTCTGCGGCCTCAAGTTCAACGCTGTGGCGCTGGCCGTAGCGGAATGAAATGGCGTGGACATCAAACCCCTGGTCACGGGCGATCGCGATCACTGTCGCGCTGTCGAGCCCGCCGGAGAGGAGTACCACTGCTTTTTTCTGCTCAGTCATAACGTACCTTATAAATCAAAACCGCCCGGCGTATAGCACCGGGCGGCTCGTTTGATAAGAAAAAACCTCGGGTCCGGCTTAATCGACCGGCTCTGCCTTGAAGACTTTTTCGTCCAGCTCGCCTTCCCATTTGGCGACAGCCGTACCGACCGAGAGGTCGCCGGTCACGTTCACCACCGTGCGCAGCATGTCGAGCGGGCGGTCAAACGGGAACACAAAGCCAACGATCAGGAAGGTCTGCGCGTCCTCAATGCCGATTACGCTGAGGACGGTCGCCAGCAGGAACAGCGAGGCCGAAGGGACCGCCGCCGTGCCGATGGACACCAGCGTGGCGGCAAAGGCGATCATCAGATACTGCTCAAGCCCCAGTGGCACGCCAAGGACTTGCGCCGCAAACACAGCCAGGATGCCCACATAAATGCCGGAGCCGTCCATATTGATGGTGGCGCCCAGTGGCAGCACGCTTGAGGCGACTGTTTTGCTGACACCCAGGTTTTCCTCAGCCACTGTCATGGTAACAGGCAGCGTGCCTGAGCTTGACGAGGTGGAAAAGGCCACAAGCTGCGCGCCCGTGATGTCGCGGAAGAAGCGGCTGGGTGGCAGCTTCAAGAGGAACTTCATGATAGCGCCGTGGGTGATCAGCACATGAATCACACAGGCGGCGATAACCGAGGCCGCGAGCGGTACAACAGTAAAGAGCTGCTGGATGCCGCCCTGGCCAACGACCTTGGAGATCAGGGCGAACACGCCAAACGGTGCCACTTCCATCACGATATGGGTTACCTTGAGCATGGCTTCAGAGCCATCATCGGCGAACTTGGCCAGGGTCTTGGCCTTGCTGCCTGCCATCAGGATGCCTGCGCCCAGGATAAGGGCGAAGAAGATAATGGCCAGCATGTCGCCGTCAGCCAGCGCCGCGAGCGGGTTGGTCGGGATAATGCTCAGCAGGCGTTCAGCCAGCGGCTTGGCAGGCGGCAGTTCCTTGGCAACAGCGCCGGAAATGTCCACGCCAATGCCCGGCTGCACAATGGCAGCAACCGTGAGGCCAATGGTGATGGCAACCAGCGTGGTGCCGATATAGAGCATGAGCGTCTTGATGCCCAATGATCCCAACCGTTTCGGGTCACCCATGGCGATAACGCCGGATACCAGCGTGATGAACACCAGCGGCACCACGATCATCCGGATCAGGTTGATGAAGATATCGCCAATCCAGGAAATCTTCGCGGCATGCTCGCCTGCAAGCGCGCCAAAGACGATACCGAGCACCAGCATCGCCATGATACGCTTCCAAAGCGTGATCTTGAACCAAGCGGAAAACATGTGTCCCTCTCCCCAGAACATTGTTGGCTGCGTGGTCCGCAGCCGGTTTCTATTTGCGGCCTAGGGTTAAGCGAAATGGCTAGGATGGCAAGGATTATCCGAAAAATATTCCGTTATTCCCATGGCTTACCGTCTATCTTTTATGGCGGGAAGCACCCCTGTGCGACGTCTAAAATTATAGCCGTTTATAGACTATTCATCTTGGCGTGTTAGAGTGGCATTGAGGTGGATAGAGGAAAAGTGGGGCAGGCGTGGGACCGATCACGAAATCTGGTTTGAAATCTGTGTTGCTTGCAGGCGCTGTTGTGCTCTCGAGCATGCCGGCTCAGGCTTGTATCAAGCAGGCTGAGCTGAAGGCCGATCAGCTTCGGTTCCTTGAGCTGCAGCTCAAGGTGGCGGCGCTCAAGTGCCGTTTTGAGAACCCGCGGTTTGCCGCGCTCTATAACCGGTTTGTCGGGGCGCACAAAGGCGCAATCAAGGCCAGCCGCTGGCCTGTAGAAGCTTATCTCGCGCGCCAGACCCGCATGAATATGGACGCCTATGTCACCAAGACGGCGAACCGTATTTCGCTTGAAAGCATCGACGTAGACGGTTTTTGCGCCAACGCAGCAGTAGTGGCCGACATGGCGGCATCTTACGCTGATCCGCTGATGGTGATGGACCTTCTGCCGGTGCAGTACCGCACACCGCGCCCGGTCTGCAAAAAGGGCCTTCCGCCGACCACGGCCGCGACTGGCGGGGCTGGGCGCATAGAGACCATAGACCGCTAGCCCAGTGCGAAGCTTAAGTCCTGGTGTTTCCCCAAAAGAAAAGGCCGCCCGAATGAGCGGCCTTTCTTGATTTTGGTCTGTTGCGCGGATTAGCGCTTCAGTACGATTTCCGCGCGGCGGTTTTGCGGCTCGCGCACACCGTCTTCGGTGGCAACAAGCGGCGAGCTTTCGCCTTTCGCATCGGTCATGATGAAGCGGGCTTCAATGCCTTCAGCCATCAGGGCTGCTTTCACAGCAGCAGCGCGGCGCTCGGACAGGGCCTGGTTGTAGGCTTCAGTGCCGGAGCGGTCAGCGTGACCGGTTGCCATGATGCGTACAGCCTTGTGCTCTTTGAAAGCTTTGGCCGCTGCCTTGATGATGCGGGCAGCGTCCGGCGTGATGTCGGATTTGTCGAAGTCGAAGAACACCATGAACGGGCCGGGCAGGGCCACTGGCTTCGGCTCTGGTTTCTTTTCTTCAACAACCTGCGGCGTTGCAACAGGGGCCGGTGCCGGCTCCTGGCGAACAACAGGCTCAGGCGCCTGACGGACAGGCTCAGCCTGACGCGGCGCGGACTCAGCACCGAAACGCCAGCTCAGGCGCACGAACACTTCGTTGTTCACGACTTTATAGTCAGACGTGCGCGCTTCGGTCTGGAAGCCCCGGTCATGGGTGCGGAAGTGGCGGAAGCCCATACCAAGCTCAAGGCCGCCGTCAATCGGCTTCAGGATTTGAGCCATCACCTGATTGGCGAACTGCCAACGGCTATCGTCCATAACCAGCGTTTGGCCGGAGCGCAAACGGTTGACTTCAACATCTGCGAAACCGAAGCCTGCGCCAACAAGCGCCTTCCAGCCGCTGAATTCAGCGAATTCATACCAGGCGTTCGCCATGATGGCGGAAGATTTCTGTACGCCGCCAGCAAGATTGTGGCCGAGATCAAGGTCCAGGCCGCCAGCGCCATCTACTTCCATGGAGTGGTAGCGGTTGGTACGGATGGCATATTCACCTTCAAGGCGCCATTTGCCGAAGGTGCGGCCAGCATACAGGCCGCCCATCAGGCCCAGGTTTTTCTTGTCGGAAAGCGAGAGGCCGCTCAGGCTATTTTCCACCGAACCACGGTCAGAGCGCGTGCCGCCCATCTCAAAGCCGGCATAGAAATTATTGTCGTCGGCCATTACGGCGGTGGCACTGGTGCTCAGCAGCAGCGATGCGATCAAAACACGCATAATCTATTTCCCCTTTTGTAGATCAATAAGATCGATCTGGACATTAATCCGGGGAATAAGCTTGAAATCGGGCAGAAACAAGCTGTTTTCATGCCTTTTTTCGCATTATGTGGGAAACAGGGGCGGGCTGTTGCAATTTGGTCGCAACGGGATTGCAGCCTGATCAGGCTTTTGGGGCTTTCATGGGGTAGCCTGTGAAGGCTTGGGCTGGGCTGGAGCAGGTGCGGTGTTATGCGGCACTTTGCGGCGTCATTCTGCCGGACGGGCGGCTTTGCCACAAAGAGGGATTGCCAACTTCGCGCCGGGCGCGCCGGGCGCCATAGTGGCGGCGGGCCAGCTTGTGAATATGCTCGATATGGCCATCTTCCAGGTTGCAATCGCGCATCAGCGCCTGGAACTGCTTGAGATTGGCCAGATGCAAGACCTCGCGAATTTCAGTGAGGATGCGGCCTGCAAAGGCCGCAAGCCCGCTTTCAAGGAAGGCAAGACACCCGCGGTCCGCCATCGCAAGCATCAACTCAGGGCTTAATTTGCCATTTTGGCGAAGGTCAAGCACATGGGCATGAACCTGACCCGGTGTTGCATGCCTGATCTGTCGCCATATGGTCTCGTGTGTGCTGTTGACCATCACGGTTTTTGCAACAGCCGGGTCCACGCCATACCTTTCAGACAGTTCTTTCCGCAGCTGATCACCTACATGGTGCAGAATCTTGGTCACAATTGAAAGCGGCAGGTTCGGCCGTTTGGCAATGGCTTCAATCACCCTGGCGTTATCGGCAAAATGGTCGAGCACCATGGAGGCGAGCGCGTCATCTATTCCCACACTAGGGTTGCCGATGACTGTGAGCGCTGCATTGTCGTTGGCGTGACAGATCAACTGGCGGCTGGCTTTTGCGCCGATATCGGACCGTACGGCAATCGCCAGTTGGGCGTTGTCGCTAAGGAGCGGAATCAGTTCTGCCATCAGGCTGTCAGACAGGGCCGGTGTCACGCGCAGGAATGGGACGGCAACCTCATCAGCATCGCAGGCGATCTTGGTGATGATGGTTTTCGGCAGCCGGGTGTATTTCCTGAGCTCAAAAGCCAAAGTTTCCCGAACCTGCAGGCAGAGGTCAGATGCCAACGCTTCCGCCAGAAGGCATGCCGCGGCATATTTTTCCTTGTCGCGATTCTGGGGGAACAGCTGTTCGCCAGCTTTGCGCGCCAAAGTAACACGCTCTGGGACCGCAAGACTGCTGATACAGTCACTGGCTGTATTCGGCTTGGTTACGGGTTGTTTTTCGGACATGGCATCTACCGCGTTCTGCATGTGTTAACCTTGGCCCCTTCCATTTCCCAATCACCGTAGCAAAAATAAACCTATAGGAGAAACTATAAAAAGTTTGGGCGCAGAGGTTGTGCATATTTCCGTAAAATAATAGGCATTTCTTAAGATGTCTGCCTTAGATTGAGAGCTGCATACGATTGGGCGTTGTTGGGAAGTTTTGCCATGAGGGCATTTCTATACGGCGTGTGCGCTTTACTAGTGCTAGGGCTAGTCCAGTTATGGCCTTCTAAAGGCGGCCTTTGGCTGGTTCAGCTATCTCCTTTAGCTACCGACGATCAGGCTGTTGCTCAACTCTTCCAAATGCCCGTCGATCTGGTCGACGTGGTTGGCAGCAACTCATTTCTTGTGAAACCTCATCGCGATGTCTCGCCCGGGGTTTTGATCCAGCGCGGTGCAGTTCTCGTAGTGGAGGCGCCAATTGATTTTGGCTGTGTCCCTCCTAAAAAAGCATCCGCCTGGCAGGCAAAGGTAAAATCCTTATGAATATGATTGAAGATATCCGGTCAACCTTCTCGCGTTTCCTGACATACGCACTGGCTGCCCATGTTGTACTTGTTGCTGCAGCGGCACTCTTGCTGGGACAGGACGTAATGGCGCCCGTGCTTCTGGCCATTCTGCTGGCGGTGGTCCCCATTGCGGTGCACTGGCGTGTGGGCGCGTCGCAGTTGCAACGCGAACTTGCGGGCGCTTCCATGGTCTTGTTTGCGGCCCTTCTGGTTTATGTGTTCAGGGGGCACCCCTGGCAGATCGACATGCATATGTATTTCTTCGCCGTATTGGCGCTGCTGGGTGGTTTCTGTGACTTCCGGGTCGTGCTGGTAAGCGCTGCGGTGGTAGCCGTTCATCACCTTCTGTTCAATTTCCTTGTGCCAACGTGGGTCTTCCCCGACGGAGCTGATTTTTGGCGGGTGGTTTTGCACGCGGTCATTCTGGTGGTCGAGGCTGTGTGTCTGGTTTGGCTGACACAGAAGCTGGACGCATCCTTCAAGTCGGCGGAGATGGCACAGGTTAAGGCTGAAGGTGCTGCTGAGGAAGCTGTTGCCGCCGCGAAAGAAGCCGAAACAATGAAGGTTGAAGCAGAAGCCGCGCTTGAGCAGGTCAAGCAAAACGAGGCAGAGAAGAAGCAACTGGAGCAACAGGCAGCCAGAGAGCGCGAGGAGGCTGCAGAGCGGGCCAAAGCCGAGCGCGCGGCCGCCGCCGCTGAATTTGAAAGCTCAGTCAACAGCCTGATTGCCGAACTGTCTGCGTCTATTGAAGAACTTGGCGGCAATGCCCAGTCGCTGCAGGATGCCGTAGCCATCGCGGATGACAGGGTTGGCAGTGTCAGCGACAGCTCTAGCCGCGTGAATTCGAATGTCAGCACGGTTGCTGCCAGTACTGAAGAAATGTCAGCTACGGCACAGGAAATCTCCCGCCAGGTTGCGCAGACAACCCAGGTCGCCGAAGAGGCGTCCGATCAGTCGTCCGTGAGTGAACAGGCGATCAAGGAACTGACCGTCAGGTCAAATGAAATTCGCAATGTGATTGTGATGATCAGTGATATCGCTGAACAGACAAACCTGCTGGCGCTTAACGCCACCATCGAAGCAGCCCGCGCCGGTGAGGCGGGCAAGGGCTTTGCTGTTGTCGCAAGCGAGGTGAAGAGCCTGGCGAACCAGTCCGCCAAGGCCACGGAAGAGATCGAAGGCCTTGTGGAGCGTATTATGAAGGCGACAACAGCGGCAGAAGAGGCTAATCGCAATATTGTCACCATCATCAACAGTGTCCGCGATAATGCGAATGGCATTGCTGCTGCGGTGGAAGAGCAATCCGCGTCCACGCAGGAAACAGCCCGTGCTGCGCAGCTTGCGGCAGAGGATACAGCAGGGGTTGACGAAGCGGCCGCAGAACTTCTGGACGTTGTGTCGAAAGTGTCGCAGACCTCGAAACATTCTGCCTCCCTTGCCACCCTGTTGGCCGGCAAGATCCAGGATGTCAGGACAAGCGCAAACAATTTCGTGATGCAGCTGTCCAGTAGCTGATTCAGGTGATGCAGTAACAAAAGAAAAAAGCCCGGAAGCAAAACTTCCGGGCTTTTATAATTGGCTCCCCAGGGCGGATTCGAACCACCGGCCAAGCGGTTAACAGCCGCTTGCTCTACCACTGAGCTACTGGGGATCATGGTAGATGTTCGGGGCGTCCGGAGCATCACTCCGTGGCCGCGAATGGGTGCCTTTATACTCATATTTTTCAGCGTGCCAAGAGTAAATTTACATTTTTCTTGTGGTCTTGTGAAAATACCTTGAAACGCTTGCGCTTAAACGGCTTCATTGGGGCGGCAAGTCAACGGGGGCATAATGGGCGACAAAGAAAACAGCTGGTTCTGGCGGGACTATTGGCAGCAGGGGCAACTGGCCTGTTGTCTTTCTGACGACCTGCGTGCTGGCTATGACGGCCTATTGGCCGAAACCTGGGCCGATTTCTTCGCACGCTTAACCGATAGGGCATCGATTCTGGATGTTTGCACCGGTAACGGCGGGGCAGCGCTTCTGGCAGCCAAAGCCGCGCGAAATCTTGGTTGTAGCTTTGACATTCTGGGTGTGGATTTGGCACTTATTGACCCTGCGGCTCATGTCAAAATTGATCCTGATCTTATTCGGGCGGTCCGGTTTGAGGGTGGTGTGGACGCAGCCGCGTTGCCGTTCGAAGATGGCAGATTCGATGCCGTCACCAGCCAGTTCGGTATTGAATATGCGGGGCTTGATCACCCGGCGCTGGAAGCCGCACGTGTGTTGAAAAACGGTGGGCGCCTGAGGTTCGTGGTGCATGCCACAAAGGGGATTGCCGAAGAAGGCGCGCGGCATGAACTGACGCTGGTTCCCACCCTTGGTTCAGCCCGGCTGCACGAAGCGCTCAGGCGAGCACTGAAGGCGGTCGATTCTCTCAACCGCGGGCAGGGCACCCGGTCTGAGGCAGAAAGTGCGGTCGAGCAATTCATTGGTGAGATTGAAGAACTGGACAGCAAACTGAAGGACCATCCGAACCAGGCCACGATCCTGACACTGGGGCGCAGGCTGCTCAGGCTGTTTGAGGCAATGGAGACAGCCGCCATTCCGGACATCCTGCGCGAAGTGGATGCATCTGAACGGTCGGTGGAGGCGCATCTGTTGCGGCTTGAGGCGCTTGCGGGCGCTGCGTCGACCGAAGAAGACATCACCTGTGCAGTGGGGGCCATGAGGGTCGCAGGGGTGGACGCAAGATATCATGCCCTGATGGACGGCCCGGACATGTTGGCCTGGGTGATCGAAGGCCTGAAGCGCTGATCATAACCAACTGCAATATTCAGCTCAAAAAAAGCCTGGGCCAAATTCAGCCCAGGCTTTTGTTTCTGGTTCGCGAGCACCTTAGAAGGTGATGTTCATATCCGCCAGGTCTGCCAGCGTGATGCCAACCAGGAAGATTGATGATCCCCCGCCTGTGTCGATCAGGAGGCCGGTGTCAGCGCCTATTGTTGTCTCCTGCGATGCGGCCTCAAGGTCGCTGACGCTGATGAAGTCGGTCGTGGTGTTGGCTATATAGAGCGTATCTTGAGCTGTGCTGAAGTCGCTCACCACATCGTTGCCATGGCCGCCTCCGAAATAGAACGTGTCGGCACCGTCGCCCCCCGTAAGCGTGTCATCGCCGGTACCGCCGTAAAGTTCATCGTCACCACCGCCAGCGTCTACGATGTCATCACCGCCGCCGCCGAACAGGTCATCATTGCCTTCATTGCCACCCACGTCATCGTTGCCCGATGAGCCAAAGATGGTGTCGTCGCCATCGCCGCCACGGACGTCATCGTCACCGTCATCCTTGCCTGCATAAACGATGTCGTCACCGCCGCCGGCGTCAACAATATCGTCGCCGTCGCCGCCGCCAATGACATCCTTGCCGCCCGCGCCATAGATCCGGTCGCTGCCACTACCGGCCCACACCGAGTTGCTGGCGTTGCCGTCCTGCTCTTCTTCGCCTTCGTCAAATTCGCCGTCCTGATCGTCGTCATTCCAGCTGCCTACAATCATCACATCGTCGCCGTCACCGCCATACAGCGTGTCGTCGCCGTCATCGCCGAGGCCGTTGTCGTCAAAGTCGTCGCCTACGACAATGTCGTTGCCAGTGCCGCCACCGACAACATCATTGCCCTGGCCACCGGCGAATTTGTCGTCGCCATCATCGTCAGCGCCTGCGAAAATTTGGTCATCGTCATCGCCGCCATCGATGGTGTCATCCCCGGCGCCACCGCTCAGGAAGTCGTTGCCGCCGTTGCCCTTTAGGTTGTCGTTGCCGTTGTTGCCCTTCAGCCTTTGGGCGCCGTCGTCGCCTTCATGATCATCGTCTTCGTCGCCGCCGTCGAAATCTTCATCATCTGGCTCGTCGTCGGAACCGTCGCCCTCTTCGTCGAGATCAATCGCGCCAGCGGACAGGTTGCCGAGGTCGAAGTCAAGAAGGGTCAGGGTCTTGCCGTTGCCAAGGTCAATGACAACATTGGCGCCCGACTGGGTGGCGTTGTCGAGAAGCTGGGTGAAGCTATTGAGCGTCTCGATGTCGTCCAGGTCGATCCGGTCGCCCTCATTCGGGTTGAAGTCTGTAATGACGTCGGATGACCGGTCATCGATTTCGAATTCATCCGCGCCGCTGCCACCGGTGAGCCTGTCGTTGCCGTCGCCGCCGTCAAGCTCATCATCGCCGTCGCCACCGTTGAGCGTGTCGGCGCCGCTGCTGCCCTTGAGTTCGTCTGCACCCGCACCGCCTGTCAGGATGTCGTTGCCAGACCCGCCCTTGAGCTCGTCATCGCCGTCGCCACCATCGATGGTGTCATTGCCGTTGCCGCCCTTGATTTCATCTGCGCCCAGGCCGCCTGTCAGCTTGTCTGCGCCGTCGCCGCCATCGACCTCATCATCGCCGTTGCCGCCATCGATGGTGTCGTCGCCGTCATGGCCGTCTATTTCATTGTCGTCATCATCCCCGTCGAAGGAATCGTCGTCTTCGTCTTCGTCATCGTCAGAATCATCGTCGTCAGAATCATCATCGTTTGCGTCGCTATCATCGTCATCGTCGTTTGCGTCGCTATCATCGTCATCGTCGTTTGCGTCGCTATCATCGTCATCGTCGTTTGCGTCGCTATCATCGTCATCATCGTTTGCGTCGCTATCGTCATCGTCGTTGCTATTCGGGCCTTCTGGCGCGGCAGCCATCGGTGCCGCAGTCGATCCCGCTACAAGTTTGTCGAGAAGGGAAGGGATGACGACACCTTCAAGGATGTCATCTGTTTCAAAATCGTCGAATTGATCAGACATGCGATAGCTCCTGTCGTTCATAGGCAAGCTTTCGCGCGGCGTATTGCCGTGCGAAAGCTCTAGTTTCCATGCAGCAGTCTAGCACGCCTGTGTTACAGGGATTTGACCGAAATCAAGGATAGGGAACCTGCGGCGGTTTGGCTGCGGCGCAAAGCGGGGACAAAAGAAAAAGGCGCCACAGCTTTATCAAGCCGTAACGCCCTGCAATTTCTTGCTGAATTCTTGGAGGCGCGAACCGGAATCGAACCGGTGTACACGGATTTGCAATCCGCTGCGTCACCACTCCGCCATCGCGCCTCTCGTGGTGGTCCGGAACGTATAGTCAGACGTATAAGAAGGGTCAATAGCTTTTTGGTGTGTTTGTGCGCATCCGGGGCTACGGCCGAACAATCTTTTGCAGGCAATCATTTTTTAAGGCATTGTCGCTAAAGCTGATTGGGGAACAGGTGGCAAGAAACAGGAATGAGGCGTGGACCATAAAATCCTTATCATTGATGACCTTGAAATCATGCGGACGATGCTGTCCGGCATTGCAAGCGAGTTTGGCGAGGTTGTGACGGCGGCAACGGGCAAGGACGGCCTGATCGCGGCGCTTGAGCATAAGCCGACCTTGATTCTTTTGGATGTTAACTTGCCAGATATCGACGGCTTCAGGGTGTGCGAGGCCCTGAAGAAAGATTACCGCACGCAGGATACACCCGTTGTGCTGATTACCGGCATGGAAAAGGACGAAGATGCCGAATCCAAAGGGCTGACCATCGGGGCGTCTGATTATATCCTGAAGCCCATCAAAGTGCCGGTGGTGCGGGCGCGCATCAATACCCAGCTGACGCTGGTTGAAAAATCCCGCGCGCTTGAAAAGGCCAACGCGGAACTCACGCGCCAGGCCATGACCGATTCGCTCACCAATTGTTTCAACCGGCGCTATTTCATGAATGCCGCCGATATGGAGCTGAGCCGCATGAAGCGCCACGGCTACCCTGTTGTGGTGGCCATGATCGATATCGATCATTTCAAGCGCATCAACGACACATACGGCCACGAAGTGGGCGATGAAGTGCTGGCCGTTGTGGCCCAGTGCTGTGACGAGACCGTGCGCTATGAGGACACTTTGGGGCGCTTGGGTGGCGAGGAGTTCGCGGTCCTTCTGCCTGTTGCAGACAGCGACGGCGCCTACGGCGTTCTGGAGCGCCTGCGCCAGACGGTGGAGGGGCTTGCGTTCCCGAACGCACCAGACCTGACGGTGACCGTCAGCATTGGTATCGCGGAACTTGAGGAGAAGGATATCGCAATCGACGGGGCGCTCAAGCGCGCAGATGATGCGATGTATGCCGCCAAGAAAGCCGGTCGCAACCGCGTAGAGATCGCCTGATACAAGCTTGCCGTCATGGCCGCTCACAGCATCCTTCCGTCGCAAAATCCGGTCGGATTGCCGCAGGGGATGGTGTGCTGAAGCCGTATTATGATAAATCGCAGGCAGACTTTGGCAGATTTTATGGGGTTTTTACGTGAAAACGCGTTGCTTCAAAGCGTCTTGCTATTTATAAAGCGGCGAGATTGTCACTGTAGTTATTAATGTAGAGGTTCAAACCGTGACCCAAGCAGCAGTCGCCCGCAGCCACATGATCGATTGTCAGCTTCGCCCCAATGAGGTGAACGACGAGCGCATTATTTCCGCCATCGAAGGTGTTGCGCGCGAGCTTTTCGTGCCGAAAGCCAAGCGTGCCATCGCCTATGTGGATGAAGACCTGGATATCGGTGAAGGCCGTTTCCTGATGGAGCCGATGATTTTCGCGCGTCTCGTGACCGCCGCAGAAATCGGACCAAAGGACCTGGTGCTGGATATCGGTTGTGGCACAGGTTATTCCGCCGCTGTGATCGCGGGCCTCGCCGACGCGGTCGTAGCACTTGAGGAAAACGAAAAATTCGCCGCAGCGGCTGAAAAGAAGCTGTCGGACCAGGACGTGATGAACGTGGCTGTGATGAACGGCAAGCACCGCGACGGTGTGGCCAAGCAAGGCCCGTTTGACGTGATCATCATCGAAGGCATGGTTGAAGAAGTGCCGGCTGGTCTTGTGAAACAGCTGAAGGACGGCGGCCGTCTTGTGTGCGTAAAACTTGAAGGCGGCGTGGGCCGCGCCCATATCATAAAAATGGAAGACGGTGTGGCGTCTGCGCGCAATCTCTTTGATGCGAATGTGCCGATGCTGCCGGGCTTCGAGGTTGAAAAAGGTTTTGTATTCTAAGGCTTGATAGGATTTAGGTTTTTCCCCATCAAGGTGGAGTTGATACAGAAAAAGTGATAAAAACCGAATACCCCTAGGGTCAGATAGGAAAATATACAGGGATAAGAACCTGGAATTCTACGGCCCGCATAATATACAGCGAGGAAACAAGGAGAATAAAATGAAAAAGGGGATCGTCTCACTGCTTGCAGTGACAACTGTGCTTATGGGTTCTGTGACAGCGTCAGCTGAATCGCTTGAAGAAGCGCTCGCAGCAGCCTACGAGAGCAACCCGCAACTGATGGCCCAGCGTGCCGCACTCCGTGCAACGGACGAGGGCGTGTCCCAGGCACAGGCGGGCTTCCTGCCGAACCTTTCCGGTACATATACATACGGGGAAAGCAAGACCAAATCGCCAAACGAGCAAGGCGTAAACATATCCGTGCCGGGTTCCAGTGAGCAGTATATCCTTACGGCGAACCAGAACCTGTTCAATGGCTTCCGTGATCGCAATGCCATGAAGCGGGCGAAAAGCTCAGTTATGGCGGGGCGTGCACAGCTGCAGTCGGTTGAACAACAGGTGCTGCTGGAAGCTGTGACTGCTTATATGAACGTGCTGCGCGACGAAGCGGTTGTGGACCTGAACAAGAACAACGTACAGGTGCTGGAGCGTCAGCTTCAGGCCAGCCAGGACCGCTTCCGTGTGGGTGAAGTGACCCGCACTGACGTGGCCCAGTCTGAAGCCCGCCTTGAAGGCGCCAAATCCAGCCTGCTGACGGCGGAAGCCACATTGGCGGCAAGCCGCGCGCAATATCGCCGCGTAGTTGGCAATACGCCTGCATCCCTTGAGACGCCAACGAGCGATCCGGTTCTGCCGGCTTCCCTTGATGAGGCTATTGAAACCGCTATGCAGCTTAGCCCTGGTGTGATTGCTGCGCGCTACAATGAAGAGTCCGCCGCCTATCGGGTTAAAGAAGCTAGTGGTGCTCTTATGCCGTCGCTGGATTTGCAGGCGAGCTGGACCGACAGGACTCAATCAGGATTTGACGAACGTGTTGGTCGTACTTTTGATCGGCCATCCACCACCAAGTCTATTGGTGTGCAGCTGAGCGTGCCTCTCTATCAGGGTGGTGCGCGTTATTCAGCCGTGCGTCAGGCCAAGCAGCAGCGCAGCCAGCGTCTGATGGAAATCCGCCAGGCTGAGCGCGTGGCACAGGAAAATGTGTTCGTGGCGTGGGACCAGTACCGCGCAGCCGTTGGTCAGATCAAGTCAACCGAAGCGCAGGTTCGCGCCAGCGAGATCGCCCTTGAGGGCGTGCGTCAGGAAGCCTATGTGGGCTCCCGCACCACGCTTGACGTGCTGAACGCCGAGCAGGAGCTCCTGAACGCGCGCGTGGCACTTGTTCGTGCCCAGCGCGACGAAGCGGTAACGGCTTACAGCCTCGTTTCTGCGGTAGGCAAGCTGACAGCCAAGGACCTGCGCCTGGGCGTGGCTGCCTATAACCCTGAGCGTTACTACGACAAGGTCGATACCAAATTCATCGGTACCGACGTCGAATAAGGCGCTCGCGGATAAAAAATATTCAAGGGGTCTTCGGGCCCCTTTTTTATTGCCCACTGGTTCTTTTCAAGCCAATGCGGCGCATGGGTGGATGCACTTAACCGCCTTTGTGCGCTTAAGAATTATTGACACGGGACTCTCTTAACGGTACCTCTGGTTCAGGGAGTGTTAACAGTGGCTGGTCAATGAGCGATAACGCATCTGAAGACGAACCGACTATGGAAGAGATCTTGGCGTCTATTCGCCGGATCATTTCTGACGAGTCGGAGGAAGAGGCAGCGGAACCTGAAGTCGAAGAGGACTTCGAGGAAGCGCCTGCTGCTGAGCCCGAGCCTGAACCGGAGCCTGAGCCCGAACCCGAACCTGTGTTCGAACCGGAGCCTGAGCCCGAACCAGAGCCAGAGCCCATTCCCGAACCCGAGCCAATGCCCGAGCCGGAACCTGTTCCGGAACCGGAACCAATGCCCGAGCCGGAAGAAGAAGATGTCTTCGAACTGACCGAGCTTGCGAGCGAAGGTGAGGTGGAAGCAATTGTTTCGCCTCCGGTAGAAACCAGGACAGCCGAAAGCTTCGCGCACCTGACCCAGATGATGGTGGCAGGCTACGAAGGGGCGGACAACACGCTTGAATCACTGGTGCGCGCCATGCTCAAGCCGATGCTGCAGGGCTGGCTGGATGAAAACCTGCCAGGTATCGTGCAGGACGCGGTAGAGCGTGAAGTCGCGCGGATCGCCCGCCGCAAGTAGGGCTATACCACCAAGCAGGCATTCCGGGGCGCTTTCAGGCGCCCTTTTTCTTGGCCGATGCCTTTTGCCTGAGCCTCAGTCGGGCACGACCTCTGTGTCGCGCTTGAGGACAATCGTTGGTGTGATGCCGATGCGCGGTGAGAAGTCCTTGACCACAAACCCCTCGTTGCCAGGCGTGTAGATCACCTCATTGCTGATCTGGTAAGCGTCACCAAAAGAACGAACACGTGGGTTCAGCCACAGGCTGTTGCGCTCCAGATCTATGGCATAGCGGAAGGGCAGGAACATGCTGGCCCCGATAATGCCTTCTCTTTCATCGGTTTTCGTTGGCGCATTCGGGCCAATGAAAATGGGGATATTCTTGAAGATCAGCCGTCCGAACTTGATAATGCCATAATAGATCACACCCTTGTTTTCAGCCTTGAACTGTTCCCGCTCAGTAGGGTTGGTTGCCTGCGTGAAGTGCCTATCGTCCCACAGCACGATCCCGCCCGGATAGCCGGTGTCCATCAAGAGCTTTTTGACTGTCGGACGTTTTTCCCATGGCAGGCGGGACCGGTGCAGAAGGTAGGGCGTTCGGCCGTCCATATAAAGCTGGTGGCGGTATTTGAACCGATCGCCCAACTTGGAACCGTGCCGGATCAAGGCCATGGTTTTTTGTGACGGGATCACCTCCACGATATAGGCGTCGAAGAAGTCGCGCCCCAGGATGCCTTCAATCCGGAAGCTCAGGTCGCCTGATATCTCATCGCGGTTCTCGATAAAGAGCGTGTTATGGCTGGTGAAGCGGAAATCCCCGGCTGTGAAGTCAACTTCTGAAAGCCGGTATCCCTTGGTGGCGGCGCGGAAGGCCGGGAAACTGATATCGGTGGCTTCACCCGCCTTGATGGTTTCATCCGAAAAGCCGGGGTTTTTGAACAGCACGCTGGTGGAGGCACCGGTGTCCAGCAGCATCTGTACTGGCGTGCCTTTAACCTTAAGCGTGACATGAACCCGGTTGTTGATGATTTCAATGGGCAGGCGGGCAAGCACATCGGGGTCAGCCTCTTCTTGCGAAGCTTCTTCTGCTGCGGGCTTCTCTGTGATGGGCGGGGCGGCATGTAAGGATGTGACTGGCATTAGCGCAAGAGCCAGGAAAGCGATCACACAACCTGTCAGGTACCCTCTGTATCTTGCCTGATAAAACCCAATCATTTCAGAAGCCTACCGGATTCCACGCGGGAATTAAAGATGAACCAAAGCTATAGCGGAACCGGACGCGACAAATTGCCGTCGCAAATTTGGGACATATCGGGCGCAAAAGAGCAAAAAACATATGATTTCGGCGGATTGAGGGTTTCGTTTTCGCCCATTTTTGTGCATTGTGCGGCGCTGTTTTTAGGAAAGAAAACGGATGCAGCGCGAATGATGCGCAATCATCCCGGATAATAACGGATTTTTTGAAATGTTGGATAAGACCTATTCCCCGGCGGATATTGAAGGCAAATGGTATGAACATTGGGAAACGTCTGGCGCATTCAAGTGCGGCCAGCGCGCTGATGCTGAACCTTATGTCATCGTCATGCCTCCGCCGAATGTGACAGGCAGCCTCCACATGGGTCATGCGCTGGATAACAGCCTGCAGGACACTCTGATCCGTTTTGAGCGCCTGCGCGGCAAGGACGTGCTGTGGCAGCCGGGCACCGACCATGCCGGCATCGCAACCCAGATGGTTGTTGAGCGCCAGATGGATGCCGAAGGCGGCCCCACCCGCCAGGAAATCGGCCGTGAGGCTTTCCTGGAGCGCGTGTGGAAATGGAAAGCGGAATCCGGCGGCACCATCACGGGGCAACTCAGGCGTCTTGGTGCGTCGTGCGACTGGTCTCGCGAAGCTTTCACCATGGACGAGCCGCGCTCTAAGGCCGTGATCGCCAAGTTTGTTCAGCTTTATAAAGAAGGGCTCTTGTACAAGTCCCAGCGCCTTGTGAACTGGGACCCGAAGCTGAAGACCGCGATTTCCGATCTTGAGGTGGAGCAGAAGGAAGTTGATGGCAACTTCTGGCATTTCCATTACCCGATCGACGGTGAAGAAGGCCGTTTCATCGAGATCGCGACCACGCGGCCCGAAACCATGCTGGGCGACACGGCGGTTGCGGTGCATCCAGAGGACGAGCGCTATAAGGATCTGATCGGCAAGTTCGTCAAGCTGCCGCTTGTGGGGCGCCTGATCCGCATTGTGGGTGATGAGCACGCAGACCCCGAGCAGGGCACAGGTGCCCTCAAGGTTACGCCTGCGCACGACTTCAATGACTTTGAAATCGGCAAGCGCCACGATCTGGAGATGATCAACATCTTCGATGAGAACGCCTGCATCAACGACAACGCGCCAGAGAAATACCGCGGCATGGACCGCTTCGAGGCCCGCAAGGCCATCGTGGCTGACATGGACGCCGCAGGCTTCCTTGTGAAGGTTAAGCCGCACCGCCACATGGTGCCGTATGGCGACCGTGGCGGCGTGGTGATCGAGCCGTGGCTGACCGAGCAGTGGTATGTGGACGCCGAGACGCTGGCGAAGCCGGCTATCGAAGCGGTTGAAACCGGCAAAACCAAATTCATCCCGAAGAACTGGGAAAAGACCTATTTTGAATGGATGCGCAACATCCAGCCATGGTGCGTGTCTCGCCAGCTGTGGTGGGGGCATCGCATCCCGGCATGGTACGCGCCTGACGGCACGGTGTTCGTTGAAGAAACTGAAGAGGCAGCTTATGAGGCCGCCAAGGCCAAGCTGGGCGACGATGTCACGCTGACGCAGGACACGGATGTTCTCGACACCTGGTTCTCCTCCGCCATGTGGCCATACAGCACGCTCGGCTGGACCGGGCACGAGGACGCCGCCCTGGACACCGTGAAGAAATACTATCCGAACACCACGCTGATCACGGGGTTTGACATCATCTTCTTCTGGGTTGCCCGCATGATGATGTCCGGCATTCACTTTATGGGCGAGGTGCCGTTCAAGGATGTTTACATCCACGCGCTGGTGCGCGACGAGAAGGGCGCCAAGATGTCCAAATCCAAGGGCAATGTGATTGACCCCCTGGAGTTCGTTGAAAAATACGGCGCAGACGCGCTTCGCTTCACGCTGATCGCCATGGAAGCCCAGGGCCGCGACATCAAGATGTCCGAGAAACGGGTGGAAGGCTACCGCAACTTCGGCACCAAGCTTTGGAACGCCGCGCGCTTCTGCGAAATGAACGGCATTGCGGGCTCAGACACCGTTGAAGCGCCGCAAGCAACGCTTGCTGTGAACAAATGGATCATTGCAGAAGTGGCGAAAGCGGCAGAGGGTGTCACCAAGGCGCTTGAGGCCTTCCGCTTCAACGACAGCGCCGATGCCATCTATCACTTCACCTGGGGCACCTTCTGTGACTGGTATGTGGAGCTGATCAAGCCTGTTTTCTGGGGTGAAGATGAGGCCGCCAAGGAAGAGACACGCCGCGTTGCTGGTTGGGTGCTGGACCAGATTCTGGTGCTCTTGCACCCCTTCATGCCGTTCATCACCGAAGAACTTTGGCACGCCACGCGCGACGATCGCCCCTATGACCTGATCCTGGCCCAGTGGCCCACCATTGCCGTGGCCGCAGACGGCGCGGATGAGGAAGTCAACTGGGCGATCAAATTCATTTCCGAAATCCGCTCCACGCGATCAGAAATGAATGTGCCTGCGGGTGCGAAGGCAACAGCGCTGGTGGTTGGCGCCTCTGAGGCCACGAAGGCGCGGCTTGAAAGCTTCCAGGACATGATCTGCCGCCTTGCGCGCCTTGAAAAGGCCGAAGCGGTTGATGCGGCTGAAAGCAAGGGATCGGCCCAACTGGTGGTGGACGAGGCGACTGTGTACCTGCCGCTTGCAGACCTGATGGACCTCGACGCAGAAAAGGCCCGGCTTGAGAAGAACCTTGAGAAGCTCTCGAAAGAGGCCGGTTCCTTGAAGGGTCGGTTGAACAACCAGGGCTTTGTGGCCAAGGCGCCAGAGCATGTTGTGGCAGAGGCCAAAGAACAGCTTTTGGATCTTGAAGGCCAGATCGAGAAGGTCAAAGCTGCGCTCACGCGTCTGGGCTAACGCCACATCGCATAAAGATCAGGGAAGGGGCTTCACAGCCCCTTTTTTGTTGACCAGGGCACTACAAACCCCCACGCCATTGTGTTTCCGTCAGTTTTGTGTATAAGGGCTGCGGGATTAAGGGAAATTGGGGACTGTATGCGGCCTTTTCTGGCATCATTCATGTTGTCGTGCGCGCTTATTTGCGCGCCAGATTCCGTGCAGGCGGAAGAGGTGAAGCTCGTGATGGCGGGCGCCGCAATCCCCAAGGTATTCGAGCCCGGCAAGGGCGGCCCCTATAACGATTTCTATGCTGATGTTGTCGCCAAGGCGCCGGTCAAGACCGATCTGGTGATGCTGCCGGTCAAGCGGTTGGCGCGGTCCTTCTTCGAGAAGCAGGTGGACTGCATGTATATGGCGACCAGCGACAAGACCTTCTACATCCAGAATGGCGTGCCCCTTGATACGCTGACAGCCTCCAGGCCCTTCAACCGTTTGTTCATGCGCGCCTATAGCCGACCCGGAATGGCAGCCCCTTCAGGCTGGAGCGCCCTTGAGGGCAAGCTGATCGCTGGCGACGAAGGCATTCATGTCAGCACCATCGCGCAGCGCACGCTGCCGTTTGCCAAAGACATGCTTTACACCAAGACGGTGGATGAAGCGTTTGAACTTCTGGCCGCGGGCCGCGTGGATGTCACCGTTGCCTATTCCATTGATGCACGGCAGTATTTCACCCGCGCAGGCCTGGACGGCTTCCCGGCTGACAAGCGCTTTTCGCTGCTGACATTGGGGGAAAGCATAGCCTGCTGGCCTTCTGTTGAGGCCAACAAGCTGGTTGCTTATCTGGATCGAGAGATTGACCGGCTTCACGCAGACGGTGCGCTCATGTCCCGATACGGGTTTGAGCTGCACGACTGAAGCGAACCCGCCCCTTTTCTTAAAAATTAACCGCGAGCGAGGCCGATCAGATATAGGATGTCGGCCGCGATGGTTGCGCCTGCAAGTGCCGTGATCTGTGCCGGGCCTTCATAGTGCGGCGCAACTTCAACCTGGTCACCCCCCACGATATTGAGGCCTGCAATGGCTCGTAGCACGTCCCGAGCATAAGCGCAGTCAGGCCCGCCCACGACAGGCGTACCGGTCGCCGGAGCAACGCTTGGGTCAAGAAAATCGATGTCGAATGTCAGGTAGGCCGGGCGGTTGCCAACCCGCTCCCGGATTTTCTGCGCGAGTTCCTCGGCTGGTGTGCGCAGGCATTCGTTGCCATCAATCACCATCATGCCATGGCTATCGGGGTTTGGTGTGCGCATGCCCATCTGGATCGAGTTTTCAGGCACGATGATGCCTTCTTTAATCGCATGATAAAACATGGTGCCGTGATTGAGATCCTCGTCCGTCCATGTGTCGGAATGGGCATCAAAATGAATGAGCGCGAGCGGGCCGTGCTTGCGGGCGTGGGCGCGAAGGAGCGGATAGCTGATGGAATGGTCACCGCCGATGGTCAGGAGGGAAGACCCAGTCGCCAGCACTTCGTCAGCCTTTGCTTCAACAGCTGGCATCAGCCGGTCGGTATAGGCTGTAAAGCCAGATACATCGCCAAGGTCAGCCACCTTGAAGCGGTCGCGGAAATGGAAGTCCCACGGCCAGACGCCCCAAGGGAACTCCGCCATGGTGAGCGACATTTCGCGCACGGCACGTGGGCCAAAGCGGGAGCCGGACCGGCCAGTGGTGGCAAGATCAAACGGCACGCCCATAACGGCGATATCAAGGCCTTCTGCCGATTGGGCAGCAGGCTGACGGAAAAAAGTGATCAAGCCGACATACGGCTCCATCATGCCCTCAGACATGGCTAAACTCCTTGGTTGACTGCTTCCTTCATACGGTGCTGTCGGTTGCCGTGCAATCGAATTAGGCGCAATTAAAATTCAAAAAATAACAATTTGCTTTTCATTTATTATCGACAGTGCGGGGGTGCACGGCTAAAGTCGCGCACAGATTCTAAGTTGAGATCGGGCGTTGCCCGACAGTGAGTGGAGAGCCTGATGGCCCAGTATCGTTCCCGCACATCAACCCATGGCCGCAACATGGCGGGCGCCCGCGCATTGTGGCGCGCAACCGGCATGAAGGATGACGACTTCAAGAAGCCGATCATCGCCGTGGTCAACAGCTTCACGCAGTTCGTGCCGGGGCACGTGCACCTGAAGGACCTGGGGCAGATGGTAGCGCGCGAGATCGAGGCCGCAGGCGGGGTGGCCAAGGAATTCAACACCATTGCTGTGGACGACGGCATCGCCATGGGCCATGACGGCATGCTCTATAGCCTGCCAAGCCGCGAGATTATCGCCGACAGCGTGGAATATATGGCCAATGCCCACTGTGCCGATGCGCTGGTATGTATCTCCAACTGTGACAAGATCACGCCGGGCATGCTGATGGCGGCTCTCCGGCTCAATATCCCGGCTGTATTCGTATCCGGCGGCCCGATGGAAGCGGGCGAGGCGGACTATGGTGGGGAAACCCACAAGTTGGACCTGGTGGATGCCATGGTTCAGGCAGCTGACCCCAATGTGTCGGATGAGCAGGTGGCCGCGGTCGAACGATCCGCCTGTCCGACATGTGGCTCCTGCTCAGGCATGTTCACTGCGAACAGCATGAACTGCCTGACAGAAGCCTTGGGGCTCAGCCTGCCGGGGAACGGCACGACGCTGGCGACCCACGCAGACCGGAAGGAACTGTTCCTGACGGCGGCCCGGCTGATTGTGGATATTTCCAAGCGCTACTATGGGGGCGGGGACGAAAGCGTGCTGCCGCGTAATGTCGCCAACTTCGGGGCGTTTGAAAACGCCATGGCGCTTGATATCGCCATGGGTGGGTCCACCAACACGGTGCTGCATATCCTGGCCGCCGCACAAGAGGCTGAACTTGATTTCACCATGGAAGATATCGACCGGCTTTCGCGGAAGGTGCCGAACCTATGCAAGGTCGCACCGGCGACCAATAAATATCACATTCAGGATGTGCACCGCGCAGGCGGGATTTTCAGCATCCTCGGGGAACTCGGGCGTGCCGGGCTGATCAACACCGATTGCACCACAGTGCACACCGCCACCATGGGCGAGGCGCTGGCCCGCTATGACGTGCGCGTCTCGAACGACGGCGACCTGCATCATTTCTTCAAGGCAGCCCCGGGCGGCGTGCCAACACAAGTGGCTTTCAGCCAGTCCAACCGGTATGACGCGCTGGACCTGGACCGTGAAGGCGGCTGTATCCGGGCGAAAGAGCACGCTTACAGCCAGGATGGCGGGCTTGCGGTGCTGTACGGCAATATTGCCGAGGAAGGCTGCATTGTTAAGACAGCAGGCGTGGACGAAAGCATCCTCAAATTCACCGGTCGCGCGCGTATTTTCGAAAGCCAGGATGCGTCTGTTGAAGCCATCCTCGCGGGCGAGGTGGTCAAGGGGGATGTGGTGATCATTCGCTATGAAGGCCCGCGTGGTGGTCCGGGGATGCAGGAAATGCTCTATCCCACCAGTTACCTCAAGTCCATGGGGCTCGGTAAAGACTGCGCGCTCTTGACCGACGGGCGCTTCTCGGGCGGCACATCGGGCCTCTCTATCGGGCACGCAAGCCCTGAAGCCGCGGAAGGTGGCGCCATTGGCCTCGTGGAAGAGGGCGATACAATCGAGATCGATATCCCGAACCGGTCGATCAATGTGATGGTATCTGACGAGGAGCTCGCCACCCGCCGCAAAGCCATGGATGCGAAAGGCGCGGATGCCTGGAAGCCGGCCAAGCCGCGCGCGCGGAAAGTTTCAAAAGCCCTGAAGGCCTATGCAGCGATGGCGACATCTGCTAGCAAGGGCGCCGTTCGGGATGTATCTGCTTTTGAATAGGACTTATTATGACTTTCCGTCAGGCGCGGGCAGAAGATCACACCCGCCTTTTTGACATTTGGCACGCGGCCGTCGTTGCCACGCACCATTTCCTGAGCAAGACCGACCTGGCAGAGATCGCCGATGTGGTGAAGAACCAGTATCTGCCAAACGCCGACTTTACCGTGTTTGTGGACGCGGCAGACCAGCCGCAGGGCTTCATGGGCTGCACCGATAATAACATCGACGCGCTTTTTGTTGACCCCGCGGCACACGGGCAGGGCATTGGCAAGCAATTCATTGCAAGGGTCAAGGAGCAGTTCGAAACAGTCACCGTTCAGGTGAATGAACAGCAGCCTCAGGCTCATGCATTCTACAAGGCGTGCGGCTTCAAGGATGTCCGCCGTGATCCCGTGGACGATGCAGGCCGCCCATTCCCTATCGTTCATCTGGAGTGGCGGCGAGAAGCCTGATTTTTCTATGGGGCCTTAGGTCATCATTTAAAAAGACAGTTGCTGTTTCGCCGTCACAGGTTAATGTTTCCATAACTATTTCATATGTTGGGGGACACCATGACCAAATTACCGATTATCCAGATCGTTAGCCACGCGCTCAAGATGCCGCTTTCTGCACCTGCGCCCTATTTGAAAGCAATCGGCCTGCTTGTAGGCGTTGTTGCGCTTTTCATTGGCGCTCTCATTTTTGTGGTTGATGCATCGTTGTTGCAGGCCTTCCAGGAAATCGCGCAGCAGGGGACAGGCGACCCGAATGCGATGGCTGAGCATATCGGGGCGATGGGGTCCCTGTTCTTGATTGCCTTGATTTTTGGCATCCTGATGCTTTTGGCGACATCGCATCTTTTCAATGTCGGCGTTCGCGTTGGTGCTTACGGCAAGGAAGGGGCCCGTTTCGGCTCATTCGGGGAAGCCATGGGCGCTGCTGGCGTGAACAGCCTCAAGTTCTTCTTTATCGGCATTCTTCTGGTGATTGTCAGCATCGTTATCATTATGGTCTTCGCGGCGCTGGGTCTTGGCCCAAGTTTCGCGGAACAGGCAGCGGCAGGCGCGGATTTGGCGGAATCGACGCGTGCCACATTGATGAACAATATCATCGTGGTGATTGTCAGCTGTGTTGTTTATTCGCTGTTCTCCGCGAATCTTACACAAACGGCGCTGCGCTCTGACAAGGAAGGTATGTCCCATCCGCATACGGTGGACTTCGCCATTGTCTTGGTTCTCTTATACGCCATTGTGCTGGTGCCGGTCACTCTGGCGGGCCTCGCAGGCAGCATGGTGTTGATGCAGGCGCTTAATGTCGTGCTGGGCCTTGTGGTGGCGATTGCCATCGGCACTGCGCACGGTATTCGCTACCGTATCTGCATGGCCGAAAACGAACAGAAAGTGTTCGAATAGGCTTGAGGGTTTGACCGTAAAGTTAGCGAAAGCCGGGGTTTCCCCCGGCTTTTTTGTGCCAGGAGGCTTGACCCGCGGGCGTCTGTGCGCCATATCCGCATCCTTACTGTATTTCAGAGGGTCGAGACAGTGACACAACCAAGCCTTGATGGCGCGCTGCGCCAGTTCATGTACGGCAAGCTGCACCGCGTAACAGTGACCGGCGCAGACCTTGACTATGTCGGTTCCATCACCGTGGACCCTGTGTTGTTGCGGGCGTCCGGCATTCTGCCGCACACGCTTGTGGATGTGGTCAATATCACGAACGGCGAACGCATCCAGACCTATGTGATCGAAGGCACGGAAGGTTCCGGCGTCATTTGCCTGAACGGCGCTGCGGCACACCAGTTTTCAAAGGGTGATCTGGCGATCATCATGGGGTACGAGGCTGTGCCCGCGAACCAGCTGCCGGGCCGTATTTCGCGCGCGGTGCATGTGGACGCCAAAAACCGCATTGTGGCTACCGACGAATATGTCACCCCAAGCCTTGAAAGCCTTGGGAACCCGGCTGCCAATCGCGAATTCGAAAAATACGAAACAGTAGACGCCTGAGGTATCTCAGTTATCCATGAGCGAGATCTTTCTTGTTGGCTTGATGGCTTTCAGGAAAGCTTGGTCATGGCTGACCACGATGATAGCCCCATCATGGGCTAGAAGCGCAGCTTCCAGCATCTCCACCGTATCCAAGTCCAGATGGTTTGTGGGTTCATCCAAAATCAACAGCTGCGGTGGCTGACCGGCAAAAATGCAGGCTAGGCCAGCGCGTAACATCTCGCCCCCGCTTAAGGTCAAGACCCTTCGGATCGCTGCGTCAGCGCGGAAACCGAACCGGGCAAGGGCAGCGTGGATTTGATTTTGTGTCAGTGCCGGGTTCAGCCGTTCCATGTTTCGGGCGACACTTTGATCGCAATCAAGGAAGCTCATAGTCTGATCGACAAAGGCGACATGAATGTCTGCCAGTTTGATGGTGCCGCTTGTGGGCTGAAGCGAGCCGGCAATGAGGTGAAGCAGGCTGGATTTACCGCTCCCGTTTGGGCCCGTGAGGGCAAGCCGCTCCGGCCCCAAGATATCAAGCGACACGTTGTCCAGCACGGGTTCTCTGCCTTCTGGCGCCCAGGAGACATCCTGAAGTGACAGGATATGTTGGCCCGCATGCAGCCCAGAGAGTGGAAGATCAATCTTGACCGGCGTTCGTTTGTTCAGGTCTGCTGCAGCCTCATCAACTGCAGACTTCATCTTCTGTTCCAGTGCATCAGACCGGGCGCCTGATTTGCCGCCGCTGGTTTCCGCCCGTTCCTTCATGGCGTTCAGGAGCATTTTTGGCTGGCTACCTGTAGTGCGAGACTTTCGCCCCTTGGCATCGCGCCTGGCTTTCTTTTCGGCCTCTGCGGCAGATCGTTTCTGCGCCTGGGAAAGATTGGATTTCGCGGCTTCCAGCCTACGCTCGGCAAGGGCGCGCTCTTCGTCCTGCTTCACTTTATAGAAGCTATAGTTCCCGCCATAGAGGGATATGCCGTTGGCTGACAGGGCGGCAATGGCGTCCATTTGATCCAGAAGCATTCGGTCATGGCTGACGATCAGGGCAGGTCCGTGCCATGCGGCCAGGAACTCATACAGTATCTGACGGCCTTCTCTGTCCAGGTCATTGGTTGGTTCGTCCATCAGGAGAATATCGGGCTCTGACACAATTAGCCCGGCGAGACGGAGTCGCGTGCGCTGGCCGCCGGAAAGCGTACTGAGCATTCGCCATGGATCAAGATCAGGCAATCCAACGGCTGCTAGTCCCTGCTCAAGGCGTGCGGGCAGGCTCCAGTCAGCCTTCTCGGCATCCTCGAGCGAGCCTTTGCCGCTGAGCATCCGGTTGGTGATTTCCAGCTGTTCGGTCAGGCCGAGGCTATCGGCAACCGTCCGGCCGGGGCTGACATTCACTTGCTGCTGCAGAAGCGCCAGCTTCCCGCTCACGGTAATATGGCCGTGGGACGGCTGCAGCGCCCCTTTAACCAGCCGGAGCAATGTGGATTTGCCAACACCGTTCGCGCCTACAAGGCCTGTGCGACCTTTGGTGAAGCTGAGGGTCAGTTCTTTAAATAGTGGGGTGCCGTCTGGCAGCTGGTAGCCCAGCTGATCGAGCGTGATAAAATGAGACATGACATCTCCTGAAAAGGCATTGATAGGAATTATTTCAATGTTTTCAGGGTCTTGTTCATTTCTCTTCTCGCTTTGATTCAAGTCTTGGCTGCCAATCGCCGCCTTCTGGCTATGTAGGTACTCTGGCGCCGGGTTACAAGTCAAGCATCAAGCTGGACCCAGATGGGGGTGTGGTCGCTTGGCTGTTCCTTGCCGCGGGGCTGGCGGTCCACCTGGCAGTCGCGCAGGATGTCGGCAGCTTGCGGTGACAGCAGCAGGTGGTCGATGCGGATGCCGTGGTCTTTTTGCCATGCGCCGCGCTGGTAATCCCAGAAAGTATAGGCCTCACCCTTGGGCTTGATCTGCCTCAGGGCATCCAGATAGCCAAGGTTCCAAAGCGTGCGAAGCTTGGCGCGGCTTTCAGGCTGGGTAAGGGCGTCATCAACCCAGGCTGCGGGATTGTGGCAATCCTCGTCTGTCGGGATGACGTTATAGTCGCCAGCCAGCACAATCGGCATTTCACGCTCCAGCAGGTGTTCTGCGTGGGCGATCAGCCGGTCCATCCATTTGAGCTTATAGTCGAACTTGGGGCCAGGTTGCGGGTTGCCGTTCGGCAGGTAAATGGAGGCCACACGCACGCCCTTGATCGTGGCTTCAATATAGCGGGCTTGTTCGTCTTCCTTTTCCTCACCACCGTCAAGGGCAGGGAGGCCGCGCCGGATGTCCTCAATCGGGTGCTTTGAGATCAGCGCCACCCCGTTGAAGCTTTTCTGACCGTGCGTTTCGACATGCCAGCCCTTTTCTTCAATCTCTAGGCGCGGGAAATTTTCATCCACGCTCTTTATCTCCTGCAGGCAGGCCACATCGGGGCTGAATTCATCAAGCCATTCAAGCAGCCGGGGCAGGCGCGCCTTGACGCCATTGATGTTGAAGCTGGCAATTTTCATGTGGGTAAGCCCTAGATCGAGAAGGAGGAACCACAGCCGCAGGAGGCCGTGGCGTTCGGGTTCTTCACCTGGAATGAAGCGCCGACAAGGTCTTCGACAAAGTCAACTTCCGCGCCCGAGATATAAAGCAGCGACATGGGGTCAACGAGCATGGTAACGCCGTCGCGTTCCACCACGATATCATCGTCTTTCTGCTCTTCATCGAAATCAAAGCCGTACTGAAACCCGCTACAGCCGCCGCCCGAAATCGTCAGTCTGAGCTTCAGGTTCGGGTTGCCTTGCTGTTCAATCAGCGCTTTTACGCGCGCTGCGGCTTTTTCACTGAGCCCTACAGGGGGCTGACTATCGGTCATGCTGTTTCGCCATCAGGTTATGGGTCTATCTTGCCCCCATATGTAGGGACCATAGGCCCAATGGTCAATTCACGTCCGCGATATTATTGGCATCGCGGGATCGGAACGGCTTCAGGCTGGAGATTCCTGTGGCTGTTTGGTAGCAGGTTCGCTTGGCGGAAAAGTCAGCTCAAGCTTTTGTTTCTTGCTGAAATCGAAGGCCAGCATCAGCGTATCCAGAACATCTTCGTCGCCGTTGTGGGAGAAGGGCAGCACAAGGGCGGTAAAGGGAATGGTCGGGCTGTCCGCCGGCTGGAAGTTGCCACGAAAATAGACCGGTCCCTTTGCTTTTGATGCCTGTGACAGCATGTTGTGGATGATGCTTTTCACAGCGCCGTCAGGGGGCGACACAAGCCGGTCATGGTTACCCTTAAGCCGCAAGACCTCAGACACCGTCGCGCCGGTCAGCCTGTCATCGAATTTTTCCGTTCCATTGATGGAGACAATCGCAAGCTGAGGCAGGAATTTGGGAAATTTCTGGGGTCGGAACTCGCGCTTGTCAGGATATTTTCGGTTGTGCTGGATTTCGCGCCAATGGTCCAGAAGGTCCTGCTGGAACCTGGCATCAAACGCTGTCTGGCTTTCGCCAATATTGTCGGCGTTTTCAATCATCAGGATATAATAATTAAAAAAGCCTTAACCGGCAAGGAATCAGTTAACTATTTGTTAACCATTATGCAAATGCAACATTCCGGCCGGCTGAGGTTGGCAATCCGGGCAAAGCGCGGGCATTTAAATAGTAAAGAGTTGCCCTTCGTGGGGGGCGGAGATAATGTGCCCCAAACCAGCTACGCATTCAGCCCACCTGACCCTAGTTAGGCTGAGCCCAAGGAGAGAGACATGTACGATAGTTTGCCGCGCTATGAAGATACCCTGGCCCCTTATGCCTGCCGTCCTTCAGAAAGCCGTGGCCGTGTCTTCAAGGAGCCTGAAACGCCGAATCGGAGCTGCTACCAGCGTGACCGCGACCGGGTGATCCATTCTTCAAGTTTCCGCCGGTTGAAGCACAAGACTCAGGTATTCGTATACCACGAGGGCGACCATTTCCGGACGCGCCTGACACATTCGCTTGAGGTGGCGCAGATTGCACGGTCCGTCTGCCGGTCCATGCACCTGAATGAAGATCTGGGCGAGGCGCTTGCGCTTGCGCATGATCTTGGCCACCCGCCTTTCGGGCATGTTGGCGAAACCGTGCTGAACGACTGCATGAAGAATTACGACGGGTTTGACCATAACGCCCAGGCGCTCAGGCTGCTGACGCGGCTTGAGCACCGCTATGCGTCCTTTGAAGGTCTGAACCTGACCTGGGAAACCCTTGAAGGGCTTGCGAAACATAACGGCCCGCTTGTTGATGCGCCGATTGATTACAAGAATCCGCCCGCTGACCTGTCGTTCGGCTTCCGTGACTATCTGCCGGAAAATGACCTTGAGCTGCACACCTATGCGTCTGCAGAAGCGCAGATTGCGGCGCTTGCGGACGATATCGCCTACTCCTCCCACGACCTGGATGACGGCCTGCGCGCAGGCCTGTTCGAATTCGACGAACTGAAGAAGATCCCTGTGGTCGCCCAGGTTCTGGACGAAGTGAAATGGACCTATCCGAACGCGCCGAAGGATGTGATGATCCACGAGCTTGTCCGACGAATGATCAACCGGATGGTGGCGGATATGATGGTGGAAAGCGGGCGTCGCATTGAAAAGCTGGCGCCTACAACCCCGGACGATATCCGGAATGCGGGCCAGCCCACGATTGCCTTTGGCAAGGATATGGGTGAGGCGGTGAAGGAACTGAAAGCCTTCCTGTTTGAACGCATGTATCGCCACTATCTGGTTAACCGTATGGCTAGTAAGGCAAAAAGGGTGGTGACAGACCTCTTTGATCTGTATATCTCCGAACCCGAATGTTTGCCTACTGAATGGAACGAGCGTGCGCAGGGCGCAGGAACGCCGGAAACGGCCCGGGTCGTCGCCGACTTTATCGCTGGCATGACCGACCGCTTCGCCTTCCGCGAGCACGCCAAACTATTTGATTTGAACCGAGTATCACTATGAATGTTTTTACTGAGTTTCGGACCGCGATTGATGCGGTCCTGGCTGATCTTTCTGCCAAGGGCGACCTGCCGGCTGAATTGGACACATCCAATGTGGCCGTAGAACCGCCGCGCGATGCAAGCCACGGCGATATCGCCACCAACGCGGCCCTCGTGCTGTCGAAGCAGGCAGGCAAGAACCCGCGCGAGATCGCGGGCCTTCTGGCACCGGCCCTTGAAGCCCTTGATGCTGTTGAAAGCGTGGACATTGCAGGACCGGGTTTCATCAACCTGCGGATTTCCAAAAGCTTCTGGCAGGGCCAGGTAGATGAGATACTGAAGGTTGGTGTCGGCTATGGCAACAGCACAATGGGCGGCGGCGAGCGGGTGAATGTGGAATATGTGTCCGCAAACCCAACGGGGCCAATGCATGTGGGGCACGTACGCGGTGCCGTATTCGGCGATGCGCTCGCGAACCTGCTGATCAAGGCCGGCTATGATGTTACCAAGGAATATTACATCAACGATGCCGGTAGCCAGATCGACACGCTGGCGCGGTCTGCGCACCTTCGGTACCAGGAAGCCCATGGCCGCGACATCGGTGAAATCCCCGAAGGCCTATACCCCGGCGACTACCTGATCCCTGTGGGACAGATGCTGAAGGAAAAATACGGTGACCAATATCTGGATGCACCGGAAGAAGAATGGCTTGCCCAGTTCAAGGTCGACGCTTCAGGCGAGATGATGAACCTGATCCGGGAAGACTTGGCCGCACTTGGCGTGGAGCATGAGACTTTCTTCTCAGAACGCACGCTTCATGAAAGCGGCCGTATTCCCGAAGCGATCCAGGTACTTAAGGACCGCGGCCATATTTATCAGGGCGTGCTGGAGCCGCCGAAAGGCAAGAAGCCGGAAGATTGGGAAGAGCGCGAGCAAACCCTGTTCCGGGCGACCGATTTTGGCGACGATGTGGATCGTCCGCTGCAGAAATCCACAGGTGAATATACCTATTTTGCCGCCGATATTGCTTACCACCACGACAAGTATGTCCGTGGTTACAAGCAGATGATCGATATCCTGGGCGCTGACCATGGCGGCTATGTGAAGCGCATGCAGGCGGCTGTTAAGGCGCTGTCGGAAGACGGTACGCTGGATGTGCGGCTTTGCCAGATGGTGAAGCTGTACCGCGACGGTGAGCCGTTCAAGATGTCAAAGCGGTCGGGCAATTTCATCACGCTTCGCGAAGTGGTGGACGAGGTTGGCCGCGACGTGACGCGTTTCATCATGCTGACCCGCAAGAACGACGCGCATCTGGATTTCGACTTCAAGAAGGTGATGGAGCAATCAAAGGACAACCCGGTCTTTTATGTGCAGTATGCCCATGCCCGGATTTGTTCGGTGCTGGCCAAGGCGCAGGATGCTTTCCCGGGCCTTGACGCGTCTGACACCAGCCTGATGAACGCAGACCTTAGCCTGCTGGCCGACGACAGCGAGATCGCCATGATCAAGCAATGTGCCGCCTGGCCACGCATGGTTGAAAGCGCCGCTGAAGCGCATGAACCGCACCGTATTGCCTTTTTCCTGTATGATCTGGCCTCCGAATTCCATACTTTCTGGAATAAGGGGAATGACAATCCTGACTTGCGCTTTATCATAGAGGGTAACGAGGCGCTGACAAAGGCGCGGATGGCGCTGGTGCGCTCTGTGGCGTTGGTGATTGCCAGCGGCCTCGGCGTGCTGGGCGTAACGCCAATGGAGGAAATGCGGTAAATGAGCGAGAAAGATCAAGCAGGACAGGGCGCCGACAAGGACGTCCCACCATGGCTTCAACCGGTCCCTGAGGAAGAAGAAGCGGCAGGCTTCTTTGAGGGCAGGAAAACGCTGGTGATCACGGCAGTTGCCGCGCTCAGCGTGGTTGTGCTGTTCGTGCTTGTGCTTCTTTATCTTTACGATAGCTCGCCTGACGGGCCGCCACGCCGCGTGGTGGCCGAAACTACACCGATCAAGACCAAGCCGGCAGAACCGGGCGGCATGGAAGTGCCAAACCAGGACAAGCAGGTGTTTGACCAGGGCGCTGGCGCTGGCGCTGACCGCCTGGCGCTTGCAGACCAACCGGAAGAGCCGCTGAAGGAACTGCCCGCAGACCCTGAGCCTGCGGTTGAAGACGAAGCCCACGCCGAAGACGAGGCACGCATTGCAGCGGAAGCGGAGGAGCGCGCGGCGGAAGTTGCCCAGCAAGTTGAGCAAGCCGCGGCGCCAGCTGCCGTTGAGCCAGAACCCGCCGCAGAAGAGCCGGCGGTGCCCGCAGGTGCCTTTAAGGTACAGTTGGGTGCCTATGGTTCCGAAGAATCCGCCGCGACTGCGTGGCGTACCATTCGCGGCAAGCACCGTGCGGTACTTGAAGGCCTGTCCCCGGTTTACGAATCCGTCCGCACTGGCGACCGTACACTTTACCGCTTGCGGGTTGGGCCCCTTGAGAGCAGGGCCGCAGCCGATGAGGTTTGCCTGGGTCTTCGGGCACAGCAGCAGGCCTGCATTGTTGTAAATCCGTAAAAGAGTTTTTTGATGATCCCCGCAATTTTCGGCTGTGCCGGCCCGTCGCTTACTGAAGAGGAACGGGCCTTTTTTGCCAAGGTGAAGCCTGCCGGGTTCATCATCTTCAAGCGCAATGTCGAAGACCCGGACCAGCTTTCAGCCCTGATCAAGGACTTGAAGCAGACGGTTGGCCGTCACAAGGTGCCGATCCTGGTGGATCAGGAAGGGGGTCGCGTGCAGCGCCTTTCGGAACCTTATTGGCGCAAATATCCGCCGATGACGGTTTTTGGCGATATGGCCCAAAAAGACCCGACGCTAGCCGCGAGCGCCCTTCGCCTGAATACCCGCCTGATCGCCGACGACCTCAGGCGCGTGGGCATCAATGTGGACTGCCTGCCGGTTCTGGATGTGCGTCAGGGCGATGCTGATCCAATCATTGGCGATAGGGCCTTTTCAAATGACCCCGGCCTCGTAGCCGCCATGGGGCGCATTGTTGTAGACGCGCTTATGGAAGGTGGCGTACTTCCTGTGATCAAGCACCTGCCGGGCCATGGCCGCGCCAGGGCCGACAGCCATCTGGAGTTGCCGGTGGTGGATGCCAGCGTCGCGGAGATGGACGATACAGATTTCGTGCCCTTCAAGGCGATTGCGGACGCACCCTTCGGCATGACCGCCCACATCAAATATACGGATATCGATCCCAAACAGTGCGCGACACTGTCGCGTGTGGTGATCGGCCGCATTATCCGCATGAAAATGGGTTTCACCGGCCTTCTGATGTCTGATGACCTGTCGATGAAGGCGCTTGAAGGCACGTTCGAGGACCGCACGCGCGGCGCCTTTGCCGCCGGATGCGATCTTGTGCTGCACTGTAACGGCGATATGGATGAGATGCGGTCCATCGCATCAGCCTGTCATGTTGCCTCAGGAAAGCTTGAGAAACGGCTCGCCACCCTCATATCTGATGCAGACAGGGCGTCGCGCCCGGACAGGGAAGATCTGCGCCGCCGCTATGATGCCCTGATGGAAAAATTTTAGAGTAGACCTGAGGAAACCATGGATTTTCTGGCCCAAAGTATTCAGATGATTACGCTGATGGCGCTGCCGTTCCTGCTTGCTGTGACGTTGCACGAGGCAGGGCATGCGCTGGCGGCCTACAAGTTGGGTGATCCGACGGCCAAGCTGGAGGGGCGCTTGTCGCTCAATCCGGCGGTCCATATCGACCCGATCGGCACTATTGCCATTCCGCTGGTGGCTGTTTTGTTCCAGTTTCCGTTCCTGATTGGCTATGCAAAGCCTGTGATGATCCAGCCGCGCTACTTCAAGAACATGCGCCGCGATATGGTGATTGTCGCGCTGGCAGGGCCGATGGGCAACCTTATCGTGGCGATATTCTTTGCGCTGGTGCTGAAAGCAGCGATGGCCTTTGGTGTGGCTGGCGACGGCTGGCTTTTCCGGACCGCCCAGATCGGTATCTTCCTGAACTGTTTGTTCATGGTGTTTAACCTGCTGCCCATCCCGCCATTGGACGGTGCCGGAGTGGTGGAGCAGTTCTTGCCGCATGACATGGCGCAAAGCTACCGGTCTATTGCGCCTTTCGGCTTTTTCATCCTGATGGGCATCATTGTAGTGGCCAAGGAAATCATTCTTGTCCCCACTTTGGTGATAGGATCAGTGATCGCGACGATTGTCGGCGTGCCGTTTTAACGATATCGTTTGGAAACATGGAATTCGAAGAAGACACAATCGGGCCAACCCCGCACCGCCAGGTAGACCCGGCGGATCCGAACCAGCTTGTCCTGCATATGGACGGGTTCGAGGGGCCTCTTGATGTGCTTCTCACGCTCGCGCGTGCCCAGAAGGTGGACCTGACGCAAATCTCCATTCTGGAACTGGTCGAGCAGTTCCTTACCTTTGTTTCTGCCGCCAAGCGGCTCAAGCTTGAGCTTGCGGCGGACTATCTGGTGATGGCGGCTTGGCTGGCGTATCTGAAGTCCCGCCTGCTGCTGCCGAAGGAAGATGACGACGAGGAACCGTCGGCTGAAGAGCTGGCCTTCCGGCTGCAGCTTCGCCTGCAGCGGTTGGAGGCCATGCGCGAGGCTGGCGCCCGTCTGATGGCGCGCGACCGTATGGGCCGCGACGTGTTCCGCCGTGGACGCCCCGAGGGCCTGAAGCTCCTGAAGAAGGGCTCCTACGATGTCACCCTATATGAACTATTGCGCGCCTATGCCGATAACCGTCAGCGGCATTCGATCACGGAAATCCGCATCGAGCGTCGCCCGGTCTATCCGCTTGAGGACGCGATTGAGCGCCTTTCGGGCCTGATCGGCGACACATTCACCTGGGCAACGCTTTCTACTTTCCTGCCGACAGACCTGAAGGATGACCGGCTGCGGCGTTCGGCGCTGGCCAGCATGTTCGCGGCTACGCTGGAGCTGGCGAAAGCAGGCAGGGCGGACCTCAGGCAGATGGAAACCTTTGGGCCGATCTACCTGCGTCAACGCCACGATGAAGAAGGCGGACAGGCAGCGGATAGCCAGGCAAACGACAATTCAGAATAAGCCAGTACAAAGCCAGAAAAAGAACGATAAGACATTTGAAGATGCAAGAGACGGAAACAACAAAACAGGTCGCTACCGACCCAGAAGTGATCATGCAGCACCGCCGCATGGTGGAAGCGATCCTGTTCGCCAGCGAAAATCCGCTGTCGGTTGATGATATCGCTGAACGCCTGCCGGACGGTGTGGATGTGGAAGCCCATATTGAGGGGCTGACGGAAAGCTATGCGACCGCGGGGGTGAACCTTGTGCGTCTGGCGGGCAAGTTCATGTTCCGCACCGCCGAGGACCTTTCGTTCCTGCTGCGGCGTGAGGTGGACGAGCCACGCAAGCTGTCGCGTGCGGCGGTGGAAACCATGGCCATCATCGCCTATCACCAGCCGGTGACCCGGGCGGAGATCGAGGAAATCCGCGGTGTCAGCATTTCCAAAGGCACGCTTGATGTTCTGATGGAAGCAGGCTGGGTGCGCATGATGGGCCGCAAGCGGACGCCGGGGCGGCCGGTAACCTATGGCACCACCGAAGATTTCCTTGTCCATTTCGGCATCGAATCGATCAAGGATCTTCCGGGCGTACAGGAACTGAAGGCTGCAGGTTTGTTGGATAGCGTTGATGTGGCGCTTGAGAAGATGGGCGGCATGCCCAACCCGGCGAAGGCGGTTGAGGAAGCCGAAGGCCAGATTGACCTTGAGGAAGCAATCGCCGCCAAGGAACGCGCCAGCATTTCAGGTGCCGCTGCTCAGGCGATGGATGCACCTGAAGACGATGTCGCATCCCTTGACGAGGATTCAGACAACAATATGGCGTGATTGGCCTTGTGTGCTTCTGCGCACGCCATTACATAGAGACAGGGCCGGGCTGAACCGGCAAAAGGGAGTTAAAACATATGTTTCCGGGATGGTTACAAATAGCGCTTGTTGTGCTGCTGATCGTGCTTCTCTTCGGTCGCGGCAAGATTTCAGGCCTGATGGGCGATGTTGCCAAAGGCATCACCAGCTTCCGCAAGGGTCTGAAGGAAGGCCTTGATGAGCCGGAAGAAGAGCCGAAAGCCGTTGAAAATAAAAAGACCATCGACGGCGAAGTGGTGAAAAGCGAAGAGAAAGACAAGGCGTAAGCCAACCTTTCTTTACCCCTGCGCAAGCCGGGGCAGGAGCCCGTTTCCATGTTTGATATCGGTGCAATGGAGATTTTCCTTGTAGCGGTCGTCGCGCTTGTTGTCGTGGGGCCGAAGGAATTGCCGCGGCTGTTGAAGACCGTTGGCGGGCTGGTTCGCCGCATGCGTGAACTGGCGGCTGAATTCAAGGATGGCGTCGAGCAACTGGCCGCGGAAGCCGAAGAACAGACAGACCCTTTTGCGGAGCTGCGCAAGAAAGAGGGGCTGCGCCCTGGCATGAGCGCGGAAGAGATCACCAACCACATTATGCGTAACCGCGAGCGAGAAGCGGCTGAAAAGCCTGAGGGTAAGGAAAAGAATGATTCCGCCCAGCCCGAAAGCGACAAAGGTGACGCATCATGATGGGGCCGGAAGAGTTCGGCGCAGAAGCCGCAAAGCCCGACATCACGGATGAAGATGAGGTGGATGCTAGCAAGGCACCGCTTCTGGACCATCTGAACGAGCTTCGCTCCCGCCTTATCAAGGTGATGATCGGGATGGCGATTGCCTTTGGTATTGGTCTCTATTTCGCGGATGAGCTGTTCAACATCCTTGCCAAGCCCTATATGGATGCGACGCAGGCGACAGGCGAAGAACGGCGGATGATCTTCACCTCGCTCACGGAAGGCTTCTTTGTGGACCTCAAGGTGGCGCTTTATGCTGCCTTCATCTGTACCTTCCCGCTTTTGGCGTCCCAGATATGGAAATTTGTGGCCCCGGGCCTCTATAAAAACGAACGCCGGGCTTTCCTGCCTTTCCTGTTGGCGACGCCGATCCTGTTCGCACTGGGGGCAAGCCTCGCCTACTTCATGGTGATCCCCTGGGCTTGGCAGTTTCTGCTGAGTTTCGAGCAGGCAGGCGGCGGCGGCGCGATCGAGATTGCGGCTGAGGCGAAGGTCAGCGAATATCTCTCGCTGGTTATGCAGATGATCTTTGGTTTTGGCGTTGCGTTCCTTTTGCCTGTGGCCCTGACGCTGATGGGCCGCGCAGGGATCGTGACGGCAGACGGCTTGCGCGCCAAGCGCCGTTATATGATCGTAGCGACTTTTCTGGTGGCTGCCTTCCTGACGCCGCCTGACCCTGTCAGCCAGATCGCCCTTGGCATTCCCATGCTGCTCCTGTATGAGCTGTCCATCATCCTGATTAGCGCGTTTGAGAAGAAGCGCGCTGACGCCATTGATGAAGGCATCGATGACGATGAAATCTGACCTAAATTCTTAACTGACCTGAATCTTTAAACTGAGACGAGCGCAATGTTTGATCTGAAATTTATCCGCGAAAACCCTGAAGCTTTCGACAAGGCCCTTGCCCGCCGCGGCGAGGAAGCCAGAGCTGAGGAGATCATCGCGCTCGACACTTCCCGCCGTGCGGTTCAGACGGAGGCGCAGGCAGCCCAGGCGCGCCGCAATGAAGCCTCTAAACTGATCGGCAAGGCCAAAGGGCAGGGCAATGAAGCCGAAGCCCAGGCGCTGATGGAAGAGGTCAGCGGCCTTAAGACGCGTCTGTCCGAAATGGAAGAAGAAGAGCGCGCGCTGGGTGAAAAGCTGAACAACCTGCTGATGAGCCTACCGAACATGGTCTATGACGATGTGCCGGACGGCGACAGCGAAGACGATAATGAAGAGGTCCGTACCTGGGGCAAGCCAAAGCCGCTCGACTTTGACGCCAAGGAACATTTCGACCTGGGCGAAAGCCTTGGCATGATGGATTTTGAACGCGCAGCCAAACTTTCGGGCAGCCGCTTCGTGGTGCTCAAGGGTGAGCTGGCGCGGCTTGAACGCGCCCTTGGCCAGTTCATGCTGGACCTGCACACTATGGAGCACGGCTATACCGAGATGCTGACACCTGCCATGGTGCGCGGCAACGCGCTGCTGGGCACAGGCCAGCTGCCGAAATTCGGTGACGACGCGTTCCAGACCAACACGGGTCACTGGCTGATCCCAACATCTGAAGTAACGCTGACAAACCTGCATTCCGATGAAATCCTGGACGAGGAAGACCTGCCATTGCGCTTCACCGCCCACAGCCAATGCTTCCGTGCCGAAGCGGGGGCCGCAGGCCGTGATACCCGCGGCATGATCCGCCAGCACCAGTTCGAAAAGGTTGAGCTGGTGTCTGTGACGGCACCTGACCAGTCAGACGACGAGCTTGAGCGTATGCTGGGCTGTGCGGAAGAAGTGCTGAAACGCCTGCACCTGCCGTACCGCGTGGTGAAGCTGTGTACCGGCGATATCGGCTTTGGTGCCCGCCGCACCTATGACATTGAAGTATGGCTGCCAGGGCAGGGTAAATACCGCGAGATTTCCAGCTGTTCGACCTGTGGTGACTTCCAGGCGCGCCGCATGAAAATGCGCTGCCGCCCGAAAGGCGAGAAAAAGACCCAGTTCGTTCACACGCTGAACGGTTCCGGCCTTGCCGTGGGCCGCACCCTGATTGCCGTGATGGAAAACTACCAGCAGGCCAATGGCACCATCCGCGTGCCAGAGGTACTGAAGCCGTACATGCGCGGCGTCGACGTGATCGGCGGCTAAGCTATGACAGCCATCAAGCCCACCCGCATTCTGGTTTCCAACGATGACGGGATCAATGCCCCTGGGATCGAAATTCTGGAGCGTATCGCCCGCCAGTTGACGGATGATGTGTGGGTGGTGGCGCCGGAAGAAGAGCAGTCAGGCGCAGGCCATTCCCTGACGCTGACCCGCGTGCTGCGCATGCGAAAGCTTGCGGAAAAACGCTGGGCCGTTGCCGGCACGCCGACAGACTGTGTGGCCATGGCGCTTAACAAGATCATGACAGATAGCCCGCCCACGCTGATCCTTTCGGGCATCAACCGGGGCGGCAACCTGGCGGAAGACGTGACCTATTCCGGTACGGTTTCTGTCGCCATGGAAGGTACGCTCGCGGGTATTCCATCCATCGCGCTCAGCCAATGCATTCGCCCTGACCAGCGCACCAAATGGGAAACGGCGGAAAAGTTTGCGCCGCAGGTGATTGGGAGCCTCATTGAGATGGGCTGGCCGCAGGACGTGCTGATGAATGTAAATTTCCCGGCGTTTGAGCCTGAGGAAATCAAAGGCGTCAAGGTGACAGAGCAGGGCGCGCGCCAGATCATGGGCAACCACATCGAGGAACGCACTGACCCGCGTGGTTTCAAATATTACTGGTTTGGCCTTGGCCGCGAAGTCGGCCAACCGGGGCATGAGACCGACCTAAAGGCCGTGCGCGAGCAGTGGGTGTCCGTGACGCCGCTTCATCTGAACCTCACCCACCATGAAACACGCCGGTCCATGAACGAGGCCATCAGCCAGACATTCTGACGTTGGCCAGATGTCCTTTCGCCGTGCTTCTGCCTTAATGATCAGGGAAATATTGCCCCAGTTAACACTTGTGGGTATCTTGAAACCATGATGATGGGAGGACACAAGAGACGGCATGCCACGCGCCTTAGCGCCTTGATTGTGCTCGCCTTCTCGCTTTCTGCCTGTTCCACTGTCGACAAGCGAATCATCAGACCCGTTTTCGGTGCGCTGACATCTCCCAAAACCAAGAATGCCCCGTTCCCTGTGCCGCTGCCACGCACCAAACCACCGGTACCAAATCGCAGCTATGCGGCTACAAATACGCCTGCACAGGCGCCGCGTGCCGCGACCAGCAGCAGTGCAACTGGTGCGGTGCATGTGGTCAGCAAAGGCGATACGCTTTACGCCATTTCACGGCGCTACGGCGTGCCGGTCCGGGACCTGATTTCAAACAACCGGCTGCGGTCACCCTACACGCTTGAGATCGGCCAGCGCGTGAAGGTGCCCACGGCGCAGGTCTATGTGGTGAAAAAGGGTGACACGGGCTATAGCATCTCGCGCCGGTTTGGCGTGAATGTATCGGCCCTGATGCGCGAAAATGGTATCAGGGCGCCATACACGCTTGAAATCGGCCAGAAGCTTAAACTGCCGGGCGGTGCGAGCACGGCCCCTGTGCAGACGGCCTCTGCGTCCTCGCCCACGGTTGTCAGGCCTGCGCAAACCACGCGCCGTACCGTGGCGCGGCCCACGCCGCCGCCGCGGACATCAAGTGGCTTCGATTGGCCGGTTCAAGGCAGGCTCGCCTCCCGCTTTGGCCCCAAACAGGATGGCCTGCATAATGACGGCATCAATATTCTGGCCCGCCAGGGAACGCCAGTGAAGGCTGCGGAAACAGGCGTGGTGGTCTATGCCTCGAACGCGCTTGAGGGCTATGGGCATCTTCTGCTGGTGAAACACTCGGGCGGCTGGATTACAGCCTACGCCCATAATGAACGCCTGCTGGTGCGCGAAGGGCAGACCGTCGATAAAGGGCAGATCATCGCCCGTGTCGGCAATACCGGCGGCGTGACAGAGCCCCAGCTGCATTTTGAAATCAGGAAGGGGCGCCGGGCGCTTGATCCGCTCCGCTACCTGAGCCAGGCGCGGGCAGACGCGGCCATGACAAGCCGCTAAAAGCCGACCTTGGCACCCAGTTCCCCAGCAAGATTATTGACAAATTGCCACGCAGTGCGGCCAGACCGGTTGCCGCGCGTTTTCGACCACTCAAGGGCCGCATGCCGCCAATCTTCAGTGGGGTTCAGGTCAAAGGCCTTCAGGTAGCCTTCAATCATGGCCAGATATTCGTTCTGGTCTGCCGGATGGAAGCCAAGCCACAGCCCAAAGCGGTCCGATAGCGCGATGGTTTCGTCCATGGCCTCATTCGGGTGAATGCCGGTGGCGCTTTCCTGGTCGGCCATCTGGCGCGGCAAAAGGTGCCTGCGGTTCGATGTGGCATAGAAGATGACATTCTCTGGACGGCCTTCAAGGCCCCCTTCCAGGACGGACTTGAGCGCCTTGAAATCCTGGTCCGGCCTGTTGAACGACAGGTCGTCACAAAAGACGATAAACAAGCGGTCGCTTTTCCTGAGCTTGCCAAGCAAGGCGGGCAGGGCACTGATGTCTTCCCTGTGGATTTCCACAAGGGCAGGCGCCTGTGCGCCTTTCTCATGAACGATGGCGCGGTGGATTGCCTTGATGACCGTACTTTTACCCATGCCGCGTGCGCCCCAAAGGAGCGCATTGTTGGCGGAAAAGCCGTTTGCAAAGCGTTTTGTGTTTTCAAGAAGGGTGTTTTTGGCGCGGTCGATCCCCATCAGAAGGCCGATATCAGGGGCTGCTACATGGTCTACCGCGCGCAGGCTTTTGCTTTCCGCGTCATAGACAAAGGCAGTTGCGCTGTCTTCCAACGCTGCAGGCGCTTTTTCAAGGTTTCCACTGACCGCATCGGCAAGGCGGTTGATCGCATCAATCAGCGCTTGATCCTGGTTTGGCACTTGCAACCCTTTCCTGTCATTCCCATCTAGGGGTGAATAATCAAATTTAGCCTGCTCGACAGCGCTCATAACATGCCGGATAGCCATAGGCGACTGTTGCATTTGAAAGCAATAAAGCTATAGTCCCGGCCAATGATATTGCAAGGTGGCACTTCTGCCGCCCTTTTAACGAGGTTTGTCACATGTTTTCTTCTCCTGCTTACGCTCAAGCGGCTGATTCTGCGCAGATGTCCGATCCAACTGGTGGTTTCGGCCTGATCATCATCATGGTTGCGGTTTTCTGGTTCCTGATCATCCGCCCACAGAACAAAAAGATGAAAGAACACCGTGAAATGGTGAACAATGTGGCTCGCGGCGACAGTGTTGTGACCGCAGGCGGCCTGATCGGTAAAGTAACCAAGGTACAGGCTGACGACAACGAAGTTGAAGTCGAACTGGCGGATGGCGTTAAGGTTCGCGTTGTGAAAAGCACGCTGTCTGATGTGCGCAGCAAATCAGAGCCTGCCAAGCCTGCTGAAAAGAAAGCGGCCAAGAAAGAAGAAAAATAAGGATCGTGCCCGGAATGTCCGGGCGCAGTCTTTTTAAGGGAAGAACAACCATAAGGATCGGCGCATGCTGACGTTTCCGCGCTGGAAAATAATCATGATTGTAGGGGTGGTGCTCTTGGGCATCCTGACGTCCCTACCGAACTTTCTGACAGAGAAACAGCGGGAAAGCCTGCCAGGTTTCCTGCCTTCCGATACGCTCAGCCTGGGCCTTGACCTACGGGGTGGTGTGCGGCTTTTGTGGGGTGCGGAGACCGATGATGTGGTCACGTCCCGCCTGAACAATATTGCTGATCAGGTGCGCGATATTCGTCGCTCTGAAAAGGGCCTGAATTTCCGCAATATCCGCACTGAAGGCCACAGCGTGTCGCTTGAGGTAACGCGCGACGACATGGCTGAGCTTGCACGCGAGAAGCTGCGTGAGCTGACAACCGTGACGGTGGGGGCCGCCAACCCGCTGATGGGTGGCGGCATCCAGGAGCTTGAGCTTGCCCAGGACGGCAATAAATTCACGCTGACGCTGACAGAGCAGGGTATCGAAGTGCAAAAGCGCGATGCTGTTGCCCGTGCCATGGAAGTCATGCGCAAGCGGATTGATCCGGACGGTACCAAGGAAGTGACGATCCAGCCTGAGGGCAGCGACCGCATCATTCTGGAAGTGCCGGGCGCGAGCGACCCTGAAGAAGTGAAGCGGCTTGTCGGCCAGACTGCAAAGCTGACCTTCCATGATGTGAACACGAACGCAAGCGCAGAAGACCTGCAGCGAGGCCGAGTTGGCTACCGCGAGAAGATTTTGCAATCGAAAGAAGGATACTCGCTGGCGATCAAGGACCGTGTGATTGTGTCGGGCGAAGACCTCATTGACGCCAAAGCGTCGTTTGACCAGCACGGTAAACCCGCTGTTTCCTTTACCTTCAACACGTCCGGTGCCAAACGCTTTGGCAATCACACCAAAGACAATATTGGCCGACCTTTTGCGATCGTTCTCGATAACGAGATCATCAGCGCGCCAAATATCCAGACTGCAATTCTGGGTGGGCAGGGGCAGATCACCAATGTGGGGTCGGTTGCCGACGCACAGGAACTGGCAACGCTTCTGAAAGCCGGTGCCCTGCCTATTCCGCTGACAGTGATGAAGGAACGTACCGTTGGGCCTGACCTCGGGCAGGAAAACATCGACGCAGGCGAAATCGCTGCTGTGATCGGCTTCCTTGGCGTGATCGTTTACATGATCATCAGCTATGGCCGCTTTGGTCTGGCGTCCAGCGTGTCGCTGATTACCAATCTGATCCTGATCATGGGGGCCCTGAGCTTCCTTGGCGCTACGCTCACGCTGCCTGGTATCGCCGGTATCGTACTGACGATCGGTATGGCGGTGGATGCCAACGTGCTGGTCTTTGAGCGTATACGCGAAGAACAGAATAACGGTCGCAAGCCGTTTGCTGCCATGGAGCACGGCTATGGTGAGGCATTCTCCACCATTATGGACGCCAATATCACCACTTTCATTGCGGCTGCCGTGCTCTACATGCTTGGCTCCGGCCCGGTGCAGGGCTTTGCCGTGACGCTGGCGATTGGTATTCTGACATCCATGTTCACGGCTGTTGTCCTGTCGCGCTTTATCCTTGCAACCTGGCTTAAGCGGGCTCGTCCTGCCAAGCTGCCACTTTAAGGGGAGGGGATGATGTTTCTACGTCTCGTACCAGACAATACGAAGATCAATTTTATGGGCGCGCGCAAGGTTGCGTTTGCTCTGTCGATTGTTCTGATCATTGCCTCAATCGCCCTGTTTGCGATGAAAAGCCTGAACTATGGCATCGATTTCCAGGGCGGTATCTCTGTTGAGGTGCAGATGGAAGGCGAAAAGGCCATTCCAATCGAGCAGGTGAAGCAGGCAGTTGAAGCCATGGGCTACACCAGCCCGTCCGTTCGCCGCTACGGCGCCGATTGGGAAGCCATGATCCGCATCGAACGCCAGGAAGGTGATGCGAAAGCCCAAAGTGCCGTGATCCAGAAGGTGCGCGAAGAACTGCCGAAAGCGGTTCCGGGCATCAAATTTATGGACGGCAACTTTATCGGCGCTACCGTATCGGGTGAGCTTAAGCGCGACGGTGCGCTGGCAGTGACCATCGCGGTTCTTGCTGTGCTGGTCTATATCTGGTTCCGCTTTGAATGGCAGTTCGGCCTGGGGGCGGTTCTGGCCCTTGTGCATGACGTCTTGCTTACGGTTGGTTTCTTCGCCATCACGCGGCTTGAATTCAACCTGTCGATCATCGCGGCAATCCTGACCATCGTGGGCTACAGCCTCAATGATACCGTGGTGGTGTATGACCGGGTGCGTGAAAACATCCGCAAATATAGCAAAACACCGATGGAAGAACTGCTGAACCTGTCGCTTAACCAGACGTTGGCCCGGACATTGATGACATCCGTGACCACCTTGGTGGCGCTGTTTGCCCTGTTCTTCTTCGGTGGGGAAGCCATCCGCGGCTTCACCGCAGCGATGATCTGGGGCGTGGTCGTGGGTACCTACAGCTCTGTCTTTGTGGCATCGCCACTTCTGTTGTTGTTCAAGATCAGGCGCGAAGCGATGTTGCCAGTTGAAGACGACGACCCGACGGTGGACAAAAGCCGTCCAAACCAGTTTGAGCAGATGTAAGCCCGATGGCTGACAAGATCAGACAAAGTGGTTTTATCATGGAGCAGCAGGCCGATGAGGACCTGCTGCTCATTGAAGCATATGGTGATGGTGGCTTCCGCCTGATGGAGCGCCGCGTCGAAGGCGGCGTGCTGGTGCTGCCAACCGGCTTCTACCCGATGGACGCCGAAACACTGGCCGACCTGACCCCCGCGCATTTCAGCAAAATTGTGGACGAGGCTCCGAGACCAGAGATTGTTCTGGTCGGGACGGGTGCGAAGATGCAGCTTCTGCCTGCTGCCATTCGTGAGCACCTTGAAGCCGCCAACATCGGCTATGACATCATGGATACCGGCGCAGCCGCCCGGACCTACAATGTTCTATTGATGGAACAGCGCCGCGTGGCGTGTGTGCTGTTGCCTGTAGACTAATTCAAAAAAACAGGAATTGCCTGCTTTGCCTTGGCCATGCGATGAACGGTTCGTCGCAGAAGCTGGCATTCGGTTCGTCGCAGAGACTTACGACCCACCGCACAATGCTCACCATTCGTCGCTTCACCCTTTTCTCCACCGCCCGGGCTGGGCAGTCTTGAGTTCACAAGAACGTGAAGACGGGGAACTGGCCCGAAAGTCACGTCAGCCGAGGATGGAGTTTTTTCTGGCGCCAAAGCGGTCGCCGGGAGATACTCAAAAAAAATGGAGATTTCCCATGTGGATGACACCTCATCAGATACGCCGAGCTGCCTTTGTTGTCGGGATGGCGGTTTCATGCTTTGCCATTGCGGGCGCCAGCCATGCGATGATGGCGATGGGCGGTGATGACGAAAAAGCCGAACAGGTCGAGAAGGCTGAAAAGAAGAAGCGCACGATCCGTGTAGTTCGCAGTGGCGATAGCAAGGTTGTGGTGGACAGAAAGGGTCATCGCACGGTGATCGCCACCAGTGACCGCGAGGCGTTTGAGAAAAAGCACAAACAGGCCCTGAAGGAAGCAAAAGAGGCGCTAGCCGAAGTTACCGAACGCCTGGGGAAAGCCAAGAGCAAGAAAGAAAAGCAGGCGCTCAAGGCGGCCCAGAAAGGCCTGGAGGCGGCGATTGTCTCCCTTGAGGAACGCCGTATGCGCCACGTGATCGTGGCTCCCAGCCGAATTGAGATCGCAAAGATCGAATCTGAGGCCATGGCGGACGCGTTGGCTGATCTGGCAGACAGCGAGCTGGAGCTCTCTGAAATGCGGGTGGAGCTGAAGGGCGACATTGCCGAAGCCCGTCGCGAGATCGAAGAGGCCCTGGGTGACCTGGAACTGGAGCTGGATATTGATGGGGATATCCGTACCCTCAGGATCGAGTCCCTAAAGTCAGCGGAGCTGTCGCTTGAAGAAATGGAAAAGCATCATCTTGAAGCGTTGAAGCGGGCCGAAGAAGATATCAAGCGGGAACGTGCGCGCCTTGAGGAGCGGATGCGGGAACGCGAAGCAGAAGCCAAGAAGAAAGAGGGCTAGGCCCCACATAGGCGAAAGCTGAAACATGTGAGGGCAGCCAACTTGGTTGCTCTCTGTCTTTTGACAGGCCTATTCCTAAAGTTTACTTGTCCAATGTGTGATAATGTAGCATTATTAGACCATTCTAAGGGAATGGACAGGTCATGAAACGCACCCTGACAGCAGTTGCAGCAATTTCGGTTATCGGCAGTGCCGCCGCACTGGGTGGTGAGCGCATGTCAGCGTTTGACAGCATGGGCACCATGATGCTGGAACATGAGGCTGAAGAAGTGCGTGAGGTTTCCTATCGTTCGCCCGACCTTGCACGGTGCGAACAGAAGGAAGAGGAAATCCGGGCACGGCTCCAGGATATGAACCTCAACTTCGCTGAGTCTTTTTCCAAATCTTTTGCAACCAGTGAGGCCGTGGACATGCAGGCGTTTGAAGCCCGCATCGAAGCCATGTCAGGCCGGTTGTCCGAATTGAAGATGCAGAAGGTCGCCCAGCTTGGCGCGCTGCAGCAGTCGCTCGCGGAGCACCGGTCGGAGCTTGGCAAGTACCGTGCTGCTTTTGGCGATGACGCGCTCTATGCACGGGTGCTTGAGGCGCTTGAGCAGGCCGAGCAGGCGATGGCAGTGGAATAACTCCCCCCGTTTACAGCAGGATGGTCATATCTGTGAGGTCCGCAGCATCAAGTCCTTCTAGGAACACACTGCCTGCGTCGCCGAGGTCGATCAGGATGCCGCCGTTTACTGCAGTGGCTGCGGCCTGAACGCTGGCCACGCTTGTGAAACCAGTGCCTGCAAAGGTGAGGTTGAGCGTGTCTTCGCCCAGGTCAAAGTCGGTGATGACATCATCGCCGCTTGTCGCGACGAAGATAAAGGTGTCGGCCCCGGCCCCGCCCGAAAGCATGTCATCGCCAGCGCTTGCCCAGATTACATCATCACCCGCGCCGCCATTGACCGTGTCACTGCCTACGCCACCACCCAGCGTATCATTGCCAAGTCCGCCAAGCAGCAGGTCGTTGCCCGGGCCGCCCCAGGCAATGTTGGTGCTCAAATCACCGTTTTCGTTATTGTGCGATGTCGCGTAAATGGTATCGTCACCTTGGCCGCCGTAAAGCAGGTCGCTACCGTCGCTACCCTCGATGAAGTCGTTGCCGCCGCCGCCGCCAATTGTATCTGCGCCAGCTCCACCGGCCAGTCTATCGTTGCCGCTATCACCACGACCGGCCCAAATGACATCGTCGCCCTCATTGCCTGAAACAGAATCGTCACCGTCGCCACCGCGCAAGGTATCTCCCGAGTTGCCCCCGGTTAGTGTTTCGTCACCGCTGCCGCCGCGGATGGACATGGGATCGTCGATGATCCTGACTTCCTCGACGTTGGTGACGTCAATATCGATCGCACTTGGCGCGGCTGCGAAGGTCGTGCCGTCATTCACGCTGAAAGTGAAGGTCAGCAGATCAGCGCCGTACGCGTTCGTGGCCGGCGTGTAGACAAGGTTGCCTGCGCTGATATCTGCTATGGCGACAACATCACCTGGGTTTATATCTACACCAGAAAGCTGCAAGGTGCCGCTGGAGACAGTCAAGGTGTCGATGCGCACTGACGCCAACGCCGCGCCCGTGTCGACATCGGAGAAATTGAAATCCCCCGCCGCAAATAGGTGCGCTGTGTCTTCGTTCATGGTGATGCTGTTGTCGGTCGCGGTTGGCGCATCGTTGATGCCCGTGATATTGATGTTCGAAGTGGCAGCGGTGCCATCCAGCACGCCGTCATTTGGCGTGATGGTCAGCATTGCTGCGTTATCGCCTTCGGCGTCAGGCGCGCCGGTGTATTGAATGTTCGAGATCGTATCCAGGTAGGTGGCGATGTCTGCCGCCGTGCCCGCAAGCGTGATGGTCTGGCCATTCACCAAAGTTTCGGTCACGCCAACGCCTGCGCCGTCTGCGGGCACGCTGAAGCTGCCTGCATCAACGGACAGTGTTACGGTCAGGCTGTCGCCCTCGGCGTCGCTGAAGGAAACAGCCGAAAGGTCAAGGTCGCCTGCGGTATCTTCCGTGACAGTCAGGTCTGCTGGCACCCCCGAAAACGCAGGCGCATCATTGGCCCCGTTGATCGTGACTGTGATATCCTGGGCGGTGCCGTCAGCGGAATGGACGGTGATCGTGTCTTGCAGGGTATCACTGCCGCTCAGGGCATCGACTGTATTGTCTGCGTTATCGAGCGCATAGGTCCAGTCGCCGTTCGCGGCGATGGTTAGCTCGCCATAACTGCCGGTGATGGTGTCATTGTTGAAGCTTTCGTCCGCGGCTCCATTGTTGTCGCTGATGGTTAGTGTACCTGTAGTGCTGGCGATATTTTCGGTGATGCTGCCGCTAGTGTCCCCGGCGATCACAGGCGCGAATTGTGGGCCAAGGCCCTGCGCGACACCGGTCGGGTTCACAAGCGCCGAATATATCTGTGCGCCGGAGGCGGTGGTAACCAGCGACAGCGTGCCGCCTGTCCCGGTCACGCCCGCAAAGATATTGCTGAGGTCAGCCTCAACCGTCGGCTCTGCGCCGGAATAAATCAGGTTCGGGTCCAGGCTGGGAGCTTGACTCTGCACATTGGCGCCGGAGAAAGTTACTGAATGGGTCGTACTTAAACGGTAGGCCTCCAGGCCAGCACCGGTGATGATGCTGTTGCTGATCGTCACAATCCCGCCATCACGTAAAAATATTTCGCTGTCGTTTCCTGTGAAGATGCTATTGCTAATGGTGGCGGAACTATCATAGAGGTGTACGCCGACGCGGCCGTTATGGGCGAAAACCGAGTTGGAGATTGTGGCGGTTGCGCCGGCAACCAACGCAAGAGCATTGTGAGAATTGCCCGACATGCTGCTGTCGGTCATGGTAAAGGTTCCCCCAGTGACCTGGACGGTGAAGCCGGGCGCAATAGTGTTCTCGAACCGGGTGCTTTCAATGGTTGTGTTTGAATTTGTGAAATAAAGGCCTGTGCCTATGCGAGTGCTCACTGTATCTGTGATGACACTATTCACAATCGAGACCGTTGAGTTCTCTGCCCACAAAATTGTAGTGCCGCTATCGTATATAGAGGTAGAATCTCCGGTGCCTGTAAAGGTCAGGCCGTCCAGGGTTACCGTGGCGTTGGTTATGTCAATGAAGTAGACGCCCGCACTGGTGGTGGTGTAATTGTTGGCATCAAGTGTGATGTCCGGCGTGCCGTCGTTATCCAGGTCGCCGTCGATGGTGATGTCGGTGGTAATAAAGTATGATGTCGCCTCTACGATGGAAGACCCTGACAAGCTGCCATCAAAGGTGATGGTGTCGCCATCTTGCGCTAGCCCGAGTGCTTCCTTGAAGGAGAGGCCGGTGCCGTCCGCCGTCTCCGCGGCAAGGTCCCCGCCATCATAGCTGTCGTTCGTGGTGGTGTTGACTGTTAATGTTGCCACGGCAATGCTCCCCCAATGAGAAAAGTCCGCGCGAATTGCAGGCTTCGGATTTTGCTATCCTATGGATACGGTTTGTAATACCTCAGAACCGCCCGGCGTGCGTGACGCTGAGTGCCAATCATGTGAGGCTGTGTGCCTATTTGACCGCAGGCTGGGAACGTGTGGGGTGAACGAGGAGACTGTCACTTGTCGTGGTTTTGCCAGGGCTGCCCTATACGCCACCTGAACGGGCAGACATCATAAATTCCCGCGCGGAATAGCCGAAGGCGCGCTTGAACTGGCGGCTGAAGGTTTCGCGGCTTTCAAAGCCGGCCTCAAACGCCAGCTGCGTGATATTCTGGGCTCGCCCAAGCTTGATCTGCTCAAACGCCCAATTGAGCCGCGCGCGCTTCACCAGTTCCATAGGTGTGCCATAGGGTTCGCAAGCCCGGTAAAGCTTACGCCGGGAGACCGCGACATGATGGGCAATCATGTCAGGGGACAGAGCGGGGTTGCGGAGGTTTTCGCTGATATAGCGCTCGACCGCTTTGTAGACGGCAGCGTCTGTGGTTGCGGATTCAAGGCGCCGGGCATCGCTGTACCCAAGCAGTGCGGTTTCCATGAGGTCGAGCGCGCTGTGGCTGACCGCTTCGGCCTCTTCGATGGTAAGTTGGTCCAATGACTCCATCGCCATGCGCATGAACCGCCATGCTAGGAACACCATTGGCGTTTCCTCGAGAATTTCGCCGTGCATCTCGGCAAGCATCGGCATGCGTTCAAGCATGACAGACTTGGGCATCGCGAGTGTCAGGTTCTCGAACCCATGGCTGGAGATATGCATTGGTTGTGCAAGGTCAACGACACGGATCTGGCCGGGTCTGATCAGCTTGCCATGCTCATACTCTGTCGTCGCGTCACCACCCCGCACCTGAAACTGGAATGCCATGATATCGCAACCGGGTTGATCGATGAACTTGCCATTGCGGTTGATGGTGGCTTCACTGTTCACCCAGCAGCGCGATAGGGATGAAATGCTTGTCTTTGCTTCCTCCATGCCTGCATCAAAAGAGGCGGAGTAGGGGCCGGGGCGGGTCAGTGTCCCAACCTGGCCACGAAAATCGTACCAGCCGTCGAACTGTTCTTTCCGCGCGAGGTCGCAGGTCTCGAAGTTCAGGACTGTCAAGCGCTCTGGCGCGGCAGCCAGGCTGTCGTAGTTAAAAGCATCTGTTGTCCGACCGTTTGCATCATGCCAACGGGCTGTACCGGATTGCTTCATGACCATTATTTCCCGCCCCCAAGACTGAAAGGCCCATCATTTCAGAAAACCGGCGTATCCTCAAGGCCCAAGCCCATCCATCCTTGCCGGTGCCTCCACCCGTTCTTACGCAATAGTATTTCGCCAGATAAGAAAAACCATTGCGATCATTGCGTGCAGCCGTTGCACTGACGCCAAAATTCCCTTAGAGCTAAGCCTTCACACAGGGCGCACCGGCGCGTCCCGATTTCGACATTATCCAAGGTAAAAAGGTCATGACCAATCAGGAATTTTACCGCATCAGGCGGCTGCCCCCTTATCTATTCGCTGAAGTGAATCAGATGAAAGCGGCGGCACGAGCGCGCGGTGAAGACATCATTGACCTTGGAATGGGCAATCCGGACCTGCCCACGCCGCAGCACATTGTTGATAAACTCAAAGAGACTGTCGATAAGCACACAACGCACGGCTATTCCGTCTCAAGGGGCATTCCGGGGCTCAGGCGTGCCCATGCGGCATACTACAAGCGCCGCTTCGGCGTGGATATCGATCCTGAAACCGAGAATGTGGTGACCCTTGGGTCGAAGGAAGGGCTCGCGAACCTGGCGTCCGCCATCACAACACCCGGCGACGTGATTTTGGTGCCGAACCCGAGCTTTCCGATCCACCCCTATGGTTTCATGATCGCGGGGGCGGCTGTCCGCCATCTGCCGATGGGGCCGGGGCGTGATTTTCTGACGGAGCTCAAATACGCTGTGCAGCACAGCGTGCCAACGCCTACGGCTGTAATCCTTTGCTATCCGGGCAACCCGACGGCTGAGGTGGTTGATCTGGCTTTTTATGAAGAAGTGGTCGATTTCTGCAAAAAGCACGGCATCTGGATTTTGTCTGACATCGCCTACTGCGAGATTTATTTCGACGACAATCCGCCGCCGTCCATTCTGCAGGTGCCTGGGGCAAAGGATATCGCCATTGAATTCACCAGCCTGTCTAAAACCTATTCCATGGCCGGGTGGCGCGTCGGCTTTGGTGCCGGCAACAAGGATCTTGTCGCCGCGCTGACACGGGTGAAAAGCTACCTGGATTATGGCGCTTTCACGCCAATTCAAGTTGCCGCGGTTGCCGCGCTTAACGGCCCACAGGACTGTATCGAACTACACCGCGAGACCTACAAGAAGCGCCGTGACGTGCTTGTGGAAGGCTTGGCGGCCGCAGGCTGGTATATTCCAAGCCCCAAGGCATCCATGTTTGCCTGGGCGCCGATACCGGAAGATTTCAAGGAAATGGGCTCCATGGCCTTTTCCAAGCTCCTGCTGGAGCATGCAAAGGTTGCTGTGGCTCCTGGCATCGGCTTTGGCGAATACGGCGAAGGCTTTGTGCGCATTGGGCTTGTGGAGAACGAGCAACGCATCCGGCAGGCAATCCGTAACATCAAAAAACTTATGGCGAACAAGGACGAGATCATCGCGTCCTGGCAAGCCGAACAGAATAAAGCGTAACTGGAGATCAGTATGAGTAAGCAGGGCGACCGAAAGATCATCCTCGGCATCGCGGGCCTCGGCACCGTTGGCGCTGGGGTGGTCAAGATTGTCGAGAAACACAAGGCACTGCTCGCCGCACGGGCCGGGTGTCCTGTGGAAATTCGGGCCGTTAGCGCGCGGGACCGCAGCCGTGACCGGGGGGTTGACCTTGCACCTTACGACTGGGTTGATAACCCGGTTGATCTCGCGTCCGAAGAGAGCGGCGTCAATGTGGTTGTGGAGCTCATCGGTGGATCAGACGGCCCGGCGCTGGCGCTTGCGCGCAAGGCGCTTGGCCGCGGTATTGGTTTTGTGACCGCTAACAAGGCACTGATTGCCACTCACGGCAAGGAACTGGCTGCTCTGGCGGAAGAAACCGGTGCGCCTCTGAAGTTCGAAGCCGCCGTCGCCGGCGGTATACCGATTATCAAGGCGCTGCGCGAAGGTCTGGCGGGCAACGCAATTGAAAGCGTACGCGGCATTCTGAACGGCACCTGCAATTATATCCTCACGCGGATGGAGCAGGAAGGCCTGGCCTTTGACGAAGTGCTGAAGGACGCGCAGGCGCTTGGATACGCGGAAGCGGACCCAACCTTTGACATCGACGGGATCGACACAGCCCACAAAACAGCCATTCTGGCCACGCTGGCGTTCGGCACCGAGCCGGATATCGAAAACCTGCCAACCGAAGGTATTCGCAACATCGCTCCAGTGGATATCGAATATGCCAAGGAACTGGGCTACCGCATCAAGCTTCTGGGCGTTACCCAGCAGACGGCAGAGGGCATCGAGACCCGCGTTCACCCGGCCATGGTGCCGACACGCGCGGCCATCGCGAACGTGATGGGCCCGACAAATGCTGTGGTGGTGGACGGTGACGCCGTTGGCCAAACCGTTTATGAAGGCGCGGGCGCAGGCGAAGGCCCAACCGCATCCGCCGTGCTTGCAGATATCCTTGATGTGGCGCGCGGTGCCGCAGGTCCGCGCCTTGGTGTGCCAGCCGTAAGCCTGACGCCGTCAAGCCCAGTGCCCGTGTCCAAGCACCGCGGAACATACTATATTCGCCTGCGGGTGAATGACCAGCCGGGGGTGATGGCTGATATCACCAAGGTGCTGGCGGAAGAAAGCGTTTCCATTGAAAGTATGCTTCAGCGCGGCAGCGCAAGCGACGGTGGCGTTTATATCGTGCTTACAACCCATGAAACTGTTGAAGCTTCTGTTGCAGCCACACTTGATCGTTTCACTACGCTTCAATGTGTGCTAGAGACCCCCACAATGCTGAGAATTGAAGCCTGAAAAGGGAGCTAGCCTAATGGGGTCACAGGAACTGAATCGCCAACTCGTTCTTGAAGTTGTCCGTGTTACCGAAGCCGGTGCTATCGCGGCAAGCAAGTGGAACGGCCGGGGCGATGAAAAGTCCGCCGACGCAGCCGCTGTGGAAGCGATGCGTGAAGCTTTTAATAAACTGCAGATCGAAGGCACCGTTGTCATCGGTGAAGGCGAGCGCGACGAAGCACCAATGCTTTACATTGGTGAAAAAGTCGGCGCCGGCGGCCCAAAGGTCGATATCGCGCTGGACCCGCTTGAGGGCACCACAATCTGCGCCAAGGCAATGCCGAACTCGCTCGCCGTGCTGGCGATTTCCGCCGAAGGTGGCCTTCTGAACGCGCCAGACGTTTATATGGACAAGATCGCTGTTGGTGGCGGCCTGCCTGATGGTGTGATCGACCTGGACAAAACGCCGACCGATAACGTGAAGGCTGTGGCCGAAGCCAAGGGCAAGTCTGTTGAAGACATGATGGTCTGTGTGCTGGACCGCCCGCGTCACGCTGAAATCATCAAGGAACTGCGTGAGCTTGGTTGCGGTGTGGCGCTGATCGGTGACGGTGATATCGCCGGCGTGATCGCAACAACCGACCCGAAAACCGGCATCGACATGTATATGGGTTCCGGTGGCGCGCCTGAGGGTGTGCTGGCCTCTGCAGCACTGCGCTGCATCGGTGGCCAGATGCAGGGCCGCCTGTTGTTCCGTAACGATGACGAACGTGCCCGCGCCCGCAAATGGGGCATCGAAGACCTGAACCGGAAATACACCATGGAAGAAATGGCCTCCGGCGATGTGATCTTCGCAGCAACCGGCGTGACTGATGGTTCCATGCTGAACGGCGTGCATGTCACGAGCCGCGGCATTGAAACCGACACGATCACCATGCGGTCCAAAACCAAGACGATCCGCCGTGTACAGGCGATCCACGGCCCGGACGGTCGCCAATAAGGTTACGTCATTGACCGACAGTATTGAGAATACAAGAGCGGCGGAACCCTTTCTGGGTGTCCGCCGTTCTGCGCTTGAGCAGGCTTGGGAGCTGCGGCCTTATGTGCCGCGTATGGCCGAGGCCATCGCAGACAGGCTCGGCGTTCCTGCCGTTGTCGGGCAGCTGATTGCCGCGCGCGGTATCGGGCTTGATGATGCCGAAGCCTTCTACAGTCCCTCGCTTAAGGAAAGCCTGCCAGATCCATCCACCATCCTGGATATGGACAAGGCTGTGTCCCGTATCGCCCGCGCTTTGCAGCAGGGCGAGAAGCTGGCGATCTTTGGCGACTATGACGTAGACGGGGCCACAAGCTCCGCCGTGCTCTATCGCTACCTGACGGCCCTTGGTGCCAGCGTCGAGATTTATATCCCTGACCGCATGGCCGAAGGCTATGGCCCCAATGCGCCCGCGCTTCTGGGGCTCAGGAACAAGGGCGTCGACCTTGTGATTACAGTGGACTGCGGCACACTCTCGTTTGAGCCCCTTCAGGCCGCAAAAGATGTGGGCCTGGATGTGATTGTGGTGGATCACCATAAGGCCGAAACCAAGCTGCCGGAAGCTGTGGCAGTGGTGAACCCGAACCGGCTGGATGATGATAGCGGCCTCGGGCAGGTTGCGGCTGTGGGTGTCTGCTTCCTTGTGGCTATCGCGCTTAACCGCGCGCTGCGGGAGGCAGGCTATTTCACTGGCGACAGGCGTGAGCCGAATTTGATCAGCCTTTTGGATATCGTGGCACTTGGCACCGTATGCGATGTGGTGCCGCTCACCGGCGTGAACCGCGCCTTTGTCGCCCAGGGCCTGAAGGTGATGGCGCAGCGCCATAATGTGGGCATCACTGCGCTCTGTGATGTCGGGCGCATGTCTGAGGCACCAACAACCTATCACGCAGGCTTTATTCTGGGGCCGAGGGTGAATGCGGGCGGCCGGGTAGGGGAGAGCTATCTGGGTGCCCAACTGCTCACGACAGGCGACATGATGGCCGCGCGCCAGATCGCTGAAAAGCTGGACCGCTATAACGAAGAACGCCGCGCCATTGAGGCTGAAGTGCTTGAAGCTGCGATGCGCCAGGTTGAAAGCGCCACGGGCGTTGGCGGGCAACCGGAAACAGTGGTTGTTGCGGCAGGCGAGGGCTGGCACGCAGGCGTCATCGGCATCGTGGCCTCGCGTCTCAAGGACAAATACGGCCTGCCTACCTTTGTGATCGGGATTGAGAATGGCGAAGCCAAAGGCTCCGGCCGGTCAATCAGCGGCGTGGATATGGGCGCGGCAGTGATCGAGGCTGTCCAAAAGGGCCTGCTTATCAAGGGTGGTGGCCACGCCATGGCCGCGGGCCTGACAGCCGCCCCTGACAAGCTTGAAGAGCTAACAGCCTTCCTGCGCGACCATATGCGCAAGAGCGTGGAAAAAGCGGCCCAGAACCGGTCCTTGAAGATTGACGGCATGGTGGCCCTGTCAGGCGTTACCGCGGACCTGATTGACCAGATCGATCAGGTTGGCCCGTTTGGTCCGGGCAATCCGAGCCCACGTTTCGTTATCCCGGAGCTTGACCTTTTGAAAGCTGATCTGGTTGGTCAGAATCACTTGCGCTGCATTTTCAAGTCGAAAGACGGCAAATCCATCAAGGCTATGGCCTTCCGCCAGTGGGAGGAACCGATGGGAGAGCTGCTGAGGTCGGGTATCGGGCGGCGCTTCCATATCGCAGGAAAGCTCAAGAAAGATACCTGGGCAGGGGGCGGAAAAGTGGAAATCACGCTCGACGACGTTGCGCTTGTCGGACTGCCGTAAGAAAAATGCAAAAAGATGTTGACCGGGGCACCGGGGCTAGGTATCTAGGCCCCCGTCGCAGCGAGTTCTGCAGCGTGGTCCCTTCGTCTAGTGGCCTAGGACGCCGCCCTTTCACGGCGGAAACACGGGTTCGAGTCCCGTAGGGATCACCATACTCGCCGCAGGCCATCCTAATTGATGGTCCCTTCGTCTAGTGGCCTAGGACGCCGCCCTTTCACGGCGGAAACACGGGTTCGAGTCCCGTAGGGATCACCATACTCGCCGCAGGCCATCCTAATTGATGGTCCCTTCGTCTAGTGGCCTAGGACGCCGCCCTTTCACGGCGGAAACACGGGTTCGAGTCCCGTAGGGATCACCATATCTTCAAAAAGCCCTGCCATCTGGCGGGGCTTATACATTGAGAGGCACGAAGATTTGTTATGATCTTCGTGCCTCTTTGATTTTGAACAGGGGGTGGCCACCCCCTG
>NZ_JBHSCR010000001.1:0-730599 GCF_042651265.1 Kordiimonas lipolytica | reverse complement strand
GGTGAAAATTTGTTCGTGGTCTTGCTCATAATGGCTCCTTTTACTCAGAAGTTGGAGCCTCCGGCAATCCCGGGGCGGTTCAGATCGGCGCCGACGCGCACCTGGTGTTCGGCCCCGTGGAACTGAGGTCAGAGCTGACGCAAACCTGGCTCCATAGCCCCAAGGCGATGCGCGTGCGCGACAGCGAATTCGGCGTATACGGGCAAGCCAGCTACAATATTGATGAGCGCTGGGCGCTCCATGCGCGGTATGAATATTTCAAGGACCGCGATTTTGTAAACGCGTCCGAAAATGCGCTTTTCGGTTTCAGCTACCGCCCCAAACCACCGGTGGTGTGGAAGCTTGAATATGTCACCCAGTGGGGGCAGGAACTGGACATCGAGCAGGGCTTCAAGGCCTCGCTCGCGGTCCTGTTTTAGGGGGTGCCACAGTGAAGCGCGCCTTCATATACCGCTCCCCGGCACGAGCCCTGATGGTGGTCATGGCATCCCTGATGCTGAGCGCGAAAGCGTCAGCCGAGGAAAAGATGCTGATCATCGCCAACAAGAATGTGCCGGTGGAAGCGATGGAGCTTGAAGAGCTGAACCGCATCTTCATGCTCAAGCGCCAGGTGTGGCCGGACGGCAGCCCCGTGGTGCCCGTGAACCGCGAGGCCTCCAGCCCTGCGCGGCGGGAATTCACAGAAAAAGTGCTGGGCCGCAGCATGCGATCGCTGGCCAACTATTGGAACCAGATGCAGTTCAAGGGCTTCATGCCGCCCGTGGTGCAGGAATCCGACGCCGCCATGGCCGCCTTTGTGCGCAATGTGGACGGAGCCATCGGCTATGTGGTGGCCGATAAGGTCCCCGAAGGTGTGCGCGTGCTGGGGGAAATCCCGTGATCAAATGGATGGACAGCTCGATCCGGCGCAAGCTGATGCTGTCGCTCATCGGCATCTTCATCGTGACCTACGCGCTGACGGCGGCCGTGGTACTCACCAGCGTACGTGGGAGCCTGCAGGACACGGAAGCAGGCGCGCTTAGGCAGATCGCCAGCCAGAAGCTCGGGCGGGTTGAGGCTTATTTCCAGTCGCTCGCCACCAATGTTACGGCCTGGACCCGGCTTGAGGTGATGAACGATATCTTCTCTGCCGACATAGACAAAAGGATCAGCCGCACGCTGGCGGAACTGCATGACCAATATGCCCTTGAGGGTGACGTTTATGTATTTGACGCCGAAGGCTTCATCGTGGCCGCGTCCCACCCGGTGGATACGGAGCTGACGATCCCCGACGCCTGGCGGCTGGAAGCGGGCGACCCGCTTCGGTTTGAGGGCAAGGGGCCGATGCCTCTTGCGGGCGGTGCAGACACCGGGGAGATCGTGGCGCTCAAGGCGCCGATTGCGGCACGCTTCGGCGGCAAGGCCCCCATTGGTACGCTGGTGGCCACCGTGCCCTGGCATGTGGTGGAAACCATCATGGCGGAAGACGGCCTGCCCACCCTGCTGGTGAGCGAGGAAACCCACACACCGCTTCTTGCAGCCCACCTGCCCATGCCTGATACGGCCCTGCCCACCGATAACGCGGGCCTCAGGGCGCTGATGCTGGGGGGCGAACGCTATATTACCGGGCACGCCGATGCCGCGACCGGCAGCCTGACCGGATGGGCAGTGATTTCCGCCAAACCGGAAGCCACCATCAGTGCCGCCATCACGCGTGTGGCGCTACAGCTTCTGGCGCTTGGCGCGGCGCTTTATGTGCCCATCCATTTCGGCATCCGCTGGATGGCGCGGCGGCTGACTGACCCCGTGAACACGCTTGAAAAGACAGTCAGCAGCATCACCAGCGCGCGCGACCTGTCGCTAAGGGCCAATGTGCAGGCGGGTGATGAGATCGGCAGCCTCGCCCGCGCTTTCAACACCATGGCGGAAAGCCTGCAGGAAACCTCGCGTGAGCGCGAAGATGTGCTGGAGCGGCTTGAGAAGCTGAACCTGACACTGGAAAAGCGCGTCGAGGAACGCACGGCCGAGCTTTCCGGCGCCAACGCCCAATTGCAGGAAGCGTTCGAGCAACTCAAGACCACCCAAAGCCAGCTGGTGCAATCTGAAAAGATGGCGTCCCTCGGCCAACTGGTGGCTGGTGTGGCGCACGAACTGAATAACCCCATCAGCTTCATCTACGCCAACTTCCCGCACATTGAGGAATATGCCGACGAGATTCTGGCACTGCTGGACGAAATCCGCCACGTGCCCATGCCCGATGACGCCAAGGCCGTCATTGAGGGCAAAATTGACGATCATGACATCGACCTAGTGCGCGAAGACCTGAAGAAGATCGTCTCAAGCGGCATGGCCGGGGCGTCCCGCATCAAGGAAATTGTGCTGGCGCTCAGGAGCTTCTCCCGCCTTGACGAGGCCGAGAAAAAATCCGTCAGCCTTGAGAAGGGCCTGGACGACACGCTGGCGATCCTCAACCATTTCATTAAGGGCGGGATCGAGGTTGAAAAAGACTATGGCCTCAGCGCCCCGGTGGATTGCCACGCAGGCCAGATCAACCAGGTGTTCACCAACATCATCTTCAATGCCGTCCAGGCGATGGGCGAAAGCGGCAAGATCACGCTTGTGACCAAGCGCGACGGGGAAAACGCAGTGATCCGCATTGCGGACACCGGCCCCGGCATCCCTGAAGGCGTGATCGAGCGCATCTTCGATCCCTTCTTCACCACCAAGAAAGTGGGCGAAGGCACGGGGCTCGGGCTCTCCATCTCCTATGGTATCATTGAAAAACACGGCGGCACGCTTGAAGTGGAAAGCACGCCCGGTGAAGGTACCACTTTCACCATCACCCTGCCCATTCATGCAAAGGATGACGACGCATGACCAGACTTTCGCCCCCGAATGCAGACAAATTCACACTTCTGTTCGTTGATGACGAACCCGACATCCTCGACAGCCTGTGGCGGGCCTTCCGCAAGGAATTTCGCATTCTGAAGGCAGATGGCGGGCAGAAGGGCATCGACATCATCAAGTCCGAGCCCGTGCATCTGATCATCTGCGACCAGCGCATGCCGGATGTGACCGGCGACAAGGTGCTGGCGGTCGCGCGCGAACAGCAGCCGGATGCCGTGCGTATCCTGCTGACCGGCTACTCAGACATCGAAGCGCTGGTGAACTGCGTCAACGACGCGCAGATTTACAAATATATCACCAAGCCGTGGGAGCCGGAGATGCTACGCCTGACGGTGGTGCGCGCGCTTGAGGCGCTGGCGCTCGATCAGCAGCTGAAGATGACATCAGCCGAGCTTGAGCAGGCCTATGAAGACGCCATCACCATGCTGTCGGTGGCGTGCGAGGGCAAGGACGAAGACACGGGCTATCATGTGCAGCGGGTGCAGCACTATACCGAAGCGCTGGCGCTTGAACTGGGCATAGACGGCGACACCGCGAAGCATATGGGGGTGATGAGCATCCTTCATGACGTGGGCAAGCTGTTTGTGCCGGACGCGATTTTGCAGAAGCCCGCCAAGCTGGACGCGGACGAGTGGGACGTGATGCGCCAGCACCCCGATAACGGCGTGCGCATTTTGGGCGAAAACGCCTTCTATCAGGTGGCGCGCGAAATCGCGGGCGGCCACCATGAAAACTGGGACGGCAGCGGCTACCCGAAGGGCCTGAAGGCGGATGAAATACCGCTTTCGGCGCGCATCGCCAAGGTGGCGGACGTGTTCGATGCGCTCTCATCGAAGCGCCCCTACAAGGAACCCTGGCCGCTCGAGAAAACGCTCGGCCTTCTGAAGAATGGGCGCGGCGGTGAGTTCGACCCCGATGTGATCGACGCCTTCTTCAAGCTGCATGAGCGCGGGAGGATCGCGGAGATCATGCGCGACTATCACGCCCATGACGATCCGGACGTGGCGGCCAAGGAAGGCCGCTAGTCCACCAGCTTCAGCTTGCCGCGCATCTTCTTGCGGTCGCCCATGGTTTTCTTGGCGGTGATGCGGCGTTCCTTTGAGGCTTTCGACGGCTTGGTTGCCACGCGGAACTTGGGGCGTTTGGTCGCCGCCTTCAGCATGTCGGTCAGGCGTTTGGTGACCGCGCGCTTGTTGTCGATCTGGCTCCTATGCGTGTCTGACATCAGCACAATCTCGCCGGCGGCTGTCATGCGCCGGCCCGCAATCTTCCTCAGCCGGATGAACATCTCATTGCTGATGGCCGCACACGCCCGCGCGTTGAACCGCAGCTCAACAGCGGTCGAGACCTTGTTGACATGCTGGCCGCCCGGGCCCGACGCGCGCTTGGCCGTCAGCTGGATCTCAGCTTCGTCAATCTGGATATGGGGCGCAATTTCAAGCATGCAGCGACCATAGCGCACCCGCCCCGAATTGCAATCTTCGGCGCGGGGCGTGGGTTCTAAGTGCTGCGCACGCTCGCAACAAAGGCATCGGACTGCGCCTTCAGGGTCTCTACGGTCTGCGCCAGGTCATCCGCCGCGCGCGACAGTTCGCCTGCGGCTGTGTGGGTCTGCTCGGCGGTCGAGCTGACTTGCTCGATATTGCGCGCCACTTCCTGCGTGCCCTGCGACGCTTCCTGGATATTCCGGCTGATCTCCATCGTCGCGGACGACTGTTCCTCGGTTGCCGACGCGATGGCCGCCGCGATTTCATTGAGGGAGTGGATGCTGTCCGCGATATGGCTCACGGCCGTCACCGTGGTGTCGGTGTTGGCCTGGATCGACTGCACCTGGGTGCCAATGTCACCGGTGGCCTTGGCGGTCTGCGATGCCAGCGACTTCACCTCGTTCGCCACAACGGCAAAGCCCTTGCCCGCCTCGCCTGCGCGCGCGGCCTCGATGGTGGCGTTAAGCGCCAGGAGGTTGGTCTGTTCGGCAATGTCATTGATCAGGCGGATCACGTCGCCGATGGTGTCGCTTGCCGTCTTCAGTGAATTGATGGTCTCTGACGCTTCGCCTGCCTCGACAGCCGCCTCGCCCGACCGGGCCGAAGATGTGTTCACCTGCCGCGCGATTTCTTCCACCGATGCTGTCAGCTCCTCTGCTGCTGCCGCCACGGTCTGTACATTCATTGTCGCCTGTTCGGCCGCCGCCGCCACGCCCGTGGCCATGGACTGGTTCTCATCGGCATAGCGGGTCAGCTGCTGCGCGGTGGCGCGGACCTGCTCGACCGCGCTCGTAAGCGATGTCACGACACCCATCACGCTGGCCTCGAACGACGACGCCACTTCTTCGCGGTGCTCCTGCTCGCGTGCTTCGGCAGCCTGCATCTTGTCGCAGATTTCGTTGATATGATGCGCGCCGGCCCCGAAGGCGCCCGCCATGCCGGTCTCAAGGAAACGGCGGTAGAAGCGGTGTTCGGAGGCAGCCTGAAGGGCCGCGTCCGATTCCCGGATATAGGCGTCTGTCAGGTCCAGAATCCGGTTGAAATCCGTCAGCGCGCCAGACATGGGGCCGAACTTGTCCCAATCGGTGATCCGGGCCTCCATATTGCCCGATGCAACCTCGCGCGCAACCTCGGTCAGGCGCTTGCAGGCGGCACTCATCATGTCGTTCTTCACCCGCTCTTCCTCGAGCGCGCGTTCAAGCTCGGCAATGCGGCTGCTCTCAGCGCCACCGTTTTTCTTCAGTTTTCCAAGCCAACTCATGCCGCCACACTCCAGATAAAGCTGTCATAGTCCTGCCCCGCGCCAGAGAGCATGGCCTGTAGCCGCGCGGTTGAGGCCGCCAGCGCTTCCTGCCCGTTCTTGTGCGACTTCTCAATGTCCAGAAGTTCCCGATAGAGCGGCTTGATGGCCTCAAGCCCCTTCTTTGGCGGCACGCGGCGATTGGAATGGTAGCCGACAATGCTGCCGTCCGGCGCCAGGGAAGGCGTGACATGTGCCAGCACCCAATAATATTTGCCGGTGGCGGACATGTTTTTCACATAGGCGAAAATCTCATGACCGTTAGAGATCTGGTCCCACAACAGCTTGAACACGGCGCGCGGCATATCCGGATGCCGGATGATGCTGTGCGGCTGGCCGATCACATCGCTGGTGGTCATTTCCGCCACCCGGCAAAAGACATCATTGGCATAAAGAATCCGACCCTTCAGGTCGGTTTTCGAGACGATAATCTCGTTACTTGGAAACGTGATTTCCTCATCAACAGGAACCACGCCTGATTTTACTGACATAATGCATCCCAATCGCTAACAGGTTCCCCACCCTGCCTTCAAACCAAGGGGTATCGGATTTGTGTTAAATTTATTTTAATTGATAGAACGATCAATTGATTTACCGAAAAAAACGGAAAATTTCGTTCAGAGGCAGGAAAACACGCGAGCCCTTTGCCGTGGAGGCAGGGAGGAAATGGTGCCGCTTACGTGACTCGAACACGTGACCCCATCATTACGAATGATGTGCTCTACCAACTGAGCTAAAGCGGCCCTTGCATCAAGCAATGTCCCCAGGGCAGGGAGCCCCGTACAGGCGGCGTATATAGCGGATGGCAAAAGGCGAGACAAGTATTTTTAGGCGCGGCGAAGGGCGTGTCAGGCGCCCAAACGCTCGGCCTCATCCCCATCCAGCACCGCGTCCGCCGACGGGCCATTGGAGCCCACCAGCATGGCGATCGGGGCTTCGCCCGGGTCTTTTTTCGCCTGCGCGACCGCTTCGCCCGCGTGCCAGCGGAAGCTGTCAAACCCGCCGCAGCTGCCACAAAGCGGCGCCCAGCCTTTGGGCGTATGGCCGCAATCGGAACAGACCCAGCGCGCACCATCTTCCGCGTGGGCCAGCGCGGCCTCGATCGGATCGGGGTTTTCGCCGAGCGCGTGCGCGAGCGCGAGCCGATATTGCCAGGCCGCGCGGGTTGGTGCCTCACGCGTCAGCTTCTCCAGCACCGGCTTGGCAGCGTCATAGTCGCGCGCGTCCATCAGCGCGTCGGCCAGCAACAGCAAGGACTGTGCGTCATCGGGGTTTGCATCTGTAAGCGAGCGCACGCGCTTGAGCCAGTCTGCGCCGCTTTCGGCTGCGTCCAGTTCCTTGAAAACGCGGGCAAGCGTTGGGTGCGGCGTGCGGGACCAGACATCCCTGATGATTTTCTCCGCGCGCTTCTTGTTGCCGCTTGCATATTCAAGCTTGGCGAGTGCAGCAGCCGCAGGCGCAAAATCGGGCCGTAGCTGCAGCGTTTTCTTGAAATCCTTGCGGGCACCGTCGCGGTCACCCTTCAGATTCTTCTCTGTGGCCTGGGCAAAGGCGAGCGCAGCCTTGTGGCGGCTAACCACCTTTGATTCCAGAAGTTTTTCACGTGAAACCTTCGAAAGTGCATCTTCGGCTTCCACCCAGTTGCCGGCTGCGACTTCAAGCGCAAACAGGGTTTTGAGCACCCAGGGGCTTTTCCTGTTTTCTGCAAAGGCCGTACGCGCAAGGCGAAGCGCTTCGTTTTCACGCCCCAGCCTGCGGGCTTCCTGCACAAGACCGCGAAGCCCCAGGAAGCGCCCGTCTTCGGTTTTCTCCAGCGCCTGATAGCGTGCCTGGGCAGCCTTATGGTCGCCGCCGCGGGTGGCGGCCTCTGCCGCGATCAGATGCACCATGGGTTGGGGCGGCAGCAGCACTTCGGCCTGTTCCACCAGCTTTTTCGCGAGCTTGTGATCGCCAGCCGAAAGCGCAACGAGCGACTGGTTGAGCATTTTAAGCCCCCGGCCCTGGCGCTTGATTTCCGCATTCTTGCCAAGAACAGGCATATCGCGCCTGATCCAGCCAACAAGCCATACCGTCCCGGCCGTTACCGACGCCACTATGGCAGCAAAAAGCACCATGGAGGCAAAGCTGGTGTAAACCCGCCGCCCGGCGAAATCGATGGTCACGGCGCCAGGGTTATCAGCAAGCAGGGCAGCGGCCCACGCCACAAGCAGGATCGCAGCCACCCAAAGGAACAGGCGGATCATTGGCCGCCCCCGGTCATTTGTCCGATTGGAAGGGGTACGGTCGATGACGACACGCGCGCGATCAGGCGGTCGAATGCCCGGCTCACGCCCGCATAGGCTTCGGCACGGCTGCGCCACGTGGCTGTGGCTTCAAGCGCGGGGCCTTCAAGGCCGGCGAGTACCTTGGCCGCCCCCGCAACATCGCGCGCGAGCAGCAGTCGTTCGGCTTTCACCAGTTCAGCGTCAAGTCCAGTTGCGCCCGCATCCGTACGGCGGCTTGAGAAAAGGTTCGCAAGGAAACTGCCTTCCGCCTTGTCTGCTGCATTGACCGCCGCGGCCGCGACACCGTCGAACTCCGCGACCAAGGTGTCATAGCTTGCGATGCCGCCAGCATGGCTTTCAAGGTAACCGATGTCAGCGCCGATCATCTGCTGATCGAGGGCCGGCAGGGCGGCAAAATCGGGCCTGAGCGCACCAAGGTCGGCGCCAAACGGCTGGCCTGTGAGCGCCCGGTCCCGCATGCGGCCAAGCGCCAGCACGATCCGACCGCGCGGGGATGCTTCCAGCGCCCCGGCCTGCACGCTTGAAAGCGTATCCTCAACCGCCTTCAGTCGTGCCTTGAGGCTTGCGGCCTCACTGCGCGCAAGCGCAAGCGCGCCCTTGAGTTCCACAACACCCGGGTCAGCTTCATTCGAAAGGGTCGAAAGCCGCGCCACATCGTCCGTCAGCCGGGTGATTTCCGCCTGCAGCGAAGCAAGTCTTTCAGGGGCAACCGAAGGCGCGGCCGTGCCACCGGCACCCGCAGCCGCCAGCTGGTTCAGGTCAGCCTGCAGGGCATCGCGCGCCGCGCTGGCAGCCTTCAGGTCTTCGGCCTGCTGCGCCAGAATCTCCTGCTGGCGGGCAAAGGCCGCCTTCAGGTCTTCCACCGCATCTTCAAGCGGCTTGCTATCAAAAGTCGTCTGGGCAGAAGTATTGGCTGGTGGTGGGGCCAGATTGATCCCCAGGCTGGCCAGCCCAGGCGCGAACCGGGGGGCGAAATAGACACCCGCGCCGAAAGCACCCATCAGGCCGACAAGGCCCCAAGCCAGCTTGGTGCCAGTACCCATGTCGGCTTTTTTTGGCGAAGTCGTGCCAGATGACTTGGCTGCTGAGGTATCAGATGATTTTCCCTGAGACGCCCTTTCTGGCTCAGGTGTCTCATCGATGATGGTAGCCTCGATGATCTCGGGCTCGTCTGGCTTATCAGAAGCGGCGTCAGGCGCCTTGTCTGTATCTTTGTCGCTCACAAGCATGCCCCGTTTGGGGTCCCCTTAGTCTTCGATCTGGCTGAAGAGTGCCTTTTCGGTGGGTATGATGGCATAGCGGACAGACCGCCAAGGCCCGATCAGGTTCTGGGCAACGCGGGTTGAAAGCGCCACCGCATCTATCTTCGAAAGCCAGTCGGACCGGCCATATTCTGCCGCCGCTTCCTCAAATGTGGTGGCTGTACGCGGCGAATAAAAGAGGGCGACATCGATTTCACCTTCTTCCAGAGACTCCTGCACACCAGCAGAAAAGGACCGGAGCGGCCGCGACTGGTACGTCACACGGGTGTCGGCATCAATTCCCTCACCGCGCAGGACGTCAGTGATATTGTAGCTGATCACGTTACCCGCCAGGTGCGTATATTTGCGCTTCTCGGAAAGCCCCTCGTCCAGAAGGATCGGCACCAGCTGGCGCGCGGTGCCCGGGCCAGCGGTGACATTGGTGAAACCAAGCTTGCGGGCCTGATTGGCCGTTTCCTCACCCACCGCGAAAATCGGGCGGTCCTTGTTGCCAATGTTGGCCAGGCCAAGGCGGGCGCCGTTCTTGCTGGTTACAATCAGGCTGCGGTCTTCGTCCGGGATTTCAAACGATACAGGGTCGATCTGGATCATCGGCGCGATGATCACCCGGTGGCCAAGCGCCTCCAGCTTCTCTGCGGTCGGCGTGGCTTCTTCCATGGGGCGCGTGATCAGGACTGTGGTCATTCTATCTCCGCTTCGATGGCGCGGGCGAGATCCTCAAAAAAGGCTTCACCCGCATCTTTGCGTATCTGTGCCCCGATATCTTTACCGAGGTCGGCGGCGCGGTCAATCTCTGCGGCGCAGTCACCCGTTTTTTCAAATACCTGGGTGCCGTCCAGCGACAAAAGCTGCGCCTTCAGCGTCAGGCGGCCGCCATCAAGGCTGGCATGCGCCGCGATGGGCGTGCGGCAACTGCCGTCCAGCGCACTCAGGAACGCGCGCTCAGCCGTCACCGCCAGCGCTGTCTCAACGCAGTGCAGCGGCTTCAGAAGGGCAATCATCGCGCCGTCAGAGGTGCGCACCTCAACCGTCACCGCGCCTTGTGCAGGCGCCGGCAGGAAATCGCTGACAGGCAGTGTCTCGGTCGCCTTGTCGCTCATGCCCAGGCGGTTCAGGCCGGCGCGCGCCAAAAAGGTGCCTTCAGCCTCGCCCGCAGCCAGTTTCTTGAGCCGGGTCTGCACATTGCCGCGGAAGGTGACCACCTTCAGGTCTGGCCTCAGCCTCAGCGCCTGCGCCCGGCGGCGGAGTGACGCCGTACCCAGCGTTGCGCCCTTGGGCAGGTCCCCGAAACGGTTGACGCTTGCGCTCATGAACACGTCGCGCGGGTCTTCGCGCTTCAGGAACACGGTCAGCGCCAGGCCTTCCGGCAGGTGAGTCGGCATATCTTTCGAGGAATGCACCGCGCAGTCGATATCACCCGATAGGAGCGCGTCTTCGATTTCCTTGGTGAACAGGCCCTTGCCGCCCGCATTCATCAAATGCCGGTCCAGGATGCGGTCGCCGGTGGTCTTGATTACCACGATTTCCACATTGTCCTCGCTAAGGTGCGCATGGGCCGCCACAAGGCGCGCTTTCACGTCTTCGGCTTGTGCCAGCGCAAGCGGGCTGCCACGGGTTCCAATCCTGAGGGTCTTTTTGCTGCTGGTCGCTTCTTGCACGGATGCCTCTTCTGGTGCTATTGCGGGCGCGGCTGAGGGTGATCAACCGCGTGATCATTCTCTGGCTTATAGAACTTTCTGCTATCAGGCTAAAGCCCAAATGGGGCAAGATGCCCAAGTAGCACATGAGCTGAGACAATATGCCCCGCCCATTGGACACTTCTGGGGCACTTTTGGGCCCTATGGGTGTGCCCTTTTGTGCCATTAGGGCACACCGAGAGCATGATATGTGCCCTTTTTGGGCCGAACAGGAATTCAGTGGTGGAAGACAAGTCAAGCACGGCAAAACAGGCGCAGCGCCCCTTTGTTCTGGGGATTGAGACCAGCTGCGACGAAACCGCCGCCGCCATCGTCAGCGCGGACCGGCAGGTCCTTGCGCACAGGGTACTGAGTCAGATTGATGACCATGCCGAATTTGGCGGCGTGGTGCCGGAAATTGCCGCGCGCCAGCATATCTCCCATCTGGATAAGTTGTTGGAATCCCTTATGAAAGATGCTGATCTCGGCTTTGATGACCTGGACGCCATCGCCGCCACTACCGGGCCGGGACTGGTGGGTGGGTTGATGGTCGGTGTCATGACAGCCAAAGCAATCTCCACCGCCAGCGGAAAGCCTTTTGTCGCCGTCAATCATCTGGCAGGCCACGCGCTGACAGTGCGGCTGGTGGAAGATGTCAGCTTCCCCTACCTGCTGCTGCTGGTCTCCGGCGGACACTGCCAGATCCTCGCCGTCACCGGGGTTGGTGAGTTCACGCGGCTTGGGACAACCATCGATGATGCGGCGGGCGAAGCCTTTGATAAGACAGCAAAATTACTGGGGCTGGGCTATCCCGGCGGCCCGGCGGTAGAGGCCGCGGCACGCGAAGGGCGGGCAGGCCGCTTCAAGCTTCCGAAGCCCATGGTGGGCAAGCCGGGCTGCAATTTTTCCTTCTCCGGCCTCAAGACCGCCGTGCGGCGTCTGGCCGAAGAATGCGTCGCGGTCGAAGGCGTGCTCACCATCAAGGACCGCAACGATATCTGCGCCGCGTTTCAACAGACGCTGGGGGACTGCCTGATCGACAGGCTCAGGAATGCCATAGCGATGTTCCGCGAAACCGCAGGAAGCGGCGCCTTTCCGCTTGTTGTCGCCGGCGGGGTGGCAGCCAACAGCTACCTGCGCGGCCGCATTGAGGCGCTGGCGGAACAGGAAGGCATGCGTTTCTCCGCGCCGCCTATGAGCCTGTGCACAGACAATGGCGCCATGATCGCCTGGGCTGGGCTTGAGCGCTTCCTGGTGGATCCGGCTATCAACGATATGGATGAAGCGCCAAGGCCGCGCTGGCCGCTCGATGACGATGCCAAGCCTATGGTGGGTAAAGGAAAAAAGGGCGCAAAGGCATAAGCTTCTTGCCTCCCCGCCAATTGCCGGGCAATCTGGGCGCATGCCTTTTTCATCAGAATAAGCTATGAGTTTTTGGGGAGAGACAGGTGCAGAAAATCGGTGTACTTGGCGGCGGTGCCTGGGGCACAGCACTGGCAGCAGCAGCAACGCGGGCCGGGCGCGACACCCTTTTGTGGGCGCGGGAAGCGGAAGTTGTGGCCTCAATCAACGACACCCACATAAACACCCTTTTCCTACCGGATGCCGACCTTGACCCTGCCTTGAAGGCCACCGGAGACCTTGCGGATTTGGGCGACCGTGATGCCATTCTTCTTGTTGCGCCTGCGCAGCATCTGCGCACCATGGTGCGGGACTTGGGCCAGCATATTGGCAGCCATGTGCCGCTTGTGATCTGCTCCAAGGGGATCGAAGTCGCGACCGGCAAGCTCCTCTCCGAAGCTGTGGCCGAGGAATGCCCGGAAAACCCCGTGGCTGTACTTTCCGGCCCCACGTTCGCGATTGAGGTTGCGCGCAACATGCCGTGTGCGCTCACGCTTGCCGCAGCAGACAACACGGTTGGAAACCAATTGATTGAAGCCATCGGCCAGCCCACCTTCCGCCCCTACTATAACCATGATGTGGTGGGCGCACAGATTGGCGGCGCCATCAAGAATGTACTGGCCATCGCGACCGGCATCGTGGCGGGGCTTGGTATTGGCGAGAACGCCCGCGCGGCTGTTATCACCCGGGGGCTGGCTGAAATCATGCGCTTTGGCGCGCTCTACGGCGCGGAGCGGGAAACACTGATGGGCCTGTCCGGCCTTGGAGACCTGATCCTGACCTGCTCGTCGACTCAGTCGCGCAACATGTCGCTTGGCAAAGCCATCGGCGAAGGCCGCACCTTCGCCGATATCATGGCAGAGCGCCGGTCAGTAGCCGAAGGCGCCCATACCGTTGAAATCGTTCATAAAATTGCGACGGAGAAAGGCCTTGATATGCCTATCACCGCCGCCGTTTACCAGATTCTCAAGGAAGGGCAGGACGTACGCACCATTACCGAAACCCTTCTTTCCCGCCCTTTCACATCCGAAAGCTGATAGGAGACAGCCATGCTGTTCATGATCCTCGCCCACGACAAACCCGACAGCGTCGACCTGCGCATGGCCAACCGGCCCGCCCATCTGGACTATATCAAGGGAGCGGGTAACCGCATCAAAGTTGCGGGCCCGATCCTGTCCCCCGGCGACGACCCCAAACCCGTGGGCAGCATGATCATCATCGATGCCGCCAGCGAAGGCGCGGTGCGGCTTTTCGCCGAAAATGACCCTTATGCCACTGCGGGGCTGTTTGAAGCGGTCGAGATCAAGCCCTGGAAAGCCGTGGCCGGCGACTGGATCCCGGCCTAGGGGGCTGCCGTGGCTTTCTGGCTGGTAAAATCTGAGCCCGAAGACTGGTCCTGGCAGGATCAATGCGGGGTAGAGAGCGAGCCCTGGACAGGTGTGCGCAACCATCAGGCCCAAAACAACATGCGGGCAATGGCGGAAGGTGACCTGGTCCTGTTTTACCATTCCGGCAAAGCGCGCGAAATTGTTGGGCTGTGCGAAGTCGCGAAGGGGCCTTATCCAGACCCGGATGACCCAAATGGCAAATTCTGTCTGGTGGACTTGCGCGCCAAAGCCAAAGCCAAAACGCCCATAAGCCTTGCCAACATCAAGGCAATCCCAGATCTCAGCCACCTCGCGCTCGTCCGCCAGCCGCGGCTATCCGTAATGCCGATTGACCCAGAGGCCTGGAAGGTCTTGACGAAACTGGCCGGATTGGACTGATGAGAGCACCGCCCCCGCTTGCCCTAGAGGACACGGCCGTCGGCATCCCTCCTGGAACGCTTCTCGTGAAACTGGACGACCTGCCCGAGCATGGCGGCAAGGATATCGTTTTCCGGGAAGGCACACACAGATTGCAGCTTCTGGTCCAGCGTTTTGATGGGCAATTCCATGTGTATGAAAACCGGTGCCCCCATGCCGGCACGCCGCTCAACCTGTTCGGTGACCGCTTTCTGGATACGACCAACAAGCGGCTGATCTGCCGAACGCACGGCGCGCTTTTTGATCCGCTGACCGGGCTGTGCGTGCGTGGTCCATGCAAGGGCGATCACTTGCGCGCCGTCGCCTTTGAGGTCAGGGACGGTGGCTTGTATTCGCTTTAGCGTATCTTCAGGTCAGATGATGACGGTGCCTGAGCGCGGTTGCGGCGGAGCCGTGCGGTTTGTGCCTTCACCCGGGCGCTCCACCGAGATCACGAACCAATAGTCCTTGTATCCGTCCTCATGCTGGACAGACTTGAGCACCATCGAAAGCTCCGGGTCGAAATACACTGTTTGGGTCTTGCGCTTGGTGCGACTGCTGCTGCTGGTTTCTGTCACGATATCAACAACAAAGACCTTCCTGTCGCCAGACGAAAGGTTCAGCGTCTTTTCCCCGACAACAGAAATATGAGACCAGAAATTATAAGCTGTGCCACGATCCAGGCGCTTGATATTGCCTGAAAAACTGACCTCTTTGCCAACAGCAAGCGGAAACAGTTGCTCCAGGATCGCTTCATCGAAATCTGCTTCATATTGATAGTGAGATTCGCGGCCACTTACCGGATACAGGCCGCGGTATGCGCTGAACTCGGCAATAGGCTCGCCCCGAATATACATTTCGGTCGTCACCAGTTTGCCGGTGACAGCGGTTATTTCTGCGTAGATTTCCTGACGGTGGCGCTGGATAACAGCGCGCGTACCTACGACGGCTGGTGGGGAAGACGGCGCCTGTGCAATGGGGTCGCACGCTGCAAGCATGGGTAACAGCAGCAGTAGCAAATAGCGCAATTTCATCGGCACACGCAATTACTCCCCAAAAAACGTCAATGCCCCTCTTAGCACCCCCATCGTCCGGTGGGAAGTGGCCTGATGGCGTACCAGAACAAACTTTAGCTTATCAAGCCCCTGCTCCTGCAGCTAAATTTCCGGTAACCGCCCTTAGGTGGGGCGCATGGTCTGCGGATGATCCGCACCGGAGTCTTTTGCGCGCAGGCTGGCCAGTTCGATATTACGTTTAATCACATAAGACTGGGGTGCCATTTCAAGCCCACGCCTGTATTCCTCAAGCGCCAGATCGATCTCACCCGTTTCAAGGTAGATATTGCCCCGATTGTTGTAGAAGCGCCAGTTATTGGGCACGATACGGATGGCTGTGTTGCAATGATCCAGAGCCTCTGACCAGGCCTCTTCCATAATGAGCGCAACGCACATGCCGTTGTGGGCCCGCGCACGCTGCCAATCTGTCAGGTCCCGATCCAGCGCAGCAGTGAAAATCACACGCGCTTTCTCCGTATTGCCCACCTGTATCATCTCTCGGCCCTTTTTCAGCAAATCCGAAGCCTTGAGAACGATGTTATAGGTGTAGGCATTGGCCATGCCCGAAATCGCCAGTGCCGCAGTTGCAGCCAGCAGGTAGCGAAAAGTAGTCCGCATAACGATCTCCTTTCGTTTTCCCCCTACCGATCAACGGATCAGATGTTTCATCTTACCACAATTCCGGCTGAACCGGGATAGTGCATCAGCGAAGCGTCCTTGACCGATTGGTTATAGTATCACACAGGCGTACGAATGGAGACAACTAAGCCTTCGTTTGGCTTAATCCAGATCTCTTGGCCGGACAAATTTCAGCAGATTACCGCGGTCGAGATCGGCCTGTTCAAGGGTGGGCGCTTCAAATTCGAAAATGCTGAGCGCGCAGGTGGGGTATTTGATCCTTAATTGACGAACAGTCGAACTGTCGCCCGTTTTGGCCGATCTGATTGCCATATCCTGAAATCCGGGATTATGGCCCACCAAAAGAACAGCCTGATGCTGTCCGGCATCCGCCTTGATAATCCGGCGAATGGTCTCTGTGCCGGCACCATAAAGAGACGGTTCATAGAGGACATCAAATGAGAGGTTCCCTGCCTCAGATAGGGTTTCGAGAGTTTCCCGCGTTCGCTGCGCCGTGGAACATATGACCAGCTTCGGTAAGTTTTCGTCCTTCGATAGCCAACGCCCCATCTGCGCCGCAGCTTGCCGGCCCCGGTCATTGAGCGGCCGATCATGGTCCGGCAGTCCAGCGCCCCAATCGGACTTCGCGTGCCTTAGAAGATATAATCTGGCCATCAAGCATCCTTTCATTGGGATCAGCACCAAGTTGGGTAGACCTTTTCAAAGCCGCGAAAGCTTAATCCAAATTCGCGAAAGCACGAACAAGTTTGCCTTGATAGGCCCAGAAAAATGCAGGGAAACGACAGCGCCTGGCCGCAGCAGGCATTGATCTAGGCAGCAGGCCTGCTAAACAGGCTGCAGCAAAAAGGGAGGGCATAATGCTTATGATCGACGGACAGGCTGAAAAGGGAACCATTGTACTTGCCCACGGGGCTGGAGCAGGTGCAGAACATCCTTTCATGGCAACCTTCGCTGAAGGCCTGGCGCAAAAAGGATTCCAGGTCGTTCGGTTCAACTTTCCCTATATGATCAAACGCATGGAGGACGGCAAAAAGCGGCCGCCAGACAGGGCGCCAAAGCTTCTTGAGGCATATGAAGGTGCGGTCAGGGGTGTGGAGACCGCAGGCAGGCCGCTGATTATTGGTGGCAAGTCCATGGGCGGCCGAATTGCGAGTATGCTCACCGCAGAGAACCATCAGCTGGGCATCGACGGCCTCGTTTGCCTGGGCTATCCCTTTCATGCGCCCGGCAAGCCAGAAAAGGTTCGTACCGACCATTTTCCCGATATTGAAGTACCAACCCTGATCATTCAGGGCGAGCGCGACCCATTCGGTGGCACAGCGCTTCTGAAGAACCTTTCCCTGCCTTCAAACGTCACCGTTCACTGGGCCCCTGACGGCAACCATGACCTGAGCCCCAGAAAGGCGTCCGGTTACACACAAGAAGGCAATTGGGCCACCGCCATGGATGCGATCGCCACTTTCGCCGCAACCTTATAGGTAAAGCGGCGCTGGCACCCCCAGCGCCGGAGCTTCAGCGCTGCAGCATCTTCTGTGCGGCTTCGACGAACTTCTTGCTGTTGTCATCTTTATTCAGGTCCGGCCGGGGCGGCACTGTCAGCCCTTTCTGGACAGCTGGCCGAGCCTTGAGGCGTTCCGTCCAATCCTGCAGATGATCAAGCCCGTCCAGCGACAGGCCAGCCCAGCCATGGGCCATGACCCAGGGGAAGCACGCAATATCGGCAATGGAATAGGCGTCTCCGGCCAGATAGGGGCTTTCCGCCAGGCGTCGGTCCAGAATGCCATAAAGCCTGAGCGTTTCATTCTGGTAGCGGTCGATAACTGCCGGGATCTTCTCAGGGAAATAGCGATAGAATACATTCGCCTGCCCCTGCATCGGCCCAAGGCCACCCATCTGGAACATCAGCCATTGGGTCACCAATGACCGTCCCTTGCTATCCTGGGGCATCAGCTGGCCGGTCTTTTCAGCCAGGTACATCAGAATGGCGCCGGATTCAAAAACCGCAAAATCATCTGCATCATGGTCAACAATCGCAGGAATTCTGCCATTGGGGTTGATGGCCGTGAACCAATCTTCTTTCTGTGCACCAGATGACAGGTCGATCGCCTTCATTTCATAGGGCAGGCCCAGTTCTTCAAGCGCAATTGAGACTTTGTAGCCATTCGGTGTGGCAGCTGTGTAAAAGGTGATCATGTGTCGCATTCTCCGTGTTGCCAATGAAGATAGGCCCTGCCGCACAAGTTTAAAGCGGCAAGCCAGTCACATTTTCGGCATCATGAAAAAAGGGGGCCTGAAGCCCCCCTGGATTCGCTGTTTGTCCGGATCCACTATTTATTCTGGCGGTTCTCGATCAGGTCATCGACAACGCCCGGGTCCGCGAGCGTGGATGTATCCCCCAGATTTCCGAATTCGTTCTCAGCGATCTTCCGAAGAATCCGGCGCATGATCTTGCCAGAGCGCGTCTTCGGCAAAGCAGGGGCGAACTGGATAAAGTCAGGCGTCGCAATCGGGCCGATTTCCTGGCGAACAAGCGCCACCAGCTCTTTGCGCAACTCTTCCGACGACTCAGCACCTTCAAAAAGCGTGACATAGGCATAAATGCCCTGGCCTTTGATGTCGTGCGGGAATCCCACCACGGCGGCTTCCGCAACCAGATCATGCTCAACAAGGGCCGATTCCACTTCAGCCGTCCCCATGCGGTGACCGGACACGTTGATCACATCATCCACCCGTCCGGTGATCCAATAGTAGCCGTCTTCATCGCGGCGGCATCCATCGCCCGTGAAATACATGCCCTTGTATGTAGAGAAATAGGTTTGCTTGAACCGATCATGATCCCCAAATACAGAACGCATCTGCCCCGGCCAGCTGTCGGTGATCACGAGGTTGCCTGATGTCGCACCCTCAAGAATATTGCCGTCCTGATCCACCAGGGCGGGCTTCACACCAAACATCGGGTTGGTGGCGGAGCCCGGTTTCAGGTCTGTGGCGCCGGGAAGTGGCGAGATCATCACGCCGCCTGTTTCCGTTTGCCACCAGGTGTCAACAATCGGGCAGCGCTCCTCACCCACCACCTTGTGGTACCATAGCCAGGCTTCAGGGTTGATCGGTTCGCCAACCGTCCCCAGAAGCCGGATTGATGACCGGTCATGCTTGGTTACAAACTCGTCACCCAGCCGCTCAAGCGCCCGGATTGCCGTTGGCGCGGTATAGAAGATGTTCACCTTGTGCTTTTCGCACACCTGCCAGAACCGGCCAGCGTCCGGGTATGTTGGGATACCTTCAAACACGAGGGTCGTGGCACCGTTCGCGAGTGGACCATAAACGATATAGGTATGGCCGGTCACCCAGCCCACATCTGCAGTGCACCAGTAGATATCGCCCTGTTTATAGTCAAACACATACTCATGCGTCATGGCCGCCCAAACCATATAGCCACCGGTGGTATGGAGGACCCCCTTCGGCTTGCCGGTCGAGCCGGACGTATACAGAATGAAAAGCGGGTCTTCGGCGCTCATTTCTTCTGGTGGGCATTCGGCAGGCACAGTCGCTGCAGCCTCGTGATACCAGACATCGCGGCCTTCAGACCAGGCAACCTCGCCGCCAGTCCGCCTGACAACCACAACGCTGGAAACATCCGGGCACTGCTCAAGCGCCGTATCAACATTGGCCTTCAGCGGCACTTTCTTTGCGCCGCGCAGGCCTTCATCTGCGGTGATCACGAAGGTGGACTGACAATCCTGGATACGGCCAGCAAGGGCGTCCGGCGAGAAGCCGCCGAACACGACCGAATGCACGGCACCAATACGCGCGCAGGCCAGCATCGCATACACGGCTTCCGGGATCATCGGCATATAGATGGTGATCCTGTCACCCTTCTTTGCACCGCGCTTCTTCAGCACATTTGCAAACTGGCAAACCTGCTCATAAAGCTCGCTAAAGGTGATGTGCTTGCTGTCGGCAGGATCGTCCCCTTCCCAGATGATAGCGGTATCATTCGCGCGTTCCGGCAAGTGACGGTCGATACAGTTGGCGGACGCGTTGAGCGTGCCATCTTCGAACCATTTGATGGAGATGTCCCCGCTAAAGCTGGCGTTCTTCACCTTGGTGAATGGTTTCATCCAGTCTATACGACCGGCCTGGTCCTTCCAGAACCCATCCGGGTCGTTGATGGACTGCTCATAGAGAGCGTCATATTGCTCCTTGGTGCAGTGCGTACCCTCAAGCGCCGACGCTGGTACTGGAAAAACGAAATGCTCGCTCATTGCCTACTCCCTCCAATAAATGCAATGGCGATCATGCACCCTGAGCGGCACAGTTGCAAGTCCCCCCACAGGGTAAGGCTCCGGTATTTTCGCTTGTAGCTTTTGGCCTAGCTCAATCGGAAAAATACGCTATCTTCCCCACCATGACCAGCATGCCAGACCAGACGACGCGAGGCATTATCGCTTGTGTTTGCGGTGCCATCGGCATCAGCTCCGCAGCTATCTTCATGCGTCTTGCCGACGTAACGCCAGCAGCTTCCGCTTTCTGGCGCCTGACAATGGCCGCTCCTGTGCTGATTTTCATCTATTGGTTAACCGCCCGAAAGAAAGGCAGAATATCCCTCTTGCCCTCTATGGAGGAAGGCCGCTGGATCTTGCTAGTCGGACTGCTGTTTGCGTCCGAACTCTTCACCTGGCACTGGTCGGTCGCCAAGACAACCGTGGCCAATTCAACGCTGCTCGCGAATATGGCCACCATATTCGCCGCGCTCTATAGCTTCGTGCTGTTTGGCGAACGCTTTAACGGGCGCTTCCTTGGCGGCATGGTGCTCGCTCTTGGGGGCGCGGCGCTGCTGATGGGGCGCAACGCGGAACTGAACCCAGCCTATATTCCCGGCGATATGCTCGGCCTCCTGACCGCCGTACTCTATGGCGGCTATATTGTCGGCGCGGCCCGCGCCAGACAGGTCTTGGACGCGCCGCTATTGATGGCCGGCACCGCCATGGTGTCCGGCATTCTCTTGAGCCTGCCGCTTCTTTGGGTGGACGGCCCCATCTTTCCTGTCTCAAGCGAAGGATGGGCGCCGCTGATCGGTCTTGCGCTGATCGCTCACGTCCTGGGGCAGAGCCTGATTGTCTATGGGCTGGCGCATGTGCCTGCGGCGCTGGGTGCCCTTTGTCTTTTGATCCAGCCAGTGATTTCCGCCCTGTGGGCATGGTGGCTTTTTGGCGAGGCTCTTGGGCCTATTCATATGGCAGGAGCAAGCGCGGTCCTGGTCGGCATATGGATCGCCCGGCAAAGCAAACGACAGCAAATCATGAAAGCGGCTGGTTGATTACCAGTCAGACATCATCGACGGTCCGCCCGACTTCTTGTTCGCCACAATACGCCAAAGCTTGAGGTCGCCTGTTTCCAGAAGTTTCTTGCGGCGTGTCCAGAACTCGGCTTCCCGCATCAATGTCTGGATCATCATTGTGCCGTCTTCCCGCTTCGCGAGTTTGGCAGCCACTTCGTCGGCCCCGGCCCACGCATGGTTGATCATGTCAACATATTGCATGCTGATATCTTCGGACACTCGCACTTGCAGGTGATGCTTCTTCATCAGGTCAACAAGTTCATCCGCGAGAACAGGGAAGGGGTGCCGGCGTTCGCCTACAACCCATTCCTTATATTTGTCTTTGCCCAGCACCGCGTCGGAACCGATCACATATTCCGTCATCAGGAACAGGCCGCCCGGTTTCAGCTTTTCCTCGATCTTGGCGATCATGTTGGACTTGTCTTCGATCGTGAACAGCGCTTCCTTGGAAAGAGCACGATCATATTTCCGATCAAAGCCTTCAAAATTTTCCGGCTGATACTGCTCAAGCTGGGCCTTTTTTTCCAGGCCCGCCATCTTGGAAAGCTTGCGACCTTTCTCAACCAGCATTTCCGATTCTTCGAAGCCGGTGATCCAGACACCAAAGCGGTCCACCAGAACGCGACTAGGCCCACCCAGGCCAGCGCCGATCTGCAGCATGGACATTTCAGGGCTCAGCGCCAAAAGCTTTGACAGGGAAACGATATAGTCCGGACCTCCGGGGCCGCAGAAGCCCTTGCCCCAGATATATTGCGCGATATCGACGGTTGCTGCATCCCATGGATCAAGATTTTCGGCGTTCAGATTTTTAGGCTGCTCGGGTTTGAATTCTTCGCCAAGGTCTTGCTCGGGCGCACCAACGCGCTCACTCAGACGCTTCTTGATATCGTCTGTGTCGTAACCTTCCCACCAAGCCTTAAGGCGCAGCTTCAGTGGTACCTTCGCATCAGGTTTCTTCTGTTTCGTTGCCAAATCTCACACCCAAGCACTACAAAAGGCGCGGCCAAAGCCGCATACCTTTTCCTCCCGATACCAATATGAAAACCGATCGGGAACATTTTGCAAGCCCCGATCGACAGTTTTCATGCAGATTTTTGCGCCTTTAGCCTCGAAGAACAGCGCCAACGGCCTTTTCAGCCGCCGCACAGACCTTGGAAGATATTGCCTCGATATCTTTTTCGGTGAAGGTTTCGCCCTTCGGCTCAAGCAAGACACTCACTGCGATTGACTTCTGTCCCTCGGGCACGCCTTTGCCTTCATAGACGTCAAAAATGCTGACATCCGAGATAAAGGCTTTGTCAGACCCCTGCACGGCCCGCACAAGATCAGCAACCTTGGCATCACGGTCCATCAGGAAGGCAAAGTCGCGCTCGACTGACTGCAGCTTGGAGACTTTAAGCGCCCCTTTTGCAGCGCCGGATTTCTTCGGCGCCGGAACACGGTCCAGATACACTTCAAAGCCAACAACAGGGCCGTCCACATCAAGGGCTTTCAGAACTTTCGGATGCAACTCGCCAAAGCTCGCCAGAATGTTCTTCGGGCCCAGGCGTAGCGTACCGGAACGACCAGGGTGATAATAGTCCGGCGCTTCATCAAACACCTGAAGGCCCGATGGCGCGCCTACAGCTTCGAGAGCCGCAAGTGCATCGCGCTTGGCATCGAACACATCCACAGTGCGGCTCACTGCCGACCAGTGCCGCTCGGCATTCTGACCCGCTCGCAATCCGCACGCGACCAGCAATTGGCCTTTTTCGGTATCATTCTCATATACAGGACCAACTTCAAACAGAGCGACAACGTCCGCCCCGCGGTCCCGGTTGCGCTGTGCCGCCTGCATCAGGTTTGGCAGAATGGATGGGCGCATGCAGTCAAGCTCGCTGGAAATCGGATTGTCGACCACAAGGGCCTCATCACCACCACCAAAGAGGACAGCGTGATCCCGCGTCATGAAGGACCAGGTTACTGCCTCATGCATGCCAACGCCCGCAAGCCGACGCTTGGCCGCGCGTGCGCGCTTTTGGCGTGGGCTGAGGGTTGTGCCTGCCTTATGATCCGTTGCCGGCAGCTGGACACTAGGAATATTGTCATAGCCATAGATGCGCAGCACCTCTTCAACGATATCCGGCTCGCCTTCCACATCCACGCGCCAAGAAGGCACATGGACGGTGTAAGGGTCATTGCCTTCAGCCTTGAAGCCAAGTTTTTCAAGGATCGCAACGCTTTCGCTCGCCGGCAGGTCGACACCGCCCAAGGTCAGAACGCGTTCGCTGCGGAACGGCACGGTCTTGTTCCAGACGGTATCTTCGCCTGCTTCAAAAACATGGCTGGCTTCGCCGCCACACAGATCCAGGATCATTTTGGTGGCGATTTCCATACCGTCGCGGATGAACAGTTCATCCACACCGCGTTCAAAACGGTAGCGGGCATCTGTAATCAGGCCGTGGTCACGGCCGGTGAAGGCCGTACGCTTGGGATCAAAAAGCGCGGCTTCAAGAACCACGTCGGTCGTTTCTTCAGAACACCCTGTGGACAGTCCGCCGATGATGCCGCCAAACCCTTGTGGGCCGGTGCTATCCGCGATCACCGTCTCACCGCCCTTAGCCACATATTCCTTGTCATCGAGTGCTGTGAATTTCTCACCCGCTTCGGCAAGGCGTGCCTTTAGGTCACCGTTCAGCTTGTTCGCGTCATAAACGTGAAGCGGACGCCCGAGGTCATGCGTGATGAAGTTGGTGACATCCACAAGCTTTGAGATCGGGCGAAGGCCAATCGCCTTCAGGCGATCCTGCAGCCACTGTGGGCTTGGGCCATTTTTCACACCCTTGAACCGGCGGCCAAGGAACTGGGTACAGGCGCTTTTAGCCTCTTCCGGCAGATCGATAGAGACTTTAACGTCGCTTTCGAACGTGCCTTCTATCTTTTCAACAGCCAGCGGCTTGAGCGTACCGAGCCCGGCAGCAGCAAGATCGCGGGCAATGCCATATACACCCAGGCAGTCCTGCCTGTTCGGTGTGATCTCGATATCGATCACCGGGTCGTCAAGCTGGGCATAGTCCACATAGGACGTGCCAACAGGTGCGTCTTCCGGCAGTTCGATAATGCCGTCATGGTCGTCACCCAGCTCAAGCTCGCGCGCGGAGCACATCATGCCGATGCTTTCCACGCCGCGGATCTTGGCTTTCTTGAGCGTGACATCCAGGCCCGGCACATAATCACCAGGACGCCCCAGCACCACCTTGATACCGGCGCGTGCATTTGGTGCCCCGCAAACAATCTGCATTTCTTCGGTGCCATTCGACACCTTGCAGACCTTCAGCTTGTCAGCGTCCGGGTGCTTTTCAGCCGAAAGCACCTCAGCGACCGTGAAGGAACCAAGCTTTTCAGCCGGGTTTTCAACCGTATCGACCTCAAGGCCAATGGCATTCAATTTAGCAACGATTTCATCCAGGCTCGCATCCGTGTCCAGATGGTCCTTGAGCCAGCTTAGGGAAAATTTCATCGGCTGAGCCCTCCTGCGAGCGTGGGAAGATCAAGGGCACGGAACCCATAATGACGGAGCCAACGCAGATCGGCATCGAAGAAAGCGCGCAGGTCATTCATGCCGTATTTCAGCATGGCAAGGCGGTCGATGCCGCAGCCGAAGGCAAAGCCCTGATATTCATTGGGGTCAAGGTTACAGGCTTCCAGAACCTTGGTATTCACCATGCCGGAACCCAAAATCTCAAGCCAGTCATTGCCGTCACCAATCTTCACGGTGCCGCCGTCGAAGCTGCACTGCACGTCCACTTCCATGGACGGTTCGGTGAACGGGAAATAGCTGGGGCGCAGGCGCAGGGTCACGGCGTCCACTTCAAAGAAAGCCTTCAGGAAGGCCTCGAGCGTACCCTTGAGGTGACCGAGGTGCGTATCGCGGTCGATCACCAAACCTTCCACCTGGTGGAACATGGGGGTGTGCGTGGCGTCAGAATCCGACCGGTAAGTACGTCCCGGCGCGATAATGCGGATTGGGGGCTCTTTCGACAGCATCGTGCGGATCTGCACAGGGCTTGTGTGCGTGCGCAGAACCTTGCGGTCGCCGTTCGCATCAGGCTTCAGATAGAAAGTATCATGGTCCTGACGGGCTGGGTGCTCTTCCGGGATATTCAGCGCGGTGAAGTTATGGAAGTCGGTTTCCACATCCGGACCTTCGGCAACATCAAAGCCGAGGCTTGCAAAGATTTCGGCAATCTCGTCCATCACCTGGCTGATCGGGTGCACGCTGCCACACGCATGCTCCATGACCGGCAGGGTTACGTCTACGCGCTCATCACGGAGGCGCGCGTCAAGCGCGGCTTCTTCCAAAGTATCCTTGCGGGCGGCGATCTCGTCCGCGACCTGGTTCTTGAGGCCGTTAAGCGCCGGACCCATCTCTTTGCGTTCCTCGGGGCTCATGCCGCCAAGGCCCTTCATAAGCTGGGACACGCTGCCTTTCTTGCCGAGTGTGGAGACCCGGACTTCCTCGAGCGCATTCAGGTCACTGGCCGAAGCAATCTGGGCCGCGATCTCTTCCTTGAGCGCTGAAATCTGTTCCTGCATTTTTCTTCCGCTTTTTCGAGCAATCAAATCTTTAAAACAAAGGTTTGTTTCACTTGGCCCATAATGGGGAGACAAGCAAATAAAAAGAGGACCCCGCCAACGGCCAGGCCCTCTTTAAAGTCTTGGTGTTTGCTGTCGCAAACCAGCCTTAGTTGGCGAGGGCGGCCTTAGCCTGATCCACAAGCGCTTCAAAAGCTGTTGGTTCGTGAATAGCAAGGTCGCTCAGTACTTTGCGGTCCAGCTCTACACCAGCGAGCTTCAGACCATGCATGAACTGGCCGTATGGCAGGCCGAGAGCGCGCGCACCGGCGTTGATCCGCTGGATCCAGAGAGCGCGGAAGTTACGCTTCTTGGCTTTGCGGTCGCGGTATGCGTACTGGCCGGCTTTTTCAACAGCCTGACGAGCAACTTTGATGGTATTCTTGCGACGGCCCCGGTAGCCTTTAGCTTCCTCGAGGACCTTCTTGTGACGAGCGTGCGATGTTACACCGCGCTTAACACGTGCCATGGTATATTTCTCCTAAACCTGAAGGGCCCGATACGGCTTAGCCGTAGGGCATGAACTTCTTAACGATCGTAGCGTCAGCGTCACAAAGGACAGTGGTGCCACGGAGGTTACGGATTTGCTTGTTGGTGCGCTTGATCATACCGTGCTGTTTACCAGCCTGGTTGGCACGAACTTTACCAGAAGCGGTTAAGCTGAAGCGTTTTTTAACGCTCGATTTAGTCTTCATCTTGGGCATTTTTTGTCCTTACTTAAACTAAAAGTTCCGACATAACTGAACAGCCACGGCAGCCCTTTACTGGCCGGACGGTTCGATGAAGCGCGCTGTATAACGCCGAAAGCTGCCGTTTGCAAGCAGATTCATGGCTCTGTTCAGATTCGGTATAGGGCTTGCTTGTATCTATTGAAACACCATGGGAAGATAGAATCCAATCGTGTCATCAGGAGTAACCATGAAACGACTTGTTCTCATCCTTATATCCATCTTTGGTCTGAGCCTTCAGGCGGCGGCCGCGCCTGCCTTGTGGCGCGTGGCGGATGACGACACGGAAGTCTATATTTTCGGCACGCTGCATATGCTCCAGGAAGGCACAACCTGGGCCAATGCCGGTATTACCAACGCGTTCAGCACATCCGACGCCCTTGTGGTAGAGCTTGACGACCGCGAGCTTGAGAAGGCCGGGCCACTGTTTCAGGATGCTGGCAAGTTACCGCTGGGGATGACCATGCGGCAGATTGTCGGCGACGGCATCTATAATGACGTTCGCCGACTGGCACGTCAGATGGACCTGCCGGCAGACACATTTCAGAATGTCAGGCCCTGGTATGCCGGCATGTCGCTAACCATCGTTAGCCTCACCAAAATGGGATACGACCCCGCAAGCGGCGTTGACCAGACGCTGATCAGCGAGGCTCTTCGCCTACGGAAACCGATTCTCGGCATTGAAACCGCGGCCCAACAAGCAGGTTTGTTTGCCAAACTGACGCCCGCACAGGACAAAGCTCTGCTGGTGGATGCGCTCCGGCAGTCTGTCAATGTCAAAGCCTATATGACCGAGCTTCAGAGCGCCTGGCTTGAGGGTGACGAAGCCACGCTGGATAATTTGCTGAATGGCGAACTGATGAAAAAGGAAGGCCTGGGCCAACATCTGCTTTACGGTCGCAACGAAGATTGGGCGCGCCAACTGACCGCCCTGATGAACAAACCAGGCAGATTTTTTGTCGCCGTCGGCACAGCGCATGTGGTTGGCGACAAGTCGTTGATTATGTTTCTCTCGCAGCAGCGCCAGTTTCTGGAACGGGTCCAATAAAGGGGAAAACCCTAGCTGTTGTCTTCTGACTTGAGAGCCGCGATTTCGGCCTTCAGCCGGTCGATTTCTTTCTGCTGTTCCACAAACAGACGCGCCCCAGCGTCAAAGGCCATAAAGGGTCCTGGCATCCAGGCATCTTCCTTTTCCGGGTACATGGAAAAATCATCACCGAAAAGGGGCGCAGGAAGATCGGGAAAATAAGTCGCCCTGACCTGTTCATTGCCCTCTTTGAAATGATCCAGGAATGCCGCGGCGGCGCCCCGGGAAGGCTTGATGCCCTGGCCGGCAAAATGCTTGTCCAGCATACGAACCAGTGCCATGCGATAATGCTCCGACTGCTCGCCGAATCGGTCCTGCCGTTTCTGGTTGAAGGCCGCGAGGAATCGCTGCCCCAGTCTGCCAAGCGACCGGTTTTTTGTGGCGGGCAGGGACCAGCCCTGTTCCGAAGGCAAGTCAAGAATCTCGCAAAAGTCGGTGATCAGGTCGCCGCCAACCAGCCGCTTCCGGTCAAAAAGCCGGACCCGCATGGCCTCTTTCCCAAATACATCAGCATAGAGCCGGCAGGTTCGCCAATAATCAAACGCGACAGGCAGATCACCTTTGATCGTCAGGTCGGGTTTCTTGCGGTACTGGCCAACCTTCAGCGCCGTGGAATAGAGGCTGGTAGCCGCCTGATCCTGCCGCCTGATATAGAAGACGATGCGGACCTCTTCAGCCAGAGAATGCAACAGGTCCGCCAATTGCTGCAGCTCTTCCGCCGTTTCAATGCGGCTATGGCAATGCTCGTTGGTCAGCACTATTCGCTCTGGTGCCGCGTCAGCCACCTCCGCTTTCAGGGCGGCGCTAAAATGCGCGCGAAAAGCTTCCAGCTCTTCATCTGATTTAACACGCACCTGGGCCATCAGGTTCTGGCGGCTGCTATCCGCCATCGCGTAAGCCGCCAATGCAGGCTGGTTGTCATCGCCCGGCGTGCGGGGAAACAGATACCCAAGGTCTGCGAGTCGGCGGCGGTTTGCCTGAAGGAAAGCCTGTATGCTGGTGGAGCCGGTTTTTTCGGCCCCTATGTGCAGATAACAGATTTTCACGCGCACCATGACGTCAGGCCCGCTAGCTGTTAATGCTTGCGGCAATGGACCGGGCGGCTTCAGCCGGATCGTCCGCCTGGGTGATCGGGCGCCCGATCACCAGTACATCAGCGCCTGCCGAAACCGCATCCGAAGGTGTCATCACCCGCTTCTGGTCGCCTGCCGCACTGCCAGCCGGTCGGATGCCCGGCACCACCAGTTTGAAATCCGTTGATGTTGCCGCACGCGCCAGGGCGATCTCCCGCGGGCTGCATACCATACCGTCTAGCCCGCTTTTGTGTGCGAGGGCTGCAAGACGCGCCACCTGATCAGCAACCGGGTCGTTCACCCCGATTGCCTTAAGGTCATCATCGTCCATGCTGGTCAGGATTGTCACACCGGCCACCCACGGCTTGTCATGACCATGCTTTTCTGCATCTTCAGCCGCTGTCTCAGCCGCGCGGCGCATCATCTCAGGCCCACCCTGGGTATGGATCGTCAGGATTTTGGGACCAAGGGGCGCAACGGCACGAATGGCACCGGCCACCGTGTTGGGAATGTCATGAAACTTGAGATCAAGGAAGATCGGCATGCCTGTCTCAGCCACAGCTTTGAAGCCATCAGCCCCATTGGCGCAGAAAAACTCAAGCCCTAGCTTGACGCCGCCGACTGTTCCCTGAAGCTTTCTTGCAAGCGCCACCGCAGATGCAGTCTCGGTTGTATCAAGGGCACAGAAAATGCGGTCACTTGGCTTCATGGGGCATCCTTTCTTCGGTCACCGGCAGACAGGGGATGGATGCAGGACTTACTCGTCTTTCACCCGGTTTGGCAAGGCTTCACTGTCATTCCCACCTGCGCCGATTGCCGCAGCCTTGTGTGCTTCACCGGCTTTCGCCTTGTGTGCGTCTTCCGAAAGCGCAGAAACCTGATCTTCAAGAAAAGACGCGCGGCGTTCGGCCTGCCTGCGCCTGGCAAACCCCTTAAGCCGCAGCCACCCCGTTACCCCGGCCGCGAGCATCAGGCCGATAAAGATTCCGGCAAAAACCAGCAGGAAGGCCGGAACAGGGAAATTGAATTCGAAAGGCTCGAAGCTAAGCTGCACCGGGCCCCGGTTGTTGACCGAGAAAAGAATCAGGAAAAGCGCCAGCAAAATCCAGAAAAGGCGGCGAATCAAGCTGGCGAGCGACTGTGCCATGTCAGTCTTTCATACATCTGTGGGTGTGGTTTGAGCGCCCTGATCAGGAGTTCAGGCGCTCGCGAAGGTCTTTACCGGTCTTGAAATAAGGAACCCGCTTTTCGGCAACTTCCACCTTTTCACCAGTGCGAGGATTGCGACCAACCCTGGCTGGGCGCTCCTTTACGGAAAATGCCCCGAAGCCGCGCAGTTCCACACGATCACCGCGCGAAAGGGCTGCTGTAATTTCATCGAAAATCTTGGAAACAATGCGCTCAACATCCCGATAATAGAGATGGGGGTTGGCTTCAGCTATTTTTGCAATCAACTCAGATTTGATCATCTGCGTCCTCCCCTGGGGGCCAAAATCTTGTGCACTCAAAACCCGGGTACCTAATGTGCTTTTTCCAAAAGTGCCATCTGATGACGCTGTCGTCAAGATAAGCCTTTCAATTAAAAGAGTTTTTAACAAGAAGAATCGATTCGACACATAATCAGGACACGGATTTGTCCGTTCCTGATACCTGAAACCAGACCCGGTTTCAGTAAAGGCAGCAAGCAGGCAAAAGAAAAGGCCGCCCCAAATGGAGCGGCCTTCAAATCAGGTCCCCGAAGGGAAATCCGATTACTTGTCTTCTTTGGCTTTCTCAAGCGCAGCACCAAGGATGTCACCGAGGCTGGCACCGGAGTCGGCAGAACCATACTGCTCAACAGCAGCTTTTTCTTCTGCAACTTCGAGGGCCTTGATGGACAGGTTCATCTTGCGGGAACCTTTGTCCATGCCAGTTACCATGGCATCAACCTTGTCGCCTTCAGCGAAACGCTCTGGGCGCTGGTCAGCGCGGTCACGAGCGAGGTCGGAACGACGGATAAAGGCAGTTACGCCGCTGTCGCCAACTTCAACTTCGATACCGTTGTCGTTAACGGCTTTAACAACACAGGTAACCTGCTCGCCTTTCTTCTTGGAAGAAACATTGGCAAATGGGTCACCGGACAGTTGCTTGATGCCAAGGGAGATACGCTCTTTCTTGGTGTCAACGTCCAGAACAACGGCTTTAACAGTGTCGCCTTTCTTGTAGTCCTGGATGGCTTCTTCACCGGAACGCTCCCAATCGAGGTCCGAGAGGTGAACCATGCCGTCAACGTCGCCGTCGAGGCCAATGAACAGACCGAATTCGGTGATGTTCTTAACTTCGCCTTCGATTTCAGTACCTTGTGGGTACTTGCCTTCGAACGCTTCCCATGGGTTCTCGCCACACTGCTTGAGGCCGAGGGAGATACGGCGCTTCGCAGGATCAACCTCGAGAACCATAACTTCCACTTCCTGGCTGGTGGATACGATCTTGCCAGGGTGTACGTTTTTCTTAACCCAGCTCATCTCACTAACGTGTACGAGGCCTTCAACGCCGGACTCGAGCTCAACGAAGGCACCATAGTCGGTGATGTTGGTCACTGTACCGGTGAACTTGGCACCCACTGGGTATTTGGCTTCGATGCCTTCCCATGGGTCTGCAGCCAGCTGCTTCATGCCAAGGCTGATGCGCTGAGTTTCTGGGTTGATGCGAACAACCTGTACCTTCACGGTCTCACCGATGGAGAGAACCTCAGAAGGATGATTCACACGACGCCAGCTGATGTCGGTAACGTGCAGGAGGCCGTCAATGCCGCCCAGGTCAACGAAGGCACCGTAGTCAGTGATGTTCTTAACAACACCCTCAACAGCATCACCTTCCTCAAGCTTGCCCATCAGTTCAGCGCGCTGCTCTGCACGATCCTCTTCGAGAACGGCACGGCGGGAAACAACGATGTTGCCACGACGACGGTCCATTTTCAGGATCTGGAACGGCTGCTCGATGTTCATCAGAGGCGTTACGTCACGGATCGGACGGATATCAACCTGAGAACCTGGCAGGAACGCAACAGCACCGTTGAGGTCAACGGTAAAGCCGCCCTTAACGCGGCCGAAGATAACGCCGTCAACGCGGGCATCGCCTTCAAACGCTTTTTCAAGCTCAGTCCAGGCTTCTTCACGGCGGGCTTTGTCGCGAGACAGGATCGCTTCGCCAAGAGCGTTCTCAACGCGGTCAACGTACACTTCTACAGTGTCACCAACGTTGATCTCAGCAGCTTTACCGGCCGGAGCAAATTCTTTGAGTGGAACGCGGCCCTCAGCTTTGAGCCCGATATCCACAATTGCGAAGTCGTTTTCAACGGAAACGACGGTGCCTTTTACGACGCGGCCTTCAAAGCCTTCGTCTTCAGTTGGCAGAGTTTCATTCAGAAGCGCTTCAAAATCGGAAACGCTCGGCATTTTTGCCGCTTCAGACATGTATGTCTTCCTTTCAACATATATATTTCTTTGCCTGCCGGTTGGCTCCGGCGGTCTTCTTCCGAAGGGGTATCTAAAGACAGGACCATCCCACCTTTTTCATGAACTTCGGAAGCCTCTAACACCAACAACAAAATGATCCCGCTCGGGCAAGCCCTGGGGCCTGACCATCGGGACCGCGTGGAAGCGTCTTCGGCTATTGGGGCGTCAACCTGTCTTTGACAAGATTGGCCGCCCGTAAAAACACGGCGTCTATATCCAAATTACTTGTATCAAGCAAGAGGGCATCTTCGGCGGGCTTCAAAGGGGCATCTTTTCGGCCCATATCCCGCTCGTCCCGTGCGCGAACGTCAGCGAGTATAGCATCAAAATCGGCCGCCTGGCCACGGCCTTCCATCTCAAGCCTGCGGCGCTCCGCGCGCACCTCTGCGCTCGCGGTAACAAACAGCTTCAGATCAGCGTCCGGGCACACCACGGTGCCAATGTCCCGGCCGTCCAGCACCGCCCCCTTTTTCCCGCCTGGCGGATTCGCAGCGAAATTCTTCTGAAAATCCAGAAGGTTAGCGCGAACGCGGGGCATGGCCGCAACCTTGGATGCCGCCCCACCCGTAGCTTCTGCCCGCAGCTCAGGATCATCAAAAAGACTGAGGTCAAGGTTGGCTGAAGCGTCTTCCGCGGCCGTGGTATCTGCTGGGTCAATCCCGCGTTTCAGAAGCGTCAGCCCAACCGCCCGGTAAAGCGCGCCCGTGTCCAAATAGGCAAAGCCGAACTCGGCCGCCAGCCGCCGCGCCAAAGTACCCTTTCCGGCTGCTGCCGGGCCGTCAATTGCAATAATCACTGCGAATCACCCTTCCTGCGTTCGCCGGTTTATAGGAATAATGGCCCCGTTGCGCCAGCATGAAAAAGTTTGGCACAAAGGATTCGACTCTTTTTTCGCCTGCTGATATAAGTGAACAAAACAGGAACATTTAGATGAATTTGAAAATCATTCTACTGGCGCTGGCAGGCCTTTTGACAACTGGTGCCACACAAGCATATGGAGCCGACCCGATGATCGACAGCATCACCCCCGTCCTGCCCGTGGACAGGATCGAACCTTCCATCACCTTCTTTGAAAAAATCGGTTTCAAGGTGACCACCGAAGTGCCGGAAGAAGACCACCTTGGATTTGCGATCATCTCAGACGGCAAGATTGACCTTATGTATCAGACCCGAACCAGCATTGCGGCAGATACGGACATCGAAGGCGGGTCGCCCGTTTTGCTGTTTGTTACCGTGCCGGATATCGATGCCGTCGCGAAAGCGCTGGGCGATAGCTTTGAAATTGTGATGTCGCGGCGAGAGACATTCTATGGCGCGACCGAGATCGGGTACCGGGAGCCCGGCGGCCACATTGTAACCTTCGCAGAGTTCAAGGCAGAAAACTGAAGCTAGGGTTGACATCTAATAGCGATGTGCCTCCACTTGTTGGCAAACAAGAGGGGGCACTTGTGAAAAAGCTTTTAGACAACATACACTTTTATATCTTCGGCATCTTTACCGGGATAGTGCTCTCCGGTGTCCTCTATTTATTTGGTACCAAATCAGGTTTGCTGGATTGGATTTACCAGCACGAGGCCCTAGCTGGTTCTTTGATCGCTGCTATTGCTGCCGCCTCAACAGTCTTGTATCTGCATCTGCAGATTCGTCAAAATGGACTACATGAGGAGCAACAACGACAAGGTCGGCTTGATGCAGAACGTTCTATACTTGCTCATGCGCTGGATGATCTTAGCGGATATGCCAATTTGTGCCTCGAGCAAGCCAAAGTCATGGCAAGTAACAACACCTCTAGACCCGAGCCTCCAGTTCTGCCCATGGAGTCAATACGTACCGTAAAAGCTTGCATTGAATTCGCGCCTAATCAACCGCGGTCAAGAATGATGTCTCTTTTGAATAATATCCAAGTCGGCAAGTCTCGACTTTCTGACGAAATTTCGGAATATGTTGGAAGAGAAAATCGACGCTGGCCTAGCGATTACACGCCCGATGAAAAACTAAAATATTACTTTATTTCAGCTACTACTTTTGTAGAAATTTCCCTGCAAATTCAAAGCCTTTGGGATTTCGCCAGATCCGAATCTCCTACCGACTTCACCTCCATCAGTTTCCAATTCAGAATTAGCCGAATCCTTCATCCGCAAACATCGGGTTGGTTGACATGGGGTGGTTTTGCAGAACACCTGTCGAATCATCTGGACGAAAAAGACTATCTATCTGTCTGAGTATAAGCTCATGCCCGCGCCCAGGCCGGTCATCAAGTCGATGAAGCTGGGGAAGCTGGTCTGGATGGGGGCAGCGTCATCAATGGTGATGGCGCTTTCCGCCATCTGCCCCAACACCGAGAAAGCCATGGCGATCCGGTGATCGAGATGCGTCTCGACCATGCCGCCACCCGGCACCTTGCCGCCAGCACCCTTGATCTCAAGCCCGTCTTCAAATTCTGTCACGTCCACCCCGTTGGCCTTCAGGCCAGCTGCCATCACGGCCAGTCGGTCCGATTCCTTGACCCTGAGCTCCTCAAGACCCGTAAACCGGCTCGTGCCCTCGGCCACAGCAGCGGCGCAGAACAGCACCGGGAATTCGTCAATCATGGTCGACGGGTCAACCGGCAGGTCGGTGACGCCCTTGAGGGTCGCCGACAGCACCCGCAGATCCGCCACGGGCTCACCGCCCAGCGTGCGAGCGTTTAATATTTCAATATTGCCGCCCATGGCCTTCAGCGCATCAACAATGCCGGTGCGCAAGGGGTTCATGCCCACATTCTCAATCGTCACATCAGACCCTGGAATGATCGAAGCCGCCACCAAAAGGAAAGCGGAAGACGAAATATCGCCCGGCACCTCAAGCGTGATTGGCTTCAGCTCTGGCTGGCCCTTCAGGCGCACAACCCGGAGGCCGTCCTCCTCCGTCACGCTGATATCCGCACCCATGGCGCTGAGCATGCGTTCCGTGTGATCGCGCGTTGCCACCTTCTCGCGCACAGTGGTGGTTCCTGGCGTGTTGAGCCCCGCCAGCATCACGGCAGATTTCACCTGCGCGCTGGCCATCGGCGGCGTGTAATCGATCGGCATCGGGTCGTTTGTCCCGGTGATCGTCAGCGGCAGGAACTTGTCTTCGCGGGCCGCAAACGTGGCACCAACATCCGCAAGCGGCACCATCACCCGGCCCATCGGGCGGCCGCGCAGGCTTGCGTCGCCGGTCATGGTCACCGTGATGTCATGGCTTGCGATCAACCCCATGATCAGGCGCGTTGAGGTGCCTGAATTGCCCATGTCGATAATATCGTCCGGTGTCATCAGACCGCCGACACCCACACCATGGACCCGCCATTCACCGTCGCCGAGTCGCTCAAGCTTTGCGCCCATGGCGCGCATGGCATCCGCCGTCGCCAGCACATCTTCACCTTCAAGAAGCCCCGTAATGTGGCTTTCACCCACCGCCAACGCAGACAGCATCAACGACCGGTGGGAGATCGACTTGTCGCCGGGTACCTTGACTGTCCCGGTGAGCGGTTCGTTCGGCTTGGAATTAAGACTTGGCACGGAGCATTTCCAACTATAGACAGGGTTCGAAGAGTAAAAGCTTTGACAGGCGCCACCGATCATGGCAAGGGAAGCGCCGAATTCTTGGCCGAATTGCATTCAAAACGCAAGGGCCGATAGAGAAATGCTGACGCGGCAAATGAACGCGAAGGAGAGAATCGTGGTTAAACCCGAATGGGGCACTAAGCGCACTTGCCCAAAATGTGGCACACGCTTTTACGACCTGACAAAAGACGATCCGGTGGTTTGCATCGACTGCGGCAACGAATGGACACCTGAGCCAATTCTGAAGACCAAGCAGCCGCTGCCGGTCGCCGAAGAGAAAGAAAAAGAGCCAGAAGCAAACGACGACGATGATGATCTCGACGTTGATGACGACGATCTGTCGGATGTCAGCCTCGACGACGATGATGACGATGAAGTCAGCTCCATGGTCGATACATCGCTGGCGGACGACGATTCCTAAAAACAGCCCGGCGGGAGGCCTCTTGTCTGGGGCCTCTGAAGCTGATTTCCAATGCGCTGTTTTTTTGCTTGCGCGGACCTTGGGCCAGTTCTATAGTCCGCGCCGTTCCGGGGTTCCCGGGCACCCAGACACGGGGCCGTAGCTCAGCTGGGAGAGCGCTACACTGGCAGTGTAGAGGTCGACGGTTCGATCCCGTTCGGCTCCACCAAATTTTACAAGGGCTTAGGAAGCATTTCCTAGGCCCTTTTCCTTTGTGGGACCAAAAAAGGGACCATATTGGGACCCGTCTCTAATCAAGTGATAAATCTAGCCCAACGAAAATGAGCCCTATACTCATTAGCCTTCCCTGTCTGGAACATGCTCAATAATCTTCTGTACAGGCACTTGGAAGTAGCTACATAGCTTATCAATAATGTCGGTTGAAGCGTTATAGCCTTTTTGGTTCGCCACCTTCGTCAGGGTGGTGCGATGTATCCCCGTTTCACGCGACACTTCCTCAAACGTGATCTTGCGATCCTCGTTAAAGCCCTTGTCTGCCATCAATTCCCTTAAGCGAAACCGAATCATTGCGCACCTTTGTTCATCAAATGATGTGTTTGAACATCATTTGATGTTGACAAGCATCAACACGCTTCATATTTTGATGCGTACAGACATCATTTCAAGCGTGGGAGTTCCAAAAGATGAGCCCAACATACTTAACCACAGAAGAATTGGCTAGCAGAATCAAGTATGACGTCCGCACCATTCGTGAACGCTTGAAGGACAGCGTTCTTCTTGAGGGTGTGCATTACATCAGACCATTTGGCGGCCGCAAGATTCTCTATCTCTGGGAAACAATCGAGAAAGACATGTGTGCCCAACCAAGCGTGCCCACCAACTTTTCTAGCCTGGCGGTGTAGCATGGCAACGATCGGATCACGTAGTGGTCGCCTGTATATCGATTTCAGATATCGAGGGGCCCGATACAAAGAATACACAGGCGTGCAAGATACGCCGGCCAATCGAAGAAAGGCCGAACAGCTCCTCAAACGCATGGAAGCTGAAATGACACTCGGCACCTTTAATTATCTCAACTATTTCCCAGATGGTCGCTCTGCAGCAAAATTTGCCGCTCAACAACAAAGGCAGGCTGAGAAAAGGTCAGCACCTTATGCCTTCGAAAAGTTTGCAGATATATGGTTTGCAGAAAAAGAGGTCGAGTGGCGTCAGTCATATCGGGACGTCACCCGCCTGACACTGGATCGCTACATTATCCCCTATTTCAGGGATAAAAGACTCGACGAAATCGACAAAGCCCTAATCCTGAAATTCCGGGCTTATCTTGCGGAACAGCCCGGCCACAAATCAGAGACTTTATCGGCATCGCGGGTCAATCATATTCTGATCCCTCTCAGGATGATCCTGATGGAAGCCGCTGACCGACATGATTTTAAGAATCCCTGGGTCAACATCAAGCGACTGCGGGAGACAAAGCCAAAGGTCGACCCCTTTACGCTGCAGGAAGTTCAATCGATTCTTGAAACAGTCAGAGCCGACTTCCGAACTTACTACACAGTGCGCTTTTTTACAGGTCTACGCTCTAGTGAGATCGATGGTTTGCAATGGCAGTATGTGGACTTTGATAGGAGGCAAATTCTCGTCCGGCAAGCGCTGGTACAGGGCAAGCTCGTTGATACGAAGACGGATGGATCGTCCCGTGAAGTGGACATGTGTTCACAGGTCTATGACTGCCTGCAAGCCCTATATGAGCAAACTGCCAACACTTCGGGATTCGTCTTTGCGACTCGCGAGGGAACACCACTCCACAATCGAAATGTCACACAACGTGTTTGGTATCCCCTGTTGAGACATCTCAACCTAACCTCGCGCCGCCCTTACCAAACACGCCATACCGCCGCCACACTCTGGCTTGCCGCTGGTGAGAACCCCGAATGGATTGCCCGCCAGATGGGCCACAGCAACACCAAAATGCTGTTCGAAGTCTACAGCCGCTACGTCCCCAACCTGACCCGAAAAGACGGTTCAGCTTTCGAGCGGCTATTGAAGGCTGAATTCAACCACCCACGAGCCACGACAGACAAGGAATAAGAAATGACCCGGATGAAATACGCAAAGCAAACAGCCCCCAAACTGTTGCCGGCAGACCCTTTCCATCAGAAACTTGCCATTGAACTTTCCTTCACAATCATGCGCGGTTGGGCATTGTCTGACAGCGAGCAATTCACACTGACCGGCCTCAAAGACGAATATACCTTTCAGTTATGGCAACAGCGGGCTTTCACTGAGCTGAGCAAGGAGACCTATCTTCGCCTTGCTTGCGTCATCGAAGTAAATCGGCAGTTGAAGCTATTGGGCACCACGACCACTTCAGCCGTCCGGTGGCTCAAGTCGAACAATCCCGCTTTTCAGGATCAAAGTCCACTCCATCATATGCTCAGCCATGGCCTGAAAGGCATTCAAGATGTGAGCAGGGTTCTTTGTCAGCAGGCTCACCACCCGCTCAAAACCACCCACCTTCACTAACCACCCCTATCCACGACTCGCCAAAGGAGGCACCAATGACTGCTTCTCACGCTACTGCTACGCCTAAAATCGCTGGCACACAGCCCCTAAAGGCAGTGACAGCCGAATATCTCACCACCTGCCACAAAGAGTTCATTGCGTGGCTCTTTGAACAAGCCGCAAAGGGCGGTTATCACATTCTGCTCGTGCTAGCAGGATTGATCTCTGAAGCCACAAACTGGTTTTGAGGAAGGCAAGACATGAACAAAATATATGATGGTATCATCAAAGACGCATGCCTTGTTTCCTTTACAGATGCTCCTGAGCATCACAAAAACTTGCGCCTGCTATGCGGTTCCGTGATTGAAGATAAATTCCAGCGCTTCCGCTCTGGCGACGCCTTTCGGTCATCGCCTGTCATTGAGGTTGATGGCAACAATGTACGAACCGCCAACAGCCTCTATCAGGTGAAAGGTCCGCTGGACCATATCGAGCTACCTTGGTCTCATCTTGAGGCAGTACTCCGATTGATGCACCCAAGGGAAATCAAAGGTTTTGTGGATGAGGGGTTCACTCAAATCCTTATTCAGGCCGAAACTAAGAAGGAATGACTTAACGTCTAAATACTATCAAACTTTTCTCGATACACCAGAAACTCTAACGTCGGCTTTGCTATAGCGTAGCCGACGTCATCCTTTGCTATTTCAAAGACCCAAATTGACCCAATACGGCCAAAGCAACTTGGGCAGGTCAACCCATAAAGATCGGATCGCTCTATCGCAGCAAGTCGGCCGCTCTAGGCGCCGCTTAGGACTATCAACAGCGCGGCATAAACCCCCGCCCCCAATGCCGCGACACTATATCTGCGAGACTGCCGCTCCACTTCCGGCAGCAGGTAACTGGCACCCACATAAATCAGCGCGCCGGCCGACAGGGCCAGGCAATCCCCCAACAGCGGCTTGCCGATGTCGGTGACAAACGGGAATGACAGAAGCATCCCCGCAGGTGTCGTCAGCGCTGCGGCAAGAAAAGCCCACTTCAGCGCAGACCGTTCCGCGAACCCGCCTTTCCTGAGGAGCACATAGGTGACAATGCCTTCCGGGAATTCATGCAAGATCATGCCAAGGGTCGCCATGCTGCCGGTGAAGATGCTGACCGAAAAGGTCACGCTGTAAACCATACCGTCGATAAAGGAATGCAGTCCGATACCCAACATGGGAACAAGACCGAGCCCCGCACTGACATAGTCGGGGCGACTGCATACATAGCCCGCCACGAACCGGTTGAAGGCATAGAGAAGAAAATAACCCATCAACAAAAAAATGGGTGCATATGGGCTCATGCCGATAGCCGTCGGCACGATATGAAGGAAAGATACGGAGATCAGCACGCCTGCCGCGAAAGATGCGAAATAGACGCTGTAGCTTTCGGCCCAGGCCTGGAAACGTCGGATGGCCACAAGCCCCATAGTCGTCACAATCGCAGCAAGGGTCGCCGCTATGAAGGGAGGCCATAATGACGTTTCCATAATCTCTACAGTTTCACGTCATGAAAATGAATGTCACGCCCGGAATGGCGTTCCAGAATCTCTTTCGCCAGTTCCGCTTTCTCCGCTGACCGAAGATGCACCCACAAAAGCAAGCCGCCATGATCCAGCTGTTCCTGGATAAAGTCAGCATGGTGTTGCCCCACCCGCCTGGCGAGCAGGGCACCAATCGCGGCCCCAGCGCCACCCGCAGCACCGGCAGCCAGAAGCACTGTCAACAAAGTTCCTCCTGATGCCACAACAGCTCCTGTTGCGGCCATAGCGCCCAGGTAAAACGGCACACCAACAAGGGCAGCCTCGGCTTCCCCGAGAGTCTCGTTGCTCACGAAAACCGTGCGCGGGGCTGCGGCATCATCTTCCGCCTCTTCGACGCGGCGGTAGATATGGCCCAGTTTTTCTTCCACAACCTTGTCCGAAGCCAGAATGCTGATCTCCTGCCGCATAAAGCCATGTTCCTGCAAATCATCCATTGCAGCCTGTAATTCATCAGGGCCTTGGAAAACACCAACAGCTTCATGAATGATTTCAGTGTCCTTCAAAGGTGTGTTCATCTTGTCCTCCTGGGAAAATAGCGACGCTCAATTAGCTTGAACAGCAACACGCAACCTTGTTCAATTACTTCACAGATTTGATCGCGGAATCGGGAATACCATGATGTTTATTGGGGCTAACAGTGTTCAGGTCCAGGCCGCCCGTGAGGGCATTCAGGCTCAGGACAATCTCGCGCAACAGGCTTTCCTTGGCACCCCGCATTCCCTCTTCCTCAGCCACAGCTTCCTCACTGGCATCATATTCCCAGCGCTGCAAAATTTCGATTTTCTGTTCATCTGACAAGTCTGCGCTTGTCACCACATCCGCAGGATGGTCGAAACAGCATGCGGGGTCATTTTTTGCCTGCTGAAAGGAGATCACTGTTTCTTCCTTTTCGCCCTTTAAGGTTTAAGGCGAACTGTTTCGCCCTTTGGCGCTATCCAATTGCACGGAATGGCGAAGGATAGCACAATGTTCAACAAAGTCTTATTGATACACGTCAAACTTGCGGTATGAAAGGCCTATGACCGAAGAAACCAAACTGAGACAAAAGGGGTTATCTATGTCAGAAGCCGGATACCGTGAAGCCATGTCAGACCTGTCCGATGAGACGAGGGACATGCACCGCGCCCTCACATCGCTGATCGAGGAACTGGAGGCGGTCGACTGGTACAACCAGCGGGTTGACACCTGCAAGGATGAAGACCTTCGGGCGATCCTGGCGCACAACCGCGACGAAGAAAAAGAGCATGCAGCCATGGTTCTTGAGTGGATCAGGCGCAAAGACCCTAGTTTCGATAAAGAACTCAGGGACTATATCTTCACGGACAAGCCCATCGCCCATAAATAGGATTTGGCAAGAAAGGGTGCCGCCCCGCTGGGAGCAGCACCCCTATTTCCCTGTTATTGGACCAGATCGAACCGTTCGGCATTCATCACTTTGATCCAGGCGGCGACAAAGTCCTTCACGAATTTTTCCGCATTATCGTCCTGGGCATAAACCTCGGCATACGCCCGCAGAATAGAGTTCGAACCGAACACAAGGTCAGCTCGGGTAGCTGTCCATCTGACGTTGCCACTCGCACGGTCACGAATTTCATAGAGGTTGCTGCCCGTTGGCACCCATTCATTGGCCATGTCCGTCAGATTGACAAAGAAGTCGGTCGTCAGGGCACCTTCGCGGCCCGTAAACACACCATGCTTCGCCCCCCATGATTGGCGCCCAGCATCTGCATGCCGCCCACAAGAACCGTCATTTCAGCCGCCGCATACAAGGATTGCCTTGACGGCTTTTGTAATCGATTGCTTACTTTTATAATCACCGAAGCCGCAGAAACCAAAAGCCCTCGGCACAGGAACGGCATAGGGTACGCTTTCCATTCTTTTGATGGGCAATGCTCATGACCGAATGTGGAGCCGAAACATTATTGCTGACAACTTTGTCGATCACTTATCGGGAGAGTTACGGCAAAAGTACCACGACCTCTTTGTCTCGTTGAAGAATTATCGCTTGGGGTGCGTGACCGATGAGATGGTGGAGACTTCCAAGGGCGAAAAGGTGCGCTATAGTGGCCTTCTTCTGCCGCTTAGAAACACTGATGGTGAACCCACGGCTTCCGTTGGCTACTTCCGATATGACTGCCCTGAGGACGACATTCAGGACCTGTGTCCCCCGTCAGCGCCTATGGCACAGAATTAGGGTTGCAAGTTAAGGAGGATTTGGGTCTCGTCGTAGAGACGAAGGAACGAAGATGAGAGCCAAATCCTCCAAGCCCAAAGCGACCGCCGAGAAGGTGGTCAAAGACATTCGCCGCGCGACCCGGCGGCACTTCTCAGCGGAAGACAAGATCCGGATCGTGCTGGAAGGCCTGCGCGGTGATGACAGCATTGCCGAACTGTGCCGCAAGGAAGGCATTGCCCAGAGCCTGTATTACACCTGGTCGAAGGAATTCCTGGAAGCCGGCAAGCGGCGCTTGACGGGGGATACCGCCCGTGCCGCCACCACTGATGAGGTCAAGGGCCTGCGCCGCGAAGCGAGTGCCCTGAAGGAATGCGTCGCCGACCTGACGCTGGAGAACCGCCTGCTTAAAAAAAGCATGATCGCGGATGGGGACGACGAGGCATGAGATATCCCGCACCCGAAAAACTTGAGATCATCAAGCTCGTCGAGCAGTCGCACCTGCCTGCCAAACGCACGCTGGACCGGCTCGGCATCGCCCGCCGGACCTTCTACCGCTGGTACGACCGCTATCTCGATGGCGGTCCGGAAGCCTTGGAGGACCGGCCTTCGGCGCCGGGCCGGGTCTGGAACCGCATCGGTGCCGACATCCGGGACCAGATCATCGAGATGGCGCTCGAACATAGTGAACTCAGCCCGCGCGAACTGGCCGTGCGCTTCACCGACGAGAAGCATTACTTCGTCTCCGAAGCCACGGTTTACCGCCTGTTGAAGGCCCAGGACCTGATCACCAGCCCGGCCTATGTGGTGATCAAGGCCGCCGAAGCCTTCCACACCAAAACGACCCGACCGAACGAGATGTGGCAGACGGACTTCACCTACTTCAAGATCATCGGCTGGGGCTGGATGTATCTCTCCACCATCCTCGACGACTTCTCGCGCTATATCATCGCCTGGAAGCTCTGCACCACCATGCGGGCCGAGGATGTTACCGACACGCTGGATATGGCGCTTGCGGCCTCAGGCTGTGATCAGGCCCATATCCACCACAAACCCCGACTGCTCAGCGACAATGGTCCCAGCTATATTGCAGGCGAGCTGGCCGACTATATCGAGGCGCAGCGCATGAGCCATGTCCGGGGCGCACCACTGCATCCCCAGACCCAGGGCAAGATCGAGCGCTGGCACCAGACCCTCAAGAACCGCATCCTGTTGGAAAACTACTTCCTGCCCGGCGACCTCGAAGCCCAGATCGAGGCCTTCATCGAGCATTATAATCACCAGCGCTACCATGAGAGCCTGAACAATGTGACCCCTGCCGACGCCTACTTCGGCAGGGCCGCGACCATCATCAAACAACGCGAAAGGATCAAACGACAGACCATCGAACATCGGCGCTTGCAACACCAAATGCACGCCGCTTAATATCAACACCAAGACGAGGCCCATACTCCGCTAAGCCGCGACCCAACTTGTGCCAAATGTTTTGACGACGGACACGTGGCAGAACAGCGTGGCGCGCGAGTTCGTCCGTCAAAAAGTCAACCAACCCATCGGCAATCACGTCCTGAGCGGACACATTCACACTGATGATACAGTCTATCCCCGCCTCAGCCAGGTTTCTGCTGAGCCTTGCCGAGTTCTCGATCATTTTGCGGGTTATCTGCCCAATCAGCCCGGCTTTTTCAAGGACGGGCACGAACTTGGCTGGCGACACCACTCCAAGCTCGGGATGCTGCCAGCGAACAAGGGCCTCTGCAGCAACGACCCGGCCAGTATTAAGGTCCACCTGTGGCTGGAGAACAGGAAAAATTTCCTTTCCCGCACTATCCCGAAAATCCGTGACCAGCCTGATCGACAACTCATCTGGCTCGAAAGCTTTTTCATACATCACCCAGTCACGATTATGGGCCTTAGCGACAGCGAGTGCTGTTTCCGCGCGCTGAACGATCTTTTCGAAGTTGCTACTGTGATCAGGCCAGCGAGTCGCTCCTACTATGAGCTGAGGGTATATATTCAAGTCACCGATCTGAATTTGGCCTGATAGCGCGTCGAGACGGCGCTTCAGCTTGCCGGCTTGGCACATCACGATAAATATGCCGCGCCCCAGATATCCCTTTCCTTCAAAGTTCGCCTCTCTGAGCCTTTGCGCGAAAATACTTACGAATTGTTGTTCCGTGTTATAGCCAAATGTCTGAATCACGTCTTCCAGTTCCGCCAACTTGAGCAGTGCCACCTCCCTCGCATCTGAAGCCTCGGTTTCATTGGACAGGCGCTCCTTGGCCAGTGCCACGAAATGGTGGAGTTCCGGCAGATCTGTGTGGGTGTCGTGATCAGCAAAATATCTTATCTGTTCTTCCGCTTCCTCACGCCTCTTGAGCTCACTCTGCAAGTCATGGGTGCGGGCCCTAACGGTACGCCGCAGCAGAACGATCCAAGCCCAGCCAAGGCCAGCAACCATAACCAGCGGAACAAGAATGATCGCAGCCCTTTCCAATGCTTCGGAAAAGGTCGTTGCTGACGGAGTGATCTGGTCCTCCCAGCGATCAAAGACTTCCTGGTAAAGGCCTTCGCTGATGGCACGGTTGAGGCTGTCCTGCACCCAAACAGCCAAATCCAGCCTGTCTTTCCGAACAGCAAACGCATACTCCTGTGGCCAGAACGGTAACCCGACACGTACAAGGCCGATGCGTTCCCTGTCCAAAAGGTAATCCGCTGTAGCTGTTGCCAGGATGGCATAGTCGGCACTTCCGGATAATACAGTCTTGAGAGCATCCAGGGTACTATCGGTCAGAACAAGATCGAAATCGCTGCCCATCAGTTTAGCTTGGGCATAAGAAAGATCTTCCACGGCGATTCTTTTGCCTTGAAGGTCTTGCAGAGATTGTACCGTCGGGGCACCGGGGTGGGCGTAATAAGCATGTTCCAGATTGTGGATGGTTGAGGAGAACAGAAATTTTGCTTTCCGCTCCTCCGACACAAGCATGGGCAGGACATCTATTGTCCCGGCCTCCAGGGCCTTCACCATGTCGGGCCAGCTCCCGAGCCTATAGTCGATCTTGCGTCCGCTCACCTCACCAATGGCGAGGGCAAGGTCAACATGAAACCCTGCTGCCTTCTCGCCCCTCAGCCACTCAAAAGGGGGGTACATGGCATCACCCCCGAAAATGACCGCCTCCGATTTCAAGGGGGTACCAGACGAAGATGAAGGTGTGCCGAGGATGAAGATGATAAGAAGAATCGAAACCGACTTTATCAAGCGCATTAGTCCACCCCATCATTTCAACAGGCGACAACTACTTGATACGAAACTCTGCCTTCACCACATCATCGAATGAATACTACTGCATTTCTTCTCCATTAGATAGGAAGTTCAATTGCTGTGGCAATTCACGCCAGGAACAAGGCGATGGCCATTGGATGATTACTTGTGGCTTGCTGAAAATGAATCTATTGTTGGTCGTGAAATATCTCTCTTAAGTTATATTCTGGAGCAGAAATGACTATTCGATTCGGAACCAGCGAGACACTTAAACCCCTATCAAGGGTGCCAGCGTCAAATCGCACGTTTCAGGCTCCCGTCTATGCAACCATCGGAAATGATCTGCTCTTTTCGTATTATGCTCATACAGATGAAACAGGCTGGTCTGAACGGTTTGCGGCAAATCCGACGGACGCATTAGAGCGACAAAAATATGCTTTACTCCGCTTTCGGCACGTCATGCATTTTTCGTCTGAAATTTATGAGGATGACACAGTTTCCAAACATAGGCTCTCGCAGTTGGGTCTAAAGCCGTTTAGCCATTATGAGGTTGAAAAATCGGAACTAATTAAGATTATTCGCCGCAGATTAGCGGACAGTGAAATCCATCAATATGACTGCCCAAGTTTGCTCCACCATTTCGTGTTCACCATGCATGGAACCATATTCGAGATAGTTTCGTCTGGAATCGAGATTGAGACGGGTCAGGGGTCGACATGGTCTGCTCTGGAGCAGTTTTTTCGCCATCCAACTAAAGAGGCGCATGATGCATCGATCAGTCGTTCAATAGCGTGATACTGAATTTTGGCTAGTTGGTCAGATCAGCAGGTGATCAAGGTATCAAGCTGGCCAAACCATGAAAATTGGAACCGTGATGTATAAAACTGAACAGATAGCTTGGTCATTCGTTTCTCTGCTAAACATGCGGGATCCATACACGGCATATCATTTAAGAGGAACAGCGGATATTTCCAAGGCGATTGGCGAACGACTAGGATTCGAAAAGTCATATGTTCAAGAAATCTATCTTGGTGCTCTGCTCCATGATATTGGGAAAAATGCCATTCCTTCCCAACTGCTTTCTAAGCCAAGTGCGCTTTTACCGGCAGAGTATGGCCTTATACAAACACATGTAGAGCATGGATGGTCGATACTAGAGGGGCTAGGGTTTAGCCAGACGATTGCAGACATTTCCCGCAACCATCATGAGCGAATGGATGGGTCTGGATATCCGCAAGGCTTGAAGGCCGAATTCCTTTCCGAGGCTGTTAGGGTTGTTGCAGTAGCCGACAGTATTCATGCGATGGTTAGCAAAAGGACCTATCGAGTACCGTTAAGTCGTAGCAAGGTCATTTCTGAGTTGGAAAAGGATGCAGATATACGCTTGGACGGAAAAATTGTTGAGGCTGCCTGCGAGTTGGTAAGCAGTGGACTGGGAAAAGTTACGCGCCACATATGAAGCGTGTTATGGACCCATGGGCCTTTCACATTTTGCTGCTGACATACTTGTATTTTGGGCTGTAGAAATCTCGACACAATCAAAAATGTCTCGTCTAGGCTTTGTGCGGTCCTAGGATTTCAGCCGCCTGATTCGCTCTCAATTGAGGAGCTGGAAGAAGCTCTCAGCGACGGTGTTGTCATGGCAATGCCCACGCAGGTTTATGCTGACTTCGAGATTGTGGGCCAGCATCAACCAGCCGGCAACTTAAGCTCTCAGGCGTCTCTATATAGGTGATACCCGTCAACTAGGTCTGATCTGCTGCTCCGGCTATTGTCGCCTTTCTGCCCCTCATAAAGCGACTTGGTTTTGCTTGACCTTGCCCCCGGATTGAAGCCATTTACTTGGTTAGGAACTTGATGGTTTGAACGTGCCCCTGATCTTTGGGCAAATCGCAAAACACCTGGCCAGATAATGTCATATAATAAAGAAAGGCGGCGCTCGAAAGCGCCACCAAGTCTGCTCAGGGAGGTCGAGCAATAGGCTCATGAAGCTTTGATCTTGATTTTCTTCTCATGCGCTTTGGCCTGCGCCGTCTTGGGCAAATGCAGGCTCAGGACGCCGCGTTTGACAGAGGCATCGATCTTGTTTTCGTCCACTTCCGCCGGCAGGTCGATACGGCGCAGGAAGCTGCCGTACGCGCGTTCGACACGGTAAAAGTCTTTCAGCTTCTCTTCAGATTCTGTCTTCCGCTCGCCCCGGATCGTCAAGAGCGTCTTGTCGGTCAAGGTCACGTTGATGTCATCGACATCCATGCCAGGCACATCAACCTTGATATCAATCGCTTCATCGCTTTCGCGCACGTCCATCTGTGCGTAATTCTGGGCCGACATGTCACTGCCCAGCAAAGCTGACGGACGATGCAGGAGAGACGGGGTCAGATAGCGGCTGAAAAGCCGATCCATATCGTCATGAAGAGATTCAAAAGGATCATTGTTCCAAAAGGAAAGGCGACGACCGCCATTTCCGCTCGGGGTCAGGTTCTTACTTGTGGCCATAACGGTCTCCTCTTAATCGGTGGACAATGGCAGACTTTATGCCCCGACATCGGAGCCCACATTGATCCTGATCAGTTTTGGGCAAATTGATCAGTCAAAAAGAGAGGCTCCAGAGGGACAAGCGGGGCCAATCGGCGACAGCAGACTGTCAAAAGATTGCAGAAGGCCATCTGCCTGATGAAAAAATCATCCATTGATTAAAATCAATGAAACTGCTCCAAGGTCAGCTTATCGTGGCTGGACACGGTGAGGAGCGAGGCCTGAAAAACTCTTCATGAAAGTGTCTGTCAAGGCACCGATTGGACTGTCGGATCAGGAACGTGATGATCTATCGTGAACGGGCCCGCGACCCACGACGCTGACCGGCAGGAGGAAACTCTGGCTTGGATGCTAAGTGGATCGCGGGTACCGTATATTTTCTATTCTAAATTCCAGGTGCCATTGGCCTGGGGCGCATCCCCCTCCAGATTTGAATATTGATCCCTGTCAATGGTAGAGCATGGCTCTTCACCTAAGATACAGGGCCATGTCAGCCATCCAAACACATCGGAGCCCACCATGACCCGTTTCACGTTGCCCTTCGACCGCCTGTCCCTCAAAGATCTCCCGCTCGTTGGCGGCAAAAACGCGTCCTTGGGTGAGCTTGCCCGAAGCCTGCCAGAAACCGGCATTTCGGTGCCGGACGGGTTTGCCATTACCACCGCAGGGTTCAAACACTTCCTCAGCCAAAACCGGCTAGTGCCCCAGATCTCTGGATTGATCAAACAGCTAAAAAAACAGGACCTGGACACCTTTGCTGAAATAGGCCAGGCCATCAGAAATCTGGTTCTTGAAGCAGCCCTTCCGGACGATCTGGTTGTCGCCATCTCGAATTCCTATAGGGCTTTGGCAAATGACAAAGGCGAAGCATGCGCTGTTGCTGTGCGGTCAAGCGCAACGGCGGAAGACCTGCCGGGGCTTTCCTTCGCCGGACAGCATGACAGCTTTCTGTCGGTCACCGGGGTTGAAAGCCTGCTGGATGCCGTTAAGCGCTGCTATGCCTCCCTTTATACCGACCGGGCGCTTTCTTACCGCATCGATCATAAGATCGACCATATGACGGTCTCGCTGTCGGTTGGTGTGCAGCGTATGGTCGCCTCAGACGAAGCCTGTTCCGGCGTGATGTTCACGCTGGACCCGGAAACGGGATTCCGTAACTGCGTGCTTGTCAGCGCGGCCTACGGCTGTGGTGAAGCCATCGTCCAGGGGCTTGTCGAGCCTGATGAATATTATGTCCATAAAGGCCGCCTTGCAGCCGGATATAAAGCCGTATTCCAGCATAAACTGGGCCGCAAGCACCAGAAAGTGGTTACGGGTACCGACGCAACCATGGACACACGGACGGTTCCTGTACCAGACAGCCTGCAGCTTCGCTTCTGTCTGCAGGATGACGAGATTATCGCGCTTGCCGAGACCGCCGTACAAATCGAACGGCACTATAGCGACCACTATGGCCACGCAACGCCCATGGACATCGAGTGGGCCAAGGACGCTGGCGACGGTCGCCTATATATCCTGCAGGCACGGCCTGAGACGGTTCAGGCGCTGGTTGATCCCGCCATAATCATCCGCTACCGACTGACCGGCAAGGCCACCACTTTGGCATCTGGTCGCGCCATCGGCAAGAAGATCGCCACAGGCACCGCACGTCATGTGACAGACAAGAACCATCTTGGGGCCTTCCAGCCCGGCGATATCCTGCTGGCGGAAACCACCAGCCCGGATTGGGAACCCATCATGAAGCAGGCTGCCGCCATCGTAACTGACCATGGCGGTCGCACCTGCCACAGCGCCATTGTTGCACGGGAACTTGGTATCCCGGCCATCGTCGGGACAGAAAATGGCACCGCAACGATCAGGGATGGGGACATCATAACGGTTGATTGCTCGGCTGGCGAAACCGGCCGCGTGCTTGAAGGTGTCGTCGCCTTCAAGACCGAGCGGAAAGACATCGGCGAGACGCCCCGGCCCCACACCAAAATCATGCTCAATGCCGCCGATCCGGAACAGGCATTCCAGATGGGTATATTGCCAAGCGACGGTGTCGGGTTGGCGAGAATTGAATTTATCATCACCCACGCCATCGGTGTTCATCCCATGGCCCTGTTAGAACTGGACACGCTGAGCGACACGCACCTCAAACAACAGATAAAGGACCGCATATTACCGTTCACAAGCGGCGCAGACTTCTTCGTTCAGATGCTGACGGAGGGTATCGCCAAGATCGCGGCCGCCTTCCACCCACGCCCCGTGATCGTGCGGCTGTCTGATTTCAAATCAAACGAATATGCCGCGTTACTTGGTGGAGCAACCTACGAACAGGCAGAGGATAACCCGATGATCGGTTTCCGCGGTGCGGCACGATATATCCACGCCGCCTATGCCAAGGCTTTCGCGCTTGAATGCGCTGCGGTCAGGCGGGCGCGCAGCGAAATGGGGTTCGATAATATCCGCCTCATGATCCCTTTCTGCCGCACCCTTGGTGAAGCGGATGCTGTTCTATCGGCCATGTCCACCCATGGCCTCAAGCGCGACATAGATGGCCTCGAGGTCTATATCATGTGCGAAATCCCAAGCAATGTGCTGTCGGTCGCAGAGTTTGCCGAACGGTTCGACGGCTTTTCAATCGGTTCGAACGACCTGACCCAACTCACGCTGGGGATCGACCGGGACTCGGCTCTTTTGGCTGAAACCTTTGACGAGCGTGATCCGGCCGTCAAGAGGGCAATCACGATGGCTGTCGAAGGTGCCCACCTGAGTGGCGTACCCATCGGCATATGTGGCCAGGCACCATCGGACTATCCCGATTTCGCTGAATTCCTGGTGGAGATCGGGATCGATTCCATGAGCGTCACAAGCGACGTCTTTTTCGATATTTTCGAAACTGTCGCCGCCACGGAGCGCGCACTGCAGAAAACGGCCCTTATGGAAGACATGGTGCAGTAAGTCATTGCGGTTCACTGTTGTTGACTGCAATCAATGCGGCGGCACACGGTTCATTCATATTGAAATCATACAGACACTATTTTCGGCTTCACCTCGCCCCAACAGGAGGATTTTATGGATGACCTGATAAAAACGTCCCGCGACAATGCGGAAGCATTTGCTCAACGGGCCATTCTCACGCCACTGCACCGTCTACATGAAGAAGTTGACCGGCTCTTTCACGATTACGCGCCCAAGGTTCGGGTCACCATGCCATGGCGCGGCAGCGTCAATGGTAAACACCCCATCCCGATCGACGCAATGCTGACAGACTCCCACCTGGATATTTGCGCAGACGTCCCTGGCATGGCGCTCGATGACATCGACATCACGCTGTCCGGGCAGCGCCTGATCCTGCGTGGTCACCGTGAGGAGATCCTGCATGACTCCGACGCTGAGATTCTGCATCAGGAGTGTGATAGCGGCGCTTTCTACAGGGAATTAGACCTGCCGATAGAACCCGATGAGGCCAAAATCGAAGCCACCCTGCAACAGGGCGTGCTGCGAATTCTGATCCCGAAATCCAAAGCCACCAAAAAACAGGAACGCAAGATCTCGGTCAAAAAGGACTGACAGCGCCTCGGGTTTGGTAGCAATAGGAGATGAGCGTCATGCAAGTAAAGGATATCATTGATATTGCCCCCGTCTCTATTTCGACCGATGCGCCCATTCCGCATACCGCCAGAGCGCTAAGACAACACGCAATCGGCTTGCTGCCGGTTTGTGATTGCCGCGGCGTGTTGGTTGGCGTTCTCACTGCAGGCGACCTCGTAAGGCGCGGGATGGTTTTGGGGCCCAATGTTTTTGATCTGACGCCCGAAGATTTGATGACCCGTCACGCCATCTGGTGCAGCCCGATTGAGGATATCGTCGATGTTGCACGCCTCATGCAAATCAACAACGTCCGATGTTTGCCGGTCAAAGACGCCGAAGGCAAGATTGCCGGTGTAATCTCCCTCAAGGATATTGTGGCGCTAATGCCCTCCCTGGCCACTATCGACCTAGTGGCGCCAGTACCCAAAGACGGGAACACCCCACCATACCACCCCTGAAAAGAGCTGCCGCTTTAGCGATATTTGTCACCATTTGTCACACAGTGTCACATACATCGCGTGCCACGGTTACCTTCCCGTGCGACTGTACCCTTCATAGGTTCCAAACTTTCGCCGGAGACTGTCATGACGCGCCAGATTTCTGATTCCACTGATCCAAGGATTCCACATTCCGTCTCTAGAACCGGTATGCTGAAAGAGGGTGGCACCAGACTGTCCTCTTTTCTCACCTCTACACAACGTCGGCTACTTCGAAACAGTGTTCTGTTTCATGATGGTGATCCGCAGACGTCGATTTACGAAATTACGGAAGGCACCATAAAGACAAGCAAGATCCTGATGGATGGGCGTCGCCAGATCATCGGCTTCCTGGGTGCGGGTGACTTGGTCGGTGAGCCCTTTGAAGAGGAGGCGCAGTACTGCGCCGAGGCCGTTACCGATGTGACTGTTCTCTGTTATCCCATTCTGCAACTGGAAGCGGCCATCACCCGGTCGCCCGCATTGGCGCGGCAAATGATGCAAGTGGTCCACCAGGCCTCAGCGCACCAGATGGATCATATCATTTCTCTCGGCCGCAAACATCCTGCGGAGCGGGTCGCCTCCTTCCTTGTGACCTGGCATGCGAACATGTCCAAAAACAGTTGCGAAAGCCGCACCCTCAGCCTGCCGATGTCACGGATCGACATCGCTGACTATCTGGGCCTGACCCAGGAAACAGTCTGCCGAGTACTCAGCAAATTCAAACGCCAGGGTATTATTCAGGCCAAGCCCGGCCGCGAGGTCACTATCTACGACCTCCGTTCTCTGGAATATATGGCCGAAACTGTCTTTGTGAACTGACTATATTGGACTGTGCGCCCGCCCCCTAAGCACCGCTCTCATACGGCGTCCCTACCTCCCTGAGCCTCACCCTCTGTCCAGAAATGACCGGGGGGTGTTTTTTACCCCAAGGGCTGGCGGTCACTGCGGCGGCAGTGCCCTGCGTCAATTGTCCAGGAGTGTTCGCACCTTCGCAGCAAGTTGTTTGCCTCTGAAGGGCTTGCTGAGCAGGTCAAAGGGCGAGCCGCGCCCTGACACCGCATCTTCCGCATAGCCGGTCGTCAGCAAAATCTTGAGCTTGGGGCGCATAAGGCGTGCCTTTTCGGCAAGCTCGTTGCCCAGCATGCCACCGGGCATAATGATATCCGAAAACAGCACCTCCACATTGTCATGCTTCAGCAGTATGTCCAGCGCAGTTGGTCCATCGGCCGCTTCAAGGACGCGATATCCCAACGCTACAAGCCGGCGCGTGTTGGCCCGGCGCACCCGGGCATCATCTTCCACCAGCAGAATGGTCTCTTTACCACCCCGGACGGGTGCATTTGGATCGGTCTCAAACTGTGGGCGCCGACTGGTGGGCTGGACACTGGTCAAACCGGGCAGCAAGATGGACAGGGTTGTCCCCTGACCCGGGATAGTTTCCAGAAGGAGGTCACCGCCAGACTGGCGGGTAAAGCCCTGCGCCATGCTGAGCCCGAGCCCTGACCCCTTGCCCGGCGCCTTCGTCGAAAAAAATGGTTCGAAAATGCGCGACATGATGTCTTCGGGGATGCCGGGGCCGCTGTCGCGGATGGTGATACGGGCATAGCGGTCTGTGCTTGGGTGAATGTCCGCTCCTGGCATGACGTTATCCGCGTCCACCATATCTGTTTCGATGCTGATCCGACCGCCGCCCGGCATAGCGTCCCGGGCATTGATCACCAGGTTCAGTATCGCATTTTCAAGCTGCTGAGGGTCCACTTCCACCGGGGTCATACCTGCCCCCAATATGTCCCGTATCTCGATGTTTTCGCTGATGGTGCGCCTGAGCAACTTCAGCAATCCGGCCACCAGTTGGTTCAGGTCAATTACCCGTGGATCAAGCGTCTGCTTCCGGCTAAAGGCCAGAAGTTGCTTGACCAAACGCCCACCATCCTCGATGGCGCCCAGAACTTCGCTCAGAAGCTCGCGACCGTCCCGGTCTGCCACATGGGCGTCCAGCATCTCCAGATTGCCCTGAATCACGGTCAGCATATTGTTGAAATCATGCGCGATGCCGGCTGTCAGCTGGGTGACCGCCTCTGTCTTCTGCGCGTCAACCAATCGTTCTTCATTCTGTTTGGCTTCCGTCAGGTCATAGATGACCCCGAAAAAAAAAGACCGGGGGCCGCCATCAAGCGCCTCCCCTACCGAAAGAAGTACAGGGAATGTCTTGCCGTCTTTGCGCATGGCCAGAACTTCGCGCCCAATGCCTATAATGCGTTTCTCGCCCGTCTTCTTATAGCGTGCCAGATAGCTGTCGTGCTCGTGGCGATAGGGCTCAGGCATCAACATAGATACATTCTGGCCAACCATTTCGCCTTCGTCATACCCAAAAAGCTCAAGGGTTGCAGGATTCACTTCCTGGATTATGCCGCGGTCATCGATCACGATAAGAGCATGCACCAGAGATTCTACGACGGCATGCCATTTTGCCTGCAAGTCGACCTGACGGCTTCCCCCCTGTGCGTCCTTCTCGTGCGGTACGGAGGCGTCGTTCACGATGGCCTTCTCCTCGTTCAGGAATAGGTGCAATTCCCGTCTGATTATATAGCAAGCTCCATGATACTACTTATTGATTTCAGTCAATGTCAGATAGCAAGCTGCCGTCAGCCTTGAAGAACACCGGGCACCTGCACACCATTTTCCACCCGCACAGCCAGCATATAGCCCTCGCCGCGCACGGTTTTGATCAGGCTGGGGGCCGCCGGATTTTCCTCAACCTTGCTGCGCAGGCGGCGGATCTGTGTATCGATACTACGGTCAAACGGGGTCCAGTTGCGTCCCGCGACCATATCAAGAAGTCTGTCGCGACTGAGCACGCGTTGGGGGTGCCGGGTCAGGGCGTCCAGAAGCTTGAACTCGCCAGTGGTCAGGACATGCTCGGCCCCATCTTCCCGCAGCAGTCGTCGGCTGCCCCGCAGCAAATACCAGGCTCCGAACCGAATGGCACTGTCATTCGCGGTCATATCCCGCCTGGTGCCATCCCTGCGGGTGGCGCTGCGCCGCAGAACCGTCTTGATACGCGCCAGCAATTCGCGCAGGTGGAATGGTTTGGTCACATAATCGTCGGCACCAACTTCCAGCCCAACGATGCGGTCCACAACATCGTCCTTTCCTGACAGGATAATGATCGGCAGGCCACCGTCGGCGGCACGTACCTCACGAGCAAAATCCAGGCCGTCATCACTCCCAAGATTAATATCAAGGATGACAAGGCTGACTGGTTGCTCTTTCAGCGACTGTCCTGCCTGCCGCAAATCTGCAGCGAGCACCGTCTGAAATCCTTCCCCCGACAAATACCGTTGCAGCATCTGGCGCACACGGGGATCATCATCGACAACTAATATTCTGCCCATGTCAGATTGTGTCCTCTCAGGCTGACGACACTAGCACAATTGCCGGTTGCGCTAAAGCAATACCGCTGGCGTTCCAGTGGCATTGATGCAGATCAATGTACAATTGATGCTCGGTTGGTACAGTTGGGCATCGCTTCCAATGCTGGAGAAAGCCATGTCAACTATCGTCAATCATGAATGGGTTTTGCTTGCCGACCGTGCCCATGCGGAGATTTATACGCGCGGCCATTTGAATGGCGCCATGCTGCGTTATCTGGAACTGGAACACCCTGCTGCCCGCAAGCAACAGGGCGATCTGGCCGCTGATCGACCAGGACACGGCCATGGCTCTGCATCTCACCATGCCTATGCTTACGAAGACCACGCTAATTTCCCAGAGCAGGAAAGCGAGGCCTTTCTGGATGCTGTGGCGCAAGAACTCAACGACGCTGTTGCCCATAAGGAAATCGACAGCCTCATCCTAATTGCCCTGCCTAAAACCATGGCGATGCTGAAGGCAGGCCTGAATAAAGCGACGCTCGCCAAAATATCCGGGGAATATGCAAAGAACCTGATCGGCGTGCCTGAACAAACCTTGCCAGCCCGGCTGAAAAAACTGCAGGAAAAAGACGACACCCAAGCCAGCAACCCCGACGCGCAGGGCCGCTGAAAGAGGGGATGCTAACCAATCGAAAAGGGGACCACAATGCCTACCCTTCACGATCAACTGCAGGATCAGATTCACGACCTGCGCATTGACATTCCACTTGCCACAGTCGCCCTTGAAGGGCGGCTGACTATCCCGGGAGAGGCTAGGCAGATCGCGATATTCGCACACGGCAGCGGCAGCAGCCGTTTCAGCCCCCGGAATTGGTATGTAGCCGAAATCTTCCATCAGCAGCATATCGCCACCTTGCTTACCGACCTGCTGACGGAAAAGGAAGGCCGAGAAGACCAGATGACCTTCAAGCTGCGGTTCGATATTACCCTGTTAGCCGACCGGCTTGTGCAGATTGGGCACTGGGTGAAAACCAATGACCGAACCAAACATCTAGAGCGTGCCTTTTTCGGCTCCAGCACTGGGGCAGCCGCCGCCCTGATCGCCGCGGCGGAAAGCCCAGACAACGTTACGTCTATTGTGTCCCGTGGCGGACGCCCGGACCTGGCAGGAGAATATCTGCCCCATGTCAAAGCGCCTACGCTATTGATCGTCGGGGGTGATGACCGGCAGGTTCTTGACCTCAATGAACAGGCTCTCGCGAGGCTCAACGATCGGTCTGACATTCACGTCGTCCCCGGTGCCGGTCACCTGTTTGAGGAACATGGGGCTCTCGATAAAGTTGCCCACCTTGCCGCAGACTGGATCAAACATCATTCGGGAACGCGCCATGAAATATCGTGACCGCACTGAGGCTGGGCGGGCTCTTGCCGCCGCACTGGTCGATTACACGGACCGGCAGGATGTCCTTATCCTTGCACTGCCCCGTGGCGGCGTTCCCATCGCCCGTGAGGTTGCAGACACACTGGGGCTGGCGTTTGATATCATGTTGGTGCGCAAACTGGGTGTACCCGGCCAGGAAGAGCTGGCGATGGGAGCCATCTCGGTCGGCGGACTTTGTGTCCTCAACGAGCATATTATCGGGCAACTGCACCTGAGCGAGGAAGTCTTCGACCAGGTGTTGACGAAGGAACAGGCCGAGCTGGCGCGCCGGAATGAGTCGTATCGTGGTGGCCGGCCCGCACCCAAGCTGGACAACAGGACCGTGATCCTCGTCGATGATGGGTTGGCCACCGGCGCCACCATGCAGGTAGCCGTCGCAGCCTGCAAGAAAATGCATGCCCGGGAAATCATTGCTGCAGTGCCGGTCGGCGCCGTTGATTCATGTGCTCAACTGGCACGGCAGGTGGATCGGCTCGTTTGTCCGTTCAAGCCAGATCCTTTCTGGGGCGTAGGCCACTGGTATGGGGATTTCTCCCAGGTCAGTGACGAAGAAGTACAAGCTGCGATGGCTGAACGCTGTATGAAACATAAAAGGAGTGCCTAAGCCATGTCCGTCCAGGATCAGGCAGCTATCCACGCGCTGGAAAAGTGTGTCACTCCCCTTGACTTGGGGGCATCGGACCATGCCTCCCTTCTGAGGGCTGCAAAAGACAAGAAGCTCGTCCTCCTCGGGGAAGCCACCCACGGTACACAGCAATTCTATCGGGTGCGCGCTGACATCACCGCTCGATTGATCGAAGAGTACGACTTCGATGCCGTAGCCGTGGAAGCCGATTGGCCCGATGCCTATGCAATCAATCGCTATGTTACGGGTGCGGGTCCGGAAGTATGCCCCCGCGCGGCGCTTGACGCCTTCGAACGGTTCCCGACATGGATGTGGGCCAATACCGAAGTCTCACGCTTCATTACCTGGCTGCATACCTTCAACAGCAAGAAATCCGGTCGCCCGACCGGCTTTTATGGGCTCGACCTCTATAGCATGAGCACATCTGCCAAAGCAGTCCTTGACTATCTGGAACGCGTTGACCCCCAAGCAGCCAACCGGGCGCGGAAGCGATATAGCTGTCTCGATCAGTTCATCCATAAGCCGCAGCAGTATGGTTACGCTGCCGAGATGGGGCTGACCAAGGCGTGTGAGCACGACATCACAGCCCAGCTGGTTGACCTGCGCCACAAGGCTTTCCGGTATCTGACCCAAAAAGGAATCGTCGACGGGGACGAGTATTTCTGCGCCGAGCAGAACGCCAAGCTGGTCAGGAATGCCGAAATCTATTATCGCGCCCTGTTCAGGGGGCGTCCTAATTCCTGGAACCTGCGCGACCAACATATGGCTGAAACGCTGGGCGACCTTGTGCACCACCTGAGTGAACAACTTGGGCGCGAAGCCAAGGTTATCGTGTGGGCACACAATTCCCATATCGGTAACGCCGCCGCCACTGAAATGCACAGGCGGGGAGAATTCAACATTGGCCAATTGGTCCGCGAGAGCCATGGCAACAATGCCCTGCTCATCGGCTTCTCAACCTCCACCGGGGAAGTCACGGCCGCGTCTGACTGGGACCGCCCGGCGGAACGCAAAAATGTCCGCGCACCTCTGCCGGACAGCTATGAATATCTGTTTCACAGGGTGTCGCACCCCAATTTCCTGCTGGACATGAGAAGCAACAACGAAGCGATTGACTATTTGCTTGAGCCGCGCCTGATGCGCGCAATCGGCGTGATCTATCGGCCCGAAACAGAGCGCCAGAGCCACTATTTCAGCAGTTGTTTGCCGGAACAGTTCGACCTTCTGCTGCATTTTGACGAGACTGATGCCGTGAGGCCGCTGCATGTCCCCATGAGGTGGCATCAGGGCGAACTGGATGAAACATATCCGACAGGCCTCTAAAACACTGGGGCCACGGTCGGACGCGGCCTGGATTTCCATTCCGCTGGAACCGAAAAGGAAGATGGTCATGTTGGTTAAGGAAATTATGTCGAAACGGAAAATAGCCGTCAGTCCAGATGACAGCCTCGCGACCGCAGCCCAAAAAATGCGCGACCATGACATTGGAGCTCTTCTCGTGGAAGACCAAGAACATCTATGTGGCATGGTCACGGATCGCGATATCGCCTGCAGGGGGTTTGTTCCCGGCTACGAGGCCACGGAGCTGGTGGTCCGCGATGTCATGACACGCCATGTAGTCTATTGCACGGAAAGCGATCATATCGACAAAGCAGTGCTCGTCATGGAAAGAAACAAGATACGGCGGATGCCGGTGGTGAACACAAATAACCGTACCGTCGGCATTCTATCCGTTGGTGATATCGCCACACACCTGCCACACGCGCTATCCGGTGAGTTGATCGCTGCCATTTCCACACCACTCGTGCAATCGCCAACCGTCGCATCCCTGCGGTAGGAGCATCAGGCGCAGCTGACAGTACCGGAGAAAATTGGCACAACAACACCAAAACGTTGATCCCTGTCAATTTTCCGACACGGATTGATGGTATCCTTCCTTTTCAATTCTTCCATACCTGAGGGGGATATTATGCCTGATCGCAATCCAGATCTGGATTATGCGCTACGCAAGACGACCGCGGTGATCCTGGCGGGCGGAAAAGGGGCCAGACTTCATGATTTGGGGGCTATGCAGGCCAAACCCGCAGTCCCGTTTGGCGGCAGCCATAGGCTGATCGATTTTCCCTTGTCGAATTGCATCAACAGCGGTATCCGGCGCATCGGCGTGGCAACCCAATATCGCGCACAGAGCCTGCTCCGCCACCTGAACAAGGGCTGGAGTTTTCTTCATCGTGATCTGGATGAATTCATTGAACCGTGGCCTGCAGAACAAGCTGGCGACGGCAACGGATGGTACAAAGGCACCGCAGATGCTGTGTTCCAGAGCCTCAGGCACCTTGGTGGCGATACGCCAGAGCATATCCTGGTCTTGGCAGGAGACCATGTCTACAAACAGGACTATCGCCGCATGTTGGCGGAGCATATCCAGAATGACGCAGACGCCACGATCTCTTGTGTTGGCGTCCCAACTGGAAAGGCTCAGGATTTTGGCATTGTCGCTATCGACGCGACCAATAGCGTCAAGACGTTTATTGAAAAACCCAAGGCTCCGGCAACGATCCCAGGTTCCCCTGACACCTGCCTCGCCAGCATGGGCATTTATCTGTTCAAAGCAGATTTCCTCGCCGAACTTCTGTATGAAGACCATCACAATAGCGCGTCCAGCCACGATTTCGGCCATGACCTGCTGCCCCGTCTTGTCGGACGATCAAAGCTCTATGCGCACCAGTTTACCAACAGTTGTCGGGCCGGGGTATCTGCAGCCCTTCCTTACTGGCGGGATGTGGGCACACTGGATGCCTATTGGCGCGCGTGCCTCGACCTAACCGATGTTCATCCACCACTTGATCTCTATGACACCTCTTGGCCAATCAGAACCGCACCGGAGCAAAGACCTGCAGCTCGGATCATTCTGTCGCCAAACAGTCAGTTTGGCCAAATCCGAAACGTGGTTCTGGCGCCAGGCGCGATCATTGAGGACACAAATCTTGATCACAGCATCGTATCTGCCGATGTGCATATCGCACCGCACTGCTGCATCAAGAAAAGCGTGCTGCTGCCAGGATCAACCGTCGGGGAAGGCACCATTTTGCATAAAACCGTCGTCAGCGAAGGCTGCACCATCCCGGAAAACATGGCCGTGGGCCTAGATGCGGAAGAAGACAAGCGCTGGTTTACCCGAACTGCTGATGGCGTCACGCTGGTAACACCCCATGGGCTGCAGCAGCGGATGATTGGCCGAAAACTATCCGCGCCGCGTCGACCTGCCAACACGGCGATGGTTCACCGGAAAATGGATAGAGAAATAGCACCAAGGCCCGGCAACGCCAATTTGCCCGCGCCACTCTCCCTCAGTCAACCAAGTCTACCCTGATAGGACCCACCGGAGGACACCATGACAATACCCCCGTACGAACAAATTGCGAAGCGAAGCTACCTGATCTGGGAAGAGGAAGGTTGCCCGCACGGCTATGATATTGATCACTGGCTTCAGGCCGAATCTGAGCTGAAGGCACTTTTCAATCCACCGCCGCGCGCGCCTGGCAGCAGCCCAGAAAAACGCCCAAAAACCAAAGCAGCTAAGGCGAAAAGAGCGGCAGCGCCACGCAAGGTGAAAGCCTCTCAGGCAGACGTTTCCTGATTCTGATGGCATCGCCACCAAATGCATTGATGCGGCAGAAACTGGAACAGCTGTCCCTGGATTTGTTCTGGAGCTGGAGCCACGCTGGAGACGCTGTCTGGCGCCAATTGGATCAGGCCGTATGGGACCGGACGGAAAATCCCCGTTTCCTCCTGCAACAACTGCCTGCAGACCGGTTGGAAGCATGTCTTTCCGACCCGGCCCTCCTGCAGGATGTGAACGCTCTCATCCAGGAACGCCAGCGCTACCGCGACCGCCAGCTGTGGACAGATAATTTACCCAAAGACCTTCGCACACCCCGGAGCATTGCCTACTTCAGTATGGAATTCGGCCTCAGCGAGGCGCTGCCCTTATATGCGGGCGGCCTTGGCATGCTTGCGGGCGACTATCTGAAAGCGGCCAGCGATTTGGGCGTTCCTGCAGTCGGCATCGGTCTCCTGTATCAGGAAGGCTATTGCCGACAGTTTATTGACGCTGCTGGCCAACAGGCGGAAGCATTTCCCTATAGCGAGCCGGCCTACCTGCCGATTGAACCGGTACCGTCGCCGAATGGCAATCACCTCCGCATCCAGCTTGAGCTACCGGGGCGCCTTCTGTCGATAAGGGTCTGGCAGGCCACGGTGGGCCGCGTCAAACTATATCTGCTCGACAGCAACGACCTCCTCAATAGCGCGACCGATCGTGGCATCACCGCGAAACTATACACAAACGATCCGGAAACTCGATTCCTGCAGGAACTTGTTCTGGGCATTGGCGGTTGGCGCCTGATCGAAACGCTGAACCTGCCCATTGATGTCTGCCACCTCAATGAAGGTCATACCGCAATGGTGGTGTTGGCACGAACGCTTTCCATAATGGCGCGTACGGGACGCTCCTTCTGGCCGGCTTTCTGGATAGCCCGCGCCGGTACCATCTTCACCACTCACACGCCCGTAAGTGCAGGGTTTGACCGTTACTCACCTGTCGAAGTACCGCTTCCAACAAATTATATCCGTGATATCCTCAAACGCTATGACATCGAAGCAGACTTGGTTCTGGCACTTGGGCGGCTAAATCCATCAGACACCTCCGAACCGTTCAATATGACATGGCTCGCGGTCCGCGGATCAGCCATGATCAATGGCGTCAGCCAACGGCACGCCCATGTCAGCCAGCAATTATTTGCACCGCTTTACCCCCGATGGCCAACTGAGGAAGTCCCCGTTAGTCACGTAACCAACGGCGTGCATACCCCTTCCTGGGACTCGAAATGGGCGGACGACCTTTGGACTTGCGCCTGCGGCAAAAGCCGCTGGTGCGGTACAACAGAGGAACTGCCAGTTGGCATAGAAAATCTCTCAGATCAGGTGCTGTGGACCTTTCGAGCCCAACAACGGTCTGATCTGATCGTCAAGTTGAGACGCCGGTTGGAAGCCCAGCAGAAAACCCATGCGGGGACAAGGTCGCACGTCGACCCAGACACGCTATTCGATCCCAATGTCTTGACCCTCGGCTTTGCAAGGCGCTTCACCGACTATAAGCGCGCGGGGCTGTTGTTGTCTGACCATGCCCGACTGAAGCGCTTGCTCAACAACCCCAATCGCCCGGTGCAGATTGTGGTGGCAGGCAAGGCACACTCAAACGACCCACAGGGCAAACAATTGGTAGCGGAATGGGTTGCTTTCACCCAACAACCGGATGTCAGCCATCGGGCGGTATTTCTTGAAGACTATGATATCCGGCTGGCGCAGGACTTGGTCGCGGGCGTGGACGTCTGGATCAACACCCCGCGCCCGCCCATGGAAGCCTGTGGCACCAGTGGCATGAAGACCCTGGTGAATGGCGGGCTCAACCTGTCAGTACCCGATGGCTGGTGGGCCGAAGCCCATAACGGCAAATCCGGCTGGGCCATCGGGACAGGTGCCTGGACGAACGGAGTGTCTGGTGTCCTGAGTGAGGCAGAGAAAAACTCCCGAGACACAGCCGATGCCGAGGCTTTGTATCAGGTTCTGGAAAATGAGATCGTTCCTGAATTTTACGAACGACCGGACGGTGCCCTGCCTGACGCCTGGGTCGCAAGGGTACGCACCAGCATGGCCAATCTTGCACCACATTTCAGTGCCAATCGAATGGTACGGGAATACTATAACAGCTATTACTGCCCAGCCGCCGCGGCCTATCATACACGCCAGAAGGAAGGCGGGAAGCTTGGCCAAACGCTTGAAGATTGGAAGAACTTTTTGGTCCGCCACTGGAACCAGATTCATTTTGGCACTTTAGAGAGCGAGCCGTGCGTGCGGGGCGTCGCGTTTTCGGTCCAGGTCTACCTCGGGGAAATTTCACCCGACGAAATACGGGTCGAACTTTATGCCGATGGCGCAGGAACTGGCTCATCACCATTCCGGAAAATCATGACCCGCGCAGACAACCTGCCCGGCGCGGAACACGGCTACATCTACCAACTGACCATCCCGATCGACCGGCCACCATCGGCCTATACGCCGCGCGTCATCGCCCACAATGAACACGCGTTTCTACCAGCCGAGCTACCATTGATCCGCTGGCAGCATTGACAGAACGGTGGCATTGGGGCGGTAATTCATGCGACTACACGGCATGCTATTGTGCCAGCCCAGGAGGCATAGCAATGACAGAGACGATGAATGCAATGGTGCTGCCCCGCCCTGGAAAACCCCTTGAGCTTCGCTCTGTGCCCCGGCCTGCGCCATCCGAGGGTCAGATATTGATCCGTGTCCATGCATGCGCGGTCTGCCGAACTGATCTGCATGTCGCTGACGGAGACCTTAAACACCCCAAACTGCCCCTCATTCCGGGCCATGAAGTGATCGGCACTATCGCAGAGTTGGGGCCGCGGGTCACCGGTTTCAGCATCGGGGACCGTGTCGGTGTGCCCTGGCTGGGTCGCACGTGCGGCGAATGTCCATACTGTCAATCTGGGCGTGAAAATCTGTGTGAGAATGCGGCTTTCACGGGCTATACACTGGATGGCGGCTTTGCCGACTATATGGTGGCTAACCACCACTATTGTTTTCCCGTTCCGGATACATTCAGCGACGTGAATGCTGCCCCGTTAATGTGTGCGGGACTGATTGGCTTCAGGGCATACCGAATGACAGGAAGTGCACAGCATATCGGACTGTATGGTTTCGGAGCGGCCGCCCATATCATGACGCAGATAGCGCGGCATCAGGCGCGAAAGATTTATGCATTCACGAAACCAGGAGACAAAAAAGCACAGGCCTTCGCCAGTTCCCTGGGTGCTACATGGGCGGGTAACAGTGATGAGACGCCACCCCATCCATTGGATGCCGCAATTCTGTTTGCCCCTGTTGGAGATCTGGTACCCATCGCGCTTAGGCGGGTTGCGCCCGGCGGCACAGTGGTTTGCGCAGGTATCCACATGAGCGATATACCGTCCTTTCCCTATGAGTATCTCTGGCAAGAGCGAACGCTACGGTCCGTTGCCAACCTGACACGCGAGGACGGCGAGGCTTTTCTTGCTGAGGCGCCAAAGGTGCCGGTCAAGACCTCCGTACACCTTTATCAGCTCCGGGAGGCCAATCAAGCTCTGGACGATCTGCGCCATGGCCGCTTTGACGGCGCCGCGGTCCTGACCATGATATGACTGGCCATGATATGACTGGCCATGATATGACTGGATTGATGCATTCCAACACCTTATCCTGACCGCACCCAACCTGCAGGGTACGTCGCCCTTTTCCCCGAGCTGCATGCCTACACAGGTGGTGTTACATATGACCATAGCTGGTCGGCTGGTAGGGTTCCAACTCGTAGTGCGCCTCAAGAAATGCGACAAGGTCGGTCAATTCTTTGACTGTCAGCACTGCATTGTAATTGCGCATCTTCGAGATTCCGAAGTCATCGACGTCCTTGCCAGGAAAGCGCTTCGACAATTTGTGGGACGGATTGATGACGGATGTTACCAACTGGCCATAGGTATAGACTTTTCTCATCTTGCCACCCAGCTGCAGCGACATCTCTGGTTCAACATCCCCAAGGTCGAACGCCACCCCTTTCACCGTGTGGCAAGCGGTACACTGGCGGGCCTGGAACACTGCCTGGCCAGAAGCCACATCGCCTTTTGGAAGAGTAAAGCCCTTGGATTGATTATCTCCACACGCTGCCAATGACAGGCAAGCGCATGTCAGCAAAGCTATTCTCCATTTTGACATCGTTATTCTCCTTATTGAATGAAGTGCAGGCTACTTGCCCTGCCCGCTATTTGTCGGGCCTCGCAGAGCGATCAATTGTGACACTGCGGACTTCTCCGCTAACGCCCGGAAACTCGTCAAACAGCGCCGCAATCAGATAAGGCATCATGACTGACAGGTTGGCCGATGCATCCAGTCCATGCACCATACCTTCATAGACGACCGGCTGCCCTTCGCCCGCACGCCGCACTTTCAGCTCCAGAAAATGGACGAATTTTTCCCTGATCTCGACACCGGTGTCAAAGCATTGCATGCCATAGTAAAGCGGGCCTCCTGGCTCATGTGGGCGAAAATGATACCGCATGGAACATCTGGGTAGTCGTGTTATTTCCTCAGGCCCTGGCCCGACACCGTAACCGATCTCAAATACCAGGTCTGTGTCCGGGCTCGTTAAGGGCCGATATCCTACCTTGGCCAAAACCGGTGCTATTTGTGCTGCATAATGTTTGAATTCCGGACCGCCAGTTTTTGCCGGATCTTTGTGCACAAGCCTCACGCGTTCACCATGCGGTTCTTCAAGGGAATGAAAGGACACGACATTACAGTCAACAGAGGAAGCGCACCCCGCAAGCAACAGAATCACAAGACAACAAAACCACCGATTAAATCCTTCCAACATCGTTGTCCTTCCATCTTTTATTGATCATCTCAAAAAAACAGCCCCTACATAGCTTGGTTCTGTTTCACAGTTGCGTCATTCACGGCCGTAATATCCCATCAATTCGGCGCTTTCGATCACATGGGGCTTGGCCGCAGCCAACACCTCGGCGCAGGTCGCGCCATGCCTTACCGGTAATGTATGAACATCGAGCGCTGAAATCTGAAACCGATACCTGTGGGGTGCGTTACGCAAGGGCGGACAGGGTCCGCTATAGCCCGCCAGGCCAAAATCATTGATGGCCTGACGAAAGGACTGCTCATCGGTGGTATTCGTATAGCCGGTTTTCAAACCCGCCCATGTCGGCGGTATGTCGTATGCTGCCCAATGACGAAAGACCCCACTGGGCGCATCCGGGTCTTCGCAGGTTAGCAAAAAGCTCTCCGCCTCTTCTGGTGCGCCCCGCCACCTGAGCGCGGGCGAACAGTTATCACCCTCACAGGTGTAATTAACCGGTATTCTTCCTTTGTCTTCGAAAGCGGAACTGGTCAAACTGAGGCTCATGGCATCCTCCTTAAATGAGCAAGCGTCCCCGCCAGCAGCCCGGTACGAACCTCAGAATGAACGCGCTTCCATCTCGTGTCATTGAGCCAGATCAACATCCGCACCAACCTCTGGCGGCACATCAATAGGTATTCAGGCCTTTTCGTGATAACCTGAACACGCACTTTCCTTCCGGCAGACTGTCGCGGAGATATGAGGATGCAGGAATTCGCAACGGTGACATTCAGCGGTGTCGCAGCAAATCCGGTAATGGAACAGGATGTTGCAACCCGGGTTCGGCGCCTCCAGGAACGCTTCGGCGACATTTATCCCATTCATGTCACCATTGAGGTGCTGTCACCAGACGATGGCCCCTCAGTGAAAGTAGCTGTTGTACTGCATTGGCACGGCCAGCGTATTGGCATCAACTGCCACGGCTTCCTGCCCAGATTGACGGATAGCGTCAGACAGGCGCTTGACGACGCCTTCAGTGGGGCAGTGCACAATATCCGGCAAATGCACTGGCGGCTGGAAGGATTCGGGTCGCAAACACGATCCGATTGCTGCTAAGCGGCAAAGGGGTTCCGTTCTTCCTCCGAAAACGGTTCCTCAGCTTTTTCCTTTTAGGTAATCGAGTGCGCCTTTAATCGTCACCAACTGGGCTGCGTCCTTGTCCGGAATATCCACACCAAGGCGGTCATGAAGCGCGATCACCAAATTCATGATATCCATCGAGTCCAGATCAAGCGCATCGCGCAAGTCCGCGTCCTCGGCCACACCGTCGAGGCTGGCGTCAGGTGCGATAGCCAACAATTCTTCTTCAAAAGCGCGCCGAAGCGCATCATGGGTCATGTGGGACGTCATAGGGCCTCCGGTTTCTGTAGAAGCGTTTCGATGTCGCGCAGGAACAGGGCACCGCGCCTGCCGTCGCCGACCCTATGGTCCGCGGCCAGCGTGCTAATTACCGTGGGGGCAGCCACAAGTGAGCCATCCACAACCAGGGGGCGCTCTTCCACTGTGCCAAAGCCGACAATCGCCACCTGCGGCGGGTGGATAACGCCGTAGACTTCGTCCACGCCGCGATCGCCGAGGCTGGTGATCGTGATCGTCGGGTCCGCAAGTTCCGATCCCTTCAGGCCACCCGCCCGCACCCGGGCAACCAGATCGCGCATCGCGGCCATCAGGTCACTGAGCGACAGGCTGTCAGTGTCGTGGACCGCAGGAGCAATCAAGCCGCCACCTCGTACAGCCACAGCAACACCGCAATGGATGGCGACGCTTGGTGTAAAGGCATCGTCTTCATAAAAGCCGTTCATGTCCGGGAAATTCTTCAGCGCAAGGGCCACGGCTTTCACCAGTAGCGCGCCCATTAGCAATCGGCCCGCCGGCTCTTGCGATCCATTATAATCCTCAAGCCACGCGCTGGCGGCCTGCAGGTCAATCTGGTGCTTGAGGTAATAGTGCGGGATTTCCCGCTTCGACCGGGCCATCGCCCGGCCAATGGCCTTGCGCATCTCGGTGAAATCGATCCCTGATGCACGAGCGGCCTCTCGTGGTGTCGCTTTCGGCGCGCCCTCTAGGTCGCAGCTCGTGACCGCACCACCGGGGCCGGTGCCCTTGATGCCTGACAGGTCAACGCCCGTCTCCGCAGCAAGCTTGCGGGCAGCGGGCGACGCCCGGTGACGCCCGGCGCTTGCGGGGGTGGGTGCCGCCGTGGGTTTAGGTGTCGGTGGTGGCGCTTCCGGCGCGGCTGTAACTTCCTGCGTGGGCTCTAGCGCAACCGCTGACTCCGGTGCAGGTGCAGGCGCGGCCTCTGGCGCCGAAACATCACCGATTTCGGCGAGCGGTGTACCCACCGGCACGGTCTCACCCACTTCGACCAGCAGTTTGCCGACAGTGCCTGCCTCGAACGTCTCGATTTCAATCGCGCCTTTCTGGGTTTCAACAACCGCCACAGTATCACCCTTGGCAACCACGTCACCCGGCGCGATCATCCATTCCACCAGCGTACCGGCCTCCATATCGGCCCCCAGCGACGGCATTTTGAAAAGCCCCATATGCGCCCCCTACCGGCCCATGGCGGCCATGGCCGCGGCGACAATCCTGTCCACTTGCGGCAAGGCAGCGTCTTCAAGATGCTTGGGGTACGGGATCGGGATTTCGGCCGAGCATACCCGGCCCACGGGCGCGTCCAGTTCCCAGAAGGCGCCTTCCATGATCCGGGCGGATATTTCGGCCGCTAGGCTGCCGGTCAGCCAGCCTTCATCCACAACCACCGCGCGCCGGGTTTTCGATACCGTCTCAAGGATCGCGGCATTATCGAGTGGGCGCAGCACGCGAAGGTCCAGCACCTCGGCGCCGATCCCTTCCTCTGTCAGCACCTCTGCGGCCTCCAGCGTTTTCGGCAGGGACCCGCCATAGGTGATCAGGCTAATGTCGGTGCCCGCACGGCGCACAGCGGCAGAGCGAAGGTCCGCAACTGAGGATGTGTCCAACGGCTCCGTTCGTCCATAAAGCATGACATGCTCGAAAATGATCACCGGGTCTGGGTCCTGAAGCGCTGGAGCCAGCATGGCATAGGCATCCTGCACGGTCGCGGGCGCGAGCACCCTCAGCCCCGGGATATGGGCATACCAATTCTCAAGGCTGTGAGAATGCTGGGCCGCCAGTTGCCGCCCGGCACCGGTTGCAATGCGGATCACCAACGGCACACCCACCTGCCCGCCGGACATATGGCGGAAGGTGGCGGCGGTATTCAAAATCTGGTCAAGCGCCAGCAAGCTGAAATTCACCGTCATAATCTCGACAATCGGTCGCATGCCACCAATCGCTGCACCGATGCCGGCGCCAGTGAAGGCTGATTCCGACAGCGGCGTATCGCGCACCCGGTCTTCGCCGAACTCTTCGGCAAGCCCTTTGGTTACAGCGTAAGTGCCGCCATAACGGGCGACATCTTCACCCATGATGAAAACCCGGTCGTCTGCCTTCATGGCGTCGCGTATGGTCCGGCCAACGGCCTCCCGGTATGTCACCTCTTCGGTCATCCCAAAGCCCCTACTTCTTCAAGCATTGTGTTCACGCTTTCCCATTCGCTTGCTTCGGCAAAGGCAACTGCGGCTGTCACTTCCGCTGCCACCTCTTCCTCGATCCGAGCGAGATCGGCCTCATGCGCCATGCCCGCCGCCACCATCCAATCCCGGAAGCGAACCACCGGGCCCTTCTTCTCCCACGCCGCCACTTCGTCTTTCGAGCGGTACAGCTGGGGGTCGAACATGGAATGGGCGCGGAAGCGGTAGGTGCGGCACTCAAGGAAATAGGGCCCTTCAGCCGCACGGATGGCACCCGTGGCACGGCGGGCTGCGGCTTCCACCTCCACCACATTCATGCCATCCACCACTTCAGCAGGTAGCCGGTAACTGGCGGCCTTGGCATGGATATCGGTCTCAGACTCGGATCGGTCGAGCGCTGTGCCCATGGCATAGCCATTGTTTTCGCACACGAACAGGACGGGCAATTTCCATAGCGCCGCGAGATTGAGACTTTCGTGGAACTCGCCTTCTGCTACAGCCCCTTCGCCGAAGAAGCAAACTGTCACCCGGTCGCGCCCCTGCATCTTGTCGGCAAGCGCGAGGCCAACCGCCAGCGGCAGGCCGCCGCCCACGATGGCATTGCCGCCATAAAAGCGCCGCCCGACATCGAAAAGATGCATCGATCCGCCGCGCCCCCGGCAGACACCGTCAATCCTCCCGAACATTTCCGCCATGATGCGATCCGCGGGCACCCCGCGCACAAGCGCATGCCCGTGTTCGCGGTAAGTGGCCACCACGGCATCCTCGGGGCCCAGGGCTTCTGTCACCCCGGTCGCCACAGCCTCTTCACCGATATACAGGTGCAGGAAGCCCCGGATTTTCTCCTGGGTGTAGAGCTCTGCACACTTTTCTTCGAACCGGCGGATACGGGTCATCTGCTTCATCAGGTGCAGGCAATGGTCGCGCGTTAAGTGCGGGCGGACATCGCCTGGGGCATACTTGTTCATTTGAATGTCTCCAGGGTGGACGTGTCGCCCTCCGGTAGCCCGAGCTCACGGGCCTTCAAGAGCCGCCGCATGATCTTTCCGCTCCGGGTTTTCGGCAATTCATCGGCAAATTCGATCACCCGTGGCGCGACAGCCGCGCCAAGGCTGCGCCGGACGTGGGCAAGGATATCGCGTCTCGTCGTCTCGTCGGGTTCAATCCCGTGATGGAGCGTCACGAACGCCTTCACCACCTCGCCCGCGCGTTCGTCCGGCACGCCGATCACCGCGGCTTCCGCCACGGCATCATGCGCCACAAGCGCGCTTTCCACCTCAAATGGGCCAATCAGATGACCAGACGATTTGATCATGTCGTCCGCACGCCCGACGAACCAATAATAGCCGTCCGTGTCGCGCATAGCCAGATCGCCGCTCAGGTACCAGCCGCCCTTGAAGCATTTCTCGTAGCGCGCTGTCTCGTGCAGATATCCGCGGAACATCGAGGGCCAGCCGGGCCTGAGAGCCAACTCACCCACCTCACCCGCAGACGTGATTTCCCGCACGCTACCATCCTCGCGCAGTTCAACGATGCCCGCGTCAATACCTGGCAGCGGGCGCCCCATCGACCCCGGTTTGATATCACCTATGGCCAGATTGCCAATCATGATCGCGCCGGTTTCCGTCTGCCACCAATTGTCATGGAATGGTTTACCAAAAACGTCAGCGCTCCAGATCACCGCTTCAGGGTTCAGGGGTTCCCCCACCGACGCCAGGAACCTGAGCGCCGACAGATCATATTCGCGCGCCAAGTCGCCTCCCGCCTTCATCAACATGCGGATGGCTGTGGGCGCGCTATACCAAACCGTTACCTTTTGATCCTGCAGTATGGTGTACCAGCGCTCGGGGTTGAACTCTGCCTCGTCAACAATCATGGTCGCACCGGTCGTCAGCGGCGCAATAATGCCATAGGAGGTGCCTGTCACCCAACCGGGATCGGCGGTGCACCAGATGATATCGTCTTTCCTGAGATCAAGAGCGTACTGCGCCGACACATGATGCGCCAGCACCGCTTCATGCACATGGAACGCCCCCTTGGGCTTACCGGTCGTACCGCTGGTGAAATGCAGAAGCGCCATGTCATGCGGCCTCGTTTGTGCCACAGGGAAGCCGGGATCACCGGCTGCCAACAGGGTATCAAACGACAGCGTATCATCCGGCAGGTCATCCGCATCTCCCACGATCAGGACGTGCTTGAGCGTTGGCAACTCGCCCCTGATGTGGGCGATTTTTTTCTGATAGAATGCTTTCGTGGTCACAAGCACAGCACCTTCGCCGATACTGATGCGTGCCTTGATGGGGTCCGGCCCAAATGCTGAAAAAAGCGGACAGAACACGGCACCACGCCTGAGTGTGCCCAAAGCGGTGACATAAAGTGCGGGCTCTCGTCCCATCAGCGCGAAAACCCGCTCCCCCTGCTCAATGCCCAGATGATCAAGGACCGACGCGAACCGGGCCGTATCGCGCGCCAGGTCGGCGTAACTGATATCGCGACAGTTACCCGATTTCCCGAGCCAGCGGATGGCGGTCTTCTCGCAGCCGTTCCACATCACATGCCGGTCAACCGCCTCATAAGCAATATTGAGCCCGCCTTCCGGCAATCCGTCCAACTGGCGTCCGGCTGCCTTCCAGGAAAAGGTCGAACAAAGGGCCTCATAGTCCTTGCCATGCCAAAGCAGGGCTTGACCGATCCGCTGCTCCAGCGGCGAAGATTGTGACACGAATGACTTGTCCTCTGTGGGCAGCATCTGACAATCCCTCCTGTTCGCAGTATCCACGAAGCGTAAATGCCACCATTAAGCATAAGGAGCGACGATCAATCGTCATTGACAGAAATCAATATGAACCGTTTGGTCTACCCGCGTGAGGCACGCAGTCAGATGCATGAAGCACAGGCAGCATAGAGACCTTCAGCTTCACCAATTGACAGGCTCGCTGATCTACCAGTGTGCTTTCTGACTCACAACGGTAATTCAGCACTAACTGGAAACAATCATATTCAACCTGAAAGGGACGTGGCGTAGCTTTGATATTGGCCAATATCCGTGACCTGCGCGTCACTTTCCTGCAAAAAAGGTCTTGACGTTAAAAAGCTGTGTCTAGTGCAACGAGTATAGTAGTTGAGTTTAGACATGTTCCTGAACCTCCCTTCCTCACCGGACGCTTGCCTTTCCTGTGAAAGGCTTTCGATAGTCGTCTGCATCGACAAGTGTCCGTCAGCCATATTTACAGGACATCGTCGGCGGCCCTATCAGTATCAGGGCTCACTCAGTTTGGAGCTATTCAGTTTCTCTTAATTTTTCTTGCAAGATCTTCATCCGCAACACAGCCTGTTCCGCCGCGTCAAAAAACGGCAGGAGAACCAGTGTCGCCCCTTTCTCTCTGAGGATTTCCCTATCGTGGGAGCGCTGAGTAGATATTGCGATTCCGGCGCTGCAGTGTTGCTGTTTCAACCCTTCCAGAAGGATGAGACGAGGATCCTCATGAGTGACGCCGATATCATGCTGGGGCATGGCGGAGACAATCCACTTGACGCCATTTAATGGCAGGCTGGCGATAAATGCCGGATCGCTCGCATCTCCATAAATGGCCGCATGCCCCTGTGCCCGCCAGCGGCGAACCTCATCCGGATTGAAATCTACCACCAGCAAGCTGTATTCCTGCTGTAACAGATAGTGTGCAATGGCTTTTCCGTACCGACCGATACCAAAAAGGATAACGTCGTATTCCCCTTTGGCCAGGAGCTGCTGTTCGAGTTTTTCCTCACGGTAGGGCTTCTTCCGTTCGAATAGGTCGAACCAAGGCTCCAGCCTGCCATAAAGGCCGTGGGAATAAGTGATCATATAAACCGACAGGGAAATCGTAATCAGCCCAACCAGAGTCACTAGCCCCAACGATTCCGCCGAGACATGCCCCAGCGTGAGTCCCATCGCCATAAAGATGAGCGAAAACTCGCTGATCTGGGCGACGGTCAGTCCAGCCAGAAATCCGGTGCGTTTTCTATACCCCATCAAACCCATAATGATCATCACGATCAGCGGGTTACCGATAAGCACAAAGACAGAAAAGGCCAGTGCGGGAGCAACTTGCGCGCCAAGCAAACCGAGATCGAGCTGCGAGCCCAGTGCAATGAAGAAAAACAACAGGAGGAAATCCCGCAGAGAGGAAAGGCCCGCCACGATGGCTTCGCGGAATGGCGTGGAGGCCAGCGATATCCCGGCGAGCAAGCCACCCAACTCTTTACTGAAACCAAGCTCGCTGCCAATGGTGGCCAGAAGCGCAGCCCATGCAATGGCAAAAATAATCAGCAGTTCTTGTGAGTGGGCGATGCGGCTAACCAGCGGCGTCGCGAGGTGGCGAATAAAAAGCAGGATAAAACCTAGCATCAGAATGCCGTAGAACACGTTAGTGCTGATATGTACGAACACCGAACCATCATTCCCCTCCTGGGCACCCACACCGAAGGCGGACAGAACCATCATCGCCAACACGACGACAAGGTCCTGCACAATCAGAAAGCCAATGGCGATCCGGCCATGTAGGGAATCGACTTCGCGTTTATCTGAGAGCAGTTTGACGATGATGATGGTGCTGGAGAAGGTCAGCGCCACGGCAACATAGAGAGAAGTGACCGTATCCAGCCCCAGCGCAAGACCGATGAGAAAACCTATCACCGAGGTGAACGTCACTTGCCCCAGCCCTGTTGCTAGCGCTACGGGGCCAAGGGTACGGATCAGCTTCAAATCCAGTTTCAGGCCGACCAGAAATAGCAGCACGGCGATGCCGAGCTCTGCCAGCAACTCGATATGTTCGTGCGACTGCACAATCCCGAGGGCTGAGGGGCCGGCCAGTACGCCGACTGCAATGAAGCTGACGATCATCGGCTGGCGCAGCAACAAGCCTACGGAACCGATAACAGCGGCCAGGGCAATGAGCGCCGTCAGTTCATAGAACGGCGAGGCATGCAGGAAGCTAAGATCGGGCATGATCATTCGTCACTTTTTGTGATGCCCGAAGGCGGACCTGTTTTTCGATTTCGATGATCGCGAACAGGGCCACGCCGACACCGACAATCAGCAGGCCATCCAGGAATGGGATGGACTCTGTGGCAAAGACCGTCTGCAAGAGCGGCAGATAGGTAATCGCGAATTGCGCGGCAGTGATGACGATGACCACCGTCCAAACCATCTTGGTCCCGCGCACCGCCTTCCATGTCAGCGAAGTGCCATAGATATTCCGGATAAAGAACAGGTGGAATATTTCCATCACCACCAGCGCGTTGAGCGCGATGGTGCGGGCGAGTTCTACCGAATAGCCCCGGTCAACTGCATAGTGATACATGCCGAACACGCCGCAAAGGAACAGCAACGACACCAGCACGATATGCCAGACCAGCCCGCCGGTTAACAGCGGTTCATCACGAGGGCGCGGCGGACGGCGCATGGTACTTTCTTCCGTCGGTTCAAAAGCAAGCGCGATGCCCAGTGTTACAGCGGTAATGAGATTGACCCACAGAATCTGGACGGGTGTTATCGGCAGTGTCATCCCAGCCAGCAACGCGACAATGATGGTCATCGCTTCGCCTGCGTTGGTGGGAAGCGTCCAACTGATCACTTTCTTGATGTTGTCGTAGACGGTGCGGCCTTCCCATACTGCGGCGGCTATGGAGGCAAAGTTATCGTCTGCCAGCACAAGTTCCGCCGCTTCCTTGGCCGCTTCACTGCCTTTTAAGCCCATGGCGATACCCGCATCGGCGCGTTTCAGGGCGGGCGCGTCATTCACGCCATCCCCGGTCATCGCAACTGTCATGCCATGCGATTGCAGCGCCATGACCAACCGCAGTTTATGTTCCGGGCTGGTGCGGGCGAAGATGTCACAAGCCAGCACGGTCTGACGCAGTACCGCGTCGTCCATACCGTCGAGATCGCGTCCGGTCAGAACCTTTTCCGGGTTTTGCAATCCGATTTGCTTGCCGATAGCAGCCGCCGTTTTTGCATGGTCGCCCGTGATCATTTTCACACGGATGCCTGCGCCGTGGCATTCCTTGACTGCCGCAATCGCCTCTGCACGCGGCGGGTCGATCATCCCTGTCATACCCAGCAGTGTGAGTGTACCTTCAACATCCCCATGTTCGAGCACCGTATGGTCCGACTTCACCGGTCTCACCGCAACGGCGAGCACACGCTCCCCAAGCGCGGCGATAGCCTCGGCTTTCCCGTGCCAGTAAGCAATATCCAGTGCTTCCGTATAACCGTTCATGGCGCGCTGATCCTGACACATGGCAAGTATCTGTTCCGGAGCGCCCTTGACGAACACAAACGCATGGCGTTCATGGTCGTGATTCAGTGTCGCCATGAAGCGGTGCTTGGCATCGAACGGAATAGCGTCCGTGCGTGTCCACGCCGCCTGTGTCTTGCGGACATCCACATCCATTTTTCCAGCAAAGGCTAGGAGCGCCCCCTCCATCGGGTCGCCCTCTACCGTCCATACGCCATCATGCTCGCGCAGGAATGCATCGTTGCAGAGTGCCGCCGCACGCGCGAGTTCTTCCAGCACGGCATGTTCGGAAGGTGCGACATGTGCATCTTCTAGCTTGAGCAGTCCTTCAGGCGCATATCCGTCGCCTTCCAAGGCGAAAAGATGCTGACAGGTAAGCACAGAGGCTACCATCATCTCGTTGCGTGTGAGCGTGCCGGTTTTGTCGGTGCAGATAACGGAAACCGATCCCAGTGTTTCAATTGCCGGCAAACGCCGTACGATGGCATTGCGCCGCGCCATAGCCTGTACGCCGATCGCCAGCGTAATGGTCAGGACAGCAGGCAACCCCTCGGGGATCGCGGCAACTGATAGCCCTACCACCGCCATGAACATCTCTGTGAATTCATGGTGGCCGACAAAATATCCGTAAGCCAGCAACAACGCGGCAATCAGCAGAATGAGGATGGTCAGCCATTTAGCGAAGATACCCATCTGCGCCACAAGCGGCGTGGTCAGTGTTTCAACTTCTGAAATCAGCCCGCTGATGCGTCCGATTTCGGTCTGGCTGCCGGTGCCTACGACAGCGCCTTTGGCTTGGCCAGCCGTCACCAACGTGCCGGAAAATGCCATGCACGACCGGTCGCCGAGAGCGACGTCACTGGCCACTGGTTTAGTATGTTTCTCGACCGGCAATGACTCGCCGGTCAGAATAGCCTCCTGCACCGACATGCCATGCGCGGTTAGAAGGCGCAGATCGGCGGGCACTTTGTCTCCCGCTTCAAGCAAGACAATGTCACCGGGAACGAGCGCTTCGCCTTCTATGCGGTGTCTTTCCCCATCGCGGAGCACATTGGCGCGGGGCGCCAGCATATGGCGGATGGCCTCCATCGCCTTTTCCGCCTTGCCTTCCTGAATGAACCCGATAAGGGCATTGGCGACAACCACGGCCAGGATCACGCCCGTATCGATCCAGTGGTCGAGCGCAGCTGTAATCGCAGCGGAGCCGATCAGCACATAGATCAGGATATGATGGAATTGCTGCAGAAAACGCTTGAAGCCGCTGCGACGGGCGGCTTCCGGCAGTCGGTTGGGGCCGTATTCCGCGAGCCGCTTTGTTGCTTCAACATGCGAAAGCCCGCCCGCCGGAGCTTTAAGAAGCTCCAACGAATTTTCAGTAGATAACGTGTGCCATGATTTCTGGCTCTCGTCCGCGCCCGCCTTTTCCATTATCACCCTATACCTTCAGTACGCTTTCACTGGTGAGACAAACCCCTGTGGTTTAAGTGCCATCAATGAACAGGAGAGATTCTGCACGATATTCTCCGCCGTATTACCGATGATGAAGCCAGGGATGCCGGTACGGGCAACCGTACCCATCACCAGAATGTCGATCTTCTTGTCCGTCACGAAAGACGGGATACATTCCTCGGCCTTGCCGCGCAGATGGTGCACCCGGCAGTTGCCGGAAATGCCGGATGCCTTGATCAGCCCCTCAAGTGCCGTGCGGTGTTTGTGTTGGGTGCCCTGAACAGCTTCTGCAATTTGCGCATCCGTGGCTTTTATCCAGATGCTGTCGCGCAGGAAGGATTCGAACTCGTAATCCCAGCAGGAAACGATATGCAACTCGCCGCTGCAGCTATCTGCCAGCGAGCGCGACAATTCCAACATGCGCTTTGATAGAGCCTTCGCCGCTTGTTCCATGCTCTCCGGGTCAATGGCCACGGCGACCTGAATATGCTGTCTTGAATGTGCAATCGGGCGGCATAGCCACATTGCACAAGGACATTGGCGCAGCAACTCCATATCGATAGCCTTAAAGCCGCTGTCACTGCCTTTGAGAAGCTCAGCCTCCTTTATCAACAGGTCGTGCCCGTGCCGGAGCACATACTGAATGATCTTTATGGACGGAGTATTGTCGCTAACGAGTTCAATCGTAATATCGACAATGCCTTCTTTTTGCTTGATAGCTTTTTTGGTCGAACGTATCGACGCTTCAGCCTGAGCAACAAGCGCCTCTTCGTACTTCTTCCGGTAGTCAGGAAATTCTTCTGGAAATTCCGGGCACACAACCAGAACCCCCAATGGAGCGCCGTTATTCCGTGCCAGACTCAGTGCCTGCTTTAGTCCCTCGGTTTCGTCAGCGACACCATAGCTAACATAGAGCGGATTGTGGTAGTGACGCATATTTAGCCTCCTTGATTCCGAGGTCCACGACCCCAAAAATGTGCATGGCCTGCGTGCATCATGTTTAAGCTGGATGCACGTACAACCCACAGGCTATGGTGTCAGCGCGACCTTGAGGACACCATCTCGCTGGTTCGCAAACAGTTCATAGGCCTCCTCAATGTCCTCAAGCGCAAAGCGATGTGTTACCAGTGGGCTGGTATCCACGCGTTCGGAATCAATGACTTCCATCAAACGGCGCATGCGCTCCTTGCCGCCAGGACACAGCGTAGTGATAATCCGATGGTCACCGAGACCAGCCTGAAACGCATCTAGGGGAATTTTCAGATCGCCGGAATACACACCCAACGAAGACAAGGTTCCCCCTGGCCGCAACACACGGAGAGCCACTTCGAAGGTTTCCTGACGACCAAGCGCCTCTACCGCAACGTCCACGCCCCGTCCATCCGTCAGTCGCATGATTTCGTCCACCGGATTGACCTTGGTATAGTCGACAACATAGTCAGCTCCCATCCTGCGGGCGATAGTCATGCGCTCAGGTATCGCGTCAACGCCGATGATCATGGTGGCTCCCATCAGGCGCGCGCCTGCGGTTGCACAGAGCCCGATGGGACCTTGCGCAAATATCGCCACGGTATCACCTATGCGCACCTGGCCGGATTCCACACCGGAAAAGCCGGTTGACATGATATCCGGGCACATAAGCACTTGCTCATCCGTCAGTCCGTCCGGTATTAAAGCAAGGTTTGTCATTGCATCCGGAACCAGCAAATACTCTGCCTGGGCACCATCAATGGTATTGCCAAAACGCCATCCGCCGAGTGGCTTGAAGCCATGCTTCGTTCCCGCTCCATCCTGGGAATGATGGCCGCAAAGGCACGCTGCACTGTGCCCGCTTGGGGTAATAGCTCCAGCAATTACCCGCTGACCTTCTTCATATCCGGTCACGGCCGAGCCAAGCTTTTCAATGATGCCCACGGGTTCGTGACCGATGGTAAGGCCCTTTGCGACCGGATATTCCCCTTTCAGAATGTGGATGTCGGTGCCACAGATGGTGGTCGTCGTAATGCGGATCAGAGCGTCAAGAGGCCCCACATCCGGTATAGGCTTCTCATCAAGTACAATTCTGTTTGGTTCGACAAATACTGCAGCTTTCATTGTTTTAGCCATGGCTGTTCCTCCTCCAGACGCCACGTAGGACCAGAATTCACTGTGAACTCAGTACGAGCAGAGAAGTCCAATCATTCACCAGCGACTGTAAAAGCGACTGTAAATCCCTAATTGTAAACTAGGGCCATGCGGACGCATGCACATTGATCATAATCAAACAAGGCTTCTCTGGTAAGGGAGCAACTACCGACTGCATTCACACATTAGGTTGCCAATCAGAGCGGGCACTTCCCCGACAGCCCCTTAGACGAACAAGCATTGCACCCCAGCCACCCCTATCCGAAGAAGTCACTGGCTGGAGTTTCAAGCCAACTTTCAGAACTGATAGCCCAGTTCTTAGCCGCGCCAGTTGGTGTAGCCTGTCCAAGCAGCTGTGAGCAATAAGGCAACCAGCAAAGCAAGCAACCCTGCCGCCATCAGAATTGACTGTTTTCGACTAGGACCATTGCTTCCACCCTTGCTTTCTTCGGCTTGATATAGTGGAACAAGCAGGGCATCGACACCGCTCATGATAACGAGTGCTACCGCAAAAAGTATCAGCTTGGTTGCCAGCCAGGGTGCCTCGACAGGCGCTCCCGACAAGTGGGACAGAATGCCAGCCCCCAAAAGAACAAGCACAAAACCAGCTTGCAATACACGCTCTACGACCCGCATGGCTTTGGAGGCCACTGAGGCCCCACTTGGTGCTCCGACCCAGTCAATCACCAACCAAAGAAGCGCAAAAACCCAAATGCCGACCATAGAGCCATCACCAAGCGTGATCAGTGCGAGGTTATTCGATAATTGTAACCCCATGGGCAACATCAGGATAAGCGCTGCCTTTGGAAGACGTTGTACATAGGCAAGATTTTGAAGGTGCAGTTGACCTTCAGGCTCGGAAAGCATCTCTCGATACCGACACAACAGCAAAACCAATAGAGCAACAATCGAACCCAGCCAAACACCAAACAGTGTGATGTGCAGAAAAGTGTGAAAATGGTGCTCCATGAAACAGTCCTCCCATTAGGTACAGTTATTGTGCAATAGTCGGCAATATATAGCAGACCAGCGTGTCTATTGTCGACTGACATAGATATAACTTGGCCAGCGCGTTTAAGGTTAAATCTGCTTCCAGCAACCTCCAAGGCAACATCCACATCAATGCCCCGTTATCGATCCGGGCTGACCATCTTAGAATGACCCAGAATACGCTGGGCAGCCCTCAGGTTCTTCGTCTACTTGTATGTCGCCGAGATCTCGGTATGTCAGAGCGAATGAGTGCCATGATTGCTTTTGATACAACCCGATGTCTCTGATCCACGATTTGCGGCCCGTACATATTGCCTTGCGCAAGATCTCGTTGGCCTGCCTCAGTTCCCGGTTCTCCCGTTCAAGGGCCTTCAGCTTGTCGGCAACCTCGGTCGGCACACCAGCCCTCTGGCCGCTGTCCACCTCTGCTTTCTTGACCCATTCGTTCAGGGTCTGGGGGACACAGCCAATCTTGCTGGAAATGGAAACAATCGCTGCCCAACGGGACGGATAATCGCCCTCATGGGAAAATACCATGCGGACTGCACGGTCGCGGACTTCAGGTGAAAATTTGTTCGTGGTCTTGCTCATAATGGCTCCTTTTACTCAGAAGTTGGAGCCTCCGGCAATCCCGGGGCGTGTGTGGATGCCCCCTGTTTTGCAAGGTGATTTTCTGACTTTTTCGACTTGGCGCTTCTATCGGTCGTGTGTCAGGCCTCCGATCGTGGCCTGAAGGTGCCACGGGGCCGGTATGCAGTTCGAAGAACGAAGGTCCACATCGGTTCAAAGAGCTTTGACGCTCGAGCCCCGGGACTGGTTTACCTCGTCCTGAACATTGAACTCCTTGCCGCATATTGGTCAGTCGATCTCCTTGTCAGGGCCGGGCCCTGAGCGCTTTCCGTCTTGCTGTCAATTGGTAGCAGCGGATCACGCCAAACGATAATCCTCATTCCTTGTCATCATTGCCCATATGTTTCGCGCCATTTTGTTGGCCAATGCTACAGCCGCAACCATACGAGGCTTTCGTCCCAGAATGCGACCAAGCCAATTGTCAGGCAATTCGCCTTTGCGCACGATCCACCTGATGCGGCTCATCGCACCGACGATCAGCAGCCTCCGAACGTCACTCTGCCCCATCTTGCTGACCCCGCCAAGACGCGTCTTGCCTCCAGTAGACCGTTGTCTCGGTACAAGCCCCAGCCTGGCAGCGAAGTTCCTTCCGCTGGAGAAGCTATGCAGATCAGGCGCGAAGGCCATGATCGCGCCCGCCGTCACCGGACCAACACCTGGTACTGTACAAAGCCGTCGCATATCGTCATTAACCTTCACAGCCTCTCGAAGCCTACAAGTCAATTCATCGATTCTGGTGCTGAGCAGTTCGACCTGATCCAGATAGAGGCGCACAATGTCTTCTACTCCCGCAGGAAGATCTATCGCTTGATCCTTCAGCATACTGGTGATGGTTTTGATATTGGCGCGACCCTGAGCAACGACAACTCCGAACTCGGCAAGGTGGCCACGTAATGCATTGATCAGCTGCGTGCGCTGCCCCACAAGACATTGATGGGTACGAAATGCCACAGCTCGTGCCTGATGCTCGGCACTTTTAACGGCCACCCAGTGTATGTTCGGGCGCTTCGCTGCTTCAGCAATCGCGGAAGCATCAGCCGCATCATTCTTCTGCCGCTTGACGAAGGGTTTCACATAGATCGGCGGAATCAGGCGGACCTCATGCCCAAACCCTTCAGCAACTCTCCCCCAGTGGTGGCTGGTGGCACAGGCTTCCATGGCCACGATGCAAGATGTTTGCGCTTCCAGAAGCTTCTCCAGCTTTGTTCGCGAGATCATGCGGTTATATAGAACCGCCCCATCCCGATCAGTTGCGCAGACCTGAAAGCTCCGTTTCGCCAGATCGATTGCCAAAATGTAAATGTTCGTCATGATGCTCTCCTTCGATGATGCCGCCGCAGCGGCGTTGTGACATCATACAATGTCGCTCGAAAGGGGCATCCACCCCATCAGTTCAGAATTGATTGACCGCGAACGCCGCATGGTGGAGCGGCGGATCAAACAAGCCCGCTTTCCCACTACAAAAAGCCTCGACAGCTATGAGTTCAAGGCCATGCCATCGCTCAACAAGCTGCTCATCATGGAATTGGCTCGCTGCGATTATATCACCCGCAACGAGAACATTATCGCCGTTGGCAACAGTGGTACCGGCAAAACCCACATCGCCCCCGGCCTTGGATTGGCGGCTTGTCAAAAGGGCCTGGCGGTTGGCTTCATTACAGCCTCAGCGCTCGTCCATGAACTGCTGGAAGCCCGCGACGACAAACGCCTCTTGCGCCTGCAGAAACAACTCGCCAAATACAGACTGCTGATCATCGACGAGTTGGGCTATGTTCCCTTGTCCCCAACCGGCGCCGAACTGCTGTTCGAGGTCTTCTCCGGGCGCTATGAGCGCGGCAGCACCATCGTGACATCAAATCTGCCGTTCGATGAATGGACCAGCACTTTCGGCTCCGAACGCCTCACCGGCGCGCTGCTCGATCGGCTGACCCATCATGTCCACATCCTCGAGATGAACGGCGAAAGCTACCGCCTCAAACAGAGCCGATCAAAACCTGTAGGCTGACGTTGCTTGCGAAGCGGGAATAGTAACGCCGAAGGCAAGAAGGGGCCCAATTGGGCCCCTTCTTGCCTTCTTCATCAACAGTTCTTGCTCAAGCTGGATCCCGGGTCAGCACCGCGACGACAACCAAAGCCAGCGTGATGTATTTTTACTCCGGCGGCTGAGGGAATTTTACTCCGGCGTTGACAAGAAGCAGGATCCAGAGAAAAATTTTCTGTCCACGAACATCGAGCCAACGGAAAATCCAACTTCGAAGAGGCGGCACTACTAGCGTAGATTGGAAAGAAAATCGGGGTATCTATGCATCCTATGGCGGATAGCTTCGGCAAGTCCGCTGAAGGGCGCATTTTTATTAAAATTTATATGAATTTTTGACCATTCTTGGCGACGCTGGTTAAGCTCTCAGTTCAACATTTTTTGAATTCGCTGTCAGAGTATCGGTGCTTACGTTATGAAGTCGGTTCTGTCCCGTCCAAATAAACCCAGACTCTCCTTACGGCTGGCCAAAAATTTTAGGTTCACCCTCCATCCTGAAATCCAAAACCACCTCGGACACATTCCGTTCGAGCCCAAGGTACCCTCATGGATAGTCAAGGATATTGCGCGACTGCAAGCGCACATGCTTGAGCAGAGAATCTGCATTTCAGTCGGCAAACTTCGGTCTCCATCGAAACCTACGGTCTTCGAATATTTTGGCGGGTTTGCCGCTGTCGCTATCCTACGAGAATTAGAAGCCCTCCCCGTAGGCCTAAAGGACAAACTAAAAGTTCCAATTGCCAACTATCCTGGTATTTCGCCGGATCGCATTCGCACAATCGCCGGTAGCGAGCTATTGTGCCTATCCACTTTTCACAAAGCTTCTATCACAGACATTAAGGCATTGTATCAAGGCCAGCCACCCTCGCCCAAAGTCCTTCCAGAACCGGACGCTTTTGGAAATAGTTTGAGTAAGGGAGAGGGATAATATTCGATCAACACATTGATGGGGTGCCACTCCACGCCATCCCGAACCTGAAACGGCGGCTTCAACAAGTCCACGATGCGTTCGATAACCAGCCCAACGTTCAGCAAGAATGCATACGTTGGGCCAACGAACTTGAGGCTTATCGTCAGGCCCCAGAGCGCTTCCCCCAATCAGAGAAAATGTCCGCGCGAATAGTTTTGGGCGAGCTTCCGTTGTTGGGGCTCATCAATACAAGTCCCCCCTCCGATCCCACACACAAAGCTAGATTAGAAAAGCTTTATATCAACATCGTGGCAGCAAGTCTGCTCGCAGCCGATTGGTTTGATCGGCACGGTACGGTACCAACATCGATTGGAAGCGCAGGTGCTGCACTTAGGTCCGCCAGGAAAAACAACCGGGGCATCCTCGATCTCTTTGCCGATACCACGAATGACCTGAAACAGTTCCTGGCCCACCTCGAACAACTGGAGACAGACAATTCTAAACCAAAGTCTCTAATCAATAACGTGATCACTCCCTGGCGGAGACTGCTGCAATATGCATGTGCGCGGAAAAAAGGAAAACGGGCCCATAGCAAAGACAGTCTATCCTCGACCATTTCACTGGCCTTCAGTAGCTCAAGCGATATATCAAATAGACCGCCACGCGTGTTGCAGACGAGATACAATGACGACAGTGCCAACAGTCATACGCCAGCACGTGAAAACAGCTATTTCACATCCTCAACAACATATGTCGAACACACCCGCACGCGAGCGTCTCAACCGGATGCCAGATGCTCAAATCTACAGCACAAAGTTAACAAGCGGATTAATCAGAGCCTCGTTATGGGGCAACTATTGTCCGCCACCCATCCAAAATCCCTCAGCCCATACATTGTCGCGACGATCAAGTCAGAATGCCTCAAACAGCTTAAGAACCCAGGGAAAATAGGTACGTCTAGCTGGAAAAACAGCCTTTTTATACTGCTGTCCCTAGTGTTTGGGAGACCGGTTCGGCTGATCAAAGGCTTAAAACACCGGCCTATTGGCCCGAACCGAAAACCCAAAGAAGTGTGTTGGGTGAAGATTGAGGAAAAATGGTACCTCTATGACAAGATTCAAATCCCACGCGAACACCTTCCCGATCATATAGAGGACAATGTCACCAACGAGCTATTTGCCCATAAAGAATCCCTGGGGTGTCTTTTGCCTGTGCCGCGGGAGCTTGAAGGCTACCTAGATGAGTATCTTTCTGGCACCGGAGAAGATGCTTGGCATTTGCCCGAGAATGAAGGCCAAACCCTGCGTGGGTTTTCGAGCCTAAAGCACCGTCAAGTTACACTTTCCAAAATTGCCGCCCAACTCTCGCTATCACTTCGGCACGCGGGTGTTGATAGTGTCATACAGGGACATATTTGCGGGACGGGCGCCGATGAAACGCCCGCTCTGTTTTACGCTCAGGTGTCACCATATACCGTGATTTCCTGCTTTAACGACTATGTGGAATCACTCGGATTTGAGACTGAATCGGGTGCCCCAGTCGATGGCGTGCAGGGCAGCCTTTTAGTGCCCCACTCCAAGCGCATCTTCAGTCATTTTCAGGAAATGCGCGCTGAGATCCAAAAACTGGATGCGAACAAGCCAGCAGACGTATTCAATCACCACAATCTGCTAACGCTGTATACCTACATGTTGCTCTGCTTAGCAACAGGGCATCGCCCGGTCACAGAACCGTTTGAATACCTCCGCGACTTTGACTTGGAAGCTGGCTTCGTCTGGATCTGTGACAAAGTGGTTCGCACTAACCACTCGTCCCGGGTCGTCCCACTTTGCGAAACTGCACTTGAGCAAATGCTTCGTTATCTCAATCATCTGAAGAACCTCCAAAAGAAGCTAATGCCCAGCAACATCGCACTGGCCCATTTCATAGGAGACGTCCTTGCCAGCCGCCAGCCACTTTTTTTTCTGTTCACAAATACTGGTCCTCAATCGCTTTCCCCACAGGTCCTGAAGCACAAAGACAGATTTATCAGTCCGCTGCCTCAGAATTGGCAGCGCCACCAGTTGCGTAGCACCCTTACCGGAAACGCCTGGGACGAAAGCATCAATGCTTTCATGGGCCACGCCTTGCTTGGCGTTGGCCCCATGAGCTGCACGAGTGGATATAACTTTGCTAACCTCAAGACCATAGGCCATCAGGTACAATCGATGCTGGATGAAAGAGGCATTATTCCGATTGGCGCCTCTCCACACCCCAATCGCATTGGGGCCTATCATCCCCCAAAGAAGCAAGAAGGAGCAATCGGGCGACGTAAAAGGGCAAAGAACAGGGAAACGTCCCGACAAATCGCGATCCGAAAATATGACCAGCTTGAAATTGACCTCAATTTTAACAGCGCCAACATTACTTCAGCCGAGCAATATGAACACGCACTCAAGGATATTGAAGCCAAGATTGAGAGCCTAAACTTAACGGCAGAAGCACTTGTTTATATCAAAGGGAAACTGTTACGGACGGCACAAAAGATCGTCCGGACAAACAAGCTGCATGTGAGTTTGCCTCAAGTGCCAACAAGATTGACCTTTGAGGGTTCTTTTCGAAACGAACAATGGTTTTCGAGCGCTCGTTACATTCATGTATGGGAACGACTGTTTAAAGACAGGCTAAACTCGATCACTCGTTCGTCCAATGAAGACGAAAAAACACTGATTGGCCTGATCCTCTATTCTGCAATTGTACATGGTGGTTTGACAGACCTTGAGATGGTGAAGAAACTGGCAGGCACCCTTTCAAAACCAGAACCCACGCTTCAGCGAATGGGCCCATATGCCTGGCTCGAGCTGCGCGCCGAAGCGGCCGGCCGGCGTAGCCGCTACAGCATGAAGCTCGAAGACGAGAGATGCTATCGACACAGGCACTGGTTCCCGGATGTAATCAGCCTAGCGCTTATAAGGCGCCTCTGTAGAAGGAAGAAAGAGGCACCTGAACAAAAAACCCTGAAAGTAGGCTTACAAACCAAGGCCGTTTTTGTACTCATCCAGAAAGCTGTTTTCGCTGGAATACCCAATAAAACTTCTATCACTAAGCTTGATCAACTTACTGCCGCAGGGTTCTGGTCTTTGGAAAGCCGTCAGGGTATTGAAATCAGTGAAGCCCTCCAGTCACTCGCTTCAAACCATTTCAGGACCTTTTCCGTTAGCCCAAAGGCATGGAGATCCTTGTTTAGCCCACTCAACGAAGTAAATCAGGTGTCTGCGCGGCTTCCCCGCGATGAACGCGCCGCTCGAGGTAATATTTTGAAAAAGGACCCCAACGAATGGGGGACATTTTATGACCGGGAATTGTTGCCCGCCATCACACCACCTTCATTTGAAAACGGCAAGATCACCACTGGCCAAGCCGTAGCCAACCTGAAATTCCTTCGAGACCGGGACAATCTGCCGGTGCACTTGCGCCTTGCTATTGACTGGCTGATCGAGGTTGCTTTGAGAAAAGACAATAGCCCGGCCACACTCCAGCGCTATTGTTCAAACCTTGTCCTACCCCTCATCTATGAAACCAACGGGGAAGTGCCGGACCTGCAGGACGAAGTATACCTTCAAGAACTATACACCAATATGCAGACCTTCCACACGACCCAAGGGGAGACTGACTATCTGATGGGGCGGCTGGCAGATTTCCATAGCTTCGCCATGAAGGATCGCCGCTATCGATTGCCCGAACTAGAGACCTTGCCATGGCACAATCGCCAACGACATACGCGCGTAAGAACCAGAATTCTATCCATAGAGCAGGTGCGCAAAGCGATTGACGTTATGCTCGAGAACGAGCCGAACATGTTAGAGAGGCGCAAGATTGCCCTTTACGTCACGCTTGCCTTCCGGACCGGGATGCGTCTGGGCGAATTGGCAAAATTACGGGTCTGCGAAGTTGAGAAATCAGACGACTTCGTCGTTACCATCAAGAATAACCCATATGGTGATAACAAATCAAAAGCAGGACACAGACGAATACATCTAAGCTCATTTCTCGATGACGATGAGCTCAAAGAGTTTCGTCTTCTGATGAACCACAAAACGGCATCCAAAAAGCATCTTCTTAAGCCACTTTTCGACAAGAACGATACTGGCATTCCCTATAAACCCAGCGCAATCTCCAAAATGTTCTCGATGGCCATGAAGGCATTGACCAATGAAGATGACATCGTGTTTCACAATCTGCGACACAGTTGTTTTTCCTGCCTCCATGCAACGCTTGAAGAGGTGTATGAAGCCTCCCAAGGTTTCACCGGGCTTTCCATCGAACAACTCAGAAATATCCGTACGCACTTGATGGGACATGCGTCTAACCGCATGGGCCTTTATTATACCTTGGCGGCTTTCGCCGGCCATGCTGATCCGCGTGAGACCATGACAAGCTACCTCCACCTAACTGACCTTATCCTCTTCCAAAAGCTACAAAGACAGTCATTGGTCGTCAGCACTGATAAATTGGCCCAAATCGCTGGGGTACAGGGCAAGAGATTGTCTGGTCTCGGGGCCCAAGAACGGCACGAATATCTGGCCACTCAGCCAATCGCCAGTGTCATAGAGCATCAATACAAGCCACTAACCAATCCGCCCTTTTCTCTAGGGTCAGATGATGGATTGCCATTTGAAAGCGCAGATCCCGACCTTGCTCTGACAAACACAATTTTGCGCCTCGTCGAGGAAGGGTCCAGAAGCCGCGACGTGGCAGATCAGTTCGGGATCGAACGTAGACAGGTAGAAGAGTGGATTCAGAAGGCCCGCGTATTGCAGCAGCTCACTACCCGCCGCGGAAATAAACGGCTGCAGCCCCACAATGACAGCTCTATTCTCACGGTGAAGGCCCCAAACGACAAGTCCGTGCGACTGGAATTAGCAAATGTGCTCGAAACCATTCCGGATTATCTCCGTTCCATGACGGGGCAAGAGATCGCAGAGTTTACCCTCATGGTGTTGAGAGCTTCATCACCCAGTGCACGCTCTTACCGACTGCACCAACCTGAGCAGATTAGTGATATTGTCGATTTCTTTGCACCCATGATCCCAAAGAGCCGGTGGCAGTTCATCATTGGCATTCCGGACGGAATAGACCGTGAGACGACGGAATCAACGTGGAGAAAGACTATTCCCAGACAAGCTGCATACCGTTTCAATGTGAAGGACGCCATCATCAAACCCCAGTTTCCCGATGGAATCGCATTTATGCATCTAGTCAATCCAATCGGGGATCGCTATTCCAGTCTTCCCAAGATCGTGGCCTATCTGGCTGCAATTGCCTATTGCGACATTGATGATTTAACTGCCCTGGTCGAGACGGCTGACGCCGCGTAGCACCGCCGCCTATATCATGTTTTGTCCGGGAAAAGGCCTGGCATCCATCTGCCTGCCAATGTAGCTGGGAATGTAAGCCGCAGTGGCGCCCGGGTGCTTGCACTTGTGAGTACCCCACGATCAAGCAGGGCCGACGTAATGCGCCGCGCAGTACGTTCACTGGCGTTCAAGAGTGGGGCGACATCACCGCGTGGTAGGTCACCCCGAAACAGAACAGCCTCCATGACACTTCCGGATTTGGTCGGCAGGCGGTCTCCACGGATTTCTTCTTCCACCCAAATCAACATACGATCCCGCAACCGGTCTGGCCGAACCAGCTCCTCCATGAAGCTAACCTGATCAATGCAGGCCTTCAGAAAGAACTTGGCAAACTCCGCGAGCGACTCTTCGCTCAGGTTGCCGCGGCCATCTAGGGGTCACGACAAGAACAGTGCCAATTTGTACGCTAACCTGGACAAAACAAGAACATAGATGATTTAGATTATTGGCCTGTCGGCTAGATGTTGGTCCGGTACCATGCGTTTGTGCAGCACACCAAAGACAATCAATTGCTGTCTGTGCACGATATAGTAAATGACATGGCTCGCATGTGGAAAGCTCGACACGCCTGAACTGACATCAGAGCGTTGTTTGCCTAAATTGGGATTCTCAGCCAGCAAGCGGATGGTCTGCCGCAGTTCCGACAGATATTTTTGAGATTGAGGCTTTCCCCACTGCTCAGTGGTGTAACGGCGAATTTCCAGAATGTCCTTCTGCGCCTCCGGCGTTAAATGATATGCAAGCATCAATCAAACTTGCCTGCTTCGACGTCATCAAAAAAAGTCTCGCCGTCAGCAGTGTTGCTTGCTTCTATGTCCAATTTGGCCTGAGCTGCCCTGGATTGCAGCAGGCGAAGTTTGAGGGCCTCTATGCCCTCATACTCGTCCATAGAGATGACAACGGCCACGGGCTTGCCATTCTTGCTGATTTGCACAGGTGCACGCTGAGCTTTTAAAAGCATGTCGCCAAATTGCGTTTTGGCTTCATTGGCAGTAAGGGCGTCCATGATGCGATCCTAAATATCGTTCGATTCATCTGATTTGTTCAATATAATCGAAACGCATGAAATATGTCAAAATTTTATTGTATCGAAAAGTATACTATATGATAGTCCTGGAAAATTGCTATCAAAACTACTATCATAAATACACAGTCAAAACCTTAAAAGGAATATGATAGATTATGTCACGAATTGGCTATGCCAGAGTCAGCTCAATTGGTCAAAGTCTGGAAGTTCAACTGGAAAAATTGAATGAGGCAGCATGTGACCGGATTTATCGGGAAAAGCGCAGTGGTCGAACGGCTGACCGACTTGAGTTCAAGGCGTGCATGAATTATCTTCGTGACGGCGATACCTTGATCATCACACGGCTCGACCGGCTGGCACGGTCGGTTGTCCATCTAGCGCAGCTCGCCAAACGTTTTGAACAAGAAGGTATCGACCTATTGGTCCTGGACCAGAATATCGATACAAGCACCTCCACCGGTCGGCTGATGTTCAATATGCTGGCGTCGATTGCCGAGTTTGAAAACGACCTTCGCACAGAGCGACAGGCCGAAGGGATCGCCAAGGCCAAAGAAAATGGCGTCAAGTTTGGCAGGCCTCCAAAATTGACGGATACCAAAAAACAGGAAATTTACTCAAGACGGCTTGCAGGCGCGACTATTGGTCAATTGGCCAAGGAGTTTAGCCTGGGAGAGGCAACTATCTATCGGGCGCTGAAGGCGGCCAGGTAGTCTGGCCCCCTTTCAGAAAAGAAAACGACAAAGGAGTCGTCGGCGCCGGGCGGCAATGGGTAAAGAAAGCCGTCATAAGCGGCGATGTCTCTGAAGGTCTACCTATAGAAGCTCGCAATCATACATGCCTGTGATCGCAATCATCGACACTTTTGAGCTCAGATCAGATTGATTGCAACTATCCGGGTAACCGGGCTCACATTATCTGCAATCAAGTTTGCTCATTGACGCTCACATTGGCACACCGCTGGATCAATCCAGGCGGGTTTATCGATCTTCTTGAGATCGGATGTGCTGATGTCGAATTGCCAGCAGTCGTTGCTATGCCTGGCCTGAAAGCGCACAGCTGCAGGCACCTGTGCGGAGATGCTTTAGCATATCATCGAGTGCCGGCCGATCTGCTTTGGCCCCGCTGATAACCTCTCGGAAGATTTTGGCTCAGCCTGCCTTTTCCAGGGCATCAAGCTGCAAGCTGAGGTTCTGGTCCCTGGTGCTGACCCGGGCATACCCAATCTTCATGGACATGATTTCGACCGTTTGGGTTCGAGAAACTCATGGAGCGAAAAAATAACAGACTTTGCTTTGCAAAACCGCAAAAATGAACCGGAAATACAAAGAATGTCGCCATCAGAAGGCAAAGTCAGGCAAGTACGGAATAACGGTCGTTTTTTCGGACCGCTGTGTAATAGCTGAATTCTACATCGTCTGCTTTCTGACCTGACATCGGAAGCGGCGCCCGGACGCCAATTACGGCAGCCTCTCGCCACGAACGGATTAAATGTTTCAAGGCGCACATGACGGTATAGTTAGTCGCAGGGTGTGTGAAATAGGTCAGTCAAGCTGGCAATGCGGAATCCACAGACAGACTGAGCTTTCTGGATAGTGATGGTGATGGCATTTCCCTCGACCTTGATGCCGATACCTTGTCAGCAAACAGCGTGGTTGTGGCTTCTGTTAATAGCTTTGGGACAAATGGCGGCGATGCTTTTACGCTGACATTCAACGACCAGGCTACGAACGCAATTGTGCAGGAAACACTGCAAAGCATGCGGTATTCTCCGGCCTCCTACAATCCAGGCACTGATCCGCGTACAATCACCGTGACAGCAACCGATAGTGCGGGCGCTTCAAGTGTTGATACACGCACAATCGAGGTAACATCTGTCAACGACCCACCGAACAATGCCGGGGATCTGCCATTCACCGCGTCAGCGAATATGGCCGAAGCCTCCAGGATAGATTTCTCGAACATGCGGGTAAACGATCCAGATTCCGGTTCTGCTACAGTTACATTCACCTTTGTTGCCTCTATCGGCACGATTACCGCAACCATGGACAGTGCTGCTGATTACAGCGTTACGGTTGGAGGGTCCGGCACTGATACCGTCACGATTGCAGGAACGATTGCGGACATCGATAAATATTTTGATGCAACAGCAGATGGCGATTGGTTCCTTTATACAGGACCCGCAGGTGTCAGTGGCACAGATGCTGCCCGTATCACCGTAAGCGCCAATGATGGCGGTAATAGTGGTCTAGGTGGCGGAGCAGATATTGCTTTTGGCTTTTTCGATATTGATATCGTCATTCCGAACAGCTTACCCACCAGCGAAAACACCGCCGTTACGGCGACAGAAGACCAAGAATATGTATTTAAAGAGGCGGACTTCACATTTGCTGACGCAGATGCCGGTGCAACTCTCAACCGGATTACGCTCAGCAACATCAGCTTAGCCTCTGGCGACAAACTGGTTTACCGAGAGTCCGGGGAAAATGATGTTGATGTTACCGACAACTACAACATTTTCCCGTCGGATCTGTCTGATGGCTATCTGGTTTATATCCCACAAGCCGATGCGAATGGTAACGCTCGCTCTAGTTTTCACTTTACTGTCCGGGATAATGAAGGCGGTGTATCCTCCAGCAGCTATACTCTCACAATCAATGTGACAGATGTCGCCGAACCCATCATTCCTTCAGACCCCAAGCCTGTCAACCTGGCCGGCAGCAACGGTAACGACACGCTGTCGGGTAATGATGCCGACGATACTATTGCCGGTGGCGCCGGTGATGACATGATCTCGGGAGAGGCTGGCAGGGATACCCTTAGCGGAGCCGATGGCGAGGATACCTTGTCGGGTGGTAGCGGCAATGATGAAGTTTGGGCTGGAGCGGGCAACGATAGCGCCAGTGGCGATGGGGGTGGTGACAAAGTCGGTGGTGGTACAGGTGATGATACGCTCAACGGCGGGGCAGGTGATGATACCCTATATGGCGGAGAAGATGCCGATATACTCATCGGGTCTGGCGGTAATGACCTGATTTTCAACGGCTTAGGCAATGATGCCATCGATGGGGGCAGCGGGAATGATACCCTGTGGGGCGGGGCGGGCAATGACACGCTCACGGGCGGAGCGGGGGCCGACAACTTCGTCTTCGGCGCGCTGAGCGGTGACGATACCATCACCGACTTCTCGGTGACGGACGATACCCTCGATCTGCGCTTTGCGGCCGTGGACTTTACCAGCCTTGCCGACGTGCAGGCCGCAGCCTCGCTGACCAGTGTGGATGGCACCGCAGGCGTATTGATCGATCTTGGTGGTGGGAACAGTGTTTTCATAGAGGACCTCACCCTCACCGACCTGACCAGCCTAGACCTGACTGTTTAGTTGTACTGGTGACCGCAATGGGTCATCCTGAGACGAAAAGCCGATGCTCCGAAAAGATCTGTAGCCGATTGTCATAGCAGACATTCCAATGGCTTGCATCTTGGCCATTGTTGGGTCGCTTGTGACGTTGCAGATATTGTGAGCACGGATTTATGATTGCGAGCTTCTATATCGACTCTTCGCCAATTGGTGACGATTCAGAAACAAAGTTCGAGCGATCGTTTTCTCGCTTGAAAAGAAGTCTTCCTGTATGAGCGTTTCGGCTTTTCCGGGGCTGTCAGGGTTTGCTTTGTGACGCATCGAGGATACGTGCCAGACCTTTCATATTCTTGGGGAGCAGCATGTCAGCCAAACTGTATTGGTCGAGTGTTTGGAAGAAACTCTCCATGGCTTCCGCCAGAATATGCTTTAACTGGCAGGCTGGCGTAATCACGCATTCATTATCTGCACCAAAGCATTCCACCAGCGGCGAGCCCTGTTCCATATCGCGTACCAGTTTGCCGATATTGATCCGCTCTGGCTTGGCGGCCAACCTGAGGCCGCCGTTTTTCCCCCTCACGGCTTCAACATATCCTTTGGCGCTAAGGTGTTGCACAATTTTCATCAGATGATTTTTGGAAATGCCATAGCTGTCCGCGATCACCTTGATGGTTGCAAGGTGCTTGTCGTTTACGGCCAAATATAGAAGAACGCGTAGCGAATAATCTGTGTAACGTGTGATATGCATCTGTTCTCCAATGTGGACTGGAATGACACTGCGCGCCGGAGCGGCAATAAAGCTCCGCAACTCCAACGACCCGCTTAGCCTCTATACAGTTTATTTAGCCATTCAGTGGCCAATCGGCAACTTTAAACATGAATGTATATTGCATCTTTTAAAGATGTATGTAAAATACATTTATTAATTCCCGGCTGACCAACCGGGATCCAGCACCTGCTGTCAGGTGAACCGCTGTTTTATGGAGAAGATCATGAGTATGCTGGATAGGACATTGGCCCAGTTAGCACAGGAGTTGCCAGGGGCAACCGCAATTTTCCACCAATATAGGCTGAGCTTTTGCTGCGGCGGCGAGCACACATTGCGTGAGGCTGCCACCAAGCGCGGGGTGGACGTGAAAGAGATTGCGGACGCCCTGAGCGCTCTTCCAGGTGTCGCTAAAGGCGCTAAAGGTGTGGATACATTGAGTGATGCTGACCTGATTGAATTTATCCTGAACCGTTTTCACAAGGTGCATCGTGAACAATTGACAGAACTGAAGCGATTAGCGCACCGGGTTGAAAGCGTGCATGGCGACAACCCTGCCTGTCCGCATGGCTTGACAGAGTTCCTTCATCATCTGGCGCTTGAACTGGAACAGCATATGCAGAAAGAAGAGGCCATCCTCTTTCCGATGCTGATACAGGGCGAAGGAGGCATGGCAGGCGGGCCGATGCGCGTAATGATGGCCGAACATGAGGGACATGTTCAGGAATTGGCCCGATTGGACGAGCTCACGGGCGGCTGTGTCCCACCGGAAGGTGCCTGCAATACGTGGCGTGCCCTATATCTGGGCCTGAAGGCCTTTGTGGCAGATCTGGCAGCCCACATTCATCTTGAAAATGACATCCTTTTTGCACGCAACCTGAAGGGGGCGTTCCATGGCTAGATATTACCGACTTTGGTGGACGTTGATTGCAACACTTGCTGTTACGTTCGGGTTGCTTGGGTATTTCGGCAGTGAGGTCTATCGTGAAGCGCCACCAATACCCGGGACTGTGATTTCTGAGGATGGTACTGTCATCATGACCCGAGACAGTATCCTGGATGGCCAGACCGCTTGGCAGTCGGTTGGCGGTATGCAGCTGGGCTCTATTTGGGGACATGGTGCCTATCAGGCGCCGGACTGGACCGCAGACTGGTTGCACCGTGAGCTGGTGGCCTGGCTCGAATTGGCGTCTCAGGATGCTTATGGGCGGCCCTATGGACAATTATCAGGTGCTGAGCAGAACAGTCTCCGGTATGAATTGACACAAGCCTACCGCACCAACAGCTATGATGCAGCGACCGACACACTGGTGATATCACCACGCAGGCTTGAGGCCATTGATCAGACGGCTGACTATTATGCGCGCCTTTTTGGTGGGGCGCCTGAGCTTCGCCAGACACGCGACAGCTATGCGATGAAAGAATTGGTGCTGCCAAGCGCCGAGCGCCGGGAGCGATTGACGGAATTCTTTTTCTGGACTGCCTGGGCCGCAGCAACCGAACGGCCAGAAACTGCGGCAACCTATACCAATAACTGGCCCCATGAACCGCTGATCAGCAATGTACCAACGGCCGAGAATGTTGTCTGGTCCATTGTCAGTGTTGTTCTTCTGATTGCTGGTGTGGGCGGTCTGGTTTGGGCCTGGTCCTTCATGCGCGGGGAAGATGAAAAGGAAGCGGAAGCACCAGCCCACGATCCTTTGACCCGCTTTAAACTGACACCGTCTCAGAAGGCGCTCGGCAAGTATCTGTTCCTTGTTGTTGCCCTCTTTACCTTCCAGGTGTTCCTGGGCGGTTTCACGGCGCACTATACCGTGGAGGGCCAAAGCTTCTACGGGATCGAGACCTCCAAATGGTTTCCCTATACCCTCGTCAGGACGTGGCATATCCAGTCAGCATTATTCTGGATAGCAACCGGGTTCCTTGCCGCAGGCCTGTTCCTAGCCCCTATCATCAACGGCGGAAAAGACCCAAAGTATCAAAAGCTTGGCGTTGATGTACTGTTCTGGGCGCTGATCGTTGTTGTTGTCGGGTCTTTCGTTGGGAACTATCTGGCGATTGCCCAAATCATGCCGCAAGAGTGGAACTTCTGGTTGGGTCACCAGGGCTATGAATATGTTGACCTTGGCCGTTTGTGGCAGATTGGCAAGTTCACAGGGATCGTCCTGTGGCTGGGATTGATGATGCGCGGTATCGTGCCCGCTTTGATGCAGCCAGGCGACAAGCACCTTCTGGCTCTGTTTACAGCATCCGTTGTTGCCATCGGGCTCTTTTATGGTGCCGGATTTTTCTATGGCGAAAAGACGCATATCTCCGTCATGGAATACTGGCGTTGGTGGATCGTACACCTGTGGGTGGAAGGCTTTTTCGAAGTATTTGCAACCGCGGCACTGGCCTTTATTTTCTCCAGCATGGGGTTGGTATCAAAGCGGATGGCAACCATTGCTGCGCTGGCGTCTGCTTCGCTCTTTATGCTGGGCGGTGTACCTGGCACATTCCACCATCTGTACTTCTCCGGCACCACAACACCCGTGATGGCTGTAGGGGCCACCTTCAGCGCGCTTGAGGTTGTGCCTTTGATCGTCCTTGGTCATGAAGCCTGGGAACATTGGAAGTTGCAACATCGGGCCCCTTGGATGGATCAGATGAAATGGCCGCTCTATTTCTTTGTAGCTGTTGCTTTCTGGAACATGCTTGGAGCTGGTGTTCTTGGCTTCTCCATCAACCCGCCGATCGCGCTTTATTATATCCAGGGGTTGAACACCACAGCAACACACGCGCATGCAGCCCTGTTCGGCGTGTATGGCTTCCTTGCCCTCGGCTTCACCATTCTGGTTCTGCGCTATATCAGGCCCCAGATGGTCTTTGATGAAAAGCTGATGAAATGGGGTTTCCATTGCCTGAATGGCGGCCTTGTTCTGATGCTGTTCACCAGCTTGCTGCCCGTGGGCATCATTCAGTTTGTCGCCAGTGCGTCTGAAGGGCTTTGGTATGCAAGAAGCGAAAGCTTCATGCAAAGTGACCTCCTGCAAACCCTGAGGTGGGTGCGTACCATTGGCGATGTTGTCTTTATTGTTGGTGCGCTGGCTGTAAGTTGGCAGGTTGTGAAAGGCCTTTTCAATATCGGTGACACCAGGTCACATCAGCCGGTGGCAACTGTTGCCACCGGTACTGGGGCTTCTGCCGTGCCGGTCCTTGATGGCGGAAACGCCTCGATGTCTATGAACAGCGAGCAGGAAGACAGTATCTGCTGTGGTTCGTGTGGCGGCCAGGGCCACTGATCAACAAAACCAAATACCCTGAGCCGGTTCGTGCCGGCTCAGGCAATACTCACGGCCAAGAGCCACCCTCCAGTCAAGCAGCAGAGCGCTGTTCCCGAGACTGGTTGATCCAGATCAAGCGCGGACGGTGCCCTCGGGGCTAATGTTCCGGCCTGACGCGGACAGGTAGGGTGCATCATGCTTGGTATTTCTAAGGGCAGCCGAGTTGCGGTAACGGGAGCGACAGGCTTTATTGGCCGATATGTATCAGAGGCGCTGGCACTTGCCGGGTACCGGCCTGTGACGCTTGCCCGGTCACCGGATGTTGCTGCTCGGATACTGCCGTCTGGCACGGAGGTGAGATATGCCGACATTCTTGACCCCTGCTCCCTTGCCAACAGCCTGTCCGATGTTGCTGCCGCGGTTCATGTAGCCGGGGTTGTTTCGGTGCAGGCGGCGGACAAGGTTGCGCTAAAGCAGGTCAATGTCGAAGGCATGCGGAACATGCTGGCGGCATCCCGCCGGGTTGGCCTGGCGCGGTTGCTTGTCATGTCCAGCACATCCGCTGTCGGGGCGCTTCCGGCGCACCGACCTGCGGATGCACTTGATGAAGACGCCCCATTTAATCTGGCGAAAGCTGGTATCCCTTATGTAACGACAAAACGGGCTGGCCATGAGATGGCTATTGGGGCCCGGAGAGACGGCGACCCCGTTATCACGCTGAGCCCCACGTTCGTGCTGGGCCCCGGTGATGGCCTGAGAAATGGCACTGCTCTTGTCGACCTCGTCAGCCGCAATCGGCTTCCTGTGTGGCCCGGCGGCGGCGTAAACCCCATCGATGTCCGCGATGTCGCTGCCGCCACTGTAGCCGCACTGACCTGTGTGTCTCCCGAAGATCATTACATCCTTGCCGGGCGGGACAATATCACGTTGGCAGCTCTGGTGGGCCGGATCGCCCGCTTGTCCGGTGCCCGACTGCCGTGGCTTAAGATGCCCTATCAGTTGGCGCTGGCCGCTGCGGCACTTGCAGAGACCATCGCCCCACACAGCACCCTGACAACAGCCGGGGTGCGGCTGTCCCGCTATTACTGGTATTTTAAAGCCGACAGCGCGCGCCGGGACCTCGGGCTGGATACGCGCCCCCTGGATATGACCCTCAAGGACACGCTCGCCGGGGTGCGGGCACAGCACCTCTCCGCCCCTTTTCCTCGACAGGAGCTATCATGAAAATCCTTCTGATCAACCCGCCCTGCGGCGACCATACCATCGGGCTCAAGAATATCGCCAAGATCGAACCCCTCAATCTGGAGCTTCTCGGGGCAATGGTCGGCGACCGCCATGAGGTCCGCCTGGTGGATATGGAAGTGGCGCCCCGGGATCTGGATAGCATGCTGCGAGAGTTTATCCCCGATATCGTCGGGGTCACCTCTGAAGTTGTGCATGTGGAAACCGCCAAACGGGCGCTTGCGCGGGCGCGTCTGGCGGCGCCGCGCTGCGTTACTGTTGTTGGCGGGCACCATCCCACAGTGTGGCCGCAGGATTTTCTGGACCCTGTCATTGACCTGGTGGTGCGCGGGGAGGGCACGGAGGCCTTTCGGGACATATGCGATACTGTTGCTGACGGTGGCCGAACCTTTCACCATATCGACGGGTTGATGATCCGCGAGGGTGACGCGTTGACGCCGACAAAGCCCCGACCGCTGCCAAGGACGCTCGATCACCAGCCGATGCCTGACAGGTCGTTGACAGCCCGGTATCGGCACAAATATTTCTATCTCTGGGAACGCCGGATCGCCGCGGTACGCAGTTCGGTGGGGTGCAGCTTCCCCTGCATCTTCTGTTCCTGCAGGGTTTATTCCCACGGTGGGTTCATCCCGCGGTCGCCAGAATTGTTGCTCGAGGAAATCGCTGGCCTTGAGGAAGAGTTTGTCTATCTGTGCGACGACCATGCCTTCCACGATCCCGAGCGGATGTGGAAGCTTGGTGAGATGCTGCTGTCTGCCGGGATCAAGAAACGCTATTTCACCTATGCAAGGGTGGATTCAATCGTGGAAAACCGGGAGCTCTTTGCTCTGTGGGCACGGGCGGGCCTGCAACTGGTGATGTCGGGTCTTGAGAGTCTGGACTATGAGGCTCTGAAACGAACCGGCAAGCGGGTGGAAAAGGGTCGGGATGAAGAAGCTCTCGCGATCCTAGACGACCTTGGCATCGGCATGAGCGCCGGCTTCCTCGTCGAGCCGCATTTCGAAGAAAAAGACTTCCTGGCCATTGACGACTATGTGAAGCGGCACCCCGCCATCCTGCTGACCGAATTCACGCCGCTGACCCCGCTGCCTGGCACACCGCTGTACCGGAAGGTGGAGCCGGATCTTGTTTCAACCGACCGACAGCTATATGACTTGCAGCATTTTCTCCTGCCCACGGAAACACCGCCAAAACAGCTTTACCAGCTGATGCGCCAGGCCTATGCGCGTGTGATCCGGCGGGCCGCGCTAAAACTCGGCCTGTGGCGTCCGGGCAACTGGTCCTGGCATTATATCCGCATGTTTGTCGGTTTGATGCGCAACTACAAGGCCTTGAAAGAAGCGCATCTGCATATACCACAGCCTGAACCCAAACCGGAACTGGAAGACGTAGGATGACCGGCAAGCCGCGCCCATATGCCATCGAATATCTGGGCTGGTCCGGTTTCCACCTACACGGCCCTGGGTTGCCGTCCATATTCATCGACCCGCCAAAAGGCACCCAGTTCCCGGACAGCGGCGACATCATCATTCTTCTCACCCATGGCCACCCCGAGCATCTCGGCGGGACCATAGATTTCCTGAACCGGTCCCGCGGTCGTGGCAATGTAACGCTTGTCGCCTCGGTATGGCTGTGTCGGTATTTCGGGCGCCACTACCCTGGGGCCGACCTGACGCTGCGCCCGGCAACCAACGGGGAACAGATATCCCTATCCGGTAATATCACGCTCTCGGTCTTCGGCTGGACCCATATGCCCCTCTTGCCGCCAGGCCTGGCTGCGGCGGCATGCCACCTGTGGAGGCTGATCAGAAAGGCGCCGACCGCGTGGCATATCGCGCGCATGATGATGCAGGGCCCCAAATGGGCGGGCCCCATGCTGGGGTATAAGATTGAGTATAAGGGCACAGCGGTTGCTGTCGCTTATGGCGAAGGTCTGCACCGGCGCTGCGAACCAGAAGCGGTTGCTTGGCACTGTGCGGGTGCGCGACAAGCTTCGCTTCTGGCTGCGGTTGAACCCGAGGACGAAGACATGATGCCCCGCCTCCTGCGCTATGCGGGGATCGGACATGTCGTCCTCTATGCTCCGCACAAGGGTTGGCGCACAGCCTTCGGTCTGCCTCAAGCGGACCTCCCTCGTTTAAAGGCGGCCCTGGAATTCTTCGGGCTGTCAGCTGAGATCGCAGGAAATACAGAAGATAGTACAAGGGAAAACGTGACCGAGTTGTTATAATGGTCTCCTCTTCTGCTTCGAGAAGCTGCACACCGGGATGATAGGAAAAAGTGGGGTTTGGTAGGATCTTTGCGCTTACATGGTCTCCGTGGAGCCAAGTTACTTACCCGCATGGCCTAATCAATTTAGGTGAAAATGTGATAATCTGCGAAAAGAAAAGTGAAGTGTTATCCATCCTGCATATGCCATTGAAGGCTGCCAAAGGATGTGTGCCCTGCATAGAAGGGAGCCCTAAAGAAATATGCCCAAGTTTTTGTCAACATTTCTGACGCTTCGGGGCAGGCTGGTTTTTCTGATATGTCTGGCGACGCTTCCGGCAATTCTGTTCGCTTTTTACCTAGCCCACACCGAGCGCACCTCGGCGCTGCTGCGCATGGAACAGGACGGGCACCATGTGATTAGCCTGATGACGCGTGAACACCTGAACCAGATGACCGGTGCGAAAAGCCTCTTGAGGTGGCTATCAGGCAGGTTGGCGAGGCAAGACAGCGAAACGTTGATATCAGATCCGCACTTTCTTGCAGCGCTGCTGGCGGGACATCCGCAACTCGGCAACATCGCGATCCTGGCGCCGGACGGTGAAGTCATCAACAGCGCCTATCCCCTGGAGAGTTCGGTCAATATGCATGAGTACGATGCCGTCCAGCGGGCACTTCATTCGCAGGAGATCGAGACAGGGACCTATGTCATCGGTCCCATTGTGAAACGCCCCCTGCTGCATCTGGCTTATGCCATAAGGGATCCCCGCAGCCGGGTGCGTTGGGTAGTATTTGTTGCCATAGACCTGAAATGGCTGGAGCAGTTGACGAAAACCGTCGAATTGCCAACAGATCATATCCTGTTGGTGACAGACCGGGAAGGACGAATACTAACCGGATCAGCAACGTCCGGCGCAGTTGACTTCTCCATCGGCACAAAGGTTTCAGAATTGGCTGGGCTGGCGGCCCAACAGGACGGCAAAACCGTTTCCGCCCAAATGGGTGGGCAATCCTTCTATTTTGTTACAGCCTCCATGCTGGATATGCCGGGTATCCTTGTGGCAAATGCATTGCCGCAGGCGCAGTTTACCCGCAAGGCGAATGATATCTTCTATCGAACTCTCGGTCTGCTCGGCCTGCTGACACTGTTCACGGTGGTTTCAGTTCTGATCGTCGAGGAAGTTGCGCTGCTCAGGGTCATTCGCGCCTTGTCCCAAGCGACGCAGAGATTTGGCGACGGCGATTATACGGTGCGCATCGACATTCCTCGCGGCTATGGTGAATTGCAGGATATGGCGGTCGCATTCAATACGATGGCGGCAACACTCATGCGTCGCCATCAGGAAGTCATGGAAGCCCATCATCAGTTAGAGCGTCTGACCCGGCACCTCCAGGTGGCCCGTGAAACGGAAGCACAGCGTATATCCCGTGACCTTCATGATGAGGTGGGGCAAGTTCTGACCAGCATAAAAATGGACCTCGTCCATTTTCAAAACAAATGCGCTCATAGAGCTTCCCCGGGAACTGATAGTGTGATCAGTGAGAGCATCGGCGCCATACGGGAGAAGATCGACAAGACTGTTGCCTTCATTCGTCGTTTGGCATCCGATCTGCGTCCGCCGGTGCTGGACCGCATGGGATTGTCGTCGGCGATTGACCTCTTGGCGCGTGGATTGGAAACAGACGCGGGTCTGGTTGTCGATGTAGACACTTGTGACATACCTGAACCGCTGGACTGGCTGGTCTCAACAACCCTTTACCGGATCGTGCAGGAATCACTGACCAATATCCTGCGGCACGCACATGCCTCGGAAGTGTCCGTCGGGCTGCAAAGAACTGATGGCACTCTTCATCTCTCCGTACAGGATAACGGCAGTGGGTTTGATGTCAGCACGCAAAAGGGAGGAACTTTGGGCCTTGCAGGGATGCGCGAACGCGCCCGTCTGGTCGGCGGGGCGTTTGCCATCGAAAGCGAACCCGGAAGGGGGACGAAGATAAGCGTCTCGGTACCTGTGGTCCCAAGCTTGGACGACGCCTATTCTGTTTCCGCCTGATGGCGGCGTAGGACAAACGCCGACATGCGGTTCCCTTGCAACCGGCATGATTTTCAGTTTTCGCCCGATACCGGACTGCCCGGACCCGCCATAATCTGCTCCTCGATACCGGTCGGAATATGTAACCGCGGCTTGGGCGGACGTGTGGGCTGCGGTGCGAACGAGGAAATCCCTGATGGCAGACACACTTCTGAGACCTGGCAAAGCGGCACCCCATTTCGGGGCCGGTCCCGATGTCCCCTTGGGCGATTGCGTGCTGCCTGCGCAAATGGGGCAGGACGCTGCCGCGGACGCATTCAAGAAAACCGGGTTCGGAACGGCCCCGCTTTTCCTGCGCTCATTCCTGTGCACGCCCTTCCTGGGATTTGCCGTTGCACTGACGGCGCATTTAACCGACCAGGGCATGCCAAGCGGCTCGGCGGGGCTCTTTTTTCCTGTCGGCTATATCATGCTGTGGGTGCTTGGTTTCGAGATGGTGACCGGCAGTTTTTCCATTATGGCAATCGGCGTTTGCGCCCGAACCGTCCGCCTTTGGGCGTTGGTCCGAAACTGGATATTGACCTATATGGGAAACTTGGCCGGCGGTGTTTTTTTCGCTTTTCTGCTCTGGTTTTCACTCACCAAGGGAGGGAACCAGGAGGCAAGCGGCCTCCTAAGCGTGATCGCGCATATTGCCGAAAAGAAGATCGCCTATCGCCATTTCGGCGCCTCCGGCTGGTGCGCCGCCGTTGGCATGGGAATCCTCTGCAACTGGCTCGTCAGCCTCGCGCCCATCCTGTCGAAAGGCGCGCGCAGTGCGGCCGGGAAGATAATCCTGATATGGCTCCCGCTGGCCACCTTCTTTTCGGTCGGCTTCGAGCACGCGGTCGTCAATATGTTCGTGTTCCCCGTGGCCCTGCTCTGCGGTGCGGAAGTGAATTTTCATGACTGGTGGTTCTGGAACCAGATTCCGGTCACGACGGGCAATATTATCGGCGCCGTTATCTTCAACGGTATTTTGTGGTACAAAAGCCATGAAAAGGCCGCGAAGGGATAATGAACCGGCATAAAGGCTGTATATATGCGAATTCTGCTTGCCGACGATCATCATATGTTCCGGTCCGGCCTGCGCCGCATCCTGGAAGACGACTTTCCCGATGCCATCATCGCAGAGGCCGCGTCCTGCGATGAAACGCTGGCGCAAGTGGCCCGGCAAAGGATGGATTTGCTTATTCTCGACATCGCCATGGGCAAGGAGAACAGCCTGCATATTCTGCCGGCCATCAGGGATGCCTGTCCTGATTTGCCGGTGCTGCTGCTCAGCATGTATGACGACAAGCAGTTTATCGTGCAGGCCTTGCGCGCTGGCGTCTCGGGGTATTTGACCAAGGAGCATGCCCCGGAGGAGCTGATCCGCGCCATCCGCACCATCCTCGGTGGCCGCCGGTATGTCAGCGCGTCCGTTGCCGCCCATCTGGCAGACTATCTTGCCGTCGGCAGTTCGGAGTTCCCCCATCAGACCCTTTCCGCCCGGGAGCATGAGGTCTTTCTGAGGATCGCAGCCGGACAATCCGTCTCGGATATTGCAAAAGAGTTGTGCCTGAGTGTGAAGACGATCAGCACCTATCGTACCCGCATTCTTGAAAAAATGGATGTGGGATCCAATGCCGAACTGATGCGCTATGCTATGCAGCACGGACTGGTGACATAGCCTGTCGGACAAACCCCGACATAAAAAACAGCGCTTCTCCTATAGAATAGAGGGGGTCCGCCCGATACCCGTGCCTGGTCGCGCCAGGCATATTCAAGGGTATGAGCACGATGTCCCGCATAACCCGAGAAACTGATCTGAGCGCGATACCCGCAGCAGACGGTCGTATCCTTTCCCTCGCCTATATGAAGCAAAGCCTCGCGGCACTCCATCCTGCGTATTTTGCCCTGGTGATGGCGACGGGAATCGTGTCGATCGGTTGCAAGGCGATGGGGCTGGAAGAGGTGGCGACCTTGCTCTTCTGGGTCAACGTGCCCGCCTATGCCATCCTGTGGCTGGTTTATGGCGCCCGCGCCTGGCTGTTTCCGTCCCGGTTCATGGCGGACTGGTTGTCGCACAAACGCGGCTTCGGCTTCTTCACCGTCGTGGCCGCCACCAATGTGCTCGGCTCGCAGTTTTTCCTCCTGCAAGACAATGTGGCAGCCGCGGAGATATTCTGGTGGGCAGGCTTTATCCTGTGGCTCTTGTGCACTTACAGTATTTTTGTCCTTTTGGCGGTGCAAAAGCAAAAGCCGCCGATCGAAGAGGGAATCAACGGCGGCTGGCTGATCGCCGTGGTTGCGACCCAGTCGGTCAGCGTGCTCGGTGCGCTGGTCAAACCCAGCATTCTCGGGAGCGGCGATTTTTCCGCGGTTCTGTTGCTTTCCTTCTGGCTGTTCGGTGGGATGCTTTATATCTGGCTCATCTCGCTCATCTTCTACCGCTATATGTTTTTCCGGTTCGAGCCGTCGGACCTGATCCCGCCTTATTGGATCAACATGGGGGCCGTCGCCATCACCACCTTGACCGGTGCCGAACTGATCCGGGCTTTCGAGAGCACGCCCGCGATCCACAGCATGCTGCCTTTCATCAAGGGGATGACGACCATGTACTGGGCGACGGCGACTTGGTGGATACCCATGTTGCTGGTGCTCGGTGTCTGGCGCCACGGCATACGCCGCTTCAAGCTGACCTACGACCCGCTTTATTGGGGGCTGGTGTTCCCGCTTGGCATGTATGCGGTGTGCACGTTGAAGCTGGGTGTCGTTTTCAACCTCCCCATGTTTTTGCTGGTGGCGCGGGTCTTCATTGTGGTGGCCCTGATCGCATGGCTCCTGACGTTTCTGAGCATGATCAAAAGGCCGCTTTACGCGGTGTTGCTCATGGTGAGAACAAGATCGCGGGATACCACCATTTTTCCTGATACTCAATTAAACGAAGGAGACAGAGAAAATGCGCAAAGTTAAAGACAGGCCTTTAAGGGCAGATGACCGGATCAGACAGGGTATTCTGGATATGATCATCGGCACACTGGCGCTCATTGTGGGCATCCTCTTCTGCTCGACCACAATCACTTTCGGAATGGTAGAGCCAGGTGGCGAGAGTACCGGCTTTTTGGCGGAAGGGCTGATCGCTGGCAGTTTGGGATGCCTAGTGTTCGGGCTGGGTGCCGCACAGTATCTGAAGGCTGCAATCGAGGCTGGATACACCGATGATTCTCTCTGAAACACAACGTCATGCAGGCAAACCGTGAGGGGATAGATATGAGCAAACCAACACCCAAACCCCTAACGCCAACAACAGGGACACTGTCGGATACGACAGGTCAGGAAAGGAGCAATGAAATGCCTCTGGACAATATTCGCATGCGCACCGGACAAAGGCTGGTGTTCGCAGGATTCGGCATCGCCGTTATCGGACTGATACTTTATAGCATGGCTGGGTTTTCGGCCGAGGCCGCCCAGATAGAGCCAGTATTCATCAAGGAAAGCCTTGGTGTTGTCGGTATAGGTGTCGTCGTATGGCTGATCGGCGTCGTTAAATACCTGAACGGGGCTATCGAATCAAATGCAGCCGATGACCACAATATTTTGTGAAGCTGGCTAACCAATCTCAGGGTGAGTGGGCTTCAAGCCACAGCTAAATGTTCGCAGATGCCAATATTTATCGAAGCTTGCTGATAGACCAGATAAGGCCCCTTGAGGAAAGTAACCCGCTAACGAAGAATTGGTTTAAGTCAGGAGGCCATGGACAGACAGTTGGCCGTTTGACGTTGGCTAGGGCGGCATTCTGCGGGAGGAAGGAACATGGCGCATCGACCTTTGTTAAAAGAAGACGAATGGCATCAGTTGATGGGGGTGCCGGTAGACGAGGAAAGCCTGATCCAGCATTATCTGCTCGACATGGTGGATATTGAGCGCATCAATTCAAAACGTCGGCCAGAAAACCAGCTTGGTTTTGCTGTGCAGCTATGTCTGATGCGTTTTCCTGGCAGGGCTTTGCAATCGGGTGAGAAACCCCCAAGAGAAACCGTCGCGTTCATCGCAAGCCAGCTTGGTATCGATCCAGCAGCATTCGCGAACTATGCCCGCCGTGATGAAACACGCAGAGAGCACGCCGTACAGATTCAGGAATACCTTAAACTGTCTCCGGCAACCCGCACCAATCAACGCATTGCCCTTGTGGCCGGACTTGCCGCCGCGGAGAAATCGGACAATGGTTCGGCAATTGCTCAAGCAATGGTTCAGGCTCTCCGGGAACAGTCGGTTTTGCTGCCAAGCTTTCGAAAGCTCGATCGCCTGGGCCGTGCAGCCCGTGCTATTGCGAGGGCTCGTACCAATGCGGCCGTGTTGGAAGGGTTGAATGAAGCCCAATTACTCAGGGTCGACAGGCTTTTGGATTACGATCCGCAAATCCGGCAGACACGGTTCGGCTGGCTCAGGTCCCACCCGGAAGCATCGGGAGCCGACAATCTTGTCGCGCTCCTGGAGCGGCTTGATTTTGTGCGGTCGCTTGAGATCGATATGTCATGCAAGGCGCGCATCCATCCAGATCGCTGGAAACAGATCGTGCTCGAAGGCAAGGTGACCCCCAGTTGGCTCGCGGCGGATTTTAATGCCAACCGGAGACGAGCCACAATAGCAGCACAAATCATCTCTCTTTCTGAAACGCTCACCGACGAAGCCGTCAGCATGTTTACCAAACTGATCGGACGATTATTCTCTCGTGCGGTCGCCAAAGGCCGGCAGCGTCATATCGACAAGCGCAAGGAAACGAACCAGACCCTCCTGCTTTTCCGGGATACGTTGAATGCCCTCATTGCAGCGAGCGAACACAAACTCGATGCTTTTACAGTTCTGGAAGAAACAGTGGGCTGGCAACGGCTGGTCAGCGCCAAGCCAAGTCTGGATGCCATGGTGACGGAAGCGGAACAGCCTGCCCTCGTCATCGCCGCAGAGCGATATTATACCATGAGGAAGTATGGGCCCCAGTTTCTGGAGACCTTCACCTTCCGATCCGGCCGTTCCCGCGACCCGCTCTTGAGCGCCATTAACCTCCTGAAGCAGTTAAACCGAAAGGGCCGCAGATACTTGCCTGAGTTTTTTCCCCTGAATCATCTCGGTAGGAAAGAACGCGCGCTGATCATGGCAACTGACAAGCGGGATAGGCACCTGTATGAAATCGCTACGCTTTCGGCCCTCCGGGATCGCTTGCGTTCCGGCGATATATGGGTCAATGGCAGCACACAGTTTCGGCCCGTTGGGGATGATTTCATACCCAAGCCCGAGTTTGACACGAAAAAAGAAACGGGTAGTTTACAGCTCGGTGTGCCAACAGATTTTGAAGCATGGTATGGCGAAACCAGGCGGGTGCTGGATTTCCGGCTGAAACGCCTCGCCTACAGGGCGCGTAGCAATAAATTGGAAGGTGTGCGCTTGGCGGGCGGTGAACTGATTGTCTCCCCGCTTACCAGCGATGTACCGGCGGCGGCAGATGAACTCAAATGGCGGCTCAACCAGATGCTGCCTCGTATCCATATCACAGACTTGCTTGCCGAAGTTAATGGCTGGGTGCGGTTTTCAGATGCTTTTACCCATCTGCGGACGCAACAACCCGTCAGGCAAACGCCCGCGATACAGGCCGCCGTGCTGGCAGACGCCACCAACATGGGCATGCTTCGCATGGCCGGCGCGTCCTCCAACGTCACCGAGCGCCAGATTGCATGGGCCAGACTGTTTCATATGCGACCGGAAACCTACCGGAGCGCACAAGCCGTTATCACCAATGCGCATGCGGCCCACCCTCACAGCCGCGTATGGGGTACCGGTACGACCTCCTCTTCGGACGGTCAGTTTTACCGGGCGGGAGATCGGGCCCGCCTGCGCAGCGATGTGAATATGCATTATGGCAGGGAACCTGGAGGAAAATTCTACAGCCATTTATCCGATCAGTATGGCTACTATAGCATCCTGCCAATCAGCCCCGCCGAAAGCGAAGCGCCCTATGTGCTGGATGGCCTGTTGGATCATGAAACCAATTTGCAGATCGGTGAGCATTATACGGATACGGGCGGCGCCAGCGACCATGTTTTTGGTCTGTTCTGCCTGCTGCCGGACAAGCGGTTTGCACCACGTTTGAGAGATTTGAAGGGCAGGAAGTTTCACACTATCGAAGATGCGGGCGGCTATCCGTACCTCAGGCACCATATCGGACACAGGGTCAATATCCCGCTGATCAGGGACAACTGGAGCGATCTCCTGCATCTGGCGGCGTCGTTGAACGAGAGGGTCGTCGCACCGTCCAGTATCCTCAAAAAGCTGTCGGCATCTCCGAGGGCAAGCCAACTGGCGCGAGCGCTCAGAGACCTGGGGAGATTGGAACGCACCCTGTTCATGATCGAATGGTACAGTGACCCCGCGCTGCGGCGCCGGTGCCAGGGTGGATTGAACAAGGGAGAAGCGGCTCATAAACTTAAACGGGCCGTCTTCTTCCATGAACGCGGAGAAATCCGGGACCGCTCATTCGACAGCCAGGCCTTCAGGGCGTCTGGCCTGAATCTTGTGGTGAGCGCCATCGTGTATTGGAACACAGTCTATCTGGCGCGGTGCGTGACACAGCTCAGGATGGATGGTGTAGATATTCCCGACGAACTCCTGAAGCACGTATCGCCGATATCCTGGGAACATATCAACCTGACGGGTATATATACATGGCGGGATGACTATCCGGAACCAGGCCTGTTCCGGGAATTAAGGAAAGCAACGTCAGGAATAAACTGGGCTGCGTGATCTATAAATCCCAATGTTCACGATTTGTCCAATTTAGCGTACAGATTGGCACTATTCTTGTCGTGGCCCCATCTAGGTCATTGCGTCGGGGTTGATCGCAAGCTGCCAGATGCGCCTTGTAGGTTTCTACGTTGCGGGCAAGTCCGCGCGCAATTGACCAGATGCCGCCTGTATCGAGCGCATCACGCAGCATGGCATAGGACATCAAACGTGATACACGTCCGTTACCATCCAAGAACGGGTGAAGCCAAGCAAGCCGATGGTGTGCGGCAGCAGCGGCAATGATGGAATCCAACCTACCCAGTTTTTCGTATGAAGCCTCAAAACGCTTCATGAAACGAGGCAGGGCCCCTGGGCTGATTGGGATATGCCGTCCGACCTCTACATCTCGATCACGAATTTGCCCCGGCACGACCTCAATCTTACCTTTAGTGACTGGGTCTTCCACCCACAACAGTTCCTTCGGGAGCAATTCACAGAAGCGACGATGGATTTCCAAAATGCCTGCAGCTGAAGTCGCCTTGCCCTTAAGGCCACCTTCATCAATCCATTTCTGCACAGCAATGTGGGCTTCCGCCTCAAGCTGCAAATCACGCTGTTGAGGGTCGGCGCTATAATCTTTGTTCATTGCGCGTTCGATATCGATCGGGTGCGTATCATGTCCCTCAATCAGATTGCTGTAATAGCAGTTCATCGCGCGTACGAGATCGGACAAGGCGGTAACCACGCCGTCGGGTAGGCTCCGCCGCAGGCCTGTCGATTTAGCGGTCAGTTCCAAAGCGAGATCAGCCAATTCCCCTCTGTGTTTGGAGCTTTCAGGCACAAGCATCGGCTCCATGCTTGTAACAGCTTCACCTCGATCTGCTGGATTTTCCTTGTCCATATTTTTGGCCGCTTATCTGTCCGGTTTCAAATGAGCAATAAGTACATATATATCATTATGTTATATTTTTAGATAGGCGTTTATGTCAGAAAAATTGGCCACTTTATTGGCCTATGAATTATAAGACAGCTCTATGCTTTTAGCATCGCCCAAAGGACGAGAGATCCCTAGCTACATTATGCCATGAAAACAGACAGCCGGTGAGGATGGTTGACAAGAACACCCACATCAAAAAGAGCGATTTAGTAAACAGGCGGTTTAACGCCGCCTGTTTACATTATCCTTGGTGGAACGATCCGGATTGTCGCGCGCATACTCACGGCCGTTGATTTTGACAACATGTGCATCTGGATGTTCGCCGCGTTTGATTTCAGCGACAACATTCCTGCGCGGTACATCTTTTCGTGCACCAATATCATAGTGTTCATTACGACCTCCAGGGCCGTCATTTTTGCCAACAATTTTTGTCATTTTGACTTTTCCTGCTATTTGGCTTTCCATCAGTTAAGTGAATTGATCACACGCCCGACCTAACGCAAGCGCCGTTTCATCCGTTCGATCTGTTCGGGAGAGCCTTCAGCGTCAAAGCCATTCCGGGTTTTCTTCATTCTAACGCCCGGACCCGCAGCCCTACGGATTCCCTGCTCAATCGTTTTTTCAAACGATCGTTTCATTTCGCGTTCAAGCTGCTGCGAGCTTGTAATGCGTTTACCGTTAAACTTCATATCAATGCGTACCATGTCAGGCCTCCTATTATCCTTTGGGCGGAAAGGGGTCGTTGCCATACGAGTCGCGAGCGCGGATACGTCCATCGCGACCGTGAATCAGCAATTCACTTTGCTGGTTGCGGGCAATTTCTCGGGCGGCATCAATAGCTTCAGCCTGAGTGTCGTGAATGGACGTTGCCCGGGAATTTCCTTCGCCCTGGACAGCCCACTGGCCTTGCCTTGGCGTAACATGTTGATTCTTAGACATTTTAGTTATCTCTTTTTGCATGGCGCGTTGACAAATACGCCCTGTCGTCATATGGTTTGTGACGATTTGTCATAGGTGCGACTAAAAAATATCGCCACACAATTGTGACGATTTCGTCATTGTAACAAATACGGAGTAGTCATGTCAAGCCCATCCAGTCCAGGTGAAATCTTTGCAACCCGACTAGCGGAAGTAAGAGAGCTAAGGCGTCTTAATCAATCCGAACTTGCCCGCAAAGCAGGGCTACAGCCCTCTGCTATTGCCCATTTCGAAGGGAAAAGGCGTAAACCCTCGTTCGCCAACATTCTGGCGCTGGCAAATGCTCTCGGTGTTTCGTCAGATTATTTGATTGGAAAAGCAGACAATATTCAGGGAGCCACAACCGCCTTTCGAAACGAGGAAAAACTTACGGCTAATGATAGAGATTTTATTCAGTCAATCATCAATGCTCGTATTCAGAAAACTGAGGAAGAGTAATGGCCGAGCGCTTCCAGCTAAGGATGGCGAGACAGGAAGGTGAACGGATTGCAAAGGAGGCAGGCTTCGACAGCTTTCCCATCTGCCCGCGTACCATAGCAAGTAAACACAATATCCCTATTGAAGCTAAACCGCCCGACATCGCGGGGGTAAGTGGCGGGATCATTTTTGTGAACAACCAGGCCATTATTTTTTACGCTACAAATATTGAAAATGAAGGCTTCATAAATTTCACCATATCTCACGAGCTAGGGCATTTCTTTTTGCCCGGACACCCTGAAGCAATTCAAGAGCAAGGTGGGGCACACGCCTCTAAAGCTGGCTTCACCCAAGGGGATTCCTCCATCGAACTTGAAGCGGATCACTTTGCTGCGGGCCTTCTGATGCCCGAACATCTGGTGAGAACACATATAAATCGGAATCCTCCCGGCCTGGACTCCATACTGGAGTTAAGTTCTATTGCAGAATGTTCTGTTACTGCCGCAGCAATTCGTACGGCTGAATGCAGCCGAGATCCCATCGCAATTATTGTTAGCTCCGCTGATACCATTGCTTACGCATTTATGTCAGAAAGGCTCAAAGACTTTAGACCACGCTTCTTGAGAAAAGGTTCGGCACTTCCAAACTCAGCGACTGCTCAGTTCAATAAGACCCTAAATCAGGCACTTTCTGCAACTCGCACATGTGCGCAGACAACGTTTTCAGATTGGTTTGGAGGGGAACATTCCTTCGTGATGGACGAGGAAATTCTTGGCCTCGGCCAATACGGATTTACGCTGACGGTCTTATCGTCGGAAGAAGTGCCCGAACTTGATGATCCTGATGACGAGGAAGAAGATAGTTTAGTAGAAAGCTGGACACCACACTTTGCTTATGGGCGATAGTCCTGTCGAAGAGATGCGCCTCGCATTTCAGCATACAAGGTCAGCAATAGACACCTTCAATGCCGTCGCAATTTCACTGAGCACGGTAATCGTGGGGTTCCGAACACCCCTTTCAACACCACTTATATAGGTGCGATGCAGCCCTGACCGAAAAGCCAACTCCTCCTGCGAGATGTTCTGCTCCCGCCGAATTTTCGCAATGTTAGCGCCGACTTGCTGCTTAATATCCATGCAGCAACTGTTCGGCCATCGTAGATTATTGGTCTACAGACTATGAGTCACATTAGGTATTGATACTCACTTCGAATTGCATACTATAAGTAACAAATAGGCGCGAGGAGGAGCAGGATGATCAGGAAAACTGCAGTTGGCTTAGCCGCTGAACAGGCCGTCGAAAACACCAGGCGGCGCCATTGGGAAGCGGAACAGCAGGCAAAAACTGAAAAGCTAGTTCAGGAAGCGGTAGAGGATGCGGTTCTAGAACAGGCCAACCCCGCAGTTGCCAGACAAAGAAAGAGAGCGAAAGCAGACGCCAAAGGCATCGTGCCGTTTTTCTTTTTCTATTTAGTCATGGGGGGCATCGCCTACAGCAGTATTGGCCAACATGAAAGCTTGGCATTTCTCGACTTCCCGGGGATCGGCTGGTTAGTGGGGTTTGCAATCTTCTATTGCGGCAGCATAATACCTGCGAGAGACGTTCGCTGGCCATACCTGCCAGGGATAGCGGTGATGCTGTACCCAATATATGACATGGCACCATTTTTTACATCCTTGGTTGGCATGCAGGAAAACATGCAAAATGTTAGTATTGTCGCCTCCGTCATGTTTGGGTTTTGGTTTATGGTACTGCGAACAGCTCGAACCGTCCAAGGGTTTGCCTAGAAACTTTAAGGTGGAGGCAATGTGTTCCCATGTCCAAAGGGGCCAACAAAATGAACACCGTCCGGTACCCATTTTACACCATACTTTCGACAGTGAATGCGCCGTATCGAGAGCATATTGATGCCGAACAGTTGGCCAAATGCATTCGCAACGTTGGCGAAGTAAAGAAATTCACCGGGCAAGTGTGGGGCTTTTTCGGCGAAGTGCCAATCCCGCATCAACTAGCTTTTGCCGCCCACTATTCGATGTCCCCGAAAGAGCTACAAGCGGCAGCGAGGAGGTTCAGCGAGCTGTCGGGCGCGTACTTCAAAATCTGCGAAATCGACATCTGAATACGTAGAAATACGGCTCTAAAACACGCTTCAGATAGGTGTCATGTGTCGAAAAATTTTCAGACTTTTATTATAAAAATTTGAGACCATTTTGGATAAGTTTTTTATTTGGCCCCACTTCAACCGGTGTCAGTCGATGTCATTGGGGCAACATAGATATTCACTATATTTGTTGTTTTTCAATATTTTAGTCTTATAATGCCGATTAATATCTCGTCTCACCAAATCACATCTTTAGATCGGTTTACACTGGCAGTGTAGAGGTCGACGGTTCGATCCCGTTCGGCTCCACCATGAAAACCCTCGCCTGACCGGGCGAGGGTTTTGTCTTTTCAGCAGGATCGATTCCGGCGACGCCTTCGGCGATGCGCCATTTGGCCCGTTCGGCTCCTACCCATGAAAACCCTCGCCTAACCGGGCGGGGTTTTGTCTTTTCAGCAGGATCGATTCCGGCGACGCCTTCGGCGATGCGCCATTTGGCCCGTTCGGCTCCTACCCATGAAAACCCCCGCCTGACCGGGCGGGGTTTTGTCGTCTCCAGGACAAGCCTTAGCGGCCACCCTCGTCCGGCGAATGATGATCATAACTGAGCACCCTTTTCAGCAACCAGCTGTCGCCTTCTTTTATCCACACATGGGTGAAACGGGCAGTCGACGTGTGCCTGAGCGGCACCCCTTCCTGCCGAAGGAAAAATTCATGCTCGCCCCTTTGGATGGCGCCGTAGAGTGCACCGTTCTCATATAGCGGAAACACTTCCAGGCTACCGGCCACCAATTTCCTGATCGGCTTTATGGCGGGGTTGCCGCAGATGTTTTTCTGAACCGTCTGAATGAAGGAAGCCTTAGAATTCTCAAACCCGCCGCTGTCATGGTAGAATTCGAAATCGTCTGACACAATCTGGTTGAGCACCGAATATTCACACCGGTTGAAAGACCGTTCGAACAGAATATCATCAAGTTCCTTCAGTGCCTTGAAAAGATCACTTTCCGTGGATTCCTGCGCATGCGCAGCAGAAGGCACCCCTGCCAGCAGGAGTGCGACCAATAAAGCTTTCATGTTATTCCTCGCTATCTGTCTTGGTTACGCTGTCTTATCTTTATGACAGCCTCAATAGCACAGATCGGCAAATTGGGGAAAAGGCTTAGCAGCAGCTAGCCCTCGTGCATCAACTGAAGCTGGCGTTTCAGGCATTTCTTCAGGTCGTATTTTTCCAGAATTGTGGCCCGCCCAGCCTTGCCGAGTGCTGCTGACCCAGCCCGGTCGCCAAGCATGCGGTCCATTGTGTCTGCAAGGGCATCGGCATCGTCCATATCTACAAGGCGGCCATTCTCGCCGTCGCGGATAACCTCGCGCACGGGTTCAGTGTCGGAGCCCAGTACCGGTACACCAACGCTCATGGCGTTCAGCATCGACCATGACAGCACAAACGGGCGCGTCAGATAGACATGCAGGCTGGAGACCTGAAGGAAGCTGACAAACTTGGCCTCAGGCAACAGCCCAACGAAATGGATACGGTCTTTATCAAACGGGATTTCTTCCTCAGCCCGCGCTTTCAGCCCCGGGCCCTTCTTGCCGCCATAACAGATGCGGTCTGCGCCAGCGATCAGTACATGAAGGTTAGGCCGCACCTTTTGCACGCGGGCGGCGGCGGCCATGAATTCCATAAATCCACGGGTCGGCTCCATGCCGCGCCCAGCGTAGGTGACGATCTCGTCGCCCTTCTTGAAACGCTTGCCGGAAACCTCCAGTGTCAGGCTGGTGGCAGGGCGATAAAAGCTGGTATCGACGCCGTCATGAAGCACCTCCAGTCGGCCCTGCCATCCTTTAGGGAACTGGGCCCGCTGGAACTCAGTCGGCACATAACCTGCGTCCATCTGCTCGAAATCCCTCAGTATGGGCAGATTGGTCGCCGCCGCATTGCGGCACTTCTGGCGTAGCTCTGCGCCGGTCCTGACGTCTGTTGGAGTAGGCATTCCATAATACCATTCGAACAGGCTGATCATGCGGGCGCCTGGGAAAAGGTCCTTAAGGAAGAAAGAGGCCCCGCGCGACGCATGCGACAGGATCACATCAGGCGCCCACCCCCCAATCGCCAACGGCTTCAGCTCACGATAAAGGTTGAGGCCAAGCGCGACCGCCTTGTCCATAATGCCAACATCCGGCCCGGCGACATCCTTTGGCAAGTCATAGACCACCTGCTTGACCGGCAGACGAAGCGTCGATCCCTTGCGGCTGGCAACGATAATGTCATGCCCGCCCGCTTTCAGGAGATGCTTGTAAATATGAACAAACTGACCCGGAGCCGCGTCATGTACGATCAGATATTTCACCGATTCACCCTTTTTTCGCCCCCTTGGCGACATCCGACTGTCTTTAGGGACAATCGCAAACGCGATCAAGACAACAACAAAAAATTCATTTTCTACAGATGCTTACCAACACCACCAACTACATACGATAAAATTTTATCAATATTATCAATCATTTATAATCGAACTTGCTGCAATCCTTAAGGTCATTTTTACGCCGCGTCTCTAGGGTGAGTCTTTAATGGGGAAAACCCCATCAGGCACAATGGAGACATATAATGCGTATTATCGCCGTTACCTCGCAAAAGGGCGGTTCAGGCAAAACCACGCTTTCAGGCCACCTCGCAGTAGAAGCAGAACGCGCTGGCGCGGGCCCCGTCGCCCTCATCGACACGGATCCCCAAGGCAGCCTTGCCGAATGGTGGAACGAACGGGAAGCAACAGCCCCCGCTTTCGCCCAAACAGCTATCGGCTCACTGGAGCAGGACCTCAATCTCCTGAGGGAACAGGGGTTCCGCCTGGCCATCATCGATACGCCCCCGGCCATCACCCGGTCGATCCAGGCTGTCGTGAGCCGGTCGGACCTTGTCATCATTCCGACACGCCCAAGCCCCCATGACCTGCGGGCGGCAGGTGCCACCGTGGACCTTGTTGAGCGCGCAGGCAAACCGCTGATGTTTGTCGTAAACGGCGCCACAGCGCGCGCACGGCTGACTGGCGAGGCAGCCATTGCGCTGTCACAGCACGGTACCGTGGCACCCACTGTCGTCCACAACCGGCAGGATTTTGCCGCCAGCATGATTGACGGCCGAACCGTGATGGAAGCCGCAACAGGCGGCAAGTCGCACACTGAGATTTCAGAACTTTGGGCCTATGTGGCAGACCGTATCGCCCGCTTGCCGCTTCGGGCAACATTCAAGACTGTTGCATCGGGACGGTCACCGTTTGGCAATCGCCCAAGCTTTGGCAACGTGCAGCACATCAGCTAAGTCGCCGAGACAAGAAAGGAACGCACCATGACAATGGCATCTTTGACCGCATCATTGCTTGCCAGAAAGGGCCATGCGCAACCTTCCGCCTCGGCGCGGGATATTTTTGCCCCGGACATGCCGGCGGAAAAGGGCTGGCAATCGCCGGCCAGGAAAAAGCCGACGGCACTGGAAAACACACCATCACTGAAGGCCAAGCCTGAAGCTGTAAATGAACCGATTTGCTCGGCCCCTCCTCACAAGGCACCCGAGCAGACACCACCTCGTCCTTTGTTAGCCCCCGTTGAGGCACGGCATACACTGATGGCGCAAACGGACGGGGTGGTACGAACCTCGAAAGCCACGAAGGTGAAGACGGCCTGCGACACGCGCAAGCACAAGACGCTCAGGCTGAACGAAGACATGGACATGCAGCTTCGTCTTCTGGCCGCCCGAAAAGGCACCAGCCAACAAGCCCTGATGGAAGAAGCGATCCGGGACCTGTTGAAGTCAGAAACACGCGGCAATAGCTGCATTTGCGGCTCAAAAAAATAAGCTTTGCCTGATTACCAGGGTTATGGGGATGCACCTCCCAAGTCCTGGCTCTTTGGGAGGAGCAAGCGGGGGAGCAGCTGAAACGGCTGTTCCCCCGTGCACCGTTTTCCCTATGCTCTAGCGCGGCGGTTTGGCGAAACAGTCGTATCCAGACCGCTTCAAAGACACGCAGCGCCTGACCGCATCCTGCATCGTGCCAACCGGACCAAACAACAGCCGGTAAAGGCCCGGCCTATTGGGCGCTTCAATCACTTCATGATAAAGGTCGCCCACTGTATCCGCCTTTTTGGCAAGGATTTCCGTTTCCAAGAGGCGCGTGTCCTCTTCGCCCATGGCAAACCCGACCTCCAGCCGCCAGACTGCCTCCCAATTTTCAGGTTTCAGTGACGCGGGATCGTCGTCAGGCAGATCTATTTCGGCGTCGGTCACCAGATGCAGATCCAGCGGCTTGCGGTCGAAGCCCTTGACTTCAAGGTCCCCTGCATAGTCATGCGCAGCCTGGATGGCCTCAGGCTTCAGCTGCTGCTGCATTGCCGGCTCTGTCTCTGTCGCGGGGTCATACCCTGCGCCTGCGGCCCGCCACACAAGCCCATAGCCCCTGATCGGGTCAGGCACCAAACCGCCTTCGCCGTTCCAGTACACCATGCCCAGAAGGTACATGGCTTCAACGTCACCCAGAAGCGCATATTGCTGCCAGATGGCCATGGCCTCCTGGACCAATGCTTCATCTCGGTCACCTTCGAAAAACAGGATATTTGCCAGATTAAGAGCCGCCTGCTTGCTGCCCATCTGGGCACCAAGCCGGTAATACATCAATGCGATTTTGGGTGCTGGCTCGCGCCCCACACCAATCCGGTGGATTTCAGCGAGGTGGAAAAAAGCCTCTGCGTTACCAAGCTCGCCAAGGCGGCGCAGCATATCAATCGCAGCGCTTACCTGGTCTTCCCGGATCAGCTCCAGCGCATTTCTGATGCCGTCGCCCAACCGGTCATCTTCGGATGGCGTCTCCTGCAAACCGGACACGACATTTCCCCCGCCCGCGATGTAGCCGAGCAACAGCCCAGTGATTAACCATATTCGCAACATTCTCATGCCCTGAACCTAACGGGATTTTAGATAAAATTAAGCGAAAAAACGCCTAAAAGCATTTTGGAAGATTAAACCTTCTTTCACGTCTTTATCATAGGGTATGACCTGAATTTATCAGGCAAAACCACGCTTACAAGTGAGCGTTATATGAACAGTTACAAATATATCAGGCCACTTCTTATGTGCGCCAGCACCATCGCTTTGATGGGCTGCAGCTACCAAAGCGCATCCGATATGCCCCCTGTCGCATCGGATTTTTCCGCAAGCCGTGCCCAATCAGCCGGCGGACTTAAGGCTATCGCGGATGATCTGGCGACCAACGGGCAGCATGAAGCAGCCATACCGCTGTATCGGCACCTAGGTGCCAGATCAGGCGACCCTGCAGTGCTGTCCGCATTGGCGAACAGCCTTTCTGCCCGCGGTGCGCACGAAGAAGCGGTCCGCATTCTAACGACCCTCGGGGCACGCGGCCAGATGGACGGCAACAGCTGGTATACTCTCGGCAAGACTAATTTGGCGTTAGGCCAATTCGAAGACGCGCTGAGCGCGTTTGACCAGGCCCGCGCCTATGCACCAGGCGACACCAAGATTCTGTCTGGTCTTGCCATCTCGGAAGCTGCCTTGGGCCGCACCGGTGACGCCATGAACACGCTGGCCGTGGTCGCAGACCCAACAGGGCTATCGAACCGGGCGCTCCTTTATGCCACCACCGGTCATCCAGAAGTTGCGGTAAGCATCCTGGAACCGATGGTAAAGGCCGGCATGCTGGGCCCTCAGGGCCGACAAAACCTGGCAATGGCCTATCTCCTTGATGGCCGCGAATCGGACGCATTCAAGATTGCACGCCTGGACCTTGACCCTGAGACCATTGGTGACACCTTTACCTTTTACCGGTCACTTTCAAGCCTGGCGCCAAGCGAGCGCATGCAGGCGCTGGTCACCGGCACCATCGACCCGTCCTGGACGCGTGACGAGGCTGCAAACCTGCAGATAGCCGATTCGACCGACCGTCAGGAAGCCGCCAAACGGCTTATGGAAAAGCCGGTCATGATGGCCAAGGCACCAGAACCTGAGCCAGAGCCAGAAACAGAACCTGTCGTCGCACAGGCCGATTATGAGCTGACGGAAATTCCGCCCCTGGTAGAACCGGAGGGCTGGGCGCTGCAGATCGGCGCGTATCGCACGATCGAAAACCTGATGCGCGGCTGGACCATCCTGTACCGCCAAAGCGGCGACTTGCTGCAGGATATTCCGCCACGTCGGTCCGAAGTGGATTTCGGAGACCGGGACACAGACCCGAAAGGCTTCTATTACCGGCTTAACGCCGGGCCGCTCAAGACCCTGAAACAGGCGAAAGACCTGTGCAAGGAATTGCGGGCCCGCGGCACGTCCTGCTGGATCAGGCCGCCGGAGAAAACCGAAGGCAGCTTGCCTGAAGAAACCAGCGCCACCAAGAAGCCATCGGCAACAACAACCCAGACAGCCAGCTTGGGCTGATCAAAGTCAGCCAATAAAGTCTGTCAGTTGCGCTTTTCCTCTTGAACGGATGCGCCGCAATACCCAGAATTAGAAAGGATGCCAGACCATGGCATCCTTTTTCTGTATCCGCCTAAGGCGCCATTGAGCCCCGCGCCGCTTCCGGGAAGGGCGCCGAAGACGTCAGAGGGGACTTGGGCGGTATGATAGTGCCATTCGCTTGATCAAGGAGAGGCTCATGTCCCGCATGTCGATTTTCAACAGTCCGTTCCTTTTGGGCTTTGACCAACTGGAGGAACTTTTGGACAGTGTTTCGAAAAATTCAGGCGAGGGTTATCCCCCCTATAATATCGAGCATATCGGTGACACTGCCATCCGCATTACACTCGCGGTTGCAGGCTTCACTCGTGACGACCTTTCGATCACCCTTGAAGCAAATCAGCTGATCATTCGCGGCAAACAGACCGACGACAGCAGCGACAGGGCCTATCTGCACCGGGGTATCGCAGCCCGCCAGTTTGTACGCAAATTCGTGCTGGCAGACGGCATGGAAGTCAGCGATGCATCGATGGAACACGGGCTCCTGCACATCGACCTGACGCGACCCGAGCAACAGGAAACCATCCGCACCATCAAGATCAGCTGATACTGATGCGGCAGGATCAAACGACAATTCAGGTTTCCACTTCTGGGCAAGGGTGCTTCGAGATCACGCGGGACGTTGGGGCATTTGTCGCGGCAAGCGGGATTGAGACCGGCCTGCTAACGCTTTTTATCCAGCATACAAGTGCATCACTTACCATTCAGGAAAATGCCGACCCAGATGTCCAGGCAGACCTGACCGATGCGCTTGAGCGCCTTGCGCCAGAGGACACGCGGCTATACCGCCACACCTGTGAAGGCCCGGACGATATGCCCGCGCACGTCAAAGCAGCACTGACAGATGTGTCGCTGACCATTCCGGTTACGGGCGGCAGGCCCGCCCTTGGTACCTGGCAAGGTATTTATGTCCTGGAACACCGGCGCATGGGTCACACGCGCCGTGTTGTGTGCCACCTGACAGGCAAATAAAGAAACTGCGGTTTCCTAGAAGTCGTAAACCAACGCCGCACGGGTAATGGTATCCCAGGCCGCTGTACCAACCGGTGGGGCAGATTCATAGCGCACTTCAAACGACACACGTGCCGCAAGATGCGCATTGATGCGGGAAGTCATTTCCATCCAATTCTCCACCGTCGTCATGTCAACGCCCACAAGGACAGATGCCCGGTCCCTGAAGGTGAGGCTATCGCTCAGCTTCAGCTCATAGGTGCTGGAAATGCGGCCAAGAAATTCGCTCTCTGTCGTGGCTGGCGACAGCATCGCGCCCACATCGTCGAATGTTGCCTCCACCCGACTGATCCGGATGCCCGGACCACCCTGAATCCGGAGCTTGTGCCGCTCAGTATCCAACAGCTGGTAACCGATACCGATATTCTCAATGATGCGGTAATCATAGCCTGAGAATTTGTCCATCTCGAATTCTGTATAGTTCACCGCATAGGTTCCGTTCCACGGACGCCAGATTGTTTCATATTTGGCCAGAAAGCGCTCGCGGGTGGTCGCGCCGCTGCTGCGGGCCAGATCAAAATTCAGATCAAGGTCATGAGACCAGCGTTTGCCGAAATCACGGCGGAAGCTGAGGCCCATGGAAATGGATTGCTCGTCAGAATCACCAGTAGAGGATGTCGCACCCAGTTCGGCCTGCCCGTTCCACAAGGCCGGGTCGAGATAATAGATGATGCCGCGCGCCTTGGACGCCTCTTCAGCTGCAATCTTCCGCGCTTCAGCTTCTTCCACTTCCTCGATTTGTGCTGGCTCCATCCAGTCGGCCTTCAGGCCTTTGGCAAAAGCAAGGATAGCTTCCCGGTCATCGGGCCAGGTTGTCAGCGCAGTATTCAGGATCACATCGAAGGTAGCCTTGTCGCCACTGGTTACAGCCGTCTCCAGAAGTTTGTCATACCCCTTCGATCCGTCTGCAGACACAGAAGCGGTAAGAAGGGTGCTGGCAAAAAGAATTTGCGCCGCCAGTCGGAGTGTGTGTTTGCCAAACGTCGTCATCAAGGCCATAGTCCTTCGGTAATCGGGGATATTTGGGCAGTCACTTAGCCCTACAGCGGGAAAAAGACAAGCCTTCAACGGCCTAAAAGGGGGAATAATCATGCCTGCAGCATTCATTACCGGCGCCACAGGATTCCTTGGGCGACATATCGTTGATGTCCTGCGCGAACAGGGCTGGACAATTTATGCCCTGGTCCGCAATGAGGATCGGGCTCGTAAACTGATCGGGGACGGCATCACCTTCGTGCAGGGTGACCTGCTGCATGTAACCGCCTGCAAAAACCAACTTCCTGCTGGCATCAACTGCATTTTCCATGTCGCCGCCGACACCAGCACCTGGAAAAAGGATGCAAGCCAACAGGCCGCCATCAATATTGGCGGCACAGAATCCATGCTGCAGCTATGCCAGGAACTGAAGGCGGACCGCTTCGTCCATGTATCCTCCACATCCGTCTACGGCATCCACGAAGACACCGTGACAGAGGCAAGTGAGAGAAAAGGCATCTACAGCTGGGTTTCCTATGCTCGCACCAAGGCCATTGCCGAGCGGCGCGTGCTTGACGCTGTCAGCCGTGGTATTGACGCCGTGATCCTGAACCCCACCCATATCGTTGGCCGCTATGACGATCATAATTGGTCGCGCATGATACAGATGCTGAATGAGGGCACGCTGCCGGGCGTGCCTCCCGGGGCCGGGAATTTCGCCAATGGGCGGGCCGTCGCAGAAGCCATCGTCACAGCCTTTACGAAAGGGCAAAAGGGCGAAAACTACATCCTGGGCGGACCCTATGCGACGATGCGCGAATTCCTGTCCCTCGCCGCGCAGGAACTTGGCAAACCTGCACCAGGAAAGCCCACACCCGCCATTATGCTGAAGGTTCTCTCCCGCCTGCTGTCGGTGGTTTCAGCTATTACCGGCAAACGGCCGATGATCACACCGGAAGAAGCCTATTTCGCGGCAGAGACCGTGGCGGCAAGCTGCGAGAAAGCAGTCGCAGAACTGGACTACCGCGAAGTGCCGCTGGAACAGTCGGTGAAGGAAAGCATCGAATACTTGCGCGAGCAGGGGCGGCTATAGGCTAGCGCCCCTTTGCGACAGGCAGCACCAGAAGGCTGCTGACAAGGCTGTGGATGATACCTGCCACCAGAAGCGTCTCGAACGCCACGCCACTGTCGAGAAAAAGCCCAATAAGGTAGGGCGCCAGCGCCGTTGAGAGCACAAGAAGGGATGTGGCCAGCGCCTTGATTTCACCCAGATAACGGGTGCCGTAAATCTCCGCCCACATGGCATTGTTCACCGGCCCAGCAGCCCCAAGCACAAGACCCATGAGCGCAAGAAAAAGCCCGATACCAGCGCTGCCGGTGCTGATCAGCCCCACATAGAGACCCAGTGCCATCACCGGCGGATACCACGGCAGCAACCGGCGCCCTCCGAAATGGTCAACAAGCGCCCCACCCAGAAGAGGCGTTACCCCCGCCCCCAAGGCATACAGCCAGTAAAATCCCGTAAAGGCCTGCATGGTCCAGCCCTTGGAGTCCGCTATCTCTGCCGCAAAGAAGAACACTGCGGTAATCCAGAAAGGCGTGACGATCAGCGCTGGCAGCATCAGATAAAAGCGATAATCCCGGACAACATCGCGGCGGCGCCAGACCTTGCCGCCGACAGCCCCATCCGTTTGCCCGGCGGCCGTTGTAGCTGTCAACCAATCTGCATGATGCTTTTCATGATGCCGCAGAAGGTAAAGAACCAGCGGCAAGGCGACCGCCAGGCAAATGCCGGAAAAAACCAACCAGCTGGACTGCCATGTCATGAGTGTCATCAGGAACACCGCAAGCGGCGGAAAGACAGCCTGCCCCACGGGCATGCCAAGGCCTGCGATAGCAACCGCACGCCCCCTGTTTCGGTCAAAATAGCGGGACATGGTGGTCATGGCCGCATGCACCATCATGCCTTGTCCCAGAAGCCGCACCAGCACCATCGCACCAAACAGCAAGAAAACAGGCCCTGCCAGCCCCATGAACAAGCATGCCAGCGCCAGCAACATGACAAGCCAGGCGGCATAGCGCCTGAGCGGCATGTGGTCTATCAGGTGACCAAACTGGTTCAGGCCCACGGCACTGCCGATGGTGACCATCATATAGTATAGGCCGAAGTCACTGTTAGACAGGCCAAAGGCCACAGAGATCGGCTCCCGGTAAACACCGATAAAATAGGTCTGCCCGAAGCTTGAAAAGACCGCCACCGCAAAGCCAAAGGCAAGGAGTTTCAGGTCATTTTTCGCGAAGGGCATATGTCGGGCTCCAGAAGGTCACGCTAGTGCGGATTTTAAGCAAATTGGAAATTTAAAACCTTGTTAAGCAGATAGGCGCAGGCTGGAAAAAACTCAAATGAATTGAGTCGATCAGGCAACATAGGAGGTCTTCATGCCTCTCCCATCTCCCCTGCCCACCGGTACAGGCCCCGGCGTGCAGGATAATAGCCGTCAAGCCCGACTTCTCGGGCATGTAGCGGCCGTTGATGCTGCGGGTTTCACGCTGGCAGTCGAACCTACCCTCGCCCGCGATGGGTCCCTATCGGATTTTCTTCGCATCGGTGCAACGCTCAGGCTCCCCGTCGGGGAGGACCAGCTATTTGGTGTGATCCGCAAGGTCACGGCCGGTCAGTCTGGCGCCCTGAACCTGACAGTCGATCTTCTGGGCCAATATAGCGAAAAGCAGTTCTCCCGGGGGGTGCGGACATTCCCGCTTCCCGGCAACCCGGCTTATGCGGCAACGGAATCCGATCTGGAAAAAATATATGCCCCCAGAAGCGGCGGTTCTATCCGTGTCGGGACGGTGCACCCGAGCGGCACGATCCCGGCCAATCTTTTGGTGGAAAAGCTGCTGTCCAAACATTTCGCCGTTCTGGGCAGTACTGGCACGGGGAAATCAAGCACGGTTTCCCTGATGATCCACCGGCTGGTGGAGCGGTGCCCAAACGCTCATATCGTGATCCTGGACCCCCACAATGAATATGCCCGTGCATTTTCCGGCAACGGTGTTCATGTCTCTACCGACAATCTTAAGCTGCCCTATTGGCTTATGAATTTCGAAGAGCATGTGGAGGTTTTTGTCGGCCGCGATGCCCACAACCGGCAAGCGGAAGTCGATATCCTGAAACGGTGCCTGCTGGCCGCGCGCAAGATATCTGGGCCAAGCTACCAACTTACAAAACTGACGGTGGATACACCCATCCCCTATAAGCTGACTGACCTCCTTAAAACCATCGATGACGAGCTTGGAAGCTTTGAAAAGGCAGAAGAAGTTCGCCCGTTCCTGAGATTGAGGAACAAGATCGAGGAACTTCGGGGCGACCAGCGCTTCGCTTTCATGTTTTCCGGCATGCTGATGCAGGACAACCTGACCAGCCTGGTATCCCAGCTTTTGCGCTTCCCTGTTGACGGGCGCCCTGTGACCACGCTTGATCTCTCTGGCGTGCCGTCTGACATCGTCGATGTGGTAGTCTCTCTCCTGAGCCGCCTTGTGTTCGATTTCGCCATGTGGAGCCGGCGACACGCAGGCGCCACCCCAATCCTGTTGGTGTGCGAAGAAGCCCACCGGTACGTACCCCACGCATCAAGCGATACCCGCATTCACGCAGCGCGCAAGTCGCTCGAGCGCATTGCCAAGGAGGGCCGGAAATATGGCGTGTCACTAGGGCTCGTGTCCCAGCGCCCTTCCGACCTGTCTGAAGCGGTGCTCAGCCAGTGCGGCACCATTGTGTCAATGCGCATGAACAACGAGAAGGACCGCTCCTATGTGGCTGACGCCATGCCCGAGGGCGGTGAGAGCTTCCTGGCGGCTCTGCCGAGTCTCCAGAACAGGGAATGCGTCGTCGCCGGCGAAGGGGTCGGGTGCCCGATCCGGGTGCGGCTCGATTTTCTTGATGAACACCGCAGACCTGCAAGTAATGATCCGGAGTTTCACGAAAGCTGGCGGCAAGATGTTGACTGCCTTGAGGAATTGGTGAACGATACGATCAACAATTGGAGGCGTGGAGTGAGATAGGAGGCACAATGTCCTTAGGCCAGAGCGTCCATTACGAGATTGTGGGGCGACGCGGCAGCAGTTGGACCATTCTGGAAGTAATCAAAGACCGGAAAGTTGCCGTTGAAAAAGCCGAGGAGCTTTGGGGCAGCCGCAGGTACACCGGAATCAAAGTCTCCAAGGAGAGCTACGACAAAGCCAACAATGAATTCTCGTCGATCGAGATTTATTCACGGGGTGCCCAGCGCAAACAGTCGAAGTATGACCAGAGCGGCACTATCTCACCGTGCCTGACCCCTGACGATCTCTATAGCCCGGATGGCAGGCGTTCGATCTGGGAACTCCTTGGCAACACTCTTGCCGACTGGATGATCACGCCCACAGAGCTCCTGCACAGCCTGGAGCATTATTACAAGCTCTATAACGCCGGCACCAAGCTTCAGAACGCGGTGCAGCGGACCGCTGTGTCCTTTGAGGAAGAGCAGGGCTCCATCCAGGAGCGGATGCGCAAGATCTACAAGATCATCGATCAGTCGATCGAGATCATGAAAGGCAATGCGGAAAAAATTCCATCGCTGGAGATGGGACGTCTGAAGCCAATCATCGAACAGCTCAAGGAAAAGTCCAACAAGCGATTTCTCCTGATTTCCGCGATCACAGAATACCTGCGCCCGGCGGTCACGCTCAGCGACAAGATCGGCCGGACTATCATCCTTCTGGCTGCGGACAGACCAGCCTGGGTGATCGAAATTCTGGACCAGTTCATCGCGGAATTGATGCAGCACAAATCTGTACCCTTCCAGCTTCTTGGCGAACCTGAAGACAGGGCACAATTCATTATCTGGCTCGCCCACCTGCAGGCCGGCCAACTGAGCATGATGGGCGAAAATGAACACTCGCCCTGCTTCAGCGATGAAGTGCTGCGGCTGAATGGTTTCCTGTCGCAAGGCCAGATGCCCCAGACGGCCCGCGTTCTGCTTGCGCGCCTACAGGAAGAAATCGAGGCCGCCAAGCCGATCAGCGACCAGGGACTGGTAGACCAGCTGAAGCGGTTGAACGACATTCGGGATACCCTTGAATCGCTGGTGAGCGACATGAGCCAGTTTGAAGGGCTGGAAGAAGCCCTGTCCAAAAGGTCTGCGCGGCTTCTCAACAGCCAGGCCGTTGGCGAAACACTGTTTGAGATGAAAAGCCCGATCGACCAGATGAACGCGCTGTTGGATCTGGAGAAATATACCATCGGGCACGGCAACAAGAGGATGGTAGCCAACTTCATGCTACCGATCCTGACCCGGCCCGAGTATGAATCCGTTTTCGTCGGGCTGGACAACCACCAGCCGATCCAGCGCATGGGGGATTTGACCAAGCTTCAAAAGCGGATCAACGAAGCCGACCTCACGGAAATGCACAGGCGCAAGATTGCCGAAAAGCTGGATGCCTTCTGCCGTGCCATCCTGGACAATACACAGGTGCTTAAGAAGCTCCACGGCCTGGACATCAGCCTGCAGGAAAAGTCGAAGAAAATCCTGAACATGTTGGCGGACGATTTCTTCACGACCGGGGACTGCCGGGACAGGGCCGAGCATCAGGTGCGCATTTACATGAAGCAGCCGGGCTTTACCGAAGGCCTGATCGCGGGCCTCGACCGCAAGGCCGCTGAAATGGAACTGATGTCATTCCGGCTGCTTCTGGAGCAGGCCGGGATTACCAAGCCACCGCAAGAAACCGCCTCCGAAGAGGAAAGCATCGAAGAAACCGACATTAATGACGAAGATGCTGCGGCGTCAGACGACAGTAATCAGACGGGGACCGCCTGATCACCGCTTGAACACTGCTTTCTAGAAATCGGAAATAAGGCCGTTCTTTTCCCAGTCGCCGTAGCGCGTTGGCTCAGGCCCTTTGCGGCCGCCAAGTTCTTTGGGCGGCTTCTGGTTATCGGTTGTTGCCTGTTCGGCAACAGATTCAGGTTTGGCTTTTCCAGCGCCGGTCTCTGTCTTTTCACTCATCACACATTCCTTCGCCAGTCTTTCTTTCACCAGGCTCCCAGGCCATAGCTTACCCAGCTTTCGTCAGCCCTTCGCGGTGGGCACGATACCAGAAATAGAGGCCGAACGACGCAATAACAAGAGGCAGAATGAAACCGAATTCATTGGCATACCGCCAGGTTTCTTCATACTGCACGGTCATCGGCTGCAGGATCGACAGGATATAAGCATTGTGCGCGGCATGCAAAACGGTCGCTGTCCACAGGTTCCCGGACTTGATCCGGTAATAGGTCATGATAAAGGAAATACCCACCGTCATCAGGGCAAAGTTGGCAAACTGGACATGAAGATCCACCGGCCCGGCATTATATTTGGTGAAATAGATAAGCGGCATGTGCCAGGCGGCCCAGACAAGGCCAGTCACAAGGGAAGCAACCGGGAAACTAGTCTTCCGGAGAAGGAGCGGCGTCAGCAGGCCGCGCCAGCCGATTTCCTCACCCAGGGATGTCGCCATGTGCCAGATCATGCCCACGGCACCAAAGATCAAGACCCCCATGGCCACAGTGGCTGTAGGCGACCAGCCGACCAGCCCAAGGTGATACCCGGCTTCTTCAACAAACTTCGGGTCCAGCACACCGCCAAAGCCGAAGCCCCAGATGATGCCATATGCCACCAGGCCGTATATGATGGGCGTTACGAATGACAATATCTGCCATTTCGGCCGCCCCCAGGCCCAACCAAAGGAGGCAATATCCAGTTTCAGGAATTTATAGGCAAGAAGCGCCGAAATGCCTGGGGTCCACATCATGATGGCCACATAGTGACGCTTGAACCCCATTTCGATTACCAGAAGGGATGCGCCTGCAGACAATATGGCCGTCAGCACCAGAAACAGCGCGATAGCTTTCGATACCATATCCGCTGACGGAACATTTATCTGCCTGTTTTCAGACATGAAACTTCCCTTTTCCCGTTCGCCCTACATCTGTCTTAGCGAATTTTGGTCGCCTTTATAAGTGAAAGGCGCACATCTTGAACCAAAGTTCACGCTGCCCAAATATTAAGGGATGCGCAATATGGTTGCGACGGAACGACGTTTGAGTGAGCTATGATGAGTTTTGCCAGAACTGCCCTTTTGATGGCCACAATGACCGGCCTGTTCCTCGCCATTGGCTATATGCTTGGCGGGACAGACGGCGTGACGATCGCTTTTATGATCGCAGCAGTCATGAATTTTTTCGCCTACTGGAATTCCGACAAGATGGTGCTTTCCATGCACCGGGCGCGCGAAGTGGATGCCCGCACGGCGCCGGAACTTGTATCGGTGGTGGCCACACTGGCGCGCCGCGCAGACCTGCCGATGCCAAGGGTCTATATCATCGACAATCCACAGCCCAACGCATTCGCGACAGGCCGCAACCCGGAGAATGCGGCTGTTGCCGCCACAACAGGGCTTCTGAAAACACTGAACCGCGCCGAGATTGAAGGCGTGATGGCGCATGAGCTGGCGCATGTGAAAAACCGCGATACGCTGACCATGACCATCACAGCCACCATTGCCGGTGCCATTTCCATGCTGGCCAATTTTGCCCTGTTCTTTGGGGGCCGGCGCGATAACCCGCTTGGGCTGATCGGTACGATCCTGGTGATGATTTTTGCGCCCATGGCCGCTATGCTCGTGCAGATGGCCATCTCCCGCACACGGGAATTTGCAGCCGACAAGACCGGAGCAGAAATCAGCGGCGAGCCGCTCGCGCTCGCCAGCGCCCTTGAGAAACTGCACTTTGGTGCCAGCCGAACAATCAATGAAGCGGCCGAGGACAACCCAGCCACCGCCCATATGTTCATTGTGAACCCGCTGCATGGCCGGGCGTTTGACAGCCTCTTTTCCACGCACCCGCGCATGGAAGAGCGCATAGCGCGGCTTCAGGCGCTGGCCAACCATAGGCCGCCTGCAGCATCACCCGGTGCTTCCGGCATCCCTGACAGTGGGTCATCCCGCCGGGGGCCTTGGGGTTAAGGGATTAAGGGGCTGACTTACAGCCCCTCTTTTGCCGCCAGGTCTGCGAGGTTGGTTTCCGGGCGCGCGCCCAGGTGCGAAATGACTTCCGCAGCCGCCAGACCGCCAAGCTTGGCGCAGGTCTCCAGGTCCTTGCCGCTTGTGTAGCCATGCAGGAACCCAGCAGCATACAGGTCACCGGCGCCCGTTGTATCTTCAACGGTGGTCGGATGGGCTGGAACCGTCACCATCTCGTCAGCCGTCAGGATCACAGATCCTTTTTCGGACCGCGTCAAGGCCGCCAGCTTCACATGGGGGCGTAGGCGTTCCATGGCTTCTTCGAAGGTATCCACCTGATAGAGCGACGTGATCTCGGCTTCATTTGCAAACAGGATATCAACCTTGTTTTCAACCAGGTCCACAAATTCACTGCGGAACCGGTCTACGCAGAAACTGTCAGACAGCGAAATCGAAACCAGCTTGCCGTTATCGCGCGCCACATCCATGGCATGAAGCACCGCTTCTTTCTGGTGATCACGGTCCCACATATAGCCTTCGATATAAGTCACGGCTGAATTCGCCACGACGTCTTCATCAATATCGCTCAGGCTCAACTCGCCACAGGCACCCAGGTAGGTGCTCATGGTGCGCTGGGCATCGGGTGTCACCAGGATCATGCTGGTAGCGGTTGGGGCGCCTTCAGACGCGGGCGCGGTCTCGTATGACACGCCGACGGCGCGAATGTCATGGCGGAACACCATACCCAGCTGGTCATCATGAACCCGGCCGATGTAGGCTGCCTTGCCGCCCAGAGACGCGATACCCGCCGCCGTGTTACCAGCCGAACCGCCGGACCGTTCTACCGCGGGCGGCATGTCGTCATAGATGCGCGCGCTGGTGTCTGCATCCACGAGCATCATCGAGCCCTTGATCCGATCATGCTTTTCGAGAAAAGCGTCATCCACGCGTGCGATGATGTCAACAATCGCGTTCCCGATGCACAATACCTGAAATTTTTCCGACATATGTAATTCCTTGCGGGCGGGGCCTGGCCCCGGATTTTTTCCTTAGGCGCACCATAGAAAACATGTGCAGCATTGCAAGCCTTGATGCTTGTCCCTATCTTTTTAGGATAACAACAGGCACTTCAGTTGCCAGAAATACAGACGCGAGGGGATAGATCATGATCGGGCAGGCCATTAATCGAAGTTGGCAGCAACTCTTACACCCAAAATTCAGGAGCGTGTTCCTGATATCCTTGATTGCAGCGACACTAACGCTGATCGGATTGAACTATGCGCTCTATATCTATTGGCCCGAAGACTGGACCACCGGCATCGACTGGCTGGACCAGTCTGGTTTCTGGACCATGTCCATCATCGGGTCCTACATCCTGTTCCCTGGTCTTGTGACCATGGTGATGGGTTTCCTGGTCGACACGATCGCCGATGCGGTCGAAGAGGAATATTACCCGAACCGAAAAGGCATGCGGAAGGTATCCCTGGCCGATGTCATTTTCGGGGCGCTCAAGCTGACCCTTCTGGTGATTCTGGTGAATATCATCGCCTTTGTGCCTTATGTGGTGCTGCTGTTCACCGGTATTGGAACACTCTTGCTGTTTGTTGCGGTCAACGGCTTCCTGTTGGGCCGGGAATATTTCGAAATGGTTGCCATCCGACACATGCCCATGCGCGAAGTCAACCGCATGCGCCGCCTTTATGGGGGCAAAATTTTTGTGGGCGGTGCCATGATTGCAGCACTTTTTGCTGTACCTTTCCTTAATCTATTGGCGCCTATCCTTGGTGCCGCGATGATGACCCATATCTTCCATTTCCTTGCGCATGAGGATGGCCGTGTCTTTGACCGTTAAGAGTTTCAGCAAAAGCTTTCTGTTTATTGCCGCCAGCGGCCTCTTGGCCGCCTGCGGCCCCACCGGTGTGGAACCGCCACAGCCGCAGGCCCCTGAACCACCTATTGAGGCCAAACAAACCCTGCCCCAAGATATCCAACAACCTGCCCCGCCACCGCCTGAACCTGAGCGACTGCAGGGCATGAACCCTGGTGAAGTAATGGCGCTTCTTGGTGATCCATCGCTTGTTCGCCGGGACGGGGCCATACAGGTCATGCTGTTTGAAAATGAGACTTGCGTGTTTGAGGTGGTTTTCCGCGAACCCAGCCAAAACGAATATTTCCAGGCACATCATATAGCTGCGCGAGGTCGGGACGGCAGGACCACAGATACACAGGCCTGCCTTATGAAAGTCTTGCCGAATGGCCAATGGCCTGACAAATAAGGTGATCAGAAAGCGGCTCGAAGGGAGACACACATGCAGTTCAATGCCGGCGTCATCATCAAACTGCTGATCTGGAGCTTCCTGGTCGGGCTTTTGCTGTACTGGCTCGAGTGGAGCCCAGGCGACGTATATGGCTGGATCGCCAATAAAGTTGCCACGCTCTGGGATTGGCTGGTCGGCAGCGGTCTTCAGTATGTGCTTCTCGGCGCCACCATCGTCGTGCCCATATATTTCATTATGCAGTTCAAGAACCGGCGGCGAGGCGGATGACGCGCTTTTTCAACCCAGGCAAACATGAGGACGCGGCGTCCGATGCGCGCCTCCACGCGCCTGCCACAGCCCGTAACAGGGATGTGATCCTGGATGTGCTCAAGGCTCACCTGCCGGAAACCGGCAGCCTTCTTGAGATCGCGGCGGGTACAGGCGAGCATGCGGCCCATATTGCTCCGCAGTTCCCAAACCTTCACTGGCAACCAACCGATATCGACCCGCGCCATCTGGATAGCATCGACGCCTGGCGCGAGCATGTTGGGCGGGGCAACATTCTGCGAGCCAGGCATTTCAACCTTCTGGAAGGCGATTGGCCGATTGACCATCTGCCCGAGCCCCTGATAGCCGTGATGGCAGCGAACCTTATTCACATCAGCCCATGGGAAGTGTCGGAAGCACTGGTGTCCGGCGCTGGGCAGGTCTTGGATACGGGCGGCACCCTGTATCTTTATGGCCCCTACAAACGGGAAGGCGCCCATACGTCCGAATCCAATGAGGCCTTCGACACGTCACTCAAGGAACGTGACCCGTCATGGGGCGTCAGGGATATGGAAGCGGTCGTGGAATTGGCCAGGGACGCAGGATTTGGCGCACCGGACATCATCCCAATGCCCGCCAACAATTTCTCGCTGGTATTCAAAAAATAAACGCCCCGCAGGCTGCAGGGCGTTCGGTCTGTCACACATAGAAGGCCGGTTAATTGGCGGCTGCTTTGGCTGCTTCTGTCTCTGTGCTGTCGTTCGCAAGCTCGCCTACATCATAATGCTTGGAATAGCGCTTGGCGATCCGCTCAACCGGCAACAGGATAAACACGTCAGTAGTACCGAACTGTTCGTCCACCACCGCACCGTCACCGATGAAGCAACCGATCCGCAGGTAGCCTTTCACAAGCGGCGGCAGCGCGCGGCGCGCCATGCGTACATCCAAATCGCTCTCGCCGATATTGTTCATCTCGATATACTGGCCATCGAGCGCCTTCACATGGAAGTCGTCTGGCACAAGATGATTATGGTAGAGATACGAGAAGGCTTCCTTGAACTCTTCAGGGTTCGTGCCCTCGAAGCTCGCGCAGCCGAACATGTAAGCAATCTTGTGTTCTTTCAGATATTCGGCGATGCCCTTCCACAACATGTTGATGGTGCTGTTGGCGCGGTAATCCTTGTGCACGCAGGAGCGGCCAAGTTCCAGAAGTTGGCGGCCTTCGCCCATCTGCTCTTTGAAGCTGTCGCTCATCAGTGGGGTGATATCGAACTCGCCCGCCGAATAGAAACCGTTGTTGCGCTCGGCTACCTCCTGACGGAGAAGGCGGTATGTGCCCACGATCCGCTTCGACTTCGGACGGTCATGGTCGATCACCAGCAGATGGTCACAGACCGTATCATACGGGTCGATGTCGCGTTTTGTCATGCGCATGCGCCAGTCGGGCTTGGCGTGCATTTCTTCATAGAAAATCTTGTAGCGCAGTTTTTGCGCCGCTTTGATTTCCTTGAAGGACCGCGCCAGACGCACCTCAAGGCTGCCTTGTCGGACATATGATGGAGCGCCAGCCATGGCTTGGGCCGCGGCGACACGGGGGCGAATGCGAGCATATCTTTTCATAAGACCATCCTAATAGATGCGGTAGGTTGCAGCTCTATTACAACAATCTGACCACATCATGACATCACATGTCGCCATTTCTGGTAACATTTTCAAGATTTCGCGCCCTTATATCCTTTTTCCACAGAATGAGAAGCGCAATCAGACCTGGTGCTGCCATTGCTGTCGATACCAGAAAAAATTCGGTCCAATTCATCGCGTCCGCGACGAAGCCGGTGAAGCCGCCAAAGAAGCCGCGCGCCAGACTCGAAAGCGTGGACAACAGCGCGTACTGGGTCGCTGTGAACGAGAGGTTACACAGACTACCGAAGTAGGCGATCATGACCGTGCCACCCACACCAGTGGCGAAGTTCTCCAGTCCAACGGTTACGGCAAGGGCAGTAGTGTCCGGCCCAATCATGCTAAGCACCACAAACCCAAGGTTGGTGACCATCATGAAAATCACACTGATCAGAAGGGCCCTGAAGGTATCAAACCACCACCAGACAAAAATCCCCGCGCCGCCACCGGCAGCTGCGGCAATCGCACCGACTGTCTTGTTCGCGATGGCCATTTCTGTCAGCGTAAACCCGAGATCAACAAGGAACGGCCCTGTCATCACCGACGCCATCACATCACCGAATTTCACCAGAACGACAAACAGCAAAATCCAGTACCAGTTCTGGCGCAGGATAAATTCCTTAAGCGGCAAAACCACAGCTTCATATATTTGCAGCTGATAGGGAGACAAATGACTGTGGGCCGCACGCTCGTCGCGCAGGAACTCATCTTCATAGACTTTGGGTTCGCCAAGCCACAAGATCGCCAGCAGCCCCGGTATCACGAGAAGCGGCAACAGCGAGAGAGCAAAAGACCAGCCCAATTGATCGGCAACCAGGAACACCCCAGCGCCCGCAATCAGGTTTGCGATGCGGTATCCCCATTGATACATGCCCGCGCTGTGCGCCAGGTCTTTCTCTTCCGTCACTTCAATTCGGTAGGCGTCAATCAGGATATCGAGGCTGGCCGACAGAAAACCGATGGATACAGACAAAGTCCCAATCGCGGCCAGATGGCTCTCGGGCGTCAACTGTGACATCCCCCAGATCGCAAGCGCCATTGCAGCACAAACCAACAGAATCCAGCTACGTCTGCGACCGAAACGGGACGAGAGAGCGCCAAGCTGCAACCGGTCCAGAAGCGGTGCCCAAAGCACCTTCAGCGCATAAGGCAGCGTAGCCCAGGTGAAGATGCCGATTGTCGACTTATCGATGTCATATTCACGGAGCCATGTAGTCATGATTCCGAGAATGATGGTCAGCGGAAACCCCGACGTCATGCCCAGAAGAAAAGCGCCAAGAAGCGGCTTCTTGAGAAAAGTCAGAAACAAACGGCCAATTCGCTGGCCAATTGGCAGCGCCTGCGCTGGCACGGTTTCCGTCATGCCTTGATCTTCTCTGGGTCGACAATGATCCACAGCCCTTCGGCCTTGGCCACAAGCGTGCCATCAGATGCATAAATCGCCGTGCCGCACTTGCGCTTGCGCCCTGTACCGCCCAGATCCCAGGCGATCACGGTTGCTTCGCCTTCAGCCTTGAGAGGCGCCAAAACTTCAGCCGTCAGGCGGCCAAGGAGCGCCGCCTCCCCAGCCGCGCAAGCGAAGTAGCCGGGGCAATCAAGGGCGGACCAGATAAATTCCGGTGCCACATTGCCGCTCTCGTCCGCATAATCCCCATCAAGGCCCCACTGGCTCGCGACCAGGCCCTCATGCCCCTCCACAAGCTTGGAATGGATGCACAGGCCGTCAGGGTGCGTGCGGTCATGGCCGCAAACGAAACAGGTGCCGAAAGGCGTGAATTTCTTGGGCCTGCCCGGCGCGTCAACCGGATCACCCCCCAGCACCAGCGGGTCGGGAAGCACAGGCACGTCCAGATCAAGCGTCGCGGGTTTTGCAATGCCCACCAGCGTCTCGCCGTGCTGCATCACAACACCCTCGTCAGTCGCGACAATCTCAAGCGGTGTATCAAGGGGTGGCGGCAACCTCAGGCTGGCCTCAACAATACCATCCAGATGGCGCGCCATCACACCGCATGAATAGCCGCCGTTACCGCTGTTTGGCGGGCCTTTATAGCGGGCGTCGATCGTTACTTGCTCGATCATGTCTCTTCTGCTCCCCTTGTTTCATTCCTTAGTAGGCGGCAATGGGCGCCCGCGCAAGCGCATCATTGGTTGGCCAAGAATGGTTTTCCCTTCCCTTTGGGGCAGGAACAAGGCTATGAAGCGGCATGAGCAACGAGAGCGAAAATACAGGCCTCAAGGCCCGCAAGGCAGCCATCCGGATTCTGATGGCCGTAACGCTGAAAAACCGACCGTTCGATGCGGCGCTGGATGAGATCACCAAAGGTGCAGACCTTGACGTACGCGACCGTGCCTTCGTCATGAATCTGGTGATGCTGACGCTCCGCCGGTTCGGCAGCCTGAAGGCGCTTATGGGCCGCCTCCTGGACCGCGGCCTGCCCAGGAACGCCACCTGGACCGAAGCTGCCATCCTGACAGGGCTTGCACAAATACTCCTGATGCGCACGGCAGACCATGCCGCAGTCAATGAGACAGTCACGCTCATCAAGGACCTGCCGGGCAAGGAAAAGGGGTTCGCGGGCCTCGTGAACGCAGTGCTGAGGCGCGCGGCGCGCGAACAGGGCGCGCTCCTTGAGCGGCTGAACAGCACCCCGCAGGATGACCTGCCCGCCTGGCTCGCTGAAAGCTGGACCAAAACCTATGGTCATGACGAGATGCAGCATATCGCCCGCGCGCTGCAGTCGAGCCCGCCGCTTGATATCACGCTCAAGCCGGGGGAAGACCCCGACCTGTGGGCTGACCGTCTGGACGCCAAAATCATGCCCAATGGCACGCTGAGGCGCGGCCTCACGGATGTGACCAAGCTTCCGGGCTACGAGGACGGCATCTGGTGGGTGCAGGATATCGCCGCCAGCCTGCCTGTCGCGCTTCTGGGCGACATTCAGGGCAAGCATGTGCTTGACCTGTGCGCGGCCCCGGGTGGCAAGACCATGCAGCTGGCCTCAAGGGGCGCGCTGGTGACCGCCGTTGACCGCAACAAGAACCGGTTAAAGCGCCTGAGCGCCAACCTTGAGCGCACGGGCCTTGACGCCACAGTCATCACGGCAGACGCTGCGACCTATACGCCGGACAAACCTGTGAATGCCATTCTTCTGGACGCGCCGTGCTCAGCCACCGGCACGCTCCGCCGCAACCCGGATGTCACCTGGACCAAAGCGCCCGAGGACGTGGTAAAGCTCGCGAACCTGCAGGCCCGCATTCTTGACCACGCTTTCTCATTACTGCCTGCTGGCGGCGTGATGGTTTACTGTGTATGCTCCCTTGAAGCCAGTGAAGGGGTTGATCAGGTCGAAGCCTTCCTGAGCCGCGAAGCTACTGCTGAACGGGTGCCCGTGGATGCGACAGAGGTCGGCGGCATGAGTGAACTTGTAACCGACAAAGGCGACCTTCTGTGCCTGCCCTCAAAACGGGCAAATGAAGGCGGGATAGACGGATTTTTCGCCGCCCGATTGAAAAAGACAAAATAAGCCCCGCTTCCCTCGCATGCCGCGCCATCTGGCGCTTGCGGGACAAGGGGCAACCTGATATGGAGGCCCCATGCAAAAGCCAGTCAGAATAGCCCCCTCAATCCTGTCTGCAGATTTCAGCAAACTGGGTGAGGAAGTCAGAGCCGTTGACGCCGCAGGCGCCGACATGATCCATATTGATGTGATGGATGGTCATTTCGTGCCCAATATCACGATCGGCCCCGATGTGGTGAAGGCGCTTCGCCCCCACACAAAAAAGCCGTTCGATGTGCACCTGATGATCGACCCGGTTGATCCCTATATTGAGGCTTTCGCCGCTGCTGGTGCCGATATCATCACGGCGCATGCCGAAGCGGGCAAGCACATCCACCGCACGCTGCAGGCGATCCGCGCGCAAGGCGTGAAGGCCGGTATCTCGCTCAATCCGGCAACGCCCGAGACGGTTATCGACTATCTCTATGAAGACCTGGACCTGATCCTCGTCATGTCCGTGAACCCGGGCTTCGGCGGCCAGAGCTTTATCGAAAGCCAGCTGAAGAAAATCGAGAATATCCGCAAGCGCATTGATGCACTGGGCCTTGATATCGACCTTGAAGTCGACGGCGGCGTGAATGCAGCAACTGTTCGCCGGGTGGTGGACGCGGGCGCAGACCTTCTGGTGGCCGGTAGCGCCACCTTCAAAGGCGGCCCGGACATGTACGCACCGAACATCGCGGCACTGAAAAACCTATAGACCACAAGGGAGCAGGCGGCGATGAACGCGGCCTTTGATCAAATTGCCGAATATGCAGCCACGGCGCCGACGTCGCGCTCAACGCTGAGGCGCGATCAAAGCAGCCATCTTGTGAGCCGCACGCTCCGGAAAATGGGTCGCACAGTCCGCGAGTGGGGCTATGCCTCGCCGCTTTATGCGCACCGGCTGAAGGGTCGGCACCCGATGCAGCTTCTGGGAAGCCCGGACGACCCTGCCCCCGGCAATGCAACAATGGGATCCGCCATCTTTGGCGGTGACATGCTGTTTGAAGGCGAACAACATGCCCTGAGCGAGGATTTCTGGGTTCGGCTTGAGAACGCGTCCCCTGAGTTTCAGGCCTATGCCCACAGCTTCCACTGGCTGCAGGACCTGGCACAGGTGAATGACCAGGCCAAGGCGCGCGATGCTGCAGAGACTATTCTTTCCTGGTGGCTGCCTTTTGGCGAAGACTGGTTCAAGGATGTCTGGGCGGCTGAAACGCTGGCGCGGCGCATCATCAACTGGTTTACCCATGCACCGCTCATCCTGTCGTCGTCTGATCTGGTTTACCGGTCCAAGGTTTTGACTTCGCTGGCCAAGCAGGCCCGTCACCTGAGCCGTGTTCTGAACGATACGGATGAAGGCCTGCCGCGCGTCTACACCGCTGCGGCACTGACGCTCGCGGGCCTCTTGCTGCCGTCGTCCGATACCCTGCTGGCCAAAGGATCGCGCGCGCTTGAACGCACGCTTTCCACCTTCATTCTGGCTGACGGCGGCCCAGTAAGCCGCAACACGTCTGACGCCATCCGCACCATGCAGCTTCTGGTGCTGGTGCGCGACGCCTATACCACCCGCGGCGAAGAGCTGCCCGGTTGGGTACAGATCACGCTCGACAAAATCGGTCCGTTCGTGCGCGCCATGCGCCACGGCGACGGCAATTTCGCCCAGTTCGGGGGCACGTCTGCCGAAGGCGGCCATGGCTCCAATGCCGTCCTTGCCGCCAGCGAAGCCAAGGGAAAACCGATCGAGAATGCTGCCCACAGCGGCTTCCAGCGCATAGAAACAGGCCGTTCTGTGCTGATCATGGATGCGGGCGCACCGCCGCCCACCGCCTACAGCCGCAAGGCGCACGCGGGCACGGCGGCTTTTGAATTCTCCACCGGGCTTGAGCGGCTGATCGTCAATGTGGGGCACGCCTCAAAGCGCGGGCCTATCCCGGCGCTGGCGGAACTGGCCCGCACCACAGCCGCGCATTCGACCCTGATTATCGCTGACCGCAACTCAAGCCGCCTTCTTGAAGGTGGCCGCATGGGCCCCGGCGTATCGGAAACGCTGACCATCCGTGAAAAAACGGAAGACGGCACGCGCATTCGCCACAGCCATAACGGATACCTGAAGCGTTTCGGCGTGAAGCACGAGCGGTCGCTTGATCTGTCAGCCGACGGTACGCGCCTGAAGGGCAGCGACAAACTGTTTGGCCCCAAGATGAAGAAGCTTGCGGGCAAGGAAATACTTCTCAGGTTCCACCTGCATCCGAACATCAGTGCGCTGAAGGCCTCGGACGGCCGCATCACGCTTGAGACACGGGCGGGCAAGACCTGGATTTTCGATGTTGATGGCGGGGAAGCCGAGATTGAGGAAAGCCTCTATCTCAGCCGCCCCGATCATCCGGTGCCGTCACGCCAGATTGTGGTGACGATGGCACGGGAGGGGAACGAGCAACCCACTTTAAACTGGGTTTTGAGTGAAATGAGCTTCTGACCAGCCTGCTGTTGGGTTGCGGGCGCGGAAGCTTCGAATTGAAGGCTAGTGAACTATGACCAAAGTCACCATCAAACGCGCCCTTCTGTCGGTTTCCGACAAGGCCGGGCTGGTTGATCTCGCAAAGGCGCTTGCGGATCAGGGCGTTGAAATCCTGTCAACCGGCGGCTCCGCCAAGGTAATCCGCGACGCCGGCATCCCGGTTAAGGAAGTGGCAGACCACACAGGCTTCCCCGAGATGATGGACGGGCGCGTGAAAACGCTGCACCCGAAAATCCACGGCGGCTTCCTGGCGCTGCGCGACAACCCTGAGCACTTGAAGGCAATGGAAGAGCATGAGATCGGCGGCATCGACCTGGTGGCAGTGAACCTCTATCCGTTCGAAGCAACCGTGGCGTCTGGCGCTGACTTCGACACATGCATCGAGAATATCGACATCGGCGGCCCCGCCATGGTGCGCTCTGCAGCCAAGAACCACGCGTTCGTCACCATCGTGACCGACCCTGCCGATTATGGAGAAATTATCGAGCAGATCAAATCTGAAGGCGGTACCACGCATGAGATGCGCAAGAAGCTGGCGGCAAAAGCCTACGCCCGCACCGCCGCTTACGACACGGCGATCAGCCAGTGGTACGCCGAACAAAACGGCGTAACCTTTGCTGACCGCAGCACGTTCGCGGGCACCAAGGTTCAGGAGTGCCGGTACGGCGAAAACCCACACCAGGTTGCCGCTTTCTACAAAAACGGTGAGGACCGTCCGGGCATCGCCACCGCCGTGCAACACCAGGGCAAGGAACTTTCCTACAATAACCTCAACGACACTGACGCAGCGTTTGAGCTGGTGAGTGAGTTCGACCCATCGGTTCCGACCGTTGCCATCATCAAGCACGCCAACCCGTGCGGCGTGGCCAAGGGCGCGACGCTCAAGGAAGCGTATGAAAAAGCGCTGAAGTGTGACCCGGTTTCCGCGTTCGGCGGCATTGTGGCCCTCAATGGCACCGTGGACGCAGAGACAGCGGAAGAGATCATCAAGGTGTTTACTGAGGTGATCATCGCCCCAAGCGTGACGGATGAGGCGAAAGCCATCATCGGCGCCAAGAAGAACCTGCGCCTTCTGACCACCGGCGGCCTCGCTGACCCAAGCCAGCCAGCCAAGATGGTGAAAACCGTCGCGGGCGGTTTCCTTGTGCAGAACCGCGACACCGGTCGCATCACAATGGATGACCTGAAGGTTGTCACCAAGCGCGCGCCATCCGACGCGGAGCTCAAAGACATGCTGTTCGCCTTCCAGGTTGGCAAGCACGTGAAATCAAACGCCATTGTTTATGTGCGCGACGGCATGACCGTGGGCATTGGCGCGGGGCAGATGAACCGCCGGGACAGCAGCCGGATCGCCGCGATCCGCGCGGGTGAAGCGGCTGAAATGGCCGGTGATGCCGAGAGCCTCGCGAAAGGCAGCGTGGTCGCAAGTGACGCCTTCTTCCCGTTTGCGGACGGTCTGCTGGCCGCAGCCGAAGCGGGTGCGACGGCAGTGATCCAGCCGGGCGGCAGCATGCGCGACGATGAAGTGATCAAAGCCGCCGATGAAGCAGGCCTTGCCATGGTCTTCACCGGCATGCGCCACTTCCGCCACTAAGGCAGGCGAACACCTGACACTTTAAAGGCCGGGGCATCTGCTCCGGCCTTTTCTTCTTTGCCTTCAGCTATCCTAATCTCTCGGTGCCGCCGCAGGCTGTGTGCGCTCAGGATTAAACTGGCGGTACAGTGCCCACTCTTCATCAATGCCCGGGCATTTTTCGGTGCCGAATGGCTCCAATGCCACGCACATTTCGTGTGCATGTTGCAAAACTCTCAAGAAATATTGGGTGAAGCGTATAAAGTTTCGGTACTCGCTAAGAATATCGGACTGGTAAGCCTTGTTCCCAAACGCCTTCTCGATTTCAAGCACGATTCTTGACCGCACCGCAGACGTTGGATCATAGACACGATATTCCCCTTCTTCGGGCGTCAGTTGAAATTGGTCGGTATCAGCCTTGAAGCCTGGCAGTTGCCCTTGGATGTATGCCAGCCTTTGGTGATATTCGGATATCGCCTGCCGAACAGGCCGCGATGTGATCTTGGACAAAACGCCGGCACTACGCAAATCTGCATATTCTGTCACGGGTGGCGCAATGGTCGGATAAAACCTAAGGCTCGCTATGGCATCAGATGTATCTTCCGATGATTCCATAGGCTCACCTGAAAACAACACCTGAAAAACCTTGTCGGCCCGCATAATGGCTTTCATGCGGTAACTTACATGTTGCTTGAAATAGTCGACCGTGGCGACGGCCTCTGAATGGAGCCGCGCCAATGCTTCAGCTTCGATATTTTTTTGCTTCCGGTTCTCGTTCCAGTCGTCGACCTGTAGACCAATGAAGATACCGACAACCACGATGGCGACCTCAATCAGAACCGTGAACCAGTTCTGCCCCCTTATGGCTTCCGCCAGCCTGCGCAAGATCATATAGGCTTCTCCCTTTCAAGGATGTGCCCCCAGAATAGCGCAAGCCAGGGTTTATGTAACCCTCCAAGGCCGGCCAAACTCGCGGACTGCTGCAGCCCAAAAAAGGCCAGGGCATCCGCTCCGGCCTTTTTACTTCCCTGCTGCAAACCCAATCAGCCGTGCTCAAGCGCGTCCCGTATGCTGGAGACGGTGGCGTCCAGCTGGTGTGGCTCATAAGGCGTGGCGGGCACCGCACCCCACACGGGGCCGGGCCAGGCAGGGTCGCCTTCGAACCGCGCGATGATATGCACATGCAGCTGCGGCACCATGTTCCCGAGCGCCGCCACATTCATCTTGTCGGCGCCCACAAGCGCCTCCAGGCATTCGGCCACACGGGTGATTTCCCGCATCAGGTTTTGCTGGTCGTCGTCATCCAGCTGGTGGATTTCGCGGATATCTTTGCGTTCTGGCACCAGCACCAGCCAGGGGTAGGTGGCATCTGTGATCAGAAGCACGCGGCAGAGCTTGAGCTTGGTCACGAACACCGTGTCCTTTGCCAGTTGCGGGTGCAGGGTGAAGTCTGTCATACTCGGTGCCTCAAGCTTGGGTTATGGGGGACATGGCCATCTATAGGTTCGATCATATTCGCAAAGCGACCGAGGATGACATCTTTTTCATCCGCTCGCTGGAGATGGACCCAGCCAACACCTTCGTGCACAGCTGGGACGAGGCCACGCACCGGCGGAATATTGCCGACCCCGCCTTTCATTATTTCATCGCAGTGGACATTGAAGACCACCAGCTTGGTTATGCGATCCTGATGGACAACACACCGGGCCGCGTTGAGTGGCGGCGCATCATCGTGGCGCGCCGGGGCGATGGCATCGGCAAAGCCTTCATGGCCGCTGTGCTCGACTATTTCTTCACTGTGCACAAGGCCGAGGTGGTGTGGCTGGATGTTTACGAGAAGAACGACCGCGCCCGGCATGTTTACCGGACGCTCGGCTTCCTAGAGGTCGGCGAAGACCTCGCGAAAGTGCCCGGCGAACGGCTGGTAATCATGGAGTGTCACCAGCCGCGCTAAATAAGTGGCTCTTTAACTTCGATATGAGGATACCTCTGCTTCACTTTTTCCGAAGCTGCGAGTGCGTCATCTATTGGTGTACCACAAGCTAAACACATGTGCCTTAGTGTCAGCCTTATCCCTGAGTGGTCGAAACACCGCATGTCCGAAACCTGCGCCCCTGACCAGAAAAGGTTTCCAACTCTGTAAATATGTATCCGGGCAATCTGATCAAATGGAAATACCTGTGTACCTGAGCGGGACTTAATCCGGATCGCCTCAGGCGTTATGCAAACGGAAATTTGTTGAAACCAATTCCGCAGCAAAAGCCAACTACCAAACAATAAGTAACTTATCAGCCCAAACATCATCAAACGCAAGAAGAGCGAATAACCTATACCCATCGGTGCCCCATGGTGAATAGTACTGCTATTGATGAAGACAAACCCGAATAGAAAAAAAACCACCAAAGCCAAATTGCCGACCAACATCCAGAAAATTGTCTTCTTTTTCGGAGATGTTACGAGCCAAACTTGGTCGATCATCCTACCGTCCCTTTGATCAGCGTCTCGAAGAAGCTCACCTGCCGGGCGAGGGCTTCAATGGAAATATGCTCCGCCGTGCCGTGGATCTGTTTGAGGGTATCCTTGCCCACCACGAGCGGCATAAAGCGGTAAACGCCATCTGCGACGCCGTCATAATGCCGCGCGTCGGTGCCCTGCACCGTCAGCGTGGGGGCGATGGGGATATCGCCGAACTCGGCTTTCACGGCGCGTGCGATCGCCTGATAGCCTTCGCCCGATGGGTCAGACAGGCTGGTGGCTTCGCGCCCGCCGCCCAGGTTTTCGATCTTGATCCGGTCATCGGCCACAACGTCCCGCGCGCGGTCGATCACGCCTTGCACCGTATCGCGCGGGTGAATGCGGTAATTCACCACCGCCTCACCATACTGCGGCAGGATATTGGTCTTGGTGCCCGACTGCATCATGGTGAAAGCCGTGGTGGTGTGCATGAAGGCCGCCACCGTGGGGCTTTTGGCGAGCTCCCCCGCCATCACGCCGTTTGTCGCCCACAGGTTGGCGATCATGAAACGGTTGAGGAACGGCTGCTCTGGTGCCACGGCCTTGAGGAAGGCCTCCAGATGCTCATCCAGCACCAGCGGATACTGGTTTTCCGTGACGGCAACGCCTGCCTTGGCCGCGAGGGAGGCGGCGGTGAAATCCTTGGGCGCGGATGAGTGCCCGCCATCATCGGTGGCGGAGAAGCGGAGCGTGACCGAGCCCTTCTCCCCAAGGCTGATCAGCGCCACAGGGCTTTTCACACCGGGGATGATGCCGTCAGGGATGGCGGAGCCTTCGTCCATCAGCCACGAAAGCTGTACGCCGCGATCCTTGAGGATTCCCGCCATAACAGCAGCGCCGTTATCACCGCCGAGCTCTTCGTCATGGCCGAACAGAAAATAGATGTCGCGGTCAGGCGCGAAGCCCGCGCGCGCCAGCTTTTCCACCGCTTCCATGATGGAGATCAGCATGCCCTTGTCATCCAGCGTACCGCGCCCCCACAGGATGCCGTTATCGTCAATCACGCCTGCAAACGGCGGTTGCGGCCAATCAGCAAGCCCGCGTTCGGGCACCGGCACCACATCCATGTGGGCCGCCAGCGCGATGGGCTTTTTGGCCGTGCTTGAGGCTGCGGGCCAGCGGTACATCAGCGAGTAATCCGAGACGATTTCGCGCTCGAGCACCGCATGGGCGTTCGGGTAAGTGGTCACCAGATAATCGTGGAAGCCCTTGAAGGCTGCGTCATCGGGCGCTCGGTCAAGGCTGTAGGACACGGTCTCGAACCGCACCGCGCCCGCCAGGTTTTCCGCCATGCGCCGGGCGTCTGCGGCGTCATATTCAGCGGGCTTCAGGCTTTTTGCCTCTCCCGCCGGCAGCATCGCCATCGTGTTCGCCACCATATAGATGACGAGCCCCACAAGGCCCACAACCAGATATCCCAAAATACGCATACCGTTCCCCCCTTGCGAATTTCATATGGAAGCTAAAGCACATTCTACGCCCGTCAAATTAGTGGCGCCTAATCCTACCACTTCTTTTCGCGTAGCAAGGCCTGCACTCTTCGACCTGCTTCGTCGCTTTCGCCAAAATGGCATTCGCCAGATGCTCCACTGGAGATAAAGCCCCGACCCTCGCCAACTTTGATGTACAAACTGTTTGAATAATCGTGGCTCATGCGCAATTCCGGCCCACATGTCTCTGTTTTTTCAATGTTCTGTCCGCCAAATTCGCGAACAATTGCCGCAATTTCCTGCCACAAGCTTGCATCCTTGGCCTTCCAGACTTTGGATGGCATTGGAAAACTGGATTGCGAGACACCTCTGCCGCCAGGGAATAGAAACTCCGCAGTACTTCCATACCCATCATCGCTGAAGTATCGAGCAAGCCCATCTGCTTCCTCTCCTACCCTGCCGTCTATCGCTTCTTGCCAGAGCAAAGCCGGCTTGGCTGCACAACTGGACAGCAGCATCGCCAGAACTGGAATCAGCCACCTCACAGGGTCTTCTCCTTATAAAGGCAAATATCCGTCAGTTTGCATTTGGCGCAGTCGGGTTTTCGGGCCTTGCAGATGTAGCGGCCCAGCAGGATCAGCCAGTGGTGAGCGTGCAGCTTGAAGGGATCGGGGATCACCTTCATCAGCGCTTCCTCAACCTTGTCAACATTCTTGCCGGGCGCGAGGCCGGTGCGGTTCGACACGCGGAAAATATGCGTGTCCACCGCGCAGGTGGGCTGACCGAAAGCGATATTCAGCACCACATTGGCGGTTTTGCGGCCCACGCCCGCGAGCGCGACCAGTTCTTCCCGCGTCTGGGGCACCTTGCCGCCATGCTTGTCGATCAGGTCACGGCACAGCTTGATCACATTTTCGGCCTTGGAGTTATAAAGCCCGATGGTCTTGATATGCTCCTTCAGGCCGTCAACGCCAAGCGCCAGCATCTTCTCCGGCGTGTCGGCCACCGGCCACAGGCTGCGCGTGGCCTTGTTCACCCCCACGTCGGTCGCCTGCGCGGATAAGACCACGGCAACCAGCAGCGTGAAGTCATTCACATACTCAAGCTCGCCCTCAGGGTTCGGGTTGTCTTCCGCCAATCGTGCGAAAAACTCGAAAATCTGCTGACGATTCAGCTTGCTGTATTTCCCGGCCATCAGATGTCCCTCGCGAGGCTATCGACCACGCGCACAAGGCGCTTCAGGTCCACGTCGCGCGACAGCCGGTGGTCACCGCCCGGCACCAGGATCACTTCCGTGTCCTCGCCGGTGATGTTGTCGGCGATCTTCATGGCTGTCTGCCACGGCACGTCCGCGTCATCAGTGCCCTGAATGAGCCGCACGGGGATATCCAGATGGATCGGGCCGTTGTTGATGCGGTTCTGCCAACCGTCGTCGAACAGCTCCTTGGTAAACACATAGGGGTCCGGCCCATAATCGGAATAGACCTCCAGCCGGCCATCTTCGATGATGGTTTTCTGCTCTTCTTCCGTCATGGCGTCCCAGTGCCAGACGGTGAAATCCGGTGCGGCGGCAATGCCCACCAGCCCCTTCACCCGCCCCGGGCGCGCCTTGGCCGCCAGCAAGGATATCCAGCCCCCCATGGAGCTGCCGACCAAGATTTGCGGGCCTTCGGTGAGCCAGTCGATCACCGCGAGCGCGTCCTTGAGCCACAGGCCGATGGTGCCGTCAGCAAACTCGCCGGACGACTGGCCGTGGCCCTGATAATCGAAGCGCACGAACGCCCGCCCCACACGGCGGCAGTAGGCCTCAAGCTCGAGCGCCTTGCCGCCTTCCATATCGCTCATGAAGCCGCCCAGGAACACTACGCCGGGGCCAAAGCCCGCGCTCTTGTGATAGGCGATCCTGGTGCCATGATCGGATTTCAGGAAGGACGGCTGTGTCATGGAAAATTTCCCCCGGATAAGACGCTGTGACGTTTGGGTGACCCTAGCAGGCCTCTTTTTCGCGCTCAAGTACACAAAAGCCTAGGCTTTGCTTGACTTCCGCGTGGACCGTAGTTAACTCGCCACTTCACTATTTTTTTATCTCAAGGAAACCAGAACAATGAACGAGAATGTGAGTGTCCAAAACCCGGTCAACCTGCGCCTGCCAGACGGCAGCGTGCGCACGTTTGATGGCCCGGTGACCGGCACCACACTCGCGGCCGATATCGGCCCTGGTCTCCTGAAGGCCGCGCTTGCCATCAAAGTGAATGGCGAGATGTGGGACCTGACCCGCGAGATCGAAGCCGACGCCGATGTTTCCATCGTGACCAAGCGCGACACGGAAGACGCGCTCGACATCCTGCGCCACGACTGCGCGCACGTGATGGCCGAAGCCGTGCAGGAACTGTTCCCCGGCACCCAGGTCACCATCGGCCCGAACATCCAGGACGGCTTCTTCTATGATTTCGCGCGCGACAAGCCCTTCACCGAAGATGATCTGGCGGTGATCGAGAAGCGCATGCACGAGATTGTGGCGCGCGATGAAGACATCACCCGCGAAGTGTGGGACCGTGACGAGGCAATCGCCTACTTCAAGAAGATTGGCGAGCACTATAAGGCCGAGATTATTTCCGACCTGCCGGAAGGTGAGCCGATCACGGTTTACCGCCAGGGCGAATGGCTTGACCTGTGCCGTGGCCCGCACCTGCCGTCCACCGGCAAACTGGGCGATGCCTTCAAGCTGATGAAGGTGGCGGGCGCATACTGGCGCGGCGACAGCAAGAACGCCATGCTGACACGCATCTACGGCACCTGCTGGACCGACAAGAAAGAGCTGAAAGCCTACCTGCACAGGCTGGAGGAAGCGGAAAAACGCGACCATAGGAAGCTGGGGCGCGAGATGGACCTGTTCCACCTGCAGGAAGAAGCGCAAGGCAGCGTCTTCTGGCATCCGCAGGGTTACACCATCTGGCTGCAGATGGAGAAATACATCCGCAGTCGCCTTCAGGGCGCGGGCTATAACGAGATAAAGACGCCACAGCTTCTGGACAGCAAGTTCTGGGAACAGTCGGGCCACTGGTCCAAGTTCCGCGAGAATATGTTCGTGGTGCCGGACGAGATCCCGTCGACGGAAGAAGACGCGCCTGTTGTATCCGCAAACGCGCGGCTGATGGCATTGAAGCCGATGAACTGCCCAGCCCACGTGCAGGTGTTCAAGCAAGGCATCAAAAGCTACCGCGACCTGCCGATCCGCTTCGCCGAGTTTGGCTGCTGCCACCGGAACGAAGCGCACGGTGCGCTGCACGGCTTGATGCGCGTGCGCCAGATGACGCAGGATGACGCGCACATCTTCTGCCGCGAAGACCAGATCACGTCTGAAAGCGTGGCTTTCTGTGACCTCTTGGCAAGCGTGTACCGCGACCTCGGCTTCCCGGAATTCAAGGTGCTGCTGGCGACAAGGCCTGAAACCCGCGCCGGCACAGACGAAACCTGGGACAAGGCCGAAGGTGCGCTGGAGGCGGCGCTGAAGGCCGCAGGCCTTGAGTATGATTACGCACCGGGCGAAGGCGCCTTCTATGGGCCGAAACTTGAGTTCCACCTCAGTGACGCCATCGGCCGGACCTGGCAGTGCGGCACGCTGCAGCTTGATTTCGTGCTGCCTGAGCGCCTGGACGCAAGCTTCGTTGGCGAAGACGGCAACAAGCACCGTCCTGTGATGCTGCACCGCGCGATCCTTGGCACGCTGGAGCGTTTCATCGGCATCATGATCGAGCATTACGCCGGCCGGATGCCGCTCTGGCTCGCGCCAACGCAGGCTGTAGTGACGCCGATCACGTCCGATGCAGACGACTATGCAAAAGAAGTGTTTGATGCGCTCGAAGCTGCAGGTCTCCGCGCAAAGCTGGATCTGAGGAACGAGAAGATCAACTATAAGGTCCGCGAGCACAGCCACGCAAAAGTGCCTGCAATCCTTGTTGTTGGTGGCCGCGAGGCGGAACAGAAGACCGTCAGCGTGCGGCGCCTTGGGTCGAACGATCAGTCGGTTGCACCGCTTGCGGAAGTTGTCGCAGGCCTGACGGCAGAGGCAGAAATGCCGTCTGGCAAGGCCTGATTAGCAAACGCTAAGCGTTTCAAGGCTTTGCAGGACATAAAAGAAGAGCTATAATAGCGACATTGGCGAGTCATCCTGGCTCGCCAAAGTTACATGAATGGTTAACGAGATATAGGAGAACTGACCATACGTAGAGGGCAATTTGCGGCGCCACCCAAACAGGAAGGGCCGCGCGTGAACGATCAAATCCGGGTACGCGAAGTACGCTTGATCGGAGCAGAAGGTGAAAACCACGGTGTTGTTTCAACAGCGCAGGCGATGGATATCGCGCGCGACAGCGGGCTTGACCTGGTTGAAATCTCGCCAAATGCGGAACCCCCTGTATGTAAGGTTCTCGACTACGGCAAGTTCAAGTACGAGCAGCAGAAGAAAGCTAACGCTGCACGGAAGAACCAGAAGACCCAGGAAGTCAAGGAAATCAAGATGCGTCCCGGCATCGATGTCCATGACTATGAAACCAAGATGAAGAAGATTCACCAGTTTATCGCCAAGGGCGACAAGGTGAAAGTAACCATCCGGTTCCGTGGCCGTGAGATGGCGCACCAGGAGTTGGGGATGCAAGTCCTCAACAAGGTAGCCGGTGAGATGGAAGAAGAAGCCAAGATCGAGGCGCGGCCAAAAATGGAAGGCCGTCAGATGATCATGGTGATCGCGCCCAAGTAAGCGCACCTTCCAGTCCCAAGAATTCAGAAAACCGCCCTCATCCGGGGCGGTTTTTTTGTATCCCGCCCCGGATAGCCGTCAGCTTTCTTGGATTATGCATGGTAATTCGTCTATATTCGCCTCGCATTCATGGAACGACTGCGGAAGAATAAGGCCGTATTTTCATGATGTTATCGATTGGGGGAAACAATGAAATTCGGTGCTTATATCAAAGTCGCACGGGATCGGCTGAACTGGACCCAGCCGGAGGCTGCCAAAGCGATCGGTGTGGAACAGTCCTATCTGTCTAAACTGGAGAATGGCCGGAACTATCCAGCAGAGGATGTCTTCGATGCCATCCTAAAGGTCTACGCTATCGATCTTTCCACCCTGTGTAGTGAGGTCGATGATGCAGAGCTGTTGCGCCTGAAAGAGATCAAGCAGGTACGGGACAGATTAGCGCAGCACACAAGACGCAAATCCAAGCTGGCCATGCATGTTGCTATTGCAGCCTCTGCAGCACTAGCCATTGGCACCGGGCTCATCACCCATGAACTGATAGCGCCTGAGACAATTACCTATCATTACCAACACTACCGGTCCTACGGCGTTATCCGGGACGGGGAGTCGCTCAATCTGTTCGACTATGCTTTTCGGGATCAAGACCAAACCGTCTATAACATTTCGGAAATATCGGCACGCCTCGACTATGATTTCATCAAAACAATCGAGCGGCGCGGCACGATGTTTGTAGTCCCCGTGGAAGGTGGCAGACGGCGATATGATTTCACCCACGAGAGCACGGAGAGGCTCGGCAACCGCAATCAGATGTTGGTGGGCATCGGTGCGGCCCTCGCGGCACTTGGGGTCGCTGGCCTGTTTGCAGGTCTTGCGATCTATAGCAGCAAGAAAGCCTCTCAATAATTCTTCCCCGACAACCGGGTTTGTTGTTGCGCCGTACGCAACATTTCTGCACCATCAGAAGCAAATCGTTTCGCAATAACAAACGAGACCATCATGGACCTGCAAGCCATCCGCACCTTCTGCCGCGCCGTTGAGGCAGGTAACCTGACGGCCGCCGCCAAGGCGCTGCATATCACCAAATCGGTCGCGAGCCGGCGCATCCAGTCGCTTGAGGACGGGCTTGGCGTCAAGCTGTTGGCGCGCAACACAAAGGGCGTGACGCCCACAGACGAGGGCGCTCTGTTCTATGAACGCGGCATCCGAATATTGGATGATGTGGAAGACGCCGCCCAGGCGGTGAAGCACACCAGCGACAATCTGGTGGGGACGCTCCGCTTCACAGCCCCCAGAAGTTTCGCCGACCTCAAGCTGGGTTCCCCGCTGATGGCTTTTGCCCGGCAGCATCCGGGCCTGAAGCTTGAGATGAGCCTGACCGACGAACGGGTGGATATCATTGGGGGCGGGTTTGATCTTGGCCTCAGGATCGCGCCAGAGCTTTCAGACACCAGCCTGATCGCCCGCAATATCTGCGATATTCGCCATCATGTGGTGGCAAGCCCCGCGTATCTTGAGGCACACGGCACGCCCAAAACACCCGAAGACCTGAAGGACCATAACTGTGTCTTCTATTCGAACGTGGAGGCGGCCAAACAGTGGCGGTTCGGCACAGGCAGTGATGCCCGCGCCGTACGCGTTACCGGGCAGGTGACATCGAATTCCGGCCTCATGCAACTCGCGGCGGCGATTGAAGGTGTGGCGATCGCAACCCTGCCGGATTTCTTCCTTGAAGACGCCGTCCGGGACGGCAAGGTGGTCAAACTCTTTGAGGACGTCCCAAGGGCCCCATCATTCCTTTACGCACTCTACCCCGAACGCCGCCTGCTACCGCTCAAGGTGCGGCTGTTCATCGACTTCATGGCCGATTGGTTCGCCGACCCTGAAAATCACTGCGAGGTTTGATCCCGCGCATCAGACTGTGAGGTCCCCCGCGCCCACCTGAGCGCCGCATCGAGCCGGGGCACCAATGCCTCATGGTCGCGGCGCAGCACCGTATAGTAGGGCAGACGCTCCAGACGCTGCAGGGCAATGCCCTGCTTATTGGAAATGAGCGCCACGAGGCTTTCTTCCATCAAGCCTACATCTACACGGCCAATGTGCAAAAGCTCCAGATACCGGCTGGCGGAACTTGTTTTCACCGGCTCAATGCCCAGCGCCGCCAGCTTTGCTTCCGCCCAGCGATGACCACCCGCAATCACCACCTTGTAGGGCCGCAGGTCATTCATCTCCTGAATTTGAAGCTGCCGCGCCTCAAGGCTTATTGCCATCATATGGTCTTCGAAAAACGGTGTCGGGACGGCAATAACATCTTCCTTGTGCTGCTCTACCCACAGGGCGGTGCGCAGTATTTCGCCGTCCAGTCCTCCATGCAGGACCATCTGTTCGGCACGCCGTACCGGCATTTCAACCAGCTCCAGGCACAGGCCTGCCTTGTCGAAAATTCGCTGGGCCGCCTGTTTGACCTGCAAGACCGTTTCCGCCCTGAAGATCACGCCCATGCGCAGACAAGAAGTGTCTGCCTGCGCCGCGCCCGAAGCCAAAGGCATACAAAAGGCCCAGGCCAACAGCACCAGGATCAGATTTCGGCACAATGCGGCCACAGGCATCCTTCCCTATCATGTGATCACAGCAGCATAACCTAACAGGCAATCCTTTGAACATGGTTAAACCCCATGATTAAACCCCGTGATTCAACCTCAGCGGCGTTCGCAATTTTGCAACGCTGCCTTGGGCGATAGCCTCCTACAAGGCATGCACCGAAAACCCTATCTTTGCCCTAACAACAATGGAGGCACAAAATGGGACTTCTGATCGACGGCGAATGGCACGACAAATGGTATGATACCAAATCAACGGGCGGCAAATTCAAGCGCAGCGAGAGCCAGTTCCGGAACTGGGTCACCAGCGACGGTGCCGCAGGCCCCACCGGCGATAGCGGCTTTAAGGCAGAGGCCGGGCGCTATCATCTTTACGTATCCTACGCCTGCCCGTGGGCGCACAGGACGCTGATTGTTCGCGCACTCAAAGGCCTTGAAGACATGATCGACGTGTCCGTTGTGGGCATGACCATGCTGGAGAACGGCTGGACGTTTGATGGAAGTGACGGCAGCACGGGCGACGCGCTTTATGGCGCAGACTTCCTGCACCAGATCTATACCCGCGCCGACGCTGCCTACAGCGGCCGGGTGACGGTCCCTGTGCTGTGGGACAAGAAGAATGAGACCATCGTATCGAACGAAAGCGCTGATATCATCCGCATGTTCTCAACCGCGTTCGACGGCCTTGGTGCGGCGGAAGGCGACTATTACCCAGATGCATTACGGACCGAGATCGACAGCCTCAACGACCGCATCTATGACACAGTCAACAACGGCGTCTACAAGGCCGGGTTCGCCACAACGCAGAAAGCCTATGAAGAGGCTGTGGTACCGCTGTTTGAGACACTGGACTGGCTTGAAGGCCATCTTGCGGAGAACCGCTATCTGGCCGGCGACAGCTTTACCGAGGCTGACATTCGCCTCTTTACCACGCTGGTAAGGTTCGACCCCGTCTATGTGGGGCATTTCAAATGCAACATCCGCACGCTGAAGGAATACCCGGAGCTGTCCGCCTATGTACGGGAGATCTACCAGATGCCAGGCGTGCGCGAGACCGTGCATATGGATCATATCAAGACCCACTATTACGCCAGCCATAAAACCATCAACCCCACTGGCATCGTGCCCGTGGGCCCCGAAATTGACCTCTCGGCCCCTCATGGCCGTGACTGGCTATAACGAAGGCCTGATTATAACGAAGGCCTGGGAGACAAGCGATGAATCGCAAGATCAAAACACTATTTGAGGCCGTGGCCATGGCTGAAGGCCAGGGCGTGACAGTTCACCGGAGCATCGGCCGCAAGGGTCTGATGAACCTGGACCCTTTCCTTCTGCTTGATGAAATGGAATTGCCGAAAGACGCGCGGGGTGCGGGCTTCCCCGAACACCCCCATCGGGGTTTCGAGACAGTTACCTACATGCTGTCGGGCAAGATGAGGCATGGCGACACAAGCGGTAACAGCGGCGTCATCGGCCCGGGCGATGCCCAATGGATGACCGCCGGTCGCGGCATTGTCCATTCGGAGATGCCTGTGGCAAGCGGCGAGGACGTGCGCGGCTTCCAGCTGTGGGTCAACCTGCCGGGGGCGAAAAAAATGATCCCGCCTCGGTATCAGGATGTCTCGAAGAACGAGATCCCGACTGTATCTGGCGACGGCTATGAAGCCCACCTGATTGCCGGCGACCTGAACGGCCATGAGGGCCCCGTGCGCGATATTGCGGTTAAGCCTTTTTACGGGGACATCACACTGACCGGCGAAGAGGCAACCCTGCCCGTGCCAAAGGGCCACACAGCCTTTCTCTATGGCATCCAGGGTGGTTTGTCGGTCAAAGGGCAATCGTTCCCCACGCGCACGCTTGCGATCCTATCGGACGGCGACAGCGTCACAGTTAAAGGCCGGCCGGGTGCCCGTTTCCTGATGATTGCAGGCGCCCCCATTGGGGAACCCATTGCGCGCTATGGCCCGTTCGTGATGACCACGCGTGAAGAAATCCTGAATACTTTGGAGGATTGGGGAAAAGGACGATTCCTGAACCCCAATTGATACCACTTCCCTCAGCAGGTCAGCACCGCTTCCTTCAAAGGCTGCTGATATCCCCGCTGAAAACTAAGGGGCCGCCGGAACAACCGGCAGCCCCTTTTTCTTGCTTCTCTATGTGCCCTGTTACCTGAGGATCGAGCGCAGGTGACGGGTCGCGAAGCTGAGTTTCGCAACCGTCAGGCCACCAGATGAGCTGAGATCTTCCACCAGGCGCTTGGCGCGGATGATCCGGGTCTGCTGATCCTTGGCCCAGGCCTTGGTGGCCTGCTTGGCTGTCATATCGCCCGCACCCATGCAAACAGCATTCACCAGATCACGCTGCTGGTCAGACAGGTCTTCAAGCTCGGACCGGATGGACAAGAGGTCCCAGTGATCTTCCGGCGTGATACGGTCAGCCCGCTGGCGAAGCCAATCGAAGCCAAGCTCATCACCGAGCGCGAAGTGAACCGCAGCCACATAATCAACCGGCTTCTTGGCCTTCTTGGCCACTTGGATGATATCCGGGCCAGACACCAGCACCTCAAAACCGGACACGAAGGTCGCCAGATCGTGACCCACCTTCATGGCCTTCAGGGCATCGCGGCGGTAGACAAAAGCTTCCTGTGCAGGTTCAGAAAGGATCGACTGGTTGATCGCAAACAGGTCCTTGACCGGCTCCCTGAAGGCTTCAACCATTTCGCTGATGTTGATTGGCCGCGGCATGTTCCTGAGCACCCACATTACCTGTGTCTTCAGGCTGTCGGACACCGATTGGTGCATGTCATACTGCGTGCCTGCCGTAACCTTATAGTCCAGGTCATTGATGGCTTCCCACTGATCCCTGAGGCCGAAAATTTCGCGCACCACCACAAAGGCGGCAACGATATCTTCCACACCCAGGCCTGTTTCTTCCTTCACTTCGTAAACGAAGGTCAGGCCCGCCCAGTTGACCACTTCGTTTGCCAGCACGGTTGCGATAATCTCGCGGCGCAGGCGATGTTCACTGAGCTCGGTGGCGAACCTGTCGCGCAGCACAGTCGGGAAACCCCACTCAAGCTCTGGCTGCATCACTGGGTCGTCAATCAGCTTGGATTTCACCAGGATATCGAAGAGTGACATCTTGGCGTAAGCCATCAGGGTCGAAATCTCGGGTCGGGTCAGGCCGCGGTCGTTGGCGGCCAGTTCCGCAAAGCCCTCGTCGGACGGCAGCACTTCGATCTCGCGGTCCAACCCACCATCGCGCTCAAGCGCCCGAATGAGGCCCAGATGATATTCGCGGGCATTGCGGGCATTCACTTCCGCAAGCGAAATAGCCTGAGTCTGCAAATAGTTGTCCGAGAGGACAATGTCTGACACTTCGTCGGTCATGGAAACCAAGAGGTCGTCACGATCTTCGCGGGTCAGGTTGCCGCGGGCGATCGCATCGGCCAGAAGGATCTTGATGTTCACCTCTTTGTCCGAACAGTCCACACCAGCCGAGTTGTCGATAAAGTCGGTGTTAAGGCGGCCGCCCTTGTGACCAAATTCGATCCGGGCTTTCTGGGTCATGCCCAGGTTGCCGCCTTCGCCGATCACCCGCACCTTTAGCTCATCCGCTGAAACGCGGAGCCCGTCGTTCGCGCGGTCGCCCACCTGGGCGTTGTTCTCGGTCGTGGCACGCACATACGTGCCGATCCCACCGAACCACAGAAGGTCGGCTTCCGCCTTCAGGATACGGTTGATCAGGTCGGTCGGCGTCATGGCGTCCGCTTCAACGCCCAGCCACTCTTTCACCTCTGGTGACAGGGAGATGGACTTGGCCGATCGCTCAAAAATGCCGCCGCCCTTGGAAATAAGCTTCGTATCGTAATCCGCCCAGCTTGAGCGCGGCAGGTCAAACAGACGCTTGCGCTCTTTCCAGTTGGCCTTCGCGTCACCCGGGTTGGGGTCCAGGAAGATATGCATATGGTTGAAGGCCGCCTGCAGGCGAATGGTTTTCGACAGCAGCATGCCGTTGCCGAATACGTCACCCGCCATATCGCCCACACCAATAACCGTGAACTCATCCTTCTGGGTGTTGACACCCAGTTCGCGGAAATGGCGTTTCACGCTTTCCCAGGCCCCCTTGGCGGTGATGCCCATCTTCTTGTGGTCATAGCCGTTCGAACCACCGGACGCGAAAGCATCCCCAAGCCAGAAGCCCTGGCCTTCGGAAATGCCGTTCGAAATATCAGAGAAAGTCGCGGTACCCTTGTCGGCCGCCACCACCAGGTATGGGTCGTCACCATCGCGGCGCACCACGCTTTTCGGCGGCTTCACCTTGGCGCCCTTCAGGTTGTCGGTGACCGAAAGAAGGCTTGAAATGAAGGACCGGTATGAGGCCACACCTTCCGCCATGAAGGCTTCCCGGTCGCTCATCGGCGGCAACTGTTTCGGGAAGAAGCCACCCTTCGCGCCCTGCGGCACGATCACGGCATTCTTCACCTGCTGCGCTTTCACAAGACCAAGCACCTCGGTGCGGAAATCCTCGCGCCGGTCAGACCAGCGAAGGCCGCCGCGGGCCACTGGGCCACCACGCAAGTGCACCCCTTCCACCTGGGGCGAATAAACCCAGATTTCGGCAAAAGGCTTCGGCTTCGGCATCTCATTGACCTCGCGCGAGCGGATCTTGAAAGCAAGCGCGCGCTCGTCCTGACGGTCCACAACGCCTTCCTGATAGAAGTTGGTGCGCTGCGTGGCCCGGATCACATTGCCGTAGGCCCTGAGGATGCGGTCAGCGTCCAGGCTCGTGACGGCCTCTAGCAAAGACCTGAGGTCGGTCACGATATTCTGGGCCATGGTTTCGCGGTCCGCGCCTTCGTAAGCCGGGTCGAACTGCACCTTGAAAAGCGCCACTAGCTGAGCCGAAATTTCGGCATTGGCCACCATCGTGTCAGCGATATATTCCGGGGTATAGCCCATGCCGAGCTGGCGCAGATATTTGCCGTAAGCCCGCAGGATCACAATCTCGTCCCAGCGCATGCCGGCGGTCAACACCAGTTCATTGAAGCCGTCGTCCTCGATGGTGCCGTGCCAAACCTTGATGAACAGGTCTTCCACCAGCGGCTTGAGGCGCTCAAGCCCGAACGGGCTGCCTTCCGGGCGGTCGAGCGCGAAATCATGAATATAGCTCGTGACCTTGCCAGACACTTCATAGGAGTGCTCGGATAGCACCTTGAAGCCCATGTTTTCCAACACCGGCATACAGCTTGAAAGCGCGATCAACTGGCTGCCGTGATAGATTTTCAGTCGGTAGTGATTGGCGCCGTCATCAAGGTGACGGTAGAAATCAACCCGCACATCATCCTTGCCGCGCACGTCTTCGAGCTTCTGAACGTCATAAGCCGCCTGTGCCGGCGTGAAGGCCTCGATGTAGGCAACGGTGAAGCGGTTCTTATATTCGTGATGCAGCTTGTTCCCTTGCTCTTCACCGATCCGGTTCGCAAGCTCGGAATGAAGGCGGTCCATCCAGCCTTGTGCTGCCTCTGCGATCGCAGCGTTGATGTCTTCCTCGGAAGGCTTCAGCACCTCGCCCGGGCGGGTCCGGATAATGAAGTGCCAGCGCGCCAGTGCTTCCTCAGAGAGGTTGGCATAATAAACCGAGACTTCACCGTTATAGGCCTTGCACAGGATTTCCTCGATCGCGATCCTCAGGCCGGAGTTATAGTTTTCACGCGGCACATAGACGAGCGCCGAGACAAAGCGTTCGAACCTGTCCGGGCGCACAAAGGTGCGCGGGCGGGGGCGTTCTGTCAGCTGCAGGATGCCCATGGATGTTTCAAACAGCCAGTCTTCAGACACCTGGAACAGTTCGTCCCGCGGGAATGTCTCAAGGATATGGGCAAGCGCCTTGCCGGCATAGGACCGCTGGGCAAACTTGGACCGCTCCAGCACATTCGCAACCTTCTTGCGCACGATCGGCACATCGGTGGTGAACTGGTTATAGGAGAGCGAAGTGAAGAGACCGACAAAGCGGCGTTCGCCAATGGCCCTGCCTTCGCTGTCAAAGATTTTCACACCGATATAGTCCATATGGGACTGGCGGTGCACCGTGGATTTCACGTTCGCCTTGGTGATGATGAGCGGCTCAGGATGCGTCAGGAAGTGCCGGATTTCCGGTGACATAGGCGTCAAGCCGTCCTTGTCGCGCAGGACATTCCGCGCCGGGTCACGCAGGATACCAAGGCCTGACCCATCCACCCGGTTGAAGTCGAAGGTGGCAGGGTCACCGTCAAACCGGTATTCGCGGAAACCGAGGAAGGTGAAATGGTCTGACCCAAGCCAGCGCAGCAAGCGGATAGTTTCCTCGACCTCTTCATTGTCAATCGGTGGCGGGTTCACCGTCAGGCTGGCGACCGTCTCGTCGATTTTCGCCAGCATCGCACGCCAGTCGCTCACTGCCGCCCGCACGTCCGCGAGTGTGGCTTTGAGCGTATCTTCAATTTCCTGCAGCGCAGCTTTATCCGATTGGGCGTCGATCTCAATGAACATGTAGGATTCATTGGCAGCATCTTCGCCAGACGCTAGGCGCACGCCCTTATCGTCGCGGGCAACCTGCAGGATCGGGTGATGCATCATATGGATGCGGTAATGAAGCGTAACCGCAAGGCAACCGGTGATCGAATCCACAAGGAAAGGCATGTCATCATTGACGATCTGTAGCACCGTGTTGCGGCTGGACCAGGAGCCCTTCTTGCCGCGCGGGTTCAGAACCTTGATCAGCGGCGTGCCTGAGGGGCGCTTCGCTGCCATGTCCCACATGCTGTGGGCAATGGCAAAAAGCGTCTCCGGATCCGCGCTCATCAGGTCGTCGGGACCCTGGGCATAAAAGCCCGTCAGAAATTTCTCAAACTCTTCAAAGGATTCGCCGGGCATGGTTTCCATGGCCAAACGGCCGATCTCCGCCATGACTTGTGCGCGTTGCTCATCCGTAGTCACTATATTGGTCCCTTCACAACCCTACCGGGCCTGGTTTCATGGTCTTATTTTATTTTGTCGGCAAAACGCCTGATAATGGCGTCCACCGTATTTTGCCCGACATCCGCCAGGCCCACCGCCTCTAGACCGCCGCCTTCTTTTGGGCGTGCTATCACAAGGCTGAATTCTTTATCTGAAGAGAGGTCATCAAGCGATACCCCCCGGACGTTACTCACCAGGGCTGCGGCCTCCGCCTGCCTACGCTCTGCGGCACTGCCAACCTGGCCGCGCCGGGCAGAACGTTCCCGCCGCACACATCCTTTGATGCCGCCGGGCTCATTCTCAAGGAACGCTGCGACGGTTTCTGACGTTTCACCCTGGCGCACGGCATAAGCCAGCGCAGAAGCATATTCCGTCAGCCGGGTTTTGTCATAGTCCTTGCCGAAGGTGATCTTGAGCGCCGGCGTATAGGGCGCACGTTTCTGCGCCTTCAGGCCCGCCTCTCGCAGAAGGGCAGTATAAGCATCCGGATGCGCCTGACCTTCTTCATAGAGCTTGAGCGCGGCCGCAAGCGCTTCATAAAGGCTGGAACGGCTGCCACCATCCAGGTGCGCGACGCTGCTGGCTGCGCGCTCGCATGCACCCACAGCTTCGCTCATGTCATAGGTTTCGCCGTGCTCCACGCCTTCGCGGCGGCGGAAGTTCACCACCACCATGGCGAAATGCGCCACATCGCCGGAATGGCTGAAAGGCAGCATGATGCCGCGGCAGTCCAGAAGATCTTCGATGAACTCAAACTCAGCAGCGCGGGTGCGGCCTTCTTCCGTTTCGAACTGGCCAAGAAGCGCGCTTGCAAAAGCGGAATCCGGGAAGGCGTTCAGGTTGGTGCCCTTCAGGATAGGTTCTTCCAAAAGCAGGCCCACGTTATTGCCGATATAGCGCACGGTGGCGCCGCCTTCGGTAAATTCCAGAAGCAGACTGTTGTTGCGGTATGGGGCAAGGCCTTCCGGCGTCAGCTGCGAGAACAGGGGAAACTCACTATCGCCTTTCAGCGAATGCCAATAGTCAAACGCCCGGAGGTGCAGACGGCGCTCGTCGCCATCGGCTCCCTTTTCACCATGAAAGTCGTCTTGGACGCCAGCATCGCTGGGCTCGTTATCGGATATGTCGTTTCGTGTGCCGTTCATGGCCAACAATTCGCTAAACCGTAAGGTAAACCGCCTGCAATATGCAGCGGCCCGTTCCCTCCCTAATGGCACCCAAAATCTGTGCTGGCAAGGAAGATCGGACTCAGTAGACGACTTTTTCGTAGATTATTCGTTAACAGCCCGCTTGCCAACGCTGTCACTTCTGTTCTGACGCCGATGTGAGGCCGTTCAGACTTGCGGGAATAGAATTTTTGCGCAACAAAGAGCTACCTGTGGGGGGACAATAAAAAGGGGACTCGCGCCATGTCAGCACCAGAATGCCCAATCAAAAAGTGGCAAAGCCTGACAGCAATGTTTTTTGACCAAGCCAGTGTGCTTGAAAAAAAGCCACTTCTACACGCCAAGAAAGACGGCAAGTGGCAAACCCAGACCTGGGGCGAAGTGGCCCAGAAAGTCTGTCAGCTGGCCAGCGCCCTTGAAGAGCTCGGCGTACGTGCGGGCGACCGGGTGGTGATTGTTTCAGAAAACCGGCCCGAATGGCTGATGGCTGACTTTGCCGTGATGGCGCTTGGCGCTGTCAGTGTGCCGGCCTACACCACCTATACGGCGCGAGACTATCTGCACATTCTCGAAAACTCAGGAGCCAAGGCGGCGATTGTGTCCACAAAAGCGCTCGCGCGGACCTTCCTCAAGGCCGCCCACCAGTCGGACGAGCTTGAGCACTGCATCACCATCGACGAGGTGAAGCTTGAGCAGGCAGTGAATGTGAATGTGCATCACTGGGCCCAGGTGGTAGACACCCAAACGCCGGATATCGCCAAATACCGCAGCCTGGCGCAAAGCGTGTCGCGCCATGATATCGCCTGCCTCATTTACACAAGCGGCACCGGCGGGGCGCCCAAGGGGGTGATGATCCACCACGGCGCCATCCTGCACAATAGCGAGGCCGCTGCGATCGTCTTCGATGAGCTTGGGCTCAAGAACAACGCGTTCCTGTCATTCCTGCCGCTCAGCCACGCCTATGAACACACAGCTGGCCAGTGCTGGCCGCTCACGATCGGTGCAGAAATCTGGTACGCCGAAAACCTTGATAAGCTGGCGGCCAATATGGCGGAAGCCAGCCCAACGGTCATGGTGGTGGTGCCGCGCCTTTTCGAGATGCTGCGCACGCGTATCAGCCGCGGCATCCTGAAGGGCGGCGGCCGGAAAGCAGCGCTTTTCAACCGGGCGATTGAGCTTGGCACCAAGGCCTTCAAAGGCGAAGAGCCCCTGACGCTCAAGGAAACGCTTGAAAACAAGTTCCTCGACCTGACGGTGCGGCGCAAAGTGAAGAAACAGTTTGGTGGGCGCCTGAAAGCGCTCGTCTCGGGCGGTGCACCGCTCGCGCCAGACGTGGGCGCCTTTTTCATGAGCCTGGGGCTGCCGCTCCTGCAGGGCTACGGCCAGACGGAATCCGGCCCGATCATTTCCGTGAATCCACCGGCCGCGCCAAAAATTCACACCGTGGGCACGTTGCTTAGCAACACTGAAGTCAAGATTGCCGAGGACGGCGAGATCCTGGTACGCGGTGAGCTGGTAATGAAGGGCTATTGGCACGACGAGAAAGCCACGGCCAAAACCATTGTTGATGGCTGGCTGCATACCGGCGATGTGGGCCGGTTCGACGAGGACGGCCACCTGGAGATCACCGACCGCAAGAAGGACATTATCGTCAACGCCGGCGGCGACAATGTCTCGCCGCAGCGCATTGAAGGCATGCTGGCCCTTGAGGATGAGATCGCGCAGGCGATGGTTTACGGCGACCGCAAACCACACCTGGTGGGCCTGATTGTGCCAGACGCGGAATGGCTCAGGGACTGGGCGAAGGAAAATGGCAAGGAAGGCGGCCTTGATGTGCTGCGGCACGACAAGGACCTGAAGAAAGCGATGGACGCAGCGGTCGCGCGCGTGAACAAGCGCCTATCGAACCTGGAGAAAGTGCGCAAGTTTGCGATTGCCGGCGAGGCCTTCACCATCGAGAATGAACAGATGACACCAACCCTAAAGCTGAGGCGTCATGTAGTGAGCGAAATATACAGGGACACGCTTGAGGGGATGTATCATTAAGATACCGGTTCAAATGCAATGACCTCAATCAAAGATAAATTTAATCGCTGGTTCATTCCTGGGTTTATGCTGGTGTCTAGCATTACACTCATTGTGATTGGCGTACCCCGTTTTCTGCATGAATTGATGCTCGTGCCCGGCACGCCTATCTTGCACCGGGTGAATGCAGGCGAAACTGTCTCTGAGCAAGACCTAGAGGTTCTCGAAAACTCCAGGCTCGATGCTCTTGGCATTATTGAACTACCTGATGCTTATCTGGACTTGGGATCTTCATACCTTTACCGAGCACGCTCAGCAGCTGACCCTGAAGAAGCTCAAAAATATGCCGCCCTGACGATAGAGGTTTCGGAAAAAGGCCTCAAAATGGCACCCCTTAACACATTCGCCTGGTTTCGTGTTGCAACGGCAAATGTGATGCTCGGAAATTTCCCAGAAGGCCTAAATACATGGCGAACATCTATCGCCACAGCGCGGTTTGAACCCTTCATTCTAATTCAGCGTGTCCACTTGGGTGTCATCCTTTATCAGGATATGACCGATGAAGACGTTGACCTGCTTAAAGACCAACTCGGAATGGCTTACAGGTGGGACAGGCAGAAGCTACGCCAGTATGTTCGCGACAACGACCTTATTTTATGGATGGCCATACTGTCGGAACCAGACAGCGAGATGAAGGAATACCTAGTTGGTTAGAACATTTTTCGATCAATCTACGCCACTTCCAGCATGACCTGAGCCCTAGGTTCAACTGATTATCTGTGGAACCTTTTTTGTGTTTTTGATTGGCGTTGGCCTTCTGCAGCCCGTCCAATCATTGGACACCGCCTTGATGTAGATGTAAAGGCCCAAAGAAATATGTACTTTATTTCTTTTTAATCAATTCTTTGGCCGGATTTCAGATAACGGTGGTATCTGGGCGGATCACCATCGCCCCCATCCCTATAGTCGATCCAGCACCTATATTTATGCCCTAGCATACCATGACCTTTCCCCCGGATTGAGGCCATTTCCTAGGTTAGGAACTTGATGGCTATCATGCCACAGCCTTCTCAGCTACAGGCAAGTTAGCGGAAGGAGCCGCGACTCTTCTTGGGGCGACTGGAAGCGCCTTGCCTGTAGCTTTGCAAAGGTCGCTGGCGGCTGGTATCCGAGCGAGCTGTGGGGCCGTTCTTCATTGTAGTGTCTTCTCCATTCATTGATGACTGATCTGGCCTCCTTGAGGCTCATGAACCAGTGCTGGTTGAGGCAGTTGTCTCTGAAGGTACCATTGAAGCTCTCGCAGAATGCGTTCTGCACAGGTTTGCCTGGCTGGATGAAGTTGAGCTTCACGCCTGTCCTCTGCGACCATAGGAACATGGCTTTGCTGGTAAGCTCAGGGCCGTTGTCGAGAACAATCTCCCGTGGCAATCCATGTTGATTGCCAAGGACATCCAGGAATGCCCGCCAGACGCTGGCCTGAGATGGAGGTGTCAACCAGTTGCCCGACACATTCGCGGGTGTAATCATCCACAATATTGAGGGTGCGGAAGCGCCAGCCTGTCGCCAATTGATCTGACACAAAACCCAAAGACCAGCGTTCAGACTGCCGTGATGGTAGGGCCATCGGCTGGCGTGGCACGTTCGGCAACTTGTGACGCCTCTTCGTCCGCACCTGAAGTCCTTCTTCCGTATAGAGGCGGTAGGTCCGTTTGACATTCTGCACCAGACCTTCCTGTTTGAGGAAAGCATGCAGCATCAGATAGCCATAGCGAGGGTAACGTTCCGCCAGTTCCTTGAGGCGCAGACGTAGGGACGCATCACAGCGACGACGGCTGTTATACTGAACCGCCGACCTTGATATGCCGACAAGCCCAGAGGCAAGGCGCTCAGACAGCATCTTGCCTGAGACAAGATGCTGAACCTGCTTGCGCCTGACTGCGGGCTTTACCACTCCTTTGAAAGCAATTCCTTCAAGGCAGCGTTGTCGAGCATCTGATCGGCTAGAAACTTCTTCAGTCGAGCGTTCTCCGCCTCCAGCGACTTGAGCTGCCTAGCATCAGACACATCCATGCCGCCATACTTTGACTTCCAACGGTAAAAGGTCTGCTCGGCGATGCCATGCTTGCGGACGAGGTCCTTAACCTTCATCCCCGCAGCATGCTCCTGCAGGATCGTAATGATCTGTTCTTCGCTAAATCTTTTGCGCTTCATAAAGGGATCTCCTGATCATCTTTTTACAGAAAATCCTAACTTTAGAAACGGCCCTATTTATGGGGAGGAGGTCAGTGGCATATTTTGAACCGTACGCAAATGCTCCCGCCACTTTTAAAAAAACTCAAGTTAGGCCAGAGAGTGGGCCTAGAATTATTTTAGGGTACTTCTAACGTCGATGCTCGCACCATAACACTGCTGTCGCACCCATAACTCCGCACAAGGTTATAGCAATTGCCGGGATTTGCAGAGGAAAATCCACACTGGAATGGAGCGCTATTTGCAGCATTATACTGACAAAACAAACAGAGAAAACCTCCATTGTAAAAGACATATTTCTATTGAAGGCTAGTTTCACAATAAAAAAAGAAAAAAGCATGATGAACAGTCCTCCAACTAGTGGGCCTGCGGTTAACAGAATTTCCAAATAGTCATTATGAGCTCTTACGACATGTCGATGAAGGTCCGGCTTCCTGTGCTCGGAAAACACTTCAGGAAAAGTTCCAAGCCCGGTCCCAACGAGAGGGCCCTCTTGAGTGAGTTCCATCAGAAAAGGATAGATTTTGAAGCGATAGTCATTTTCTAATCCTGCATTCATCCGGTATTTGAACATATCTCCGCTGAACGCAAAAATAGCAAGGAAGCTTATAAAAAAAATCGGCAAAGCCCAGCTAACGGATTTTACGTTACCGATGTGTTCTCGTTTGCCTATATCTCGAAAAGACAGATTCAACGTAAGATAAATAATTGCTATAGCTACACTGATTATACCCGCGCGGGATCCTGTCAACAGAAGTGCAGTAAACACAATTATCAAGCTTAGACTGAGAATTACAACTTGATGCGGGTGTCGAGCGAAAAAGCCAAGGAGTTTAGACTTTAATCCAAACAATTTGGGAGTAGACACATTAAATAACCAGAAAGAATAGGCTATTAAGCAATTCAGTCCTAGGCCTGCGTACGCTGCAAAGCTGTTTCTGTTGACAAAAGTAGACGAGAGCGCTTGACTAAATGCCCACCTATCATACCATAATATTTTCTCATTGCCTGTGAAATATAAAATTAGCCCATAAAGACAGTAAACGGTTACGATCAGCCCTATAAAGCGGAAGAATATAGGCACGGCAGAAGTACCTTTTATTTTTAAGAAAACCAGTAAGAAAAAAGCTACATAACTAAGCAAATAGATAGTAGTTCGGATCGTACTTTCGGGCGCAATGGACCATCCAAACAAGACCTGCACGCAACCCCAGAAGCTCACGCAAAGAAGTGCAGCAACTGGCAAGTAGAATATCTTTGCCAACTTGCGATCATCAGTTGACTTAAAGAAGAGGCAATAGATTACACAAGTGATTCCCATGAGTAAAACAAAGCTCAATTGCCAAATTGGCCGGGCACTTGCGAAGGGCAAGGGACTAAGTATTAACAATAGACAAAGAAATTGCATCACAAGAACTATTCAGGTCAGCTAGTTGTTGATGTTTTTGCATTCAGGCCTATTAACCTGCCGTAGGGTTCATTCTAAATTCTAACAGTCTGTTTTCTGAAATATATGATAGCAGGCTGCCCGCATAACGAGCCCAAGTTAACTGCCACTGAACCTTTGTAGTCAAGAGAAGAATTTATTTGGCACCCCCTCCAACGGATTTCGGTCCGCTAGCTTCGAACGCGCATGGATTGCCAATTGTGTGCATGGAGCAGCTTTGTTGCTCCCTCATGCTGAACGTAAATGATCCAACCTTACAGAAACTTTGGTGTGGCTACCCATAACATCCAATAGAACCCAAGCTCGCTGGTTAGGGGAGATTTTTTCAACCTCTGCAAGGAAGTTAGCAAATGGCCCCTTAGTAAGGGTCACTTGGTCACCTGGCGTTAGTGATTGTAAAGGTAGCAATTTTCCCTGGTCGTCACACCGAAGCAGGAGCTGTGAGACCAAATCTAGCGGTACTGCAGCTGGTTTTTCTCCAAACCTTACTAGTTTCGTGATACCTGAAGTCGAATTAACGGCCTGCCAAAGGCCCTGAGTTAAATCAAAAGCCACAAAGATATAACCAGGGAACAAAGGCCGTAAAGTGGTGACAAACTTGCCATTGCACTGCCGTGTTTGTTCTTCCATTGGCAAGAAAGTCTTAAACCCTTGTTGGTTAAGATTCCTTTCGGCTATTTTGGAGCTGTTTGGTTTCAGCTGTGCTAGAAACCAACTTGTGTCACCACTACCAAGCACCATTTGAACCTCTACTACATTTATCCGATCCATCTATCGCTTGTCTCCTAATAGATGCAACCGAATTATCTGCAAAATCATTTCACATTTCGACGAAAATCAGCGGTACTTCCCCTTATTCATACCTTTTTAAGTAACGGCGTCTCCTCCCACTCTCTATCAATTTAACCGCCCTGGGATTGCTAGAAGCTCCAACTTCTGAATAAGAAGGACCATTATGGGCAAAACCCAAACAAATTTTGTCTCTGTCTCACTCCGCTAGATTTGCAGGCACCAAAAGTCCGTGATCATACAGGTCCTCATGGTATTTTTGCCATAAGGCGAGAATTCGTTCCTATTGGCAGCAATTGTATTCATTTCCAGCAAGATTGGCCGTGTATCCCAAACCTTGAATGGTTAGATAACGTAGGCTGAGGTTGATAGCCGCCAAAGATCTGGTCTCCCGACCAAGGTTGCCGACAGACTGAAGGTGCTTGAAAGCAAGAACATAGAACTGAGACAAGCCAAAAGGTCCTGCTATTTTGCCGAGATGGAGCTCGAGCGCCCACTGAGATGCTGATCAGCTTTATTGGTTCGCACTGGGTATAGGGTGGAACTGGTCTGCATATGGAGGTGGCTTTAACAATCACAGTGACCTAGGTAGTCAGCATGCCTTGATCAAGTTGGTTGACGGCCGCGTTCGTTCTCTATGTCGACGGATACCGCATGAATACGGTGACCCCTAGGTTCAGCCATCTAGCGGCGGGTAAGCTTGAGGAATGGGCGCGGTATCGACGAGATCCCAGTTGCTAGCAGCGCCTCCTGATTGATCGATTTGATGCAGGTGGCCAGCTGAAAACGATTGGTGAAGTAAAAGTCGCTGGTGACTCTAATTTATGGGCGGGTACACAAGGGTTGCCCAACAAGGCTAGGAAAGCGGAACTCCATGTGATCTATTGGGCAGGAAGGGAAAAAGCAGTGTTACTTGCGGATTCTAACTACCAGAAATTTTATAAAAGTGAGATCTAATCATTTAACGACTTTGTGAATGAAGTTCAGCATTGATTGAGCTAGTGCCACTCGATCAAAACCCTTTGCCGAAGCAACCCCCGCCGAAGACATTTGCTGAAGTGAGCAAGGTTCTTTGTCCAAGATTCTAATTTGGTCTGCAAGCTGCTTGGCATTCTCTGGTTCGATGGTTATTCCAGCCCCGGCCTGACGGACGATTTCAGCAGACTCGCCTTCAACTCCCAAAATGATCGGAATGCCCATGCCCATGCACTCGAACAACTTAGAAGGAATCACTGTAGTAAAGAGATCTGATCGGCGTAAATGAATAATTGCGAGATCTAGCACTGACCAATAGCGAACCACTTCTTCCTTTGTCACTGAAGCGCAGAAAATAACATTTCTTAGACCCAGCTGTTTCGCTCGTGCCTTCAATCTTTCGCGTTCAGCGCCATCCCCTAGCAATAGGAGACGGATATTTGCCGATGCTGGGTCGTTCATAAGGATTGCGGCCGCATCAAGTAGCGTGTCTAGCGCATGCGCCATTCCATGCGTTCCAATATAGCCGGCGACAAAACAGTTCTCGATACCAAGTTTCTGGCTTAAAGTGGGGTCCTTGGACAGTGGATGGAAACGGCGGCTGTCGACACCGTTGGTTACTACAAAAATCTTATCGCCGTCGATACCACGCGCCATCAGATTTCTCTTGAATGAGTGGGTAACCGAAATCACCGCTGAAGCGCGGCTATATAGGAAGACCTCCAGCTTTTCAAGCAAGCCCAGTATACGCCTGTTTTTCATTGCGCCTACGGCTCGGATCGATTCCGGCCAGATGTCACGCAGCTCAAAAACAAATGGTTTGCGCTTCACGGCAGAAGCCGCCCAAGCTGCTACTGCCGTGAAAAATTGAGGAGAGGTGCCTATGATCACGTCCGGCTTTCTGACAAAAAGCGCGGCGAGAAACCCGGAAAGCATGAAGCTTATAAAATCAAGCGTGCGCAGGACGAAGCCCTCGTTGCCTGTCACGTAGCTCCAGACGCGAATAACGCGGATGCCTGCCATTTCTTCCTGTTGCCAGAAACGGTTACGATAACCGTCAAAAATCTGGCCTTTCGGAAAGTTCGGAGCGCAGGTAATTACCGTGACTCGGTGCCCGACCTTCACCCATTCGCATGCATGCTCAAAGGTGCGGCTAGCCGGAGCGTTGGTTTCTGGTGGAAAATTATCGGTCAGAAATAGAATATGCATCAGGCAAAGTCAGGGTCAAAGGTGAGATCGAAGGTCAAGTCCCCGGTGAAAGCGAGGGACAAGCATTGGCTAGGCAAACTTAGTCCGAAGCGAGGATGCCAGGTGCTATCCTCAACATTGGCAGTAGCGCCGGCGGCGTACCAACGCAGCACTCGGCCCGAAGCCAGGCGCAGCGTACCAGCATCTGAAGACGTAGCCTCTGCGATGACGCCATTCGGTAGGTAGTACCGTGCTACACCCTTTGCGGCTGGCTCCAGCCGGTCAACGACACGCAGCGTTGTATCAGTGAGCTGCCATGAACGGCTGTGGTGCGGGCCTCTGGGCAGGCGGGTGTAACCATCATGTCGGGCCGCGAGAATTAGCGCCTCGCGGGTTTCATTGGCCTCTACTGCATAGACTCTAGCGCGCTGCGCCACGCGAAATCCACTCCAAACCTCCGAAGAATCCTCATTGCCGACTTGGACAGTCGAATGCGCAGATGTTCCGCGCTGGCGCAGGCGTTCAGCAGACGTACCATATTCGGAGGTGCCGGAATTAACAATCACGCGCTCTGTGCCGAGCGAAAGCTCGAAGGACAGTGTATCGGCATGGGCATGACCGGGCAGATAATCCGGTCCTATACGGCCTACATCACAGAGGACCACGATTGATCCCCGCGCCATGCGAGCAAAACCACTGTCAACTAGATACGTAAGTCCTGGCGCCAACGGAGCGACAGAAATTCCCAACCGCGCGGCATAGGCATGAAGACAGTCATTCTCCGGTGCGACGCCAAAGGCTGCATCGTTGAAAAAAGAGATCTTGCCGTCCGGGTGCGACATAATGTTGAGCCAACGAAGCATTCCCGGCAACCGCGCAGCGCAGCCACGCGCCAAGGCCTGTTCGGCGGCAGAAAGTCTGGAACCATAGGCCGTCATCAAGTTCACTATATCCGCCAAGTCCTCCACAGCGAGGGCATGGTACATCGGCGACAGCTCGAAATGGCCGCCATCGGGAAGTATCTGTTCAGGCAGCTCACGAAACAAGATCGCCATAGCCTGCTTGCGCCAATTAGCGGCCTCCGGTCCATCGAAGTAAAAGCCGGCGAAAATAAGCGCTTTCGCATTGGAAAAAAGATGGTTGCCGAGCAGGTGCCATTCCAGCCGACGCATCAACCAGCGAGTTTGGACAGCAAGACTGTGCTGTGCGGCCTCATTTAGGGTGTTGCCAGCCAGCGCCCATTTGATCCAGTTCACAATGCGCAGCGAAGTAGGATAAGGCTCCCAGCCCGAACCTTGGCCTGGCGGGTTGGCTGCAATCCAGTCGGTTATCAGCGCCTGATGCCACGCTCCGCGCGAGTCCGCTCCTTCGGCGTTCAGGTCATCGAAGTAATGCTGGTTGTAGCGCCAAAGCTTGGCTTTAGCGGGATTGTCCCAGCCATGCGCGTCCAGCGACCCTTTTTCATTGAGAAACCGAAACACCCTTGGTCCGGTCATGCTGGGCGCACGGTAGGCAGGCGGCTGCCAAATTGCGGACCCAGACCAGATGCATGGTGCCGATGCCAGATCTGGGCGGGGACGGGCCAACAGATACCATAGCCGTCCATAAAGCTGCACGGGCCGAAGGTGCCGGATCGTGCGCCAGAACCGAAAGGCGTAGCGCATCACGGTCATGTAGGTTTAGACAGCGTCGCGACCAGAAGGATGCGAAACCGCGCCAAATAAGGTACAGCATTTACAAGCCTTTCATAGGCCAGCCCCATCAGATAGGTGAGTGTGGTGATCCGCAGGTATTCTGGACGCCCTTCAATCAGTTCCAAACTGTCGATTTGAAGGCCGGAGTCCGCGGCTATCTTGCGAACCTGTGTAGGTGAATTGCATAGGTAGTGCGTGGGGAAGGTGTCGGTCTCGTGCCGCCCCCGCAAGCGGTTGATCCATTGGTGAAAACGATGCGAGGTCAGGCGGGCAATGAGTGGCATGTAGTGGTTGCGGTTCGGTGTCTTGAATAATAGCTTCCCGCCGGGACGCAGAACGCGGGCAATCTCGCGGACTACCTGTTCGGGGAAGTCCAGATGCTCCATAACATTGTCGGCAATCACTATATCGAAACTGGCATCGGGATATGGGATTTCGCCCGCGTCCGAGACCCGCCCCTCATCCAGAAATCCATTTTCTGAGACCCTCGGGTCAAGGTCGACACCGCAGACTTGCTGAGCAAGTCCACGGAAATTCATCTCCTGCACAATTCCGGCGCCAGCGCCAAGGTCCAGAATACGGGTGTCAGAATCAATGACCCGCAGAATCCGTTCGCGGAACATTTGGTCATCCCAGTTTTTGTGATAATCGGGATAGAATCTGCGATCGATGATCTGGATCATGCTCATTGCCGCACAGCCTCCGCTAGTTTGATAGTGATCTCAGTGGTTTCAAATACTTCCGCAAGTGGCACAGGCGCCACGGCCCTGCATTTGACTGAAGCCATGAACGCCGCGACCAAGGCGTCCACCCCCTTGTTTTGCCTCCAAAGATTCATCTTCGAGAACCCTGACCAACCCCAGCCACGTAGCCTTATGAAGTTGTCCAGTTGAAGAACCCTACCCGCAGCAAAGATCTCGACCCGTTCCTTAGGGAAGCCTTTGTGGCCATTAGCCAAATACAGGATCGTTGCTACCGACCCGTCTGCGAATTGAAGCGTCAGGCTGACTTTGTCGTCATTGACGGGCGTCGAGGGATGCCGCCCCAACGCCACCCCATGATGTGCCGTGACTGGATGCCCAATCAAATGGCGAGCAAGATCGATGAAATGGCAGGCTTCGCCAATGATGCGCCCGCCGCCCACGACAGGATCCTGTGTCCAATGATCTGGTGGGATTTCACCCGCATTAACAGTGATAATGAGGTTTTTTGGCGCTTTAATCGGAGCGAGAAGCGTCTTCATTTTCACTACCTGTGGCGCGAATCTGCGATTAAAGCCAACCACAAGTTGCTGCTCCGGTCGTCGGTTAGCCTCAGCCTTGATCTCGGCCAGTTCGGCCAGCGTCAAACACAAAGGCTTCTCACAGAAGACATGCTTACCCGCTCGCAGTGCGTCTAACACCTGTGTCGCGTGAGCGTCATGACGGGTAGCGACCACTATGGTGTCGATCTCGCGATTAGCCAGCACCCTCGAGGCATCAGTGGCCGCTTCTCGGAAGCCGAACTTCTTACCGAAACGCACCGCGCTGATCCCACCAGAACTGACCACTGTACCGAGATCGGCGCCTGCCGTCTTGAAGGACGGGATGAGAACCCGGCTTGCGTAGTTTCCCGAGCCAAGGAAGGCGACTCTACCTTTACCAGCCTTCGGCTGCACGTCATCTAGTGTGACGACGCGTTCGAGAATCTGCGCTTCGCCATCGATACCGCCCGGATAGTTGATGAGAATACCCATGGATGGCTCGCTCGAGGTCAACAGATCCATTGCCTCTGCCGCCTGTGCCACTTCGAAACGGTGGGTGATCAAGGGCTTTACATCGAGCGAACCAGATGCCATGAGATCTAGCACCGCTTCGAAGTTGCGCTGCTCGGTCCAGCGCACGAAACCAATGGGATAATCCTGCCCGCCTTCCTCGTAGTTGGAATCATAGCGCCCCGGTCCATACGAGCAGCTGACCTGAAAGGTCAGTTCTTTTTCATAAAAATCGTCGCGCGACAGATTCAGACCGACCACGCCCACCAGCACAATGCGGCCGCGCTGGCGGCACATTTGCGCAGCCTGGCGCACCGGCTCGTTACTGTCAGTTGCTGCGGTGATAATTACCGCGTCGATGCCCTGCCCCCGCGAGAATGCGGCGGCGGCATCGAGCACATCCTCACCCTTTCCTGGGTTCACCGTCTCCGCGCCGAACTGCCGTGCCAGCGCCAGGCGACTATCGTCAAAATCGATCCCAAGTACGCGACACCCGTGGGCGCACAGCAGCTGCACTGCCATCAAGCCGATCACGCCAAGGCCAGTAACCACCACGCATTCACCCAGCGTCGGGTTGGCGAGGCGGATGCCCTGCAAAGCAATGGCGCCGACCACAGTGAAGCTGGCCTCCTCGAGGGAAACGTTTTTCGGGATACGCGCACAGAGGTTTTTCGGCACGGTGACGTATTCGGCGTGCTTCCCATTCGAGACCACGCGGTCGCCCGGCTTGAAACCATCGACACCATTTCCAGCGTCGACCACTTGGCCGACATTACAATATCCGAGCGCCAGTGGCTGGTCGAACTTGCTCTTTACTGCGTCATAGGTGGCGGCGATGCCGTCCGTGCGGGCCTTTTCCAGCACCATCCTCACCTTGTCGGGCTGCTGGCGGACCTTTGATATCCATCCAGATTTGCCGAATTTCACCAGCATGCGCTCGGTGCCGGCGGAAACGAGAGAAATATCGGTGCGAATTAGCACACTGCCAGCACCAGCGCGCGGCACTGGAACGTTCTCAAGTGTGGTGGTGCCGTCCTTAAGGGATTGAAGAACTTGTTTCATTTGATCAACCTTTGATAGCCTACGATTTTGTACGCGCATATTTAGGGTTGGAAAATACCCATTTTTGGTACTGCGGCACCGGTAGCTAATTTTACGAAATCTTTTTCATTGCACAGCATGATCGATAATTTGTTCGAAACCAAAAGTTTATCGTACGTACGGGGCAAATTCAAAGCATACATAACACTCGTCGTTGGTATTGATCAGACAACACGTAGCTGTTCTTGATGATACACCTATCATGGTCGAGCATAACTTATCAGTACGGCGCGATACTTTCCCTTGAAGACAAAGAGACTACCGGCACCGGCACCGATCGGGCCCAGTTCGGAGGTCAAAGCGCGTAGGTCATCGACAGATCCGGCGCCGCCGACGACAGTCATCGGTGTCGTGATAGCCGCACGGACCTTTCTGGCCAGATCAAGGTCATAGCCCTGCATAATTCCGTCTCGGTCAATCGAGTTCAGCACGATTTCGCCTGCGCCAAGTTCGGTGCATTGAACAGCGAAAGTGACTGGATCGATATTGTGTTTTTGCTTGGCGTTTTGCGAATAGACCCGGTAGCTTGCGCCGAACAACCCCTCTTTCTTGACGTCAATAGTCACCACCACGCTTTGCCGCCCGACACGTTCAGCCATCTCGCGCACCAACTCGGGGCGCTCCAGCGCCGCATGGCTAACCGAGACTTTTTCGTACCCAAGCGCGATGATTTGAGCTGCGGTTCCCGCGTCCTGAACACCGCCTCCGTAACACAGCGGCATTCTGCTTTCGGTAGCGATGTCCCTAAGGAGCCCGAGATCAGGCCCCTTGCCCGATGTGGTTGCGTCAATGTCAAGCAAAGTCAGTTCATCGACTTCCTTCTCGTTGAAAATTTTCACCGCATTGATCGGGTCACCAACATATTTCGGGTCACCAAATTTTTGAGTTTTGACAAGCCCGTTGCCGCGCAACAAGAGGAAGGGCGTGATCCGAGACTGCAGCATCATTCGACCTCCACGAAGTTCTTGATCAGGCGGATACCATTCGAATGACTTTTTTCCGGGTGGAACTGTGCCCCTATGATGTGGCCCTTGCGTACGATGCATGGCAGAGCGCTTCCGTAGGATACCGTAGCAACTATATCCTCTGGATTTTGCGCATCGAAAAAAAATGAATGCAGGAAATAAAAGCCGCGCCGCAGATCGACGCCCCTCAGCAGCGGGTCAAATTCCTCAGTCGCGATACTATTCCATCCCATATGCGGCAAGTGTGGGGAAGGGCCAAGAGTGCTTGTTTCGATTTGGGTCACATGACCAGGAATCCAACCCAACCCCCTACGGGCCCCTTCATCGCTTCCATTCGCTAGCAAGTGCATTCCGACGCAAATCCCCATAATCGGCTTGCGTTTAACCAGAACTTCAACTTCGAGCGCCGAGAGTATCCCTGAAACCTGCAGCGTTGCAATTGTTGGATCAAAAGCACCGACACCCGGCAATAGGAAATGGGTGGCGGTTTTGAACGCCTCAGGCTCAGCGGAAATGACAAAGGGAATCCTTTCGCGCTCGCAGATATTGGCGATCGCCCGAATATTACCGGAACCGTAGTCAATGATACACAGTTTAGCCATCACCGCTTTATAGACCGCTCGACGCCAACAGCACGCAGAACCTTTGCCCCGAGGTTGAAAAAAGATTCTTGGTTGCTGTAATCTTTGTAACTTTTCAAGGGCATCGTATGGTAATGGCGCAACTCATCAATGGTGATACCCAACTTTTTTGCAATATAGGCGAACTCGTCCTCGATGGTGTCAGGGTCATACGCTGGCACTTTCAGTTTTTCCAAAGCCTCTTCGCGGGTCATTTGGTGCGTCACAACCAATGAAGAATACTGCACTTTGCGCGTGTCGAAGCCAAATCGGGTCGGCATCCAATAGCCTTCAAAGAATTTGGTAAAACGACTTTCAAAATGCTTCTGAGGATATGCGCGCCAGCCATACTCATCGCGCAGCGTCTTCATCGCCACCTCCTTCGTGTAAGGCATGTAGTTTAGTGGCCGGACCACTTTGACTTGGCGTAAATAACGTAAATAGAGCTTGTGGGACAAGATTGAACTGAATGGATAATTTTTAAGCGGACGCGTGCAGAACCGTTTACGGATATCATTGATCAACCACATATCCGTTCCATAGTATAACCACTCTAGGGGGTTGCGGATGCATTCGGTCGAAATGTTGCCACCATTCATAATGTGCTTTACGTTATATTTGTTGGCAAACTTGTATAGAGTAGCAAAAAAAGCATGATCCTGCGGGATGTCAATTTGCGATATCCCCGACTTGAAGAATGCCAACTGGAAATCACGCATGTCCTCCCAATCGATGACCTCAGTGAACAGGTCCAGTCCCAGTTTGTCGACTAGCATCTGAATGTTGTTGACGGCAAGATCACTGTTCCAGCCGCCATCTACGTGGAACACGAGAGGGCGCAGATCGAACTCTTTGACTAGAAGATGCAACATATATGAACTGTCAAGTCCACCGCTAAGGCCGAGAATGCAGTCGAAATCATGGCCTTTTCCGACTTTGCGCACTTCGCTAATTATAGCGGAAAGCGCGGCCCGGCCCTGCTCATCAGGGTGCCAGTTCGGTTTCACGTTTTTTTCGAAATCACGGCAATGGTCGCACACTCCGTACTCGTCGAAAGTAATCGCAGAGTCGGTCGTGTCCATAACGCAGTTGGTGCAGATCTGATAGGTTCGGGTCGAGGGTTTCAACTTTGATAACCTCCAAGGTTAAAGATATTACACTCAAGCTTTGAGGAGACGCATTGCCAGATTTTTGTAGTCCAATGTCTTTCTAGCAAAGCGCAAGGCTATCGAGCGTTTGTCAATGCTGTCCCAAGTCAAAGCATCGCGCATTGCGTTCAGCAGGGTTTTTCGGTCGTTCACTAGGGTTGCGCCAGCTTTAACGTAGGGTTGGTGTCCAGGTACGTCAGCTATTATTACAGGACACCCACAACACAAAGCGTTTTGCATGGTAACCGATTGCGTGCCGGGTTGAAGATAAACGTCAGCAGCGCAAAGAAGATCGTTGAGTTGCTCGGAGCTTTTCCAGCCAAGAAAATTAATCCTTGGGTCTGTCTCGATCTTTGACAACAAGTCCTCCTTGATCTCGTCGACCAAAAGGCCAGTGATCCAGAACCTCAGGTGTGACCCTTCCATTTGGGCAAATGCTTCAAGACTGTCGGCCAGTTTCTTTCTTTTACTCATTTTTCCGGACTGAAGGAAAACAAATGCATCGTCCGAAAGACCGTATTGAGCACGCGTTTTCAACCTGCGATCGGAAATCTCAGACGGTGCTAAAACGTTACCGCCAAGTGGAAAAAATTCAAGTCTGTCACGCGAAACACCGTAAAGTTCCGACATGAATTCCATAGATTCTAAATTGATGCACAGAACCTTTCGGATGTGTGGCAACGCGGTTTGCATTCGATTTCTGTAAAACAATCGGTGTAAGATGTTCTTTGATACAAAATTACGCGCGCTGTTATTGAAGTCCTCATGACTGTCTGCATACAGCAGAACATTGGGGTGGCTAGCGGCATATCGAGCTACGGTAACAATCTCGTTTCCGGCACATCCATGGAACATCATTGCTTCCGGTCTAAAATCTTGGATCAACTTATAAATTCCTGGGTGAATTCGAAGCTTTCGCGCTATTTTCTGCGGTAACCAACTAACATATGGGACACGAATAATCTTTGCACCATCTGATCCGATGTAGGTTCTCGGTTCAGTGTAACGCAAGCCGCCTTTTCCGTCGAAGGTCTCTGTCGAAGCGATGACCAAAACATCGTGACCTCCGTCAACGTGTTGACGAACCAAATGGTTCTCTTGGTATCCTGCATCATCAATGTAGAAGCAGGACAAACACAGGTGCAGGATCTTCATTTTTTTGCCCATTCATTCAAGAACTCTTGCGGATCATCAAACCAAATTGCCCAACGGCCGAGTTCTTCATCTGAAAGGTGCCACCATTCCGTCGACAAAAGCTTTTCAATGACTTCTTCAGAAAAGCGTGTTCGGAGCACTTGTGCTGGGTTGCCTCCCACAACGGAATACGGAGGAACATCTTTAGTAACAACGCTGCCCATCGCTACGACAGCACCATGACCAATCTTGACACCTGCTCGTACACGGCAACCATAGCCCAACCAGACATCGTTGCCGATCCAAGTCCTTGGCAGATCAAGATATTCAAACCTCGAGAACTTTTCTTTTACACTATCTCGGTGAGACAGAAAGACTGGACTGGTTGAAACAAAGTGCATCGGATGATTTGAACCACCCACAACAACATTATCCGAAATGGAACAAAAAGAACCAACGGACACGTTTAGAAAAATACAATCATACCCGCAGTAGGAATGCCGCCCGAATTCACTACTTACGACTTGGCTTCCGGGTTCGATTTTCGACGTACGATGGATAAATGAATTTCTAACCGCGGCAGGACGCAAGCGTTTTAATATTCTAGAAAGAATGTACCGCAAGTCTCTCAACAGATTCAGCTTTCGATTGAAGCGGTTTTCTTTTGGCATCTTATCCATCATTCACGTTGTGGTAATTCGCTTTGTGAGCTAAAAATTTATTTCTATCTTCAGTCTCTGGCGGAGACCAAAATCACGATGGAATAGATTCCATAATGAAAAGCCGAACCGATGGCAAAGCCTAGCACCGGGTCAACACCACCCATCGCATAGCAAAGCCAGATTGAGCCGACCTGAAGGACAAATCCAGAGACCTGAACTAGAAGTGCAACTAGCTGTTTCGATTTAACATGCAGTACAGTTGCGACTGGTACAACAGAGAACTGCAACAATGCAGCGGGAATTAACCACGAAAGGTACTGTGCAGCACCTATCCAGTCATCGCCGAACAATCTTACAGTCAGTGGCTCAGCCAGCAAAGATAGGAAAATTGCCAATGGAAAAGCCGACATAAACAACGTTAACCATAGCCTGAGGGTGAAGAAAAATAGTCTTTTTTTACGGTCAAGTTCTGGTGCCTCGCTCAAAAACACACGTGACAAGTTCCCGCCAATTAATCCGACAGGGATGCTCGTCAGTCTTTGTGCTACATAAAGCAATCCTCCAGCCTCGTATCCTACCAACGCGACAATAAGGATCATCGGCAAGTTTGCACTAGCAGAATTAAAGAGTGCTTCGGGCGTAGAATAAATGGGAAATCGCCAATTTTTTCGAAGCGCGGCGAAAATATCAAAACGCGTCATTTTTTTTAAAGCATCGAGATTGATCCACACAAGGCTCCAGGCCAGAAACAGTGCGCCCATCCCCATATAGATCGACTGACCGACCAGAAGTCCGAATGCGCCAATGCTAAGGAAGCCCATGCCGATTTGCGAGCTCGCGCCGATCAACCCACGCACAACATGAGAAATGGCTAAACTCCTAAATTTTTTCATGCGAATCGCCCAGTATTGGATGAGCGAGAATATCGCAGCCGACCAGAGTGCCAGAACCAACAACCACCAATAGGATATGATTACGTCTTGTATAGTATCTTCCCACAACTCGACGGTTGCTAAAAGCGCTACGGCATAAAAAACGGAGATAAGCGTTGCGCTGACAAAGGCAAGCGTAACTAAACCCAAAGCTTCTCCATCGTCTTGCGGGATCGGGATCGCTAGGTCGAACCGAAAACAAGCCGCTGGCAAAAGTAGGAGAACCAAAGAAGAAAAAGACGCAAGTACACCAAAATCCGCAGGGACATACAATTGCGTGGCAACCGGCAATGCGAAAAACATTATCGCCTGCCCAGCGGCGCTACCACTAGCGAGGGCCATAAACCGTTTGAACATAGGATTTTGCAGCACAGCGATCACCGGAGTGAACTCAAACACGCGCTGGCTGCTTGATGGTGCTGCTTCCCATTGATGCCAAATTCCTTGAGGAACCGAACAACCAAACCGCAAAGGTGCCAACAATAATTCCGTGTGATAATAGTGCGGTAAGAAGATCTGCATCGGCCCAAGCAACACGATAGGGCAAAAACAAGATTGCCGCTGGAATATAGGGATGCACTCCGGCTTCTATTAGCCGCCGGTTGATACGAATAAAGGCACCAATAATACTTCCATAAACAACAACACCAACAACACCAAGTTGGGCAAATCCAGCACCTACAAGGCCTGAGTTAAAGTTTATGTCCATGTCTGATCGCAAAAAATCACCCACAAGGCGAGGCAGGAATACCCGTGTGTATTCATTGCTCACAACTGGCGACAAGAGATTGTCCGCGAAAAATACTTTTGGGTTCTCAGCAAAGTAATTAACCCATGAATATGTCGCAGACGCACCCACAAAGAGAGAGCGACGAATAGCCAGTGCACCGAAAACTTCGAGATTCAAAGCCAAGACAACTAGGTTTAAGACAAGCAAAATAATCCCAAGCAATACGAAACCGTCTTTATATGAAAATTCTTTTCTATAAAGCAGGTAAGCTATCAAGACCAAGCTGGGTGTGAACAGATGAGATCTCTGTTGTGAAACACCGAAATAGATCACATGCAAGGCAAGTGCAAGACCAATCATCCAAGCTGACTTCCGTTGCAGTCCTATCGCAAGAATCAGGGGTGTAAATACTTTTTGCGCCCAAAGATTGGTGTAAGCAAATAACCCGATGTCTACGGTGTCCGTCAGATCACTCCGAAATTCATAAACCCTGCCAATATCGAAGTTCATTCCGAACAACGCTCCCGAAATCGCTGCATTCAACAAGAACAGGACGGCGAAAAAGATGCTAAGCGTAAGTAGATATTTGCGGCCATTATTCGGCAAGGCTATTTTGACTTTTCTCATGGAACTCGTAGCACTTACCAAATAGGCTGAGCCGATTGCGAGCGCGGAAAGAAACAAGGTGTATCGAGACCTGTCATCGTCCATGCCATAAATTGAAGCTACGGGCGCGTAGAGGAAAACTATTCCGCTAAAGAATGCGAGCCCACCAGCCGACCTCGAGGAGAAAGGAACAAAAAGCAGAACCAACGCCAACCAGATAAAGGACTCAAGATATTGGAAAATTGAAAAATTGATCACAAACGGGGTCAAGAAGTGATTTGCGAAAGCATCGGTCAAATAGGTTGCATAAGATATATCCAAAGCAATCTTGAAAAATACACCCGCTGCAATGTATCGCCAACGATCCGACATTGAAATCTTATTTGCTGAGAATATAACCACTAAATCTATCCAAAATTTATCATGACCCTGTTGCACAAATCACCAAAGGGACAAGTTTCTCGTTCCCACCGACAGACTTTTTCCAACGATTTAGGTGACGGATATGCCGAGTGCGGCTAGGCTATTCAGAACGGCGAACAAACCTGAAATTCTGTAAACAGACCTGCACTACATGCCCGCTATCGGCCGTGCTCGCTGGTCAGCTTAACCTCACAATATCATCTCAAATCGTCAGCGGACCAAGGCGCTTCAGCGCTTCTTTAAAAGCCCCCTCAGTTCTTGGTTTTATAGGTCGGAGTTGTCTGCCAATCCCCATCAACTGTCCCGCGGGATTTACAAGATGAATTCCAAATTCGATTTGCACAACAGGGCCCGCTATTACTTCACAAAATCAGACTTCCGTCACGCCCGTTTAGAGATTAGGTAGTTCTCCAATGCAAGATACTTTAGGCCACTATTATGGAATACGCTCAACGCGTCCTTGGGTGACATAACTAACGGATAGCCATGAAGATTGAACGACGTATTCAACACTACAGAAGTGCCTGTCAAATCATAAAAGTGCTTTATGACGCTCCAGTACCGTGGGTTAGCCTCACGCGTCACCATTTGTGCACGCGCAGTCTTGTCGCGTGGATGGACCGCAGCCAATATTTCCCTACTTTTTTCAGGATAGGTATCAAACGCAAACATCATGTAGGGTGAATGAATGCCTTTGGGGTTCACGATATAATCATCAGAGTATTCAGCTATCATCGACGGAGCAAAGGGCATCCAGAAATCCCGCATTTTTATCATAGAATTAATACGCTCGACATTTGGCCACTCCTTTGGATTAGTCAAGATTGATCGATTTCCAAGAGCACGGGCACCCCATTCCATACGACCAGCAAATCTTGCAACAACATTGTTTTCCGCAATTAATGTAGCGACTTTCTTGTCAATATCTTCAATAAATTCGTATTCAAAGTTTTCGGAGCTTTCTGTTTTTAAAACAGATTCAATTTCGTCATTTGTATAGGATCTACCCAAGTAAATATCATGGAGCTTCGTAAGCTTTTCTGCAGATGAACCCTTCTCGATGCTCTTTAACCACACAGCTCCAAAAGACAAAGATTCATCCCCACAACTCGGAAAAACGAATATCTCTTCAATTCCATCAATTTCGCTTGCAAGCTTGTTTGCCTTAACGTTCATAAAAACGCCACCGCCACAAACCACACGGCTGATCCCTGTATGCTTGACAGCATTCTTAATCCAAGTGGTCAAAAGTTCCTCGGTGAACATTTGTACGCCACCGGAAATGGCATCAAAACGTTTGAGCTCCAAATCCTTGCGCAAACGCTCATAAATATAGTTCATTTTGAGGTCGCCGACCGCCTCGAAACCAAGACCGTCCTCACTCACTTTCAGATAGCCGTCGAGGATCTCTTTGACTTCAAGGGCATACTTCGCATCAGCATACGGTGCCAACCCCATAACTTTGTACTCATGCTCCCATGGCTTAAGGCCCAAGTAGAATGTTATTCGAGAATATATTTTGCCTAGGGAATCATTTCGACCAGTCGCACTGATCCTGGTCATCTTGTCGCCAACACCAATGGAGACAGTAGCTGAAAGGTTATCACCCGCTCCATCACAGGTTAACACCAAGGTCTCTTTATCAAAATCAAAGCCAGAACCGAAATAGGCCGCAGCCGCATGTGCCAAATGATGGTCAACGAATGAAATTTGCTCAGGTTTGACACCCAGTTGGTCTATAACCTTCTGCATTCTCTCGGCTTTGCGCCGCTGCTCATTCTTCAGAAGCTCCTCTTGTGTAAGCTTCTCATCATTAGCCTGCTCCTTTTTTCCAACTTTGTACCATTTAGATACATCAGAGAGGTGGTCTGCAGTATGCATGTATTGGCTCGCAAAAACGACGTCCTCAACTTCCGACTCTTGAACGCCCGACAGGCTTAGCACCTCTCGAACTGAAAGCTCAGGATAACCCACTTCATTTTTGACACGAGTCAGACGTTCCTCACAGACAGAAGCTTCAATTTGCCCATCCTTCAGCAATGTTGCCCCGCAGTTGTGCCCATCATGAATACCCAAAATAACCATACTCTTATTTCCTTTCCCTATCGAATTTTAGCTAGTTCGGGCCCCAACAAGGCAAACAAGACATGAGCCTGCATCCGATTGCCGCCAATCGTTCACTATTTTTGTTAAGCCTTAACGACATTTTCCATTGGTGTTCGGTAGACTCCTCGGCTGTCAACAATGACTTGCGCATTCTCAGCTATCAAGTCGTAGTCAAATTGCGCATGGTCTGTTGTCAATACAACTGCGTCATAGTTGGCAATAACTTCCGATGACAACTCAACTGAACTCAGATTGAATTTGTGTTCCCGCATTTTCGGGAACACGGGCACATGCGGATCAGAGTAGGAGACATCACACCCCCCTTCGCGCAACAACTCCATCACCTCAACCGAGGGGCTTTCGCGCATGTCGTCAACATTCTTCTTGTAGGCGATACCAAGCACGAGAACTTTGCTACCCATCAGCGACTTTCGACGTTCGTTCAGTGCCTTAACAAGTTTGCCAACTACATATTCAGGCATCGCACGGTTGACTTCGCCTGACAATTCGATGAAGCGCGTATGCAGACCATATTCGCGCGCTTTCCAGGTCAGGTAAAATGGGTCGACCGGAATACAGTGCCCGCCCAGACCTGGGCCAGGATAATAAGGGGTAAAACCGAAAGGTTTAGTGGCAGCGGCGTCTATTACCTCAAATATATCTATGCCCATACGGTCAGCTACAACCTTCATCTCGTTAACTAACCCGATGTTGACTGCCCGGTGAATGTTTTCCAGCAGTTTGGTCATCTCTGCCACCTTGGTCGATGTAACAGGAACAACATGGTCAATAGCTTGACCATAAAGCGCTTTGCCAACCTCAAGGCAGTTAGGCGTGTGCCCACCAACCACTTTTGGAATGGAGTTTGTTGTGAAATTTACATTGCCAGGGTCTTCTCGCTCTGGGGAATAGACTAAAAATATATCTTCGCCTACACATAGGCCGCTCGAGGTTACCTTTGGTAACAACTCTTCCTCCGTCGTTCCCGGGTAGGTAGTGCTTTCCAGAGAAACAACCTGCCCCTTTCGTAGGTGCGGCACAATTGAGTTAGTGGTGTTGATCACAAAACTCAAATCAGGTTCGCGATACTTGTTCAGAGGTGTTGGTACGCAGAGAATAAGGGCATCTGCTTCGACAGCACGACTAAAGTCTATGGTACATTCCATACCTGAAGCCACTGCAGCTTTAACCTCTGCACTATGGATATGCTCAATATTGGAGTATCCGCTATTCAACTCTTTGACCTTGATCTGATCAATATCAAAACCTAGCACTTTATATCCAAGCGCTGAAAAACGTAGTGCCAATGGCTGCCCGACATAACCCAAGCCAATGATGCCAATCGTGGCATCGCGATTAGTTAGTTTCTCAATAAGTTCCGAACACGAAAAGTGCACTCTTATAATCCTTTAATTCAGGAAACGCGTGTCCATATACCACGGGTATCAATGATAATACCTTGCGGAATATCCATACCACGAAAGCTTTCGTGATCAACCAGCAGAAGGTGAATAGTTGCTTCTATGGAAAGATCACACAGTTGGATGTTTTCCGCACAAAGCATTTCCGGCAACGCTGTGATGTTTGGTTCCACGACAAAAATTGGACCATTGTGTTTGGCCGCCAGCTCTTTAGCAATTGTCAACGCGGGACTTTCACGGAGGTCGTCAATATCTGGCTTGAAGGCCAGGCCATAGATCGCCACCGTTACATCAGCCGCAGTCTTGCTCGGGTTCTCCATTAAATGAGCACCAATCGCAGCTCGGATCTTGTTTAACACCCAATTAGGCTTGCTATCGTTAACTTCCCGCGCTGTACGTATCAAACGCGCCTGTTCAGGGGCCGAGGAAACGATAAACCACGGATCGACTGCAATGCAATGTCCACCCACTCCCGGGCCTGGCTGCAGGATATTCACGCGAGGGTGCCGGTTGGCAAGCCGGATCAATTCCCATACATCCATGTTGAGTTCATCGCAGATCAAAGAGAGCTCATTTGCAAAAGCAATGTTCACATCCCGAAAAGCATTCTCGGTCAACTTCGCCATCTCAGCAACCCTTGGGCCGGAAGCAATCACGCAGTCCCCAGTTACAAAGGTTTTATAAAGCTCCACCGCACATTTCGAACACACTGGCGTGATACCGCCAACGACCCGGTCATTGGAGATCAATTCCTGCATTACTTTGCCTGGTAAAACCCGCTCCGGGCAATGCGCGATGCGGATGTCGGAAGCCTCTCCAGCATGCTGAGGAAAGCTTAAGTCTGGCCGTGCTTCGGCCAGCCAATCTGCCATCGCCTCTGTTGCCCCCACAGGCGAAGTACTCTCAAGAATTACCAAATTACCTAATTGCAGAACGGGCGCGATTGCCCGTGACGCAGCCTTGATATAGGATAGATCAGGTTCATGATTTTGCCCCTTAAACGGGGTCGGCACAGCGATAAGAAAAGCCTCAGCCTCTTCGGGTTTTGTGCTGGCTCGCAGATAACCTTCTTTCACAACAGCCCGCACGACCATATCAAGATCAGGTTCGACAATATGGACTTCGCCGCGATTAATAGTGTCAACCGTTTGCTGATTTACATCGACCCCGACAACCTCTATTTTTCGAGAGGCGAACATCGCTGCGGTCGGTAGGCCTATATAACCTAGCCCAATAACAGAAATACGTTTGAAGGGCTTTTTGAGCATCAGCTTGCGACCTTTTCCATGTCAAAGAATGCCAGAATGGCATCACGAATGCGCACCGACGCATGCCCATCGCCATATGGGTTGTGTGCACGAGCCATCGCCTCAAACGCGTTGTCATCATCCAACAGTCTACTTACTTCACGCACAATCAAATCGGCATCCGTGCCAACCAGTTTGACCGTTCCGGCATCGACGGCCTCAGGCCGTTCCGTAGTTTCTCGCATCACCAAGACCGGCTTCCCTAACGAAGGCGCCTCTTCCTGCACCCCCCCAGAATCGGTGAGAATAATATCTGCACGGCTCATTAGGTGGACAAAAGGTAGGTAATCCTGAGGCGATATAAGTTGAACGCGCTCACATTTAGCCAAGCTACCTTCAACAGGGCCTTTAACATTTGGGTTCAGATGAACTGGGTAGATAATCTGAACATCGTCGCGCTTAGCTAGCTTTGCTAGAGCATCGCAAATTCTTTGAAACCCTTCACCGAAACTTTCACGTCGATGCCCGGTTACTAAAATCACACGCTTTGAGGGATCAATACCGAATTCCGTGTCAAAGATAGCTCTTTGCTCTGGATCGATTTCAAGCTTGGCCACCACGTCAAGCAAAGCATCAATGACCGTATTGCCGGTGACAGAAATCGATGCAGGTAATATAGATTCATTTTTCAGGTTCGCCGCGGCTTTTTTTGTTGGCGCGAAATGCAGTTGTGCAATCGTACCAGCGACCTTACGATTAATCTCTTCAGGCCAAGGAGAATAAATATTTCCTGTACGTAACCCCGCTTCGACATGCCCAACAGGAATTTGCTGATAATAGGCTGCTAGCGACGCTGACAAAGTCGTCGTCGTATCGCCATGGACGAGCAGCAGGTCCGGTACAAAATCTTCAAAAATCAGCTTTAGCCCCTTCAGAACTGCAACCGTAATTTCCGTTAGGCCTTGACCTGGCCTCATGACATTAAGGTCATAATCTGGTTTGATATTAAACAGCCGCAATACCTGGTCAAGCATCTCCCGGTGTTGTGCTGTTACCGCGATACGCACATCAAGGCCAGACGTTCCCTTGAGCTCCTCATAAACCGGTGCCATTTTAATGGCCTCGGGCCTGGTGCCAAATACCATTAAGATCTTTTTCATAGAATTACCCTTGGAACACGATGGGCTCTGAGAAGCCAAATCATATGCTTGACCTTTATGCTGCCTTTGTTGAACGTCACTTGTTTGGGTATTCCTGAAATAATCTTAGCGCTTCAATGCGGCCCGCGAATGGCTCACAAAGACGTCTGAGCCGGTGAATCTTCCAAATCAGATTGAAGCGCATCAATCTCTTCTTTAAGCGCTTCATACTCTTCCATTTTTCGCGCTAGGAACGCGCGGGTTAACGCTGCCTTCCTTGCAATACCCTTTGGCGTCAAGACATAGGCATATCTACGCTTGTCTTCTGCAGCTGTAAAATTCCCCAACTTCACGAGCCCTTTTTCGATCAGGGCATTCAACACGTAATGCATCCCCCCCACGCTGACCCCAACCACCTCAGCTAGCTCTCGCTGCGACATTTCCGGGTTTTCCTGAAGGAGCCGAAGGACGCGAAAATGCGTATCTTCTTGAAGCTTGGTGCGCTTACTGGTCATTTTGGGATTTTCTCAGGCTACCGCACAAGGACAGCCTGCGACCGGCGCCTTGTTTTGAGCAAAAATGATATCGAGAGTAATTTCCTCATCGTTCAATTTTGAGCGGTATCATATGGCATGCGCGCAAACAAGCGGGAAATTTGATGTTTATTGCGAAACCTCGTACCGACACGCGTAGAAGCATGGCTACACTGAAGCATTCTAGACTCTGCGGAGACTCACTTACTCAGCAGTCGACGATGTCAGCAATGACACATAGCCTCGATTTGTTACGAACTCATAACAGAACTACCTGGTCAGAATAAGGGTGGATTATGACCGCCACTGGCCGCAGCACCCAGAGATGGGCGCGGCGTGCAACTCTTAAGCAATACACCGGGACGATTGAAGGTTGGGCAAAGAGGGCCCTGCGATTGACCTACGCATGCGTTATCAGGATAGCCAATGTAGTTGGGGTCCTTAAAAGGGTCAAACACACCTACGGCCAGCCAAAGACCTTTCGGGTTTTCTACAGTCCGGAATTTATTAGCAAAGATCTTAGGTCTGTGGGCCTATATGAATGATGTAACACTTTGCTTCAGTAGAGCAAGAAAACCGACAGACAATGTCATTCATTGGCAGGGTTTGGTAAGGATGCTTGAATATATTATGATTTTTATACCTAAAAGAGGTACAGTCAAAATGTGAAGTCCGGCACTCGGATTATAACGAAGTTAGGCCACAAAGTTCGATCGGCAATAAAACTCTAATAAAACTGGTTCGTGCCTATGGGTTGCCACGCCAACCCATAGGCATAAAATCTGAATTTTCTTGTTTCAGAGGCCCCAAAATGGGGACAAGCTCATATAAACTGTCAGCATGTCAACACTCAGCTTGGTTAAACCACCAACACCTCCCGCAAATAGTTTTAGGTCGTAAGAAAATAAATCTGAATTAATTCCCGTGGCTATTCCGCTTCTACTACACTGGCTTCCGTTCCTAATTTCGCCATTCTAGATGTCATAGAAACCGTCAAACCTAATACCAACAACTGCGCCAAGACAATCAACCAGCTGTATTCGGGTCTCCACAAGGCGGCCAATACCGCTGTTGCTGTATAAAGAAAGCTGAACGCCAATCCTGCATGCCGGTGAACTGTTTTCATCAGTAGGTGATGCAGATGGTCCCGTCGAGGATGAAACGGGCTCAAGCCTTTAAGTACACGCATAAAGATGACCCGAAGGCAGTCGAATGTCGGCAAAGCAAGCCACACAACAATTGTGTCTGCATAGACCGGGGTTTCAGGTTCCGCGCCATACATCATGATCGCCGAGGCCCCAAGAACGAGACCAAGGGCATAAGCGCCACCATCACCCATAAAAAGTTTGCTCGGCATATTGAAGGCAAGGATTACCAACAGAGTCATTGCTAGATACAAAAAAACCGTCGCCAGGTCGCCAGACGCAAGGTTGGCAAACATCAGTAGCCAGACAATGCCTTGCGAGAGTATCCCTCCGTTGAAGCCGTCCATCATGTTGAGGGCGATCACCAAGCCAACAAGGCAAAGGGCTGTGAATCCGATGCCTCCTATGAAGCCCAAGTCAGAAGTTTGACCCCAAGACCAGACAAGCTTGTCAATTAGAAGGTCGGGCAACAAGAAAAGCAGGAGGCCAACGATTGACCAAAGAAATACAAAACGGGTCCGCCAGGAAAGCTTGAGGCGATCATCGACGATACCTAAAACCCCGATCAGAAAAGCGCATATGATAATAGGGAGAAACACGGTTGCCTTACCCCAGAGGGCAGCCCCTATAGCCAGAGCAACGAGGCCACATAAGAGGAGCACCGAGCCTACCTGTGGTACCATACCATGATGTTTCTTATGAGCTTCAACCTTTGGGTCATCCAGCAACCCCAGAGAGAGACCCACAAAGAGGGCTTTCTTGCCAGCGAAGAAAGCGGCCACAAGCCCTAGACCTAACGTAATTTCGTACAAATTCCTGAACCCCCACATAGTTTTGGATTGTTTTTATCTGGCGAAAATCACCACCGTCCCTATGAACTCGATAATAGCGAGCCAACCCTTTAATGGCAATCTCTGCCGCTCCATCCCTATATCTTAGAATGAATAAACTGGACCTACGGCTTGACACAGATATCTGCTTGCATGGTTCTGAACTTTAGCCGTTGCCGCGTTAATAACGGGGATAGGTTTCCCCAAAAAACCCCGAGGACTCATATATAGGCCGCACCAATTTTCGCAACCAATGGAAACTCTTTGGGGTCAAGCAGATAGACCGCCTATCCGATATATTATGTCATCGGAGAAACGGAGGCAGGTGAAACCATTCTTCTGGAAAATTTAATTCCGCTAGATATTCAAGCGCTTCACAGGGCATGCTAGCGCTTGATCAACCATCGTACGGTGATTAACAGCCAATTTGTTAGCGACGACCTCAGCCCTGTATTTTTTCAATAGACAGCCAAAAGTAAGGTCATTGTCGCCAATGCGGCCAATCTCGCCACGGTCGCCTTTGGCGTCCATGTCGCGCGCCCATACATGCGCATCGGATTTTTTGTTGAATGTCTTAGTGATACGCAGTTGGCCAGCACGGCGAACTTGCACCTGCCACTTGGACCCCCGCTTACGGATATTTGCCATCAAATGTCTCCGCAGTTGTGACGTGAGTGCGACAACACGGAAAACAGACTCGACTCCACAGCATATGAAAGCTGCTAAGCTGTTGATAATGCTGGGAGAAGATGGAGCGGGCGATGAGATTCGAACTCACGACCCCAACCTTGGCAAGGTTGTGCTCTACCCCTGAGCTACGCCCGCTCAATCGCGTATCCGGCCCGGAAGGCCGGCGGGGTAACAGGCGGCGCTGCCGTCTGCGTGGCGGGATAATAGCTATGAGCGCACCCTTTGCAACACCTTTTTTTATTTTTTTGAAAAATTGCATTAACCCCATGATTTTCATGGATATTTGTGCGATATATCAAGCTGAATTCGCCGCATTATTTGGGAAAAATCATGGAATCGCCCCTATCGGAAGATGATCTTTTCGCCTTTTTGGCCGGGCTCGGCATTGAAACCGAAACATACAGGCACGCTCCCGTCTTCACTGTTGAGGAAGCACAGGCAGAGCGCGCGCACATGCCTGCAGGCGGCGGCCACTGCAAAAGCCTGTTTGTCCGCGACAAGAAAAAGCGCCGCGCACTGGTGATGGTGGACGAGAACAGGCGGGTCGACCTCAAGGCGCTCTCGGGCGCGCTTTCCATGGGGCGGCTGTCGTTCGGCAGCGCCGACAGCCTCATGGATATGCTTGGCGTGATCCCAGGCTCGGTTACGCCTTTTGCGCTCATCAACGCGCGGGTAGAGGATGGCCAGGAGCCCCCTATGCTGGTCGCGCTCGACGCCGCGATGATGGCAAAGTCGCCGCTTTACTATCACCCGCTACACAATGCCGCCACCACGGCAATCAGTCCGGACGACCTGGTGCGTTTCATCCGCGCCTGCGGCTATGAACCCGTGACTGTTGACCTTGACGCACCAGAACCCGTATCCAAGCCCGCGTCCGACGCCAAGCCTTGATCTTAGAAATTCCCGATTTCCACTCTGGCAAACGCGCAGGGAAGCGCTTATGGTCGGGACGGAACCAAAAAGTACCACAGCAAATCCAAGAGTGTTGATTATGGATCAGTTTATGGCAGGCGACGCTGCACAGGCAGGCGCACAGGCGTCCATCAAGGACGCGACAATCGAGACCTTTCGCGATGATGTGATGATGGCGTCCCGCGAGGTGCCTGTCATTGTGGATTTCTGGGCCGACTGGTGCGAGCCCTGCAAACAGCTGATGCCGGCCCTTGAAAGCGCCGTGAAGGCTGCGGGCGGCGCTGTGGCGCTGGTCAAGGTCAACGCTGACCAGAACCAGACCCTGTGTGCCCAGCTTCAGGTCCAGAGCCTGCCAACGGTGATTGCATTCTGGCAGGGCCAGCCAGTGGACGGTTTCCAGGGTGCTGTGCCGCCTTCGCAGCTGAAGGCCTTTATCGACCGGCTGGTTGATATGGCAGGCGGCAGCGGCCAAGGCGGCGATCCGCTTGCGGAAGCGCTGGATCATGCCGATGCTGCCCTCGACGCGGGCGAAGCCATGCAGGCCGGACAAATATATCAACAGGTGCTGCAGCACGACGAAGGCAATGCCCGTGCGCTTGTGGGCATGGCCGATGCCTCGCACCGGTTGGGCCAGACGGAGCAGGCCCAGGCACTTCTGGACGCGCTGGACGAAGAAGCCATGAAGGACACCAAAGTGGCCGAACGCGCTGGCCGCCTGAAAACCGCGCTTGAGCTTGCGGCCCAGGCGGAAGGCGCCGGCGATGTAGTTGAGCTAGAAGCCAAGGTGGAAGCCAACCCACAGGACTACCAGGCCCGCTATGATCTGGCGCTGGCACACCAGGCACGCGGCGAAATGGATGCGGCAGCGGATGCGCTTCTAGGCATTATCATGCGTGACCGGGAATGGAACGAGGACGCTGCCAGGCTGCAGCTCCTGAAGCTGTTTGACGCTGCGGGCCCAACCGATCCATTCACTCTCAAATACCGTAGACGGTTGTCGTCGGTTCTTTTCAGCTAGGGGTTTGTTGTGACGGTTGAGAGCAAAACATTCGAAGCCTTGCCGTCCGTGATCCCGGTCTTTCCGCTGGCTGGAGCGATCCTGCTGCCAGGTACCAGCCTGCCGCTGAATATTTTCGAGCCCCGTTATCTGCGCATGGTGCGCGACGCCATTGAAGGCCACAACCTGATCGGCATGATCCAGCCCAAGGGCAACGGCCATGAGACTGTCCCTGACCTATACGGCACGGGCTGCGTGGGCAGCATTTCGGACGTTCAGGAAACCGATGACGGACGCATCCTGATACGCCTCAAGGGCCTGTCCCGCTTTGATGTGACGGAAGAATTGGGCGTGACCACACCTTACAGGCAGGTGCGCACCAACTGGGAGCCCTATAAGGCCGACCCATGGGGCGGTACCGGCAGCAAAGGCGTGGACCGGGACCTGTTACTCAGCGCCCTCAAGGGCTATCTGGACACCAAGGGGCTCGACGCCGATTTTGACGCCATTGCCTCAGCACCCGATGATATATTGGTAAACACCCTGTCGATGATCGTACCGCTTGCGGTACAGGAAAAGCAGGCGCTGCTCGAATCCGCCACGGTGCCCGAAAGGTCGCTGCTGCTGCAGAACCTGCTTGAAATGGCGTCTGCGGACAGCCATGGTGGCACAGACCATCACTCTCCTGACCACCGGTCCCACTAACCGCGTTTTGAGGCCAAGCCATGAGCAACCCGTCCCGCAGCACTGCTGACCCGAAACTTCTGGAACTTCTTGTGTGCCCCGTGACCCACACAACGCTGGAGTATGACCAGTCGGCGCAGGAACTGATCAGCCGCAAAGCCGGCCTTGCATTCCCGATCCGCGACGGTATTCCGATCCTCCTGTCTGACGAGGCCCGCCCGCTCGAGGACTAGGCTCTCAAGGATTTACCCTCAGCCGTCCTTCTTGCCCTTCATGCTTTCCCCGATCGATTTCATCAAGTCGATCGGCATGGGGAAGATGATCGTGGAGGTCTTGTCAGACGAAATGTCATGAAGGGCAGAAAGATACCTAATCTGCATCGCTTCCGGCGTTTCATGCAGCACCTTGGCGGCCTCCAGAATCTTGCCGGCGGCCTGGGCCTCGCCCTGGGCTGAAATCACCTTGGCCCGCCTGATCCGTTCTGCTTCCGCCTCCTTGGCGATCGCGCGGATCATGGATGGGTCCAGGTCCACATGCTTCAGTTCCACATTGGCGACCTTGATGCCCCAGGCGTCTGTCTGTTGGTCGAGTATCGTGCGGATATCATCATTCAGGCGTTCGCGTTCCGCCAGCATCTCATCAAGCTGGTGCTGCCCCAGCACTGAGCGAAGCGTGGTCTGCGCCAGCTGGCTGGTGGCAAATTCGAAATCCTCGACCTCGATGATGGCGCGCCTCGCATCGACAACGCGGTAATAAACCACCGCATTCACCCGCACGGAGACATTGTCCTTCGAGATCACATCCTGTTCCGGCACGTCCATCACCATGGTGCGCAGGTCCACCCGGACCATTTTCTGGATCACAGGAATGATGATGATAAGCCCCGGACCCTTGACCTTCCAAAAACGCCCCAGAAGGAAGACCACGCCGCGCTCATACTCCCGCAAAATGCGAAAGGCAGACAAAAGAATAAACAGGCCGAAGATAGCCACGATATAGCTGGAATAAAGTATGTCAGTCATCGGCGGATGCCTCCTTGGCGTTGGATTCCTTAGGGCTGCCCAGATCAAGGGTCAGTCCGTCTATTGCGTGAACGGTCAAATGGTCGCCGGGCTTTGCGCCCTCTGGACCGCGGGCGCTCCAGACCTCGCCGTGTGCGCGGACCGTGCCGGCGCCGTCCGTCCAGGAAAGCACCTCGGCCAAATCTCCCACAAGCGCGTCATTGCCGCTCACGGCCGGTCGCCTCCATGCCCTGACGGCAAAGGTCAGCACAAACAGGAACAGCCCCGCCGTCAAAACCGACACAGTGCCGATCAGCAGCGGCGACAGGCTGAATTCGGGGATATCACTGTCGATCAGCATGATTGAGCCGATCACGAAGCTTGCAACCCCGCCAATCCCCAGCGCCCCGAAGGCGGGAACAAACGCCTCGGCGATCATGAGCCCAAGGCCAAGGGCCATCAGTGCAAGCCCAGCATAGTTTACCGGCAGCATCTGCAGGGCATAGAGGCCGATAATCAGGCACACACCGCCCACAATACCCGGTGCCCCCAGGCCTGGATTGGAGAATTCGATGATCAGGCCATACACCCCGACCATCAAAAGCAGATAAGCGATATTCGGGTTGGTGATGAAGGCCAAGAAGTCTTCGCGCCAACTGCGGTCCAGCGTCTCAACCGTCAGGCGGTCGGTCGCCAGTAGTTGGGGGCTTTGGTCGACTGTCACCTCCCGGCCTTCCAGCTTTTTCATCATGTCGCGCATGTCGCGCGCCACAAGGTCGATCACGCCGCTCTCAAATGCTTCGCTGGCGGTCAGATTATCAGCTTCACTGACGAACCTTTCGGCGGGCCCGGCTGGACGGCCACGCATTTCCGCGAGCGAGCGCATATAGGCTCGCGCGTCGTTAAGCACCTTGTCCATCATGTCCGGATGGTCGGCTTGTTTCTCAGCACCCTCGCCCGGTGCCGGGCTGCCGGGCATGCCGCCCATCATCACCGGCGTGGCGGACCCCACATTGGTGCCCGGCGCCATCACCGCCACATGGCAAGCCAGCAGGATATAGGCACCGGCGCTGGCGGCCCGCGCGCCGGACGGCGCCACATAACCCACCACCGGCCTGTCGGCCGCCAGGATGGTTTTAATGATATCGCGGGTTGAGGACACAAGCCCGCCGGGCGTGTCGATCCGGATGATGATCAAGTCAGCATTGCGTTTGGCCGCTTCCTCGAAGCCGCGCGTGACATGATCCGCCATCGCCGGGCCGATTGGGCCATCAATATCAATGACAAGCGCCCCGTCCGCGCGGGCGGGAAGGGCAAAAATCAGTAGACTGACAAAAAGGATGACTGCCCGGCGCCAAAGCGCCAGCTTCAGGAATACGCTGGTACACATGTGACCAACAGCATGCATGGGATACCTCTATCCCGAGTAAAACACATTCCCGGGGTTTTGCCCAGAGCAGGTATCGGCAAGATGGTGTGGCCTGATGTCGCCCCTAGGTGAACAGCGCCTTCACGGCAGGCTTTGTTACCTTGCCCATGGCGTTCCGCGGCAAGGCATCCACCAGCAAAAGCGCGCGCGGCAGCTTGTAGGCCGATAGCCGAGCCGAAGCCCAGGCCTGCAGCTCTTCAAGCGTAAGGGTCGCGCCTTCCCTGAGGCCGATCGCTGCGGCGACAATCTCGCCCCATTCGTCATCAGCAAGGCCGACCACAGCGCATTCGGTGATATTGGGGTGCTCCAGAAGCGCGGCTTCGATTTCAAGTGCGGAAAGCTTATAGCCCCCGGACTTGATGATATCCACGGACGACCGCCCCATGATGCGGTAGTAGCCGCCCTCAAGCGTCGCGATGTCGCCGGTCTTGAACCAGTCACCCGCAAAACTTTCCGCGGTCGCTTTCGGATTGTCCCAATATTCGCGGAACACGGCAGGGCCCTTGACCCAGATCTCACCCACCGCGCCTTCGCCGCTGACCACCTTGCCCGCATCATCCACCAGCTGGATATCGGTGCGCGGCATCGGCAGGCCCACCATCCCGGCGCGCCGCTCACCTGCGTACGGGTTTGAAAGCGCCATGCCGATTTCGGTCATGCCGTAGCGCTCCAGCAGTACCTGGCCCGTCAGATCGGACCATTCTTTGTGGATCGAAGCCGGCAGCGCAGCGGAGCCGGACACCATCAACCGCATGGCGCCGAAGCCCTTGATGACACAGTCGCGTTTGCCTGCATTTTCTGGTGCATCGAGCCACTTGAGGAGCTTCACATAGATGGTCGGCACCGCCATGAAGAGCGTATAGGCGCCTTCCGCCACCCGCGCGCAGATGGCATCAGCGTCGAACTTGTCGAACGGCTCGATCGCGGCGCCGGACCACAGGCCGCAGCACAGGATATTCAATATGCCGTGCAGATGGTGCATGGGCAAAAAGAGCGGAATGCGGTCGTTCGCCTGCCATGCCCAGGCTTCCACAAGCGCTGTCACCTGCGCCTCAATCGACGCGTGGGTGGACACTACGCCCTTGGGCTTGTTGGTTGTGCCGCTGGTGAACAGGATCATCGCCCGGCGTGTGGGTGCGATTTGGGGTAGGGGACTGTTGCCCTCAAGGCCGGCGAAATCCAAAACCTCAAGCCCCAGGCGCTTTGGCAGGTCGCCCAGCACCGAAAGCCTGTTGGCCGCCACCACCACACGGCGGACACCCGCGCAGGTCAAAGCGTGCTCAATCTCCGGCACCGTGGCGCCGCCGTTGATCGGCACAGCAATGCCGCCCGCGCGCCAGATGCCCCACTGTGTGGCGGCATAATCAGCCCCCGTGGGCAGCAGGAAGGCGATCCGCTCTTCCTCAAGATCAGCTTTTTCCGCAAGAAGGCCTGAAGCCACAGCAGCGGACCGGTGCAAAAGGTTCTGATAGGTCACTTCGCCACCACGCCCGAAAAAGGCGGTGCGATCAGCAAACCCCTTCGCGCGTTGGATGATTGGCAGGTCTGTCATCTCTCAGACGCCGAAGCTGGTGTCCAGCATCGGGCCAAGCGACTTGCCGCCAAACAGATGGATATGCAGGTGTGGCACCTCCTGGTGCGCATTGGTACCGGCGTTCGCCAGCATACGGTAGCCGGGCTCAACAAGGCCAAGCTCGTCGGCCACTTTGCCAACCGCGCGGAAAAAGCCGACCATCAGATCAGCGGGGGCCGAGGCCGAGAAGTCCGCCATGGAGACATACTCGCCCTTCGGGATCACCAGCACGTGGATGGGCGCCTGCGGGTTGATGTCATGGAACGCCAGGGCGAATTCGTCTTCATAGACCTTGTTGCAGGGGATTTCGCCGCGCAGGATTTTCGCGAAGATATTATTGGTGTCATAGGCCATGGGACGCTCCTTCGATCATGTCTTCGCCGTCACTATAGCCCGCCCGTCAGGCCCTTCAAGGCCAAAGAAAAACCCGGCCAACAGTTGCCTGCGACCGGGTCTGACATTCTTTGTTCCAGCAAGCGCTACAGGATGAATTTCGACAGGTCGTTGTCTGTCTCAAGCAGTTCGCCCATATGCTCGCGCACAAAGGCTGCATCCACCGTAATACTGGTGCCGGACTTGTCCGATGCATCGAAGCTGATCTCCTCCAGCACTTTTTCAAGCACGGTATGCAGGCGGCGGGCGCCAATGTTTTCAACCGTCTCGTTAAAGTGCGCGGAGATACGCGCGATCTCGTTGATGCCGTCTTCCATGAAGGTCAGCGTCACCTCCTCGGTGCCCATCAGCGCGGTATATTGGCGGATCAGGCTATAGTCAGGCTCGGTGAGAATGCGTTTGAAGTCCTCTTCCGTGAGAGCGCTCAGCTCCACCCTGATCGGCAGGCGGCCCTGCAGCTCAGGCAGCAGGTCACTTGGCTTTGCCAGATGGAAGGCGCCAGATGCGATAAAGAGGATATGATCCGTCTTGATCGCGCCATGTTTGGTGGACACAGTCGTGCCTTCAATCAGCGGCAGCAGGTCCCGCTGCACGCCTTCGCGGCTGACATCGCCGCCGCGCGCATCCTGGCGGGCACAGATCTTGTCCACCTCATCCAGGAAGACAATGCCGTGGTTCTCCACCAAATGGATCGCCTCGCGGGTGATGCTTTCGTCGTCCACCAGCTTGTCGGCCTCTTCGGTCATCAGCACTTCATAAGCTTCAGAAACCTTTAGGCGCTTCTTCACCTTGCGGCCACCCATGGCCTTGCCAAACATGTCGCCAAGGTTCAGCATGCCAACGCTAGCGCCGGGCATGCCGGGAATATCCATCTGCGGGAAGGGGTTCGAGGTGTCCTCAACCTCAAGCTCGACTTCCTTGTCCGCCAGCTCACCCTCGCGCAGCATCTTCCTGAACTTCTGACGCGTGGCCTCTGACGCGCCTGGGCCCACAAGGCCGTCCAGCACGCGCTCTTCCGCCTGCACTTCAGCCTTGGCAGTCACTTCCTTGCGCTTTTTCTCGCGCATCATCAGGATCGCATTCTCGATCAGGTCGCGGATGATCTGCTCTACGTCGCGGCCCACATAGCCAACTTCGGTAAACTTGGTGGCCTCGACCTTGATGAAAGGCGCTTCCGCAAGCTTTGCCAGACGGCGGGAGATTTCGGTCTTGCCTACACCGGTTGGACCAACCATCAGGATGTTCTTGGGCAGAACCTCGTCACGCATCTGGCCTTCAAGCTGCTGGCGGCGCCAGCGGTTCCGAAGCGCCACAGCAACAGCGCGCTTCGCGTCCTTCTGGCCGATGATGAAGCGGTCGAGCTCGGACACGATCTCGCGCGGGGAAAAACTGGTCATAAGGGGTACTCCTGACTATTCTTTATCGGCACTTGGCGCGGCGTCCATCGTCTCGACCACGACATTTTCGTTGGTGTAGACGCAGATATCGGCGGCGATCTTCATAGCCTTGCGCGCAACCTCTTCGGCCGAAAGCGGCTGGTCATAAAGCGCGCGGGCAGCAGCTAAAGCATAGTTGCCGCCTGAGCCAATGGCGACCACGCCGTGCTCGGGTTCAAGTACGTCACCGTTACCTGTCACTACCAGCGATGTTGCCTCATCCACCACAATCATCATGGCCTGCAGCTGCCTGAGGTATTTATCCGTACGCCAGTCCTTGGCGAGCTCGACGCACGCGCGGGCCAGTTGACCGGGGTGGCGCTCAAGCTTGGCCTCTAAGCGCTCAAAAAGGGTGAAGGCGTCTGCGGTCGCGCCCGCGAACCCGGCAATCACCTTGCCGCCCGCCAGATGCCGCACCTTGCGCGCATTGGCTTTCATCACCGTGTCGCCAACCGATACCTGGCCGTCGCCCGCGATTACCACCTTGCCGTCCTTGCGGACTGAGCAGATGGTCGTGGCATGCCATGTGGGGAGTTCACTATTGAACTGTGTCATATGGGACAGTGTCCTTTTTTCTTTTTGTGGTTCAGCCTCATATAGGAAGCAATCCAGCACGCCTCAAGCCCCGTAAGGGAAATCACAAACAATCGCGCTATAGTTAAAGGTGACGGAATATTGTCTTTTGTTTCAAAAGAAATTGTTCGTCATAATGCCAGAATATGCTTAATAGCAGGGCTATCAATGATTTTGGGGTCTTTTTTGACGCCCTACAGCGCTTAATCAGGAGTGACGCATGCGCACCGCAACATATGAACGGAAAACCAAAGAGACGGAAATCTCCGTCGAGCTGAACTTGGACGGCACAGGTGTGTACGACGTCCATACCGGCATTGGTTTCCTCGATCATATGCTGGAGCAGCTGAGCCGACATTCCCTGATGGACCTGACGCTCAGGGCCAAGGGCGACCTGCATATCGACGGTCACCACACCACGGAAGACTGCGGCATCGTCATCGGCACCGCGATCAAGCGGGCGCTTGGCGATATGACCGGCATCACCCGTTACGCCAACGCCTATATCCCAATGGATGAGACGCTGTCGCGCGCCGCGATCGATATTTCCGGCCGCCCGTTCCTGGTGTGGAAGGTGGATTTTCCCCGCCACAAGATCGGCGAGATGGACACGGAACTCTTTGAGGAATTCTTCCGCGCTTTTGCGTTCGCGGCAGGCATGACGCTGCATGTGGAAAATCTCTACGGCACCAACAGCCACCATATTATTGAGAGCTGTTTCAAAGCCGTTGCCCGTGCCCTCAGGGCCGCGACAGAGACCGACCCGCGCAAAGCCGACGCTGTGCCTTCCACCAAAGGTACGCTGGGCGGCAGCCTTTAAACCAGCCGGAGCAGATCTGATGCCAGACACCGTTGCCATCATCGATTATGGCTCGGGCAATCTCCGTTCCGCGGAGAAAGCCTTTGCGCGCGCAGCCAAGGATAGCGGCCTTGAGCGCACCATCACCGTCACCAGCGACCCGGATGTGGTGGCAAAAGCCGACCACATCGTCCTGCCCGGCGTGGGCGCATTCGGCGATTGCCGCAAGGGACTGCTGGCCATAGACGGCATGCGCGAGGCAATCAACACCCGCGTTCACCATGAGGGTCGCCCCTTCATGGGTATCTGCGTGGGCATGCACCTGCTTGCGAAAGAAGGCCACGAGCACGGCACCCACAAGGGCATGGGATGGATCGACGGCAATGTCGAGAAAATGACGCCGGATGACCCAAGCCTCAAGATCCCGCACATGGGCTGGAATGTGGTGGAACTGACAGACGCTGGCCTAAAGCACCCGGTAGCGGGTGCGCTGGAGGCGGGCGACCACGCCTATTTCGTCCACAGCTATCATATGGTGCTCGAGAGCGACGACTCGCTCCTCGGGTTCACGCGTCATGGTGGCCGCGTGACCGCCATAGTGGGGCACGACAATATCATCGGCACCCAGTTTCACCCTGAAAAAAGCCAGCGTGTGGGGCTGAAACTGATCAGCAGCTTTTTGGAGTGGCGACCATGATTACCGTTTATCCAGCGATTGACCTTAAGGACGGCAACTGCGTGCGCCTTTATAAGGGCGACATGGAGGCCGCGACTGTCTTTTCAGACAATCCGGCGGCGCAAGCGCGCGAATTTGTAGACACGGGCTGTCCCTGGCTGCATCTGGTGGATCTCAATGGCGCTTTTGCGGGAGAGCCCGTGAATGCCGCTGCCGTAGACGCCATTCTGGCGGCTGTTGACGTGCCCGTGCAACTGGGCGGCGGCATTCGCGATATCGCAACCATGGAGCGCTGGCTGGAAGCCGGTATCTCGCGCCTGATCCTGGGGACGCTTGCGGTCAAGAACCCCTCGCTCGTCAAGGAAGCTTGCAAGCTGTTCCCCAGCAAGATCGCCGTGGGCATCGACGCCAAGGGCGGCATGGTTGCCGTTGAAGGCTGGGCCGAAGCATCGGAACTTGAAGTCACGGAACTCGCGCTTAAGTTCGAGGACGCGGGCGTGGCCGCCATCATCCACACCGATATCGACCGCGACGGCACGCTGACCGGCGTAAACGCCGAAGCGTCATCAGACCTCGCGAAGGCCGTTTCGATCCCGGTGATCGCCTCAGGCGGCGTCAAGGACATTGACGACATCCACCGCGTGGCAGAGGTGGGCAATCTTGAAGGGGTTGTGACCGGCCGTGCCATTTATGACGGCCGACTGGACCTTAAGGAAGCGCTCAAAGTCGCGAAAGGCGGTGCTTGATGCTGAAAGCACGGATCATTCCCTGCCTGGACGTGAAAGACGGGCGCGTGGTCAAGGGTGTCAATTTCGTCGATCTTGTTGACGCCGGCGACCCGGTGGAGCAGGCGCGGGTCTATGACGCCGCGGGCGCCGACGAGCTCACGTTCCTCGATATCACCGCCAGCCACGAGGACCGCGGCATCCTGCTGGATGTCGTAAAGCGCACGGCGGAAGCCTGCTTCATGCCGCTGACAGTCGGCGGCGGCGTGCGCACGGAAGACGATGTCCGGCAACTGTTGCTCGCAGGTGCGGACAAGGTGTCGCTGATGACGGCCGCGGTGAACAACCCCGGGATCGTCAAGGAACTCGCCGAAAAATTCGGTTCCCAGTGCATTGTCGTGGCCGTGGACGCCAAGGAAGTCGCACCCGGCAACTGGGAAGTGTTCACCCACGGCGGCCGCACGCCAACCGGCATTGACGCGGTTGAATATGCCAAACAGGTGGCATCGCTCGGGGCGGGTGAGATCCTCTTAACCAGCATGGACCGGGACGGCACGCGCGAGGGCTTCAACATCGAGCTGACGCGCGCGATCTCTGACGCCGTGAATATTCCGGTGATCGCCTCGGGCGGCGTCGGGAACCTCGATCATATGGTGGAAGGCATCCGCGACGGGCACGCCTCTGCCGTGCTTGCGGCCTCGATTTTCCACTTTGGCCACTATACGATTGCCGAGGCCAAGGCCCATATGGCGGCGGCAGGCATTCCGGTAAGGGAGACAGTCTTATGACCAGTGCACTTGATATGCTGCTTCGGCTTGAAGAAACGCTTGAAGAGCGCAAATCGGCTGACCCGGATACAAGCTATGTGGCCAAGCTCTATAAAAAAGGCCCCTGCAAGATCGCACAGAAGGTGGGCGAAGAAGCGGTTGAGACCGCTATGGCTGTGGCGATGGACGATGATATCGGCATCATCAACGAAAGCGCCGACCTGATGTTCCACCTGATGGTGCTCTTGAAATCCCGCGGCTACAAACTTCAGGATGTGGCGCTTGAACTCGCGCGCCGCGAAGGCCTGTCGGGGCTTGAGGAAAAAGCAAGCCGGGAAGGTTGAACTAGGTAGCCCTCTGGCCCATGCCAAAGACATCAGTCAGCCAGAAGCGCTAACGTTATATAAAACGTGCTCCAAAGTAGCTGGTGTTCGCTCCCTCCAAGAGACAACCTCTATGGCAGTGGCCTTTAGGCGGTTGCCAGCAACTCTGACAAGCCTTCGGAAAATTACGAACGGATTACCTGTTGGCAACGATCAATAGCGGATCGCCGGTGCCTCTTAGCGGACAATATTCTCAAGGTGGGGTTTGGGCTTTTAGGCCGCCAGGGAACATTCCAGCCTTTCAATGAAAGCCAAGCGTCGGAACACACTCGCTGGAGCTGCTGCGAGGCTTCATTTTACGCGTCATCAAATGCGTTCTCAATTTGCCACTTTTCAATTTCATAACGAACTAACTGGTCGCGAGACCTTGACACGCATTTTTTTCAAAAAAATTTATTAATACAATCAATAAGATAGCGGGATTTTTTATCCAGTCCGACTAACCAAGGGCTGATTCTATCACTTTCCAACCGGTTCTTACATTTCCAGAAGCTAGAATTGGCGTTAGCGAGCACGAAGCTCAACAGTCCAACAGACCAAGGAGTCAGAAACATGCTAACCGTCACCCAACGAATCGCCGAGCGTTTTGAAACTACTAAAGATCAACTCAAGAAAAATCGTCATGCGCAAACTATATGCATGAACCAGATAGAGATATTTAAATGCCCTGCCGCCCAAGAAAATTTGGCGAAGCTGATGGGCTTGGAAAGCACCCTCAAAGCCGACCTCAATGCACTTAGAACCTCCTACATCCAAGTTCAAAACTATGTTCGCTACTATTCACCATTTAAGGCGGAATTTGACGACATCGTCCGCGAAGCTGGGTTCCAGTTGGGGCATTTTCCGTACACAGTTGTTCGAGAAGGAGCCACTGAAGAAGAAATCGAGGAGGCGGTAGCCAACTTCGAGAACTTGGCATGGGCCCGTGCGAGAGGCGCGGATGTGCAGATTACACAGTGCAGCAATGAGACAATCTGGCGATATATCCGCTGTGTCGTAAAGGGTGCAAGAAAAAGCAACCTGAGAGATTTTATAAATCAGGTTATCACGAGGACCGATCAAACCCGTGCGACGTTTCGCTGGACTCGGGCAGCTATAAATTTCTTCCTTGAGATGTTGATGGTATGCGATAGGGCATGCGAGGAGATCTATGATCTTCACAACATGCTCAATAGCGTCAACGCTGGAAAACTCCCCAAAAAACACCAAAAGCAAACCTACATAAGGCGCAAATCTGTGCCAGAAAAAACATATCCACTATTTGAAGACACGCTGATGTCCTTGGGGAGTGACGGTCTCACAGCCGCTATGATTTTCAAATCGACTATTTTCCTGGGCCTTCGGCCCATCGAATGGCAATCCGCATGTCTCGATGAAGACGAGCCTCGTGTTCTCATTGTGAAGAATGCGAAATATAGTAACGGCAGAGCATGCGGAGAGTATCGCTATCTGCACCTGCTCAATTTTGACGACGCGGCATACCAACTGATTAGAGCCACCATCGATGTTATCAGGATGGAGCTGGAGGACACTACGTTCGTCGTCTTCATGGAGCGAATTCGGCGTGCCTTCCGACAGGCTCATCAAAAAATGTCTCCGAAAGCAAAAAAGAGACGCATCACCCTCTACACAGCGCGCCATCAGTTTGCCGCTAATATGAAACGCTATTGGGGCCTTGATGGGAGAGACGCACTCGGAGCACTAATGGGCCACAGCAACGACAATACTGCAGGCTGCCATTATGCACACACAAACCAGGCAATGAAAGGAGGGAGCTTTGGACCTACAGCAGATGGCACAAATGTCCCCTTGCCGGATCAGTCGAATATTGCACAAGTTCGCATCACTAACTGCCATCTGAGGGCTATGGAGTTAGGAGCAAACAACCAATGCAGTCAATCTGCCGACAGCCCGACTTCTGAGTGTACCACATGCGCTTCCAACTCGATGTCGAAGTAACTTGAGCGGAAATGCACCCACACCGCTTCCAAGAAAATCGGCAAAAAGAATGGACTCTGGTCCTATATCTCCTCCAGAAACCCTTACGGATTCTGGAGGAGCAACCAAAGATAAGGCTTAAAGCGCCACCGACCCAAATACCGAAGCAATGCCCTTCCCGAAACTATGGTTGGGGCCGGGCAACAACCTCTACATTATCTCCCGCCTAACCTCTTCAGCTCTCAGCCTTAGCCTTCCCGCATCACCAGTCAAACACTCTGTCGATAAAGGATTTAGGAACTGGTTTCCAGCTAAGATTGCTCTGTCCTTCGGCGAAACGCATGCCTCAGCAGCCACAGCAATGAAGTGCTCACCAATTACATCCAGAAGGCTCTCGATGATACTTATCGCTTGTTCTTCTGATAAAAGAAACTGGTGGGCGGCTTGAAGACAACTGGAAATCCTGCTGGAACGGTCGCTACCTCGTATCAACATAGCCTGTGTTGCCTCACGGCCTGTCCTTGCCTGAGGACAAATATCATATGCAGGAGTGAGACTTAGCCGCTGGCCATCCCAGAAAGCCGCATGATTTCGAGCATGATCATCCGTGTTTCCAACTAGGATATTGAACACTAGTCGTTTAAACAATTCCGCCAACGTTGCTGTGCTGGCGGTGAAATTCCACCGAACCTCTGTGGCAAGGTCCTCATATGAAGCGTACCTCGCATTCAGTTCTGACAGGCCCAAAATCGTGAGGCCTGACACCATTCCCTTACGGGTCCAGCCTCCACTTTGGGCGATACGATCAAAACGCTCGACAAGAAGTACCTGCCGGCCTGCGGCTTCGATCAATTGGACAGGCGCCACAGAAATGCCTACGAGTTCCGCCAGGCGCATGGCAACAAACTCTGCACCTACAACACTATAGAGATCATTACTCGAAGAGAATTTTGCCACATATTTCTTGGTTCCATCAGTGATCAACGCTTTTGGGCGAGCGCCACCTATGGAAGTGCCATGATTTAGCACCTGATCTAATTATAGTCCCGTATCAACCTCGCGACCCGTCAGTCCCGTGCGCTGGTTTATGATAATTCTACGCCCCCAAGCATCAGGGGCAGCGTCCCTGAGACAATTTGCCACCTCGAGGCCCGGCTGTGGGTACCTTGCACCCTGTTTTAAAGGCAACTCTGGTTCATAAATTGAGATTGCGTCAGGGTTGGATAGGTAGGAACGACCATATGTGAAGACCAATTGACGTCCCGCACGGGTAACTTGCCCTGCAACGACAGGCTCAGAGGCTCCGTCCAGCCAGATCCAGACATATGCCTTTTCATAGGTATCAGAAATTGTCATCGATCTTTATCTTCTGCCTACGTGCGCGCTCCGGGAGTAATTCAAGAATTTCTTCTAGGTCCCCATGCAAATCTTCAGAAGATTTTCCGGTTGGAAAAAAAATATTCAAGCCCAATAGGGCCGCAGCTTCGAGATAATGCACTATTTCAACATTGAGCAGCCCATTTTCAATGTTGCGCAGTGTACCCCTGGCAACTCCCAGCCTTTCGGCCAATTCCTGTGCTGGCATCTTCAGCTTGAGCCGCGCAGCTTTAATCGCTTGCAGCACTAACCTTTGCAGACCTACTATAGGGCCGCTTGCTAACCTTCGCCACTCACACACCTCTTGTTAATCTTGCTGATATGGTCAATAAAGTAACCATAAAACAGCTTTATGTTCAATTTATAAGCCATCTTTGAAAATGCCGTACTTACATCCGGCTTTACTCCTTGTAAGCGTAACATGCCCCAGCTATTCCATATAGAAGCTCAAAAAATGAGCAATTTCATTTACCTCACTGGATCCAAGGAACCAATCCACACTTATGCTTCGCACCTAACAGACCTCCGGCTAAGCCAAGAGGGTTTGATTCCAACTTAATGGTACAGGCTAAGTGCGGGCGCCGATTCTACGAATTCGTGCTCCCCGCACCTTAGCCACCCCCCAACCCAGACTTAATCAATGCAGCTGCCGCCCCGGACGAGTTAGATCCCTCAGCGTCAACTTTCCTACCACATGCCTCAAGCTCCTGATATTGCTGCTTTTCTTATAAAACACCCTCAGCATGGAAAGCGTATCCGCCGGAAACTGCTCAATAAGAGCCAAAGGTAGACCTGCGTCTGCTGCAATTGTTCGCTGAAGAGCCCATACAAGATTCTCAACATGTTCCGGCCCTGGCGGTAGCCAATTTAAGATCTGACAACGGGACCGAAGTTGAGGCGTCAGCTTATCAGAAGAGTTAGATGTCAAAATCCAGTTCACAAATGACAAGTTGACCGTACATCCCAACGCCTCATCGAAGTAGGCTCTGGAGGTTTCTGTATCCAGAAACCCAAGAAGGGTATCCTGAACGTCCCCATTCATGCTGCCGCGACTAGCTTTCTCTACTTCATCGATAATGATGACAGGGTTCGGACACTTCTGTTGTGCAATAACACGCACCGGCAGACACGGCTCAGCTGTCGACCAACCCATTGAGGTTCCTTTTAAACTTCTATTGTCTGAATTGCCTCCAACGGAATGCAGGTGGAGCGGCAACTGCAAAAGCGTCGCCAGCCTTTTTGCAAAATATGTCTTGCCCACTCCCGCGCGACCTGTCACCAGAATTGGATCCATTGTCAGGCATGACTGTCCTGAAACAGCCATCAAACCCAGGCTAGAAATCAAATGTTGAAGCTGGCCAGCCATTTGAGGAAATTCCGCCAGCAATTGTTCCCCGACGTCCAAAGGCCTTTTTGCGCCACCGAATGGAAGCGGGTGCTTCAGCGCCTGATAGGTTGGTGACAACTTTACCTTAACGTCGCTGGCTTGTGTTACCAGAATTTGAGCCATGCCGCTAACTGACGAGGCAGAGATAGGTGCGCCATTCTCCAACTCTGTCAATGGTGCTGCTTCATTGCCCGAGCCCAGCGTTTTTTGCTGCCGCGCCTGATCACAAGAGCTTCCCATAGCCCGGCCACGTAAGTGACAGTCCCAGCTGCCCATCAAATCCTCGATGTCGCAGCTTTCGGGCCAAAAGGATTTCCCACGAAGTTCATCAAGCACCTGGATCGGAAAGTATGCGACAGCCTCAACACCACCCGCGGCCGCAAGCATCATCATCAGGATGAAATCATCGTCCCGCTCGTCGATTTGGCCTGTGAGCGCAAGACGCCGCGCCTCCTGCTCAATGTCGGAGAAGCTGCTGTCGGTAGTGAGCTTGATCTTGGAAGAATGCTGTGAAGCAGTAGTGAGATGCTGAATGATCTTATCTTTGGATTCGATATAATCCGCAGGTTCTAGAACCCGCCAGTCCAGTACGTATGCCATGGAAAATGCCCTTGAAGCTGATCGTCAGTGGTGAAGCTGAGAAAGCAGCTATGCCTATTCGCTGGCTCGAATGTGCAAAGGACAAGGTCATCGAGGTTTCCTAGAAGCTCAGGTCAGTTGGTTGGAAAGTGGAAAAGAGAAAGGTGGAGCCAGAAATCAGCCAGGTAATAACAGACCGAGCCATTTGGAGGCTTGAGGCCTCAGGCCGGACACGATTGCTGCGGTGAAGACCAGCCTTAACCGATAGCTTCTTAAGCTGGCGGGCCATCAGCAATCCCTTCTGGCCCCTTTTGGGTCTATAGAGCATGGGTGTAACTCCCTTGTGTGTTTCCCAATGTAGGAGTTACACCATACCCTATTTCGGGGTTTATTGCAAGCATTATCGAGAACAAATGGGGTACAAACTCAATACATGTCCCTTACGAAGCTAAGACGCCACCTCTAGCCTCGCAAGCTCCTGACGATGCTTCTCCATAAGCGCATGCCTGTCCTCAACAAGGGTTCTCATTTCAAAGTCCAACTTCTCAAGGCCTGGCTCCACATCAATGTTAAACACTTCACCTTGATCCGTTGTCGCCGCAACAATCGCCAAGTCATAGCTGTCAAACGGCGCACCAGGCAGGTTCCCCGCTGCCTGAATATCCAAAGCCCACTTCATGAAGTCATGGGTCCGGAAGACTTTCATGGCACCAGCCGGCACATCAATGCGATAGGTATGCAGTTGCTGCATTGGCGTCCTGGTATTGGCGCCCACAGCAATCACCTGCAGCGTAATAGTCGCCAGGTTCTTCTGGGAGCGATTGACAACTCGCACCGGAACAGGGTCATTGCGGCGGCTGACACCCTCTGGAGGGAAGCCAACCTCAATCTGTTTGAGAAAATCCTCGCTGGATTTGGCCTCGTCTTTTAGGGCTTTGATCTTACCGTCGAGCTTCTGAACCCGCTCATCAAAGGCTGCCAGCTCCGCTACGTGCTCCTCTCGAAGCATCCTGGCACCAAGAGGCAAGATATCTTCTGCCGTCAGTCCACTCAGCCACTTCCTGTAAAGCGTGTCCGCATAAAGAGCGCGCTTCTTCGCCTCTTCGTATCTCTTGCGGCGTTCTGTCCTGTAATTAAGCTCTTCCCCCTTGGATAGAAAATTTCCCCGCATCTGTTGTTGGAGCCTGTACTCGTGAAGCTCAAGCATATAGTCCGGGCCCAACACTTGCTTGGCATACCCGTCCAGTCGTTCGTTCCCTGCAGGAAACAAAGCGGCATCAAAAGCGTCAATGACGTTATCGGACGCTGCAATCGCATCAGTGCCAGCCCGGCGCTCAATTACCTTCAGGGCAATGGGTAGTCTCTTGCCATCCAGCTCTGAAGCCACAACGGCTGCAAGGCTGGTTTCAAAGTCTGCACCGTCACTGACGGTCGGTGTATCAGAACCGCAGGCTGTCAGCATTAGCGAAAGCCCGAATACAAGTAGTAGATGGAATTTCATGGAATTCTCCCCAATGAATTAAAACCCTAATATAGGGTACATGAATTTGGGGTACAAGGTTTTAGGGTATAGCAGCTTGAGGGTCACCAACCAATTGGACCCCAACAATGATCGCAGACAAGAACGACCCGAGGTATAAGAAGCTACGAGATTACCTGAAGGAAGAGCGCATCAAGCACGGCTTGCTGCAAAGTGATCTGGCAGAAAAACTCGGGGTTCATCAGCAGATGATCAGCAAGATCGAGAGTGGTGAACGGCGCATCGATGTGGTTGAGTTCATATGCCTTGCGGAGGCGATTGGAATCGGCACACAAGACGCCATGCGTATCTTTGAAAAAAGCTAAAACGGGATATCCGCTAGCTTCTTACACAGCTTCGACTCTCCAATTTGTGGCTTCATCAAGGGCCGAAAAATAATACTTAACAAAATGAGCCCGAACTGCACGCGCAAGGGCTTAGCAACCTTGCTGAAAAGACTAACCCGGAAGATTAGGCAAAGAAGCCCTGAGCGCCCTGCCACAAAAGGCGGGCCGCCAGAAGCGTCAGGATAATATTGAGCCAACGGCCAAAGCGCTCATCCGTTGATTTCACCAAAAAATGACGCCCCACCCAGGTGCCCAGAAAGCCGGTTGCCACCATGGCAACCATCAGCGGCAGATAGGCGCCAAAGGCAAAGCCAAGCACACCAAACACCACGATCTTGACCGTATGCTGGCCCACCATACAGGCGGAAAAAGTACCTACATGGGCCAGACGCGACAGCGAAAACATCTTCACCACCACCGCCACAAACGGCCCGGTAGCCCCAACAAACATGGTCAAAAGCGTTGAAAGCGCGCCGCTAGATCCGACAAAAGCCATACTTTTATGGTCGGCGGACGGCTTGGGCATCGGCCCCCACAAGGAATAGAGAACGAAAAGCCCGAGCACCAGCTGAAGCGTTGCTGCGGGCAGGGCCACAACAATCTGACCGCCGATAAGACCCCCAATCAGACTGCCCATCAGGAAATACAGCACAATCCGCCAGACGATAGCCTCGCGCATCAAATAGGCGCGCCCTGCGTTTGAGCCAAGCTGAACCACGCCGTGCACAGGCACGATGGCAAGCGCCGGCATCACCTGCGCCATCACCGCCAGAAGCGCTACACCGCCGCCAATGCCCATCGAGGCCGACAGGAAGGAGGTAAAGAAGCTCACGCCCACAAGGAGCGCAGCGTCTAGAAAACTGAGGGTGTCTGGCATGATCGTCATGGCGCGCACTCTGCCGAATAAAAGAGCGCTCGGAAAGCGAAAATGAAAGTTCGGACAGGATTTCCCCTTGTGATTGCAGTCGCAGTGATGTTTTGTATGGCCGAACTCAATTGCTGCTGAAGGAGCGTCGCGCATCATGCGGGATTTGTATAACAAACCGGGCCTGGTCGCCGCTGTCATTTTCGCCCTGATCATCGCCACGCTGGTGTTCAAGAAAGTGACGCGCGAAGAAACGCTGATCGTGCCCGTTGAAGACGGTAAAGCACAGACCGGAAACCAGAAAGAAAGCCAGACGCTTTCGGAAGCACAGGCTATGAAGGACGCCGAAAGCGGCTTTTCTCTTTCATTCCCGATGGCATGCAAACTTGGGAAAGATTGTTGGATTGCCCGCTATGTGGACCGAGAGGCTGGCGACGTGGCAGCGGATCACACTTGCGGCTCCAGCACCCAGAACGGCCACAAAGGTACGGATATTGCCATCAGCGACCTGGCGCGCATGAAAGCGGGCGTCTCCGTTCTCGCAGCAGCGCCGGGAACCATCCTTCGCCTAAGGGATGGTGTTGAGGATGCCTCTGTTCGCAAGGCAGGAACAGACGACACCAAAGGCCAGGAATGCGGCAACGGTATCGTGATCGACCACGGTCAGGGCTGGCAGACCCAATATTGCCATATGAAGCAGGGCAGCCTGCGCGTAACGCCCGGCGACACAGTAGCTGCTGGTGATGTGCTTGGCCAGGTCGGTATGTCCGGCCTGACCGAATACCCGCACCTGCATTTCACGACGCGCCTTAGCGGCAGCCTGGTAGACCCATTCGACGGCGGCAAGTTTGAAACCAGCTGCGAGGCCGACGGGCAAAGCCTTTGGGCCGACAAAGTGCCGTACCAGTCGTTCGTGCCGCTGCCTGCTCAATTCAGCACTGAACCCAGGGATCTCGAAAACATGTGGCAGCCAGGCCCCAAGACCATACCGTCGGATAGCGAAGCCATGCTACTGGTTGGGCGCGGCTTCCACCCCCAACGCAGCGATATCTGGCATTTCACCATCACAGATCCGGACGGTAAAGTCGTGCTGGACAATAAAATCAACATGGAAAAGAGCCACCAAGCCTATGTAGGTTTCATGGGGCTCGAGAAACCCGAAGGCGGGTTCAAGCCCGGCATCTGGAAGGGCAGCATCCATGTGGATCACGGCCCTTGGGATGACTATGACCAGATGATCGAAATCGAGGTCACTCCCTAAGGCATGCGCCCACGCCCAAGCGTAAGGTAATGGAAACTGGCCACCATAAGCGCTGCATGAAACAGGGCGGACGGCATGACCATAGCCGTCTCAAAAGACCAGCCGGGGGGCGTCGGCATTAGAAAACGGCCCACGACACTCCCAATAAACGCGCCGGCCAGTCCGGATAGCAGAACCTGCTTTGTCAGGAGTACACCAAAGTGACTACGCCGCCAGTGCATCATCAGGAACACGCCAAGCAGGCAACCACGGGCGCCATAGGCATCCGGGAAAAACCCTTTCGGGCCTAAAATGGCGATGCCAAGAAGCACCAGCATAAGCACTGCGCCCAGGCCATACTCAACCTTACGCGGCATCAGAGCTGGTCCAGCATGATCTTGTTGCCGTCCGGGTCTGTGAGCATTAGGGTGCAGGGCCCTTCGCCTTCCTTTGCCTCCATATCAAGCGCGATACCTGCCGCCTGAAGCGTCGCCTGTACGGCTCGCGCGTCAGCCGGGTTGAAGGTCAGGATATTGGTATCGAACATGCCCTCAAACAGGCCAATACGGCTATTGCCATTTGCCATGAACAGCCACTTGTCCTCTTCCGCGCCGCATTCGACCACAAAGCCAAGGGCTTCATAAAAGGCACGCGATGCCTTCAGGTCCTTGACCGCAAGGCTTGTTGAGCAAAGTCCCAGATCCATGTCGTCCCCTCCACCTTTCATGGCCCCCCATATGCATGGCGGTTAGTTCCATATGAAATTGGCGCCTGTTATGGCCATCCAAAAATGAGAAAATCCATATTTATTGCTGGTATCTAAATACTTGATCTCACGCGCGGCGTAGGTCCTCCTGAGCTGCAGTGATTTATCATGCGATATCGGGCGTATGTATATGTGTAAGCGGTATATCTGCCTAGCAGACACGCACCCGCCTGATCATCGTGATATGATCCAGAACCAACCCTTCTGATCAGTGGATCCGACATACCTCAAATGTCCTTGAAAACGGTAAAACAGACCTCTGCCGGCCAACGAGAAGATGAAAGTTCAAGTCGCAGGCTGTCAGCAGAAGCGCTGATATATTTCCTTAGGCCCAACCAACCGGCTCCGGGTTCGGGCCATAGCGGCGATAGTCGTCCAGATATTTCTGCGCTGTCGCCGCGCCCTGTTCGGTGTTCCAGTATTTCTTGGCGTAGGCCGCCAGGCCTTCGTCGTCTGTCACATGCGGCAGGGCTTCCGGCACCCGCCAATAAATCATCCGCGCCACGGCGCAGGCATATTTGTCGTCTGTCTCCAGCGCTTCCAGCCGGTCCAGCTCCTCTGGCAGATACGCATCCACCAGCGCCTGCATGTCGGGCCGAAAAGCCAGATAGTTTTCATACAGGTCGTTCAGCGTATTGGGCTCAACCTGGAAGTAGGAAAGCGCCGGGCCGCCCTGCTGCACCCGGTAGCGAAAGCCCATGCTTTCGTGGCACGCCGTCATCATCAGAAGCTTTTCCGCAGCCGCACCGTCCATCGCCATGTCCTTCAGGACTGGCTCAATCACGTCCTTCAGGAAATCATCTGCGTTGGTTTCTGGGTCTGCCATGGCTGCTCTCCCTTGGTGCATGAGGGTGTAAATTATACCAAAGATTGCAGAAGCGCCACTCCGCCTTATTCAGCGGCCGCCAGCGTGGTTGCACCCGCGCCCACAATGCCCGGCACGGCACGTACACCCTCCGCGTCCCGGAACAGGGTTTCCACCAAGCCGCGGTTACCACCCAGCCGCCGGTGCGACACATGGATGTGGCTTTGAAGGACGCCGCCCGCCCCCTGCCTGTGAACCAGGCGGAACTGGTCGAACGGCAGGTCCGTTTGCGCGGCCATGCACGCTCTCCTTTTCAAGTTGTTAAAGGTTTTCTGGGATACTGGGTGAATGCTTCGCCCGGACCTGTGCCATTGGCGCGGCCGAGGCCAAGCAAAAGTGCTCCGCCGGGAAGCGATTTTTGTGCTATAGTTGTTGGTCTGAACTCAGGAGAATGCCAATGACCGGGAAAGCCCGCTGGTTATCTCTTTGTTACGTAACATTGGTGGCAATCGCAGTTGCTGCGCCCTTGCCTGCAGCCGCTTCCACGCAAGCAAGTGACGGACAGACCCAGTCCATGATCGGCGTGGCGTCCCGCTGCATCAGCACCATGAAAGCCTACAGGCAGGCCATCGCCTTTATTGACAAACGCCTTCAGCGCAGCCCAGCACAGGTAACCTATGAGCTTTCAGATGGTGAAAGCATCACGCTTCTGAACCGAACCCATACATTGATGCGGTTTGAAAAGCGGGTTCTTGAAGAAGGTATGCAGGCCCGCGAACGCGCCTGCACAAGCGCCCTTTTGGGTTGATAATACACAATCAATCATTGCCAGCCGCAGCACGCCGCTATAATCTGCCTCCTATCAAGGGATAGGGGACATTATGACCGACACATTTTCAAAAGCCTGCCTGGGGGTTATCACGCTTTCGCTTGCGGTACTGGCCTATGTGCAGCTCTCCAACCATCTGGCGACATCAAGCCAAAGTCGAACAAGCCCGGAAAAGCATGCTGCGATGAGCCCGTCGGGATGCATTGCACAGCTCGCAGTACTAAGAGAAACCTATGCGGCACTTGAAGCGCAAATCAGGAACATCCCAGCCATGGTCCAGGAAAAGGACGCCAGTGGCACTGTGATTTCGGAAAAGCCAAACCGGCTTTATGTCCAGCTGATGAACCAGCTTATTGAAACCAGACAGCAGCAAACTTCCCTAAGCGGAAAATGTGAAGCTTGAGCCAATTGGCCCATGTTGATATGGTCCCGCCCAAGGGGTCCTGACCGAAGGAATAGTTCATGTTGCGTTTTGTTTTTGCGCTTTCGCTCGGCGCTGTTTTCTTAACCCAGCCGGCCCTGGCCGCCACCGATGAAGCAGACAGGGCCCGCATCCAGCTTCTGGAAGATCAGGTTGTTGTGCTGAAGGAAGAGGTTCGCCGCCTGCGCCTGATGACAAGCGAGATGCAGACCCGCCTCAATCAGGTGAATATCATTCTGCATGACCTGCAGAAACCGCAGGTTGTTGAGGTGAAAGAGGAGCCGGACGAATGCACCACACGCATCGCGGACCTGACCCAGAAGAAAGACATGCTGATGTCCATGGGCCTGAAGGAAAGCCACCCGGATATCGTGAATATCTCGAACGTACTGGAGAAATTATCGTCAGAATGCACGACTAAAAGTCGCTAGGTTTTCTTTTAGCCTTTATCGTAGAAAGCACTTGTCGAACTGGTACATTAGAATAAAGCGCTTCTCCATTGGATTCCAAACTCTTGATAACCCGAATTACAATGAACGCGAACAGCCAAGCGTCACCAGAACTGAATTTGAGCCCGATCACCTCGCTGGCTATATGGTGCCAAAAGATCCATTGCGAAATATGAGTCTAACTAACCGCCCCTGGGCTGATCGCTCAGGAAAGCCAGCAACTGGTCAAGCTCGCGGTCATTAAGGCGGCCGATGCGGCGTGCGAGCAGGTTGGCCGCAAGCGTCGCGCGTTCATCCATGCCTGCCGTATCAATGGTGACCTTGGGTTTCGACAGCTGCGCCAGCTCCTGCAACTGCTCTGCCTCATCCCAGATCAGGCCGAAATACTGGATCACCTTCTGGATGAAGGCCCAGCTGGGGGCACCACGCTTGCCGTGCTCAAGCGCCGACAGATAGGCAGGCGAGACATCAAGCGCCGCCGCCAGTTCGGCCTGGTTGATGCCTTGTCTCTTCCGAAGCTCGCGCAGGCGTTCGCCAAAAGGGGTCATGATACCCCTCCCTTTCGGCTGCCTGGCAAGCGGCGCCTCAGGATCACATACATGGCTCCTTCGCCGCCATGCTCCTGTGCCGCCGGGCCGTAGGACTGGATGAAGGGCTTCAGTTCAGGCCCATTAAGCCACAGGGGCACCATGCGCCGAAGCACACCGCCAAACTGTTCGAACTCATCGCGGGTCCTATAAGCCGCGGGTGTTGCGTCCAGCTGGGAAAAGCGCTTGCCGCCCTTGCCAGTGACCACCAGAAGCGTCTTGTCACCGCGCCTGACCGCGCCTTCAACGGTGGACTTCAGCACCCGAAAGGCCTGTTCCTGTGTCATGCCGTGCAGGTCGATCGAGCGGTCCACCTCCTGCCGCCCTGTGGTGATTTGCCGGCGCGTCTTCCTATCAATCCGGGCGTCGGGTGTGGGGCTGGGGCGGGAATGCCACTCGCTTGGCAGGCCTTGGCCTTCCCGAAGGTCGCGCACCATGCGCCGCGGAGGAATGGGAGGGGCATCGGGCCGATCGCCCAGAGGCGTCACGCTTTCCGCCACCTTCTGCCAGATGGCCTCGTCTCGCTCGCTCAGCTTTGGTTTTTTGGCCACGGCATCATTCCCCGACAGCCTGATCCGCGAGCGCCTTCGGCAGCAACAGCCAATAGCGGCCCGCATTGTTCATTGGCCCTGCGATCAGCTCGGCCTCTTCGCCAAAGCCCCAGAAAACGTCCCCCCGGATTTCGCCATTGATGGCGCCGCCCGTATCCTGGGCCACCATCAGATGATTGAAAGCAACAGGCTCTGCCATAGGCCCGCGGGGGTTGGGGTGCGATGTGGAAAGCCAAACAGGCGCATGAAGCGGCAGGTGCCGCCGGTCAACAGCCAGCGAGCGCCGCGCCGTCAGCGGCACACCGGCAGACCCGAAAGGCCCATCACTTTCACCCAAGTCGCGGAAGAAAATATATGAGGCATTCTTGTTCATCAGGGCGTCCATGCGGTCCGGGTTGTCCGCCAGCCAGGCGCGGATCGCCTGCATGGACATATTTTCACGCGCCACTTCGCCGTCTTCGATCAGTGTCCGACCGATGGCATAGTAAGGATGCCCGTTCTGGTCGGCGTATCCGATCATGCGTAAACTGCCGTCCGGCATCTGCACCCGGCCAGAGCCCTGGATATGCAGGAAGAAGGCATCTACCGGGTCATCGACCCACAGAAGTTCAAGGTCGCGGCCATCAAGCGCGCCATCAGCAATCGCCGCCCGGTCGGCATAAGGCACAAGCTTGTTGCCCTTCACCTCGCCCGCAATGCGGCGCCCCTTCAGATCAGCACGGAAGGTGCCCAGGTCAACGCTCACGAGCTCTGGCGGGCGGGTGTGAAGCGGCACGCTATAGCGCGCGGTCTTGACCTCGCTTCCGTGCAGCAGCGTTTCATAATATCCGGTGAATACTCCAACCGGGTTGCCACCCACAGACACCTCAAGCGGCTGGAAATGCGCCTCAAGCACATGCCTAAGCGACGCATCATCGGTTGCCAGCAACACATCCTGGCACGCGGCCTCCCAGTCGCGGGCGTGGCCACCAATGCGGGCACCGGGAATGCGGCGGTTTTCCGGAAAGCCAAGAATACGGTCACAGCTTTTGTATAGCGCCGGCAGCGTACGCGAGAGGTCGTCAGCAACCCAGCCTGGCAGTTCAGAAAATGGCACTGGCCTGAACAAAAGGCCCTTCGGTTTATGGGAGAGAAGGAAAAACGCTGCCGCAAGCGGCAGCGCGATCAGGAGCAAAAGCCCGACTGTATAGCTGAGCGCGCGGCCCACGGCTTAGCCCGCCCGCGTTGCCACGAGGGTCCACATCGGCGTACGCGACTTGGTATCGCGCGCGAAGGTCCATTTGTCGTTCACCTCAACAGCGTCGGATACATTGCCTTCAACCACATTGCCGTCTTTGTCTTTGGTGACAGCGATCAGCTCGGCGCGGAAATGGACCGTCAGTTCCGCTGTGCGGTCAATCAGCTGCGCGCCGATGATATCCATCTCGGTCACATCAAGGATCTTGTTATGAACCACCAGGCCGTCTGCCTCGCGCTTGTCAACGGCGCCAGCGAACTGCTCGTAAACGGAATCGTCAAGAAACTCCCTGAGCGTCTCCTTGTCGCCTTTCCAGAAGGCCTCCAAGATCATTTCATAGGCCGCCTTGGCACCGGTCATGAAGGTGTTCAGGTCGAAAGACCTGTCCGCATGACGGATATCCTGATAGGCCTTCCTCAGCGCCGGGTTCTGCTCAAGGTCAATAACCGTCTGGTCGCCCATGATGACATCAGGGCGATCGCCTGCACTGTCATCGCCCATGGCATCCGAGTGATCGTGGCGTCCGTGCATATTGCCCGCTGCCGGTGGCAGTGGCTCATTGCCTGTTTTATTTCCAAGCTCGGAGCGCAACCGAAGAAGAATAAAGGCCGCGACCGCCGCAAGAATAACTAATTCCATGTTTTACTGTCTCATTAGCGTTTTTATGCACTGAATTTCTGCCCGACTATTGACCCGGGCACCATCTCTTCCTTTATAGATAAGGGTAATCGTTAGAAAGAACAAGAAATGCCCTTAATCATATTTTTGTTAATTTTGGCCCTGCCGGTGGCAGAGCTGGCCATTCTGATCGACATCGGCGAAGAGATTGGCGCGCTTTCCACAGTCGCGCTCTGCATTCTCACCGCAGCTGTCGGCCTGTCTATCGTCAAGCGGCAGGGGATCAGGGTGTTCCAGGAAATGCAGGCGGCATCCAGGGATGGCGGGGCTTTGGGCGCCAGTCTGGTCCATGGCTTCTTTCTGGCAATTGCAGGGGTTTTCCTGTTCATCCCCGGCTTCATGACCGACTTTGTCGGGGCGCTTCTGCTGATCCCGCCTGTGCGGCTGGCCTTGGGAAAGCTTGGAATGGCGCAATTTGTGGTCCGGCGCGGACAGGCACGGCCCCATGAGACCATCATCATCGAAGGGGAATATTGGGAAGAACGGACTGAAGAGGATGCGGCAAAAGCACGCCTCAAGGAAAAGGACCACCCCGACAACCAATAAATTAGGAAATCCGCCATTTTTGGCGCATTTGCATATTGTTCAATCGATAAATCCATGCTAGCCGTTTGCCCCAGATTTGCCGACCCTGTTGGTTTTGGGGGGCTGGCACCAATGAAAAGAGTGAAAAAATGGCAGAAAATGAATTCGGCAATGACCAGGCGCCAGTAGGCGGCCCAGCACCTGAAGGTGCAGAAGGCCCACAGGCCGGCGTTATTGCGCAGTATGTAAAAGACCTTTCTTTTGAAAACCCGAATGCCCCTGCAAGCCTGCAGGCGCTGGCCGGCCAGAAGCCAGCCATCGACGTGAATGTAAACGTCGGCGTTCGCAAGATGAATGACGAAGTCTATGAGGTAGAGCTGAAGATCTCTGCAAAGGCAACGGCCCCTGCTGAAGGCGGTGGCGAACAGGTTGCTTTCGTGGTTGAGCTTGCTTACGGCTCCCTCTACGGCATCCGTAACGTGCCTGAAGAAGCGCTGAAGCCGTTCCTTCTGATCCAGGCACCTTCCATGATGTTCCCGTTTGCGCGCGCCATTATCGCTGACGCAAGCCGGGATGGCGGGTTCCCGCCGCTCCTTCTGGAGCCAATCAACTTCGAAGCGCTTTTCCGTGCCCAAGCGGCACAGGAAGCGCAACAAGCCCAGGCTGCTTCGGCGGCTGACGGCGGCGAAGAACCGACGCCGGTTAACCTTAATTAATCGGCTAGGAAAATTTCCGAAATGCGGCCGGCTGTCTGGGTTTCCCTTTGGGTTTCCTGGACAGCCGGTTTCCTTTTGGGGACCTAGCCCGCTACGGCATGCCTCTGTGCTGCCTGTCGCCGGCGATCAAGCCGGTCCGCCATCATGGCCGTCACGGCCTCCACCAATTCCGGTTCCGCCACACTGGGGTGCCCGCCCTTAAAGGGTGGTTCGGGGTTATATTCAAGTCCCAGCTGGATCGCCTTCGCGACCTCAGGCCCCGCCAGTTCCGCCACTACTGAAAAAGCGAAATCAATGCCTGCGGTCACGCCACCACCGGTGATGCGGTTGCGGTCCCTGACCACCCGACCTTCCGTGGGGCTTGCGCCGAAGGGCGCGAGGTTATCCATCGCCGCCCAGTGCGTGGTGGCCTTATAGCCGTCCAGCAGCCCCGCCGCCCCCAGGATCAATGACCCGGTACATACGGATGTGACATACTTTGCGGTCGCCCCCTGCGCCCGCAGGAAACCGATGATCTCTTCGTCCTCATACCAGTCGTCCACGCTTGGGCCGCCAGGCACCACCAGCACATCAAGTTGCGGGCAATCCGCAAGCGTAACCGTAGGCAGGATCTGGAGCCCGCTGTCGGACGTCACTAGGTCAAGCGTTTTTGCGGCCACATGCATGCTCGCACCCGGCACGCGGGCCAGCACCTCATAGGGGCCGGTGAAATCAAGCTGCGTCAGATTGGGGTAAATCAGGAATCCAATGGTGAGGGACATTTTTTGTTCTCCGTGTCGTGATCGGGTGACGCCATCTTGCCCTTGAAACCCAGTGGCTGATATGACAAATTATTATTGATTTCTGCCAACCATGAGAATGCGAGCCATGACCTCGGCCAGGAAAAAGATCGTCTTTATCGCCTATGATGGCGCGCAGGTGCTGGATATCACCGGGCCGTTCCAGGTGTTCGCAAGCGCCAATGAGGAACTGCCAACCCCGGCCTATGAACCGGTGCTCGCCAGCCTTGATGGCGCTGCTGTGCAGTCAAGCTGTGGGTTGAGGATGGACGCAACGCCGCTTGTCAGCGTCAGCCCAAGAGGCATCGATACGCTGCTGGTTGTCGGCGGCGAGGGCGCGCAGGTCCGCCGTGTGGCTACAAAGGAAAATGCCCTGAACTGGATCAGGGAAGCCGCAACCACGACCCGACGCATCGGGTCTGTATGCACGGGCACCTTCCTGCTGGCGGCAGCAGGCCTTGCGGACGGTAAAAGGGTTGCCACCCACTGGAAAGCCACCGGTGCACTCAAGCGGCTTTACCCCGACACCCGCGTCGACGCCGACGCCATCTATGTGGAAGACGGCCCCTTGTGGACCTCTGCGGGCGTTACCGCAGGCATCGATATGGCGCTTGCGCTGGTGGAGCGGGACCTGGGGCGCGATATTGCCATGCGGATCGCGCGGCGGCTGGTGGTCTATGCCCATAGGCCCGGCAGCCAGACCCAGTTCAGCAGTTTGCTCGAAGGCCAGAGCAAGACCACAGGCAGTTTTGGTCGCACCCTTGAATGGATGCAGGCGCACCTGAAGGACACCATTACCGTGACGGACGCAGCCGAACAGGCGGGCATGAGCGAACGCAGCTTCCACCGCAAGTTCGTCTCGGAAATGGGCGATACGCCCGCGCGGTACTTGGAAAAGCTGCGGCTTGAAGCCGCCCGCACGCTGCTTGAAAGCCCCGGCCTGCCGCTCAAGACTGTCGCGGGCGAAAGCGGGTTCGGCACACCCGTGCGGCTCATTCAATCTTTCGAGCGCACCTTCGGGCTTTCCCCCACCGCCTACCGGAAACTCCATGGGGTGAAATAGAGCCTAACCCTTCAGGAATTCCTGCCACACGGGACTTTTCGCGATCAGGTCCGCGACAAGCTGGTAGCCGCCCTCAAGCGGATGGGCGCCGTCATTTGCCATGGCTTCCTTGCGCCACACATCTGACGCAGCCACATCGGCGCAGATATCCACATAAGAGACGCGGTTAATTCGGGCGATCATGCCCATCTGGCGCGCCATGTCGCCGATACGGCCGCTCGCGGGCGCGTCAGAGACCACCGGCAGCGCGCTGACAAACAGCGTGGGTGCCATCGCGCGTGCCGCAACCATGATGGCCTTGGCGTTCTTCAACCGGTTGACTTCATTGATGGTGACCCGGCGGTGCTCGTTCAGGAGCGCGTCATTGGAGCCCACCATGAAGACCAGCCGGTCAAAGCCATACCCTTCGGCCTCGCCTTGCCAACGGTTCATGACGCCTTCCGATGTATCGCCTTCCAGGCCAAAGACCTCATAATCTAAACCCGCAGCCTCACACAAGCGACCGACCCAGCCCGTGCCGCTTAGGTCGCCCACGCCCGCCACGAAGCTATCGCCGAAAAATCCGATTTTCATGGTTATTTCGCCGCCTTGGTGAGCCGAAGGAGCGCACGGGCACAGATCACGTCGGCCGGGTTGCCCGTGGTCTTGCAATCGATCTCTGCCTCAAGAAGGATATCGAGCGCCATCTCGATCTTGCGCGAGGACCAGCGCTGGACCTCGCCCATGAAACGGTCGCGCTCGCCAAAAAACACAGGCGGGCGAAGCTTGTTCACAGCTTCCGAAGCATTCATGCCCTGGTCCATCATGCCGCGCGCCTGGTGAAAGCGCATCAGCCGCATCTGCAGATGCCGGAGGATCGGGATCGCGCTGTGGCCTTCCGTCCAGGCGCGTTCGATCAGGCGGTCAAGGCCCGTCAGGTTGCCCGCCGTCACGGCTTCCGCAATCTGGCCAAGGCCCATGGCCGACGTGTCGCCCACGCAGGCCTTTGCATCCGCAAGCGTTACCTGCCCACCTTCAGCGCCTTTGTAGAGCACCAGCTTTTCAAGTTCGCCGCGCGAGACCATCCGGTCACCGCCCAGGTTTTCCACCAGATAGGCCACCGCATCCTGTGTGGCACTGAGCCCGGCATCCGCAAGCACTGTCTGCACCAACCCCATGAGGTCTTGCATGCTGTCTTCATAGCAGGCGATGGCAAGGCCGTTCTTGGCCGCTTCCATGGTTTTCCGCAGGCTTGAAGTGGGCTTGAGATCCCCTGCTGTGATGGTCAGCAGGCCATCACCCTGATCGGACCCCAGCACCAGCTTCACGGCTTCGGTGCTTTCATTGCCCGCACCTTCAAGGCGTACAAGCCGCCTGCCGCCCATCATCGAGATGGCAGAGACCTCATCCAAGAGAAGCGAAGGATGTTCCTTGATATCCGCAAGGCTGGGTCGCGCTACCTGAAAAGGGTCTGAAAGGTCTTCGGCAATCTGCTTGCCAATTTTTTCGGCGCGTTCCCGCACCAGCCCGTCATCCCGGCCGAACACAAGCACCGCCCGGATTTTCGGGTCGAGCGACTTGAGGATCGCGGGTATGTCGCGGGGTTTTACCTTCACTGGCCCTCAGTCTCCCTGGCGGTGAAATAGAGCGCCAGTCGCCGGTGGATGCGTTCCGCCAGCTCAAGCGCCAGACGGCGTGCGCTGTCTTCGCGCTGCGTCACCGTGGCAAAATCCGACAGCACAAGGTCATAGGACGTGCGGGCGCGCATATCTTCCACAAACACAAGCTCTTCACCATCAAGTTTGGTGAAGCTCACGTGGGCAACAAGCGTCAGCTGCTCCTGCGTGGCGGCGGCGTCCGGTCGGATGCCGTACCCTTGCGTGCTCTGCTCCAGCGTCACAGTCAGGCGGTAATCGGGCGTGCCGCCGGCGTTCAGGCGGTCCATCAGGCGGTTGCGCATCACCTGCCCAAGGCGGTCGGCAATGGGCGCGACCTCAACCCCTGCGAGATGCGCCTGCATGGCGCGCGAGGAGCCACCGGCCTCGTAAAGCGGGCGGAAACCGCAGCCTGTCAGCAGAAGCGCTGCCGCTATGACGAGGAGGCTGCGCATCAGTTGGCCACGATGTTGACGATACGGCCGGGCACCACAATCACTTTGCGGATGGTATTGCCGTCGGTGTATTTCTTGACATTCTCAAGGCCGAGCGCCAGCGCTTCCACGTCTTCCTTGGCCATATCCTTGGCCACTTCAATCGTGTCGCGCACTTTGCCGTTTACCTGCACGGCCATCTTGACCGTGTCATCAACGGTCAGCGCCTTGATGGCCTTTGGCCACGGCGTTTCGGACACCAGCGTCTTGTGGCCAAGGGCTTGCCAGAGCTCTTCCGCCAGGTGCGGCATCATTGGGCCCACAAGAAGAACAAGCGTCTCCAGCGCTTCGCGAAGCGCTTCCGGCGCGCCGTCGCCCACACATTTGCCGCCAACGGCATTGGCGAATTCATACAAACGAGCCACAGCCTTGTTGAAGTGAAGATTTTCAATGTCTGCCGTCACGCCTTCGATGGTTTTGTGCGTGGCTTTCCGAAGCGCCAGTGCCGTGTCGGACAGGCTTTCAGGGATAGCGGCACCCACAGCGGCAAAGTCCGACGGCGGCGTCATCACCAGGCGGTAAACACGCTGGGCAAAACGCCAGGCGCCTTCGATGCCTGCTTCAGTCCACAGAAGGTCGCGCTCTGGCGGGCTATCACTAAGCACGAACCAACGCGCTGTGTCTGCGCCGTACTGGTCGATAATGTCGTCTGGGTCGACCACATTCTTCTTCGACTTGGACATTTTCTCAACCCGGCCTTCGGTCACCTCAAGGCCGTTGTCGGTGCGGAACAGGGACCCGTCCTCGCGGGCGCGGACAAGCTCAGGGAACACCCATTCGTCATCGCTGTCCTTGTAGGTCACATGGTTCACCATGCCCTGCGTAAACAGGCCCTCGAACGGTTCTTCAATGTTGGTGCGGCCAACATGCTTGAGCGCACGGGTGAAGAAGCGGGCATAAAGAAGGTGCAGGATCGCATGCTCCACACCACCAATATATTGGTTCACCGGCAGCCATTCGTTGACCACATCCGTGTCGAACGGCTCGTCAGCGTCCGGTGTGCAGAAGCGCAGGAAATACCAGGACGAGTCGACAAACGTGTCCATCGTGTCCGTCTCACGTACGGCCTTCTTGCCGCATGAAGGGCAATCGGTGTGCTTCCAGGTGGGGTGATGCTCCAGCGGGTTGCCCGGCTTGTCGAAAGACACGTCCTCAGGCAGCTCAACCGGCAGCTGGTCGCTTGGCACTGGCACCACGCCGCAGTCATCACAGTGCACGAACGGGATAGGCGTGCCCCAATAGCGCTGGCGGGAAACACCCCAGTCGCGCAGGCGGAAGTTGACCGTGCGTTCGCCCCAGCCTTCTTTTTCGGCCAGGTCGATCATGTGCGCCTTGGCGTCCATGGCTTCCATGCCGTCAAGGAAGCGGCTGTTGATCATCTTGCCCGGACCCGTATAGGCCTCTGTGCCGATCTCGAACGAGGATGCATCCTCGCCTTCCGGCAGAACCACAGGCACCACAGGCAGGTGGTACTTGCGGGCGAAATCAAGGTCACGCTGGTCGCCCGACGGGCAGGCGAAGATGGCGCCGGTGCCATAGTCCATCAGCACGAAGTTGGCCACATAGATCGGCAGTTCCCACGTGTCGTCACATGGATGCTTCACCGTAAGGCCCGTGTCGAAGCCTTTCTTCTCGGCTTTTTCGATCGCTTCCTCGGTGGTGCCGGTCTTGCGGCACTCGTCACAGAAGGCTTTCAGGTCTGCATTATCTTCCGACAGTTTCGCCGCCAGCGGGTGGTCCGCCGCGATGGCGCAGAAGCTGGCACCAAACAGCGTGTCCGGTCGCGTTGTATAAACCGGCAGCTTTTCGCCTGTCTGGGCAATTTCAAAATCGAACTTCAGGCCTTCGCTGCGGCCGATCCAGTTTTCCTGCATCAGGCGCACCTTGTCCGGCCAGCACTCAAGGCCCTTAAGGCCTTCAAGAAGATCGTCAGCGAAATCGGTGATCTTGAGGAACCATTGGCTGAGCTTGCGGCGCTCAACCGGCGCGCCGGAACGCCAGCCCTTGCCGTCGATCACCTGCTCGTTCGCGAGCACCGTGTTATCGACCGGGTCCCAGTTCACCCAGCTTTCCTTGCGGTACACCAGACCGGCTTTGTAGAAATCGATGAAGATCTGCTGCTCTTTGCCATAGTAGGACGGGTCGCAAGTGGCGATCTCGCGATCCCAATCGATGGCGAGGCCGATATGCTTCAGCTGCTCGCGCATGTTGGCAATATTGTCGTACGTCCAGTCCGCAGGGTGAACCTTGCGCTCCATCGCGGCGTTTTCCGCAGGCATACCGAAAGCGTCCCAACCCATGGGGTGCAACACCTCATAACCCTGTGCCCGGCGGTAGCGTGCCACCACGTCACCCATGGTGTAGTTGCGCACATGGCCCACATGCACCCGGCCCGACGGATAAGGGAACATCTCAAGCACATAATATTTCGGCTTTTCAGACGCGGTGTCCGTCTTGAAGGTCTGGGACTCGGTCCACACTTTTTGCCATTTGGCTTCGGTGGCTTTTGCGTTGTAGCGGGACATGATCTTTATCTCTGTACTGCCGGCCGGGCTTTCGCCCCGCCTCTATTATACTGAAACAGCCGGGCTCACGCCCGGCTCGAACTGGTTATCTGGGCGCCCGCAAGAGCACCCTGCAAAATGGTGCAACCTAGTTTGACACCGCAAGGCGCAATTGGCGGGCACGCTCAAGGATCGATTCCTCAATCTGCAGCGCTGTCGCGGCCTGCACCGGTACGGTCAGCCAATTGCCGTCTGTACGTTCCTGGCGGACAACCGATACTTTCACGCCGTCCGAGCGCAGCTCCTTGGACATGAAACGCACCGTCAGCTTGACCCGCTCGTCGGGGGCGTCAGCCGTGGAATGCCAGTGCGTGGTGATGACACCGCCCGATGGCTCTACCTGGTCGAACGGCATGAAAGACAACGTATCAAGCGCCGCCTGCCACAGATAACCGTTCACACCGATTGCCGTGGTCCGCGGGCCCATCTCCTCACCCTTGTCGCCACCGCCGAACATCGAACAAGCGCCCAGTGAGAGACTGACCATCAGTACCATCATGGTACGGGCAAAATTTTGCATACTACACCCCGTGGATTCGTTTTTTCCTGGCCTGTCCGTCTGGTCGCCACCAGGCGACCGGCGAACTTTTTTCGGCCTCCAGCGGGTTATAGCGGTCAGAAGAGGCGCTGACCAGTCCGAAAAGCGTCAAAATAGTGGCAAGCAGGACACAGGGAGTCCTATTTTCGCCCTCGACCCTTGCGAAGTTAACGAAGGATTCAATATCATTATGGCGTACTAATGTGTACCAGTTGGCGAAGGCTATGAAAAACGCGATCAAATATGCCGTCACGGCGCTGATGATTTCAGCCTCCTCCACAGCGACGCTGGCGGAGGAAAAAACGCGTTTTGAATCGAGTGGTTTCCTGCAAAGCCTTGATCTCTTTATCGCTGAACAGATGGCCAAGCTGCGTGATGTTCAGAAAACTGACAAAGGCGACGCGATCAAGGACCTTGAGCTGAGCCTCAGGAACAAATCCGAATCCAAAGACAATGGCTTCTTCTATCTGCGTGAGGCAGGCCCTTCGGCCTCCGGCTCCGCCATTGGCAGCCTGTCCGACCGCCCTGACTTCTCCTCGCTGCTGGCGCCAGACGGCACCGTGCGCGGCTCTTACGGCCAGGATATCTTCGGTACCGGCGGTCGTGTCGGTGTGACCTTCGGAGCAGACAAGAACGACCCGACAGATCGTGGTTTCGAGATTGCCCTCAAAAGCGCCTACCGCCTTTCCATGCAGGGCCTGCCAGCGGCAAACGCCTTCAACAGCAGCGACTTGGCAGAGCGCCAGTATAATGTTGGCTTTTCTCTCGGCTATTCCGGTTTCGGCCTGGACGCGTCGCTTGTCCGCCAGACCAGCCTGTTCGATCCAGATATGTCTGGCTTTGACGTAGGCTTCTCCTATCAGGCCAACAGCTGGTCGGCCCGCCTGTCGATGAGCGAATACCGTGAAGGCGCAGACCTGTACGGCATTGAAAACGAAGCCCGCAACATCATTTCTGTTGAGTTAGGCGCAAGCTACCGCCTGACTGACACGCTCGGGCTCACGGGTGGTGTGCGCTATTATGATTACGGCAGCCGCCTGATGCTGGACCCGGAAGCGGGCGAAAAATCCCAGATGATCTTCCTGGGTGGCCGCCTGCGTTTCTAATTAACCCAGAAACCCGTCAATCGCTGCAAAGGCCGCTAAATCTAGCGGCCTAAGTTTTTTGGCCGTCCCTGTATTGACGCCGCCTAGCGCCGCGACAGGCAGCGGTGCATCCTTGATCAATCGCGCGAACCGGTGCAGGCCAAGGCAGGGTGCCCCGGCGTGGCTGCGCGTTTCAAACACCGGCGACACAAGCGCGAGGTCGGCCCCGATGGCGGCCGCACGTTTCATCGCTGCCCGGCTGTGGCACGCGGCACTCACGAAGGAAAATCCTGTCAGGACCGGAGGACGCACGAGCTGATGCTCAGGCAGATGCAGGCCGTCTGCATTCACCGCGCGCGCAAGCCTAGCATCACCTGCAATCAGCAGTATCTGCCTACGCTCTTTGGTGACTTCTCGGAGGGATCGGGCCAAGGCCGCGCGATCCGCATGGTCATAGTCCCGCACAATGACAATCGCGCCTTCAGGCAGGCCTGAGGCGACAGCAAGCGGGTCCGGCACGCGGCCAGCATGGGTGATAAAGACTGGTAGCGCGCCGCCCAAAGCCGCCACCATCTTGGCAGCCGCGCCTTCAGCCCTTAATGTAATCTCGCTCTTGACCATGGGGTTAAGCTATCCCATAGGAACAGGGCACCAACAAGCCCAAAGGACATGCGCCCATGACGCCGGACATCAAAGCCAATATCGATGCTGTGAAAAAAGAGATCACCCGCATGTGCAAGCATGTCGGCGTAGACGAGAACCAGCCAAAGCTGATTGCGGTTTCGAAGGTTCAGCCCCTTGAGCGCGTGCGCGCGGCGCTTGAGGCTGGCCACCGGGTGTTTGGCGAAAACCGCGTGCAGGAAGCCGAAGAACGCTGGGGCACGCTGAAGCCCGACTACCCGGATGTAGAACTGCATTTGATCGGCAGCCTGCAAACCAACAAAGCGGCGAACGCTGTGGCGCTGTTTGACGTGATCCAGTCGGTCGACCGCCCGAAGCTCGCCAAGGCGCTGGCGACAGAGATGGACAAGCAGGGCCGCAAGCTGCCCATCTTTCTCCAGGTCAACACCGGCCGCGAGGACCAGAAAGGCGGCGTGCTGGCCGAAGATCTTGAAAGCCTCCTCAACGAGTGTCGCACTTTAGGGCACAATGTGGTGGGCCTTATGTGTATTCCGCCCGTGGGGGATGACCCAACTTTGCACTTCGGCCTTCTCAAGAAATTCGCGAAGAAACATGGGCTTGAGCGTCTGTCGATGGGCATGAGCAGCGATTACGCTTTGGCTGCCGCCATGGGTGCGTCAGATATTCGTGTAGGAACAGCGATCTTCGGTGCCCGGGATTATAGCTAACCCAACTCAACCTTGATCCGGTCGTCCGGCTTCACCTGCCTGAGGAAGCGGCGGAGGGCACCCTTTTCCACAGCGACGCAACCGAGCGTCGGCTTGAAACCGTCCTTGGCCACATGCAAGAAAATGGCGCTACCAAGGCCCGGCACCACCGGATCGTCATTATGCCCCAAGACCACGACTAGGTCATAAAGCGCATCCTCGCGCCACATCTTCTCGTGTGATGGGCCGAACGGCAGGCGCACCAGCCGGTTATAATGGGGGCTTTCCACGTCATCGCACCAGCCGTGGGTGGGCGTCAGCGCCTCGACGGCCAAGTCCGTGACCGGTGGTTCTTCGCGGTCGGGGCGGTAGAAGACTTTCCTGAACGGGTAAGTACCCGCCGGCGTCTTGCCGTCGCCCTCACGCCCCCGGTCCTGTGCTATCACACCGTGTTTCCCCAGCGCGCAAGGCGCCTCGAACATAGGGCCGGTCAAGCGCCCACGGCGGCTGTTGTCCTTGTCTGGTGTCACTAGCCAGACAGTCATTAAAGGATGTGACCTGTCTTGGCCTTCTTGGTGGCCAGATACTGCTCATTGTGCGGATTGGTTGGGAACTTGTGCGCCACGCGTTCGGTGACCGTCACGCCGAAACGCTCCAGCCCCGCAACCTTGTCCGGGTTGTTGGTCATCAGCCTGACCGACTTGAACCCAAGCTGCTTGAGCATCTCAGCTGCCGGCGCGAAAACGCGTTCGTCCACATCGAACCCGAGGCGCGTGTTGGCATCCACCGTGTCATAGCCCTGATCCTGCAGCGCATAGGCCTTGAGTTTCGAGATCAAACCGATGCCCCGGCCTTCCTGCGCCAGATAGAGAAGCACGCCGCCGCCGGCGTCCTCGATCGCCTTGATCGCACCCCGAAGCTGCTCGCCGCAATCGCACTTGAGGGACCCCAGCAAGTCACCGGTGAAGCATTCACTGTGGATACGCATCAGCACCGGATCATGCCGGTTTGGCTCCCCGATCACGATCGCGATATGCTCAATCCCGCCCGCCATTGGCCGGAAGGACACCAGGTGGGTATTTTCAGCACCCGCGAGCGGCACCCGCGCCGACGCCACCTGCCGAAGCGCAGCGGCCTGCGTGAAATCAGCGTTCAGAATCTCGTCGGCATTCACTGCCATCTGGTCCGGGAAGGCGTCCGCGCCCGATACTTCCGCGGCCAGCACAGCAGGCAGCAGCCGCGCCCACTTGACCATCTTGATCGCCGCCTCATCCAGTTCAGTCGATGGATGGTTCACCCGCCGGTAGGGGCCCTTCAGCGGCGACGCCAGATCAAGCGTTGGGTCCGCAAGCGCGACCATGTCTTCCGCCTTCATCCAGCTTGGGCGCTCAAGCCGCACGGCGGCCCAGTCCTCGCCCGCCACTTTAAGTGACAGGGCACGGTTATTGGTCAGCATGACAAAGCTGCCAGTTACCATCTGGTCAAAGCGCGCAAGCGCGGGCGTGTTCGCAAGCTCAAGCGGCATCACGAGAAGCGCCTGCGCGCCGCTTGTCACCACAACGGGTTGGCCGCGCCGAAGCTCGTCTGCCGCGCGTTCAAGGCGCAGAAGGGATTGGTCAGATGTGTTCATGCCCTTCATATAGCGGGTATTCTCCAAAAGTCAGCAGCCGCTTTTTGTCACAGCCTCGCGCGCCAATCAAACAATTGTGACCGGGCGTGATGGCAAGATTGCTTTCCACTTCTTATATAGGGCTGGTTATTGCATACTATGGCAAATAATTTTACGCGTCGGAGGATTTTTGGAATGCCAACTCGCAAACTGCTGCTTGTGGACGATGATGTAGATCTGCGGGAAGGTCTCGCGGACCAACTGGCCTTGTGTGACGAGTTCACAACCGTTGAGAAAGGGGCCGCCTGCGAGACGCTTGATTTCCTCAAGGACAACCAAGTGGATATGATTATCCTTGATGTCGGCCTGCCTGACATGGATGGCCGTGAGCTCTGTAAACGCATCCGCAAGAGCGGCGTTTCCGTGCCGATCATCATGCTGACCGGTAATGTCTCTGACGCCGATACGGTGCTGGGACTGGATGCCGGCGCGAACGACTATGTCACCAAACCCTTCAGCTTTACGGTGCTGCTTGCGCGCATCCGCGCCCATTTCCGCCAGTATGAGCAAAGCGAAGACGCCACCTTCGACATCGGCCCCTATCATTTCCGCCCTTCAGGCAAAATCCTGGAAGAGAAAGACAGTGGCAAGAAAGTGCGCCTGACCGAAAAGGAAACCTCCATCCTCAAGTATCTCTACCGCGCGGGCGGCAACGCCGTTGGGCGCGATGAACTGCTCGCGGAAGTTTGGGGCTATAATTCAGGTGTCACGACGCACACGCTGGAGACCCACGTGTATCGCCTGCGGCAGAAAATCGAGAATGAACCCGGCATGGCGCGGCTATTGGTGACGGAACCCGGCGGCTACAGCCTGCAGGGCTTCACAGCCTAACGCTTGGCAATCTTAAACGGCGAGACCCCGCCCGCTGATAGCGGGGTTTTATTTTGACAATCACAGCGCTGAAAACCTAGGCTTGACCCCAGATTTTAAAGAGGGGTTTTTTGATGCGCTTCAACGTGGCTCTTGTAGCCTTTATGGCATTTTCAAGCTGTATTAATCCCTCAACCTTCGCTGAAGAGCCGGGCGCGCGTGCCCACAGCAAGGACGAACGTCGCCTGCATGAACTTGTAGGCGACATTATTACTGATATAGACACATCCAGAAGCCACAAGGACCACACGGATGCCTTTGGCGCTTCGCTGGTAATCAACAAGTTTGAAGTCTATTACAATGATGAAGTTCGCCATATGGGAAAAGAGCTACGCATCAAATATTTCCTCGCGATGCTTTGGCATGTCGGCTTCGATGGTTGCCCAATGGGTGCTTATATCTCCACCGTTAGAAATGATCCCGCCGCCGCAGAATTCGTTCGACGGCTGGAAACCTTCATTCAAAGGGAAGAAGAACGGGATGGAAACAGTCGGTATCTTTTTGTGAGTAAAGCCGTTCTCAAGCGCCTCAAAGCCTAGAAAATAGATGCAAACATGGCCAATTTAGCGCCTAACCCAGCTCGAAAGTCGTGATGCCGAAGATCTGGCCTGTCCGAATGTCGGGCAGGCCTTTTTGGTACATGCGCGCGGTGGCGAACACTTTCTGCATGCCGCGCGTTTCTGCAAGCCGGATGGCCTCCGGGTTATTCTCAGGCGTATCAAGGATGACCTTTTCGCCTTCAATGTCTGCCTGCAGGGCACCAAAAAGGGTTTCGGCCACATGGGCGTCGTCCGCAAACAGCGGCCCCACCTTGTGGCCTTCAAGGCACTTTCTGCGAACGGCATAGCCCTTCACCACGCCGTCCGCTTTATAGCAAACCGCGCGACCGTCACCCTGCCCCAGCCATGCCTTCAAGAAAGCGTCTCGGTGGGCTGGGAAGCACAGACGGTCATAGGCACGAATAGCCGCGAAATCATCGGACGTTATGGCGTGCACGGATGCAGCGTTGTGCAATTCCGCTTTCGCTTCACCCTCGAACCGGCAGTTCTCGTAAAAAGGCTGATAGCCGATGCGTTCATAGATGCGAACATTCTCCAGCACCCCGTCGATGCCCACATTCCTGTCGCCGCAATATGCCAGCCGGGCCTTTGTGAGCGCCAGGCCATAGCCCTTGCCGCGATGCTCCGGCGCCACGATATAAAGCCCGCAGAAGGCATAGCTGTCGTCATAAATGACGGCGCTGCCGGTGGCGACGGTCTCGCCATCCAAGGTGCCTTTGAAAAAGCCGTTAGGATCAGCGGCAAAGAAAGTTTCGGCGTCATTGAGGCCCGGGTTCCAGCCCTCGCGCCCCGCCCATTCCACCGCCGTGCGCACGTCCGAAGCCGTCATGGTCTCGATTTTGTAGGTTAGGTTCATACCTGACCTGCCTCTGCTTCATCTGACAATTCACATCCAGGGCCTTCATACCCGTATAAGTCGACGAAAACTGGCGTGGCCAATACTATGGATGTGATGACCCAAAACGGAGAAATCAAAACCCTTATTTCTTTTAGGCGCTTTCCAAGCCAAAAAAGAACAATTGCAAATATCGTAAGTGGATAGATTAGGAATACCGCTAATCCAGCCAATTTTCCGCATTCCCAAACATGCGGGTCCAAGAAATAGGCTGTATATCCAGCATAGGCTAAAACACAACAAGCGATCACTTGAAAAAACACGCCTGCATTGGTTTTCCATTTCACCATTGCAAAGCAATTCCTAAAAATCGAAGTCCACCAGCACCGGCGCGTGGTCGGATGGTTTTTCCCAGCCCCTAGCGTCGCGGATCACTTCCATGTGGATCGCTTTTCCTTTGAGAGACGGGCTGGTCCACACGTGATCCAGCCGCCGGCCCTTGTCTGCTGCTGACCAATCGCGCGCGCGGTAGGACCACCAGCTATAGAGCTTCTGATCCCTGGGCACGAAATCGCGCATGATGTCCTGCCAGTTGTGGGCTTCGATCAGCTTCAGCATGGCCTCCACCTCCACCGGCGTGTGCGAGACGACTTTGAGAAGCTTCTTGTGGTCCCACACATCGTCTTCATAGGGCGCGATATTGAGGTCCCCCACCAGGACATGATCACCCTCGAGGTCTGCGGACCATTTGGTCATTTCATCCAGGAACTGAAGCTTGTGGGCGAACTTGTCGTTGATGACTGGGTCAGGCTCATCGCCGCCTGCGGGCACATAGAAGTTATGGATGGTGGGCATGCCGTCGATCTGGATCGCGATATGGCGGGCATCGCCCTTTTCGCACCAATCAATCTTGAAATGGTCGCCGATCGGCAGCTTCGAGGCCGTCGCCACACCGTGGTGGCTTTTCTGGCCGTGGATCGCCACGTGCGGCATGCCGAGTTCCTCGAAGAAGCCGGTCGGGAACATATGGTCCTGCACCTTGGTTTCCTGCAGGCACAGCACGTCGGGCTGATAGTCGCGCACCAGCTGCTCGACGATATCGGTGCGCGCCCGCACCGAGTTGATGTTCCATGTAATCAGCCGCATGTGCCGCTCCCTCGCCTGTCTTATAATTCTAAAAAATCAGAAAACTGTTGCCGATAATACCGATGGGCCAGCGGCCTTTTTCAAACAGCTGGAACCGAAGCGCGAAGGGGTGGTCTTCCTCTGCGCCAGTCATGGCCGCCAAGGCTGCCTGATAGGTCGCCTGCACCGCCGCGCCCGATGTCGCCCGCACAAATTCCTCATCAAGAATCCGAAGATCGCGCGACGCTTCCGTGGCGCTTTCCTCAATGGTTTCGGAGACTGCACCGGTCACGTGCGTCATGACCATTTCAAGCGTCTGCTCGTCAAGAACGCCAAGCGCATCGTCCGTCAGCGCGGCGCGAAGCTGCTCTTCCGCTTCCCAGGCCGGGCTGTTGACTTCGGTGTTTTCAGCCGCGTCGGCGGCTTCTTCCCAGTCTGCCAGGAAACCGGGTTCCGCTTCCGGGAAACCAAGCGCTTCGGCGTAGGCGCGCGCGATCTCCACCGTCTGGCGGTCGGGGTCCTCGCCCAGAGTGCGGAACCAGCGCACGTTCGAAGCCAGCGCCACAAAGGGCGCCACAGACTTGAGGCTTGGCAGGTCGTCGAAAATCTCGTCGATATCGTCTTGGGTATCCATCACATCACCTTGTTGCGGATCAGATCAAGCCCTAGCCCCTGCGCGTGATCAGCGCAAGCGCTAAGCCAGGGCTTCCCTCATTTAGGCAAGTTTTCGATTTTCGCAAGCCGGAAACGGACCTGGGTTTCGCTATCGTCACTCGCCGACTAGATCGGCGAGTCCACATGCAGCATGTATGCTTGGGCCAATAGATGGATTCGCCGGTCGAGCCGACGAATGACGAGAGAGATCAGCGGCGGGTCCGGCGGCGCTTGGTGAGACCGCGTGGGTCTTCAAACGTCCAGAGCGCATCATCAAGAGAGACATTCACCTGCTGGTCCGTGAGCGCGACTTCCGTGGTTTCGCCCTTTGCGTCCAGCACATTCCAGCCCAGAAGGCGAAGGCCGGTAGGCATCGCTTCATCCGGCATGAAATAAAGCGTAATCTCACCCTGCTCCGGGTTTTCCGGGTCGCGGGCGGACAGCAGGATCAGGTCTTCAAGACCCGGACGCCCGCGTGATATATTCGCCTGCAGGCTGGCAAGATCGATGGACCCACCAAGAAGCGCGCGCAGCGGCGTTTTCTTAAGCGGCCATTTGGTCACCTGGCCAATTTCATAGTCTATGAAATTCAGCGTCGTGCCGTCGGCCACAATCAGGAAGGGGGTTTCGTCCGTATAGTCGAACCGCACATAGCCGGGGCGTTCGAGATACAGGCGGCCTGTGGCCACATTGCCGTTCGGCGCGTGCTGGCGGAACTCGGCCTCCAGGCTTTCCACACCATCCATATAGGCCTGCACCTGCCGGAGCGCCTTCAGGCTCTGGTCCTCTTCGACCGACTGCTCCTCAAGGGGCGGCAAGTCGGCCTCCTGCGCGAGAAGCGCGGGGGCCGGGACGGCCAGAAGGGCCAGATAAACTCCAAACAATGTTACGGATCGCATGTCGCTTCCTATAATTCTTCTTCGCGGCCTAAAATTCTTCTTCACGATCAGGCACCAGCACTTCGCGCTGGCCCTTGTGGTTCGGCGCGCTGATCACGCCCTGTTCTTCCATTTCCTCAATCAATGAGGCGGCCTTGTTGTAGCCGATCTTGAGACGCCGCTGCACATAGCTAGTGGACGCGCGCTGGTCCCGGACCACAATGGCCACCGCCTGATCATAAAGGCTGTTGTTGGCATCATCGCCTGAACCAGATGGACCTGGGATGAACGGGCTGTCGAACCCTTCTTCAGGTTCTTCGGTCACTTCCGCCAGATAGTCCGGCGCGCCCTGCTTCCTCAGGTGGGTCGTCACATCTTCCACTTCGCTGTCGGAAACGAACGCACCATGCACACGGGTGATGCGGCCGCCGCCCGCCATGAAGAGCATGTCACCCATGCCCAGAAGCTGCTCGGCGCCCTGTTCCCCGAGAATCGTACGACTGTCGATCTTACTGGTTACCTGGAAGCTGATCCGGGTCGGGAAGTTCGCCTTGATGGTACCGGTGATCACGTCCACCGACGGGCGCTGGGTGGCCATCACAACGTGAATGCCCGCGGCCCGAGCCATCTGCGCCAGGCGCTGCACGGTGGCTTCCACATCCTTGCCGGCCACCAGCATCAGGTCTGCCATCTCGTCGATCACGATCACCAGGAACGGCAGCGGCTGGAAGTCAAACTCCTGCTCTTCCATGATTGGTTGGCCGGTTTCCTTGTCAAACCCGGTCTGCACCTCACGCGTCAGGCGTTCGCCGTTTTTCTTGGCCTCTTCAACCCGCTTGTTGAAGGCCGCAAGGTTCCGCACGCCCAGCTTTGACATGTTGCGGTAGCGTTCTTCCATCTCCCTGACCGCCCACTTGAGCGCCACGACCGCCTTTTTGGGTTCGGTCACCACCGGCGTCAGCAGATGCGGGATACCGTCATAGATGGACAGCTCAAGCATCTTGGGGTCAACCATGATGAAACGAAGTGTTTCAGGGCTGTGGCGGTAAAGAAGCGACAGGATCATGGTGTTGATGCCGACAGACTTACCGGAACCGGTGGTACCGGCTACCAGCAAGTGCGGCATGGACGCAAGGTCCGCCACCACGGGCGCGCCGCCGATGTCCTTACCCAGCACCACGGGCAAGCGCGCTTTAGTGGCTTCATAATCACGGCTGGCGAGCAGTTCGCGTAGCAGAACGGTTTGGCGGTCAGCGTTCGGAAGCTCAATACCAATCGCGTTCCGGCCTGGCACCACCGCCACACGGGCGGAGATGGCGCTCATGGACCGCGCGATATCGTCCGCAAGGCCAATCACCCGGGCGGATTTCACGCCGCGGGCGGGTTCAAGCTCATACAGCGTTACAACAGGGCCGGGGCGCACGTCCTTGATTTCACCCTGCACCCCAAAGTCGTCCAGCACGCTTTCCAGCATGCGGGCGTTCTGTTCGAGCGCCCCTGGGCTGATGCGGCCAACCTTTTCGGGCGGCGGCGGCGGTGCCAGCAATTGGAGCGGCGGCAGAAGGAACCCGTTCGCGTCACCGAAATCCAGCGTGACTTGCGCTTCCTTGACTTCCCGCGTGCCGCGCTTTGGCTTGGCTGGTGCTTTCACGCGCTTTGGGGCTGGTGCGGTCACAGGGGCTGCGGGCTCCGGCCTTTCCACCACCTTGCGCTCTGGCCGCGTCATGGCAGGCTCTACACGGTCACCTTCGTCAGACTTCTCACGCCGGAACAAAGCGTGGAAGGTCACCATCACGCCGTGGCCGATCATGCGCATGCCCCAGATGATCCAGGACAGGATCGTCATCAGCACATATTTGATGGTCTGCAGCACCGTGCGCCACTCGTCTTTATTGAGGGCGAAGCTGTAGAAAAAGGCAGGTACACCGAGAACAGCGAACACCGTGCCGTAAACCCAGGCCGGAATAACGAAGCCAGCGAACAGCTCAATCACCATCAGGTAAAGCTGTTGCCCAAGCGCACCGCCATAGCCTGCCTGGATGACATAATCCGGCGCAGGCGAAACCACACTGACGGCAATCGCCAGCAAAATCAGGCTGACGGGCACCATGATCAGGTTAATCCAGAAATGCGGCAGCCATTTGAGGCGCGCAATCTTCAATCCCCACAGGAAAAGCGGCACAGGCAGCAGATAAGCCACCACCGCAAGCGTCTGCATCAGCACATCAGCCACATTGGCACCGATCGGCCCCAGGAGGTTGGTCGTGGCGCGCGCCGCTTCGTTATTGATGGTCGGGTCCGCCGGGTTATAGGAGAAGAGCGCCACATAGGTGCCCACAGCCAGCAGCATCAGCATAACGCCAAGGCTACGCCAGCCCGTGCTTTTCATGAAGGTCACGAATGCGGGCGGCAACAGCGGTGTGCCGCCGTTTTTCTGTTTCACTGGTTTCGTTGCTGCGGTTTTTTTGCGTGCCGACACGTAACAATTGCTCCCCGGGCCAACCGTCGCGCCTGTCTCCCTCTGGCGCGTGGCGGCTATGTTCTCGTCCTGTTCGCGGTCACTTTACTCTTTAACAATGCTCAAGGACAAGTGCGGCATTTTATGGGCAGCGACTTTATCGCCCGATTGGCCCACATGCGGCACCATGCCACTGGACAGAAGGGGGCATTGGGGCCTACATGAAGGGAACTGTTTATGTCACATGTGGGCAGGTATCATGAGCGCGAAAAAGCTGGAAACGGATATCACCATCATCGGCGGCGGCCTTGCAGGCCTGACCGCGGCCATCGGCTTGGCCGAACACGGCTTCGAGGTCGCGGTGGTCGACATGGCGCCCCAGGGCGACCTGACGGCGGTCGGCTATGACGGCCGCGCCAGCGCGCTCGCCTTCGCAAGCTGCCAGCTTTTTGAGGCGCTTGGCATCTGGAAACACATGGAACCCTATGCCCAGCCGATTCTTGAGATCCGGGTTTCTGACGGGCCAAGCCTGCTGTCGCTGCATTTCGACCATGAAACCCTGGGCGACGGGCCCCTTGGCCATATGGTGGAAAACCGCCATACCCGCATAGCGCTTTTTGAGCGCCTCAAGGAAATCAAGGGCGTGACCCTGCTGGCGCCAGAGCGCGTGGCGGAGATCGACCGCGACAAGACCGGTGTCACCACCACGCTGACCTCAGGCACAGTGATCAAATCTGGCCTGATCATCGGCGCGGATGGGCGCGGCAGCCTTGTGCGTCAGCACGCGGGCTTCCCTGTTTCGGTGATTGACTACAGCCAGCACGGTATTGTGTGCTCGGTTGAGCATGAATTCAGCCACTGCGGTATCGCGCACGAGCGTTTTCTGCCCAGTGGGCCTTTCGCGATCCTGCCGCTCACCGGCAACCGGTCTTCGCTTGTGTGGACCGAAAAAAGCCACCTCACCGAGACCATCATGGGGCTGTCCGACCGCGCGTTTGAAAGCGAAGTGTGCCGCCGGATCGGCGATTTCCTGGGGGATGTGAAGGTCATCGGCGGGCGCTGGGCCTATCCGCTGACGCTTCAGTATGCGCAGGAATATGTATCCGACCGCTTGGCGTTGATCGGTGATGCCGCACACGGTATCCACCCCATATCCGGACAGGGGCTGAACCTGGGGCTGAAGGATGTGGCAGCGCTGATTGAGGTGCTGGTGGATGCGCGGCGCGTGGGCCTGGATATCGGCGCCCTTAGCGTACTTGAAAACTATGGCCGCTGGCGCACCACCGATAACGCCAGCGTTTACGCCATCACCGACACCTTCAACCGCCTGTTTTCAAACGACATTGCGCCGATCAAGCTGATGCGCGATGTGGGCATGGCGGCAGTGGACCAGGTGGTGCCGCTGAAGAACTTCTTCATGCAACACGCGCGGGGAACCGTAGGCGACCTCCCGAAACTGTTACGCGGCGAACAGCTCTAGGCCTGCTATAGTGGCTCCATGAAAACGCCAAGCAACGATATTGCAGCAGCGGTTAGCGAGCAGGAAAGCCATGTTCGCATGGGCAAGGGCAGCAAGCTTTTGTTTGACGCCACGCTTTACCCGCACCGGTCATTGAAGCCGCACCAGTTCCGCCGCCTTTTCTGGTTCCTGGTTGCCGTATGCCTGTTCGCAAGCCTGCGGTTCATCGTGGTGGGTGCCTGGCCGGTGGTGATTTTCCTGGGCGTGGACATACTGGCAATCTGGCTAGCCTTCCATTTCAGTTATCGTTCCGCACGACTTTATGAAACGCTCCAGCTATCTGAAAAAGACCTGATCGTCACCCGCGTGCATCCGGGTGGGCGGGTGGAAAGCTGGCGCTTTGACCCTTACTGGGTGAAACTGAGCCTCAAGACCATCGATGAAGACCGCAACCAGCTGTCGCTCACATCCCACGGTGAAACGCTGGTGTTCGGCGATTTCCTGACCCCCACCGACCGCCGCAAGCTCAAGGCCGCCCTGATGCCGGAACTGGCGAGGTTGAAGGGGTAATCAATCCACCTTGCAGTAGACCTGCGCGATGGAGCGGGAGGCCCTGAGGGCGTTGCCTGACTTGTCAAAATCAAGCGCGCGCAGGCCCTGAATGGCCTTGCCTTCATCACTGATTAGCCCGGCGTTCCGGAACACCTGCGGGTGGGTAGTGTAAACCCGGCCCCGGCGCGGCGCGCCCGCGACCACAGTGCCGATCACATAACCCTGTTCGTTGAATACTGGCCCGCCCGAGATACCGCCAAGTGATCCGTCAAACAGCGGCCTGCGCTCACGCTCCACCCAGGCGATGACGGCTTCGCGCGCCTGGTAGCGCCCTTCCGACCGCATGAAGGTGCGGCCAAAGACGGTGGCGCGCACATCCGCCGGCTTGCCCTGTGGGTAGCCCATCATATAGCCGTTTGTACCGCGGTCAGGGCTTGTTTCCGTCAGCGCGAACGGCTGGGCCCGAAGCGCCCGGGCGCGCAGAACGGCGAAGTCCCGGTGCGTGTCACTGACGGCAGACAAAACCGGCTCCAACTGGCGCGGCCCGGCCACCAGATACACCTGCTTGCAGCCGTCCACCACATGGCGGGCAGTGACGAACGTACCGCGGCTGTCCACCGCGAAAGCGGTGCCGACACTGTTTTTCGCCTGCGGGTCCAGGGCGACGACCACATCACCGAGCTCCGGGCGCGGCAAGGGCGCATCATCGGGCGTCAGAACCGCCGGGGGCTGGGCCTTGGGTACAGACCGGCGCGGGCTGTCACGCTCTATGTCCACATCCGCATAGCGAACGATGAAATAGAGGATCGCGATGGTATAGAAAAGAAACTCAAGCTTACGGCGCATGCCCCGCGCCCCCTTAGCCTGAAATCGCCGCCGAGTTGATCGCTGCTGTTGCCAGTTTGAACGACACCAGAATGATGGCCGGGCCCATCTCACCGTTTTCAATACGCTGCGACAAGCCCTTTAGGAACAGGTCCACCAGGCGGAAAGCCGCCAGTTGGAACAGAAGCGCGATCACACCCCACACCACAATATCCCAGACATTCATGGATGACGCCATTGAGAAAGCCACCGGCAATGAAAGGCCAACAATGGCACCGCCCAGCGTGGTGGCCGCCGCCACATTGCCTTCGCGGATCAGCTTCAGCTCATCATGCGGGGTAATAAGGGTGTAAATGAAGATGCCCACAAGCAGCATCACAAGGCTGGTTGCCGAATGAATGACAAAGAACGGCAGGCCGTTCCATAGCGACACAAGCGCTTCTTCCATGATGTCTCCCCCTTTTTTGCCGCGCCTATTTCAGGTCAAGCACGTCTGTCATTGAATAGCGGCCCGCGCCCTTGCCCACAAGCCAAAGCGCCGCCTTCACGGCACCAGCGGCGAAAAGCCCCCGGTTTTCAGCGCGGTGGCTGATGGTAAGCCGCTCGCTATCGCTTGCGAACACCACATCATGTTCGCCAATCACGGCGCCGCCGCGCACGGCGGAAAAACCGATGGTGCCTTCCTTGCGTTCGCCGGTAATGCCTTCGCGTGCTTTGGTGCGCACGTCATCAAGTGGCCGGCCACGGCCCTCAGCCGCCGCTTCGCCGAGCATCAGCGCAGTGCCGGATGGGGCATCCACCTTGTGCCGGTGGTGCATTTCAACCACTTCTATATCCCAGTCTGTTCCCAGGCGCTTCGCCGCGTCTCGCACCAGTGCCATCATCAGGTTCACGCCGAGCGAATAATTACCTGCCTGCATGATCGGCACTGCTGCCGCCGCGCGGTCGAGCGCCGCATGGTCCGCCGCCGTCATGCCGGTGGTGCCAACCACCAGCGCTTTGCCGGTTTCGCGCGCCAGCGCGGCATGGGTCGCGGTCTGGCCCGGTGGGGTGAAATCGATCACCACATCGGCTTCATGGAAAACATGTTCTGCGGTATCCGCAAGATGAACATCCAGCCCGGGGATCAATTTGCCGATGCCTGGGTGGGACGCAATTTCAGAGCCGGCAACAATGGTGACGCCTTCGGTCTTGAGGAATTCTTCCGTGAGCGCCTGGCCCATACGGCCCATACAGCCCAAAATCCCGATTTGCACATTTTCCGCCATCTGGTTTCTCCATGATAGGAAACATCCTTAATTGCTACCAGCAGGCGGGCAAAAAGGAAAGGCCGGGCAGAACCCGGCCTTCTTCATTTTTTCTTGCGCATGACCAAAGAAAGCGCTGCCCGTCAAGGGTTTAGAAACGCATGGTCAGGTCTATGCCCCACAGGCTTGGGGTCTCGCGCTCTGAAATCGGAGTGCCGAAAGTGGTTGCCGTCACGCCTGAGGCCCCGCCCAGATAGCGGTTGCCGAACAGGTTGGTGACGAAGACAGAGACCGAAAGGTCTTCATCCGCATTGGTCCATCCCGCGCGCACATTGGTGAAGTTGCGGGCTTTCCCTGTTTCCCAGCTACCGTTACCCCAAACGATGGTGCCGCAAGTGCCTTCGGACAGGCACTGGCCGTTCAGGCGTTCCTTGCTGGTGTAGCTATGGTCGGCATGCAGGTTGATCGAACCGTTATTGCCGCCGAGGCTGAAGCTATAGTCGCCACCAAAGGAGATACGCGCCTTGGGTGCGCCCGTGGGTTCCCCCACTGCGGACGCGCCGCAGTTGTTGGTGCAGGTAACATCCTGATAACCGCCGTTCGCGAACAGGCGGAGGCCTGGGGCCGGCGCCCAAAGAAGCTCCACATCCACACCCTTGCCTTCGGTGTCGGATGTTTCGGTGACATAGCGCGGCACCGAACCGCTGTCGAACGCCACAAGGCGGATCGCCTGCTTGTCGTTATATTTATATTTCCAAACCGACGCATTGAACCGCACCCGGTCGTCAAACCACTGCGACTTGAGGCCAATTTCCACGTTCCAAACAGTCTCGTTATCGAACTCGCTGTTGACTTCCTGGCTGTTGTAGCCGCCAGCCTTATAGCCCCGCGCGTAGGAAGCATAGAGCATGGCATCGTCTGAGAAACGATAGTCAATCGCCACCCGTGGGCTGACATTGTTCCAGCTTTGGCTGCGTTCAAAGTCACGGCCTTCACACACCTGGGTGCTGGCATCCGCGCAAACCGGCAGGTTATAGACAATATCGCCAGACCCGCCGACAACGGCCTGCAGGATCGCCTGGTGGATGTCCGCCAGATTACCAACACCCGGAATTTCCAGAAGATCGGAGCCTTCAATCTCCCGTGGGTCACTGCGCCACAGCCAACTTTTCTTATCGTGCGTATAGCGGATACCGGCTGTCAGGTTGAACCGGTCGGTCACGGCGTAAGTTGCATCAGCAAAAGCCGCGAAGGCCTTGAAGGTGCCTTCACCGTACATATGTTCGGTCCACATGCGGCCAGCGAAGCTTTGCAGCGCCATGTTAGAGACATCCTCTAGCGACAGGCCTTCAAGCGGCGTGCCCACAGCCGATGGGTCCATGCAACCAAGCGGCACGCTGGTGAGACCGATAAAGCTGTTCATGCTATCAAGGAACAGGCTTTCACAGCCGTTGATGCCGTCAAGCGGGTTGAAGCCGTTTGCCACCAATATGCCCGGCGTGGCACCAAGATTATAAAGTGCGGTGTCGATCGAATCCATGGTGGCACGGACCACCGTGTCCTGCTTGGCATTTTCCCAATAATAGCTGCCGCCGATGGTCCATGTCAGGTCACCAGACACACCATTCAAGCGCAGTTCCTGATAGATATGCTCGTTTTTTTCGATGTTATTGCTGTCGAAATAGAAGGCCGGGTCTGCGGTGCCGTCTTCTTCCTCAAGGTTATTGGACGTAAAGCGCTTGAAGGCGGAAATGGATGTGAGCGTCGCCCAGTCAAAATCATGGGTGATTGTCAGTGTCACGCCGTCCAGGTCGCGGTTCTCTTCGCCGTTCCGAACGTCACTTGAGAACGGCCCGTATGGGTCCGCCCCGCCGATCGAATTGCCGTCACGGAAGACAGACCAGTCACCCGTGGATGCCGGCACATAACCAGCCGGCGTGAAGTTGGCGTAGAAAGCCTGCAATGGCACAGCGCCTGTGAGCGCCGTGATCGGCAAGGCGCCGAACTGCTCACGGCTCAGGCCGCCGAACGATGCCCCAAGAACCGCATGCAGGAAATCCACATGACCTGGCAGGTCATTGAGCGTTTCCGCGCCCGGCGCGAAATCAAGACTGCCGTCGGACACACCAACCACAGGCTGGTCTTCATCCTGCTTGGTGTGATCAAACTCATACGCCAGATTGAGCGCTGTTTTCTCGCTTGGTTCCCAGCGGAACTGCAGCCGGCCCGTCACATTATGCTCGCGGCCATAATCGTCGCCCGTGAGCGCATCTTCAGCATAGCCGTCCTGATCGTTGACCAGGAAGTTGGCGCGCATGGCCAATGTGTCCGTCAGCGGCGCGTTGATCATGGCATCAAGCCGCTGCTTGTCGAACCGGCCATACCTGAGGTTCACCCGGGCTGAAAATTCATCCAGCTCTGGCTTGTTTGTGATGATGGAAATGGCCCCGGCCGCCGTGTTGCGGCCAAAGAGTGTCCCTTGCGGGCCCTTCAGCACCTCGACCCGCTCAATATCCGAGAAGAAAACGATCCCCGCGCCTGAGCGAGAGGCGTATACGCCATCCACGAACACGCCCACAGCCGGGTCTGTGCCCACACCGAAGTCATCGGTTTCAATACCGCGGATCTTGAAGCGCGGCTGCGACACGCCAGAAACCTCAAGGCCCGGCGTATAGACATTGATATCGCGCAAGTCTTCAGCGGCGATCGTCTCCAGGAAATTGCCGGAAAAGGCATTGAGCGCGATCGGCACATCCTGGGCTGACTGCTCCCGCTTTTGCGCAGTGACGGTAATTTCCTCAAGCGAGGAGCTCTTTTCAGCATCGTCCTGCGCGGCAACTGCTGGCGCAAGACATAAACACGCAGCAACACTCACGCCCGACAACAGGGCGTTCGACAGTTTGGTCATAGGCATGGGCTTCCCCCCCTTGTTTCCTTTTTCTGACCTGAGCCGGCACCGCGAACCTCCTATCAAGGTTCCTGGCATGGGCGCCGGTTCGCTTTCATGAAACGACCTGCCATCTCCCTGAGGCCGATTCACAACGCAAATAGCCTGCCATGCCCCCCAGCATAGCAAGCTTCCTTACCTCAAAACACATATCCTTGTTACTCAATCGTCTTTATCCATTCCTTCAGAAGGGCCACGCCTTCTTCGTGAATGGTTGTTCGCCCCACTTCAGGCATCATCACGCCCGGGTCGGTGGAGTTAAGGCGGTAAATCAGGATCGATTGGTCCGGCTTGCCGGGGTCGATATCATACATCAGGCCGCCTGAGCCCCGGCCCGCCGCAACCGGCCGCTTGAGGTACCCCCAGGCTGTCTTGTTGGTTTCCCACCATGTAAGGAAAAGCCCGGACGTGGAGCCCGGCCCTTCTGCGCGGTGACAGTGGGCGCAATTGACATCCAGATAAGCACGCGCCCGGTCTTCAAGCGGGGCGCTTGTATCGTCAAAGCGGGGTACGCTTGGTGCATCCTCTGGCGCAGGCGCGCCATCAAGAAGCCCGTGCGACGCCCAGAAAGCCAGCTGGTTTTCGCTACCCCCTGCATAGTCATAGGTAAAATTCAGGTTCCGGGCCTTGGGGCCGATGGGTGAGAACTCGTGCCCAATCACATGACAGCCTTTGCACTGGTTGCGGTTGGGTACCACATATTGGATGTCGCGTTTTTCGCCCAGTTCATCCACCCAGGAAACCGGCAGCACCTTGCCCGCCACCTTAAGGTCGGCGTCTGTCATGTCTTCGTTCCAGACATAGGCCCAGGCGGACCAGCCCTTTTCGCCATGGATCAGAAGCCGGGTTTCAATCAGGCGAATATTCTCATCCGGCTGACGGAAATCCGCGGGATAGGCAAAGGTTTTCACCAGCACGCTGCCAACGGGGAACTCAAAAGCTTCGCGGTCATTGTAGGCCGCGGGCTTGCCTCCCGGCACATACACAAAGCGGTATTTGTGGGCATAGTCCGTGAACAGCGGTGTCGCCAGATCATACGGGTAGACCCTGTCGTTCGGCACCTGGGCCGGGCCGTCCTTGAAAAGATTGTAGGCTGAAAGCTTGCGCGCGGGGCGCGGGGTCAGGAGCGCGGCGTCATTGACAGCAGTTGTGGTCAGGACAGCAGCTGTGATTGGCGTGGCCGCCACAGCCAAGGTGCTGGCACCAAACATCAAGGCGGCCAGCATCAGGAAAGTTAACAACAAAACACGCACCTGCCCCATCCCCTAGTTATTTGCAGCCATCGCCGTATCCTGCGGCAGCTTCACAGGGCCGCGGAACTCATATGAACCGGCATAGGCCTCTATGTCCCTGTCTGGGTCTGCGCCCCAGGGCAGGATGTAATCCTTGACGAATTGCAGGTTGGCAAAGGTGGTGCCTTCAGGCTCCTGGATCATGATGGTCTCTTCCTCATCGGGCCCAAACAACCCAGCCCAGAAGCCGTCCACCACACCGTCCCACACAATATGCGGCACAGGTGTGCCGGTCCTAGGCGCAATCATGCCCTTGACCGCCCCATCCGGGTCCCAGCCCGCGCGGCCGTGCTTATTGTCATGCACATAAACGCGGCGCGGCAGCGGGTTATAGGTCGGGTCATTATATTCGCGCGGATAGGCCACCAGCAGGATGTTGGCGGATGCGTTTTCGCCGATCTCATTCTCGAACACCTCGACCTCGCGGTTCGCCATGATCATGATGCCGGAGCCGCGCGGCACGGTAGCCACGATATTGCCTGGGGGCGCGAAATTCGGCGTGTCGTTGTTCACCACCTTGTTCTGGTAAACGCGCACGCTGTGGCCGCCCATCTGCGGCAGGTTCGGCAGGTCGAACACCAGAATGCCGCCGGTGTTGTGGGTGGCCGTGTTGCCGTAAACATCTGCGCGGTAACTGTTCTCAATCTCGATCCCGGCAACATTCAGCTCAGCGCGGTTGTTGCGCACGATAATATCCTGGCTCTGGCCTACATAGATGCCCGCGTCAGACGCGCCCTTCACCAAGGAGCCTTCGATCAGCACATTTTTCGATTCCACCGGATAAAGGCCGTAAGCGCCATTTTCAGCGTTCGGGCCACGGGTCCATTCAACCCGCACGCTGCGGAAGGAAACTGTGTCTACGCCCTTGGCCTTGATGCCGTCACCCGGCGTGTCTTCCACTGCAAGATTTTCGATCGACGTCCGGTCGGATGTGATCAGCAGGCCTTCCGAACCAGCAATCTGGTTCTTGAAGGAAAGAACGGTCTTGTCCATCCCGGCACCGCGCAGGGTGATATCAGACACATCCAGCGACAGGCCGGCCGAGAGTTCGAAACGGCCTTCCGGCAGTTCGATCACCGTGCCGGGTTCAGCCAGGATAAGCGCTTCCTGCAAGGCTTCCTGGATATCCGCACCGGCTTCGATACGCACAACATTGTCCTGGGCAAATGCGGCAGGTGCCACCACAAGAGCCATCAGCCCGATCAGGGCGTGTTTGAAACTTTTCATTGCTTCCCCCTTTTCCATCGGCTCCCCAACCAATGGAATACATTAAATCCTCAAGGGTAGAGTGCAGAAGCTTTGGTCATTCGTCAAAGAAAAAGTGAAACTGTTTCATTTTTAATCGGGCTGGACTAATATCGCCCTCAGGGGTTAGATGCGCCTTGAAAGGGGAGCCATGCGTGCCGTCAACAACTGTTAATGTTAAGAAAAAGCCCATGCAGGCGCGGGCCAAAGCCCGGCGTGACAGGATCATTGCCTGCACGGAAGATATCCTGAGCCGGGACGGCGTCGATGCCGCAACCACAACCGCGATTGCGCGCGAAGCGGAAATCCCTGTTGGCTCCATCTACCGCTATTTCAAGGACAGGAACGATATCATCGCCCTCCTGCATCAAGTGGCTTACGATGATGTGGTTGGCACCGTGGCGGCGGCGTTAGAAAAGATCGAACCCGGCCAGGGGTTCCGCGCCACCCATGAGGCGCTGATCCGCACCTTCTGGCGCGCGGCACGCAGTCACCCGACCTTCCGCGTGCTGACCCGCTGGGCCAACGCCCACAACAGCCTGTGGGACGTAACCCCAGGCCCGGAGAGCAACCTTGAGGAGCTTGTTCGTCAAACGCTTGTTGTCGCCGGTGTTAAGCTTCCCGAAGGCAGGGAAAACGCAATGATGCGCACCGCTGTCACCACGCTTTCGGTGCTGATCGACCAGGCGCTTGAGGAAGATAATGAGCGTAAGGCCGACGCGCTGATCGATGAGATCACCAACCTGCTGACCGCCTATTTCGACTGACATAAAAAAGCCGCCCCGATTGATGAGGCGGCTTTTGGTGTTCTGGTTTGGGGGCCAACCTATTCGGTCAGGTCATCCCACAGGTCCTTGACCTTCGAGAAGAAGCCTTCAGACCGCGGCGAGATTTTGTCGCCGCCCTCTTTGGCAAATTCTTCCAGAAGCTCGCGCTGCTTCTTGTTGAGGTTTGTTGGGGTTTCCACATTCATCTCAACGATCATGTCGCCCACAAAGCCGCCGTTAAGCTCCGGCATGCCTTTGCCCTTCAGGCGGAACTGACGACCGGACTGCGTGCCTTCCGGGATCTTGATCCGGGCGCGCTTGCCTTCAATGGTCGGCACTTCAATCTGGCCGCCCAGTGTGGCTTTGGTCATCGGGATCGGCACCTGGCAATAGAGCATATCGCCGTCGCGCTTGAACAGCGGATGCGGCTTGATCGTGAGGAAGATATAAAGATCACCCGCCGGGCCGCCACGGCTGCCGGCTTCGCCTTCACCCGCGAGGCGGATGCGCGTGCCTTCCTCAACCCCTTTCGGAATCTTGACCTGCAGGGTCTTTTCTTTCCTCACGCGGCCAGCACCCGAACAGCTTTTGCACGGGTTGGTGATGGTGGAGCCATTGCCCTGACATTTCGGACAGGTGCGTTCCACCATGAAGAAGCCCTGGCTGGCGCGCACCTTGCCGGCACCGCCGCAGGTATCACACACTTCAGGTTTGGAGCCAGGCTCTGCGCCTGATCCGCCGCATGGCTCACACGCCACGGACGTGGGCACGCGGATTTTGTCTTCCTTGCCGCGGAAAGCATCCTCGAGCGTGATTTCCATGTTGAAGCGGAGGTCGCTGCCCCGGCCCGGGCCGCCACGGCCCTGCCGGCGGCGTCCACCGCCGCCCATGAAATCACCGAAGAATTCCTCAAACACGTCAGAGAAATCGAAGCCCGCACCGCCGTGGCCGCCACCTGGGCCACCGCCCATGCCGCCTTCGAAGGCCGCATGACCATAACGGTCATAGGCCGCGCGCTTCTCCGGGTCTTTCAGGACCTCGTAAGCTTCGCCAATTTCCTTGAATTTCTTCTCGGCTTCCGCGTCGCCCGGGTTGCGGTCCGGGTGATACTGCATGGCAGCCTTGCGGAAGGCGCTCTTGAGCGCTTTCTCGTCGACGTCTTTGGAGACGCCGAGTAGTTCGTAATAATCTGCTTTAGACATAGGCGGTTCTCCGCTTTTGTCGCCGCGCCTTTAAACTCAGGCGCCGCCTCCAGAAGTCCAGAGGCGGCGCGAGCATTGCTATGGCGTCAGGCGGCCACCTTATTTCTTGTCGTTTTCGTCGACTTCTTCGAAGTCCACATCCACCACATCGTCTTCGGCGTCTTTCGCTGCTTTGTCGGCAGCTTCCACCTCAGATTCGTCGCCCGCGTGGGCGGCTTCTTCCTGGCTTGCCTTGTAGATTTGCTCGCCAAGTTTCATGGTGGCCTGTGCCAGCGCTTCTGTCTTCGCCTTGATATCGTCGACGTCTTCGCCTTCAAGCGCGGTCTTCAGCTCAGCAACAGCTGCTTCAATAGCAGACTTGTCTTCGTCAGAGACCTTGTCCTTGTGCTCGTCGAGGTTCTTCTCAGCCGAGTGAACAAGCGCTTCGCCCTGGTTCTTGGCTTCAACAAGCTCTTTCCGCTTCTTGTCCGCGTCTGCGTTTGCTTCTGCGTCCTTGACCATCTGTTCGATGTCCTCGTCGGAGAGACCACCGGAAGCCTGGATGCGGATTTGCTGTTCCTTGCCCGTGCCCTTGTCTTTGGCGGACACGTTCACGATGCCGTTGGCGTCGATATCGAAGGCAACCTCAATCTGCGGCACACCGCGTGGGGCTGGCGGGATACCCACCAAGTCGAACTGGCCCAGCAGTTTGTTGTCTGCGGCCATTTCGCGCTCACCCTGGAAGACGCGGATGGTTACTGCACCCTGGTTGTCTTCCGCGGTCGAGAATACTTGCGCCTTCTTCGTTGGGATTGTGGTGTTGCGCTCGATCAGGCGGGTGAATACACCGCCCAGCGTTTCAATACCCAGCGACAGTGGCGTTACGTCCAGAAGCAGAACGTCTTTCACGTCACCCTGCAGAACACCTGCCTGGATCGCGGCGCCCATGGCCACAACCTCATCAGGGTTCACACCCTTGTGTGGTTCGCGGCCAAAGAACTCTTTCACGACTTCCTGGATTTTCGGCATGCGGGTTTGACCGCCCACCAGAACCACGTCGTCGATCTCGCCAGCCGCAAGGCCCGCATCCTTGAGCGCTTTCTTACAAGGCTCAAGCGTGCGCTTGATCAGGTCCTCCACCAGGCTTTCAAGCTTGGCGCGCGTCAGTTTGATCTGGAGGTGTTTCGGGCCGGAAGCGTCCGCCGTGATGAATGGCAGGTTCACTTCTGTCTGCGTGGAAGAAGAAAGCTCGATCTTCGCTTTCTCTGCCGCTTCCTTCAGACGCTGCAGCGCCATCTTGTCCTGACGGAGGTCGATGGTGTTTTCCTTCTTGAACTCGTCGGCCAGGTAATCAACCAGACGCATATCGAAGTCTTCACCACCCAGGAACGTATCACCGTTCGTGGACTTCACTTCAAACACACCGTCGCCGATTTCCAGAACCGATACGTCGAAGGTACCGCCACCAAGGTCGAACACGGCGATCGTGTGGCCGTCTTCTTTTTCAAGGCCGTACGCAAGGGCCGCAGCCGTTGGCTCGTTGATGATCCGCAGCACTTCAAGACCAGCGATCTTGCCGGCGTCTTTCGTTGCCTGGCGCTGGGCGTCGTTAAAGTATGCAGGCACAGTGATTACGGCCTGGTCTACAGTTTCACCAAGATAGCTCTCGGCGGTTTCCTTCATCTTCTGAAGGATCATCGCAGACACCTGGCTTGGGGAGTATTTCTCGCCCTTGGCTTCTACCCACGCATCGCCGCTATCCGCTTTGATGATATTGTAGGGAACCATGTCGATGTCTTTTTTGGTGGTTGGATCGTCGAACGTGCGGCCGATCAGACGCTTGATAGCAAACAGCGTGTCTGTCGGGTTCGTTACAGCCTGGCGTTTTGCAGCCTGACCAACAAGACGTTCGCCATCGTCGGTGAAACCAACGATAGACGGCGTCGTGCGCGCGCCTTCAGAGTTCTCGATTACTTTTGGTTTGGACCCGTCCATGATGGATACGCAGGAGTTGGTCGTACCCAGGTCGATACCGATTACTTTACCCATTTTTTTACCTCTTCCCGTTGCAAGCCGACTGTCTGGGCCCATCTGGCACCCTATCACAGCCTCTTAGGGTTCGTGTTTATTTGATCAAATTGCTAACTCGCCAAAACACCCGGCAAGCAGCAGGTTTCATTGGCTATATAAGGTGCGCATCTAGCCCCCGCAAGGGTCGGGCCGAATAAAATTTGTAAGTTTTTTCCCGACCAAAAGCCTTTTAAGACGATGCACTTGCCCTTATGTGAGCAGACAGTTTTCTGCGCTGCCCATAATCAAAGATTGAAAAAGGGGGGCAGGTGGCTAAACTCGCGCCTGAACAGAGACCGCAGGCGTGAGCGGAAATTTGGACAATAACAACAGAATTCACGACGGATCAGGGCGGGGCCTACATGAACGATAAAGCCAAAACGGCGAGCGAACAGCCAGAAAAACATGAAGCCTTAGTGCTTCTAAAAGACCTGGTCGTCATCATCATTTTCTTTCTTATCTTCACCACCTTCGGGTGGTCGAGCTTCCATATCCCATCGGGCAGCATGGAGCCGACTTTGGAAGTCGGCGACCGGATTTTCGTCTCGAAATTGAGCTACGGCTACAACCGATATTCGGTACCGCTTGACCCTGATTTTGTGCCCGAAGGCCGGCTGTTTGATGACATGCCTGAACGCGGCGATGTGGTGGTGTTCACGCTTCCCTACAAAGGCAGCAACGATTTCATCAAGCGCGTGATCGGCCTGCCGGGAGATACTGTGCAAGTAACCCGTGGCCGCCTGTTCATCAATGGCGAGATCGTGCCGCGCACCTATATCCGCGACGTGAATTACACGGACTACCAGGGCGCTGATCGCCGTGCCAAGGAATATATGGAAGAGCTGCCGAACGGTGTGAAACACCGTATCTATGAGCGCCATGACGCTGGCCCGGACATCATCGACAACACCAAGCTGTTCGTTGTGCCTGAAGGCCATTATTTCATGATGGGCGATAACCGCGACGGCAGCGCCGACAGCCGGTACCTGCATGACATGGGTTTTGTGGCGCACAAATATCTGGTGGGCCGCGCGCAGATCACAACCTTCAGCCTGTATGACTGCGACCAGGGCAAGGATATCTTCTGCCCCATTGGCATCCCGCTGGGGCGCTTCTTCAACGTGATCGACTGACCGAAAGAACAAGGCCCGCGGATTTATCTGAGGGCCTTTTGATGTGTTTTCTTACATCCGGTGAAGGGCGCAGATCTTGTTGCCTGCCGGATCACGCAGGTAAGCCAGATACATTTTCTTGCCCCCGCCTTCACGGACGCCCGGAGGGTCTTCGATGGCCTTGCCGCCCGCAGCCAAACCCGCAGCATGCCAGGCATCGGCCATCTCCGGGCTGTCGGCCGCGAAGCCGAGCGTGAAGCCATTGCCGCAGCTTGCAGGCTCTCCGTTGATTGGCTTCGTCAGCACAAAAATGCCAGTGTCGCTGAAATAGAAACAGCGGCCATTGGGGTCCATCACGCCGGGCTTGTAGCCCAGCACTTCCATGGTCGCATCATAGAACTTCTTGCTTTCGGCCACATCGTTGGCCCCTACCATTACATGGCTGAACATTGGTTCACCCCTTTCCCTTTGTGAAAACTATTTCGTGACAAATGAAGTAAGACCGAATGCGCCGCTGGCAAATAAATTGAACAGACAAACCATATAGCCGGCTCAGGCGCTGCCGCCGCCGTCGATCACCATGGCGGTGCCCGTGACCTGCGCCGCCACATCCGACGCCAGGTAAAGGATCATCGCGGCCACTTCTGATGCTTCGGTCAATCTGCCTGTGGGCACTTCGGCTTTCCACGTCTCAAGCGCTTCAGCGTGGCTTAAGCCCTGGTCCGCAGCTTCTTTTTCCAGCATCGGGGTGACCACATCGCCCGGGCACACGGCATTTACGGTGATGCCTTCCGCCGCATGATCGTGCGCCATGGCTTTCGTGAGAAGCACCAAACCGCCTTTGCTGGCGCAATAAGCCGCCGCCTTTTCACCGCCGCGCAAGCCCCAGTCGGACGCCACATTGATGATGCGCCCTTTGGTTTTACGAAGGTGTGGCACGGCGGCGCGGCTCAGGTAAAAAGGCACGTCCAGATTGACCGTCATGGTCTGCCGCCAATCTTCATCTGTTGTGTCTTCTACGGTGGTGCGCGAGATGATGCCCGCGTTATTCACAAGCACATCCAGCTGCCCGTACTCACGCACTGCATAATCGATAAGCTCCTTGCACACATCCGGGCCTGTGAGGTCCCGCTTGACGGGAACAATCCGGTCCGGCGCGTGGGCTGCAACAGCATCAAGCCGGTCTGCGTTCCGGCCTACAGCCAATACTTTATAGCCTGCGTCTGCAAAGGCTTTCGCTGTTGCATCGCCAATGCCGGAGCTGGCGCCAGTGATAAGGGCGATTTTCATCATGCGTTCCAAATAGGGTCGTTGAGTTTGGTGATAAATTCTGCGTGGCGCGCCAGTTCTTCCTCTGACACCGGAAAGGAGCGTTTTTCGCGCACCTTCTTTTCGCGTACCACTTTGCCGCCCGCGTCCACGGCGAGGTCAAGGCCTGCCTGCCTGCCGCCGAGCAGTTCGATATAAACATCGGCCAAAATCTCGGCGTCAAGAAGGGCGCCGTGAAGCGTCCGGTGCGTGTTAGACACGCCAAAGCGTTTGCAAAGCGCATCAAGCGAGTTGGCAGCACCTGGGAATTTCGTGCGCGCGATGGCGAGTGTATCGATAAAGCGCTTGGGGTGGATGATCGGCCTGCCAGCGTTCTCAAGCTCCCAGTTGATGAAGCGCATATCGAACTCGGCGTTGTGCGCCACCAGCACGCTATCGCCGCCGACATACTCAAGGAAGTCATCCATGATGTCACTGAACACAGGCTTGTCGCGCAGGAATTCTGTGGTGATGCCGTGAATTTTCACCGCCCCTTCGGGCACGTCGCGTTCCGGGTTCACATACTGGTGGTAATGCTCGCCGGTCAGGACCTTGTCGACCATTTCCACAAGACCGATCTCGATCAGGCGGTCACCCGTCATCGGGTCAAAGCCCGTGGTCTCTGTATCGAAAATCAGTTCGCGCTTGCTCATAAAGCTTCACCCAACTCCTTGACGATGGCTTCGACCTGCCGGAAAGCATGGTCGAGGCCGAAATTGCTTTCTACCACATAATCCGCGCGGGCCCGTTTGTCATCATCGGGTGTTTGCGACTTCAAAATTTGGTCGAATTTTTCCGCCGTCATGCCGGGCCGGGCCAGCACGCGTTCGCGCTGGATCTCCGGCGGGGCGGATACTACCACCACCTTGTCACACGCCTTGTCACCACCGGTTTCAAACAGAAGCGGAATATCAAGCACCACCATTTTGGCGCCCTCCGCTTCTGCACGGTTGAAAAAATCGATGCGCTCCTCGGCCACCATGGGGTGCATGATGGCTTCCAGCTTCTTCTTGGCATCCGGATTGCCAAACACGGTCTTGCCAAGCGCGTCGCGGTCAAGCGCGCCGTCTTTCACCACACCGGGAAAAGCAACTTCAATAGGGTCAAGCGCCCGCCCGCCCGGGGCCTGAAGTGCCCGCACTGTCGCGTCCGCGTCAAACACCGGCACGCCAAGGCGGGCGAACATTTTCGCGGTCTCCGACTTGCCCATACCGATCGATCCCGTAAGCCCGATGATCATCATTGGAATTGGCCCTCCAGCTCGGTACGGAGCGCATCGTCATATTCCACATCGATGCCGAACCATATCTTGAACGCGGCTGCAGCCTGGTAAACCAGCATGCCAAGACCTGTGACAATACGCAGGCCGCGGGCTTCCGCATCCTTGAGGAGCGGCGTCATCAGCGGCTGGTAGACGATGTCATAGACAACCGTGTCCGGCGCCGCTTTCGACAGGTCCATCTCAAGCGCAGGTTGGCCCTTCATGCCCAGAACCGTTGTGTTGACAATCAGCCCGGCAGCCGCCACGGCATCTGCCCGGTCGTCCCAGTCCACCACCGTCATGCGGCCGCGGCCAATTTCATCGGCAATAGCCTGGGCTTTGGCCCGTGTCCTGTTGGTGATCATCACCAGCGGCACTTCTTCCGTCAAAAGCCCAAGCGCTGCCGCCCGCGCGGCTCCGCCTGCGCCCAAAATCAGCACCGGTTTATCCTTCGGCCAGCCTGGTACGGTTTTCTTCAGGTTGGTTACAAGGCCGATGCCGTCTGTGTTGAAGCCGGTCATGGTGCCGTCCGGCGCAATCTTGACCGTATTCACCGCCCCCATCTGGCGCGCGAGTGGGGCGATCTTGTCCAGGTGCTGCATGATATCCAGCTTGTGCGGGACCGTGACATTGAAGCCCACATAGCCTTCCGTCTTGAACTGATCAAGGAGGTTGGCGATCGCCTCCGGGCCGACAGCTACCTTTTCGTAAGTGCCGTCAATCCCAAACAGTTTCATCCAGTGAGTATGGATGGTGGGCGATAGCGAATGCGAAATCGGCCAACCAATCACTGCAGCTTTTTGGAGTTTATCGGTCATAGCGGCATCATGCCCCTCAGGCGCAGGAAATCAAGGAAAGCAAGAAGCGGCAGGCCAAGCACGGTGAAATGGTCACCCTCAACGCGCGTGAAAAGCTGCGCACCCAGCCCTTCGATCTGGTAGGCGCCGACGCTCCAGAACGCCGCATCACCGATACTATCCAGGTAGGTTTCGATAAAGTCATCCGACAGCGGCCTGACCGTCAGCTTGACAGTATCAACATACCGCCAGACCGGTTGGCCTTCTTCATAGATAACGGCAGCGGATAGAAGCTGATGCGTCTTGCCGGACAGGGCCTTCAATGTCTCAGCCGCGTCATCTCGCGTGGTTGCTTTTGAAAAGACCGTGCCTTCGCACACCAAAATCTGGTCTGCACCCAGCACCATGTCGTTAGGTCGGCGCATGGCCACATTCATCGCCTTGAGGTCCGCCAACGCGTCAGCAATATCACGGGGCGGGGCGCCATCTGCAATCAGTGCCGATTTCACCGCATCTTCATCAACACGTGCGGGATCAACGTCAAATGCGACACCCGCATTTTTCAGCATATCCGCCCGGGTCTGGCTGCCGGACGCCAATACAAGAGCCATGATCTTTTTTCCTATCCTGGGTCCTATTCGGGCAGCTTGTCGCTGTGGTTGCCGTTTTGCGCATCCACCCACTGTTGGTATCGGTTCAGGATCGCAGCCGCCGTTTCCTCGATCGAGCGGCGCGTGACATCAATTGTCGGCCAGCCACGCTGGGCACAATATTTCCGGCATTCCTTTATCTCATCCTGGATATGGGTCATGTCGGTATAGTCGCCCTCAGTTTCTTCGTTGATAGACCTAAGACGGTTGGTGCGAATGGCAACCAGGCGTTCGGCACTGGTGGTCAGCCCCACGACAAACTTGTTCTTGATCTCATCCAGCTCGCGCGGCATCGGACATCCGGGAACAAAGGGCACGTTGATGGTCTTGTAGCCCTTGTTGGCCAGATAAATGCTGGTTGGTGTTTTCGAAGACCGCGACACGCCGACAAGCACGATATCCGCTTGCGGCATATCCTGCACCAGAACCCCGTCATCATGCGCCATGGTGAACTGAAGCGCGTCGATCCGTTCAAAATAGTGGGCGTCCAGTTTGTGCTGCTTGCCCGGCTTGTGGGACGCCTGCACCCCAAAGTAGGAGCCCAGAAGGTTGATCACCGGATCAAGGATGGAAAGCACCGGCAGGTTTGCCTTCATGCATTCCGTCTCCAGCGCTTCACGGATTTGTGGGTTCACCAGCGTATACATGATAAGCCCCGGCTCTTCGCGGATATCTTCCATCAGCCGGTTCATCTGCATGGCGGAGCGCACCAGGGGCCAATAATGCTTTTTTACCTCCACGCCTTCAAACTGCACCAGGGCAGCCTGCACAATAGCCTCCAGCGTTTCACCGGTTGAATCTGAAACCAGATGCAGGTGAAAGTCCTGCGAGGACCCTTTTTTCTTGACGCTTGCTTTCAGTGGGGAGCTTTTCGGTGCCTCTGGAAGACTCATGGGAATATCCTGTGGATAACTTGTTGGCAGATCGGTTGATAACAAGGCTAGGCCACTTGCCCCCAATTTGGGAAGCACTTGTTAGAACTTCTATTAAATCTATCCACGGGAGATTGTAAGAGAGGAAAACTGTTGGGAAAGGGCACTATATTTTGCGGTTATCCCCGTTATCCACAATTCATATGGGCATTGGGTTGCCTGTCATTTTTCTGTAAAATGCCAGTATTCCAGAAGTTTATGCACATTTTGACGGACGAATTGCCGCGCCCACCTTGTATGTGCACAAGATTGTGGATAAATGCTTTTCCACATGATTCACAGGCATAAACAACAACTACAAGATTCTATATATAATTATTATTAAGTAGTAAGAGGGCGTCACGTCGAATGAACGGCGCCCTAAACGGTAAGGACCAGAGCATGACCAAACTTCTTCTCGAGACTCTCAAGGGAAACCCGGGTGAGCGGGTGCCTTTTTGGTTCATGCGTCAAGCAGGACGGTATTTGCCCGAATATCGTGAAGTAAGAAATTCAACAAATTCATTCATGGAGTTCTGCTACAGCCCCGACAAGGCGGCTGAAGTGACCCTGCAACCCATCAGGCGGTATGGCATGGACGGCGCAATTTTGTTTGCTGACATCCTTGTGGTACCCGACGGGCTCGGCCAGAAAGTCTGGTTCGAGAAAGGCTTTGGCCCAAAGCTTGATCCAGTGAACGACGAGGCTACTTTCAAAGGCCTTTCCATGGGTGCCTTCCACGACAAGGTGGGCAATGTTTATGAAACCGTGCGCCGGCTTAAGACCGAATTGCCTTCAGATGTGACCTTGCTTGGGTTCGCCGGTGCGCCCTGGACGGTGGCCACCTACATGATCGCAGGCCAGGGCAGCAAGGATCATGCAGCAGCGCGCCAGCTTGGTTACGGCAATCCGGAGCTGTTCGGAAAAATCATGGATATGCTGGTAGACGCGACATCAGAGTATCTGATTGCCCAGATCGACGCGGGCGCGGACGCCGTGCAGATTTTCGACAGCTGGTCCGCCGCGATCCCCGAGACCATGTTTGAAAAATGGATCATTGAACCCACGAAAGAGATCGTCTCCCGCATTCGCGCCAAACATGCAGAAACGCCGATTATCGGTTTCCCGCGGCTGGCGGGGGCGGCGCTGCCACGGTTCGTGGACGCCGTGGGCGTGGACTGTGTGGGCCTGGATACCGGCGTGCCGCTTGATTGGGCGGCGAAGGAAATCCAAAGTAAAGTCTGTGTGCAGGGCAATATGGACCCGCACCTGGTGGTATCGGGCGGAGACCTGATGGTGGCTGAGGCCAACCGCATCCTGGAGCAGCTCAAGGGCGGCGCGCATATCTTCAACCTGGGCCATGGTTTTGTGCCTGAAACGCCACCGGAGAATGTCGCGCTCCTGAGTGAGACCATTAAAGCCTTTCGGCGGTAGGCAGGGAAAAGGGGAAATACTGTGGAAGACATGATTGGCTGGCTTGGCGGTGCGTACCTTTGGGTGAAGGCTGCGCACATCATTTTCGTGATTTTCTGGATGGCGGGCATGTTCATGCTGCCACGCTATTTCGCCTACCACAGCGAATGCGAAGTGGGATCAGACGAGGACGCCAAATGGATCGACCGGGAAAAGCGCCTGATCCGCATTATCATTAACCCGGCCATGGCCATCGCCTGGATTTTGGGCCTGATGCTGGTGGTCAATATCGGCCTGGATGCGGGGCTTTGGCTGCATATCAAGCTGCTGCTTGTATTTATCCTGTCCGGTTTTCACGGCAGCCTCTCTAAATACCGCAAGGAATTTGCCCGCGGGGAACGCAAGCGGGACAGTAAATTCTACCGCAAGATCAATGAGATACCGGCTGTCTTCATTATCGCTATCGTACTTCTGGCGGTCCCGAAGGCTTTCTAGCAAATAGTTGCGGCTGCAACAGACTTGACACCAAAGGCGAAAGTGGTAGCTTGGGCCCTGATCCGGCGCGCCAGTATCTCGCGCGTCGTCAAACTTATTTCCCAATCATTGCTGGTTTTATTATATGATGAAGCCGCAATCGATCTATCCTTTCCGGGCCGTCTGGCCCCAATAATTCAAACATCTTTCTTCCAATAACAACAATCTGGACGATCCCATGCACCTTCAGGATCTCAAAAACAAAACCCCAGCAGACCTTCTGTCGCTTGCTGAGGAAGTTGGCGTTGAAAACGCCTCCAGCATGCGCAAACAGGACATGATGTTCGCTATCCTCAAGCATCTTGCAGACGACGATATCGAAATCATGGGTGGCGGCGTTATCGAAATCCTTTCTGACGGATTCGGTTTCCTGCGCTCCCCTGAGGCGAACTATCTGCCGGGCCCCGACGATATTTACGTAAGCCCAAGCCAGATCCGGCGCTTTGCGCTTCGGACAGGCGATACGGTTGAAGGCCAGATTCGCGCGCCCAAGGATGGCGAGCGTTATTTTGCCCTTCTCAAGGTTTCCAAGATCAACTTCGATGAGCCTGAGAAAACCAAACACAAGGTTCACTTCGACAACCTGACGCCGCTTTACCCGGACGAAAAGCTGAAGCTTGACCCGGACGATCCAACCGTGAAGGACAAGTCCCCACGGGTGATCGACCTGGTGAGCCCAATCGGTAAAGGCCAGCGCGCGCTTATTGTTGCGCCGCCGCGTACCGGTAAAACGGTTCTCTTGCAGAATATTGCCAAATCCATCACCGCCAACCATCCCGAGTGTTTCGTGATTGTTCTTCTGATCGACGAACGCCCGGAAGAGGTGACAGACATGCAGCGCAGCGTGAAAGGGGAGGTCGTATCCTCCACCTTCGACGAACCTGCAAGCCGTCACGTTCAGGTGGCAGAAATGGTGATTGAGAAAGCCAAACGCCTTGTGGAGCACGGCAAGGACGTTGTGATCCTTCTCGATAGTATCACCCGTCTGGCGCGCGCCTACAACACCGTGGTGCCTTCTTCCGGTAAGGTTCTCACGGGCGGTGTGGACGCAAACGCCCTGCAGCGCCCGAAACGCTTCTTCGGTGCCGCACGGAACATCGAGGAAGGCGGCTCGCTTTCCATCATTGCGACCGCTCTTATCGAGACCGGCAGCCGTATGGACGAAGTGATCTTCGAGGAATTCAAAGGCACGGGCAACAGCGAGATTGTTCTCGACCGCAAGGTTGCGGACAAGCGCGTGTTCCCGGCGATCGATATCCTCAAGTCCGGTACCCGGAAAGAAGAACTTCTGGTCGATCCTGCGACGCTTTCGAAAATGTGGGTCCTCCGCCGTATCCTCACGCCAATGGGCACCGTGGATGCGATGGAATTCCTCCTTGGCAAGCTCAAGGACAGCAAGAACAACGAAGAATTCTTCACCAGCATGAACAACTAGCTGCTGGAAGATATTCGAGAGTTTGGTACGCTAAGGGCTTGCATTTGCAGGCCCTTTTCGCTTTCAGGGGGAGGTTATGACCAACACGGCGCTGATTATTATCGACACACAGCTGGCGATAGACGACCCGAAGTGGGGTGTGCGAGGTAATCCGCATGCCGAAGCCAATATGGCGCGGCTTCTGGAAGCCTGGCGCAAGCGCGCGGGTGAGATCATCCATATAAGGCACGACAGCGTGTGTGAAGGCTCGCCGTACACGCCGGGTACCCCCGGGCACGCTTTCAAGCCTGAGGTAGCCCCTCAGGGGCTAGAGACGGTCATTGGCAAGCATACCAACAATGCATTTGTCGGCACTGACCTTGAAAAGCATCTGCGAGAGCGCAAGATCGATCACTTGGTCATTGCCGGTGTGCTGACCCAGCATAGCGTGGATACTACAGCCCGGATGGCGGCAAGCCTTGGCTTTAATGTCACGGTAGTGTCTGACGCCACAGCGGCAACGGAAGTGACCGACGCACGCGGCATGACCTGGGTGGCGCTTGATGGGCATGCCGTGATTGGCTCCATCGCGTTGATTGATATCGGTGATTGCCAGGTGGCGCTTCGGAAAATGTTTGTGGCAGCCCCTTACCGCGGGCGGGCATTTGGCGTGGCGCAAAAGCTCCTGGATCATGTGATTGCTGAGGCGAAGGCGTCAGGCGTGACGGATATCTATCTGGGGACAACGGCAGCCTTCTTGGCGGCGCACCGTTTCTATGAGAAGAACGGCTTTGACCTGGTGAATGAGGCTGATCTGCCAGACAGCTTCCCGCGCATGGCCGTCGACACCCGCTTCTACCGGATGGCGCTTTGAATAGGAGAATTTGAAATAATATTACTCTAAGCTTATATCACCATACAAAAATATGTGGATAAGTTCACTTTTTGTTCTTTTCTTTAAGAACCAAACAGTTAACGGCACTTCTTCCTTTTTAGGTTGAATTTTTTTTGGCTTGTTAACAGCCTTATCCCCAGAGTTTCCCTGAAAATACAAGAAAATCCTTGAGAATCGACTCCACCGTGTTTCCTAGATCTGGTATGGTATCCAAATGGCGATACACAATTTGTAGTGCCTAGCGTTAAAAAAGGCTTCCCAGAGGTGCAACTCTGGAAAGCCAATTTTGAAGACTAGAAAAATTGGAGACGCTTCCGCCAATCTAGTCTGCGATAATTTACCACTCCCCGTGGTTGTATGAGAAATCATACAGGAACTGTCGCAATGCGTAAAGGTGGAAACGTCGTTTGATCAAGGGAGAAGGCTAATGACCTTTCCATTTTTTCGACGTCGTTCTAACCGAATGACAACAGCCAAAGCAGCTTTGGCTAAGTTTTTGGTTATGAAGTTGGGATTATTTCAACATCAGGCCGCAGCTCTATTGGGTGTAAACCAAGGGCGAGTATCTGAAGTGATTACAGGAAAGCGCTTCAAAAGCGTTAAGCCGGCAAAAACGATCGACCCAGATCAGTTGGAGCTCAATATCTAGTACTTATAGTAAGGGGGTTTCAAGCCCCCTTACTAGCAAGTGTCGTCGCTAATTCTTCTGGTGCTTCCAGGGGGATCATGTGGCCGGTGCCAGCCATGCGATGCAGGGTGATGGTGTCTGATTTTGCGGCGAGCTTTTCAATGGCCCCGATGGGCACCAGCTGGTCGTCCTCCGCCATGATGAAACTGACGGGCATTTCAAGCGACAGCAATTCTTCCGCGATATTCAAACGGTCGATGGGGGCGATCAACTGGCGGATCAGCACGTCCTGGCCCAGTTCTTTTTCCATTTGAAGGATCGTGCCGGTGATGGCCGGGTCATCCAGATGGTCCGCATTCACAAACTGCGCGAGGCGGGCTTTCGACATGCCTTTGTATGTCAGACGCGTGAGCATTTCGGCGTTGCGTTTGCGCAAAGATTTTTCCGCGTCGGTCAGACCGTAGGGGGAAGCCGCGATGATGGTCAGGCTCTTGAACTTTGATGGCTCGCGGAGCGCCGCCATGATCGCCAGATATCCGCCAAGCGAAAAGCCCACCAGATGGCAGGGCGTGTCCGGCGCTTGCGCGAGTACCGCATCACACATGCCGTCCATGGTGTCAGCATCTGAATAGTCTGAGTGGTGGGCGTCCACTCCGGGTAGGTGATCAAGCATGCGGCCCCACAGCCGGGCGTCACACATGGTGCCGGGGATCAGGTAAAGGGGCGGATTGCTCATGGAATAAGGATCGTCTGCCCGCTGGTCTGGCGTGCCTCAAGCGCCTTATGGGCTTCTGCGGCGTCCTTCAGCGCGAAGCGCTGGTTGATCCGCGCCTTCAGCTTGCCCGATGCGATCATCTCAAACACGCGGCTTGTGGAATGCTCGAGCTCAGGTCGTGTCGCCACATAGTCCATCAACACAGGACGCGTGAGCATCAGGGATCCTTTCTGTGCCAGCAGCGCGGGCGGCACAGGGTCAACCGGGCCGGTGGCATTGCCAAATGTCACCATCACACCGCGGCGCTTCAGGCATTCAAGCGACCCCATGAAAGTGGCTTTGCCGACGCTGTCGTAAACCACGGGCACACCTTCGCCGTTCGTTATGTCCTTCACACGGGCAACGAAGTCTTCGTCACGGTAGAGGACAGTGTGGGTGCAGCCGTGTGCTTTTGCGAGCTCGGCTTTCTCCGGGCTGCCCACAGTGCCGATAACGGTGGCGCCGATGGCCGAAAGCCACTGGCAGGCGATCAGGCCCACCCCGCCGGCTGCGGCATGCAGGAGAACTGTTTCACCAGCCTTCACCGGATATAGCCGCTCGACAAAGGCTTCGACCGTACAGGCTTTCAACATGAGGGCTGCGGCGTCTTCATCAGAGACACTGTCAGGGATTTTCACCAGCTTTGCAGCCGGAATATTTCTGGCTTCCACGTAGGCGCCAATGGGGCCAGCGGGGTAGCCGACACGGTCACCAACTTTGAAACTCTCGACACCCTCGCCCATGGCTTCCACAACACCGACGGCTTCAAGCCCCGGGGTGGCCGGCAGCGGCAAGGGGTAAAGCCCTGTGCGGTGATAGGTATCGATGAAATTCAGCCCAATGGCCGTATGGCGTATTTGTACCTCGCCCACAGCTGGGGCGCCAAGGTCAATTTCCTGCCACTTCAGGACGTCCGTCCCGCCGAAGGCCTCCATCCGGATCGCTTTAGTCATTCATATTCCTTTAGCGCGGCATGAATAATTTCATCAGATTCGACCACATAACTTAATGTGAAATCTTTATCTTCCGTTCGTTTTGAAAGAACAGTGAACTGCCACTCCATCTCTGCATTTGTGAATTTAGCATCAGAAATTCCGGTAAATTGCTGCTCAAATCGATCTAGCACATCAAAACATATGGACAGTATGGAGATAAGGGCTTCCGGACTGTCGTAAGTACATAAGCGAGAAAGATAAATATGACTGATCGCTGTATCCAATGCGTGGGAACCGAGTGTTGAGCCAAAGTCCTCAGTATCTGGAGTAATTTTTTCGATTTCAGCTTCTGCAGGGAGACTCTGATTGGTTTGTCCTGCAAGAAAATTTTCTGCCGCATTGCGTACATGCGCAAGAAGACTGGAGTTACCCCAGTTCTCTTTGTCCTGAAAAGTTTGATAGAGAGGAGAGAGGCGGCAGCAAAGTTCCCAGGCGAGTTGCAGCTTTTGCGTATGGGACAGCTTTATTACCCCAGCAGAGATTCCGTCGAGGTAGGCTTGGTAAGTCATTGTCCCCAACCTCAGCCCTTCAGGTTGGTCTGGAAAAAGTCCCGCGTGCGGGCGTTCGCGAGGTTGGCGGCAGCCGTGTTCCAGTTGACACCGTCCGGGCGGGCGAAGGCATGGTCCACCCCTGGGTAGCTATGGATGGTGACATTTGCATTGTCCTTCAGGCCTTCTTTGATGCGTTTCTGTGCGTCCTTGTCAACAAAGCCGTCTTCTTCCGCGATATGCATCAGAAGCGGTGTTGTGATCTTGGCCGACAAGTCCAATAGGGTATCAAGCCCGACACCATAATAGGCGACACTTGCGTCCACGTCTGTCAGGGCGGATGTCTTGTATGCAAGGAGGCCACCAAGGCAGTAGCCGACAGCGCCGACCTTGCCTGTGCCGCCTTCAAGTTTCTTGGCAACAGCCACCGTGGCGGCGATGTCTTCCATGCCTTTGTCGTGGTCGAATGTCTGGAAATAATGGAAAGCCTCTTTCCATTCTTCTTCTGTCTTGTCCGTGATATCCACGCCCGGCTTCATGCGCCAGAACAGATCGGGACAGATGGCGATATAGCCTTCGCGCGCCAAGTCGTCGCAAATCTGGCGCATGCCTTCATTGACGCCGAAGATTTCCTGCAGAACCACAATCACCGGGCCGTTGCCGGTTTTGGCTGGGCGCACCACATAGGCCTCAAATGTGCCGCTGCCATCTGTCGCCTGAATGTCGATCATGTCTGCCATCGTCTGTCCCCTCATGTCCGGTATCCTGTTGTTTCTTTCCTTGAGTTAGTCCAGCGCCCCGGCTTCTTCAAGGGCCTTGCCTTCTTCAACGCTCAATGCGCCCTCGAGCACGAGGAGGGCGCGTTTGGTATAAAGCCCACCATCGCCCGAATAGCCCCCAAGCTTACCTGCAGATGCGACAATTCTGTGACAGGGGATCAATATCGGGATCGGATTCCTGCCACAGGCCGTGCCCACAGCCTGCGCGGCGGAGCCGATCTCGGTCGCCAGATCGCCATATGTCCGGGTTTCGCCATAGGGGATTTCCCGCATGGCCTTCCAAACCTTTTCCTGGTGCTTGGTGCCCATGGGGCATAGGGGCAAGTCGAATGCCTGGAGGTCGCCGTCGAAATAGGCGTCCAGCTGACGCTTCGCTTCAATCAGGAGCGGCGTCGGTTCCTGGAACGGACTCCAGCCCCAATCGAGCGAGACAATAGCGCCGTCGAATTCCGTAATGGTGATATCGATCACCGGCGTGTGCATTGAGAGTTGCGACATGGATTGCCTCTCTATATTGATTAGGTCATTGCTATTGTGTGCGCGCCCTGGGCGCAAGCGAATTACGCCAAACCGTTATGAAAGACCAATCAGTGGCCCAAAGCTCCCAGACGTTTGCAGACACAATCTTCGCACTTTCAAGTGGTGCTGGCACCGCTGGTGTCGCTGTGGTGCGATTGTCTGGCCCACACGCATTCGCGGCCCTTGAAGCCCTGTCCGGCAAGCCGGTACCGGAAGCCCGCTATGCGGCGCTTCGCCTGCTGACGAATGAAGATGGTGCGCGGCTTGACCAGGCCCTTGTGATTGCCTTCAAAGGCTCCGCGAGTTTCACAGGCGAGGATGTGGTGGAGCTGCATCTGCATGGTGGCCGCGCGGTGGTCGCAGGTGTGCTTGAAGCACTAGACCGGATCGATGGATTGCGCCCCGCAGAGCCGGGCGAGTTTTCCCGCCGGGCGTTTGATAACCAGAAGCTGGACCTTACCGAAGCTGAGGGCCTCAACGATTTGATCCATGCCCAGACAGCTGCGCAGCGCGAGCAGGCGCTCAGACAAATGGATGGCGCGCTCAGGGATCTGTATGAGGATTGGCGCGGACGCCTGGTCGCTCACCTGGCGCATCTTGAGGCCGATATCGATTTTCCGGACGAAGACCTGCCCGAAGGTGTAGCTGGGGCTGTTAGACCAAATATCTTGTCATTAAAGTTCGAAATAACACAACATCTTGTGGATGGGCGGCGTGGTGAGGCCCTCAGGGAAGGATTTCGCATTGTCATTATGGGGGAACCCAATGCTGGCAAGTCCACGCTTCTCAATGCGCTGGCAAAATCCGATGTTGCGATTGTCTCAGATGAGGAAGGCACCACCCGCGATGTGATCGAAATCCAGCTCGACCTGGGTGGATATCCCGTTCGGCTGATCGATACTGCGGGTGTCCGCGAAAGCCAGGGGGCTATCGAGCAGGAAGGTATCCGCCGGGCGCTTGCCCGCGCCGAGGAGGCTGACCTTCGCCTTGTGCTGATCCGTGCTGACGATTGGCCGGTGATCCCAAAATCGATGGAACGCTGGCTCGATGAGAAGGCGATGCTGGTGATCACCCAGACCGATCGCACAGACATGTTTCACGTGAAACATGATAAATTGCCGGGCATGCCGGATGTGAAGGTTGCCGACGTGGCCTATGTTTCTGCGAAAACCGATGTGGGCTTGAGCGACCTGTTTAGTCATCTGGAAGAGCATGTGCGCGAGGCGATGGCGCCCCGCGAAGTACCGTCGCTCACGCGCGTGCGTCACCGCCGGGCGCTTGAGGAAGCGGTCGACCATCTTGATCGGTTTGATCAGAATGCGGGGCTGGACGCAGTGTTGGCCGCGGAGGATGTGCGTATGGCGGCGCGCTCTCTTGGGAAAATCACAGGCCGAGTCGGCGTAGAGGATATCCTTGATGTGATCTTCTCCGATTTTTGTATCGGCAAGTAGGGGCGCGCTTTAGACCATGTTTCACGTGAAACATGGGTAAGGTGGTCGCTGCCTCCGCCACTTAACTTTGACTTAAAAATCATTCGCTAGTATAGAACGCTCCAAGTGGGGCCCGCATCTGATGCAGGGGCCTCTTTTTGTTGGTGTCTTTGATATAGGCACTAGGCAGAATGGAATTGTTGAATGACTGATTTTGACGTCATTGTTATCGGGGGCGGGCACGCCGGCTGTGAGGCCGCGGCGGCTTCTGCGCGCATGGGCGCAAACACGCTTCTGATCACCCACAAGGTTGAAACCATTGGCGAGATGTCCTGTAACCCGGCAATTGGCGGATTGGGCAAGGGCCATCTGGTGCGTGAAATTGATGCGCTTGACGGCATCATGGGTTTGGTGGCTGACCGCTCCGGCATCCAGTTCCGCTTGCTCAATCGCCGTAAAGGCCCAGCCGTTCAGGGACCACGCTGCCAATCAGACCGGAAGCTTTACCGCGAGGCAATGCAGGAAATCCTGGGCGATTACCCGAACCTGACGATTGAAGCTGGTGCGGTCGAAGACATGATCATTGACCGGTCTGGCGACAAGCCGAAGGTGACGGGCATTGTGACCGCAGACGGCAAGACCGTCACGGCTGGCGCGGTGATCCTGACGACAGGCACTTTCCTGCGCGGCCTGATCCATATTGGGGAAAAGAAAATCCCGGCAGGGCGGGTGGACGAAGCACCAGCGCTCGGTCTTTCGGACACGCTGATGTCTTTGGGGTTTGAGCTTGGGCGTCTTAAGACCGGAACGCCCGCGCGCCTTGACGGCAAGACCATCGATTGGTCCGTGTGTGAAGAGCAACCGGGCGACAGTCCGCCTGTGGCTTTCTCGTTCCTGACGGACGAGATCACCGTGCCGCAGATCAGCTGCTACATGACGCGCACCACGGAACGCACGCACGAGATCATTCGCGAAAATCTTCACAGGGCACCGATGTATTCTGGCCAGATCGACAGCAAAGGCCCACGCTATTGCCCGTCGATCGAGGACAAGGTTGTCCGCTTTGCAGACAAAAACAGTCACCAGGTTTTCCTGGAGCCCGAGGGGCTTGATGATGACACGGTTTATCCGAACGGGATTTCCACAAGCCTGCCCGAAGAAGTGCAGGATGAGATGATCCGTTCAATCTCGGGGCTGGAGAATGTCCGGATCATCAAGCCGGGCTATGCGATCGAGTATGATTTCGTTGATCCGCGTGAGTTGAAGGTAACACTTGAGACTCGCCGCGCAGACGGCCTCTATCTGGCAGGCCAGATCAACGGCACGACCGGATATGAAGAAGCGGCGGCGCAGGGCCTGATGGCGGGCGCGAATGCGGCGATCAAATCCCGCGGGTCGGACGAGCGTTTTGTGCTCGACCGCGCCGACGGCTATATCGGTGTGATGCTGGATGACCTTGTCACCCAGGGCACGCGCGAGCCTTACCGAATGTTCACGAGCCGGGCGGAATACCGCCTGTTGCTGCGTGCCGATAATGCCGATCAGCGTTTGACCGAGAAGGGCGCGGCTATCGGCCTTGTGGGCGACGCGCGCAAACAAGCGTTCGCGGACAAGAAAGCGGCTCTGGCGGCAGGGCGTGCGATTTTGAAGTCTGTGTCCCTGACGCCCAATGAGGCAGAGAAGCATGGCCTCAACATCAACAAGGACGGTGTGCGCCGGGACGGGGAAACCCTGTTGGCTTTCAGCACCATTGATTTTGATATTCTCAAGGCGATATGGCCGGATGTGCTTGGGCAGATTGACCCTGCCATTGCCGAGCAACTGTCGATCGATGCGATGTACCGTGGGTATCTTGAGCGGCAACAACAGGATGTGGATGCCTTCCGCAAGGACGAAGCGCTTGAGATTCCGGAAGACCTGGACTTCGGTATGATCACTGGCCTCTCGAATGAAATGCGCGAGAAGTTCAAGGAAGCACGCCCGGCAACTCTGGGCGCTGCGGCGCGTATCGCCGGCGTCACACCAGCGGCCCTGACGCTTCTTCTGGGCCATATCAAGAAACGCCGCGCGGCATAACCTTTTGGAATCGCTTATGTATGGTGCTGACGATCTAGCGCGTGATCTGGATGTTTCACGTGAAACGCTGGATAAGCTGAAGGTCTATGCGGGCCTGCTCCGGAAGTGGCAGAAAGCCAAAAATCTGGTTGCCAATTCCACGCTTGATGACATGTGGCGCAGGCATTTTCTCGACAGTGCGCAATTGGCTCCCCTGTTGAAGGAGCACTTCGGCGACAGAAAAATCACCCTTCTTGATATCGGGTCCGGCGCTGGCTTCCCGGGTCTGGTGCTCGCAGCTATGGGGGTGGCGACGGCCCATATGGTCGAATCGAATGGCCGGAAATGCACTTTCATGAATCAGGTTTCACGTGAAACAGGCGCTGATGCCACGATTCACGCGCGCCGGATTGAGGAAATGGACATTTTCCCGGTAGATATTATTACCAGCCGCGCCTGCGCCCGCATCAGTCAACTGCTTGATTGGGCAGCACCTTTCATATCAGACGATACAGAGATGTGGCTTTTGAAGGGTGAGATCGCGGATGAGGAATTGACCGAAGCAAAAGCTTGTTGGAAGATGGACGTCAATCGTTTCAAAAGCCTGTCCGACCCCACAGGGGTCATCTTGAGGCTATCATCAATAAAACGGTTGTAAGTTTTTGAATTTAAAGGCTTTTGCCTGTTCCGGGGAGGGGTTTGCATGAGTTCTGCTGCGCAGACGGGAAAGAAGGCGAAAATTATCGCTGTCGCCAACCAGAAAGGCGGCGTCGGCAAGACCACCACAGCCATCAATCTGGCCACAGCCATGGCGGCGGTGAAGAAGAAGGTCCTGATTCTGGACCTGGACCCACAAGGCAATGCGTCCACCGGGTTCGGTATCGACCGCCACGCGCGCGAGATCACATCCTATGATGTGGTGCTGGGTGCTGCACCCTTTGGGGATGCGATCATCGAGAGCGGCGTGCCTGGCCTGTCGATTATCCCAAGCACCATTGACCTTTCCGGCGCGGACCTGGAGCTGGCGGAACTGCCGCACCGGAATTTCCGCCTGCGCTATGCCATGGAAAAGGCCCAGGCGCGCGAGGAATATGACTATATCCTGATTGACTGCCCACCATCCCTGTCGCTGTTGACGATCAACGCGCTGGTGGCTGCGGACAGCGTATTGGTGCCGCTGCAGTGCGAATTTTTCGCGCTCGAAGGTCTTAGCCTGCTTCTTAAAACCATCGAACAAGTGCGCGGCAGCCTGAATCCGAACCTCACCATAAATGGCGTGGTGCTGACCATGTTTGACAAGCGGAACAACCTGTCCGAACAGGTAGCGGGCGATGTGCGCGATTTCCTTGGCGACAAGGTTTACCAGACAGTTATCCCGCGCAATGTAAGGGTTTCCGAGGCTCCGAGCCATGGCAAGCCCGCGCTTCTCTATGATCACCGCTGTGTCGGCAGCCAGGCCTATATCAAGCTGGCGCGCGAGCTTTTGGGTCGTGACCGTAAATTGGCGGCATAAATTAATAAAAAACAATAGGTTAGAAGTTTTTCTTATGACAAAGACTGCACGTAAAGGATTGGGGAAGGGGCTTTCGGCGCTACTCGGCGACGACCGGCCGGTTTTTGACGACAAGGGCGATGTGGTTGCGGCCCCGAATGTAGGCCGCCCTCAGGCAGGCCGCCGCTGGTTGCCGATAGAGTTCCTGGAACGGAATGCAAATCAGCCACGGGTTCATTTTGATGAAGATGCACTGGCGGAGCTGGCATCCTCAATCAAGGAAAAAGGCCTGTTGCAGCCGATCCTGGTGCGCGAGCTTCAGCCTGAGAAATACCAGATCGTTGCGGGCGAGCGTCGCTGGCGCGCGGCGCAGAAGGCTGGCGTTCATGAGGTTCCGGTGGTTGTGAAGGAACTCAACGACACGGAAGTGCTTGAGATCGCGATCATCGAGAATATCCAGCGGCAGGACCTGTCGGCGATCGAAGAAGCCATGGCCTATAAGCGCCTGATGGAAGACTTCAAGCACACGCAGGAAGCTGTTGCGGAAGTGGTGGGCAAGAGCCGCAGCCACGTAACCAACCTGCTGCGCCTTCTGTCTCTGCCTGAAAAAGTGCAGACGATGGTGGGCGAAGGAAAGCTTTCCATGGGGCATGCCCGCGCGCTGATTGGTGCGGATGATCCGCTGGCGCTGGCGAAACGCATTGTGGCGGAAGGGCTTAGCGTACGCCAGACGGAGGCGCTGGCCAATGAGGCCAAAGGCAAGCAAAAGCGTAGCCCGCGTCCGGGCGGCACAGGTTCCGGCAAAAAGAAAGATGCGGATACCGTGGCGCTTGAAAAGGACCTTACGGCCGCTGTGGGGATGAAAGTAGCCATCGACCATGAAGGCGAGGGCGGCAAGGTCACCATTTCATATGAAACGCTGGAGGACCTTGACGAGCTCTGCAGCAAACTTGGTGTTTGCGGCTTTTAGACCAGCATCTGCATGAATTGAGAAACCGGCCCTAACCAACTGTTGGGGCCGGATTTTTTATGCCTGCCTTATGATTTCAGGCGCTTTTCAATCGCGTCCCAGATGTCGGCTTCAAGCTTGACACCGTCAAACCGGTTCACAGCCTGCAGACCTGTGGGTGAGGTGACGTTGATTTCTGTCAGCCAGTCCCCAATCACATCGATACCCACAAAAATCAGGCCTTTTTCACGAAGCGCCGGGCCGATGCGGTCGCAGATTTCCTGCTCTCGCGGTGTCAGGTCGGATTTCTCGGCGCGACCGCCCACCACCATGTTGGAGCGGATCTCGCCTTCTGCAGGTACCCGGTTGATGGCGCCCACGGGCTCACCGTCTACCAGGATGATGCGTTTGTCGCCCCGCACGACTTCTGGCAAAAACTTTTGAACCATCACCGGTTCCCGGCTGCCAATCAGGAAAAGTTCCATCAGACTTGAAAGATTTGGATCATCGGGTTTCACGTGGAACACACCAGCACCACCATTGCCGTACAAGGGCTTGACGATGATATCGCCGTGGCGCTTGCGGAAGGCTTTCACGTCTGCCTCATTCCTGGTGATCATGGTGGGGGGCATCAGGTCCGGGAATTCGGTGACAAACAGCTTTTCGGGCGCGTTCCTGACTTCCGCCGGGTTGTTGACCACCAGCGTATCGGGATGCACCAGGTCCAGAAGGTGGGTCGCGGTGATATAGGCCATGTCAAACGGCGGGTCCTGGCGCATCAGCACCACATCCATGTCCCGAAGGTCGATGATTTCCCTGTCGCCAAGACTATAGTGATTGTCGCGCTCGCGCCGCAGCATCATCGGGCGGGCATGCGCCTGAACCTTGCCTTCATCGAAAAACAGATCTTCCGGCTGATAGTGCCAAAGGCTATAGCCGCGGTCCTGCGCTTCAAGCGCCATGACAAAGCTGCTGTCGCCGTCAAAATTGATATCTTCGATGGGGTCCATTTGAACCGCTACTTTAAGAGCGCGCTCTGCCATTAACATTTCCTCTAGAAAATTCTCAAACTTAAAGTGTTACTTTAGCTGGGCTTTATGCTTCAGGCCGCCAGGCATCCTTGATATGGGACGGTAAACTGCCGCGTACAATGGCTATCACATCAAAGCGAACGGATGCGTTCATTTCTTTGTGACGGGCCAGCCAATCAACGGCCGCTTTCTCGATGCGACCGCGCTGGCGGAAAGTGACAGATTCCCTGGCATCCCGGTCAGTTTTTCGGCTTTTTACCTCAATGAAGGCGATAAGTTTTCCTCGCCTGGCGATCAAATCAATTTCACCATAGGAAGACCGGTAGCGTTCCTCAAGAATGCTATAGCCCTTAAGGCGCAGAAACCAGGCGGCGAACTCTTCGGCCTTGCGGCCCCTTGCTTCTGCCTGTTGCCGCGCCTTGGTCATCCTACCGGCCTGAAAGCTCAAGCGCGCGGGCGTAAATGGCTTTTTTCTTTTCGCCCGTGATCTCGGCCACAAAAGCGGCGGCGGACTTGACGCTCATATGCTTAAGGGCAGCCTCAAGGAGATGTTCGGTATCCATGTCAGATCCGCTTCCGGCGTCCGCTACATGGGCGGGCGGGCCGATCACCACCACGCATTCCCCCTTGGGCGCACCTTCATCGGCATACCATTTGGCGACATCCGCAAGCGTGCCGCGCTTCACTTCCTCAAATTTCTTGGTCAGCTCCCGGCAAACGGCGACCTCGCGTTCCCTCAGCACGGCTGCCGCATCTGCCAGGCAATCGGGCAACCGGCGCGTGCTTTCATAGAACACCAGGCTGGCTTGGGTTTTGGCCTCAGCCTCAAACCAGCTTTGGCGCGCGCCCGATTTGTTTGGCGGAAACCCCATGAAAAGGAAGCGGTCGGTTGGCAAGCCTGTGAGCGTGAGCGCCGTGATGGCCGCGCAGGCACCGGGAATGGATGTAACATAAAGCCCGGCATCCTGAGCTTCGGCCACCAGCTTGTAGCCGGGATCGGAAATCAAGGGCGTGCCCGCGTCAGAGACGAGCGCGATGCGCTCCCCGGCTTCGATCCGAGCCAGCAGTTTCGGCCGTTCGCGCGCGCCGTTATGCTCGTGATAGGGGCTCAGGGGTTTCTTGATCAGCTTGGCGGTTAAAAGTTTGGCGGTCACACGCGTGTCTTCGCAGGCGATATGGTCCACGCCCGAAAGTACCTCAAGCGCTCGTTCGCTGATGTCTGAAAGGTTGCCGATCGGCGTCGCGACAACATAAAGCCCTGCCGGCAGCTTTTTCTGTGACCCGATTTCAGCCATTTTTATGATCCAGTATGTGTTGTGAGGGCATCACCAACGGCCGGTTTCCCGGTGGGTCGCTGATATCCTTCTAAGCCACTGATTTACAGGCGCCCTGTTTATCAGTAGGGTCAGCGCAAACAAGGCAAGGTTCGGCCCCAGATAACACCAAGGTTGGTCATGGTTGCAAGTAAGTTTCTGAAAGACTTCAAAGTGGCAGCGGCCGTCGCGCTCTGCGGTCTTCTGGCTGCCTGCGGCCCATCGGGCGAAGCGCCGGTGAAACGCGCACCGGTACCCATTGCTTCAGAAGCGTCCACCGACCAACAAAAAGGCGAGGCAGACCAACAGGCACTGCCCGTTACCGAACCGGATGATCGCCCTGTGCGCATCGCCATCCTCCTGCCGCTGACGGGACCTCTCGCGGAAACGGGGCAGGCGCTTTTGAACGCGTCTACTATGGCGCTCTTTGATGCCTATGACCCACGCCTGACGCTGTTGCCGTTTGACACGAAGGCGGAAGGCATGGCCGCGGAAGAAGCAGCGCGCGCCGTGCTTGACGCTGGCGTAGACATTGTGCTGGGGCCGCTTCTGGCGGGCAATGTGCAAATTGCGGGCGAGGTTTTCAGCCAAGCGGGCATTCCGGTTCTTGGCTTTTCAAATGATAGCCGTGTGGCGGCACCCGGGCGCTATATCCTTGGCTTCATGCCGGAAGGGGAAGTGCAGCGGGTTGTGGATTATGCCGTGACCCAGGGGCATGTGAACTTCAGCGCGCTGATCCCGGAAGGCCGGTACGGCGAACGCGTTCGGGCAGCCTTCGGCGATGCTGTCAGCTATGACGGTGGCAAGGTGGTGGCGCTTGAAAGCTATCCGCCCGACCCGGACAATGTGTTTGAGCCCGTCAAGGCGCTTGCCAACTATGACCAGCGGCAAAAAAACCTGCGCGACGAAATCAATGCCCTCAGGGCCTTGGGCGATGATGTGACGGATGAAATCGCCAACAGGCTGGCGAAAGCTGAAGAGCTTGAACCCGTGGGGTTTGATGCGGTGCTTGTGCCTGAGGGCGGGGCACTTTTGCGCACGGTTGGGCCTCTTCTGCCGTTTTATGAGATTGACCTTGATGATGTGCAGCTTCTGGGCACCGGCCTTTGGAATGACCCGACGTTGATGGACGAACCTCCCCTTCATGGCGGCTGGTTCGCGGCCCCCGAGCCCATGCAGCCACAAGCTTTCATGACCCGCTATGAGGACATGTTCGGCACCCGGCCGCCGCGCATTGCCACCATTGCCTATGACGCCATGAGCCTTGTGGCCGCGTTGTCGCGTGATACTCTGGAGGAAGGCGAAGAACGGTTTTCTGGCACGCGGCTCACGAGTCCGACCGGTTTTGTCGGTGTCGATGGGCTTTTCCGCCTGAATATTGACGGCTTGAACGAACGCGCCCTGGCGATCCTTGAAGTGTCGCGACGCGAATTCAAGGTGATTGACCCGGCGCCAAAAGCCTTCCCAAGCTTCGGCTATCCGATCAGGCAATCAGTTTCCCGAGAAGGAAATTAAGGAGCGGTCGGCCCTGCTCGCTTAGCCGCAATGTCTCGCCGTCATAGAAAAGGTGGCCGCTTGCGACCAGATCCCCTGCGACACCAAAATCGATCACACTCTTGGCGCTGACCCCAAGCCGGGCCTCGAGGGCCTTGATATTGATGCCGGCCCGCAGCCTAAGCCCCATCATGACGGCTTCAATGAAACGGTCTTCCGCACTTACCGGCTCAGTCGTGTCTGTCCCCAACCCAAAGGTTTCAACTGACCTGAGCCAGTCTTCTGGCCGTTTGATCTGGGCGTGGGCTGTGGCTGTACCCCTGAAGGTGGCGGGCACGCGGCCATGCGCGCCGGGGCCGATGCCCACATAATAGTCGCCTTGCCAATAACTCAGGTTATGGCGGCTTTCCTGGCCAGGTGCTGCGTGATTTGAGGTCTCATAAGCGGGCAGTCCCGCTGCTTTGGTGATTTCCTGCGTCAGGTCATATAGCGCGGCGGCTTCGTCCTCATTCGGCAGGGTGAACCGCCCGCGCTTATACTGGTGGTAAAAGGCCGTGCCTTCCTCAATCGTCAGTTGGTAGAGCGACAGGTGCGTGGGCGAAAAAGCGAGCGCTTCGGTTAACTCTGTGCGCCAATCTTCAAGTGATTGTTCAGGCCGGGCATAAATCAGGTCAAAGCTAACGCGATCAAAGTTGGCTCGCGCAACTTCAAGGGCCTTGAGGGCTTCCCCCGCATTATGCAGCCGCCCGAGGAACTGGAGCGCGTCATCACGCAGGGACTGGATACCCACGGACAAACGGTTCACGCCTGCTTGGCGGTAGGCGCGGAAGCGGCCAGCCTCCACGCTTGATGGGTTGGCCTCCAGCGTGATCTCAATATCGCTTTTGCCCCAATGATGGCTTACGCGGTCAATGACTGCGGCGACAGTCTCGGGCTCCATCAGGCTGGGGGTGCCGCCCCCGAAAAAGATGGAACTGGCAGAAAGGCCCGGGAACTTTTCAGCAAAACTGTCGATCTCGCGCACAAGGGCCGCGCGCCAACGGTCGTGGGACACCTCATCGCGTACATGGCTATTGAAGTCGCAGTAAGGGCATTTTTTCAGGCAAAAGGGCCAGTGCACATAAATGGCGGCTGGCCCTTTGTATGCTGAAGCCTCAATGGCTGGCGGTTTATGCGGGCTTGAAGCAGGCATCAATCAACTGCTTGAATGCGTCAGCCCGGTGGCTCATGGCATGCTTTTCCGCTGGTTCCATCTCGGCGAAGGTTATGTCGTGGCCTTCGGGGATGAAAATCGGGTCATAGCCAAAGCCCTTTTCGCCGCGCATGGGCCATGTGAGCGAGCCAAAGACCTTGCCTTCAAAGCTTTCCATATGGCCGTCGGGCCACGCCAGCGTCAGCGCGCAGGTGAAGTTGGCGCCGCGGTCCGGGTTGTCGCCCAACTTATCCATCACGGCTTTCATGCCAATGTTGAAATCCTTGGATGGTCCGGCCCAGCGGGCGCTGTAGATGCCGGGTTCGCCGCCAAGGCCGTGAACTTCAAGGCCGCTGTCGTCCGACAGCGCGGGCAGGCCGGAGGCTTTCGCCGCCGCCAGCGCCTTGATTTCGGCATTGGCGATGAAGCTCAGGCCGTCTTCAACGGGTTCCGGGAGGTCCAGCTCCCCGGCGGAGATTGTCTCGACACCAAAAGGCGCCAGAAGTTCGCCAATCTCGCGCACCTTGCCCTTGTTGTGGCTGGCGATTACCAGCTTGTTGCCTTCGAAATGCCGCGCCATGGTTAGCCCAGAGCCTTCTTCTGTGCGGCCGTGATCTGATCACAGCCGATGCGGGCGAGGCGAAGCATGCGCAGGAACTCTTCCTCCGAAAACGGCTCTTCTTCTGCTGTGCTCTGGATTTCTACAATCCCGCCCTTGCCGGTTAGGACGAAATTGGCGTCGGTTTCCGCCGCGCTGTCTTCGTCATAATCCAGATCCAGCACCGGGGTGCCCTTGTAGATGCCGCAGCTGATGGCGGAAACGCTGTCGGTGAACGGCATCTCACTGATCAACCCTTCGCGCATCATCCATTCAAACGCCAGATGAAGGGCCACATAGGCGCCGGAAATGGACGCCGTGCGGGTGCCGCCGTCAGCCTGGATCACATCGCAGTCCACGCGCACCTGACGCTCGCCGACTTTGCGGAGGTCCACAACGGCCCTGAGCGCGCGACCGATCAGGCGCTGGATTTCCTGCGTGCGACCCGACTGCTTGCCTTTGGCGGCTTCCCGCGGCATCCGGCCATGGGTGGACCGCGGCAGCATGCCATATTCCGCCGTCACCCAGCCCTTGCCGGTGTTCCTCAGCCACGGTGGGCAGCTGTCCTCAACGGTGGCGGTTACCAGCACATGGGTGTGGCCAAATTTCACCAGGCAGCTGCCTTCAGCATGCTTGGAAAAGCCGGGGGTCATCTCAAGGGTGCGAAGCTCGTCACCCGCGCGTCCACTGGGTCGCATGGAAAATCCTTTGTTTTTGGCAGTTCTTCTGTTGCTTCTTCTACCCACTCACCCCATTTAGGTCAAAGGTGAAAGCGCTTCTGCGCCGCCTTTCGGCCGATTATTCGATTGAAGCGTGTCACCGGCTTTTTTATTGTAGCCAAGGATAGAAGGCAGGGACAGAAGGCAAAAGCATGTCACTTGCAGTTTTGAACGAACGATCGAAATCCATCTTCCGCCAGATTGTAGAGACATATCTGGACTCGGGCGATCCCGTCGGCTCGCGCACCATCAGCCGGGCGGACGGGATTGACGTGTCTGCCGCCACCGTTCGGAACGTGATGGCGGACCTGGAAGATGCAGGCCTCCTTGTTTCCCCGCATACGTCCGCGGGCCGCATCCCCACAGACCTTGGCCTTCGCTTTTTTGTCGATGGCCTGATGGAGGTGGGCAACCTGACCCGTGAGGAGCGGGCGTCCATCAAAGGCCAGTGTTCCGCCACGGGTCGCGCGCTTGAAGATGTGCTCTCAGATGCCACCAAGGCGCTGTCGGGCCTGTCGCGCTGCGCGTCTGTCGTGATGGTCCCGAAGCAGGACCTGACGGTCAAGCATATCGAGTTTGTACCCATAGCCCCCGACCGCGCGCTTGTGGTCATGGTGGCCGAAGACGGCAGTGTGGAAAACCGCATTATCACAATCCCGCCCGGCTTGCCGCCGTCCGCGCTTATTCAGGCGGGCAATTACCTGAGCACCCGGCTTGTGGGCCGCACGTTCGACCAGGTGCGCGGGGGTGTGGAGCAAGAACTGAAGACCCGGCAGGCGGAACTGGATGAGCTGACAGGCAAGGTGGTATCCGAAGGGTTGGCCGTTTGGGGCGGGGGCGACGACAAGGCGTCGCTTCTGATCTCAGGGCAGGCCAACCTTCTGGATAACGTGCAGGCGGCCGAGGACCTGGAGCGTATCCGCCAGCTCTTTAACGAGCTTGAGCGCAAAAAAGACTTGATCCGCTTGATGGAACTCGCCAAAGACGGGCGAGGCGTGCGCCTGTTTATCGGGGCCGAGAATAATTTATTTTCGCTTTCGGGTTCATCTCTCGTTGTCTCTCCCTATATGAACGGGGCGAACAATATTGTAGGAGTGATCGGGGTAATCGGCCCAACGCGGCTGAATTATTCCCGGATTGTGCCGATGGTGGATTATACCGCGCGGGTGATTGGCCGGATGCTCTGATGCATCAGCCCCCGCATTTTAACGGAATGAAGAGTAAAGAGAGCAGTCCATGAGCGAACAAGAGACCAACAAGCCGGAAGAGCAGATGGAAGAAGCCGCAGCCGCTGAAGCTGCAGCCGAAGCGCAGGCCGGGGAAGAGACGGGCGCAGAAGAAGATGTTGTCGCCCAGCTGAAGTCCGAGAACGCTGAACTGAAAGACCGCCTTGTGCGCGCGCTGGCGGAAACGGAAAACGTCCGCCGCCGGGCCGAGAAGGACAAGGCGGACGCCAGCGCCTACGGCGTGACCGCCTTCGCCCGCGATATATTGAATGTGTCTGACAACCTGAAGCGCGCACTTGAAGCTGCACCTGCGGAAGTTTCCGAAGACCTCAAAGGCTTCGTGGACGGTGTGGAGATGACAGAGCGCGAGCTTCTGAACATTCTGGAGCGCCACGGTATCCGCAAGGTGGAGCCTGAAGTGGGCGAGAAATTCGACCATCAGTTCCACCAGGCCATGTTTGAAGTGCCAACAAGCGAGCATACGCCCGGCAGCGTGATGCAGGTTGTGGCCGCAGGCTATGTGATCAAGGACCGCCTGCTTCGCCCCGCCATGGTGGGCGTGGCAAAAGGCGAGCCGCAGAAGGTGGACCAGGAAGTCTAAGCCTTCTCTGAAACCAGGAACGAAAAAGCCCCGCAACTCTCGCGGGGCTTTCTTTTTGTCTGAGCCGTCATACCGGCGTAAGCCGGTATCTCTGTCAATTGGAACCCGGTTGGGTGAACAGGCCCCGGCCTGCGCCGGGGCGACAGTATTTTAGCCGATCAGCTCGCCAGCGATGGCTTTATCAACAAGCGCCAGGGTTTCTTTGATGCCGTAAAGCGCGATGAAGCCGCCCATGCGCGGGCCCTGGCTTTGACCCAGCAGCACTTCGTAACATGCCCCAAACCAGTCGCGCAGGTTCTCGAACTGGGCGTCTTTGCCCGCTGAGTAAACCTCGGTCATGATCAGCTCGGCGTCATGCTCGTTCGGGTCCAGCGCTTCAAGGCGCAGCTTCAGGCTTTCAAAGGCTGCTTTTTCCTGCGGCTCCGCCAGACGGTAGGTCTTTGTTGGTTTGACGAAGTCGTCATAGTAGCGGATCGCATAGGCCATCAGGCGGTCAAGTTCCGGGTGGTTCTCGGCGTTGGTGCCTTCTGCGTAGCGGCTGACGAAGCCCCAAAGCGTGTCTTTATTGTGCGCGTTTGCAGCCGACACAAGGTTCAGCAGAAGCGCGAAGCTAACCGGCAGGTCATACTCAGGCACGTTGCCGCCATGGATGTGCCATGCCGGGCTCTTGTAGCGCGCGCCTTCGTCCTGCTCGTGGAACTTGCTTACAAAGGTATAATATTCGTCGACCGCCTTCGGGATCACGTCAAAATACAGCCGCTTGGCCTTCTTCGGCGCCTGGAACATATAGAGGGACAGGCTCTCCGGGCTTGCGTAGGCCAGCCAGTCTTCAATCGTCAGGCCGTTGCCCTTGGATTTGGAGATTTTCTTGCCTTCCTGATCCAGGAACAGCTCATAGTTAAAGCCCTCTGGCGGTTGGCCACCCAGGATGCGGCGAATGATGGATGAAAGCTTCACGCTTTCGATCAGGTCTGCGCCCGCCATTTCATAGTCGACATCCAGCGCGTCCCAGCGCATGGCCCAGTCCACTTTCCACTGGCATTTCACCTTGCCGCCGGTGACTTCGGTCTCAAATCGTTTGCCGGCTTCATTCTCGAACGAAATGATGCCTGCTTCCGGGTCTTCAACGCGCACAGGCACCTGCAGTACCACACCGGTATCCGGGCAGAGCGGCAGGAACGGGCTATAGGTTTGGCGGCGCTCTTCACCAAGGGTTGGCAGCACCACATTGATGACCTTGTCGTACATGCGACAGATCTTGAGAAGCGTCTCATCAAATTGGCCAGACTTGTAGCATTCGGTCGCCGAATAGAAGTCATACTTGAAGCCGAACTGGTCAAGGAAGGCCTGCAGGCGGGCGTTATTGTGCGCGCCAAAGCTTGGGTGCGTGCCGAAAGGGTCAGGCACCTGCGTCAATGGTTTGCCAAGCGCGCCCTGAAGAAGCTCCTGGTTCGGCACGTTGGTCGGCACTTTGCGCAGGCCGTCCATATCGTCCGAAAAGCAGATCAGCTTCGTCGGGATATCGGAAATTTCCTGGAAGGCGCGCATCACCATGGTCGTACGCGCAACTTCACCGAAGGTACCGATGTGCGGCAGGCCGGATGGGCCGTATCCCGTTTCAAAGAGCACATAGCCCTTCTCGGGTTTGCCCGATTTGTACCGTTTGACCAGCTTCTCGGCTTCCTGGAAAGGCCAGGCTTTGGACGCGAGGGCGAGGTCAATGTTACCGGTCATAATCGTTACCTTCTCTGGTAGTTGAAATCAGCCGCGGAAGCTAGGCTCTCTGCGGCGTTCCGTCAAGATATAGCTTATTTCCCATCACGCAACTTATTCACTGTTTTTTGGATCATTGCCTCGCTATGCTCCGGGGCCATGGAAGACCTTGTTGTTAGTGCGGAGATGAAAGGCGCGGACCTCTCTAGGCTGCCTGTGGCAGTGGTGGGGGCCCGAAGTGCGCAGTTTCTCTCAGGTCATGGCGAGTTTGAGCGCCTCTCGCTTGAGGATGCGGCAGAGCGAATTTCCCGTGAACCTCACCTGATGGTCAACCGGGTGATGGCGGCCCGCAGGCTTGGGCTGCCGCCGATCCGCGCGTTTGACGCATTGGAGCTATACGCATTTGTCAGGCCTGCGCGTTACTGCCTGCCCACCATTCAGGGACTGATGGAAGCCCTGCATCTCAGCCTCGATATCGACTCGGACGAGGATAAATGCCTGGCCGTCAAGGCGATTGCCGAGCGGTTGCTTGTCGACATGGAAGCCCAGACCTATGCCTACCGGGCCGGGGGCGCGAAGGTGGCCATGATGATGGCGCGCGCAGGCTGGACATGGGGGCCTTACGCCCTGAAGGCGATAGAGACCTACCCTGACCACAGCCGTGAAGATGGCCTCCTTGTTTGGACGGCACTCACGGAATGGGAAGATGGTGCCCCGCCGCCCCCGCCGGGGGACGAGCCAGTGGAGGCGGATGAAAGCCAGTCACGCCTTGCAGACCTCCTTGGTGAAGGCTCTGAAACGCGGGAAGGCCAGCAGCGCTATGCCGCCGCAGCGACCCACGCTTTTCGCCCGCGCGAATTCAAGGACGGCCCGAACCTGCAGCTTCTGGAGGCCGGCACAGGCACAGGCAAGACGCTGGGCTATATTGCGCCCGCCAGCATGTGGGCGCAGAAAAACGACGGGGCCGTGTGGCTCTCCACCTACACCAAGAACCTGCAGCGCCAGTTGGATCAGGAACTGTCAAAGCTTTACCCGGACCCCAAGGTGAAAGCCAAACGAGCCGTGATCCGCAAGGGCCGCGAAAACTATGCCTGCCTTCTGAACATTGAGGAAACGCTGCGCGCCGTGATGATGCGGGCGGGGGTTAATGAATCCAAAGGCATGGACAGGGACAAGATCCTGATGGGGCTTGTGGTCCGCTGGGCGCGCTATAGCCGCGACGGCGACATGATCGGCGGCGATTTCCCCAGCTGGCTTGGGGCGCACTTCGGCGCCGGGCGCATCGCGGGGCTGACGGACCGGCGCGGCGAATGCCTCTATTCCGCCTGCGCCCATTTCCGCAAATGTTTTGTCGAAAAGACGGCGCGCAAGGCCAAGCACGCAGACCTTGTGGTGGCCAACCATGCGCTGGTGGTCACCCAGGCCGCCACCCGCGGGGATGACCCGGACCTACCGCGCCGCTTGGTGTTTGATGAAGGCCATCATGTGTTTGAAGCGGCCGACAGTGCCTTTTCCGCCCACCTGACCGGGATGGAAGGGGCGGAGCTCAGACGCTGGCTGAGAGGCAAAGAGTCGGGTGGCACGACAAGGGCGCGGGGTCTCAAATCCCGGCTTGAGGAACTGATCAGCGACGATATGGACGCCAGGAAACTTCTGGAAGAGGTGCTGGACGCCGCAAGCCTTTTGCCGTCAGACAATTGGCTGGGGCGCGTGACCGGCGCGGCCGCCATGACCCGTTTTGAGACCTTCCTGATGCTTGCGCGGGCGCAAGTGTTGGCGCGGTCGGACGCCAATGAAGGCCCGTACGGCCTTGAAGCCACTACATCTGAGCCGATTGAAGGGCTTGTGGACGCCGCCCACGCGCTGGGCGAAGCCTTGATGCAGCTCGCCAAACCCATGGGGGCGCTTGCGGTGTTGCTCGTAAGGCGCCTGGATGAAGACGCTGAAGTGCTCGATAGCACGTCGCGCGGACGGCTTGAAGCCAGCGCGCGGTCGCTGAAGCTTCGGGCAGACACGGTGATGATGTGGGCCCAGATGGCTGAAGGCTTCGGCGCACCGGTGCCTGAACAATTTGTTGAGTGGCTGATGCTGGACCGCGCATTCGGGCGTGAGCGCGATATGGGCTTGTGCCGCCATTTCATTGACCCCACCAAACCCTTCGCCGATGTGGTGCTGGAAAACGCCCACGGTGTGGTGATCACGTCTGCTACGCTGCGCGACAAGGCCCAAAGCGATGATGCCTGGCGCACGGCCGATATGCGCACGGGCGCGCAGCATCTGACCATCGCGCCCAAGCGGCTCGGGGTGCCGTCGCCGTTCGATTATGCGGCCCAAACCAAAGTGCTGATTGTGGGTGACGTTAACAAGCATGACCCAGTGCAGGTGGCGTCAGCCTACCGGTCGCTCTTCATGGCGTCAAAGGGTGGGGCGCTCGGGCTTTTCACGGCCATCAGCCGCCTCCGGTCAACCTATGAGCAGATTGTCGGGCCGCTTGAAAGCATGGACATCCCCTTATATGCCCAGCATGTGGACCCGGTGGATACAGCAACCCTTGTGGATATTTTCCGCGACGAGCTGGACAGTTGTCTCCTGGGTACGGACGCAGTCAGGGATGGGGTGGACGTGCCGGGTGAAAGTTTGCGCCTGATTGTGTTTGATCGGGTGCCTTGGCCCCGGCCCACGCTGCTGCACCGCGCGCGCCGCGCGGCCTTCGGCGGGCGCGGTTATGACGAAATGCTGACGCGCCTCAAGCTGGCGCAGGCATACGGGCGGCTGGTGCGGCGCGCGGGTGACCGCGGCGTGTTCGTCATGCTGGACGGCCAGACCCCAACCCGCCTTCTTGAAGCCTTGCCGGAAGGCGTGGAGATTGAGCGCGTGGGCCTTGCAGACGCTGTCAAATCCATCTGTGAATTCTTCCCGGAAACCGGCGAATAAGAAAATGTTGAAGTTGAGTTTTTCCCATACACAGGGTAAGCCCTGAAACATTATGTTTGGGGGCGTTCAATGAACGAAACACGATTTGATTTCGTGACAGTTGTCTTTTCCGCCGATCTCAGGCTTTTGCAGCTGCAGGCTCGCTCGCTCGCCCGTTTTGCCGACCCATCGAATGTCGGAAAAATTCATGTCATTGTGAATGATGCCTGTTTCAAGTCAGTTGGACGGCTTTTCCGGCGCGATGTGCTGCCGGAATATGGTGCGCTTGCCCCGAAGGTCAGGCTGTGGGATTACCGCGAACTGTGGCCTGGGGGCACAAGCAAAACAGGTTGGCGGTCCCAGCAAGCGGTCAAGCTTTTGGCCGCGAACCTGGTAGAAACCGAAAACTTTGTGATTCTGGATGCAAAGAACCATTTGATCCGACCCCTGACAAGTGACGCACTGATCACTGAGGATGGCAGGCTCAGGTCGCACATGTACCGAATTCACCCTGGTTTTGCGGACCATTTCCGTCGCGCCTGCGCCTATTTCGGCTATGAAGGGGAGCCCGACCTGACCACAGGACTGCCCACCTCAACGCCCTTCTTGATGAAGCGCGATTTGGCGCAGGCGTTGATGGCAGAAATTGAAGCGCGCGAACACATGCCCTTCCCGGACTATTTCATGGAAAGTCGGGCTTTCACAGAATTCTACCTCTATTACGCCTATATCCTAGCGCGGCTCGGGGATGTCTCACAGCTTTATCAAAACCGGATGTCGCCTACGGCCACCCTGTTTGTTGGATTGGCGGGCAAACTGGAAGAAAGCATTGAGCTGTTCAAACGGTTTGAAAATCCGGCTGTTTATTGCATGGGGGTTCATCGGGAGGTCTTGTTGCAGGCCGATGCTGGACAGATAGAAATGATAAAGGACCTGTGGGCGCGCTTTGGTTTGGTGACCGACCCTAAAGAAGCAGCTTATTTCACCACATTCACCAAGCCCTTCCCCAAGTGGCGCCGTTTCCTGCCACTTTGAGGATTTCAAGACCTTTTTCTTGTGTCCGGACTGTGCCGTCGGCTACTCTCTAGCCACGACGAGAGGAGTTTATGTATGTCGACAATCAGTCCAGAAACCGCGCTAGTTTACGCCATGGTCACCGTGTCCGCGTCGGATGATGAAATGACCGATAGCGAACTGAACCGGATGACCGGGATCATTGGCTATCTGCCGGCTTTCCGGAATTATAATATCGAGCGCCTGCGCACGGACACCAACACCTGTATCGAGCTACTCCAGAGCGAAGAAGGCCTTGATGCCGTACTTGGCCTGATCGAGGAAGCCGTGCCCGCTAGCCACATGGACCTGATTTATGGTCTGGCATGCGAAGTGGCGGCATCTGACGGCTCGCTGAGCCAGGAAGAGCTGCGCCTTCTTGAGATGATGCGTCACTATTTCGATATCGACCGGCTGACGGCTGCGGCGATCGAGCGCGGTGTGGCCGCGCGGCAGAAAACCTTCTCCTGAGCTTCTGGCCAAGGGTAGAGATGGAAGGGTGCCGTTTGGCGCCCTTTTTTGTTTGCCTGCGCGAGGCCTGTTTCAAAGGGCCGATGTGGGTTTAGTCTGTTTCTAGCGGATAGGCTGGCAGGTTCTTGTGATCGCGGATACTCGCGAACGGGGTGGCGGCTTCCAGCGCGGCTTCGAGGCCGTCCTCACTCCCTGCTACAATCATGGCGCCAATGGTCCTGGCCTGAGCAACCAGAAACCGGTCAAAGGCGTCATGGGCAGGCAGGGCGGAAACCTGTTTGATTTCCTCAAGCGCTTCTTTGTGCTCATCCTTCTTGCCATAGGCCAGATATTTGATGAATTCGAACCGCACGCCGATGTCATTGGGTGCAAGCGTTACGGCCTTCTCGAATTGCTGGCGCGCGATGCCGCGCTTGGCCCCGAGCGCCAGCCGGGCAAAGAAACCGGCTTCATACACGGTGGTATGCCAGCCGCCGAGGGCGGCGTGAAGGATGCCGTAGTCGCCTGAGACAACTATAAGGTCTTCCAGCTTCCGGCGTGATGCTTTTGCGTATTTCACCTTCTTCAAACGCTTGCCTTCAAACCCAAGGCCGACGGCATAGCTGATCCGGGCGTCCAGTTGGTCGCCATCCAGCTCAATCGCCGCATTGCAGTCATCAAGCGCGCGGTGCAGCGTATGCACCTGGGTTTCGCCGTTTTCAAAAAAGCCGCCCAGCACCAGTCCGGTTCGGCAGGCAGCGGCATAGCCTTCAGCGCCACCGGCCGCTTCAAAAAGGTCTCGGGCTTTCTGGTAATCCCCGGCTCGATAGGCCTCCCAGCCTGCGTTAACGTCTGCGTGCGCTGACGGCGGGCCAAGGAAAAGGAGACAAAGCGTAAAAACCAGAACTCTCATATGCGCCATTTTAAGCGAGCAGTTATGAACAATCGTATAATGCGCCCGGATGCCCAATGGTCAGGCGCGCCAGAAAACAGGGGAAAACAGCACGAGCACGGAGAACAGCTCCAGCCGCCCGATAAGCATACCGATTGAAAGGAGCCATTTGGCTGTGTCCGTGAGGCTGGAGAAATTGCCAGCGGGGCCAACCACATCGCCGATACCGGGCCCGACATTCGCCATCGCGGTTCCCACAGCCGACATGGCGGTGACAATATCTGTCCCTGTACTGGCGACCAGGATCGACAGGATCAGGAAGATGGCCATGAAGAACATCAGGAAGCTCATAACAGAGCCGCGCACATCGTCCGGGATCGGGCGGCCGTTATAGCGCGCCACGAACACGCCGTTTGGCTGCAGTGTGTGCCTGATCCAGCTTCGCATGGACTTGAGCAGCACCTGAAAGCGGAAAATCTTGATACCGCAGCTGGTGGACCCGGCGCAGCCGCCAATAAACATGACAAAGAAGAAAAGCGTGCTGGAGAAGGCGCCCCACTGGCCATAGTCCGTCGAGGCATAACCCGTGCCCGTGAGGACAGAGATGATATTGAGGCTGCCATACCGGAAGGCCTCAGCCACGGTGAAATCCTTCCAGATCACCAACCACACGGTGACAAAGGCGCACAGAAAGGCAACAAGCCACAGGAACCCCCGGGTCTGTTCATCCCGCCAGAGCGCGAGCGGCCTGCCCCTGAGGAGCTGTAGAAACAGCAAAAAGGGGATCGACCCGATGATCATGAAGGCCAGGGCAATCATGTCGACGCCGTAGCTGTCGAACTTGCCGATTGAGGCATCATAGGTGGAAAAGCCGCCGGTGGCGATGGTGGTCATGGAATGGGCCAGCGCGTCAAACGCGCCCATGCCTGCCAGCATGTAAAGCATCATACAAAGGGCCGTGAAAGCCACATAGATGCCGCTGATGGCAACTGAAATCTGGGCTGCGCGCGGCAGGATCTTCTCAACCGTTTCGAAGCTTTCGGTCCTGAAAACCTGCATGCCGCCCACCTGCAGCATCGGCAGCACGGCGACAGCCATCACAACAATCCCGATTCCGCCGAACCACTGCAATAGCGCCCGCCACAGAAGAATGCCGGGCGGTGCATGATCCAGCCCACTGATGACGGTGGACCCGGTGGTCGTCAGCCCGCTCATGGCCTCGAAATAGGCGTCGGTGAAGCTGAGGTCCAGTTCCGAGAAGGCAAGCGGCAGCGCTGCGAAGCCCGGCAGCACCGCCCAGGCCAGCGTGGTCACAAGGAAAGCCTGCCTGAGGTTCAGCGTATCGCTGCTGTCACGGGTGGAGAGCATTAGCATGCCGCCAACGACGGCTGTAAGGAACAGGGCGATCAGGAAGGTTTGCCAGTCGGGGTTGCCCATCACCAGATCTGTCAGGGTCGGCAGGATCATGCCTGCGGCCAGTAACACAACAAGCGCGCCAAGCGTGTAAAGAACAGGTCTCAGGTCCATGTATGCCGGGTTTCCCGCTGATCCAACTGTGGCTTAAACGATATCAATGTCTAATTGATATCAAGCGACGTATGGGGACTATCCAGCGAAAAGGCAGGAATTTCAACATCAAAGGTATGGCCGTCGGTGCGGCGCATCTCGTAAGAACCGCCCATGAAGCCGGACGGCGTGGAAAGCGGCGTGCCGCTTGTATAGATGAAACTGTCGCCGGGGCTGATGAGCGGTTGTTCGCCCACAACACCCTCGCCGCGCACTTCATGGATGCCGCCAACGCCGTCGGTGATGATCCAGTGTCTGCTCAGAAGCTTGACCGGGGTATCGCTCTTGTTGGTGATCTTGATCCTGTAGGCCCAGACATACTGGCCCTCTTCAGGCTCTGACTGTTCATTCAGGAAATAGCTCTGGACAGCGACATGCACACCTTCCGTTTCCGCTTCAAACGTCAGTACGCCATCAATCAGATCGTCATCGCTGTCCATAATGTCTCCTGTTAGACCCTCACACGCCCGCTTTGTCGAGCGCCTGCATCACATCCTGAACCAGATCGTCCCCGTTCTCAAGGCCAACCGAGAAACGGATCAGCCCGGGCGTGATGCCAAGCTCAAGCCGGTCTTCCTCAGCCAGCGCCTTGTGGGTCGTGGACCATGGGTGCGTGGCGATCGACCGGCTGTCCCCAAGGTTGTTGGAGATATCGGCGATTTCAAGGCTGTTCATGAAGGTGAAGGCCTGCTCGCGCCCGCCCGGCAGCTCGAACACCACCATGGTGCCGCCGCGCTCCATCTGGGCGCGGGCCAGGTTTTGCTGCTTGAAATTCGGCAGGTCTGGATGGCGGGTATCCACCACACGTTCGGCAATCGCTTTGGCCAGCTTCTCGGCATTGTCGCACATGCCGTGCACCCGAAGGGAAAGCGTTTCCAGACCCTTCAGGTTTACCCACGCGTTGAAGGGCGACATGGCGCAGCCCGTGTGCCGGTAATAGGCATAGAGATGCTCCTCGTCGAATTCCTTGCTGCAGAGCACGATACCGCCCAGGCAACGCCCCTGCCCGTCGATATGCTTGGTGGTTGAATAGGCCACGATGTCGGCGCCAAGTTCCATCGGGCGCTGCAACACAGGCGTTGCGAACACGTTATCCACCACCAGAAGCGCGCCGTTTTCGTGCGCCAGGTCCGCCAGCGCGCGGATATCCACAATCTCAAGCGTCGGGTTGGCTGGCGTTTCGGTGAACAGGATTTTCGTGTTTGGTTTGATGTTCGCTTTCCATGCTTCAAGGTCCGTGCCGTCCACTACCGTGGTCTCGATGCCGAACCTGGGCAGATAGGTGTCAAGAAGCCAGCGGCAGGAACCAAACAAGGCCCGCGCGGCCAACACATGGTCGCCTGCCTTCAGGCTGGCCATCAGGGATGCGGTCATCGCCGCCATGCCGGTGCCGGTGGCCCGCCCCACGTCTGCGCCTTCAAGAAGCGCCATGCGCTCTTCGAACATGGCAACGGTTGGGTTGGTCTGGCGGCTGTAGGTAAAGCCTTCGGCGCGGCCATCGAAGCGGGCTTCGGCCACTTCGGCTGTTTCATAAGTGAAGGCCGATGTCATGAACATGGCCTCGGACATTTCCCCGAAGTCAGACCGCATCGATCCCGCGCGTACCATCTGGGTCTGGCGTGCCCATTTGCTGGTTTTGCTGCGGTCTGTGCCGGTGCCTTTTTTCATCTGTCGTCTCCAGAGAGTGCTTACTTCAGGGATTGAATATAGCTGCATAAAAGCATGCGAGCCTTTGATGCGCTGCCATTTTGGACGCGTCAAGACAAAGCATGTGACGGCAGTCTATCATTTCTTGCTTTTCAGAGAAGCTGTCGTTAATGGTGTTTTCACCAGCCATGGTACGCGCGGGTGTAGCTCAATGGTAGAGCAGAAGCTTCCCAAGCTTAAGACGAGGGTTCGATTCCCTTCACCCGCTCCAAACAAAGAATTTACTTTGTATTACCAACCAATCAGGGCTGTTGACACCGGTTCCTTGGTACACGCATCGATGATAACAGCTGAACCACCATCAAAACCAAGTGGTGCATCATCTTTTGGGATATCAAAATCATAGCGAAGAAGTTGTTGATCGTTTTCCCGCTTATACCCTACGGCTGAAGGTCTATGGTACTTGAATGTGGGATCATATGTTCCCTCGGCAGCCATATAACTGACGATATCTTCTTTGCGCTCCAAATACAGGGCTGTAGGCGTCACGACATTGGGACCGCACTTGATTTGTCTGTTTTCGGCGTCCCATTTGAAATTGGAATGCCCCGCGCACGCCGAGAGTCCCATAACAAGAGAAACAAAAGCCAGTTTTGCATAGCCCATGTTAATCCCCCAAATTTCTTGCCCCACTTTCATATCATCGTTAAACCCTTCGGAAAGCAACTTCAAAGATAAAGGGGAGCAATCATGGATCTCACCATCTGGCACAATCCGCGCTGCAGCAAATCCCGCCAAACGCTGGCGATTCTGGAGGAAAAAGGCTTCGCACCCACCGTGCGGCTGTATCTTGAGGACGCGCCATCGGAAGCAGAGATCAAAGACGCGCTCGCGAAGCTCGGCATGGATGACCCGCGCGCGCTGATGCGCAAGGGCGAGGACGAGTATAAAGCTGGCGGCTGCGCCGACATGGAAGGTGATGCGCTCATCAAAGCCATGGCTGCGACGCCGAAATTGATCGAACGCCCGATCGTGTTTAACGGCGAAAAAGCCAAAATTGGCCGCCCACCGGAAGGTGTCACTGAAATCCTCTGACACGTCAATAGCGTCATTCGCCGTTTGCGAAGCCGGCGAGTGACCACCGGAAAACGAAACCTCTTCGTTAAAGCGTTAGGATGCCCCGACCCACCAACAAAAGCGCCACGGCAATGAGGCCGAAGCCGCTCAGGGTATCCATGTTGAGGCGCGCGCCAAGTCGAGATTTTGCCGCACTGTGTGCGATCAGCGCGTAGCCAAAAATGAAAGCCCCATCGATTAGGACGAACGTGGTGCCGTAAATCACCGACTGCACGGCTACGCTAAGCGTTGTGTCGATAAAGCCGGGGAACAGGGCCATGAAAAATACGATGGCCTTGGGGTTGCTCACACACGCCAGAAAGCCGCTCAGGAAGGCTGACCGGTAGGCTGGTGCTTTCGGTTTCTCCGGAGTGTTGGCCTTGGCGTCCCTCAGGCTTCGCGCAGCCAGCCACAGGATATAAAGCCCGCCCAGGATCTGCAGCCACGGCAGGATGCTCGATGCCAGCCGTACCAGCACCTCAAGGCTGAGAACCGCCACCAGAATATGGACGACTGTACCGAGCGCATCGCCCAGCGTGGCAATGAAGGCGGCTTTCGGCCCATGACGAACCGCCTGGCTTGAGGCAAGCGCAACAGACGGCCCCGGCGAGACGGCGATAAGGAGCGTGGCAGCCAGAAAGCCTAAAAAAAGGGCTGTGTTCATTCCCTTGTGTCCCCATCCAGCCTGCGCTCAAGCCGCGGATACCATATGGCCTGCGTAAGCCCGCGCATGCCAAGGAAGACCATCATCGCGATCCAGAGCCCCACCAAGCCAAACCGGTCCGCGAGCGGCCCGATTGATGGTACGAAAACGGCTACGGATACCGCAATGGTGCCGAACATGGCGCGGCCCGCGGTGGCGCCGATATAGATGCCGTCATACTGGTAACACCAGGCGCCGATCACCGGTAGCAGGGTGATCACCGGGATCACAGCGGTGGCGGCAGTGCGCACGCTTTCCACGTCCGTCAGCGCGTGAATGAGCGGTGCGCCGCCAAAATAGAAACCGGCGGCATAAAGAAGCGCCATAGCGCCCGACCAGGCCATGCCGTATTTGACCCAGGCTCGGAATTCAAACCGCACACCTTTGCCATATGCCGCGCCTGCGAGTGCTTCGGAGGCGTAGGCGAACCCATCCAGCCCCAGGGCGATCAGCATCATGAAGGTATTCAGCACATGGTGCGCCGCCAGTGCCACTTCGCCCAGCGCCGCGGCTTCGCGCGTCAAGATGGCAAAGGCAAAGATGAGGAGGAGCGTGCGCACAAAGATGAAGCCGTTCACGCTCATCAGCTTTTTCATCTTGGCCGGGTTATAGGTTTCGCTCTCTCGCACGGCCATGGCCAGTTTGCGCAGCCCCAGCGTGCGGCTGATGAACAGGAACCCGAGTGCCACTGCCAGCCATTCCGCGATCAGGGAGCCAAGCGCCACGCCCGCGACGCCCATGTCGAACCCCAGCACGAACAGTAGGCTGAGGGCGGCGTTGGCGATATTGAGCGTCAGCTGCAGATAGAGCGACAGCTTCGCCCGCGCTGTACCGATGAGGAAGCCATTGATACCGAGCCCCAGAAGGGCGGCGGGGATCGCCCAAAGGCGGATGTCGAAATAGGTGTCGAAAAGCGGCAGCACATCAGTGGGAGGGTCAAGAAACGCGAGCGCCGCAATCCGGAACGGCGTGGACAGCGTAAGGAACACAAGACCCAGCATGGTTGCCAGCATGGTTGCACGCAGAAGAACCCGCGCCACCTGGTCCTGGTCGTCGCGCCCGTGCGCCTGCGCCACCAGCCCCGTGGTGCTCATGCGCAGGAAACCGCACGCCCAGTAAACATAGCTGAAAAGAAGGGCACCCACACTGACAGCCGCCAGATATTTTGCCGCCGGCAGGTGGCCGATGATCCATGTGTCGACAAGCCCAACGAGTGGCGCCGACGAATTGGCGATGATAGCCGGTCCGGCGATCTCCCAGATGCGCCTGTGCGGGTGTTTGATCGCAGCCGCTGTCATAGGACAGCCTTTTTGGGCACATTTTGGGCCCTATGGGTGTGCCCTTTTGTGCCATAAGGGCACAATGGGAACGGATGTGTGCCCTTCCTGTCGGCCCCTATTCCGGGCACCGCCCCACGCCCACATATTTGAAGCCTTCGTCCGCCAGGTTGGCGCGGCCATAGATGTTCCTGAGGTCAACCAGCAGGGGTGCCTTTAGAAGGTCTTTGACGCGGCCCAGGTCAAGCGCGCGGTACTGGTTCCATTCTGTCAGGATCACCAGCGCGTCGGCATCTGTCATGGCGTCATAGGGGTCGTCACAAAACTCCATGTTTTCAAGCAGTTCGCGCGCTTCTTCCATGCCTTTCGGGTCATGGGCGGCCACGCTCGCGCCTGCTGCCTGCAGCGCCGGGATGATGTCGAGCGAGGGGCTTTCGCGCATGTCGTCGGTGTTGGGTTTGAATGTCAGGCCGAGGATGGCGATCTTTTTGCCGTCAACTGATCCGCCGCAGGCGCGGATGATCTTGTCGGCCATTGCCCGCTTGCGCTCTTCGTTCACCTCAACCACGGACCGCACGATCCGCATGGGAACCTTGTGTTGGTCCGCCGTGCTCACCAAGGCTCTGGTATCCTTGGGGAAACAGCTGCCGCCATAGCCCGGACCCGCGTGCAGGAACTTACCGCCGATGCGGGTGTCGAGACCAATACCCTTGGCGACTTCCTGCACGTCCGCGCCTACTTTTTCGCACAGGTCGGCCATCTCGTTGATGAAGCTGATTTTGGTGGCCAGGAAAGCATTGGCGGCATATTTGATCACCTCTGCCGTCTCGCGGCTGGTGAACAATACCGGTGTTTCGTTGAGGAACAGCGGGCGATAGAGCTCCCTCAGGACCGCCTGCGCGCGCTCGGTGTCGGCGCCGCACACAACCCGGTTTGGGCGCATGAAATCTTCAATCGCGGCGCCTTCACGCAGGAACTCCGGGTTTGATGCCACGTCAAACAGGGAGGCGTTCAGTTTGGCGGACAGGATGTCCTTGATCCGGGCACCGGTGCCTACCGGAACTGTCGATTTGGTGACCACCACCGTATAGTCCTTGATGTGGTCAGCCGCTTCTTCGACTGCGGCAAAGACATACTGCAGGTCGGCCTGGCCGTCGCCGCGGCGACTTGGGGTGCCAACAGCGATGAACACGGCCTCAGCCTCTTTCATGGCGGTACCCAGGTCGGTGGTAAAATGCAGCCGCCCGGCCGCCCGGTTCTTGGCAACCATACTGTCGAGCCCAGGCTCATAAATTGGCATGATATTCTGATTCAGCGCGTCTATCTTTTTCGGGTCCTTGTCCACACAGGTGACCGTATGACCGAATTCGGAAAAACAAGTGCCTGAAACAAGCCCAACATAGCCGGTGCCAATGACTGCAATTTTCATGATGCGTTCCCTGGATCAATGCCTTAGCTGATGTTCATTGCAGCTAGCGGCGGCTTCGTCAATGGCGCATGCCATAGCGTGGCCATATTACGCTAATGTGATAGGGTTGATCCGTCACCTCGAAATTTTGCGAAGGGTGGCGTGCCTCACATCCGTATCTGGATCAGAGAATGTGATCTGCCTGAAGAGTAAGAGCTTGCGGCAAAAGAGTGAAGAACTGGATGACGAAACGCTGGTGACCCATGTTGCCGCGGCCGACAGGGGGGCTTATGCCGTGCTGGTGCACCGCCATGGTCTCCGGTACAGGGCCCTTGCCTACCGTATGCTGGGCGACCTGGCGCTGGCGGAAGATCTAGTGCAGGAAGCTTTTGTCAAACTATGGACCCACGCGGACAGGTTTGATGCGAAGAAGGCCAAGTTCACCACCTGGTTTCACCGAATTGTGGTGAACAGGTGCCTGGACGAAAAGCGCAAGCGCACCCCTGACCCGTTGCCGGAGGGTTTTGACCAGCAGGATGAGGCTGACAATGCCGAGGACATCATGGTCACCGACAGCGCTAACCATGTGCTGAGGAACGCGGTCTCAAACTTACCGGAGCGCCAGAGGGTGGCGGTTACGCTGAGCTATTTTGACGGCCTGTCGAACATAGAGGCCGCAGAGGTGATGGATTTGAAGTTGAAGGCCTATGAAAGCCTGCTGGTGCGGGCACGGGCGAAGCTCAGGGACGAGCTAGAAGGCAGCAAGAGCGGTTTACTTGCGGTTTTAGGATAGGAGGGCAAAGATGAAGCCCATCACAATTGAAGAGTTTGAGTTGGCAAGGGCCGCGTACGGGGCAAACATGGCCGAATGGCCCGCTGATCTTGCCGAGCGCGCCCGGCAGTTCCTGACAACAGAGGAAGGCGCGGCTTTCGCGGCTGCCGAGTTGTCGCTGGATGCCCAGTTGGCCGATATGGCTGCGCCGATGGATGCAGACGCTGGCGCCGACGCCTTTCTTGATCGCCTGCTGGACGTACCGGCGCAGCATACCCAAGTGATTGAGTGGGGTGATGCCGGGTTCCTGTCCACGCTCACAGGCCTTTACCGAGATTTTCGCAACCTGTTTTCACCTATTGGGGTTTTGTCCCAGGGTGTCGCCTATGCCCTTGTTCTGGTTGTTGGGGTTTTTGTCGGGCTGCAACAGCCCTATGATGAAGAAAGCTCGCTTGATCTAAGCAGCACGCTTTTCTCAAGCAGTGCAGATTTTTACGTTGGGGATCAATAAGATATGACCGGCAAAATGAAATGGATATTGGTTCTTCTGGCCGCTTCACTTGCGGTTAACCTGTTCATTGGCGGCGTGATCCTTGGGCGCCAGTTCCGCGCCGAAGACGGCCCAAGAGGTGCTCCGCGTGAGCGTGTAGAGTTCAACCTCAGGCGTCTCGCGGCGTATCTGCCGGAATCGGAACAGGGCGCGCTCAGGGAAATCCTTCAGGATCATCGCCGTAGCCTGCGAACCCACTTCCGCGATATGCGGCAGAGTGAACAGCGCATCAAGGACCTTCTGGGTGCGGAAAGCGTTGATTTGCCTGCCCTTGAAGCCGCGCTTGAGAGCCATCAGGCCAAGGCGGAAGAACTAAAGGCCCCGCTGCGTGACATCATCCTGAATGTTGTTGCCAAGCTGGACCAGGAGACCCGCAAGGCTCTTGCAGAGGACCTGTTTGAGCGCCGTGGGCCTGGCCCGGAAGGTCGCCCGCTGCACCGCCCCGGCATGGGTGGTTCCCCGGACGGCAGGCGCCCACCACCCCCGCCGCGGGGTGATGAAGACTTCGAACCCGATGACAGGCCGCCACCACCACCTGGCGCCTAGCCGGTCACATTTTCGTAAAGAATTCACGAAAATTAGCGCTGGTGCGGGTTTCATGCTAAAATGCACGCATGACAAGCGCTAGCACGTTGCCTTCGGTTGGTCCACCGCCGCCGAATATGCGGCGACCCAATGTGCCGGAGGACTTGAAACCAAAGATTGCCACCCGGGCGGAAGAGCTTTCGCGCCCGGCCATTTATCGTGCGCCCCCCGAAGCCTCACCAGAACCCCAACCCAGGCAGGCAGCTTCAGGGGTTCAGCAAGGCCCTGCAGGGCCGGGCCAAAAACCCCAAGGCAACAATTCCGCCGTTGCGCTTCAGGTGCTGGAAGGCCAGCAAGCTGCCGCGACTGTTGCTCAAGGGGCTAACAACAGGCCTGTGGCTCCGCCCAAGCTGGAAGAACAGCAATCAAGGTCTCAGGATATCAAGCTCTCTGGTGAGCTCTCAGAAGAAGACAAGGCATATGTGCGCGAGCTTAGAGCCCGCGACAGGGAAGTGCGGGCACATGAAGCAGCACACGCCACCGCGGGCAGCGGCTACACCAGTTCTCCCAATTTTGAATATGTCAGGGGCCCCGACGGGGTTCAGTATGCGGTTGGCGGCCATGTGAGTATCGACACGAGCACTGTGCCGGATGACCCGGAAGCCACTGTTGCCAAGATGGAAGTCGTTCGCCAGGCAGCACTTGCTCCGGCCCGTCCGTCTGGTCAGGACAGGGCCGTGGCGTCCGCGGCCGAGCAGTCGCTGAGAGCTGCGCAGGCGGAACTGCAGGAACAACGCGCTGCAGAACAGCAGGAACAGCTTGAAGGCAGTGATGGGCCGGGCGAGGCCCCAGCTGACGCTTTTGGTTTAGCCGAACAGAATGAAACTGAGGCTGGGTTGGCGCCCGAAGGCCCAGCATTTGGCGTCAATGCGCCGCGGCCAGAGGTTCAGCAACCAACCGCAATCAGCATTGACTTGATCGCCTGATACTTCAGCGGTGGCTTGAGCCAACGGCCTCTCCAACAGAATTGAACCCGTCGGCTTTCAAAAGCGCTGCCAGATCTTTTTTCACCCGATGCACCAGCGCCGGGCCTTCATAGACAAGCATGGAATAAAGCTGCACCAGTGACGCGCCAGCCTTGATTTTGGCATAGGCATCCCGCCCGCTTGCGATCCCACCAACGCCGACAAGCGGCACTTTTCCATCTGTCGCCTGATACATGGCGCTTAAGGTTTCGGTGGATAGGCTCATTAGTGGGGCACCGGAAAGGCCGCCGGTTTCGCCCTTTTGGCTTGAGACAAGCGTGTCAGGGCGGGTGATCGTTGTGTTGGAGACAATCAAACCATCGATCTCTGTGTTCAGCGCGATGTCTGCGATGTCTGCGATGTCCGCCTCAAGAAGGTCTGGCGCGATCTTGACCAGCATCGGGATATAAGGCTTGCCGCCCTTTATTTGCGTGGCGCGGGCTTCAAGCACACGGCCGATCAGGTCCTCAAGCGCGGCCTTTGACTGAAGCGCCCTAAGGCCCGGCGTATTCGGGCTTGAGATATTGACGGTAAAATAGTCGCTGAGACCATAAAGCCGATTGATGCCTGTGACATAGTCTGCGGTTCGGTCTTCGGCGTCTTTGTTGGCGCCCACGTTGGCGCCGACAGGCTGACGTGTTGCTGGCAAAGCTTTCAGTTGCTTTTCGAAATAGTCGAGGCCCTCGTTATTGAAGCCAAACCTGTTGATCACTGCTCTGTCTTCGGAAAGGCGGAACAGCCGCGGTTTGTCGTTGCCTGCTTGGGGTTTTGGCGTAACCGTACCGGCCTCGGTGAAGCCGAACCCCATTTTCTGTGCACCCATAACGGCGTCTGCATTTTTGTCAAAACCGGCAGCAAGGCCAACGGGGTTGGAAAACTTGAGGCCAAAGGCTTCCGTTGCCAAGACTGGGTCATCGGCCGCACTGCCGAAACAGCCGGTGATGCCTGCTTTGAGCGCGCTAATGGTCAGGTTATGGGCTTTTTCAGGATCCAGCGCGTGGATGAACGGGCGTGCAAGCGGGAATAGGTTAATCATTGCGCAAGTCCTTGAATATGGGGCTAAAATCAAACCCGTCAGCAGACTTCTCTAGGGGCCAAGCCTTTGCTACAGCAGCCATAGGCAGACGGCCGTATAAGTGGGGAAACAAGTCGCCGCCGCGTGACGTTTCCCACTTCAACTCACCTTTGGGTAGGCGTTCCGGGTCAACAGCAAGCACGTGAATGATTGTTTCATCCGAAAAATACCGCGCGGCGGTTTCTGCGACCTGGGTGTCGGACGACAAGTGAATATATCCGTCCTCATGGTCGATCGGCGCGCCGCAGAAGGTGTCGGCATGCTCGGCTTCTTGCCATTCGCCTGGGCGCAGAATTTTAAAAATCATGGCTGACATGTGGTTTGAATAGGCGCTTCGACGGCGGCTTTCAAGCGAATAGTCGCACCAGAACGCGCTACTTGGCGCGTTCTGTGGTTTCCTTTGAAACATCCGAGAAAGACTCGATGCGGCAAGGAGTGCCGCTCCGGGTGATGATATCATCAAACCGGGCGCAAAGCTTACCGTTCACCGGGGTGAAGGACATATATTTGTGATAGTAGAGTTGCGGGCAATGTCTTTTCAGCCGCAAAAGAATGTCTTTCTGGCCTTGCATCTCAAGACGTACCAGTTCGTCCGACACGACGCGGTAGCCACTTATTTTATCAGCGTTGATGCATTGCTTGTCATCAATAGGCTTGGCATCAGTGGTTTCCTGCGCTTGTGCAACAGTAAACGACACTAGGGCCAACACACCGGCGATTGGGAAAAACAAAGACAGTCGGCTAACGTCAGGCATCGCGTTCCTCGGATTCAGGCTTGGTTCATGCTGTGAAATTCAAGCTGAACCGATCATGAATTTACACAGTCTTTCGCCAGATAGCACTTGTTTTGACCCCAATTAGTGACGACATTAAGGGTTCAGGCAACGAATTTCCGTCAGGGAGGCAACCGGATGGCAAAAGAGATATGGCTCTGGCTCAAGGAATTGGCAGGCAAGGCGGTCGGCGGCCTTGGTCGCTGGCTCAAGAAGCTGTGGCGTTATCTTGCTGGCTGGCTGTCGACCGTATCGGGCAGCACCTGGCGCAAGGTCGCTGTCGCTGTGCCTGTCCTGTTCTTCCTCTATATCGTTATCGGCATGATGGTGGTTCACCGTGTGGATGACAGCCTTGACGGCGGCCCAAATGTCGCGCCCGGTGGCTCGCATGTGGTGAATACGGTGTCTTATCTCGTGCGGCGCGAGGTGGTCGATAATAACTGGACACCAAATGACCCTGCTTTCTTGCCAGGTTGGTGGCTTGATAATACGCCGAACTACCAGAAGGGCATGATGGGAGCGCTTGCGCGGTTTTCGTTTGAGCTTCGAGACCAGCTCGGGCGCACGCGCGGCTCCAGCGCGGTTGATGAGAATTTGGAGAAAGCTGCGGGTGATCTGTCCAAGGAACCTGACCGCTGGGTGATTGATTTTTCCACGTCGCTTCTGCCCACAACGCCGTCTCATACCTACTATAGGGAAGCGATCAAGGAACTTGACGCCTATAACGCCAGACTGGTTTCAGGAGAGGCTGTGTTCGAACGCCGGTCCGACAATTTCCTGGCGACCCTTGACCGCATTGCGCTCGACCTTGGCGCATCGTCCGCAGCACTTGAGCAATATGTTGGCGAAAATGCCGGCGGCGTTCTGCCGGACTTTGGCGCAGATGATCTCTTTTATCAGGTGAAAGGCCAGGTTTATGGCTATCTGATGATCCTGAAGGCGCTGAGGCAGGATTTCCCGAATGTGATTGAAAGCCGAGAGCTTGGTTCGCTGTATGATGAGCTGCTTGCGTCCATGACAGCGGCGGCGACGCTTGATCCCATGCTGGTGACAAATGGTGCTGCCGACGGCTTTATCGCTAACCATCTGTCTGTTCAGGGGTTTTATCTTCTTCGGGCCCGCACGCAACTGAGGGAAGTCAGCAATATCTTGCTCAAATAACTTGCGGATAGACCGGTCATAAGCCACTCTGGAGTACGAAAAAAGGGGGACTGGCAGAGTGACAGAAGAAATCCATGGGCCAATACGGCCAGTCACGAAACGGGTTCGAAAACTGATGGTTGTGGTGGATGGATCGCCTGAATCCAAGGTCGCCATCCGCTTTGCGGCTGCGCGTGCTGCCCACATCACTGGCGGCGAGTTGATCCTCTTTCACTGCATTCGCCCAGGCGAATTCCAGCACTGGATGGCTGTGGCGGACCGCATGCGCGAGGAAGCGTATGAGGAGGCCGAAGCCCTTTTGGCGGAAGTCTCCGAACGCCTGCATGCTTATTGCGGCGTGACGCCCGAGATCATCATTGCCGAAGGCGAGCCTCAGGAAGAAATCAAGAAAAGCATCGATGAACAGAAGGATATCTTCGGTTTGGTGCTGGGCGTGGGCTCGGAAGGTGGGCCGGGGCCTCTGGTGGACTATTTCACCAATGAGCTCGCAAGCCAGCTGCCGTGCCCGCTGTTTCTCATTCCAGGCAATATGACGTACGAGCAAGTCGACGCCATGGCCTAGGCTTCAAACTCTATTTTTCCGATTTTATCAGGTCCGGCAGGGCATCCGAAAAGCTTGGGTAAATCAGATTGATGCCCAGGTCTTTTTTGATGCGGTCGTTTCTTACCAGCTTGCTTTCCGCATAAAAGCTTCGCGCCATCGGGCTCATATCCGCCTGTTCCAGTGGGATTTCCGGCGGTGGGGTGATGCCCATTGCAGTCGCTGCCTCCAGGATGACATCCTGCGGCGCACATGGTGTGTCATCAGCCAGATTGAAGATGCCGGTTGGGCAGGCGCGGTTCATGGCAGCCCAAACGGTCTGGGCGATATCAGCCACATGAATACGGCTGAACTTCTGCCCCGGTTTGACAATGCGCCTTGCCTTGCCGTCAAGAAGCGAGCGTACGGCGTTACGCCCTGGGCCATAGATGCCCGCCAGGCGGAAGATGTGAAGTGATGCGCCAAGCGTGTCTGCGACCTGCCGCCAGCTGTTTTCCGCTTCCACCCGTCGCTTGCCGCGATCCAGGCTGGGGGCTGGTGGTGTGTCTTCATCCACCCAGGCGCCGCCATGATCGCCGTAAACATTTGTGCTGGAAAGATAGCCGATCCATTTGGGCGCATTAAGTTGGCCCAGGTGATTTTTAAGTAACCGCAGGACAGGGTCCCCTTCCGCATCCGGTGCGGTGGACACCAGCCAGTGGGTCACACCTTCAAGCGCCGATTTGAGGTCATCAGCGTTAAACGCAACAGGCGCGATGCTGAGTGCCTTGAGCTCTTCCACCTTGTCAGGGTTTCGGTAGGTGCCGCTCACTGTCCAGCCGGCATCCTGTGCCTTTTTTGCAATGGCTCGGGCGCTGAAGCCTGGCCCAAAGATCATTAGGTGCGGATTATTCGACATGAGGATCACTTACTGCCTTGAAATTGCCACGCGCTTTGCGCATTTTCCCTGCCATGAAAACAAAAGCCAGCATAACCATTTTCCTCCTGGTTGCCAGTACGGTTGCAATCACGTCTTTGACAGGTGCAGCGGCCGCCCGGTCCGCAGTCAAGGATGAAGACCGATACGCCAATTGTATGGATATGGCAGACCGGTCACCCGACAAGGGCATCAATCTGGCATTGGCCTGGATTGCCGATGGCGGCGGGGTACCGGCGCGCCACTGTGAAGCCTATGGCCTTGCACGCTTGGGAGAACATGCGGAAGCTGCGGCCCGGTTCCTGAAAATCGCGGAAGACATGCGCATTGGCCGCGACATGCCGATCCGGATGGGTAAACGCATTGTTGCCAGTGCGCCGATGCTTGCTGACATGTATGGCCAGGCCGCGAACGCCTGGTTGCTCGCGGACGAACTGGTCCGCGCCGAAGATGCGATTGATCTCGCGCTAACACTTGCGCCCAAAAACACGCCCCAGGAGTATGAACTGGTATTGGACCGGGCACGCATTGCAGCTGCGGACGAGGATTTCCAGCTCGCGCTCAGGGACCTTGACTATGTCTTGAAGGGTGATCCGGGCAGGAAGGACATTCTGGTGCTGGTGGCTGCTGCTGCTCGTGGCGTGGGTGATTATGGCCGCGCCAACCAGGCCCTTGAAGCCTTTCAGGCGGTATTCCCGAATAACGCATCGGGCTATCTGGAACTCGGAAACCTGAGGCACGCGGAGGCTGACAGGAAAGCCGCCCGGCAGGCGTGGCTCAAGGTATTGCTTCTTGAGGATCAGGGGCCGAGCGCCGATGCTGCGCGCGCCAATATCGAAAAAATGGATGTGCAGGCAGCGGACACGCCGGCAGGTTAGAAGCTCACTTTCGCCTCATAGAGGTCCGGCAGGTTATTCTCAAACAGAACTGCGTCCCCGGCTTTCCAGTGGCTGCGCACCCATGTTTCGGCATCTTCCTGTTTTGCGAAAGTCATGACCGTGACATGCCCGTCATTGGCTTTCTCCAGCGCTTTCACAAAGGTGGGGATGCGGTCCGGCGTCACGACTGCAACGATATCGCAGTGCCTTGCCGCCAGCGCGCCCAAATGGGCGTGTTCTTCTTCGTGCTTGTCGCCCAGTTCTACCATGCCCGGGGTCACAAGGATGCGCCTGCCGCCCTCATCCACCAGTACATCAAGCGTTTCAAGGGCTGCTGCGAAACCCACAGGGTTTGAGTTGTAGGCGTCGTTGATAATCGTCGGCTGGCCTGTGCTGCGGCTTACTTCCAGCCGGTGTCTGATTTGCGGCATGCTTGCCAGCCCGCCTTTGATGGCTGCCCACGGCAGGCCCAGGGCCCGTGCGGTCGCGGCTGCAAGGGCAATGTTGCCCGCTTGGTGGCGCCCATAAAGGGGCACCTTGAGAGCATGTTTTTCACCGCCTTCAGTGACATGCACAGTAAGTCCGTCTTTGGTGGCGTCGAAGCCGTCAAAGGAGACATCCTTGCCCTCACCCACCAGTGTATAGGCGCCTTTGACAGCCGACATGCGTTCGTCCAGCAGACGGTCTTCGATACCGGCGCAATTCACCACAACCTTGCCGCCCCGCGCGAAAGCTGCTTCGGCAATCTCGAATTTGGCGCGGGCCACAGTCTCAAGCGACTTGAAGCGTTCATAATGCGCGGCACCCACAGCCGTAATCAGCGATACATCCGGCGGCGTCAGCGTGCACAGCCGCGCAATGGAACCGGGGCCATAAGCGCCCATTTCAACGATGAAAAACTGGTGCTCCGGCTTTAGCTGTTCGCGGATCACCCGCGTGATGCCCATGTCTGTGTTGACACTGCCGGGGGTCGCAAGCGTTGGGGCGGCCGCTGCCAGAATATGGTTCAGAATATGCTTGGTGGATGTCTTGCCAAACGACCCGGTGATGGCAATCACTTTGGGTTGCAGCTCAGCAAACTTATCAATCGCCTCCTGCCTGAATTTGGCTTTGACACGTTCTTCGGCGGGCTCCAAAAGCTTGTTGGCAAGCACCAGCATCATGGGCGGCGCCTGCACGAAACCGAGAAGAAGCACGGCCAGCAGGACAGCTTCCCAGTTGAAAGTCATGGCCGCAAAGCCGATGCCGGACCGGTCCAGTTGAAGGGCATAATTGGTGCCTTGCGGCGCCAGTTGCGCCGCCAGCACAATAATCACCAACAAAGCAGCAGAAAGCCCCATATAGACCGTAAGGATGCGCTTGACCCGCGCAGTCTGCACCAACGGCTTTTTGGATTGCGTGCGGATAGCGCGGGAGCGCAGAACACCGTGGCCAAAGCCCAGGAAAATCGGAACCCAGCCGATTGCCAGCAGGATTGTGGCAAGGTCCGTCATCTCCGACAGGACAGGCAGATGTGGCACTATACCAGCAAGAACAGCCAGAACCAGCCATGCACTCGTACGCCGGTCATATGCTTTGTTGTCACGAAGCCAGTTGAAAAAACGCGGTGCGTCATATTCTTCCTGCTGGAAGAACATCATAAGCGCCAGGCCGCGCTCATAAGCAAAATAGAGCGCTGTGAGGGCCGCAAGTGCAGGCCAGAGGTATGGCATAATCGCGTCAATCATCTCGCACATCCTTTAGGAAGGATTTGATCAGTGCCTGACATTGGTAGGCACCGCGGGTCAGGATATCCCAATGGTTGAAGCCCTTCACTTCGGTGAAGCGGGCGATGGGCATCAACTGTTCATACTTGCGCCCGATTTCGGGTGGGGCTTCCGTATCGTCAGACCCATAGATCAAAAGAGCAGGACAACGCACGGCCTTGGCTTCCTGTATCAGGTTTTCATTCACCACCTTCACAAAGGTTGGGCGCAAGGGGCCTGCGTTCTTATAGTCTGCGCTGCCAAAATGTTTCGCATAGGCTTCACGGAAACTGGTGCCAAACAGTTTGTCGGAAAATCGGGCCAGACGACCAATGAGTTTAAGTGTTGCGGCTCGCAGCCGAAAAGCCAGAGAGCGCCGGCGCTTTAGGCCAGCACCGCCAATCAGCACGATGGCTTTCACCAGGTGCGGGTGCCTTGCGGCCATCTGGACAGAAACCCGACCACCAAAACTATGGCCGATAAAAATATGTTGCTGAGGACCGATCTTCTCAAGTTCAAGCGCCAGGGCATCCGCATAATCTTCCGTCCCAGCACCGTCCGGAAGCCGGTCTGTCTGGCCGAAACCCGGCTGGTCGTAGATCCGGTGGCGTCCTTCGGTCTTGAACAGGTCAGCGAGCCGCATCATGGACGCGCCATCCTGACCCCAGCCATGAAGCCATACGAAGGACTGTCCCTCGCCGTCTGTCACTTCTGTGCCGACCTCTTGATAATGCCACTTTGGGGTGTTCGCGGTCATGCGGGTACCTGTGTCAGTCCTTGCTCATGAAAATCGTGGCGCCGCCCAGGCCCTTGTCTGTGCTGCCAAGCCTGTCGGCAGACAGGCGAAAGCCTTCTTCCACGATTGCCGACGTGAGCTCGAGGAAGGTCATGGGCTCAGCTGCTGCTTCCCAAAGGAAATAGGCGAAGGAACCGGGGATGGTGTTCACCTCATTGAGCCACAATTCGCCGCTTTCGCTGTTCGAGAGGAAATCTATGCGCACACTGCCACCCAGCGACAGAAGGTCGAACATGCGGCTTGCGCTGTCGCGGATGAAGCGCTCCTGCTCGGGTTTGAGATCTGCAGGGTTCAGCTCCCGATTGAGGGAGGCCATGCCTTCGCTTGGGCCTGTGTCGAGCTTCGGGCCACCCGGCTCGCCGCCCGCCAGATACTTGTTCTTGAAATCAAGCAGCTCGGCCTCCCGCAGGGGGCGCTCGATCGCCGAAGTAACAATAGCGCCCGAAGCTTCCCGGCGCGCTGCGATATTATATTCTGTCAGGTTGGCGACGAAGGGTTCGACGATCACGCGGCTGTCGAGCCTAAAGGCGGACATGAGTGCGGCGATGAGACCGTCCATATCGTCGGCCTTGCCCACACCAACGCTTGAGCCCAGGTTGCAGGGTTTGACGATATAGGGGAAAGCGATATCGCCAAAGGCGCCCTTGAGCTGGCCTTCAAGGATATCGGGGTCAAGGAAGGTACCCTTCGCCGGGCGTGTGAGAGCAAGCTCCGGCAGTACGTTGATGCCCCCTGCGCGCGCCACCGATTTGGCGAATACCTTGTCCATCGTGGCTGCAGCCCCCAAAGACCGGCAGCCCGCGAACGGGATATCGGCAAACTCAAGCATCCCCTGCAGCGAGCCGTCTTCGCCGTTTGATCCGTGGATCGCAGGCACCATCAGGTCGAACGGGACCACGGTGCGTTTCTCGCCCATCAGGCCCTTGGTGAAGGACACCAGCTGCGGCCGACCGTTTGCGGGTGTTGCCAGGTCCAGCATCACTTGCCGCAGGTCCTTGTGTTTGTCGCTTTTGAGCGGATAGTGCGCCCGCTTGGTGAGCGCATCTCCCGTCCACCACTGGCCCAGCGGGTCCACATAGATGGGCAGGCCGTCATACTGTCCGGGATCAAGCGCCTCAAGAAACTGCAAGCCTGTGAGCACGCTGACATCATGCTCCACGCTTCTTCCGCCAAAAATGACTGCAATGACCTTCTTCTGGGCCACGGGCGCTCCCCCTTGATGAAACCAAAACTGTGCCCGGCTAGCCATCAGCCACCGGGCTCCTTATTCATGTAGCCAATTAGTGGCTTTTGGGCAAAGGCTAATCCAAGCCCGCGGCCACTAAAAGCGCAAAGCTTGGCACTTTGATGGCAGGGATGGGGCGCTGACTTGGGATTGGGCAGCGGCATTCACCAAGCTGTCAATTGACGACAGGCGCAAAAACCCTAAACTTCCCGCCAACGGATATAGATCAAACTTAGACAAGTTTTGGGAGCATGAGATGAAGAAATCGATCTGGGCCAAAGCCCTGGTGGGCGGGGCACTGCTTGCGGGCCTGACCGGCGGTGCCTTTGCACAGGACTGGGACAAGGTTGAAATCAAGACACAGCCACTCCGTGGCGGACTTTATGCCCTTTATGGTCAAGGGGGAAACCTTGGCCTGTCGGTGGGCGAGGACGGCATCATCCTGATCGATGACCAGTACGCTCCGCTCACGGGCAAGATTAAGGCGGCGATCGCGGCAATCTCTGACGCGCCAATCCGCTATGTGATCAACACCCACTTTCACGGGGATCATACAGGCGGCAACGAAAATCTGGGCGATGCGGCAGTGATTGTGGCGCATGACAATGTTCGCCAGCGCCTGAGCGAAGGCGCCTTTATCAAATCATTTGGCATGAAGATGGACCCCCAGCCCAAGGTGGCGCTGCCCTCCATCACCTTTAATTCAGAGATGTCGCTGCATATGAATGGCGACGATGCGCGGATCATTTTTGTCAAGAACGCCCACACGGACGGCGACAGCATCATCCATTTCCAAAGCTCGAACGTGATCCATATGGGGGATATCATGTTTAACGGCATGTTCCCTTTCATTGATGTCGATAACGGCGGCGATATCGACGGCGTGCTGGCAGGGCTCGACATGGCCATCGCAGCTGCGGATGACGAAACGATCGTGATCCCGGGCCACGGCCAGGTGACGGACAAGGCGGGGCTGGTGACCTACCGCCAGACGATGGGCGAACTGAGGGAGATTGTGGCGAAGCTGAAGGCGGACGGCAAAACGCTTGAGGAAGTTGAAGCCATGGACCCCTTCAAGGACTATGACCTGATCCAGTTCAGCGACGGCTGGGCCAGCAAGGTTGCGGGTTTTATCTATAAAAGCCTGTAAGCCGGGTTTTGTGTGACATCATTTGAAAAGGCCGCCTCACGGGGCGGCCTGGCCATTTTTTGCAGGAAGGCATTTCAGCCTGAAATAACGTGAGAATTTTGGGCACTCGATAGGGAAAAAGGGCACACAAAGGGCACACCCATAGGGCCCAAAATGTGCCCTTTTAACCGCGCAAACTAATTAAGTATTATGTCCCCGGATTTCCCGGGGCTATAGACTCTATTGCTTGGAGCATCTTTCTTTCAGAAGCCTCAGAAGGTCTGAACTACGGCAGCCAAAGTAATCGCAATTTAGGTTTATGGTCGTCCGTCTGCCGTTTTTCTTTAAGGTTATCCGCAAGACGTTTTCTGTCCAAATCAAGAAGGGAACCAATTTAGTATACGATAGCTCCAGTCCTTCGATTTCAGGGTAAGTATGAATATTATACTTTTGCGAGCCAACACCCTTAAACCCAAACTCATTCTCGCCGATCCAGTATCCCGGATTGCCCCAGACCAAAGGTCTCACGAATATGTAAAGAAAAACTGCGCCAGCGATCAAAACCACAGGCACTAAGCGCTCTAGCGGCGTCAGATTGAAAAACCCAATTTCTTGCCATTTCAACAGCGTCTCCAAGGACACAACCAACATCAGAAAGCCTGCCGCGTACACGATTATATTAAACCTGATAAATGCCAATTTTCGCAGTTTAAAAAAGTGTTCTTGCTTGCTCATTAAATCCACATCTGTCTTCTGAAGAATCAAAACTCATTTCAATCTTATTCCCCTAAAAAGCCCGACGCTGGAGCCAATTGTGAGCGGCTTTCTTCCAGCAAAGCCAGAACTTCTGCACTCTTGCAGCCGAATTGGTCGCAGTTGAGATTGAGTATCCGTCTCTTGCCGTTCGTCCTCAATGTCACACTAAGGAGATTGTCGGTCCACATAAGAAATGGAATCAGCTTCAGGGATCGCACTTCCAACGCTTCTATGTCGCCGATTTTGTAGACATTTTGTTTTTGAAACGCCGCGCCTTGAAATCCAAAGATTGCTTCGGAGACGAAAAGCCCAGCGTTACTCGTCGTTAGTGGCTTTGCAATGATGTAAAGGAGGAGTAAGCCACCAGCCAAAGAAATAGGAAACAAGCGTCCGAACCTGTTCAGGCTTTCGGTGCCCTGCTCATACCAAGTCACTCCGGCGTGAATGGATGCAGCCACTGCAAGAATGCCCAACATGATAAGAAAGCAGTTGAAAGCCAAAAATGTCGGCCTTTGAAGTGGAAAGAAATGTGATTTTCGCTCCATGCGGAGTGTTCCCTTGGCCTCTTTCGCTACCCACCTGTTTAAAAAGTATTTTTAGCCCTGGCAATAAAAAGCCCCGGCGGTGGACCGGGGCTCTGACATCTCATTTGGCGGGGTTTATTTGCCCGTATCGTCCAGGTCGACCCGGATATGCCGGGTCACGCCTGATGGTCCGGGGAACTCCACGAACAGGGCTTCGGCGAGCAGCGGCACGACCTCAGGCACGGCTTTGGTGCGGGTTTCGGTTTCCGCGCGGCCTTCGAACAGCAGCGTGCCGTCGGGTTTCCGGACTTCCATCACCAGCGTGGCGGTATAAACCGTGCGCGCCACCACTTCGGTGTTGTGGCGGTAGAAGGGGTCATACGGGTCCCAGAAATAGCCATAGTGCCAATAGCTGCGCCAATAGAAGGGGCGAGGACCCGAAAAACCCATGCGAGTGTCCAGCTTTTCGCGGCCATCGTTGATCATGACATCGAAGCCCACGATCAGGTCGGGCTTGCCATTGCCGGCTTGCTCATAACCTTCAAGGCGCAGGTGATTGCCAAGAATCGCGGCATACTGGCGAAACTCCAGGCTGTCCTGCTTCGCCTCGTCCATTGGCAGGATGGAAACCTTTTCTCCGCTCGGGGCCGGAAGTTCGTGGAAGGTGGCCACGTCGCTTCGGAAGGTATTGGTGCAGGCTGCCACGGCGAGCGCCATCGCGCCGGCCAGAACAGGTTTCAATCGGGACATGAATGCAGTCATAAGCCTCTCTCTCCAATTACCGTCACTCTAGCAGGCCTTGCTGTGTTCGCAAGGACAGAGCTCAGGTCTTGGTGCAGTTTTACCAGAGGCTGGCTGAACGGAAACTGAACGCTGTGCGCGTCCTCGCTTTCGTCATTCGCCGGTTTGACCGGCGAATCTATATTTCATGCTGTTGCAGGCGGTGGACTCGCCTATCAGGTGGCAAGTCACGAGGAGGGTATCCTAAGCAAGGAAGCCGACTGCCTTCTTGACGTCCGCAAGGATCGGCTCTGCGATGGCCTGCGCCTTTTCGCCACCCTCTTTGAGGATGCTGTCGATGTAAGCCGGGTCGTTCATCAGGCGTGTCATCTCGTTGGTGATGGGCGCGACTTTGTCGACCACCACTTCAGTGAGCGCCTTCTTGAAGTCGCCAAAGCCCTTGCCTTCAAACTGGCCACAGACCGCGTCGCGGCTCATGTCCATCAGCGCCGCATAAATGCCCACAAGGTTCTGGGCCTCAGGGCGGCCCTCAAGGTCTTTCGACAGCGCAGGCAGCAGCTCTGCGTCCGTTTTCGCCTTGCGGATCTTTAGCGCCAGCGTGTCGGCGTCATCGTTCAGGTTGATGCGGCTGTACTCAGACGGGTCTGACTTGGACATCTTCTTGGTGCCGTCCCGCAGGCTCATCACCCGCGCGCCTTCGCCCATGATCACAGGCTCTGTCAGCGGAAACAGCTCGATTCCGAAGTCGTTGTTGAACTTCTGTGCGATATCACGGGTCAGCTCCAGGTGCTGTTTCTGGTCTTCGCCCACCGGCACGTGCGTGGCTTTATACAGAAGAATATCCGCCGCCATCAGGTTCGGGTAAACATAAAGCCCTACGGACGCATTCTCGCGGTTCTTGCCTGCCTTGTCCTTGAACTGGGTCATGCGGTTCAGCCAGCCAATCCGTGCCACACAGTTGAAAATCCACGCGAGCTCCGCGTGGCCGGGCACGCGGCTCTGGTTGAAAAGGATCGATTTCGAAGGGTCCACGCCAGAGGCAATATAAGCGGCGGCCGCTTCGCGCACCTGGTCCTTGAGGCTTTCCGGGTCTTGCCAGACAGTGATCGCGTGCATGTCAACGACGCAGTAAATGCATTCATAGTCGTCCTGCAGATGGGCCCAGTTGCGGAAGGCACCAAGATAGTTGCCGAGATGCATATTGCCGCTGGGCTGGGCGCCCGAAAAAACACGATTGGTCACTTGTCTGTCTCCATAAATTGAGGCGGCACCTTTGGACGGGCCGCCGAGCGCAAACCTTATGGCAAGCGGAGACTGGGTGGTCAAGCGCGCAGGCGGCCTAGCGCTTCACAAAGCGTCGGATTTCGCCCATTGGCAGTGTCCGCTGCAGGATGAGGGCAGCAAAATAGAGGGCGGCCCCGGCGGCCACAAGGAGCGTAAGCGCACCGATGCGCTCCATCCCACCGTTTGCGAAGGCAGTGGATAAGCGGCCTACCAACAGGTAAATGCCCCCGGCCATCAGGGCGCTGGCGACCAGCATTTTCGCCAGCCGCACCAGTGTTTCGCGGTAAAAGTGAAAGCCATGGCTGCGTTTCAAGCCGATATACAGCAAGAGCACATTGAACCAGGCGGCGATGGCGGTGGCGAGCGCGAGCCCCACATGCGCTAGAGTTTGGATCAGGATCAGGTTCAGCACCAGATTGACCACAAGCGACGCAGTCGCGAACTTCACCGGCGTTTTGGTATCCTTGCGGGCGAAATAGCCGGGTGTAAGCGCCTTGGCGATCACGTAGGCGGGCAAGCCCAAAGCATAGGCCATAAGCGCCGCGGCTGTCTGTGCGGTTTCGTGTGCCGTGAATGCGCCCCGCTCGAATAGCGTGGCAATGATCGGCCCCGGTATGGTCGCCAGCGCAACGGCCGCGGGCAAGGTCAGCAGCAGCGAAAATTCGATCGCCTTATTCTGTTGCCTCATTGCCCCGGCCTTATCGCCGCCCGCCAGCAGGCGCGAGATGCTGGGCAAAAGCACAGTACCCACTGCCACGCCAATCACCCCAAGCGGCAGTTGGTTGAGCCGGTCAGCATAGAAAAGCCAGGACACAGACCCCTCCGGCAGGAAGCGCGCGGCCAAGAGGACATCGATCAGCAGGTTAATCTGGATGATGCCAGCACCGATGGCTGCGGGCGCAATCACGCGCATCAGCTCGCGAACGTCTTCGCTGGGTTTCGGTAGTGCCGGCCGGACCTTGAGCCCGGCCCGGTGCGCCGCTCGCACCAGCCACAGGAACTGGGCGATCCCGGAAAGCGACACAGCAGCCGCGAGCGCGCGGGCCGCGCCAATTTCGCTCTCACCGAAGGTGATCAGCGCGCCGATCATGAAGATGTTCAAAATGACAGGCGCAAAAGCGGCGGCGGAATAGCGCTCCATGGCATTGAGCATGCCGGCGTAAAATGTCACCAACGATATCAGCGCCAGATAAGGGAAGGTGTAGCGCCCCAGCTCGACCACAAGGTCGAATTTGGTTGCGTCACCCTCGAACCCGCCAGTGAGCCCCAGCATCACCGGTACCATCGCGGCTTCCATGATAACGAGGAATACAAGCAAGATCGGCAACAGCCAGGCAAAGACGCGGCTGGCGAAATCAAGCGCCGCCTGCTGGCTCTCAGGCGTTATGTCCTTGCCAAGTGCGCGCGCAAACAGCGGCACAAAGCCAACGGAAAAGGCACCCTCGGCGAACAGGCGGCGGAAAAAGTTCGGCAGCTTGAAGGCGATGAAGAAGGCATCTGACGCCATGCCGGCCCCCAGGTAGCGGGCCATCAGCACGTCACGGACAAAGCCGAAAATTCGGCTCAGCAGCGTGAAGCCGCCGACGGTCGAGATGCGTTTCGCCAGGCTCACGCCGCCGTCTCCGTATGCTTGTTCTTGCGGGTAAAGATGGGCTCGCCCTTCGCGGCCTTCAGAAGCTTGTCTTCAATATTCCGAAGCCTGATCTTGTTGGTCACCTTCTGGCCCACCAGGTCGCGTACATAGAAAACGTCAATGGCCCGCTCGCCATAGGTGGCCACGTGGGCAGACACCAGCGACAGCTTCAGCCGGTAAAGCGCATAGGCAAGGTCATAAAGTAGGCCTGGTCGGTCCTTGGCGTTCACTTCAATGACCGTGGACCAGTTGGAGGCCTTGTTGTCGACCAGCACGACGGGCTCAACCTCGAACGCGCCGTCCTTGGCGCCGAAAACGCGTCTTTCCTGCAGCCGCTCCTTCAGCTTCACGTTGCCCTTCAGGGTCTCCAGGATGGTGTCCTCAAGCTTGTCCAGCTGGCGGCGGCTGTCGAACGCGTTGCCTTCCAGATCCTGCACCGCGAAATTATCCATCGCCAGGCCGTCGCGTGAGGTATGGATCTTGGCGCCCATGATGGCCGCGCCTGCGACGCCCAGCGCCCCGACGATGCGGGCGAACAGGCCAGGGTGGTCCTGCGTATAGACAGACACTTTGGTCATGTCCTGGAACTGCTCGACCCGCGCCGTGACGCCAAGGGCGGAGCCTGTTTCGTCCGTGCGTTTCATCAGGCGGGCGTTCTGCGCCAGCGTGCGCGGCCCTTCGGCGATCCAGTAGGCGTCGTTCATGCGCTTTACGTGGGCTTCGAACTCTTTCTTCGTCCAATTCTTGAGCGTATCGCGCAGTTCATCCTGCTTGGCCTTCACGCGCTCGCTGCGGCCCTTGGTGGCGTGACCCGCCAGCAGCACTTCTTCAGCCGAATAATATAGCTCACGCAGCAGTTGGCCTTTCCAGCCGTTCCACACGCCCGGGCCGACCGCGCGGATGTCCACAACTGTCAGCACCAAGAGAAGGCGCAGGCGCTCGGGGCTTTTCACCAGCTCGCAGAAATCCAGGATTGTCTTGTGGTCGGAAAGGTCGCGCTTGAAGGCCGTGTTGCTCATCAGCAGGTGCCAGCGTACCAGCCAGGCCACGGTTTCCGTCTCAGCCGCCGTCAGCCCCATGCGTGGACACAGCTTTTCGCAGACCTCTGCCCCCAGGACCGAATGGTCCCCGCCGCGGCCTTTGGCGATGTCATGGAGGAGCACCGCCACATAAAGGACCCGGCGCGAGATCACTTTCTGGATCACGTCAGTCGACAGCGGATGGTCGTCCTTCAGTTCGCCGCTTTCAATGCGGGGCAAAAGCCCGATGGCGCGGATGGTATGTTCGTCCACCGTATAGTGGTGATACATGTCATATTGCATCTGCGCGACAACCCGGCCGAAATCCGGGATGAAGCGACCGAACACACCCGCCTCATTCATGCGGCGGAGATTGATCTCGCCTTCCTTGGTGCTGGTGAGCACCGACAGGAAATACTCATTTGCCTCAGGGTCGCGGCGCACCTTGTCTGTGATGCGGCTGAGGTTGAGCTTGATCAGCCGAAGCGCATCGGGGTGGATATCGAACCCCTTGTCGTCTGCCACAGCGAAGATCTTCAGCATCAGGACCGGGTTTTCTTTAATGTCGTCTGGCGCAACAAATGTCAGGCGACCGTTTTCCACGGCAAATTCCTGCACTTTCTTGGTGCGCCGGAAGCGCGCCAGAAAGGTGCTCTTTTGCTGGCGTTCCTCAAGAACCGCGCAGAAAATGCGCGTCAGGTCACCCACCTGTTTGGCCACCAGGAAATAGTGTTTCATGAAGCGTTCAACGCCAGACGCCCCAGGGTGGTCTTTATAGTGCAGCTTTTCAGCCAGCAGGCGCTGCATGTCGAACGTCAGCCGTTCTTCGGCGCGGCCCGCGATGAAATGCATGGCCACGCGCACGGTCCACAGGAAGCTTTCGGCCTTCTTGAATTGGCGGTTTTCATGGATCGTCAGCATGTCGTCGCCGATCATCTTGTCGCGTGAGATGCCGCCATAGAGATAGCGCGCGATCCACCACATGGTCTGCAGGTCGCGAAGGCCACCCTTGCCGTCCTTGATGTTGGGTTCGACCACATAGCGGCTGTCGCCCATTTTCTGGTGGCGTTTGTCGCGTTCCTCAAGCTTCAGTTCAATAAACTCTGGGCCGGTTGTGGCCACCACGCGGCGGATAAAGCGCTTGGCGGCTGCCTGGAACAGGGCTTCTTCGCCCCACAGATAGCGGCTTTCCAGTAGGGACGTGCGGATCGTCAGGTCTTCCTTGGCCAGCCGCGAGCATTCCTCTGGTGTCCTTGTTGCGTGGCCCACCTTGATGCCCAGGTCCCACAGCACATAGAGCATATATTCCACGACATTTTCAGCCCACGGCGTGGATTTGTAGGGGATCAGGAACAGGAGATCGACGTCGGAAAAGGGTGCCAGCTCGCCGCGGCCGTAGCCGCCTGTGGCCACGAGGCAGAGCTGCTCTGATGCCGTAGGGTTCGCAAGCGGATAAACATGCTCGGTCGCAAAATCATAGAGCGTACGCAGCAGCTGATCCATCAGGAAGCAAAGCGACTTGGCCGCCGTGCGCCCGTTTTCGGCTTCTTCATCAAAGCGCCGCTTGACCTCGTTCCAGCCCGCCGTGTGGGCCTCTTTGAGGATTTTCACAACATCCTGCTGGCAATCGGCCGGGTTCTTATTTTCGGCAAGCTCGTTCAAGGCAACCACAAGCTTCTTGCGGTTGATGATGGCGCGGCGATTGCGGATGGGGCTCATGTAGTGTCCTTAAGCGATAAACGTCAGTCTTGAGGCAACATGTCCTTCAGGGCGTATATCAGGTCGAGCGCTTCTTTTGGCGTCAGCTGGTCCGGGTTTATATCGGTCAGCTTTTCCTCGAGTTCCGACGGCCCACTTGGTGCCGGTGCATGGTAAGATGGTGTAGATTGGAAAAGCGGCAAATCATTGACGAGCCCTGTGGACTTGTCGCCCTTGTCGCTGTTTTCCAGATGATCAAGAACCTGGCGCGCGCGCTCAATCACGCGGGGCGGAAGGCCAGCCAGCTTGGCAACCTGAATACCGTAGGACCGGTCAGCGGCGCCTGAGCCAACTTCGTGCAAAAAGACAACTTCGCCTTTCCATTCCCGCACCTTCATGGACCGCAGCGATACGGCATCAAGGGTTTCCTTGAGCGCTGTCAGCTCATGATAGTGGGTGGCGAAAAGGGCGCGAGACTGGTTGATGTTATGCAGGTTCTCTACGGCGGCCCAGGCGATCGACAGGCCGTCATAGGTGGCTGTGCCGCGCCCGATCTCGTCCAAAATCACCATCGACCGTGGCCCCGCCTGGTTTAGGATCGCGGCGGTTTCGACCATTTCAACCATGAAGGTGGAGCGGCCATGGGCCAGATCGTCTGAGGCGCCAACGCGGCTAAAGAGCCGGTCCACAACGCCCACATGGGCGCGGTCGGCAGGCACGAAAGCGCCCATCTGCGCCAGCACCGCGATTAGCGCGTTTTGCCGAAGGAAGGTACTTTTACCCGCCATGTTGGGGCCGGTAATCAGCCACAGGCGGTCGTCCGGGCCCAGGTCACAGTCATTGGCGACGAACGGTGTATCGTTCTCTGCCCGAAGTGCCTTTTCCACCACAGGGTGACGCCCGCCGGTGACCTCAAACGCCAGGCTGTCATCCACCTCAGGGCGGGTCCAGCGTTCGTTTTCCGCGAGTGTTGCAAGAGCAGCGGCCACATCAAGGTTCGCCAGCGCTTCAGCCGCGACCGAGATATCGCCTGCTTTTTCCAGCACTGCTGTCACAAGCGCGCCAAAGAGCTCCTGCTCCAGCGCCAGCGCCCGGTCGCCCGCTTCAGATATCTTGCCTGCAAGCTTCGAAAGCTCAGAGGTTGAAAAGCGGACCGAATTCGCCAGCGTCTGGCGGTGGATGAAGGTTTCATTCAGTGGCGCGGATAACAGCTTTTCGGAATGCTTGGCCGTTACGTCCACATGATAGCCAATGACATTATTATGCTTGATCTTGAGCGAGTTCACTTCCGTCAGCGCCTGATAGTCAGCCTCAAGCCCGGCGATCAAGCGGCGGCTTTCGTCCTTCAGCATCCGGTATTCGTCCAGCGCTTCATTGTAGGCTGGCCGGATAAAGCCGCCGTCGCGGGTGATCAGCGGCGGCTCGTCAACAAGCGCGCGTTCAAGCTCCGTGATCAGGGCTTCATGTTCGCCAAGGTCGCTGACTGCGTCGGCCACCAGCTCCGCCATATCTTCAAGTGCGCCCTTGGGGGCCGTCAGATAATGCTCAATGGTGCGGGCGGCCTCAAGGCCCACCCGGATGGCCATCAGGTCGCGCGGGCCGCCGCGGCCAAGCGAGAGACGCGCCAGCGCGCGCTCCATATCCGGCGCGGCTTTAAGTGCGGTGCGCAGGTCCGTGCGCAGGCTTGGGCGCTCCAGCATATATTCAACGGCGTCGAGGCGCTCGTTGATGCGTATCGGGTCCGTGAGCGGTGCGGACAGGCGTTTGGTCAGGAGCCGTGCGCCCGCGCCCGTGAGCGTGCAGTCGATCACGGACAGGAGGCTGCCTGACGTTTCGCCATTTTGCGTGCGCGTTAGCTCCAGGCTGCGGCGCGTGGCGGCATCGATCATCATCGTGCCGTCGGCGGACAGGCGCTTGGGCGGATAAAGCCGCGGCATCTTGCCCTTTTGCGTGTCGTCCAGATAGTCAACGAGCGCGCCAGCCGCCGCCAGGTCCGCGCGGGTCAGCGAGGCGAAGCCGTCCAGCGTGGCGACATCGAAAATGTCCTCAAGGCGGCGCGCGCCGAAACTGCTGTCGAAGCTGCCCGCATTCAAGGGGCTGATGACGCTGCGCCAGTCAAACAGCGCGCGGCCGATCTTGTCGTCATCCATCAGGCCTTCAGGGATGATAATCTCGCCCGGATTGAGGCGCGCGAGGTCAGCGTCCAGCCGTCCGACCTTGGTGGGCAGGATGAAAAAGTCACCGGTGGAGATTTCAACAACTGCGAGCGAGAAATCAGTCTGCGCGCGGCCGAGCGACACCAGATAGTTGCTTGACCGGGCGTCCAGCAGGTTTTCTTCCGTGATGGTGCCGGGGGTGACAAGCCGCACGACCTCGCGCCGTACCACGGATTTTGAGCCCCGCTTCTTGGCTTCTGCCGGGTCTTCGGTTTGCTCGCACACTGCCACCTTGAAGGACTTGCGGATCAGGCGGGAGAGGTACATTTCGGATGAATGCACAGGCACCCCACACATGGGGATATCTTCGCCGTCGTGCTTGCCGCGTTTCGTCAGCGTGATATCAAGCGCACCAGCGGCTTTTTCTGCGTCTTCGAAGAAGAGTTCATAGAAGTCGCCCATGCGGTAAAACAGCAGGCAATCGGGATAGTTGGACTTAATCTCGAGGAATTGAGCCATCATGGGGGTCACGCCGGGGGCCTTGGCCGCTCGCGCCCACTTGTTTTCTGCGCCATTTTGATATTTTGTTTCTTTTTGGGCGTCAGATGACAAATTTTCTTCTGTTTCAGGGCCCAAAACAGCGCGTCCTTCCATTTTTTTAACTAACTCCCGGTTAACTTCCCGATTTCAATTGTCAGCCGCTTTATGCCATAGTATGCCGCATAGCATAAAACGCTTTTAGAGCATTCTGGCCCGGACTGCTACCATAAGACATCAGTCATAAGAACAAAGGATTCCCCATGCCGAGTAATTCATCCAAATTTACGGATGCGGAGGCCCTCAGGTTCCATTCCGCCGGTCGCCCCGGCAAGCTTGAAATCACCCCGTCAAAGCCAATGGCGACCCAGCGCGACCTGTCGCTCGCGTACAGCCCCGGCGTTGCGGTGCCGGTGAAAGCGATCGCGGAAGATATCGACACGGCATATGACTATACCACCAAAGGCAATCTGGTGGGGGTGATCTCGAACGGAACAGCCATCCTGGGGCTTGGGAACCTGGGTGCAGCGGCCTCGAAGCCTGTGATGGAAGGGAAGTCGGTTCTTTTCAAGCGCTTTGCGGACGTGGACAGCATCGACCTTGAGGTGGACAGCGAAGACATTGACGAGTTCGTCAACTGCGTGAAGCTGCTGGGTCCATCCTTCGGCGGCATCAACCTTGAGGACATCGCAGCCCCTGAATGCTTCATCATCGAACAGCGCTTGCGCGAACTGATGGACATTCCAGTGTTCCATGATGACCAGCACGGCACGGCGATCATTACCGCCGCCGGCTTTATCAACGCGCTCGACCTGACGGGGCGTGAACTCAAAGATACCAAGGTTGTTGCATTGGGTGCGGGCGCTGCCTGCATCGCCTGTATCGAACTTATCAAGGCCATGGGCCTGCCGCATGAAAATGTGACCATGGTTGACCGCACGGGCGTGATCTACGCTGGCCGCACTGAAGGCATGAACCAGTGGAAATCGGCGCATGCGATTGAGACCGACGCGCGCACGCTTGAAGAGGCCCTTGTGGGCGCGGATGCGGTGATCGGCCTGGCGGCTGCGGGCGCGATCAGTAAAGAGATGGTCAAGAAGATGGCCGACAAGCCGATCATCTTTGCCATGGCAAACCCTGACCCTGAGATTACGCCGGAGGACGCGCGCGAAGCACGCCCTGACGCCATCATAGCCACCGGCCGGTCGGACTATCCGAACCAGGTGAATAATGTTCTTGGTTTCCCCTATATCTTCCGCGGCGCACTGGATGTGCGGGCCCGCACCATCAATGAAGAAATGAAAATTGCGGCGGCGACTGCGCTTGCGGAACTGGCGCGCGAAGACGTGCCGGAAGAAGTGGCCGCAGCCTATGGCGGCAAGCAGCCGCATTATGGCCCGGACTATATCATCCCGGCACCGTTCGACCCGCGCCTTATCCGCCGTATTCCGGTGAAGGTGGCGCAGGCCGCGATGGACACAGGCGTGGCCAGAAAGCCGATTGAGGACATGGAAGCTTACGAGCAGGAGCTCAGCGCCCGGCTTGATCCGACAGCCGATACGCTGTCGACCATGTTCGAAGACCTCAAGCGCCGCGAGCCAAAACGCATCGTGTTTGCGGAAGCAGAGGAAGAAAAGGTTCTGCGCGCGGCTGTGGGCTTTAAGAACGCAGGCTACGGTATCCCGATCCTTGTGGGCTATGAGGCGCCGATCCGCGAGAAGCTGCGTGAAATGGGCGTGGACGACGACCAGTTTGAAATCTGGAATGCGGCCAATACCAAGCGCACCAGCGACTATATCGATTATATCTATGAGCGGCTGAACCGCCGGGGTTTCCTGCTCAGGGACGTGCAGCGCCTGGTGAAGCGGGACAGGAACGTTTTCTCCGCCTGCATGGTGGCGACGGGAGATGCGGACGGCATGATCACGGGCGTGACGCGCCACTATTGGCGGGCGCTCAAGAACATCCGCCGGGTGATTGACCCGATCCCGGGCCACCGCCCGTTCGGTATGTCGATTGTCGTGACCAAAGGCCGCACCGTCTTCATGGCAGACACCACGGTGAACGAACGTCCGAACGCAGAAGAACTGGCAGATATCGCGGAAAGCGCGGCCTATTTTGTGAAAAGGCTTGGCCACGAACCACGCATCGCGTTCCTTTCTTTCTCAAACTTCGGCAACCCGCCGTCTGACAAGACCCAGCATATCCAGAAGGCTGTGAGCATTCTGGATGAGCGCGATGTGGACTTCGAATATGACGGCGAAATGCAGGCGGATGTGGCCCTGAACCGGGACCTGATGGAACAATATCCGTTCATGCGCCTCTCGGGCCCGGCGAACGTTCTGGTGATGCCGGCGCTCCATAGCGCCAACATCGGTTACAAGCTGCTGACCGAGCTTGGCGGCGCGCGCATTATCGGTCCGATGCTTCTGGGCATGGAACATTCCATCCAGGTGGCGCGCATGACGGCCAGTGCATCCGACCTTGTGAATATGGCCGGTCTTGCGGCCAGTACGGCCTTCGCGCTGGAGCAGGCGCGGGAAGAGCTGGGCCACGAGGACGCTGAATAAGCGCCGAATAAGGGCTGAATAGACGCGGGGGCGGTTAGTCCGCCTCCCATTCCTTGAGCTTGCGGTAAAGCGTGGAGGGGTTTACCTCAAGCCGCTTGGCTGCAAGCCTGACTTTCCCACCACAAATCTCAATCGCCCGTTCGATGATCCGGCGTTCGGCTGCTGCAAGCGGCTCTATGGCGCCCGTGGATGTCATGCCGTCAGGCAAGATTGGGCTGGCTGGTTGCCTCAGCGCCTGCCTGCGTGTCGGGCCCATCAGCCGGTCAAGCATCTCACCCGTCAGTTCTGGGCCCTCGTTCAGTACGACAGCGCTTTGGATCACATTGCCCAGTTCCCGCACGTTGCCGGGCCAGCTGTGGGCCAGCAGACGGTTTTCCGCGTCCGCCCTGATACCCGTGAATTCCTTGCCCTCTTCCTTGGCGAAACTTTCCAGCATATGGCGTGCGATGATCAGTACGTCCTGGTCCCGTTCCGCAAGTGGCGGCAGGTGAATGGGAACCACATGAAGCCGGTAGTAAAGGTCTTCCCGGAAGCGCCCGGCCTCCACCTCTTCCCAAGGTGTGCGGTTGGTGGCGCAAACAAAACGCACATTCACCTGGATGGGGGTGTTGCTGCCCACAGGCACCACTTCACCTGTCTGGATGAAGCGCAGTAACTTGGCTTGGAGATCCAGCGGCATCTCACAGATTTCGTCCAGGAACAGCGTGCCGCCGTCTGCCGCCACGGCTGCACCTTCCCGGTCTGACGTGGCGCCGGTGAAGGCGCCTTTCTTGTGGCCGAAAATCTCGCTTTCGATCAGGTTCGACGGGATGGCCGCACAGTTTAGGGCCACAAAGCGCCGGTCTTTCCTGGGGCTTTGGTTGTGGATCGATTCGGCGCACAGTTCCTTGCCCGTGCCCGACTGGCCCATGATGAAGACAGACGCCTTCGATGACGCGCAGTCTTCGATCATATGATAGACCGCCTGCATGGCCGGGCTGACGCCGATAAAGCGGCCGAATTTCTTCTTCTGGCCGCCGGCATATTGCTGCACCAGGCCTGCGAGGCGCGTGATCTCAAGGTTGTTGTTAACGGTAGTTACCAGCCGTTCGGCTGCAAAGGGTTTCAGCAGGAAGTCGGACGCCCCTTCCTGCATGGCCTCAACAGCGACCTTCACCGACCCATGAGCGGTGATCACGATGGTGCGCGCGCTGTTGTTTTCCGCATTGAGCTTCTTGAGGATATCAAGTCCGTCCATGTCAGGCAGGCGCAAATCCAGAAGGATAATCGCGGGCTTTGACTTGCTGATTGCCTCAAGCGCCGCAGCCCCGGTTTCGGCAATGATGGCGTCCATGCCTGCACGGCGCAGATATTCGCGATAGGTCAGCGCCAGCGTCGGGCTGTCCTCAACGATCAAGATCGGAGGCTGGTCCGCAGCCCCAGCTGTTTCAGACAATTCCTTTGACGCCATAGAGCGCTCCTTACCCCCCGGTTCTCTATTGGTACCGAATGGCGTACCCATAAACAAGCATCTCCTTGCACCACCACCCGTATGGGTTCTTCGGGTGGGCGCTTCGGGGCAATTTAGGAAAATTCTATGGATTTGGTCATTTTTGGTTTACCGGTTAAGGCTATAGTCTGAATGCGGAATTGTGGTAGCATACCTGTGCAAACCTGCAGGTATCGTTCATTGGTGGCGTGGCGCAAGACGTGGCAAAAGACACTTTGAATAAGACGGCAGAGGCTGAAGAGGCCCAAGCCGAAGGATTGGACAGCCGGCGCTTTAAACGTCGGTCCGTGCTTTGGCCTGCCAAAATCAGGGTGGGCAAGCATGAGCTTTCCTGCCAGATATGGAACCTGTCGCTCGGCGGTGCCCGGGTACGGGTGGACCTGCCGCTTCAGGACGGTGTCGAGATTGAGCTGGTCATGACCGGTCGCGGTGAAATCCCGGCAACGGTTGCCTGGGCCAAGGGTGAGCTTCTGGGGGTCGCCTTCAATGTGGGCCCGGATGTGATCAAGCGCATGTTCGAAGACCGCCTGCACGTGCTTGGTCTCAGTGAAGACGATTAAGTCACCCTCTTTTCTTCTCCCTTGACCGGGCTGCGCTCCTTGGCGCATATCCTTTCCATGACTGCACGCCTTTCAACAAAGTTTTGGATTGATGCCCATCTGCGCACTTGTTTTGGCGCAGACATGCCGTCTTTTGTGGTTGCCAAGGGCGATGCGGAGCGCGGCGGGGTTATCCTGAAGGTAAACCGCTTCAAGGACGGTGTGCTCCTTTTCGAGCAGTCTCTGGATTTCGACGGCAATCGCATCTGGCGGCGCTTGGGTGCGGCTGAAGGCCAGGATGAACAGGCGGCGGATGCGCTTATCGCCAAGAAACGCGGTTTCGACCCGGACCTCTGGGTGATCGAGATTGAAGACAGCACCAGCAAATATGTGCCTGATGCCCCGATTTCGGAGTTTTAGGCCGCTTTCAGCTTGACGGAGAAGGGCGCCAACCATAGGTAAAGCCCATAAGAAAAGTACTGAGTATTGATCCTTTAAGGAAACCGAGCATGTCGAAACTGCAAATCGTGAATGTGCCAGACCCGCTTCTGAAAACCCTGTCTGACCCTGTCGGTCAGGTGGATGACGACCTGCGGCGCCTGATGGACGACATGCTGGAGACCATGTATGACGCGCCGGGCATTGGCCTGGCTGCCATTCAGGTAGCGGTACCGAAGCGGGTGATTGTTCTGGATACCGAAGGGGATGAGGAAGATCGCCAGCCGATTTTCCTGGTGAACCCGGAGATTACCTGGGAGTCGCCAGAATTCAATGTTTATAATGAAGGCTGCCTGTCGGTGCCCGAGCATTATGCCGAGGTGGAGCGCCCGGCAGCCGTGAAGGTTAAATACCTGGACTATGACGGCAAAGAGCAGCATGAGCTGATGGAAGGTCTGATGGCCACCTGCGTGCAGCATGAGATCGACCACCTGAACGGTGTTGTATTCATTGATTATCTGTCGCGCCTGAAGCGCAATATGATCATCAAGAAAGTCCAGAAGGCAACCAAGGACACCAAGGTCCTTTAAGGGAGAGCTTCCCATGCGCATTGCCTTTATGGGCACCCCCGATTTCGCCCTGCCAACCTTGAAGGCGCTTGCAGCCTCCTCACATGACGTGGTGGCTGTCTATAGCCAGCCGCCTGCCCCCGCCGGGCGCGGCAAGAAAGAGCGGCCGTCGCCCGTTCATGCCTGGGCGGAAAGTCAGGGCATTCCGGTCTATACACCGAAGTCGATGCGCGACACGGCTACGCAGGCAGAGTTCGCCGCGCTTGGTCTCGATGTTGCGGTTGTCGTGGCATATGGCCAGATATTGCCGCAGGCGGTGCTGGACGCGCCAAAGCATGGCTGCGTCAACGTGCACGCGAGCCTTTTGCCGCGCTGGCGCGGGGCCGCGCCCATCCACCGGGCGGTTATGGCAGGGGACGAAAAGACCGGCGTTTGCATCATGCAGATGGAAGCCGGGCTTGATACGGGTCCCGTGCTGATGCGCGCGGAAACCGACATCGCGCCGAATGACACGACGCTGAGCCTGCATGACAGGCTGGCGGCCATGGGCGGCGAGCTGATCGTGGAGGCGATCGAGGGCCTGGCTGACGGGTCGCACACGGCGGAGCCGCAGACGGAAGAAGGCGTGACCTACGCCCACAAGATCGACAAGGCCGAAGCCAAGGTGGACTGGACTTTGGGCGCGGACGCGGTTGACCGGCAGGTGCGCGGCCTGTTTCCCTTCCCCGGGGCCTGGACCATGGTGGATGGCGAGCGGCTGAAAATCCTTGCGGGAAGCGTGGAAGATGCTTCGGGTGACGCGGGTACGGCCCTTGATGACAGGCTTCTGGTCGCGTGCGGCCAGGGTGCTTACAGGATCGACCGTGGTCAGCGTGCGGGTAAGGCGGCAATGGACCGCGAAGAATTGCTGCGCGGTTTCAGCGTGCCCAAGGGCACGCGGTTCGACTGAGGAGCCATCATGCAGCGCTTCAAGCTGACAATTGAATATGATGGCCGCCCCTTTGTGGGTTGGCAGCGTCAGGACAATGGTGCGTCAGTGCAGGCCACCATTGAGGATGCGATCAAAAAATTCGCGCCGAATGAAAATGTCCGGGTGACCGGTTCGGGCCGGACAGACGCGGGCGTGCATGCGTTGGGGCAGATCGCCCATTTTGATCTTGAGCGTGAGATGACACCGGATCAGGTTCAAGGGGCGCTGAACTACCATATGCAGCCCAGGAACACGGTCGCTATTGTGAAGGTTGAGGCTGTGGATGCTGAGTTCAATGCCCGTTTTGACGCCCTCAAGCGTCACTATGTGTACCGCATTGCCAACCGTCGCGCGCCGCTCACGTTCGATGCTGGTCTCAAGTGGCATGTGAAAACGCCGCTGGACGCCGATGCCATGCACGAGGCGGCGCAGGTTCTAGTAGGCCAGCACGACTTTACCACCTTCCGGCATGTGGCTTGCCAGGCGAAAAGCCCGATCAAGACCATGGACTATCTGACGGTTGAGCGCGAAGGCGACGAGGTGCGGCTGCTTGCTGGCGCAAGGTCGTTCCTCCATCACCAGATCAGGTCCATCATAGGCACGCTGAAGCTGGTGGGCGAAGGCAACTGGACAAAGGATGACGTGAAGGCGGCACTTGAGGCGCGTGACCGCCAGGCGCTTGGGCTCAATGCCCCGCCGGACGGTCTTTATTTCAAGCGCGTAGAGTATTAGGCAGAAGCGCCCACGAGCGCTCGCTGTTCTTTTCTGAGCTGCCACACGCCCGGCAGGGCCGACACCAGCAAAATTACCACCGTCGCCACAATATATCCTTCCAGCGAGCCTTCAGCCTGGATGGCGCCCGGCACCAGGTCGCTGTTCATCGAGCCCGCCAGATTGATGGCGGTGTGCACCATGACTGCTGGCCAGATGCTACGGCAGAATACGGTCATGCCCGCGAACCCGATGCCCAGCAGGGTGGCATAGACAGTCTGGCTGACGGTATCCAGCACAGGCGCGTGCACGAGATTGATCAGGTGCAGAAGGCCGAAGATGGCGCCTTGGGTGACGGCCGCTAGAAGCAAGCCGTTCTTGCGCTGGCGCCACGCTGTGGCCAGCAGGCAGAAACACACACCCCGCAGCAGGAGTTCCTCAAATAGCCCGACCGAGAGGTTATAGCCCAGCCAGCCGGCTGTGGCGGTGGGTGTGAAAGCAAGTTTCGACCAGTTCACGCCCAGAAGGTTGATGCCAACGATGGCAAGCATGGGCAGGGGGGCAATCCACCAACGCCTGCGCCATGGCCGCCGCGTGAGGCCCGCGTCCCACGCCCAGTTCATTTTCCAAAGGAGATAAGCTGCGGCGATTGCGGCCAGCAGGCGGGTTGAGGTTTTAGCGATCAGTTTCAGCTCAGGCTGGCTGCCCAACAGATAGGGAATGCCAAGGACAAGCAGCAAGCTGATGGCGATCAGGCATGCCGATCCGACGACTGGTCGCTTCAGAAGGAAGGTTTTCAGGTTGTTCATTGGGGTCTCGCTGTCTCTATATTTTTCTAGCTCTGAAAGCAGATATAGAGGACAGCGATACCAGTCCCAAGAGCACCGCGTGCCTGGGGGTGATGTTTGCAGCAAGATCGTGATACGCCCTGTTGGGCGAGGGCTCAGGCAGCGTTGCTGGCAGGTTGGGCGAGCATGGCATAAAGCGCGCTGTCGTCCGATGTCGCCCGCAGCTTCTTCAGTGTGGCTTCGTCGCGCAACAGGCGCGACACACGGGCAAGCGCCTTCAGGTGATCTGCGCCCGCGTCTGTGGGCGCGAGCAGCATGAAGACGATGTCTACCGGCTGGTCATCAACGGAATCAAAGTCAATCGGGCTCGCGAGCCGCGCGAACAGCCCCTTGATCTCGTCCAGGCCTTCGACGCGGGCGTGCGGAATGGCCACACCTTTACCAACGCCGGTGCTGCCCAGTTTTTCGCGTTCGAGAAGCTTGTCGAATACAAGACGGCTATCCACCCCGGCAAAGTCAGCGAGCTTGCGGGACAGGGATTGCAATGTCTGTTTCTTGCTTGATGCTTTGAAGTCACCAAGTACGTTCTCTGCTGAAAGCAGATCTTCGATCTCCATGATCTCTCTCTCATCCGGGCCCACAAGCGGCGGGCCCGGTTTACCCTCTTGTCAGTTTCCAACCTGTTTACGCGTTAGGCGGCACTTGGGCTGATCCACCCGATGTTGCCATCCGGCCTACGGTAAACCACGTCCAGCGTATCGCCCTTGCGATTACGGAACATGAAGACGCTGGCATCGGCCAAGTCCATCAACATCACGGCGTCCCGCACACTCACGTGGGGGATCTCTTTCTTGTTCTCCGCAATGATTAACGGTTGGCTTTCGGCGCTATCGCCGTTCAGCATGCCCTCGGCATCTTCTTCTTCCGGCGCGAGTATCAGGTCGCTTGCGACCTCTACTGCAATCTCGCGCTGTGGTACGTGGTGGTGGTTCTTAAGGCGTCGTTTGTATCGACGCAACTGTTTTTCTATTTTATCGGCTGCAAGTTCGAATGCAGCATAGGGGTCATCCGCTTCCGCGTGGGCCTGCATATTGATGCCCTGGTTGGCGTGAAGCGATACATCAACTCGGTATAAGTGTCCTTCTTTGACAAAAGTGGCGTTTGCATCAATGGTGCGGCTAAAGAACTTTTCTGCGACAGTTTCGAGGCGTTCTTCGACATGCTGGGTCAGAGATTCACCAACATTCATTTTCCGTCCAGTAACATTGATATCCATAGGAGCCAATCATCCTTTCTCAGGTAGCCGGGGAGGCTACCGCTACTATACCACGGGCCGTCGCGGCCCGGCTGCGGCGTTGAGTTCCAGCGTCTGTCCCCGTCCGACACTGGCACCGCTTTCCACCCATTGCGGCTGGAAGTTTCAGCCTACCACAAAAGATGGTTTAAGTGTGGTTAATCCACCTTGATTTGTGTCAAATTTTTGAATCTCCACAAGTTTTTATGTGTGGATCAACGGCCGGTTTTGCAAGGGCTGAAAACGACTCAGCATGCGGTTTTCCAAGGGGCTGTCCTTGCGGCTTTCTAGCTGCCCATGTTTTTCAGGCGGCGGCGCTGAACGGAAGATGGGATCTTCATGGCTTCGCGGTACTTTGCAACCGTGCGGCGTGCGATGTCGATGCCCTCAGCCTTCATCATGATCACCAGCTTGTCGTCGGACAGAATCTTCTTCGGATCCTCGTCGTCGATCAGCTCCTTGAGACGGAATTTGACCGACTCGGACGAATGCGCATCACCGCCATCGCCCGCGGAAATTGCCGATGTGAAGAAATATTTCAGCTCGAACATGCCGCGTGGGCAGGACATGAACTTGTTGTTGGTTACGCGTGAGACGGTAGATTCGTGCATCTCGATCTCGTCGGCGATGTCCTTCAGCGTCAGCGGCTTCAGGAACCTGACACCATGCTCGAAAAACTGGCTCTGGGTTTTCACCAGCGCGGTCGCGACCTTGAGAATGGTTCGTGCCCGCTGATCCAGCGCTTTCACCAACCAGTTGGCGTTCGACAGGCAGTCGGAAACGAAAGCTTTGGCTTCCTTGCCGCCACCCACGTCGCCCAGTTCGGTCAGATACTGCTGGTTCACCAGCACCTTTGGCAGGGTATCGGTATTCAGCTCCACCACCCAGGTGCCAGCACGGCTTTTTTGCACGAAAATGTCAGGCACCACAGGCTGTACCGCCTGCCCGCCGTAAGCGAGGCCCGGTTTCGGGTTCAGCAGGCGGATTTCCTTGATCATGTCCGCCAGGTCGTTCTGGTCAACGCCGCAAAGCCGCTTCAAGGCCGCCATGTCGCGCTTGGCCAAAAGTTCCAGGTTTTCAACGAGCGCCTGCATCGCGGGGTCATACCGGTCCAACTCCTTGAGCTGGATTGCGAGACATTCGGACAGGCTACGGGCAAAGCAGCCTGAAGGTTCGAGGGTTTGCAGGGCCTCAAGAACCCGCTCGATGTCTTGCTTGGAGGCTCCCAGTTGTTCACCCACTTCACTCGCGTCGTCCGCATTCACATAGCCGGATTCGTCCACCAGGTCGATCAGGTGGGTCGCGATCAGCCGGTCTGCCGGTTCCTGCAGCAACACGGCCATCTGGCGCATCAGGAAATCATGCAGGTTTTCCTCGCCCTCAAGGGTTTGGTCCAGGCTGCGTTCGTCTGAGAAACCGCCGCCACCCTTGATGGCACCACCGCCTTCATAGGAAAGCGACCCGCTGCCGGCACCGCCTTCCTGGGGAACGCGGTCGGAGACTGCGTCGTTATTGTAGATGTTGGTCTCGAAGTTGGCGTCCAGTGCGCCGTCGGAACCCGATGACGTATCGAAATCGCTATCCATGCTTTTGTCGGCTGCAACGATGCCGTCGCTGCCGTCGCGGGCGTCGCCGCCTTCGCGCAAATTGGAGTCGCTGAAATCGCTCTCGCCGGGGTTGCCGCCTTCGTCGCCGCTGCCGCCCTCACCGGGCTCGCCCATTTCCAGAAGCGGGTTGCGCTCGACCTCGGTCGAGACATAGTCGGCCAGTTCCAGGTTGGAGAGTTGCAAAAGCTTGATCGCCTGCTGCAGCTGGGGAGTCATCACCAGCTGTTGACTTTGTCTGAGATCAAGTCTTGGCGTTAGCGCCACGTCTCCACCTCCTACAGGCTGAAGCTTTCGCCCAGGTACACCCGGCGGACATCCGGGTCTTTCAGGACGGCTTCTGCGTTGCCTTCAAACAGAACGTGACCTTCATAGATGATGTAGGCCCGATCGATGATATCTAGGGTCTCGCGCACGTTGTGATCTGTGATCAGCACGCCGATGCCGCGGTCTTTCAGGTGGGCCGTCAGCTCCCGAATATCGGCGATGGCAATCGGGTCGATGCCGGCGAACGGTTCGTCCAACAGCACGAAGCTGGGGCGCGCCGCCAGGGCCCGGGCAATCTCGCAGCGGCGGCGTTCACCGCCCGAAAGCGCAAGCGCAGGCGTGTTCCTGAGATGCGTGATCGAAAATTCTTCCAGCAGCTTGTCGAGCATCGCGTCGCGAAGCTTGCGGTCTGTCTCCACCACTTCAAGCACGGCACGGATATTGTCCTCCACGGTCATGCCGCGAAAAATCGATGTTTCCTGCGGCAGGTAACCGATGCCAAGCCGCGCCCGGCGGTACATGGGCAGGTGGGTGATCTCGGTGCCGTCCAGCATCACGCGGCCATGGTCTGGTGCGATCAGCCCGGTGATGGAATAGAAACAGGTGGTTTTGCCCGCGCCGTTGGGGCCCAGAAGCCCGACTACTTCGCCGCGGTGAACAGACAGGGACACATCGCGCAGGATCGGGCGGCCACTATAGGACTTTCCGATACCGTCGATGATAAGGCCTTCTGCAGTCCCGCCTGTCAGAGGGTGGGCGCTACCTGCCTTGATGTCTGTGTCTGCACTCATAAACTGCCTCTCGATGTGGCCCGAAACCCGGGCCATCCCCCATGCTTTGCTAAAGCCGACCTGGGTGTTGGCTCATTTCATGCATAAGCATTGTCAATAAATCATGAATAAGATGTTTACGCCAGCCCATTAGGTAGGAAAATTCCTAAAAGAGCGGGCAAAGAAATCTCTGTGAAACGTGACTTGAAATCCCGTTTGGCCGGGCTATTTGGGCTCGCCGTCTTTCTTCGGGGGCACATTGAAGGTGCCGCGTACGCGGCCTTCATTGCTTGCTTCCCCGTCCAGTTTTGCAAGGCCGGATACCAGGTCAAACTCCAAGCGTTCTCCGCGCAGGCTATTATCGCCCTGGGTGAAAACCACATTGCCACCGATGGTGACCAGGCGGCGGTCCACATCATATACGGCCCAGTCGCCAGACAGGGTCTCGGATTCTGATGTCAGGGTTACCTTGCCCTGGGCGTCAAGCCGGTCGATGCTGGGGTTCTCGATGCCGTCTTCGGTTTCGTAAAACACAGTCAAGGTGTCGGATGTCAGGGTCATCTTGCCCTGTTTTACATTCACGGCGCCGCGGAAAATGGCCCGGCCTTCGCGCTGTTTCATCTCAAGCCGTTCGGCTGAGATATCCAGCGGCTGGTAGGTATCATGATTCTTGAGAACCGATTGCGCCAGCGCACCGGGTGCACCAAGCAGCATTGTCGCCAGCATGGCGGCTTTGAAGGTTTTTGACATCATGATTTCGCCTCACTGTTTGCGGCTGGTGTTTCTTTGGTGCGGTCGCCTTTTGGGCGCTTAGGTGTGATGGAAAGTTTCACGCCGCCGTCAAACAGGCCTTCGCGCTCATCCACCAGAATTTCCATACGGCCGGCCTCTAGGGTACCAAGATCAGAGACCCCGGTGATGGAGCCTTGTCCGGTGGCTTTATGGCCCTTGAGGTCCACTTCCGCCCCGGCCATATCCAGGCGGTAGCCGTTCGATGTATTGACATGGACACCGCCCACAAGCGACAGCGTCCCTTCCTTCATGCGGTAAATGCCGGTGCGGGCCTCAACGGTCGCGGGCAGGCCGGGGTCCAGTTCCATTTCCGCGCGGATATCCGTCAGGCGTACGCGCGGGGCGCTTGGGTTTTCCTGCAGGCCGGACGCGGCCTCAACCCGGAAAAGCCGGTCAAGGCCGTCTGTACCGGCGTATGAAAGGTTGGTCATGCGGATCACGCCGTCCGATTTGGCGACCTCATCTTTCGACAGGGTGAAGCTCACTTCCGTTTCATTGAGGATGGGCCAGAGTAGCGTGATCCCGCCAAGCACAATGGCCAGGATGGGAAGCGCAATCCGCATGGTATGGATGAATTTGTCCCAAAAGGGGTTCGACGGCCCCATGACCACAGGCGACAAGGCGGCCATGGCTTCCTCGCGGGCCAGGCCGGGGCTTGTATAGTGATCGCGTGTGGCTTTGGTCACGAACCGCCCCCTATCCGTCAATGCGAGAAAATGTCCATGGGCTCGAAGCCCGCCAGGTCCATGTCGGCGCGGGTCGGCAGGAAGGCGAAGGCCGCCTGGGCCATCGCGGTTCGCCCTTCGCGCGCCAGCATCATGTCCAGCTTTTCTTTTGCCTTGTGCAGATACAGAACATCAGACGCCGCATATTCTTTCTGCGCGTCGGTGATGTCATCTGCGCCCCAGTCGCTTGACTGCTGCTGCTTATCCAGCTCCACACCCGCCAGTTCGCGGCACAGGTCCTTCAGGCCATGGCGGTCGGTGTAGGTGCGCGCCAGCTTGGAAGCGATCTTGGTGCAATAGATGGGCGCCGTGTCGACCCCCAGATAGTGCTTCATCACAGCCACATCAAAGCGGGCGAAATGGAAAATCTTCAGGACTTTCGGGTCAGCAAGCAGCGCTTTCAGGTTCGGCGCGTCGTAAGTGCCTTTCTTGAAGCGCACCAGATGGGCGTCGCCATCCCCGCTTGAAAGCTGCACCACACACAGCCGGTCCCTGTGCGGCAGAAGGCCCATGGTTTCGCTGTCGATGGCTACGGAAGACCCGAAATCCAGCCCGTCCGGCAGGTCGCCTTCGTAAAAGTGAATGGCCATATGCGCTCCTGAATATGGTGGTTGGTTGCCGGGGTGCCTTCATGGCGCCCTGCTGCCACCTTTTGTCATGTCATCTGCACATTATAAAGAGCCTTGTGGCAGAAAAAAGAACTATATGGCGGAAAGGTTTGAATGGGGTCGGGTATGGGTGCCATGCACGAATGAAAGCTTGCTCTATCACGATTGCGACATAGTTTCCTGTGCGTACGGCGCTATTGGCGCCCTGTGGGCGCGCGCGCAGCATTTTGTGAGGCTGAGACAGATGACAGACAGAACGCTGGCCGAAATATTGGCCGACATTGATAGCCCCGTTGCCACAACCCGGGTGTCGCCTGTGTGGATGCAGGGCCGGGCGGCCTTTGGCGGGCTTGGTGCGGCCATGGCGGCCAAGGGCATGCGCACGCTGCTGGCTGAGGAAAAGCCCATGCGGTCGCTGATGGTATCCTTCGTTGGCCCTATTCCGGCCGAAGATGTCACCGTGCGGTCAGAACTGCTGCGTGAGGGCAAGAATGTCACCCAGGCAACCGTGCGCATCATGGCGGGTGATGCCGTGTGCCTGCAGGCCGCCGCGGCCTTTGGCGACGCGCGCGACACCAAATCAGCTGCCCCCACGGCAGAGTTCAACGCGGAGCCGCGCGACAGTGTTCCCTCGGTCGAGGCCGTGCGCGCGCCTGTACCGCCCTTTATCAGCAATTTCGATGTTCACTGGACCGGCGGCGGCATTCCCATGTCCAACACCGGCGCCCGGCGGCTTGGGCAGTGGGTGCGTAACAAGACGGACATGAGCGTCTTCCCGCTGGAGAAGATTGTCGCCATCGCCGATATCCCGCCACCGATCATCCTGGCTCATTATGACCAGCGGGTGCTGGCCAGCTCGCTCAGTTGGTCGCTTGAATTTGTCCGCCCCGCGCATGAGGTGGCAAGCGACTGGTTCTATCTGGACTATGACCTGGACGCTGCCGCAGGCGGCTACTGCCAGCAGTCGGGCCGGATTTTCACGGAAGACGGCGACCTGGTGGCGCTTTCGCGTCAGTGCATGACCTATTTCGAATAATCGGCTCCGGTCACGAAAAGGTGGGCCGCCTTGCCTTGGGGCAAAGGCCCCTTACCTCATGTGGGAACAGATAATTAAGGGGACAGGATATGGCAGCCGAAGACCAGAAACCGATCGCGTCGGGATTTCACGCAAAATCAACAGCCGCGGAGGTGCTTGAAGGCATAGACCTCGCGGGCAAGAACGCCGTTGTGACCGGCGGCTATAGCGGCATCGGGCTTGAAATGGTGCGCGCGCTGGTGAATGCGGGTGCTGCTGTCACCGTGCCCGCCCGGCGGCCTGAGGCCGCGACTGAGGCGCTTGCGGGCACTTCCGGCGTGACGGTCGCGGCGATAGACCTGGCAGATATCGCCTCCGTCCGCGCCTTTGCCGCAGACTATGAAGCCACGGGCAAGCCGCTTCATATCCTGATCAATAATGCGGGCATCATGGCCTGCCCGGAAACCCGCGTGGGGCCGGGCTGGGAAGCCCAGTTCGGCGTCAATCACCTGGGGCATATGGCGCTCACAAAGGGGCTGTTGCCGGCGCTGAGGCGTGCGAACGGGGCGCGGGTCATTGCCCTTTCGTCCACGGCCCATATCTTCACAGATGTGCTCTGGGACGACATTCATTTCGAGCGCACCGAATACGATAAATGGAAAGCCTACGGCCAATCCAAAACAGCCGACGCCCTGTTCGCCAACGCGCTGGACCGGCGCGAGGCGGCAAACGGCATCCGCGCCTTTTCCGTGCACCCCGGCGGCATTTTCACGGACCTTCAGCGGTTCCTGCCAGATGAGGAAATGGTCGCGCTGGGGTGGAAAAACGCTGACGGCACGGTGCCTGAGCGCGTGAAGGCCATGTTCAAAACGCCTGAGCAGGGCGCATCGACAGCCGTATGGGCTGCGACAAGCCCGAAGCTTGACGGCATGGGCGGGCTGTATTGCGAAGACTGTGACATCGCCCAGCTTGGCACTGAGGATAGCCAGCGGTGGGAACATGTCCGCGCCTGGGCGTGTGATGAAGCGAACGCCGACATGCTGTGGGCGCTGAGCGAAGAGATGCTGGCTACTGTCTGATGGCTATTTGATTGGCGGTGTTTGGTAGAGCGTTACCGGGATGCCGCCATGGGAAAAGCGCGTCTTGGCTTTCTTGAACTTGAGGCCGGTAGCTCGCGCCAGCTCGTCATTGTTGGTGACAATGCCAACACGCCAGCCCTTGAAGTTTGCGGTGAGAGTCGCGCCAAGCGCCTGATACAGGTTCCGAAGCTTCTTCACCTCGCCGATCCGCATGCCGTAGGGCGGGTTGATGATCACGAGGCCCGGCTCACCCTCGGGCGCCACAAGCTCGCTGATGGTTTTTCGCTCGAAAGCGGTGATCGCCGCCACGCCCGCGCGGTCTGCGTTGGCCATGCTCATCTTGATGGCGCCACCATCGCGGTCAAAGCCGAAGAAACGGGCGCTGGTGTCAGCGGCACTCGGCAGCGCTTCCTTCAGGTTTACGAACGCCTCAAGATCAAACGTCGCCAGCTGCTCGAACGCGAAGGCCCGCGCCCGGCCCGGCACCATGCCTGTGGCCATTTCCGCGGCCTCAATCACAAAAGTGCCAGACCCGCACATGGGGTCCACCACCGGCTCATCGCCCTTAAAGCCGCAGTCGCGCAGCAGAAGCGCTGCCAGGTTTTCGCGCATGGGGGCCTTGTTCACGGCTTCCTTGTAGCCGCGCTTGTGCAGGCTTTCGCCGGAGGTATCGATGCTGATGGTGCACATATCATCAAAGATGCGCACCTTGATGCATACGCCTGCGTCCGGCGAAATCGTGCCGCCGAACTCGTCAACGATGGCAGTCTCGAACCGTTCCGCTGCTGCCTTATGGTGATAGATGCGGGACTTTTTGCAGGTCACTTCCACGCGCACCGGCACGTCAGGCCGCAGCGTGTCGCCCCACGGGAACTTGCGCGCGGCTTTATCCAGCTTGGCCAGGTGCATCACCCGGAAAGCGCCCAGCCGCACCAGCACATGGCTTGCGCCGCGCAGTAAAAGGTTGGCGCGCCACACGTCGGCCCAGCTGCCCATTACCGTCACGCCGCCCTTGTCCAGCTTCGCATCCACAAACCCGCACGCGCGCGCTTCATCACACAGCGCGGCTTCAAGGCCGGGCACGGTCACCAGAAAAATCTCAAGGGGCTCATTTTGCGTCATGCGTTATAGGTATCCTGTTTGGGCTGAGGCGTCGACTGTTTCGAGCCAGCTAACCCCGAAACGCAAAAACCCGCCTGACCGAAAACGGTAAAGGCGGGTTTTGAATGGTGCCCAGAAGAGGACTCGAACCTCCACGTCCATACGGACACTAGCACCTGAAGCTTATACCTAAGCTAGTACATAAATTTACGTAAATGTATATCAATCCTATTTAATTATATATATTAAATAGTTAGACTCTATCACAGGGTGTAACACCTGATGTAAATTTAGGTATGTTGTGTATAGGGCGGTGCAAAAGTGAACCACGGAAGCGGCGACAAAGTGTTGCTGCGGGCGGACTAAAAGTTTGCCAGTTTGAGGCTTTTCCATTTTCTGGGAGGGCCAGAGGATATTCACCGTGGACTTATACAGACGTGTCCGGCTTGCCTGCCATGTTGAGGGTTTGAGCCAGAGAGAAGCTTCGCGCCGTTTTGGCGTATCCCGAGCCAGCATATCGAAGATGCTGCACCATTCAGAGCCGCCGGGTTACCAGCGCACAGAACCGGTCAAGCGCCCAAAGCTCGACGGTTTTACAGAGATCATCGACACTATTCTTGAGGGTGACCGTCAGGTCGGGCGCAAGCAGCGCCATACAGCGAAACGGATCTTTGAGCGCCTGCGCTCTGAGTATGGCTTTGATGGCGGCTATACGATCATCAAGGATTATGTGCGGGAGCAGAAGCGTGTCAGCCGGGAAGTGTATGTCCCGCTCAGCCATACCCCGGGCCACGGTCAGGCGGACTTCGGCGAAGCCCAGGTGGTCATCGGCGGCGTCCAGCAGAAGGCACACTTTTTTGTGCTGGACCTACCGCACAGCGATGCCTGTTATGTCAGGGCCTATCCCCGGGCGACAACGGAAGCGTGGTTGGATGGCCATAACCACGCCTTTGCCTTCTTTGGCGCTGTGCCGCAGTCGATAGTGTACGACAACGATCGCTGCCTGGTAGCTCGGATCATGCCGGACGGCACGCGCAAGCGGACCGACAGCTTCTCGGCCTTTCTGTCCCACTATCTGGTAAAAGACCGCTATGGCCGTCCCGGCAAGGGCAACGACAAAGGCAAGGTTGAAGGCATGGTCGGCTATACTCGGCGCAACTTCATGGTCCCCATTCCGTCCTTCGCCAGCTTTGACGCCTTCAATGCATATCTGGAGGACGCTTGTATCAGGCGGCAGTCAGACATCCTGTCAGGGCACAAGGTGAGCATCGGGGACCGGCTGCAGGCTGATCTGGCGGCGATGCGCCCCTTACCTGCGACGCTCTTCGACGCCTGCCACAAGCAGGCCGGTCGGGTCACCTCCCTGTCTCTGGTGCGCTACAAGGGCAATGATTACTCGGTACCTGTTGCCTTTGCCCACCGGGAGGTCTGGGTCCGGGGCTATGTTGGCGAAGTGGTCATTGGCTGTGCTGGTGAGATCATCGCCCGTCATGAGCGCTCCTATGACGAGGCCGACATGGTCTTCAATCCATTGCATTACCTGCCGCTGATTGAGCGCAAGATCATGAGCCTTGACCAGGCAGCCCCGCTTGATGGCTGGGACCTGCCGGAAGAGATACACAAGCTGCGGCGGCTTCTGGAAGCCCGCATGGGCAAGGCCGGCAAGCGGGAATATGTCCAGGTGCTGCGGCTATTGGATACAGTGGATATGGCAACGCTCTCGGCGGCCGTGAAGGATGCCCTGAACCTGGGGGCTATTGGCTATGATGCAGTGAAGCATCTGGTATTGTGCCGGATTGAGCGCCGCCCGGCCCGGCTTGACCTGACACTTTACCCCTACCTCCCGAGGGCCAATGTGGGCACCACGTCGCCATCCACCTATATGTGCCTGGTGGGAGTTGCGTCATGAGTGAAGCACCACAGATACTGCTATCCCACCATCTGAAGAAGCTGCGTCTGCCCACCTTCCTCAGGGACTATGACAAGGTGGCCCGCCAGTGTGCGTCCGAAGGCGTTGACCATACCGGTTATCTTGCCAGGCTCACCGAGCTGGAACTGATCGACCGGGAAAGGCGGATGATCGAGCGGCGGATCAGACTGGCGAAGTTCCCGGCGGTCAAGAGCCTGGACAGCTTCGACTTCAAGGCCATTCCCGAGCTCAACAAGATGCTGGTGCTCTCGCTGGCGCGCTCAGAGTATGTGGACCGTCATGAGAATATCATCGCCCTTGGCCCCAGTGGCACCGGCAAGACCCATATTGCCCTTGGGCTGGGTCTGGCCGCCTGCCAGAAGGGCATCAGCGTCGGCTTCACCACGGCCAGCGCCCTGGTGCATGAACTGATGGAGGCGAGGGATGAGAAGTCCCTGCTGCGCTACAAGAAAAAGCTGGCCAAATACCGGCTGCTGATTGTTGACGAACTGGGCTTTGTGCCGCTCTCAAAGACCGGTGCCGAACTGTTGTTCGAGGTCTTCTCCGAGCGCTATGAGAGCGGTTCCACCATCATCACCAGCAACCTGCCGTTCGATGAATGGACGGAGACCTTCGGCTCGGAACGTCTCACCGGGGCACTCCTCGACCGGCTGACCCACCATGTTCACATCCTGGAGATGAACGGCGAAAGCTACCGTCTCACTCAAAGCCGGTCAAAAACACACCCAAAATAATCGCCCAGATAGAATAGCCGGGGGCATGCCCCCGGCTATCCTATCCATCATATCCAGAGTGGCTCACTTTTACGCCGCCCTCTGGCCTAATTTTACTCCGCCCTTGACAAAGTAAAATGTCAAAGAATCAACATGTTACGCCAAGGCAAGGCCAATGGGCTGTCCAGGGCGAAGGAAACTCCCGGGCAACATCCATTCACGACACGCAGGCTGAAGCTATTGATGCCGCCCGCGAAATTGCCCGTAACCATCAAAGTGAATTGCTGATTCATGGTAGCGATGGACGCATTCGCGCTCGCGACTCATACGGCAATGACCCTTTTCCACCCAAAGGATAATAGGAGGCCTGACATGGTACGCATTGATATGAAGTTTAACGGTAAACGCATTACAAGCTCGCAGCAGCTTGAACGCGAAATGAAACGATCGTTTGAAAAAACGATTGAGCAGGGAATCCGTAGGGCTGCGGGTCCGGGCGTTAGAGTGAAGAAAACCCGGAATGGCTTTGAGGCTGAAGGCTCTCCCGAACAGATCGAACGGATGAAACGGCGCTTGCGTTAGGTCGGGCGTGTGATCAATTCACTTAACTGATAGAAAGCCAAATAGCAGGAGAAGTCAAAATGACAAAAATTGTTGGCAAAAATGACGGCCCTGGAGGTCGTAATGAACACTATGATATTGGTGCACGAAAAGATGTACCGCGCAGGAATGTTGTCGCTGAAATCAAACGCGGCGAACATCCAGATGCACATGTTGTCAAAATCAACGGCCGTGAGTATGCGCGCGACAATCCGGATCGTTCCACCAAGGATAATGTAAACAGGCGGCGTTAAACCGCCTGTTTACTAAATCGCTCTTTTTGATGTGGGTGTTCTTGTCAACCATCCTCACCGGCTGTCTGTTTTCATGACATAATGTGGCTAGGGATATCTCGTCCTTTGGGCGATGCTAAAAGCATAGAGCTGTCTTATAATTCATAGGCCAATAAAGTGGCCAATTTTTCTGACATAAACGCCTATATTAAAATATAACATAATGATATATATACAGTTATTGCTAATTTAAAACCGGACAAAAAAGCGGCCAAAAACATGGACAAGGAAATGCCCGTAGATCGGGGTGAAGCTGTTACAAGCATGGAGCCTATGCTTGTGCCTGAAAGCTCCAAACATCGGGGGGAATTGGCTGATCTCGCTTTGGAACTGACCGCTAAATCGACAGGTTTGCGGCGGAGCCTGCCCGACGGTGTGGTTACCGCCTTGTCCGATCTCGTACGCGCGATGAACTGCTATTATAGCAACTTGATCGAGGGGCATGATACGCATCCGATCGATATCGAACGCGCAATGAACAAAGATTATAGCGCCGATCCCCAACAGCGTGATTTGCAGCTTGAGGCTGAAGCCCACATTGCTGTGCAGAAATGGATTGATGAAGGTGGCCTTAAAGGCAAGGCGACTTCAGCTTCAGGCATTTTGGAAATCCACCGTCGTTTCTGCGAATTGCTCCCGGAGGAACTGCTATGGGTGGAAGATCCAGTCACGAAAGGTAAAATCGAGGTCATACCGGGGAAAATGCGTGATCGAGATGTAGAGGTCGGACGGCATATTCCAATCAGCCCAGGGGCCCTGCCTCGTTTCATGAAGCGTTTTGAGGCTTCATATGAAAAGTTGGGTAGGCTGGATTCCATCATTGCCGCTGCTGCCGCACACCATCGGCTTGCCTGGCTTCACCCGTTCTTGGATGGCAATGGACGTGTATCTCGTTTGATGTCCTATGCCATGCTGCGTGATGCGCTCGATACAGGCGGTATTTGGTCAATTGCCCGCGGACTTGCCCGCCACGTCGAAACCTACAAGGCGCATCTGGCAGCTTGCGATCAACCTCGGCGCAATGACCTAGACGGCCGCGGCAACCTGAGCGAAGAGTCGCTCGCGGAGTTTGCCAAATTCTTCCTGAAGGCCTGCATTGACCAGGTTAGCTTCATGGAAGAGTTGGTTCAGCCGGATCGATTGCGGGATCGCATGTTGATTTGGGTGGAAGAAGAAATCCGCGGAGACCGCCTACCAACCAAGTCCGGAAGTGTCATGGAGGCCGTTCTGTTTCGGGGTGAACTACCACGCGGTGATGTCGCCCCACTCTTGAACGCCAGTGAACGTACCGCGCGGCGCATTACGTCGGCCTTGCTGGATCGAGGGGTACTCACAAGTGCAAGCACACGGGCGCCACTGCGGCTTACATTCCCAGCTGCATTGGCCGGCAGATGGATGCCAGGCCTTTTCCCGGACAAAACATGATATAGGCGGCGGTGCTACGCGGCGTCAGCAGCCTCAACCAAGGCTAATAGCGCGGCTTTTCCGAGGGCGGATTTTCAACTGGCTTGACGTTCGAGGGGCGAAAAATTGGCTCAGGGTCTTGCATTTCTTGTTCAAGCCACCTGGTGCGATCTTCACTCAGGAAATACCGTGCCAAGTCTTGCATCCATCCATCTCTGTCGGCCAGGTCTTGCAGGACTTTCGCATTTGCTGGCCGGTCAGCCCAAGCCCCAATCTCTTGCAGTCGTTCGGGAGACATAAGATGTGGTTTTGACGGTTGGCCTACCGCACCTTCAAGCGCTTGAATAATGGCTAGGCCGTATGGATCTATGTCACCCCAATGGAACCAGTCGAGGCCAGCGCTTATCAGCTTCTCAAGGATAGAAGCTGTCTCCACTGACGCAAAACCCCCAGTATAGAGAACGATCACTTCGCGCTCCGGCACCTCGACAATATGCCTATAGAAGCTCTCCCAGTTTTCGATTGTCAAAACGGCCTTCACTGCTAACGCTGGCGAAAAGGCGCCATTTGGTGGCAAACCGACAAACGGGACTTTGCCAACGTCTATCCCTGCGTGGCCGTCATATACCGCCTTAAGTTGCCCTGAGACGAATACAGGCGCGGCTGGGGTCCCGAGTCCAAACTTGCTCAGAAAATCTGGTGCAGTTTCCGGCTCAAAGCCATAATAGGCAACCAACAATCGTTGTATCTTGCTCTGGTGGTCTCCGACGAACTTGCTGTCCCTGACAGATTCAGTGCTGAACTTCCTGATTGTTTTGCCACCGCCCTTGCCTGCAATGAGTGAGGTGGCCACTGTAACGACCTTTGAAAGGGTAAAGGCGCTGTCAATACGGTAGCCATAGAAAGATTGACCTGTGCGCCACTTCTCGGCTGCTGCTCGGATTACCCAGTCTTGAAAGTTGCGGGCCTCTGCTCGGTCTGCGTAGATATGAGAAATAGAGGCCAAACCGCGTTCGATGCGGTCGCCAAGCAAGGACCTACTCAACTGTTCGCTCAACGATTCCAAGTCTGCGACCTTGTACCGCTCAATGACATGAGCTTGGTCCCGGCGCCTACCAAAGACTGGTTTTAGCGCCCGCGCCTGGCATAGATGCTCCAGCGCCGCATCTGTGCGCTCCCGTTCCTGCCCGATTAAGGTCGGACTAGGGGACTTTAGTGTGGGCTCCCTCGCGCCGCTCCATGTGGCACGCTCATATTTGTCAGCAAACTTGCAGAGTTCGCGCTGCAGGGCCTCTGGAAGATCAATCGTCGTCACGCGCAAACGCCTCTAGTGATCTTTCGTTGGGATCTGATGCCTTGATTTCTGCATGGAGCCGGTCCTTTGGATAGAGAATGTCAAGCATCGCATTGTTTTCAATCTTCACAATATCGATGACGGTGTCACATCTGCTTTGGAAGGTGCTTCTTTCCTTACCTGGCGCCGCCATGATGGGCTGAAGGCCAATGCTGACGAGAAAGTCAATGAACCGCCGCATGTTCGGGCTATCGGTCTTGTTCATCACCTCATCGAGACAAACCAGGCCCATTCCGAGCGAGTCATGGGTGTTAATGCTCCTGCCGTGATAGAGCGAAGACATGGCAGATGCCAGTACAACATAGTAGGGGGCCTGTATCTCTCCTCCGGAGCGGGTGCCAACGCCGTGCGTAAAGGTTGTCTTTTTCCTAAAGACCGTTCGACCCGTCTCGGACTGCTCGTAGCGACCAATCTCTAGCTCAAAGTCATAAAAGGCGAGCGGGTCGGTAAATTCATCATACTCGAACTCTGGAGAGGAGATCAGCAGTTTCAGTTTCTCAAGCGCTTCCACATCATCCTCTTCAAGGTCTTTGATATCGTCGGGATTCATCGAGAGGCTAAGCTGAGCGCCATCACCACCGATCCGGTCCGCCAATTTTGTGAGAGGAAGGTAATCTGCCTTGCATTTCATGACGAACCGATAGTGTTCTCCATGGAAGGGGCTTTTGCGGAGGCTATTATTGATACTGTTCCGCCGGATATCGATCTCCTGAATTCGGCCATGAAGCTCGGTCAAATACCGCCCCTGCAGCATCTCATCGACTTGCACGAGCGCTTCTGCCAGCTTGGCCTCATAATCGAGAAGGACATGATCCTTCAGTTTTGCGTGGCGTCGAGACACGTGGTCATGGATATCTGCCCGGCGAGTTTCAAAGTCCAGTATTGGGTCCTGTTGGAAATCGCGGACATAGTTTGCATAGTCCTTGACGATCCTCGCCCCGGCTGCCTCAATCTCAGGCTCTAGCCTTTGCTTTTCCTGATCACACACCGTTGTGCTTCCAGCCAGGGCGGTCTCCAGTGATTTTATCCGCGCGGCAACCGAAAGGGCTTGGGAAGAGCGAGCTTGCTTCTGCTCCAGATTTCGCTTGAAAAGTGCTGAGAAGCTCGTCATGGCAAAGTCAGCTGCGGCTGGCCGTTTATTCAGCTCCAAACGGGTGCAATAGCTCTTGAGCTCAGGCAAATACTTGAGAATGCCCTGCTGAGTATTGAATGTTTCCTTAGCCTTTTCATAAAGGTTTTGGTCTCTCTCCAATTCCTTTCGTGCCTCACCAATCTCCTGTTCAAGTGCCTGAAACTCGGTCTGTAGGTCTGCGTCGACACTTGCAAACGCGACTTCAATCTGTTTCTGGATTGATGCTCTTTCGTTCGCGATGTCATCTATTTCTTCGCAAATCTTACGAATGCGGCGCTCTTGCCACCGATCATGGGCTGTAATGAACCGCTTGGCTGTAGCATGATCGGTTTCAATTCTCGTGACTTCATGCATTGCCTTCTTAAGCTGGCTCTGCGCTTCATAGAAGCTTTCCTGAAGCCTTGCCGCCATTTGTGGCGATGTGCTGGAAGATAGCAGGGCACCATCGGCAGGCCTGATCCTTGACACCATGCCTCCGCTCTGTGTCGTAAAATCTCGGGTCAGAACCCTTGCATGAAGTTCAAAGTCTTCGCTGTCTTCAACACAGATGATATCGCCATAACGGTCATCCAGGATCGCCCTGATGGTCGGATCGGTCGCTGTAATTTTGCTGGCGATACTATTAGGCTTTGCGCTCCGCCCCTTGGCGACCGACCAAGAGCTGTTTAGCACTTTTACAGCCCGGAAAGGGTCAGTGTTCGGATGGCGGCGATATGCACTGATGACTCCAATTGCCTGATCAGGGCGAGGAACAATTGCAAACCTGCCTTGTCCTAGATATGCCTCGATCACGTCTTGCCACTCTTCATCAACATCATCGACAAGCTCAAACAGCAATTTCGTATCAAAGCCGTCCCTGCGAAGGCTTTCCTGAAACGTTGAAATTGCCTCCGGAACTCTTACACTGGAGCGCCCTTCGGTATTTCTTAGGGCCTCAAACTCCTTCAGTTGCATTTTGGCCGCTTCTGCTTCAGCAAAAGCCTTCTGTAACTGAGCCTTGATATCTGTCTCGAGCGCAGAAAAACTCCTGACGCCCTCCAAGCTATGGTCAACGGCATCCGCTTCAACTGCACTGGCGGGCAGGGGAGAAATTGTTTTGGCTACGGCATTAATCGCTTCGAACAGAGGCCGATGGTTTTTGATATAGTGGGCATTCTGCTGCAACCCCACAATGCTCTTGATAGCCGTGTCGAAGCGCTGAATTTCACCCCTCAATTCCCCTGCGGCTCTAATTTTTTGTTCGTCCTGAAGCCGTAGCTTTTCGACCATGTCATTGACGCCAGCCTCGTTCAGCCTCTTTTCCATGGCATTTCGCTGGGCGAGGCGTTGTTCAAGCGCATTTTGCCCGTGCTGAAGAAGTACCTCCCTTTCGCGGTAGTCAGCCTCAGCCTTGATCATGTTCTCACGGGTTTCACGAAACCTGAGATACTCCTCAATGTTTAGCGCTCGACGTTTGAACCATTCACAAGCCTCGATCTGCCGTCCCTTGGTTTCGTAGGAGGTGCAGACATCGATCAGTCCGCTCAGGACGTCAATCTCGTCCTGTATCCGCACAACCTTATTCTTGAGCGCGGTATAGCGTTCATAGCTTTCCCTGAAGTCGCCGACGTCGATATAGGCAGGGTCAAAGACATAACGCCTTGCGAAATCCGAGATGTTCTTGATCTCCTTCAAGGACGCCGCCGCCAGAAAGCCTTTCCTGACCCGCTCGGGCTCAGCATCCATTCTGAACTTCTGGCCTTGCAGCGCCGTCAGGTAGTGCTTCAGGAACTTTCTCTTTTCGTGCTTGCTATAGGTTTCGACCTGAAGCCCTTCAGTTTGAAGCCTGTCGGTCGTTTCTTGAAAGAACACAGGTGAATACTCGTCCTCGTCAAAGTCATCTACGAAGTCGTCAGTCTTGAGAACGCGTCCTTTAACAATGAAAAGGGCCTCAATATCATATTTGTCTTGCCCAGGTGCGGTAGAAATCGCAAACCCGATGGATACTTCCTCCTGAGTAACGGTGTGCTTGAAACCTAGGGAAAAGCGAGTGAGTGTACCGTCCTCATCAGAGCGCCTATAGCCGTAGTCATCCAGCTTCCCAAGGGCGTAGTCCTTTACAGAGCGACCGCCAAGGGCTTTGCTGGCGCCACCGCGAGCCAGGGCATTGAAGTCCATTTTGCTTTCGTCGAGTGCGGAAATGACAGCCAGTATGCCATCTTGGATCGACGACTTGCCTGCTCCGTTGGCGCCTGTGATCGCGATCGCACCGCGGACAGGCAGGTCTTCCCTGTCCAACAGGTACCAATTCACGATGGCGATATGGACCAGCTCAAAAACCTTAGGGCGGTCAGCAAGAGACCGCGCGTTGTATATGTGGGTAGCTGGCAATCCGGAAGATTTTTTTGGCTCTAGGTTTAGTTTGTCATCCATCTCGCTATTCCTCGCCCTAATGCTGTTCTTGCTCAGGTTTCTGAAGTGCTGCTTCTTTCTCAGCCTGTTCTTTCGCCTCTATGGCCGCTTCTCCAAAACTGCCATGGTATCTTTCAGCAAGCTGTCGCCAGTTGTCACCAATGATGTGTAGGATTGTGGGGGCCACCTCAATGACGGCATCCTCCTCTTTGATCTCGTCCAGGGACCCGACAACAATCCGATGTTGTTTTGCCCAGCGAAGGTCCTCAAAGGCTTGTGGGCTCCATTCGAACTTTTTTCCTAGACCAGTCTCAAGAATCTCGAGCACATCTTTCATAGGAATCTGTGCCACCATGCCTCGCCGGTAATGCCCACCACTTGCAGCATCGGCAAACGCGATCCGTAATGCCAAGAGCATCTGAGTTCTTGACTGAGATATGCGCTGGCGTCGGGGGCCGCGTGCTTCACTTGCATGGTCGATCGGCACTAGGCCAACAAGGCCTTTCTCCGGATCGATAATCAGTCGGCGCCCGAAGGCGTAAGCCAGCATGTCGAAATACTGGGGATATCGAGCGACAATCTCGTATTTCGCCCGGTCAAGCTTGACTTCTTCCAACAGAAATTGCTTCTCGAAAAGATGCTGGGCTGTTTTCTGAAGGTCTGATTCGTCGATTTTCAAGTTGCGGCGCGCTGCCTTTTCCAGCAATTCTTCGGCTTCTTCAAACAGCATAGCATCAGCCATATTTTCCCCCATCCTTGTGTCTTGGTGTGATCGTAAAGTGCCGGAAGATAGCGAAGTCGTTTTCGCCCAGCTCCTCTCGGTCAATCTGATAGTCTTCCCTAAGGACCCCCTCGAAAACCGTTTCAAGATTTCTGAGCTGATCAAAGAGGATAAAGTCGCTCAGTCCATCCACCTTCAACTCGGCGCTCCGAAAAGGCTCACCCTTGCAAATGGTTTTCTCAATGATAGTGCGGGCGATCTCCGGATCTCCCTCCAGAAACAACTCCCACTGCCTGATAGCCCTGATCCGCCTATCCGCCGCTTTGTTCCGTTTTTGCCGCCTCTGCCGTTTTGGCACGACCATGCGTCGTCTTGCAGCGGGAAAGGTGAGGCAGGCGTCGTCGATAAGGGACCATCCTTCAGACAGGAACGGCCACGGGAATAACTCCTGCATTGTCTCGCTGACAAGCCCGGCTCGCCCCCGAAAGTCAAACTCGTTTTCCTCGACAGGGTGGCGGGAGATATTTGCCAACACCAGGCGCAATTTTTCCGTATCGGTTGGTGCTGATAGCTCCATATATTTGGTTGTATTGTCGATTCGGGTCTCAAGCTTTCGGCGATTGGTGTCAACCTGGCGCATCAGGGCAGGGACGATATCAAAGGCACGGGATATGAAGCTCAAAGAGTCATTGATCACATCAATAGCTTCCATCTCGCCATACTTACTTGCCTTTGACAAGGAACGCCCAAGCAACATCACAGCGCTACGGTCCGATCTCAGCTCATTGCAGAGCTCGATGATCCGCGTTCGATACCGTATTGGGTGGTTCTGGGTAACAAGTGGCGCAATTTCCTTTATCAGGATATTGTCGAAAAATTCCTGCATCAGCAGATGAATGTTGGATTTAAGATCCTTGTTAGTGAAGAACTGCTCTTCAATATCGATGAGGGAGGCGCTGAGGGCTTTCAGCTTCTTCACTAATTCGCGAGACTGTTTCTGTGCAGACAGACACGCATGAGGGTCGCTCTTGTTTACCGTAGTCTCAAGGCTCGATAAAATGCCCGCGAGGTCAATGGTAAAGTCTTCCGACAAGGCAGAGCGCAGCCCCATAAAAAAATCAAGGATGGAGTGTGCAACGGCTGTGAACTGAACATACTTTTTACCAAGGTCTCTTGTGATCTTGAGCCACTTGTAGGACGTCACCAGTTTACGAAAGAACGCATGCCCCTCGGTTTCGGGACTGGGTGGAGCACCGTCCCTATCCAGGGTTTGCTGGAGGTGTTCCGGAAGTGTGTGAATCTCTGAGATAAGAAACGCCCTGACTTCTGACGCGAGCGGCACCTCTAGATCTGCATCATCGCCATAGTAGACATTATATAATCGTTTGATCAGGTATGCATTGATATGACGTCTAGGGCCTGAAAATACCCGAAAAAAGTGATCTGGGATTACCTCAAAAAGCACTTAGAGGCCTTTCTGCAGTCGGCCAAGCGTGTTCTGAAATTAATATATTAAGTGAACACAGCTGAGATTTTGCCAAAAATGATAATATTACGATCATTGCAGGGTCAAAACGTCACATATAATATATCTGTGGTTGATTTTGGCAACTTATTATTATGCAACTTTCTGATGATATAAATAGTGAGGCCGGTTTCTAATAGAACTCACCATTGCTTATGTCCGGGCAGAGGATAAATTGAAGTATTTCACTTTTGAGGCTTATTCAGGCAGCTATCCTACAAGGCTGCTATTTCTTCCATAATCAGACCTTCAATTTATGCTGTCAAACGTCCCAATCCGCCAATTCCGGACGGATGGGATTGAACGCCATACGCTTATTTGGGCATCCATGATTGTTGATTTTCCCATTTATCAATCGGCTTCAGCGGGCCAATTGGGCAGCAGTGTTCCTTGGTCGGCGTTCCTGTGACCAAAGAGAATAGATGATGGAATGCGCGCATTTCGCAGCCAGGCGTGCCGATCAGGGCGGCAACTACAAAGGCCAGTCCAAGATGGCTGAAGATGTATAGCTCCCAGACATGAACGGCGCGCGCCAGCATTGGTGTTTCAAGCTGGCCTGATTGCAGATACCCCGTCAGGGCGAAGCCTATCAATATCACTGCACTTATGGCAGCGGGCCATTTCTTCCACGAGCGAGAAAAGCCGATATTGATCACATAGCTAATCAGCACGAGGCCTATGACGATGCCATTCCACAAAAGCGGTCGAATCGTGCCTTCGCCGGTCATCAGATCCCCACGTACGCTCCACAGATCATGCACATAATAGAGGCACATGGCGCCGAACAGGAGGCGAGTCAGCCGTCCAATCGGGCCGGGCTTTGGCAACCCTGCCGCATTCTTCCAGTTTGAGGTCTGTGGTGGACATGTAGTTTCTCCTCGCCGTTCGTTTGGTTATGTCCTGACCTATCCAGCGCAACAGGACAATGTGCTCACGTCCTTGTCGAAGGTTTGGGCGGCAAGCTTCAGGCCTTCAACGCCAGTGAGATAGGGGAAGATGGTTTGAGCAAGCTCACTCGTGGTCATGCCTGCCTTGATCGCCATCACGGCGGTTTGAATAAGCTCACCGCCCTCGGGAGCTAGAATATGGGCGCCTATCAAGCGGTCAGACGTTTTGTCGGCCACTAGCTTGATCAAGCCGCGCATATCGCGGGCAGCCAGATAGCGCGGTACATGATCCAGGGTAATCAGGCTTGTTTTTACATTGATACCTTGCCTGCTGGCCTGTGTCTCCGTTAGCCCCACGGAAGCGACCTGCGGATCGGTAAAGATCACCACGGGCATGGCAGCATTGTCATAGCCGCGCATCTCGCCGCCGACTGCATTGAAGGCCGCGAGTTTAGCGCCATAGGCCGCCATATAGACGAACATGTCCTTGCCGGTCACGTCACCAGCGGCATAGACCATGGGATTGGTGGTTTGCATGGTGCTGTCCACCTCAATCCCGCCCCTATCGTTCAGGGCGACCCCAGCTTCCTCAAGTCCCAGTCCTTCCGTGTTGGTGCGGCGCCCGGCAGCCAGTAGGAGCGTTTCCGCGGTCACCGTCTGACGGATGCCGTTCTGCCCATAGATGAGGTTAATGGTGCCATCCTCTTCCGTGACAGACTGATAGTCGATCCCGGTGAGAACGCGAACGCCTTCCTCTTCCAGATAACGGGCCAGATGCTCGCTAATCTCCGGTTCCATGCCCGGCACCAGGCGGCTCCGGCAACAGATAGTCACCTTGACACCTGCGCGCGCGAACATTTGCCCCAGCTCGCAACCGATCACGCCGCCACCGATCACAATCGTGGACTTTGGTAGCGCCGTTAGATCAAGGGCGGACGTGCTGTCCAGATAGGGCACGTTGTCGATACCGGGGATGGGGGGCACCGCATTCGATGAGCCGGTCGCGATGATAATCTTGTCAGGCCGGTAGAGCGTGCGGTCCACCAGCACACCATCTGCTGTCAGCCTTGCCTTGCCTTCCACATAGCTTACGCCGGGATGGGACGGCAGAACGTCGGTATATTTGGCTTTCCGAAGGTCATCCACCAGTTGCTGTTTCTGGCCGACCACAGCCTGCCAGTTCAACACCATCGCGGCAGAGGAAATACCCTCGAACCGGCTGGCGTGGCTGGCTTGATAGAGTGGTTCCACAGCCCGGATCATGGTTTTTGAGGGTACACAGCCTACATTGACGCAGGTGCCGCCGATTGTGCCCGCGCCGACAAGCGTCACCTCCGCTCCGGCCTCTGCGGCTGTAATAGCGGCTGAGAAACCCGCCGACCCGGCGCCAATGACCATCAGGCGTGTCTTTTGCCCGGACCCTTTACCGCTGCAGCAGTCCTCCGCAGCCTTGTCGAATGCCATATCAGGACCCTTGGGTCACTTTTGCGGGATAGCCGGCATTAGTGGACGCGGCAGCAATGGCATCGGTGTTCGCTTTCGACGGATCGAAGACGACAGTCGCGGTTTTGCTGTCATAGTCGGTTTCGACAGAGAGGACGCCTGCCACTTTCTCCATGGCCTTGCGCACGGTGATCGGGCACATGGCGCAGGTCATTTTCTCAATGGTGAAAGTAACTGTCTTCTGCGTGGCCTGATCCGCTGCCGTTTGCATGTCATGGGCATTTGCTCCAGCGGGGATGGACAGACCAAGTGCCAGGCCCACAAGGGTTGCTTTCATAAGATGTTTCATCTTGTTTACTCCGTATCAGATATAGTTGCCAAGAATGGGGGCCCAGAAGTCGACGGTTAGTGCCAGCAGAACCAGACCGGTAGACACCCACAGAACGGTTTTGATGACCCGGTCCGACTTGGGGGTAGCGCAGTGGCCTTCCGCGCACTGTTTTCTGGGTTTGACATAAACCTGCCAGAAGCCGACACCGAGGAAGACCAGCGTCACCGCCACGAAATAGTTCTTGTAGGGTTCCAGCACCGTCAGGTTCCCAATCCAGGCGCCGCTGACGCCCAGCATCAGGAAAACGAAGGGCAGGACGCAGCAGGACGACGCCAGGATGGCACCGATGACGCCAAAGCTGGCCGCCCAATTCTTTGTGCCATTGGTTTGTTCCAGGTCGCTCATAAATACTCTTCATCACAGTTTTGATCGCCAGACAGCCGCGGCTTGCGCCACCGGCTTGATTTCCTGTAGGCTACACCCTGTAGCAAATACAGGATCAATAGGAAAATGGCCGTATCGCAAAAACGTGAATTTACCAGAGGAACGCTGGCGAAAGAGAGCGGGGTCAATCTGGAGACCATCCGTTTCTATGAGAAGATCGGCCTGATGCCCGATCCGCCGCGCACGGCGTCTGGCTATCGATGCTATTCGCCTGATCATCTGAAGCGGCTGAAGTTCATCCGCCGGTCCCGAGAACTTGGCTTCACCAATCAGGAAGTGGCAGGCCTCTTGGAAATGGTGGACGGCACCTACGCCTGCGATGATGTAAAAGACATCGCACTTGCGCATGTGGCGCTGATCAAAAATAAGGTTGCCGACCTCGTGAAATTACAATCCGCCCTTGAAACCATGGCGGCGGAATGCAGCGGCGGCGACACCCCCGATTGTGTCATCGTCGACCGATTGCTGGAGGATTAGGGGCGTCAAGCTGACGCCCTCTTTAAGCTTGCCAAGAAGACTACGCTATGACTTCACACCTCGCCTTAGATAGGCGCACACTGAATGCGTTTGCTCAGGGTGATGGCTCGTCATTGTCCCGTCTTGCGGGAAAAACTTTTGGACAGGAAAACAAGAGAAGAGATCAGGATCGCTGTCTGAAGAAGCAGCCCCTCCCTGCTAGGATAGATTCCCAACCATTCAATAGGGGTAAACTGCAACAAGGTCTGTGGCATCGTGCCCGCTTCTTGTAGCGCGGCGATACCCTTGCCGGCAAAGATGAACGACAGGGCCAGCAATAGAATGCCTGTGGTTGCAAAGAATTGTCTCAGCGGCAATTTCACGCTGAAACGAATAACCAGCCAGGCCACGACAGCTAAAATCAACGTACCGGCACCAAATCCCGCCATGATCCAATTGGCGCTATCGCCGGTGGCCTGGGTCCACAGCGCCTGATAGAAAAGGATGGTTTCAAAGACCTCGCGATAAACGGAAATGAAAGTCAGTCCTGTCAAACCCCATAGAGTCCTCCTAGCCAGAACGGTTTGAAGGCTTTTTTGGATAAAGGCGTGCCAACCTGCCGCGCTTGTCTTGCTGTGAAGCCAATAACCGACGAACAACAGCATGCCCGATGCCAGAAGTGCTGCGACGCCCTCTGTAACTTCGCGCGTTGCACCGCTGATCTGGATGAAGTGCTCGGATACTACCCATGTGAGACCACCCAGCAACAGCGCGGCGATCCAGCCTGAGTGAAGATAAGGCATCGCTTCCCGTCGTCCGGTCTTGATCAGGAACGCTGAGATGGCCACAACCACCAGTAAGGCCTCCAGACCCTCTCGCAACAAGATAACCAAGCTGGTGATAAATGCGGCCGATGTGGACAATCCTTCGCTATCGCTTAAGGCAGTTTTGGCCTGCTGTAAAAGGGAAAGTATTGCCTGTACACGGGCAGTAATGTCATCAACCGGTTCTTCGGCGCGGATCGCGCTGCGGAGCTGCATCATCTCCGCTTCAATTTTTCGCATCAGGTCGCCATCTACAGCAGACAGGGTAGATTCGGCCAGCTCGAAGCCTTCAAGGTAAGCAGTAAGGGTTAGTGTATAGGCCTTTTCAGTCTCGCCTTGCTGGTAACTTTCCAAACCGGACTGAAGCAGGCTCATCGCCACATCAAGCGGAGCGTCCTTGCGGTCAAACAGGGCTATAGGGTCGGTCCGTAGAAATGCCATCACATCTGCACCGCCAGACAATTTTTCCGCCGCTTCCTCCGGTGAAAGGCTTGCATAGCCTTGGATGTCAATCGGTACGGCGCTGTCAGCTTGTTGCCATAACCGTTGACCGTTGCTTGCCGCATTTGGCTTGGCACCCAGGCTACCCACGTAGGCCGCAAGGCTCCATCGATCATCTGCGGAAAGATGAGGATAGGCAGCCATACCGGTCCCATCGACACCGTTAGTTATGGTGTTAAAAAGGGCATAGAGCGACCGTTGGCTGTAGCGCACCTGATCCGTGAAATCGGTTGGCTGGGGATCGAGTCCTTCGGCGAGGTTGCCTTTCCCACTACCACTCGGGCCGTGGCACGCGGCGCACTCACTTTGATAGAGTAGCTTGCCACGGCTAATATCCGGAATACGGTCCGGCGTTACCTTCAGGCCCGTAACCTGAACAACGGTCGCCCGCATCGACTGTGTGAGTGCCTTGACGTCGAGGGGGGACGCCCGTGAAAGTATGAGGTCCTTCAGGGCTGTAGCTTGTTGGCGAAGACTCTGCACATCTGAAGGGACCACCATCTTTTGCACCTCGGTTTCAATGATGCCAGCAAACTCCATCATCTCATCATATTCAAGCTGGTTGACAATGACGCCTTCAGACACGGCGGCGCTATAGTCCACACCGATATAATCGATAAGTTGGACAAGCCGATCGCTGTCATTCGCCTGCGCACCGGCCAGAAAACCGAGTTGGAGGACCAGGATGAGAAGTATGGTCATTAATCTCGTCATAATCGGGGTACCGTTCGTTACAATCTATAATGCTACTAAGAGTTAATATTAAATATTATCCAGCAGCGTACAACATCAATCTGGTTCCGAGGAAGCTTCGGCTTTCTCTGCGTTGCTTTGAGGCCAGGTGCTCTTGATATAAGAAAGGACCGCCGCAATTTCCTCGTCCTCAAGGGTGCCCTCAAAGGCGGGCATGTCGCTGTTCAATGTGCCTTTACCTTCGAGTGCGTGAACACCAAACTTGGTCATCATAAACAGGGTTTTATCTCCGTGTTGCCAAGCTCTCCCCGATGCGTCGAGCGGCGGCGCCCGCCATCTCTCGAAAGGTTTCTTATCCTGCCAGTTCTTCTGTCCCTCGAGGTTTTCACCATGACAGCTCACGCAATACTGGCCGTATAAGGCATTACCTCGCTGCACAATGTCTGCATTATCCGGATTAAGTGTCATATCCGGAAGGGTCCGCGCTTCATAATAGGACAGCAGCAAAAGCGACGCAGTTAACACGCTGAGAACCACCATCACCTTCAGGAGCGATTTACCGTTCTTTCGGGTTTTCATCTCATAGGGTTTCCTGTGCTTAGCTTGCCATAGCGGATAAATCTCAAAAAGGTGGCCTGGCAACGCGTTGATGGGGGTCACATGTTGCCAGGCCGTGGAGCACCAGCGGATGGTCGTGATACAACCTCGTCATCGACGATCCGTGATACCCCATGTGCCCGGCAGCAAGACCGCGAGGTCATCCAGCCGCCGAGCTGCCCGCCGAGCACAATTAACGCAGTGCATCAGCAGGCATGGGCAGAGCCTTAGATGTCATCAATTTTGATGGCCTGTTCCACATCGGTCACATAAATCCAGCCCGCCGTTTTCTGGCCGGTTCGACCCTGACGGCAGATGATATCTATCGCACTATCCAATTGGTGATCATCACACACCAGTTCCAGCTTGATCTCAGACAGCACCTTGTCGCCGATTTCGACAGAATAGTGCTGTTCCTGGGAGCTGAGCGCCTTGAGGAGACCAAGAACATCGACCACCGAGATATATTTATATCCCGACTGTTTCAGTTCATGGACCACATCTGAAATCCTGTTCCGGTGAATGAAAGCTTTGATCTCTTTCATGATTGCACCTCATCGATTGAAGGAAGTGTTTTTGCCTTGCCGCCCCGGCTTTCCATCCAGTCATAAATGACTGGCAAGAGCACCAATGTGAGCAGCGTCGATGTAACCAGCCCGCCGACGACAACGGTCGCGAGAGGCCGCTGTGTCTCTGCACCGACGCCACTGGACAGCAGCATGGGAACAAGGCCCAGGATGGCGACACTGGCAGTCATCAACACTGGTCTAAGCCGGAGTTCGGTACCTCTCTGGACCGCGTCACGCACACTCATGCCTTTGGCCCGCAGTTCATTGATGAAGCTAACGAGCACAATACCGTTGAGCATGGCCACACCGAACACAGCGATAAAACCAATCGCGGATGGCACGGACACATATTGGCCTGTGATAAAGAGCCCGATCAGACCGCCCGCCGTCGCGAATGGTACGTTGGCGATGATCAGCGTGGCAAAGCGCACGGAATTGAAGGCTGTATAGAGAAGCACGAAAATGAAGAAGATCGTCAGCGGCACAATCACCGACAAACGGGCAAGTGCCCGCTGCTGGTTTTCAAAGGCACCGCCCCATTCAATCCAGTAGCCAGGAGGCATCTCAACCTGCTCGCCGATCACTCGATTGGCTTCCTGCACGAAACCGTCTACATCACGCCCGCGAACATCCATTTGGATGACAGCATAGCGCTGCAACTGTTCCCGCCTAACGAAGCTGTAGCCCTCGGCGACACTGACGTCTGCTACATCAGAAAGCGAGATGATGGCACCTGACGATGTCCTGACAGGTATGGCCTTGATCGCTTCAACGGATGCTTTGGAAGCATCCTGCAGGCGTGCAGTGATATCGAACCGCTTGACGCCGTCGATCAGGGTGCTGACAGGCTCATTGCCGATTCCGGTACGGACAATATCGAGGATGTCATCTGCGTTCATGCCGTACCGCGCGAGTGCGGCCCTGTTCACCTGGATGCGCACCTGCGGTTTGCCGATGTTGGCCTCAAGTGACAGGTCAGCCACACCGGGCACGGCGGACACAGCCTCTTTGATCCGGGCGCTAAGCCGGTCCAGTTCGCCCAGATCTTCCCCATAGAGTTTGACGGCGAGCGTGGCCCGTACGCCGGAGATCAATTCCTCCACCCGCATCTGAATAGGCTGGGTGAAAGCAATGACAGACGTAGGAACAACCTTTTCAAGCTTCTCTCGCATGTCATCGGCCAGTTCCTCAATGGACCGATCATTGCTCCATTCATCATGGGGTTTGAGTGCGGTATAGATCTCCATATAGTTCACATCGGCGGTTTCACCTTTCTCGGCGCGGCCGATCATGGCGATGGTCGTTTCCACCTCGGGGAACTCGCCTAGCGCCAACTCAATGTCCTTCGATATCTTGATCGACTGATCGAGCGACGTGGACGGGATCGAGGTGACCCGCCACATGATCGAGCCTTCCTGCAACTGCGGCATGAACTCTTTGCCGAGGAACGGAAAGAGCGCCAAGCTACCCAAAAGAAGGGCGACAGCCCCACTGACAACGGTTTTCTTGTGCCCAAGCGCCCACTCAAGGAGCGGCAGATAACGCTTCTTGATCCAGGCGACGAGGAAGGTGTCTTTTTCTTCCTTTGGCTTGAGGATCAACGCGGCCAAAACCGGGATGATTGTCAGCGTCAGCAGGAGGGAACCCGCCATGGCGAAGCTGATGTTGAAAGCCATCGGTTTGAAGAGCTTGCCTTCCAGCCCTTCGAGGCTGAAGAGCGGCAGGAACACCACGATGATGATCAGAATCGCAAACGAAATCGGGTTGGCCACCTCGCGTGCAGCTTCAAGTACTGCTGCGGTTCTGTTAACAGTCTCACCAGCTTCCCGTCGCTCCGACATAACCCGGAACGAGTTTTCCACCATCACGACGGCCCCATCCACCATCATACCAATGCCGATCGCGAGACCTGCAAGCGACATCAGATTGGCGGATAGCCCGGCATTTTCCATGAAGATGAAAGCGATCAGCATGGCGAGCGGCAAAGCCGCGATCACCACAAAGGCCGACCGTAACTCCCCAAGGAACAGAAACAGCACGATCGCCACGAGAATGGAGCCCTCAATGAGCGCGTTCTCTGCCGTCGAAACTGCTTTTTCCACGAGTTCGGTCCGGTCATAGATCGGTTTGATCACCACACCGTCCGGCAATGCCTGTTCGGCGATACCGACCTTGTCCTTGACCGCATCTACCACATTCTTGGCGTTCTCACCGATACGGGACAAAGCCATGCCAAGCACAACTTCCTTGCCGTCACGCGTGACAGCACCGAACCTGAGGGCGCCTGCCTGTGAAATTGTTGCAATGTCCTTCAGGTACACAGGCGTGCCGTCAGCTTCCTTGACGACGATGTTGCCGAGATCCTCTTCATTCCGAACCAGCCCCAGGCCGCGCACCAGATACTGTTCCGGCCCTTGATCGATATACTGGCCGCCCACCTGCCGGTTGTTGGCCTCAATCACTTCCATCACATCGCGGTAGCCAAGGCCATATTTAATCAGCTTGAGCGGATCGATCTGAACCTGATACTGGCGCTCCTGACCACCCCAAGACATAACGTCATCCACACCGGGTGCGGTTCTCAGGATCAACCGGATGGTCCAGTCCTGCAAAGTACGCAGGTCCATCTCACTATCGGCGCCAGCCAGCTTCTCGTCTGCTTGCTCAACTGTGTACCAAAACACCTGACCCAGCCCTGATGTGTTGGGCCCCATCTCTGGCGTCCCGTATCCTTCAGGAATACGGTCCCCGACCTCCGCCAGGCGCTCCATAACGAGGCGGCGGACAAAATAGATGTCCATGTCGTCCTCGAAATAAACCGCCACATACGAAAGACCAAAAAGGCTAACGGAGCGTATTTCCTGCACACCAGGCAGGCCTGCCATCCCGGATTCCACCGGGAAGGTCAGCAGTTGCTCCACGTCTTCTGCTGCAAGGCCGGGGGATTCTGTATAGATATTCACCTGTACCGGCGTCACATCAGGAAATGCGTCGATTGGTACGGTGTTGACGGCGCGCCAGCCCATAAAGCCGACGACCAGAAACGCGATGATCACCAGAAATTTATACTGGAGCGCGCTTTCTACGAGTTTGTTCAACATTTGCGCCTCCTAATGCCCATGGCCTTCACCCATCTTGGACTTCAAGATGAGGGATTTGATGAGGAAGGCGTTCTCAACAACGATCACATCGCCGCCAAACAGGCCCGCTTTCACTTCGGTCCAGCCGCCTTTAGAGATGCCAAGATCCAACGGCATGGGATGCAACTCGTCGCCCTCGCGCTTAAACACCACCTGCTGGCCTTCAAGAAGAACGATCGCATTATTTGGAACCGCAACAACCCGTTCGGTTTCGCCAGTCTGGATTGCCACATCAGTGAACTGGCCCGGATGGAGATTGTCTTCCTGATTATTCACCTCAATCCGAACAGACAGAGTTCGTGTCGCTTCATCGACACGGTGGTGGACTTGCACGACGGTCCCCGTCATGGATATACCATTCTTTGTGACCCAGGCTTGAGAACCCTGTTCGACCAAGGCAGCTTTTTCCGGTGACAGCTGGGCTTCTACCCATATCCGGCTTTCATCGCTTACTTCAAACAGAAGATTTCCAGGCGCTATAATCTGCCCCACCACGAACGTGTCATGAATGATGGTGCCGCCTTGATTGGCCAACAGATCAAACTCACCCGTGGCGGCAGAGACTTCATTGGCTAGCAGAGTTTTAACCTGAGCCTCTGACATGCCGTAGGCGAGCACTTTGGCTTTTGCTTGTTGTGCCGCCACCTTCGCTTCAAGAAAACGCTGTTCGGAGACAACGTCCCGCCCGAGCTTCTGGACCCGCTGCCATTCCTGTTCTGTCAGGATCAGATCCGCCTGCGCACGAGCCATCTCTACACTGGACATGGTTACGAGAGGCTGGCCCTTTTTAACGACGTCCCCCATACGGGCATGGCGTGCGATCACTTGGGCCTCGATACGGGGCGTCACCTGAATGGTTGCATATTGATTGACGGTAACTTCCCCAGGAGCCGAGACCGTCTCTGCCAATGTCCGCGGTGCGACACGCGCGGTTACAACCCCTGAATCACGTAATTCCTGATCAGACATTTTGATGATTTCTTCTTCGCCGTGCTCTTCGCCTTCTTCTTCAGAATGCCCGTCGCCACGTTCGTCCTGGCCGTAAGCAAACGCAGCAAACTGCTGTGGCAGCATCCCAACAACGGCGGTGTCGATTACCAGTGGCGAAACCAAGGCCAGCAGCGCAAATTTTATTGAGTATTTCATTGAATTGTCTCCAGCCATTCTTCAACCGTTGCACCAGCGTCTTGCCAGTCGAACCAGGCGTTCCAGAGCCGACCATTCAGCTCGACAGAGGCCTCTTCAGTTGCGAATGTTTGATTGAGTTGAATCAGATAATCGATGGCGCCGATCTGGCGTGCATCCAGTAGCTTACTTAGAAGCAAGCGTTGCTCTTGAAGCGGCTCAGCCCCCTGGTCCTGCCAAAGGCTCCAGGCCTGGGAGGCCGCAAGATAGCGTTTCAGACTGGCATCATAACGTGCCCGAACACGCCTGTTTTCAGCATAATAGTTTTGCTGGGCTTCCAGAAAATCTGACCCGGCCGCATCCACCTGATCCCGGTAGCTGTTGCGGATTGGGATAGGAATGGAGGCGGAAAGCCCGACAAGGCTACTATTGCCTTCCTCGCCAACCCTGACGCCAACCGTAGGATCAGGCATGCGCTCCGATTTGGCGACCCGGATGCGGGCGCGGGCGATCTCCGATTGCGCCTGAGCGAGGCGCAGCTCTGGAAGTCGCTCGTAGGCCGTTTGTTCCGGTTCTACAACTGTATGAAGCGGCGTACCGATTAGGCGTGGCCACATCTCCCGGTCCTTGCCACTGATCGCCACCAGCTTTTCTTCCGCTGAAGATAGGGCGAGCAGCGCGTCATTCTTCGCAGCACGCGCTTCGGCCAATGCAAGGCGCGCGGTCAGCAGTTCAGCTTGCGGCATTTCGCCGGCCTGATGGCGGCGTGTTGCCAGCTCAAGAAATTGCTTGCTCAGGTTTTCGCGCTGCTCCGCAACATTCAATAGCCTCGACGCTGTTTGATATTCAGCAAGTGACTGCAGGATATTGCTTAACAAGGACTTCTTCGCGATCGCGTAGCTGGCCTCGGCTGCGTCAACCTCGGCGCGACCAACACCTGAGCGTGCTTTGCGCTTACCCGACCAATCGAATGTCTGTGTCAGGCCAACTTCCCTGGTGACTTCAGAGGCGTTCTCATACCCCACTTCGATTTCAGGGTTATAGATAGGACGTGATTGCCCTTTGGCCCGCGCCCTGGCTGAAGCCAAGGCCGCTTCCGCCGCCTTCAAGGCTGGATGGTCGGCAGAGACCTGTTCAATAAATTCATGGAGGACGGGACGCTTCTGGCTGTCCGCCCACACCGCAGGACCGCTTTGCACCATACCGGTACAAAGGCTGATCACTGCCACGCCCATAAGGGCATGTCGCATATATGTCATGCTTATTCACTCTCAAATAGATTGATATGTGCGTGGGAAGCCTATCCTTCTTTGCAGAAAGCCATGGCATGCCCGACGCCGAGAAATATCAAGAGTGATACGTGGAAGGTGGTTGCAGGCCTGGTTTGGGGTTCAGGCCGTTAATCGTGATAGACGTCACCTGTCGCGTTTTAAAACGTGTGTAATTGATGGATAGGACGGCAGTCTTGCCTGCGGATACACCGTGATGAATGACATGACAGATGCAATGCAGATCTGCTGTTACATCTTCGTCTTGTTCTGCTGCATCGTGATAGGTTTCGCTGACATGTTCAACGGACTCCTGAGGATCAAGGAAAGCGATATCCAAGGCAGGTGCTGTTACAAAAATGATCAGCAGCAAGATTTTTAGATATTTCGCCATCGATAGCTTCAGTGCCTATTCCTAAGTTTTTACAATACGGCTTTTACAGGTTTTCACTGCATGTGTCACTGCCGGTTTCGCTCTGGCGCTTCTCTTCGGAAAGCTCAGCCCATGACTGTTGAACAATCCTCGTGGCCGAATGAATAAACAGGCTACCCATGATACCTGCCACCAATAGGTCAGGCCAAGCCGCATCAGTCGCCGCAATCCCGGAAGCTGCAACGATAACAGCCAGATTACCAATCGCATCGTTACGGCTACAGAGCCAAACCGAGCGCACATTGCTGTCACCGTCCTTGTATTTGAGCAGTAGTAGCGCGCTGATCACATTGGCTGCGAAAGCTGCGACACCAATCGCGCCCATGGTTAGCGCCTCAGGAACGCCCTCAACAAAAACACGGTAAAATGTGCTTCCTAGAACCCAGGCGGCAATAGCGAATAGGGACAGGCCTTTAAACAAGCCTGCCTTGGCGCGAACGGCGAGCGGCATCCCAATAACGATTAACGAGATTGTATAGGTCGCGCTGTCACCCAGGAAATCAAGCGAGTCAGCAAGTAGCGCCATGGACCCAGAAGCAAGACCACCAAAGAACTCCACGAAGAACATGCCAAAGTTGATGGCAATAATAACCATCAGCACCCGCTTGTAGGCGGGTGATGAACCATCAAAATTTTGATCGGAACCGCATCCACAACTACCAGACATTTTTACCTCGAATCACTGTTAATTTCGTTGAACAAATCCTACATGCTACAGTAGCTGTAGGAGCAAGGAGAAAGTTTGTGGCAAGCGATTTTATGATAGGCGAGTTAGCGAAACGTGCCGATACAAAGGTGCAAACGATCCGCTATTATGAGGACATTGGTGTGATGCCTAAAGCGTTCCGCGCGGCGAATAACAGGCGCCTATATGATGAAACTCACCTGGAACGACTTACCTTCGTGCGTCACAGCCGCGAACTGGGCTTTTCCCTTGATGATATCAGAAACCTGCTTGAGTTGTCCGATCAACCCGACCGCCCATGCGAGGAAGTAGATGCTATTGCTAGAAGGCATTTGAACGCTGTGGAAAGCAAGATCGCCTCGCTGCAGATTCTGCAGACAGAGCTGAAGCGTATGATCAACAATTGCTCGGGAGGGACGATTTCGGATTGTCGGATAATCAAAGTACTGGCTGACCATAGCCTGTGCAAAAACCATGATTAAGAAGCCTGATTGTGAAGAGCAGCAAACAATGGCAAGGCGAACTCCTGCTCGCGCAAGGGTGGGCGCATTATCATGGGCTCGCCGGCGACACGACTTTCCATGCCCATTATCCTGTCCAGCTAGTCTTTTCTGAGGCCTGCGACGCAACCGTTACACTGGATGATCGCCAGATAACGGGGCGTTTCCTCGACATCCCATCAAACGCAAAGCACATGTTGGCGCCAAGCCAGCAGCCGCTTAATCTGCTTTATATTGAGCCAACCTTGCTGGAAGGAAACGAGGGAGAGAGTAGAGCTCTTCCCGAGTGGCTTTCAGCGCTGCGGCGGCGAAAAGCCACCATTGATGACACGAGGATGATTCGCGCCCTCGAAGCCATCGACGACGGGCTTGGCGGCAAAGTCACGCAGGATATGGTCGCGTGTGCCGCTGGCATGTCTAAAAGCAGTTTTACGAAACTGTTCCGCGCCATCATCGGTATGCCGCTTCGGCGGTATGTCTTGTGGCGGCGCCTAAATGTTGCGGTTGCCGAGATTGGCGCGGGGGCAGATGCAACCCAAGCTGCCCACAAGGCAGGCTTTGCGGATTCTGCCCATTTCTCAAGAACAATGAGGGAGACATTTGGTGTCTCCCCCACAGATAGCGTTTTAAAGATCCAGATGACAGTTGCGGAAACGCCAGCTGTCTAGTGTTCGTGCTTCTTTGGCCTATAGTCGCGGCTTGAAGAATGGGTGTGCACCACTTTCCAGTCGCCCTCTACCAAGCGGAACAGGAATGTTTGGCGCCCGGCCTTATCAAACTCGTGCCCATTTTTCCTGACCTTGCCTTTGACGCGTGTGTCGGCGACCGCCCAGGCAAAGCCGCCCTCGAAATGAATTTCGATATCCGAGAAATCGAGGTGCAGATATTCAAGGGCATCTTTCTCCGGTTCCACATGGTTGGTTACCAGGTCGTCCAATCCTTCATTCTGACCGCCGGACTCTACATAGCGGGCGCCTTCAAAATCGAGGAAGTACTTTCGGAACGGTGTCCCATCACCGTTTTCCCAACCATATTCGATGGCGGCGATGATCTCTTTGATCGCTTTTTCGTCATCAACAGACGCGAAAACGGACGTTGACCCGATGGCGATCAGTGCCGCACAGATTAGTGTTCTCACTCTATCCCTCCCTTTTTCTTACGGCACTGATACTAAAGGGTTTTTGTGGTATATGGCAACTCATTCTACAGGCTGTTTTGGAACTGCTGCTTCTGTTTTAGAGGGCGCTTTAAACGGCCGGGTCAACTGTGCCAGGTAGCCGTCCGGATAGTCGGGTTCCTTGCCGATGCCCAGGTCATTTGAGGAGAAGCGACGCTTGGCGTCATATACGGCTGTCCCCAGCATCCGGTCCCAAATTGTGGTGAACAGGCCGAAGTTCACGTCGCCCTCCACAGGCCACTTGATGTGGTGAAACCGGTGTAGGGGCGAGAGCGCCAATATATAGCGAAGCGGCCCGATTTTCACGTCCACATTGCTATGCTGCAGGAGTAGCTGGATGGCGACCGCGAAGGCGAGCAGGGCTGCAATGTCCAGCGGGATTCCCATCAGAATCAAAGGACATGTGCCGCCGAGCGTTTCAATCGCTTGATGAAGCGGGTGTTTCATCAAGCCGTTAAAGCCATACATGCGTTTGACGCTGTGATGAACCGCATGGAAGCGCCACAGGGTAGGATTGATGTGACTTGCATAATGCACCAAAGTGATGCCGCAATCAGCAATCAGGATGGCGAGCAACAGTTGCCCCCATATGGGCCAGTTGGTGGGCCAAATATCAAGTCCGGGTACGATGGCGACAATCAAAGGCAGCAAAGCCACCGACGAAGCATTCGCAACCTCATTTACAAGGGCGTGAACCGCGTCTCGCCAGCTATCCCCATGGTCTTGGTTCCATTGTTTCTCGTATGGCACAAGGCGCTCCAACCCAAACGATATGCCAATGGCAAGCGGTAGCAGTACCAACAGCGCGCCATAACCGTAACCGCCTGCAATGGCGTAGAGTGCGGCAGCCAAAAAGCCGCCAAGCATCAATGGCACATAGCTCACCTTGATCAACTCTTTCAAAACAAACATCGATCTCTCTCCTTTGTTCAGGGCAGAAATAACGATTGGAGACCGAAGCAGCTTGAATAAATGGCCATTTATTCAAGCCCGTACGTCGGTCGTTCACCTAGTGTGTCATTCAGGATTTCAGTCCAGGAGCCGGCAATGTCGAAGACTGCAGAGCAAGAAAAGGGCGAGCCCGAGGGCTTTGTTCCCGCCCTTCGCTACAAGTGGGCAACAGGCGTTTATGACTTGGTCATCGAATATTTTACGCGTGGCAGTGTACTGCGGAGATTGTCTGTCGATGCGATAGCGCCAGAGCCTGGAGAAGCCATTTTGGACCTCGGGTGTGGCACGGGTGAGTTGTCCCTCGCAATAGCGCAGACTGAGCCAAGAAGTAGTGTCACCGGATATGATATCGATCCTGAGGTTCTGGAGATCGCACTCAATAAGATGGGGCTCCAAAGTGAGGTATCTGCAGTCACGTTTCGAGACGTCAATGTGACGGACGCCGCCTCACTTCCACAGCAAGATATTGGCCGCTTCGATTGTGTGACCTCCAGCCTCGTGTTTCATCATTTGACCCATGATCAAAAACAGCGGGCGCTTAAGTCCGTTCAGGCGTTGCTGCGACCGGGCGGTCGATTTGTGTTGATCGACTGGGGCCCCGGGGCGAATGTGTTCCTCAGAGCCGCCTTCTGGCTGGTGCGCTTGCTTGACGGGTTGGCCGTCACCCGAGATAATGCGAAGGGAAACTTACCCGACATGCTTGAAGAAACCAGCTTCTCGCAGATATACGCAAAACCATTGCTGAACACAATGTTCGGCACAATCTGGCAATATTCCGCAAATAGGTGCAACTAATTATCCAGTAACTGCTTTGCTCGCTCTCGCCAGTCCCGCCTATGTGGATGCTTGAGCCCAAGGCAAAAACATCCAATCTCATACCTTCAGTGTAAGGAGGCTCGTATTGCCGAAGCCGGATGGCAGGTTTTTCGGTATAGCCCGCCCTAGGCAAACATGGCGGAGCTCAGATATGTGATGCGACGTACTTAAGTCCTTCCTCACCATGGAAAAAGCCGTTCGCGAGTGGTTGGCCATTCAGGACGGCTTTCAGAGCTTCCAGTGTTTCTGTGGCGCTAGACCGCCTGGCCGCACGAGCGCGGTATATTTCTGACACCTTAACCATGTCGCAGCTATGGGGTGATAGGCGCAGGCCTATAATGCCCATATCCTGCAACGCTGGGATTTCTTCCAGTAGACACAAATAGGCTTGTGACAGGGTCTGCAAGCCATTAACTGCCAGAAACGGTTGATCATCAAGCGTGTCAACCGCCAAGCCATCGAGATCTTTTTCGCATACATACTGGCAACCGTTTTTCGCCAGGCCATGCGTGCGGGCATGAAAGCAGCGGGCGGAAATAGCAAGCGGTGCACGACCGAAAGCTTGCACCTCAAGGTCCACGGTGGCGACGTCCGCCAGGGCTTGTAGGCTGTCAACCGGCAGTTCGGCATTGAGAGAGATACGGGTGGCACCTTCACCCTCGAAATATCTGAGTGTGTCTTCATTATAAATGTTTACGGACGGCCCTAGTGCGTGGGGCTTCCCGGCGAGTGCCGCGCAGGACGACAGGTCATTGGCTTCCACCAGATAGTCGCCCGTGAAAGCCACCATGTCTGCGACCGCCTGTTGGTCCTTGGTGTCCATCACCAACTGGAGCGTTGACAGGATCACCTGCTTGCCGCCGCGCGCCAGTCGTTCGAGGATAGCCTCATAGAAGGGCAGTTGGAACGGACGGCGTTTGGCGCAAACAACCTCACCGAAATAGACAATGTCCAAGTCCGCCTCGTCAGCGATTCGGAAATAGAAATCACGCATATTCTCCGCTGGCCAGTTGAACAGAAGCGGACCTAGTGAAAGGGTGGGGGCATTTTGTGTCATAACCATTTCTTCCCATACGCGCCTGTAGTGTTCTGGCTGCCTTCAGATAGGTGGCCGACGCATTGCGTGAATTCGGGCGTGCCGTCGATAGCGGCGCGGAAGGCAGTGACCACATCACGAACATAGGCCTTGCTGCGTTGGCGTCCTTCGATCTTGAGAGCAGTGACACCCGCAGCCAGCAAGTCAGGCAAGATAGGGGTAATGTCTAGGCTGGTAGGTTCCTCGAATAGATAGCGTGTTTTTCCGCCGGACTTGAACCGCCCCTTGCACAGGGTGGGATAGCCCGCGGGCTCATCGATCCTAAACCGGTTGATCGTGAAGCCTCCCAGCTTGCTTGTCAGGCCTTCGTCAGTCTGTGCGTAATATACATGGCTTGCAGGTGAGCACACGCCGTTCCGGTTTGGCGACTTACCTGTGATATAGGACGACAGTGTGCAACGTCCCTCGGCCATCGGGCACATACCGCCAAAGGCAAAGACTTCCGTTTCAATGGGTATCTGACTGTTAAGCTTTCCAATCTCTGGTACTGTGAGGACGCGCGGCAGGACGACGCGGCGAATACCGAAGCGTTCGACATAGTAGTTTATTGATGCCGGGTCTGATGCAGATGCTTGAACCGAAAGATGCAGGCGGAGGTTAGGGAAGGTGTGCCTAGCATAGTCCAATAGGCCTATATCTGCCAGGATCAGGGCATCCACGCCCAGTTCTGCTGCGGAATTGATTGCTTCATGCCAAGGTGTCGGGTTTCCCGCCTTCGCATATGTGTTAACGGCGAGGAAAACCTGAGCGCCACGTGCGTGTGCATAGGTAAGCGCTTCAGAAAGCTCTTTCCGCGAAAAGTTCAGGCCGGGAAAATTCCTTGCATTGGTTTCATCGCGGAAACCCATATAAACGGCGTCGGCGCCGGCATCAACTGCCGTTCTTAGCGCCGCAGGTGTGCCCGCAGGGCATACAAGTTCAAGCTTGGTCAAGGTCTGCCTCCCGATTTCAGAGCGCCTGGGTGGGCAGGAGCCAGTGCCTCAAAGATACGCTGTGCAGCTGGAATGATCGGACCTGAGATATTCAGAAGCTCGCGTTTCAGGCTGAAGTCCTCACTGTCCAGAGCGTTCCTTAGTGTTAAAAGGGCTTCTGTATCACCGTCCACTTGCAGGTCGCGGGAAAAGAAAAGGGAATCACCGTCCAGATCACCTTCAAGTAAGGCGAAAAGAACAGACAAAGTTCCTTCAATACCGACATCGCAGGGGGGCGCTTGCCGCACGACTTTCACAGCCACAGCATGGCTGTGTACTGTCAGCAGGAGCGCCACCCCAAGGTCGGTGATCTGGATCGAGAATAGCCTGCCTGCAATTGGCTGCAGCCGCTCAAGTATGTTCGCATGCCTGCGTGACATGCGCTTGACCAGTAAAGACAAAGCCAGGTTGGCCGGGGGAAGGGGCAGGATGCGGATCGACCTTGCGGCAATCGGTGCGGCCTTGCGAAAGAAATCTATATGCATGTCTGATTCCACTGTTGTACTGCAGGCACACTAGTGGGATGTGCTGTGTACGCCTTGACGCAAATCAAACTGACCAGAATTGGACCGCTAAGGCAGTATGATCATAGCTCATGCCCCAAATCAATCGCGACAAACTTGGCAACTAGCTCCTCGCTGGTCCGGCAATGTAGTTTCTTCCGTGCGTTGGCCAAGTGAAATTTTACTGTCTCGTAGCTGATATCTTCCAGATAGCAGATTTCCTTTAGCGTGAAGCCTTCAGTCAAAAGGCGGACGATTTCTCGTTCGCGAATAGTCAGTCTCTTTGATGGGGGGCGGAGCTTCAGTCGCTGTGGAAAGCTCTTTTTCTCCCATGTGAAGGACAGGTCTGTGACACCGCCACCTTCCTGGGGAAAGCTGTCGGAGACAATTTCAGACTTCAGATCTCGAAAGCCCATGAACTCCAGCACCCCCACAATAAAACCCCGATAGTAGTCCGTACTTTTTTCTGTATGGCGGAAACCCTCGAGGTAATTGAGTCTCAGGTCACCTCTTTCTTTGCCAAGGAAGGTGATCTTTGGCTTCTTGTTTTTGGCAAAGCGGGCATTGACGCGTGCAATGTTTCTAAGAATAAGGGATGCACGGGCAAGATTGAGCAGACGCAGTTCGATTATGTTGCGTTTCTTCAACGAAAAGCCGGCCACCCGGCGGCCAACCTCAAAAAGATCTGGTTCGATACTGCAGAGGTTTTCGTAAAACTTCAGGCACAGGTGATTTGGGAACCAGTTTCCTTCTTGCACAAAGAAGGGATAGCCTACCGGGCTGTCATTCATGTGGAATTTTGAACTATTGCCAAGTCCCTCAGGCAAAATGTCCCTAAAAAGCATCTGTAGGCCTTCGGGGCCCCGGGCTTCCAATGCATATTGTGCCCAAAGGGAACTAACAACAGTACTGACATGTTGGTTATAGGCTAGCGCCAGATTTTCAGATGTCTTGGCCTGATCTAGCATTCAGTATCGGTCCATTTTGGCGCCCCCAAGCGTACGACATTATTATCCAGACCTATCGTTTAGAAAGCGTAAACTCATCGGTTGACAAGAAGGAGCCCTCTCTGTCGAACCACCTAGATGGTTGACAGAGAGGGCAGCACACCCTGGGAAGGAGCGCGCAAAGGCTATTCCAGGCGTCGGTACAGGTCGATGCCTTCGTTTGCGAGGTTGTTTGCAGAGTTAATGTTGTGGGACAGATCATTCAGGTTTTCGTTTATCTCCGCAACGGCACCAGCGGCTGTTTGCATGTTTGATGAGATCTCCTGCGTCACAACGCTCTGTTCCTCAATCGCGCCAGCAATACCCGTGACGCTTCCCTGAAGATCGCCCACGGCACCGTTGATCCCAACAAGGCGCTCAACCACTTCGCTTGATACATCCTGCATGCGAGCAATCTCATCTGAGATTTGGCCAGTAGCGGTTGCTACTTGTGTTGCCAGATTTTTAACCTCGCTGGCAACAACCGCGAAACCTCGGCCGGCTTCACCTGCTCGGGCCGATTCAATAGTCGCATTGAGGGCGAGGAGGTTGATTTGGGAGGCAATATCCTCAATCAGAACAACAATCTTGTTCATGGCTTCGGCAGCCTCGCTAAGGGTCTTGGTAGATTTGTCTGCAGCTCGGGTTTCGCCAGACGTTTTGTCGACCGCATTCCGTGCCAGTGCCACGCTTTCGGCAATCTCGCGGAAAGAGGCATTGAGTTCTTCCGCCGCGGACGCGACGGTCTGTACCATTGCTTCGGTTTCAGTTGAGGCAGAGGCCGCCAATCCCGCGCGTTCGTTGGCGGTCCCTACGCTGGAGACGATCTCTTCCAAATTTTTATCAACCTGGGCGCCTACGCGTTCTCTTTCCTTTCGCGCCAACACCATAGAGGTGATATCACTCGCGAATTTTACGACCTTGAAAGGCTTGCCTGAGGGATCGAAGATCGGGTTGTAGGTGGCCTGCAGCCAAATCTCTTTGCCACCATTTCCGACCCGTTGATATTCCCCGGATCGAAACTCGCCGCTTCCAAGTGCAATCCAGAAATTTTTGTATTCGGTTGATCCCTTGTAGGTACCATCCACGAACATTGAATGATGCTTGCCAACAATCTCTTCCAACTCATACCCAACCGCTTCGAGGAAATTTTGGTTCGCAGCAATGATGGTGCCATCCAGTTCGAACTCGATCACCGCCTGAGCCTTGTTCAAGGCTTCAATCTTGCCCTCATAGTCGGCATTTTTCAGCTTCTGGGCGGTTATGTCTGTGGCGAATTTGACGACTTTTATAGGTTTGCCGTCAGCATCCAATATTGGCGTGTAACTGGCCTGCAGCCAGATTTCCTTGCCAGCTTTGCCAACGCGTCGGTATTCGGAGGTTAGGTGCTCACCCGCTCTGAGCTTATCCCAAAACTCTGCATATTTTGGGGATTTGCTATAGGCAGGGTCCACAAAGATGCTGTGATGCTTCCCCTGAATCTCACTAAGCTCGTAGCCCACGGTGGAAAGGAAGTTTTCGTTGGCTGTGATAATAGTGCCGTCCAGCTCGAACTCAATCACCGCCTGGGATTGGTCCATGGCGGCCACTTTCCCGAGAGCATCGATGTTGCGGTCTTGGGTTTCGCTATAATCGGTCGCGAATTTGACAACGCGTTCAAGTTTGCCGTCTGAACCCATTTGAGGCAGATAGACGGCCTGCAGCCATACGACATCACCTGATTTTGTATGGCGCTTGAAGATGCCTGACTGATAGACGCCATGATTGAGCTCATCCCAAAACTCGCGATACTTTGGGCTTGCTGCAAATTTCTTGTCCACAAACTTGCTGTGGTGGGTTCCGACGATCTCTTCAAGGCCATAGCCCATTAGCGAGAGAAATGTAGGGTTAGCATCCACGACAACCCCATTTGGGTCAAAGGAAATCATGGCTTGTGATGCACACATCGTTCCTATGAGGCTTGAGGCATTCAGGCCAGCCGGAAGCTTTGTGGATTGTGAAGATGGAGGTTTTTTCCGAATAATATCAAACATGTTGGTCCTTCCCAGGGATTTAGATATAGAAGATTGTCCGGTTCTTTTTGTCGGCCGGATTGCTGTCGTGCTCGGTTTTTTGGCGGGTTAACGGGTCGATGTCAGGAAGTGAAATGGATACGGTGGTGCCGCGAGCTGGCTTGCTTCTGATGCGTAGCCGACCACCGTGCATCGCGACGATTGTCTTAGCCGTGGCAAGGCCTAGCCCTATCCCGTTCGAAACACCGTGTGGGCTATCTGCAGACAATTCGAAAGGTTTGGTGATCGCTACTAGCCGGTCGCGTGCAATACCTTGACCTGTGTCTTCAATGTTGATGACAGGAATTCCCTTGGCAGTTTTTTCTAGGCTCAAGGTTACGTTGCCGCCGGCGGCTGTGTAGCGGATAGCATTGTCGATGACGTTCGATAGGGCTCTCCACATTCTTGGATAGTCAATGAAACTGTCAGCTCCATCGATGACCTCTAGCCTCAGGTTGATCTTGGCCTCTTCGGCTTTGGGGCCAAATGCTGTTGCAACGGATTCTAGTAGATCCTCAAGAGCAAACGATTGCAGATTGGGGTCCGCATAATCGCTGTTGAGTTCGCTGAATTCCAGTATTTGATTGACCACATGCAGTAATGTCTCACCGCTACCAAGGATGTATTGCCCGTAGTCTCGGGCCATCTCTTCGGAAGGAGGCCCTTGCCAGTTCGCAAGAAGTTGGCTGAAGCCGAGAATAGCGTTTAGCGGCGTCCGAAGCTCATGGCTCGCTTTGGACAGGAAATGCGACCGCGCCGAGATGGCCAACTGGGCTTTCTGCAAGGCAAGGCTGAGTGCCCGTTCCTTTCTTTCAAGCTTGGCTAGCAGCTCGTCGCGTTCGGTCTGATCCCTCAAAACGACGCCGAAGAAGCGTTTCCCGTCTTGGGTCATCGTTGTCAGTGCCCCGGATGTCTTGACAATAGCCCCGTCCTTTGTCTGGCAGGAAATCTGGCGTTGCCGGTTCATGCTTCGGGAAATGCCCTCGACAGCCGCGAATGATACCATCTGCTCTCGGTGACTGGATCTTAGAGTTTCCGGCAGCAATAGGTCGACCGGCTGTCCAAGAAGCTCACTTGAGGAAAAACCGGTCAAGTTGGTTGCTGCAGAATTGATGTAGCAGAAACGGAAGGTGTCATCGCAGATGAAGACTGCGTCTGAGGAAAAATCGAGGAGATTGTCCTTGAGTAATTTCAGGAGGGGAGCAGAGGGTTTGTCGGTTGTGGACGTTGCAAAGGCCTCGTTAGAAGAAGTATCCAGCTCGCGATCAAATAATTTCATACTTACATTGTGACATCGTTAGAAAGTTTTTCTTCCTACCCATTTGGGGAGTATGGAGTTGTTCCTGTGGGTAGGGCTTTTAGGGATTGCTCAACCATTTTGAGCCATAGTTCTGCGATGCGACACCGGACTTTCATATGGATGGCAGTAGCCATGTTGCTGTATGGAGAATTGGTGCCCCGTGATGGGGCCGTCAACGCGGAGCCGACTTGGGACAATGGCGCTTGCCTCAAAATTGCCAGCTATTCAGATGACGGCCTGAACCGATCACTCGACCCAATGTTGAAGGCGCTATATGACCAAGCTGGGCTTTGTCTGCGAATTGTTGATGTGTCACTGTCACGGGCGCACGAATTGATGCAGCGTGATCTTTTGGATGGCCAGGCTGCGAGGACGACCCTTTGGGTCAAGGCGTATGGTACAAAGCTGAATAGCCACAATATCTATCTCGGGAAAATATCGTTGATCGCCGTATGGCTAAAATCCGAAGGTGCAGATGGGTCAGGCTCCTTCGAGGGCAAGGTCGTCGGATTCCGCTCTGGTGCAAAGTGGGCGGAGGCGATGTTGCACCAGTGGCAAGCAACACCACTACCCCTCCCCGGCTTCAAAACCATGCACGATCTGCTGGCAAAGGAACGGGCGGACTTCATTATTCTAGATGCCGGAATGTGGCCGGAAGTGAAGCAATATATGACAGCAAACCTTAAGGCGTCTCCATTGAAGGAGATCAAGGTTTATCATGTTTTGGCACAGCAATTTGGTGTAGAGGCTAAAGCTCTCGAGGCTGCCGTCAAGAGGCTGGGTGGGCAGGCATTTCTTGATCAATATCTGGCCCCGCTGCCATGACGCCTTTCTTGCCAGTTTGTAGAGGGCAAGTCGCTTCTGTGGCTCTATGTCAGATTCTCTCGAGCTTTGACCAATTGCGCGGTATTTTGCATCCTGAACATGTAAATTTTTGTCTTATCAAACTGAAGCGATCGGCAATCCTTAAGCGAAAGATGTGTCCACATCGACGGCACCTATATCTGCGACGCTGAACGCGGCGCATCAAGATGCCTCCTGTTGACAAAAGCAAGAGTATAAGCAGAGCTAGTTCGGAGGAGAATTCTTTCACGGATTCATGCTTTACGTCGAGGTTCCGGTAGGGGAATTAGCCATATGCAGTTTTTCTGCAGCGCTCAAGAGAATTTGTGATTGGATATCGTGCATAGTTGACGGTGTAAATAGAACACGGCACAATATTAACATACTGTTATTGTTAATAATTTTTTGGCGGTCGCAAGAAAGCCGAGCCGTGACGTGCAGATGGCACTAAACTAGGAAGTATACCATGTCCACTCTGGTGATTTTTTCGGGTTTGCCTGGGGTCGGGAAGTCGACGTTAGCAAAAGCTATTTGCCGAGAAACCGGTGCAGCCTATATCCAGATCGATACAATTCAAACAACACTTGGTGAATTGGGAAGTGCGGCAGACCTAAGCGGCGTCTATCAATTCGTTTATCGACTAGCTGAAGATAACCTGGCGTTAGGGCACAATGTCGTGGTTGATTGTTGCAATCCCGTGCAGGCCACCCGAGATGAATGGACACGTTTGGCTGAGGAGCAGGGTGCCAAGCTTCAGAATGTCGAAGTAGTTTGCTCGGACGTAGATGTCCATCGTTCCCGCGTTGAAGGCCAGGCAGACTATGCAGTGGGCGAAGGCGCCCTAACTTGGGAACAGATTCAGGAACAGCAATTCGATGACTGGAATAGGCCTCCTATTCGTGTCGATACCGCTCAGAAAAAGATTCCTGCGAGCGTGTTCGAACTTATGTCAAAGATTGATTGGTCATAGCCGTTCCATGGTACGACGCTTGATCGCTCTAGTAAGGGTCACGCACTGCTATTGCGGATTGAAATCAACGATGCGCCCCGCGAGGGCACTGAGGCTGAAAGGTTCAGCAAAGCATCCTGCGACCCTAAGGCCATATGTTTGCGCTTGCTTTTCAAAAGCGTCACATGAGAAACCTTCTGCAGAAAAGACAAAGAGTGCAGCGTCTGATTGGGTCGCAAATATCTTACCAAGAACTTGCTGAGGATCTGGTTCCAGATGGCCTAAGCGCAAAAAGATCATATCAAGCTTGCCTCCCGAAAGAGCGCTGAAAGCTTTCTGTTCGTTGGTAGCTTCAGTGACTGTTGTGTTGCCCAAGAGAGAGAGGATGTTTGTGAGGAGCGCACGTTCTTCGTCATCGGACACGCATACTAGAACTGAAACGTCAGAAAATGTGTGCCGAGAAGCCATCGTGGGTCACCGCAAGTTGGATTTTGACGTGGGAAGCTAGCGCAAAAGACTTAATCGGAAGTGAATTGTCAATCGTCCATTGATATGAAGGTTACATTTTCAATGCACCGGTCAGAAGGGCCATTTCTCATTAGGTCCTGGAAGTCCTCTTCTATACCTTCATAGGTGAAGTAACCAACTGAAGCTGTTGTCTCTCCCGTGTTAGCTCTAAGGGGCAGGAGAAGTCCGCTACAACGAAGTGTCGTACCGCTGGCCGTTGTTACAACCTCCTCGGTTACGCAGCCCAGCCTGTAATTTTTGAGCGAGATAAAGAGGTCTTTGTATTTCTGTCGAGCCTCGCCAGAGAGGTGGTCGAGAAAATTGTCGGCGATAATGTTTCGGCTCCACATCTGGTCGTGCGCACTGCCAATCAAGAGGATCGAGACAGTATCTTCATCGATCATGTCGAGGATGGTCAAGTAGGGTATCAGAGATGCTATTTGATCTGGTCGCAACGATGTTCGCAGCGGGATATCATTACGGGCCTCCCTATAAAGGGTACGCCAGTACTGCCACAGCAGGCTGTGATGCCCCGCCGGTTGAAATTCAGACTTCTTGATAAACTTGATTTCCATACATGCCCCGGCCACCTTTTGGAGTTTAGGTTGAGCTGTGTCAAGCTTGGAAGCCAAACAGGAAGAGGGGAATGTCCTCATGAAAGCTCACCTGTCCTAACATGTATTTAGCTTGGTACTAACGTTGGGGGCCTTCCAAATTATCTGCGGAAGAATCTGGCTAACCTATCTCGCATGATTGCGGCATCAATGGGCTTGACGATGTAGCCTTTTGCGCCAACCTCCTTCGCCCCTTTGATATGCTCTTGTTCGGTGCTGCCTGTCAGAAACACGACGGGCGTGGACGCTTTGCTGGAATCATATCTGACAGGCGCTGATTTTCTTAATGTCCTGACAAATTCAATGCCATTCATAGGCTTCATGAGAATATCGCAAAGAATTAGGTCGAAGCGCGATTTGTCGAGCTTCCGGAGAGCCTCTGATCCATCAGCCGCACATTCGACGTGCTCAAACCCCAGGTCTTTAAGCAGCCGGTTCAGTAATTCACGAATGATCGGCTCATCATCGATTGCCAAGATTGAATGTCCTGCAAACACATCGCGCTGATGTTTGACGTAACTTTCCATTAAATGATCACCTCTATAGTAGAGCAATGCGATGCTTGGGCATTGGTATCAAAGCTGTCGCAGATGAGTATTTCAATAACAATAGGGCAAGTTCATGAATTTTGTATTGCGATGAGTTGACCGCTCATCACATCGACCTGAGTAGGTGTAGGATTGAAAACAAGAGCGAGCAATAAATGACCGCAATTAAAGCAGAATGTTGCCAGTCGGCCAGTGTCTTGGGGCAGGCAGGAATTGGTGTCAGAATATGAGCAGACGTCAGGCGCGATCAGCTTATTTTCTGTTTCAAGAATTTTTGAGATACTATAAGGCCTTGATGTATAAAGGGGAGAGGCCAGAAAAGGCACGTGTTGACCCTAAGGAGATGGTCAAATTCCTGCCTTGGTTGTCTATTTGGGCATACTCCTCACACGAATTTTTGACGCCAGCTCTAATGGGGACCGCACAAGATGATCTTTTCGGTAGGTCGTTAACGGGCACGGATATTTTGCCGCTTCTTAGTACACAGGCTCGAGAAGACTTGGATTCACTATGTGGGGAACTCACCGCTTCCAAAAGCAATGTGCTTCGATTGCGCCTTCAACTGACAAACCCAGCAGGTGAGAAGACCGATATATGCGGCTTTTATGGCCTCCTAAAACAGGCCGATCCAAGCGTTCAGTTGTTTTTGGGCTGTGCTTCGGCGTGTAGCAAAAACGTTTGTGTGTCATGCGGCTATCTTGAAGAGTGTGCCAATAGTTCAGCTGCCTCAACCAACGAGGCTAAACTGTTTTATCAACCTGAAGACAAACGCCTGGTGGGACCCGTTGAGGCGGTGATGTTTGACTTGGGTCGCCTCGTGGCAGATTGAATATCGCACCGTTAGTGAGTCTATAGTCAGAGGCATTTGTCACTATTGTACCTATAATTAATTGGGTCAGAAAGTGCACTCAGTTGATGGGAGTAGAATAACTGTTTCCTGATCAAAAAGGAGACAGGTCATGAAACCCCTCTTTCAACACGAAAACTCCCATAAGCCCTGACGGGGAACATCTTCCTTGCGAACGGCAGCCGGTCTATACATGGGGTCAGCTTGAGCCATCCATCGAGTGTTTCGGTACGTCTCAAATTCGCCTAAAGTGGCCCTTAGGATCTGCAGGCCTCGGTACAGCCTCTATTCACTCACAGATTTGTGTATCGGAAAATTGAAACAGGGTTTGACCCTCCGGTTGCTGGAAGCCTCATGCTGAAGGAACGATGAAAGGAGGCACAAATGCCAGCGCATGCCGATACACAAGCGTTACCCAGGCGAGACTTTCTTCATGTCGCGTCAGGTGCTCTCATCGCGACGGGTGGCATTGTGGCGACCTGGCCCTTTATCGATAGCATGAATCCGGCGGCCGATACTCTTGCCTTGGCGTCTGTGGATGTCGATCTGTCCGTGATCGCGGTCGGTGAGCGGGTCACGATCAAATGGCGCGGCAAGCCTGTTTTTATTGTCCGACGAACTAAAACGGAGATTGCGGCCGCCCGCCATGACGATGAGGCGGCCCTTGTCGACCGAGAGACGGATGCGAGCCGGATTATCAACCAGCCTTGGCTGGTTGTTATCGGCATTTGTACGCACCTTGGGTGTGTCCCCCTTGGCCAGAAAGAGACCGACTCTCGCGGTGACTATGGCGGCTGGTTCTGCCCGTGCCATGGCTCGCACTATGATACGTCGGGGCGGATCAGGAAAGGGCCGGCACCCAGGAACCTGGACCTCCCGCCCTACCAATTTGTTGCCGCGGACGTTTTGCGGATCGGATGAAGATTTCAACCTCAAGAGAGGAGGAGAAAATGGGTTTTGTTGCTATTACAGCCACCATTCATAAACTGAAATTTGATGACGTGGAGAAGCGGTTGCAGGAGTTGGGGGTGCCGGGGCTGAGTGTTTCAGAAACCAAGGGTTATGGTGCCTACAAGAATTTCTACCAGCACGACTGGATGGGGCCATATGCCCGCTTGCAGCTTTATGTACCGGAAGCGGATGGCGAAAGGATTGCCTGTGCAATCCTCGAAGCGGCCCATACGGGGCTCGACAGCGATGGTATACTTGCCATTACACCCGTCAGCAGACTGTATCGGATTTCTGACAGGGAAGAAGTCTCTGCGGATGAATAACGAGCAGTCGTGGGGACAGATGAGCCCCGTCAAGATACGAGGAAAGCCATGACATTTACGGTCTATTCCCTGGACGGTTTCGAGATTGTTCCGCCCAGCAATCTGTTCAAAAAGCAGGGTGTCGAGAAAGCCGGAGCGATTGCGAAAGTGCAGCCGGTTCGGCGCAAAAAGCCCAAGGCGGAGCGCCGCCCACCAATTGGTAGAGGATCTCCGCTCGACATTTATGCCGCGCGCACCAATCCAGCGGTTCAGTCGGTAGCGATCATGGCGGACCAGGTGATGTCCGGGCCGGTTGTGACAGTGACGCCAGAGGCGACCGTCGCTGAGGCGTTGCAGTTGTTGCAGGAAAATGGATTTAGGCACGTTCCCGTGGTCTCGTCAGCGGGTGGACCACTGGTGGGCATTCTTTCTGAGCGGGACATCTTGCGTTATCTGGCCGACTTGCCTGAAACCGACCAGCCTGAAGGGGCCATGGCTCGGTTGGGCGCGCCGGTCGACCAAGTTATGACGCCCCACATTCTGACGGCCGAGTGCAGCACTGATCTACGATTTATCACGCGGCTTTTTGTTGAAAGGCGCATCGGCGCCATGCCCATTGTCGACGGCCATATCCCTAAAGGCATCATCACCCGCAGCGATATCCTGTCCGCGGTTGTCAGGCACTATGTGTTGGAATTGTGGGCGTGAGCCCAATCAGCGGCCTGCATAAACTTTTCAGGCCAAGCAAATATTCGGATCAAGGGTAGCAGCTATATGGCAGATAAAAATATGAAAGCCTGGATTTTTGGGGGCGCGATGGTCGCCTTACTGGTCATTGGCTGGGCAGTCGTGATGCAAGAGGGCAGCGAGAAGCAGCTCCTTGATATCCAACTATTACCAAACGACCATGAGGTGGTTGCCTTGGGTCGGAAGGTCTATCAGGCCCAGTGTGCGGCATGCCATGGCGTAAACCTGGAGGGGCAGCCAAATTGGCGCGAGCGCAAGCCTAATGGCCGCTTGCCCGCGCCGCCGCATGATGAAACCGGTCATACCTGGCACCATCCAGATGCAGTGCTGTTTGCACTAACCAAATATGGCCCCGCCACAGTAGTTGGGGATGAAAGTTATCAGAGTGATATGCCTGCATATGAAGGCATACTGACGGACAGGGAAATATTGGCGACCCTTTCGTACATCAAAAGCCGTTGGCCGGATCATGTTCGTCAAAGGCACGATTTGATGCAGCCGGATGGTGTTAGGCCTCCGGGATAGCTCCGCCATGAAGCTCGCCTACTTCGGTAATGACATGTTTTCCTCCTGCTTCGATGTTTTTGTCGAACGTGGACATCAAATATGTGCGGTTTATGTCAATCCCATTGAGGGTATTGCGGCGAACATGCTGGCGAAAGCGACGCGTCTGGGTTTGACAGTTCGGACAGGGTTGCCTTTACCTGAAGAGATGAAGGCTTTGGTCGATGAAGGAGTGACCTTATTTTTTAGCGCCGAGTACCAACATAAAATCCCGACACCTTCCGGGCTGAGGTACGGAGTCAACTTGCATACCTCCTTGTTGCCGGAAGGAAGGGGGGCGACGCCTCTTCCGTATTTCACTCACGGTCAGCACCAGCATTCCGGACTAACACTTCACAAACTAACACCCCAATTTGATTGCGGCGATATCATCATAAATACGGCTGTTGGGGTGGAAGAACATGACACTCTCAATAGCTTAATGGTCAAAATGCATCTGCAGGCGCCGGAGCTAGTAGAACAGTTTCTGCGTGATATCGATTTCTATTATACAAATGCGCAACCTCAGATGGGAGGCAGCTATTGGCCTGTGCCCGACATAACCGAGCGATTGCTTGACCCGGATCTGACGACGGTCGAATTGCAGCAGCGTATCAAGCGTTTCGGGCATTTTGGACTGTTTTTGAAATTTGAGGATCGATTTTGGCGCGTCATTCACGCCGAAGCTGTTCCATACGATGCCGAGAAAAGCCCTGGTGAATTGCTTTTCGAGCATAGTGAAATGTTGGCCATATCGAACCGGGATGGGTTCATCTGTATCCCAAAATATTGCCTGGTCGAGCTGTAGCGGAGGGGGGGTGAATCTGAACCGCAGTGGACGTGGAAGGAGGCTAGCGGAATCCCTGAGCACTCCCGCTAGCCTAACTACTCGGTACTACGTTTTGCTAATGCGGGTCAGCGAGGAAATCCAGAATGGCGCAGTCGGGCTTGTGGTTGCCTTGGCAACGGTTCGTGAGATGCTGCAGCTTCGCTTCCAGATTTTTCAGTCGATCGATTTTCTTTCGGGTTTCCAGCAGTTGCTTTGTTGCAAGCGCCTTAACTTCCGCACTACTCCGCGCGTCGTTGTTAAACAGGTCCAGGAGAGCGCGACTATCATCTATCGAAAAACCGAGTTGTCTGGCGCCTTTAACAATTCTAAGAAGCTGAAGGTCGGACTGCCGATACTGGCGAAACCCATTTTCAGCGCGAAGCGGGTTCACAAGACCAATATCTTCATAGTAGCGGATGGTTTTTTCAGGCAGGCCAATATTTTTTGCGGCCTCACCGATTTTGACAAGGGTACTCATCGCAATACCTCTCTAAAAGTATTGAGTACCTTGAACCCTTTCGCATACAATACATTTGCATCCAGTGAATGAGAAGGATTTTTTTGTCCGTTTGATTTTGGTCAAGGCTGCTATACAGTTTTCACGCTTTTCTCCCTAGTTAGAAAGGTTCGTCTTTTGAGATATTTGGTTTACATGCTCCGACTTATGCTTGTTGCGTCATTGGTTGCGCTGCCTGCATCTGCGCGGATGCTGCCAAATAAGAGCGGTGAAACCAGTTATGACGCCTGTGTTAGTCAATGGGACGGCACATGGTCATTTGAAGCGCTTGATGCTGCTGGAATAGCTGATGAAGTCGAAACAAGTGAAGATGTTTTTTGCGGCCATTTCATGAGCGCAGAAGATTTGCCGACAGATGTCTCTAACCACGATATTGCGCCGACTCCACTTCTGGTATTGGCGCAACCGGCACGGTTGGCAGTGCCTGCACCAAAGGCTTACAAGGTCCAGATTCCCTCAGAGCACATTCCTCATTCGCTTCATCCTGAAGTTGCCCCACATCCCCCGAAAGCTTGCTGATAGCAGCTAGTCGCCTCGGCCCTATCAACCAAACCTTGAACCCGTGTGTCTCGGGTCGAGGAGGCTGGCTAACCATCTAACAGAATCAAGTTTTATCTTAGTTTTCGGAGAGTTGCCATGAGAGCAATTTCTTACTGGGGCATTGCCGCCAGCATGGCCTGTGCTGTGTCCGCGGTCAACCTGGGCACACCTGCTTATGCCCAGCAGGCCGATCAAACCCAACTTATTGAGCGGCTGAGCGCGCTTGAGGCAGAGTTGAGACTTTTAAAGCAACAGCTTGCAGAAACAAAGACGCAAGCCGATCAATCCAAGAAGATTGCAGAGCGAGCTGACAACCGTGCACAAAAAGCCGAGAAAGCAGCCGACCCTGTCCGTCCAAATGCTTGGCACCTGGCAGGTTATGCCGACGTTGGCATTGAATTCACAGACGGTGAGGAGTCTGACACTTTTACGAGTGGTAAGTTTAACCCAGCGTTTCACTTCCAATATAAGGATTTGGTCCTATTCGAATCCGAATTTGAGGTTTCAACCAGTAATACTGGCGAAACGGACATTGAGGTTGAATATAGTCAGCTCGACTTCTTACTGCACGACAATGCGGTTTTGGTCGCTGGCAAATTCCTGAGCCCAGTTGGCCAATTTCAGGAAAGGTTGCACCCCAGTTGGATCAACCGGTCGGTAAATGCACCAGCCGGTTTTGGTCATGGCGGTATCCAGCCAATCAGTGAAGTGGGGCTGATGCTGCGGGGCGGTATCCCCGTGGGCGAGCGCTTGTTCACCTATTCTGTTGCCGTCGGGAACGGCCCACGGGCTGGGCACGGTGGTGTCGAAGTTGAGGGCTTTGGCCGAGATGATAATGGCAACAAAGCCGTTAGTGGACGACTTGCTTTCTTGCCGTTTGACGACTTGGAAATAGGTGGCTCTTTCCTTACGGCTAAGGTTGCACCTGAAGTGGAAGAAGATGGTGATGGTCACGGTGAAGAGCCGATTGTCGATGATCATGATGAGCCAGTGGAAGTTTTCTAGGACTTGAGACAGGGTAGCTATGATCTGTGGGGCTTCGATACAGCCTATACAGGCGGCAACTGGGATATCCGTGCCGAATACCTGAAAGCGGACCTCAAGAATTTCGGCGAAGCTGATGATGATCACGGCGAACCAGAGGCATTGTCCTGGAAAGCATGGTATGCACAGGCGGCTTATCGTTTGTCTGATATCTCAGATTCTCCCTTTATTCAAAGACTTGAGCCTGTAGTTCGCTATGGCGAATTCAAAGTTGCCGGGGACCATGAACTGGAAGAGGAGACCAATGAGAAACGCTTCAACGTGGGTCTCAACTATTGGTTCTCTCCTTCGGTCGTTGTCAAAGGCGGTCTCGAATTTCGCAATTATATCGCAGAAGAACGTGAAGATGATACCCGTCTTCAGTTCCAGTTGTCATACGGCTTCTAGGCATCAGGAGATAAACAATGCTTAAGAAAAGTGATTTCGTTGTCCTTGCTTTCGCGGGCGCCGCTCTGTCCATGGTGGGCTTAGGCGTAGCCTCCGCAGACACACAAAAACCCAAACCCGATCCGATGCAATTTGCTCGCGGGGCCAAGGCATGGGCGAAAACCTGTGCGCGGTGCCACAACATGAAAAGTGCCCAGGACAATTCTGATGAAGAGTGGCATGTGGATGTGACGCACATGCGCGTGAGGGCAAATATTCCTGGCGATGTGGCCCGTGACATCAAAGCCTTTCTTCAGGCCAGCAACAAGTAAGGACCTAATGATGAAAAAACAAACCGCAATATCGTTGATTGTCATTTCGGCCTTCTCTGTTGCTGCGCAAGCCGCACCACGTGACTTGGCCAACGGTAAAGAGAAATATGAAGAGACCTGTATCGCGTGTCATGGTGAGAATGGAAAGCCAACCATTCCCGGGTTGCCGGATTTCACATCGCGAACTGGGCCCCTAAAAAAGGGTAACAGTGCGCTTGTGAAAAGTGTGATGGAAGGTGTTGATCGTCCAGGCGCGGACATGGCAATGCCTCCTCTCGGAGGCAACCCGGACCTGACCGAGGATGATGTTCGCGATATTCTTTCCTACATCCGCAAAACATTCAAAGGCAAATGACGAATATTAGAATTTGAGCCACCCGCCAGCGGCGGGCGGCTCCATCAACAAGAGCGCTGTTTGATCCTTTGATAAGGAAATCTGCCAGCGCTTCTTTTTAGCAAAATTAATGCGAATAACACGCAAAAGCATTCGCAAATTAGCGAAAATGGAACAAAAGATGAAAAGCAAAACTATAAACACAGCACTGCTCGGCTCTGTTTCGACTGCAGCCCTCATTGCTATTTCCGTAAACGCATATGGGGTGGATGAACCCACGATTGAGTTTCTGGATGTAGAGCGTATCCAAGTGATTGGGGAAAGGACAGACCGGTCAAAGGTCCCAGGTTCGGCAACCCGGCTCAGCCAAGAAGATCTCGATACATTCAAATATCAGGATATATTGCGTACGCTGCGTATGGTGCCCGGCGTCAATATTCAGGAAGAAGACGGTTATGGGCTGCGCCCGAATATCGGGCTACGGGGATCAGGTGTTGAACGATCTTCCAAAATTACATTGATGGAAGATGGCGTTTTGATTGCGCCGGCCCCCTATGCTGCACCGGCAGCTTACTATTTCCCTACTGCGGGCCGCATGCAGGCCGTAGAGGTGCGAAAGGGTTCTGCAGCTGTGAAGTTTGGCCCACGTTCTGTCGGTGGCGCGATCAATCTTGTCAGCCGACGCATCCCCGATGAATTCGGCGGCTTTCTTGAGCAGCAACTAGGCAGTGACGCCCTGGCCACTACACACGGCGTAATTGGCGGGTCAGGCAAAAATATCAGCGGAATGGTGGAATTTTTCAGCTCGGGCAATGAAGGCTTTAAAGAACTGCCAGACGGCAGGGACACAGGCTTTGACGTGAAGGATTATTTGGCCAAGTTCAGGGTCAAGACCGGTGCCGATGCCAAGGTTCCTCAATCCATCGAGATTAAGGTGTCGAGAACAGATGGTTCGTCAAACGAGACTTACCTGGGTCTCTCAGACGCTGACTTTACAGCTAATCCCTACATGCGGTATGCCGCGAGCGCACTGGATAATATCGACACGAAACATGAACAAATCCAGCTCACGCATCAGGCTCAGTTTGGGGATGTGGAAGTGGTCACAACCGCCTATCGGAACACATTTGAGCGCGACTGGTTCAAACTTCATGACCTCAAGAACACTACGGATGCATGCGGGAGCAGCAGCGGTTCTTATATTATTGCAAACCCTGACCGGTGTAGCGTTGAGATCAGTTGGTTAAGAGGGGGGGCAGATAGTGCAGACGGTGCTATGCGTATCCGGCACAATGACCGAACATACACGGCTCAGGGTATCCAGTCTCTGTTTGCGATCCCTTTCTCTACGGGTAAGGCAGAGCATGATCTGGAGATCTCACTGCGATATCACGAGGACAATGAAGACAGGCTTCAATACAATGAGCGCTATTCGATGATCGATGGTGGATTGGTCTTTTCTTCAGCTGATAACCTGGGTGATGCAGGAAATCGATTGGTAGAGGCGAAAGCCTGGGCTTTCTTCGCACAGGACACAATCTCGATTGGTGACTGGACAATTGTACCGGGGATGCGCTTTGAAGCGATTACGCTTGATCGGACGGACTGGACCGGAGATGCCGAGCGACAGACTGCGGGCACAAGCAAGCCGCAAGTCAAAATCAGTACATTCGTACCAGGAATCGGCGTGAGCTACAGATACTCTGACAACTTGAATATCGTCGGTGGTTTGTTTCGCGGCTTCAACCCGCCCGGTGCTGGCAACCCGAGCGCACGAGAGGAAAGCAGCCTCAATGTAGAAGGTGGGCTAGTATACGACAGGGGCGGATTTTACGCTGAAGGCATTTTGTTTTATTCTGACTATAGCAATATTCTTGGTGACTGTACGGCGGCGTCCGGTCAAGCGGGGCAATGCGATATTGGCGACCAATTCAACGGCGGTGCTGCCCGCGTATATGGTCTTGAGCTGGTAGGAGGTTACGATATCGATCTTTCAGGCACTTGGACCATGCCTTTGTCCTTCAACTATACCTTTACGGACTCAGAATTTCGGACCAGTTTCTCTGATAGTTTCTGGGGCGAAGTCGAGAAGGGTGATCACTTTCCTTACCTGGCCCGGCATCAGTTGACCTTGGGGATGGGGCTAGCCTCTGATGCGTTCAGCACCACGCTGCAGGCAAACTATGTTTCGGCCACCAGAACGGAGCCTAGTTCTGGCGTTATTGAAGATGAGGAGAAAGTGAAAGGGCGTATGGTTGTCGATTTTGCGTTAAGCTATCAATTGAACGATAGTATTGGCCTGTTTGTGAATGTCGATAACCTGCTGGACCACGTTTATGCTGTTTCCCGGAGGCCTATGGGCCTTTTGCCGGGCAAGCCGCGCACCGTAATCGGTGGCGTGAAGTATAGCTTTTAATCGGGTGAAATGTGGCGGGGATTTCCCCGCCACTCATGTTTCGGAGCCGAGCCTTAGAAGTTCCGCTTCAGCTGGATGCCATATTGGCGAGGTTCGCCAAAAACGGTAACGGGCAGGCTACTGTCGGCGGCCCCTGCGACGTTGCGTCCTGTTGTGATATATGTGGCATAACGGTTATTGGTCAGATTCTGGCCGTATAGCGATACTTCCCACAGTTCGTCTGCCGTGGTGTAGGCAATGCGCGCGTTCAGAAGCGAATAGGTATCCGCCCGGTACTGCGGTAGGTTGTTCCGCTTGAAATCGACATTGTCACGCCAAGCAAAGTCTCCGCGCAAGGTTATATAGCCCTTGTCGCCAATATCGTACGTATATTGGGCACCGAACGAATACGCCCACTTCGGCGAGTTGGAGATGCGATTGCCAGAGAAGTCCTCCCCGCCTTCGAAGAAGACATCATATTTGGCGTCCAGGTAGGCAATGGTTGCATTGACATCGAAGTCATCGGCAACGCGCGCCACAAACTCGCCCTCAATGCCTTTGATGGTGGCCTGACCGGCATTGGATGTGGTGGCTACGCCGCCAATATATTCAACCACCTGAAGGTTGGTGTAATCATACTGGAATACACCGACATTTGCTCGCATGCGTTTGTTGAACAGAGTGGATTTCACGCCCGCTTCATAACTCCAGAGATATTCAGGATCGAATGAACTGGCGTCCCCAAGCTGGAAACCGCCGGATTTGAAACCACGAGTTGCCGAAATATATGCCATCACGTCGTCATTGATGTCGTAATCAATGGCAAAGCGTGGTGTCCAAGCCTTCCAATCGTCGGTAGGCGAGCCGCTATCTACTTCCGTGCCGTTCACTGCCGTGGAATAGTTGTAGCTTTTTTTCTCGTAGCTGTAACGCAGGCCCACGGTGGCGCGCAGTCGGTCTGTCACGCTGTAGGTGCTCTGGCCGAACAGGGCATAGGCATTGGTGACGTTACGTTCTGGAATATTGATCTTCGGGTCCTCGAACAGGATATCAATGCCGCCGTCACCGTCTTCATTCAGGAAAAAGGCACCCACGATCCATTCAAGGCGCTCAGGGTTGTTGTTGGAAAGCTGGAGTTCCTGCGTGAAGGAGCGCGAGTTTTCCTGGAAGCCGATATCGAAGATGGTCAGGTCTGTTGCGTCGGCGTCAATAACCTGATCTATCTCACTTTCCCGGTAGGACGTGATCGACTTGAAGCTATAGTCTTCGCCGCTCCAGATGGCAGTAGCCGACACTCCCCAGATGTCGGCATTGCTTACCGGCTTGGTGTCGAACGCTACTTCATCCCTGTTGGTGGGGATCGTGGCTCCAGCGTCTGCGAATTCGTCTGGATAGAAGGTGCGGACGGCAGGGTAGCCCGTTTCCCTTTCCTTGCTGAAGTCACCGCGCAGGATCATCTCGAAATTTTCAGTAAAATCAATGGCCACCGTAGCACGGCCCGCGAACGTGTCCTGATCCTGATATTTGTCACCGGAATTAATGTCGGTGTAGATGCCATCCCTGTCATTCTTCAGCAAAGTTAGGCGTGCGCGAATATTGTCGCTCAGCGGACCTGAAACGGTACCGCTGAATGTGCGCTTGTTGTAATTTCCCAATGTAACTCCGAAGGTACCCTCGAAGGTCTCGCTTGGAGCTTTCGAGATCACATTGAGCGTACCGCCCGCGGAGTTGCGACCGAACAGCACCCCTTGCGGACCGCGCAGCAGTTCCAGCCGTTCTACGTCGAACATATCCTGATAGCCGGTGGTTGGGCGTGGCTGGTAGATGCCGTCGAAATGTACGGTTGAGCTTGGGTCTGTCGCGACCCCAAATGCTGATGTGCCGATGCCGCGGATATTCACGATCGCCATGGAATCGTTGGTGACCGTGACGCCAGGGACGAAGAACTGGAAGTCTTCAATGGTGCGTATACCGATTTTCTCAAGCATCTCTCCCGTCATTGCTGTCATCGCGATAGGAGTATCCTGAAGACTGGACTCCCGCTTTTGTGCGGTAACGATTACTTCTTCAAGAAACATCTCATTCTTGTCGCTGTCATCGGAAATGGCAGCGCTAGAAAGCAGGGCGACGGCACATGTCGTGCACGTCAGAGTGTATTTTGATTTTGATTGATACGTCATAATTTCCTCCACGGGGCAAAAGTGCCCGTTGACCAATTCACACAGCCCCCTCGGGCGTGTGGTTTTGAATTTCGAACTTTGGGAAAAGTCGCGTCAGCTTGTGCATGCGGCGCTATATAGGCAGCATGCGGCTGGTCCGCGCCTTACACTTTGGGAGGATGGTAAAGTGGGGGAGTTTCAATACCCGAAAGGTTGGACACCGTATGGGCACAGTGCGTTAGTTGACCGATATAATAATGGGCGTGCATTGTGCTGAAGGTGAGGCCTGCGTCACAGACAAGGCCGCCGGCCGCGCAGCAACCGTCAAGAGTGCCATGGATATGAGTCCAATCATCCGGCGCAGTTTCAGCAATATGAAGCCCAATGAACATATCAAGCTCTGCCGTGTTGGTATTCCTTAGTGTTTCGGAATCCACATCTTCAAGAGCTAGGAATATGCTATGGCCCTGAACAAGGTCTGCAAGGCTTCCGCCCTTATGAAGGGGCTCTCCTGAGGAAAGCGCAAGAGCAGGTGCGCTGATCCACACGAGAATGTTGACCAGAAGGAAAATGTGACTGAACGTTTTCGCTATCAGCTTAATCTCCCCTATTCAATTGTTCCTAAGGTAGCATCACAACCAGATGGGTCAAGAATAGAGGCCCCAGGCACTGAGAGGAAACTGCCCGGGGCCTCCCGCCCTAGTGACCGTGGACCATCACCTTTGTGATCATGTAGATACTATCTTCTCCACGGCCGAGGGAAACCATGACTTCCTGACCTGTCTCTAGAATATCTAAGTCAACGTCGTTGGCGACTTTCATATCCATAGTCATCGCGGGCCAGTTGAGCTCTTTGATGGCACCATGGGTGACGTTGATTGTACGCTTGTCAGCGTCGATTCTATTCACCTTGGCATGCACCATTACCTGCTTTTCGGCGGCGTGCTTGCGTTGATGGCTTTTGTGTTCATGACTATCACCACCCGCATGGACCGAGAGTGAGCTCAGTCCGATAATTGTGAGGGCGGTCAGGGGGGCTTTCAAAATTTTTCTCATGACTTTTCCTTTATTTGAATTGCCAAATTGTCACTATTTTTTTATGGGACGGGAGGACCAATGGGCGTGTGATACCTTCCATTCTCCGTCCACCTTCACAAGGCCAAGAGTTTCGACGCTGTAAAAATCGTAGCGCTTATCGTTGTTCATGAATGAAAGTGTCGCTGACGTGGTGACGACTGCTAGATTGGCTTTCTCTTGAACATCTTGTTTGAGGAGCTTGCGTTGTGCTGCCTCAAGCATGGGCATCTCTGGCTTCAAGTGATGTTCCAGGTAGTTTTCGAGTGACGCTTCCCGCACGCCGTTCTCGAAGATGACTGCGTCTGCGGCAAAACTTGCGGCCACACTCTCGAAATTGCCGCTGTATAGGGCTTCTTGAAAGTGCTGGGCATAGTCCTGCGCCGACATGCCTGAATGTGAATGACCATCTATAACCGCGGGCGCTGTTGGTTCATGTCGGTCGCTCTCAACTCCCGCAGCAGCGTGATCGTGGTCCTCGTCGTGACCAGCGGCTTCCTCTTGGTGATCGCTGTCATGGCTGTGTGATGCATCGCCGCCATGGTCGTGGCCTTCGCCGCTGGCGTCAGGCAGGCGCATGACGCCAAGGCCATGGCGGTATACAAGCTCTGCGCCCAAATAACCGGTCACGCCCACAAGGCCTGTAAGCGCCAGACTGGCCGCGATGACAGCGGCCGAGATGGTCTTCGACTTGTAGACCCAAACCGCAACCAAAATGATTGTGGCCGCCGTCCCGAGCGCCCAGGCCCGATGAACCTTCATCACCTTGTGGGCAATATCGTCGTGCGCGACGCTGTTGAAAGCCTGAATGCCTGCCAGCACAGTCAAAACGGTGATAGCCGCGCCGAGCCACAGGGTCCATTTCCCGGCAGTTTCAAATATTGTGACATGCTTCTTCTGTACGACTTTTGACAATATAAGAAACAGTGTCGAGCTCACGGTCAAACCCACCGTGAAATGGACCAGCAACGGGTGCCAGTTGGGAATGATTAGATCAGTCATTTTCGTCTCCCGATACAGGGTTGATATGGTTGGATGCCTGGATGGTTAGCTGTTTCACTTCACGCCCTTTCCACAGCAGATACATGGCTGGGATCACCAGGAGCGTGAGGATGGTGGCGCTGACCATGCCGCCCACCATTGGGGCCGCAATCCGGCGCATAACCTCAGACCCCGTGCCAGAGCCAAGCATGATCGGTAGAAGGCCAGCGATGATAACGGCGACCGTCATCATGATTGGCCGAACCCGCATCAATGCTCCCTGGACAACAGCATTTGTGAGATCGGCAGTGACCACAGGGCGGCCCTCAGTTTCAGCCTCGGATTTGACCTTCTCCCAAGCCTGATTGAGATAGACTATCATCAAGACGCCAATCTCAACGGCGACGCCTGCAAGGGCGATGAAGCCCACACCAACGGCCACGGAGAGGTTGTATCCAAGTAGGTACAGCAGCCAGATGCCACCAACGAGCGACAGCGGTAGTGTCCCCATGATGATCAGCACCGACGTGAGGTTCTGGAAGTTGATAAACAGCAGAAGCAGGATGATAATCAGCGTGACAGGAACGACGACGCTCAGTTTCGCCTTTGCCCGTTCCATATATTCATACTGACCGGACCAGGCGATCGAATAGCCCGCAGGCAAGTCAACCTGTTCCCGAACCACCCTTTGCGCTTCCTTGACGTAGGACCCGATATCAACGCCGGATATGTCGACATAGATCCAGCCGTTAAGCCGCGCGTTTTCGGACCTGATCACGCCGGGGCCGCCTGAGACATTGATGTCGGCCACCTGCCCAAGCGGGATGTGTTCGCCCTTGGGTGTAACGATGGGCAGAGACCGAAGTCGGTCAAGTGAATCCCGGTATTCCCGTGGGTAGCGCAGGTTGACTGGGTATCGCTCCAGCCCTTCAACGCTTTCCGTCACAGACATGCCACCGATGGCGGTACGGATTACTTCTTGGACATCCGCGATATTGAGGCCATACCGGGCGGCCTTCACACGGTCGATCTCGGCGTTGACATAGCGTCCGCCCGTAACGCGCTCGGCATAAACGGATGCGGTGCCAGGTACATTTTTCATCACCGCCTCAATGCGTTGGCCAACTTCGCTGATTACATTCAGGTCAGGCCCGGCCACCTTAATCCCCACAGGGGTTTTGATGCCTGTTGCCAGCATGTCGATCCGGTTCTTGATCGGCATAATCCAGACATTCGTGAGGCTTGGGACTTGAACAAGGCTATTCAGTTCGGCCTTCAGTTTTTCAGTGGTCATCCCTTCGCGCCACTCGCTTCTGGGCTTCAGCTTGATCGTGGTCTCGATCATGGTGAGCGGTGCGGGGTCCGTGGCGGTTTCAGCGCGTCCCGCCTTGCCATACACAGCCTCCACTTCGGGGATCGATTTGATCAGCTTGTTGGTTTGCTGGACGACTTGGGCAACCTTGCCCGCAGAGACGGCGGGGAAGGCGCTGGGCATATATAGAAGGTCACCTTCATCAAGGTCCGGCATGAATTCTCCGCCGATACGGCTGAGCGGATACCAGGCGCTGATCATGATGATCAGGGTAACCAGTACCATGCTTTTCGGAAACTTCAGGACCATGCCAATGAAGGGCCGATAGGCTGCGATCAGCCCGCGGTTGATGGGGTTTTTATGTTCGGGCAAGATTTTGCCGCGGATGAAATAGCCCATCAGAACCGGCACCAATGTGACAGACAAGGCAGATGCAGCAGCCATCGCGTAGGTCTTGGTAAAAGCCAGCGGATGAAAAAGCCGCCCCTCTTGCGCTTCGAGCGCGAAGATCGGCACGAAGCTTAGGGTTATGATAAGAAGCGAAAAGAAGAGGGGCGGCCCCACCTCGACGGCGGTCTTGGTGACAATCTCCCAGCGGTTCGCGCTGGTGACTGTCTCGTCTTCCATGTGCTTGTGAAAATTTTCGATCATGACGATCGTGGCGTCCACCATGGCGCCGATGGCAATTGCGATGCCTCCAAGCGACATGATGTTGGCATTGATACCTTGCGCATTCATCACAATGATCGCGGCCAGAATGCCAACCGGGAGGCTGAGCACGACAACAAGCGCTGACCGCAGGTGGAAAAGGAATACAGCGCAAACAAGGGCTACCACGATGAATTCTTCGATGAGCTTTTCGTTCAGCGTTTCTACGGCGCGCTCAATCAGTGAGGAACGGTCGTAGGTTTCAACAACCTCCACGCCTTCGGGCAAGCTGGCCTTGAGGAGTTCCAGCTTCTCCTTCACCCGGTCAATGGTGGCCAAAGCGTTTTCGCCCCATCGCATGATGATGACACCACCAACGGCCTCGCCTTCACCGTTCAGTTCACCAATACCCCGGCGAAGTTCCGGCCCCATGCGGATGTCGGCTATTTCCTTGAGCAGGATCGGTGTGCCGTTCGCTGTATGGCCAACGGGGATGGATTCCAGATCCTTCAGGTCGTCAATATAGCCGGAAGCGCGAACCATATATTCCGCCTCGGCCATCTCGATCACCCGACCACCAGTTTCCTGATTGCCGCGCTGGATCGCCCGTTTGACCATTTGGAGCGGGATGTCGTAAGCGCGCAAGCGGTTCGGATTCACCACCACCTGATATTGCTTGACCATGCCGCCAATGGTGGCGACTTCGGATACACCTTCCACGGTCTGAAGCTCGAACTTCAGAAACCAGTCCTGAAGGCTCCGGAGTTCTGCAAGGTCATGTTTTCCGCTGCGATCGACAAGCGCATATTGATAGACCCAGCCAACACCGGTTGCGTCGGGCCCGAGCGCGGTTCTGGCACCCTCGGGCAACGTGGGGGCAACCTGGCTGAGATATTCAAGAACACGCGACCGTGCCCAGTAAAGATCGGTGCCGTCTTCGAAGATGATATAAACATAGCTGTCGTTGAAGAAACTGTAGCCGCGAACGGTTACAGCACCTGGGACAGACAGCATCGCAGTTGTCAGAGGATAGGTAACCTGGTCTTCAATCACCTGAGGGGCCTGGCCCGCATAGGTGGTTTTGACGATTACCTGTACATCGGAAAGGTCTGGGATGGCGTCAAGTGGTGTCTTCGACAGCGAATAGGCACCCCAACCGGCGAAAAGAAGAGTCAGGATCACAACCAGAAAACGGTTCTGAACCGACCAGCGAATAAGATTGGCTATCATGGGTTCAAACTCCGTCTTCTACATTTTCATGGCTGAGACGATGATGAAGGGTCCATCCTCGCCTTGCTGAAGTTGGAAGTGCATCCGGTCACCTGGTTCGAAAAGGGAAAGATCCACCTCTGGCGCCACGGTGAAATCCATGGTCATTTCCGGCCAGCCCAATGACTGGATCGGATCATGAGTCAGGTTGATCGTGCTGCCCGCAATCGAATTGACCGTCCCCATGCCGTGATGGATTTGAACCTCTTCAGGTGAAGGCGACGTGTCGTCATTCGGCATGGCCATGTCCGCCATAGGGGCACCGGCGTCAAGCATGCGCAGGAATGCGCTGTTGATGCTGGCTTCGCTATCGATCAGGAACTGTCCGGAGGTCACAACACGCTCGCCTGCTTCAAGGCCAGCCTTGATGCCGACTCTGTCGCCGCTCTCATGGCCTGCGATCACTTCAGCGGGCCGGAAACGCCCGTCTCCGAGGGCCAGGATAACCCGGTCTGTCTTACCTGTGCGGATCAGGGCTTCACGCGGAATGGAAAGAACGCCGGATTCTGGTGCCGCCATAATGCTGATCTCGCCATACATGTTGGGCTTCAGACGGCCATCTTTGTTGGGGAACGCAAGCCGCACTTGTACGGTCCTGCTTTTAGGGTCAACCATCGGGTAGACATAGTTAACCGTTCCGTCCCAGGTCTCTCCTGGCAGGAATGGCAGTTGCATTGTTGCCTTCTGGCCTTCTGCGACCCAATCGCTTTGACCTTCGAAAACATCAACCATCACCCACACTGTTGACAGGTCGGCCAGTGAAAAGACGGTCTTGGCGGGCTGGATGTACATGCCTTCGCCAATGCCCAAGTCTACAATGACCCCGTCCTGAGGGGCGCGAACCTCAACAAGCTGTTTGACAGTGCCGCTTTTCCTAATGTCCGAGATTTGGCCGTCTGTCATGCCCAGGGCTCGCAGGCGTTCCTGCGAGGCACGGGTCAGGCCCTCCTGCTTCAGGCGTATTGCCTGCAGGAATTCCGTCTGGGCATTCACCAGTTCAGGTGAATACAGTTCGAAAATCAGTTCGCCTTTCCTGACTTCCTCACCAACGGCCTTCCGGTACAGTTTTTCAACCCAGCCAGCCGTCCGAACATGGACATGGGCCGTCTTGTCTTCGTCCATGTCGATATAGCCCACGGTTTCGATCTCTCGGGTCATATCGGCAACGGTGGCTGCAGCTGTCCGGACACCAAGATTGTTGACGACCGCGGCACTGATTTTCAGCGCGTTGGCGTCATCCCCACCACCGGCTTCATCGGCATAGACGGGGATCAGGTCCATCCCCATCGGTGACTTACCTGGTTGGTCGCGGCGATAGTTGGCGTCCATTGGCGCAACCCAATACAGGATTTCGCGTTCGCCGGATTTGGCAGAACCAGCAGTTTCACTGGCGCCTGGGACTGTCAGTTGACTGCCCGCATAGCCAAGGGCAATCCCTACTGCAAGCGTGGCCGTAGTAATCATTAATGTCTTACGCATCGTCTTCCCCCTCGAGGAATAATAGTTGAGCCTGGGCCTTCATGCGTTCGCTCTGGAGCTTGAGCAGATTAAGCTCCGCATCCAGTTCAGCGAGCCGGGCCCGAACAAGTTCTGCAAAGTCGGTGACCCCATTTTGATAAGATGTCAGGGACGCCTCGGACGTTTCCTTTGCCCGCTTGATAACAACGGATTGGAACAAGCCCACGCGTTTCTGCAGCCGCTGCCAGTCGGCATAGCTGCTGTCGAGCATCTTTTTCAGGTCAAGAAGGACGGTGTCATGCCCCAACTGGGCGGCCTGCCGGTCTTTCTTGGCGGCAGATAGGCGCTTGTCCTGGCGTTTCTGGGTAAATAAGGGCACATCCATCACGACACCGACGGTAGCTAGGTCGGCCCTGTCGGCCCCACGTGCGCCATAACCCACGTTCACCGACCAGCCGGGCTTATATTGCTCCCGAGCCACGCCAACGTCTTTGTCCGCTACCGCCACATTGGCTTCCTGCACACGGGCCGCAGGGTGTTGGCTGAGGCGTTCCGTCAGTGGTGCAATATCGGAAGGATGACGCATTGGGGGTAGGGACGCGGTGACTTGTTTGGTGGCCGCGTCTTGCCCTATACGGCGGGCAAGTCGGGCACGTACCATTGCGTCTTGGCGGTCAATTTCTACCAGCCGGTCATCCAGCAGGCTTAATTCCAGCTCCGCACGGAACACGTCCTGACTGGTTTCCCGACCCGTCGCATAGATGGCTTCAATGACTTCGATCAGTTCGGCGATGGCCGTTCTGCTGGCCAGGACCTTTTCCCGGGCAGCAGTCCAATAATAGAGATCAAGCCAGTTTTGCCGTGTGTCGAGCACAATCTCGCGGCGGCGTAGGTCCAGTCTGGCCTGTTCCATTCCTGCCAATGCCTGCCGTTTCTGGCGATTGAATTTGAGCGTATCACCCTTTGGAAAGCTCTGGCTCAATCCCAGCTGAAGCTGAGTCATCGGTTCTTGGGTATAGCTGAAGCTATTTGTCGGCCAATTGGCGAATGTGGCCCGGAATTTTGGATCGGGCAACTGCGAGTCAGCCACAGCGCGGTCCTGTTGGGCGCTCGCGCGAACGCCGGGCTCCAGAAGATAGGGGTCGTCGGAATTGAGCGCCAGCCTAACGGCCTCTTTCATCGTAAGGGCGGGTTGGTGCTCATCTTGTTGCATAGTGGTGCGTGGAGTAGCTGGCGCTACCTCTATGGGGACAGCATTTTCAGATGCCAATCCCGGAACGGCCATCATAATAGTCGCGATAGCGACTAGGGACGTCTGTCGGTACATGTCTAAACCTCAACTGACAAAGGACAGGAATGGTTGGCTGGTAGAGCAAGTATACCAGCATAAGGCGCAGATTGGCGGACCAATGCTACCTTAGGAAAAAGTCAGGAGGCGTGGAGGGGGGGTGACGATGGAGTGTGTTACGGAAAGGCCAACTTGGGGCGTCAGCTCATAAAGTGGTGCCGCACCATAGTAGTCGTCCTGTTTGCCCAAAGGGTCGGGCAGCGCGACAATATTGGCGAAACCAGCACAGCATGCGATGCTGCAGGGAGCTTTGGAAGAGCTGCGGTCATGGTCGCCATGAGCATTATATTGCCCCATGCTTTTGACATGCTGGCTATGGATGAGCGTGCCGTCCATATAGGTCGTTGAAAAAGACATTTCTGTTTCTGGACAACAGGCATGCGCAGCAACCTTCGCCATCACCGGAGCGCTGGCGAGAGAGACAAACAGGAGCGCAGCCAATAGGGCGCCATATATGTGTCTGACGAATCGCATGCCCAGAAGCATATCCCTGTACCATAGTTCAGGGTCAAGGGGCTTTTCACAGTTCACATCGAGTTGATCGTGGCGTGTGTCGTTAATCCAATTTCCTGTTTGACCTTCCAGTTTGTGGAAGGTTTAGCCTGCTCAGGAATCGAGGCGGTATGTGTTGCCTGAAGCGAAAGGTGCGATCAATGTTTCTTACCGTCAACATAGGCAGTTCCAGTTTGCGGCTTGGCTGGCATGATGGGGAGGCTGGGTCCGCCACGACGGCGCCCTTCGACGGTAAAGGCGGCGCGACTGTTCTGTCCCGACATATAGGTCAATTCATTGAGGCCCAGGGCAATGCGACCCCCACAGCAGTTTGTCACCGAATTGTCCACGCCGGTGCGGCCTATGGTGAAAGCTGTTTCATTGACGATAAAGTCGTTGCAGCCATCAAGGCCAACAGCCCGCTGGCTCCTCTGCACAACCCCTTGGCGCTTGAGCTGATCGAAGCCTGTCGGGCGCTGTTTGGGGCGGCTGTGCCGCAGGTGGCAGTGTTTGATAGCGCCTTCTCTCACAATATGCCGGACTATGCCGCGCTTTATGCCATTCCGGCCCGCCTGGGCATCCGGCGTTTGGGGTTTCACGGTATCGCGCACCACTTGATGTGGCAGGCAGCCGTCAAACGCAATCCTCAGGCCCGTCGCGTGATCAGTCTGCAGCTTGGTTCGGGGGCTTCCGCCTGCGCGGTCAGGGACGGGCGCGCTGTTGACACGTCCATGGGCTTCACGCCCCTTGAAGGCCTGATGATGAACAGCCGATGCGGTGATATTGATCCTGGTGTCCTTTTGTATCTGCAGCAGGAGAAAGGCCTGTCGGTAAGCGAGATTGAGGATCTTCTAAACCGCCGATCCGGCCTGCATGGAGTTTCGGGGGGTAACACGAGCTTAAAAGACCTTCTCTTGCTTGACGATGATCAATCAAAACTTGCGGTTGATATGTACTGTTACCGTATCCGGAAATATGTCGGGGCTTATGTTGCGGCGCTCGGGGGACTAGATGCCATCGTTATTGGTGGCGGTATTGGCGAGCACCTCCCTGAAATCAGACGGCGCTGTTTCGATGGACTGGCATTTCTGGGCGTCGAGATGGATGACTGTCGCAACGCAAGCTGTGACGGATCGGGAGGTGTGATTTCTGCCCCCCAAAGCAACGTGACTGTTGAAGTCGTGGTGCTCGACGAAAACAGATTTATGGCAGACGAAGCTGCCCGGCTGTTTGCCCAACCAGCCAGGTGATCGACTGGGTGACCGAAAGGAATGGAGTGTAATCATGTTAGCGCAATTTCCCGCCCACGAACGACACAGGATTCGGGCCCGTGCCGAAGCCTTCCGCGCCAACAACGAGGCATTCGCCACATGGGCGGCGGGCTATGGCGTTATCCGCCACGACGACCTGACCCAGGTGCGTGCCCACGACATGGTGATGATGTTGGTGGAAAATGGAAGTTTGCAAAGTGCAGCCGAGGGATATGCGCGGCTGAAGGCTGCGGACAAGGTGGCAAGCGCGGCCATGTGGATGGTTGCGCATATGACCTACGCCGGTCGCGTCTATACGGACGGTCGTACGATGGAGGCGAGCGATTTCAAAGCGGAACCCCAAGGCCACACTGGCGGTTCGCTCAATATGGCGATCGGTTATGTGGGCTATTTGCTTGCAAATGCGCTCAGCGGTGAAACCAGGTCCTGGCTGATGGGCCAGGGGCACTGTGTGGCGGCGATCGATGCGACCAATCTGATCACCAACAATATGTCCCCCGAGCAGGCTAGGCGATACGACTGGACGGATGACGGGGCGACACGGTTCGTGCAGGATTTCTACTCCTATGCTGTTGGGTATGACGGGTACCCACTGTCGCCGCTTGGCAGCCATGTCAATCCGCAGACTGGAGGCGGCATGATCGAAGGCGGCTATCTGGGGTTTGCAGAACTACTGTATCCCCACATGCCTTTGCCCGGCGAAAAGCTGGTGGCATTCCTGAGCGACGGCGCATTCGAAGAGCAAAGGGGCAGCGACTGGGCGGCCCGGTGGTGGCGCGCCGAAGACAGTGGGCTGGTTGCCCCGATCATGATCGCCAACGGTCGCCGGATTGACCAACGGTCAACCATGGCCCAAAGCGGCGGTGTTGACTGGTTCCGCGATCATCTTCGCCTGAATGGATTTGACCCCATCGATCTGGATGGGCGGGACCCGGCGGCCTTTGCGTGGGCCATTTTTGAAATCGAGGCTCGGTTGTCAGCTTGTGCGAGCGCCTGTAAAAAAGGCACTGGACAGTATCCTGTGCCGCTTCATTATGGCATCGCGGAAACGGAAAAGGGTTTCGGTTTTCCAGGTGCGGGCACCAATGCGGCTCATAATCTGCCACTGGTCGAAAATCCCCATGCCAACGACGCAGCGAGGGCGGCCTTCAATGAAGGGGCAAAGGCGCTCTTTGTGCCCAAGGACGCCTTGGCAGAGGCGGTTCAGTTATTGAACCAGCATGAAGCGCAGGGTCGCCCAATGGAGCGAGACCATCCACTGGTATCGCGCAAGCTGCCGGACACTGTTCTGCCGGAGCCGACGTGGAAGAATGTTGGCGATGAGCAGACCTGCTCCCCCATGGCTGGCATTGATGAGTATTTTTGCAGTATGGTTCGGTCCAACCCCGGGCTGCGGCCACGCGTGGGCAACCCCGATGAGATGCGCAGCAACAAGCTGAATGCGACGCTTGATCTTCTCAAGCACAGGGTTACGGCTCCGGAGGAGGGTGTGGCAGAAGCCGTTGATGGTGCTGTCGTGACGGCCCTCAATGAAGAAGCCGTTGTATGTGCGGCGCTTGGGAACAAGGGCGGCCTGAACCTCGTCTGCTCGTATGAAGCCTTTGCCGTCAAGATGCTGGGTGCGCTCAGGCAGGAAATCATCTTCGCGCGGCACCGAAGGGTTGCGGGGCAGGAACCTGGTTGGCTTGGTGTGCCGATCTTGTTGACATCCCACACTTGGGAAAACGGCAAGAACGAACAATCGCACCAGGACCCAACTTTGTGTGAAGCCCTGTTGGGTGAGATGTCGGACGTGTCCCGCGTCTTGTTCCCTGCTGATTGGAACAGCGCCCAAACCAGCCTTCGGGCGGTTTATGAAAGCAAGGGAACCATCTGGTCCCTCGTGACACCCAAAAGGCCGCAACCGAACTTCTTTACGCCAGAGCAGGCGCAGCAACTGGTTGCCGAAGGGGCAGTCAGGCTGAAGGGACAAGGTGGGCCTGATGAAAAGGTTATTCTGGTCGCCTGCGGTGCCTATCAATTGGCGGAAGCATTGAAGGCCTCCGGGCGACTTGATGAACGCGGTATCGCCCATGGTCTGGTGTATCTGTTGGAACCCGGCAGATTCCGAGAGCCACGCGACGAACGCGAAGCGGCGATGGTGGCAGCAGACAGTATTCGTGGTGAGCTGTTTCCAGACGCAGCAGACATTCGGGTGATGCTCACGCACATGCGGGCCGCCCCGTTTCTGGGAACGACCCGACCGCTTGATACGGGACCGGGAAAGACATTTGTTCTTGGGTATGCCAACCGTGGCGGCACGCTTGATGAAAATGGCATGCTGTTCGCGAACGGCTGCACATGGGCCCACGCACTTGAGAAGGTCGCGAAGGGGTTACAGGTCGATCCAGCCCAATTTCTGAGTGAAGGTGAAATTGCAGCGATCCACGGGAAGGCGGACCCAGAGCCACTATGGCGCAACAGTAAAGGAGATATCCAATGATGAAACTGGCATTCATAGGGGCGGCGGGCACCGTTACAGGGTCCAAATATCTCCTGTCCGGGGCGGACTCTAAAATCATGGTGGATTGTGGCCTTTTCCAGGGGCTCAAGGACTTGCGCCTGAAGAACTGGGCACCGCTTGAGGTCGCGCCTTCGACCATCGACGCGGTTTTGCTGACCCACGCGCACCTTGACCATTCCGGCTATCTGCCGCTGTTGGCGAAAGAGGGTTTCAAGGGCCCCATCTATTGCACTGGTGCAACGGCCGAGTTGTGCGACATCCTGCTGCGCGATAGCGCCTACCTGCAGGAAAAGGATGCCGAGTTCGCGAACCGTTATGGTTTCTCCAAACACAAGCCGGCACGCCCGCTTTACACAAGCGAGGATGCAGAGAAGGCGATTGGCCTCTTGCGGCCGCAAGCGTTTGATCACCCGATGCATGTGCAGAACGGCATTGAAGCAACTTTCCGGACAGCGGGACATATTCTGGGAGCCTCTACCATCACGCTGCAGATGGAAGGGCGTACCATTGTTTTCTCAGGCGATCTGGGGCGCATGACAGACCCTGTAATGCCGCGCCCGGCGCAGATAGACCATGCCGACTATCTGATGGTGGAATCCACATACGGGAACCGCAAGCATGAGTCATTGGATGTGGAAGCAAGGCTTGCGGATATTATTTCCAGCACGGCGGCGCGGGGTGGTTCGGTGATCGTACCAGCTTTTGCTGTTGGGCGGACCCAGTCGCTCCTCTATCACATTTCGCGGCTGAAGAAGGCGGGCCGGATACCGGACCTGCCAGTGTTCCTTGATAGCCCGATGGCGATCAATGCCAGCCATATCTATTGCGAAAACCGGGCGGTACACCGCCTTTCCGATGCTGAATGTAAAACAGCCTGCTCGGTCGCCAAATATACCCGCAAGGTCGAAGAATCGAAGAAGCTGACATATCTCGCGATGCCTGCGATCATCATCTCCGCGAGCGGCATGGCAACAGGGGGGCGGATTTTGCACCATCTCAAGCATTATGCGGCGGACAGGCGGAACACCATCCTGTTCACCGGGTTTCAGGCGGCGGGTACGCGCGGTCGGGCAATGGTTGAAGGCGCACGTCAGATCAAGATCCATGGGTCCTACATTCCGGTCAATGCGCAGGTTGAAAATCTTGATGCCTTGTCTGCGCACGCAGACAGTGACGAAATCCTTGAATGGCTTTCCGGCTTCAAGCATCCGCCCAAAACAACCTTTGTCACCCACGGCGAACCTGAGGCGTCGGCCGCGCTTGCCACCAGAATAAGGGATGAGCTCGGCTGGCACTGTGAAATCCCGGAACTGGGGCAAGAGGTTGAGCTGTCATGACCACCTCGGGGGAAGAAGGGGCGTGCCATCTGGGTATCCGGCTCAAGCGGCTTGGCATCAACAGCCGCTCTGATCATATCATCTATATGCGCGAAGACTGTGCCGTTTGTCGGGCCGAGGGCTTCAGCGCACAGGCGCGAGTCCGTGTGGACCTGGGCGACAGGTTCATCATCGCAACGGTTCATCATGTTAGCACCGACCTGTTGTCCGACGGCGAGGCAAGTCTGTCTGAGCGGGCCTGGGCGTTGCTCGGCGCGAGCGAAGGGGATTGCATCTCACTGTCCCACCCGGCGCTTTTGGAATCGCTCAGGAAAGTTAGGGGCAAAATTTATGGCCGCGCCTTTGAGGGCGATGACCTGTCTATCATCGTTCGTGACCTGACCGAAGGACGCTATTCCGATGTGGAAACCGCCGCCTTCATCACGGCATGCTCCGCCCGCGATCTGGATGGGGCAGAACGTATTGCCTTGACCAAAGCCATGGTTGACGTGGGCGACAGGCTTGAATGGCCGCGCACGCCAGTGGTGGACAAGCATTGTATCGGCGGCCTGCCCGGGAACCGGACCACGCCGATCGTTGTTGCCATTGTGGCGGCGAACGGCCTCCTGATGCCCAAGACATCGTCGCGCGCCATCACCTCGCCCGCTGGTACGGCGGATACGATGGAGGTGCTGACCAAGGTTGATCTTGACCTTGCGGCCATCCGGCGGGTGGTGGAAAGCGAAGGCGCCTGCCTCGCTTGGGGTGGGGCGGTGCGTCTCAGCCCAGCTGACGACCTGCTGATCCGTATCGAACGCGCGCTTGATATCGATAGCGACGGCCAACTTGTTGCCTCGGTGCTGTCGAAAAAGATCGCCGCCGGGGCCACCCATCTTGTCCTTGATATCCCTTATGGGCCGACGGCCAAGGTGCGGTCCCTTGAGGCTGCGGAGAAACTGAAGGCCAGCCTTCTGGGTGTCGCGGCGGCCTTTGGCCTGAAAGCGCAAGCAGTCCTGAGTGATGGGACAGAACCAGTGGGGCGTGGTATCGGCCCAGCCCTTGAGGCGCGGGATGTGCTGTCTGTTCTCAGGTGCGAACAGGACGCGCCAGAGGACCTGCGAGACCGCGCCATCACCCTTGCCGGATGCCTGCTTGAAATGGCGGGCTGTGTGGACGCGGGCGCGGGTGCAGCCTGCGCCACTGCCACCCTGGACGACGGCCGCGCCTTCAAGAAGTTTGAAGCCATCTGCATGGCCCAGGGTGGCTTGGCTGAGCCGCCTGTCGTAAAGCATCGGCGGGCGGTTGAGGCGGCAAAAGGCGGACGGGTAGTGCGTATCGACAACCGCCGCATCGCCCAGGTGGCAAAGCTGCTGGGCGCCCCCGATGCCAAAGCCGCAGGCGTGCTGATGAGAGTGTGTGTGGGCGACAGTGTAGAAGCTGGCGCACTGCTCTATGAGATGCATGCAGAAACCACGGGTGAGCTTGCGTACGCGCTGGCCTATGTGGACCAAAACCCAGATATTATTGCCGTGGAGGTCAACTGATGGGGTTTATCTATTATGCCTTGCCAGGCGCGGAAACATTGGCAAAAGATTTGGCCCACAGGGCGCAGGCCAAGGTTGGCAGCCTGGAAGTGCACCAGTTCCCTGATGGTGAAATATATGTGCGGGCCCATACGCCGTGTCGGGACCAAAGGGTGGTACTGGTCGCGGATCTTGCGCGGCCTGATCGTTCGGCTTTGCCGCTGCTCTTCGCTGCTGATCTTATGCATGATCTTGGCGCTGAAGATGTGGGGCTGGTGGCGCCCTATCTGGCTTATATGCGCCAGGACAAACGGTTCCATGAGGGTGAAGCGATTACCTCCGCTTCCTTCGCCAAACTGGTCAATAACGCGCTGGACTGGATGATTACGGTCGATCCGCATTTGCACCGGCGCAAGAGCCTCTCTGAGATTTATTCCATTCCAGCCAGTGCGCTTCATGCGGCACCGGTTATCGGTGACTGGATAGCCCATAATGTGCCGGACGCCCTTCTTGTGGGGCCTGATGGTGAAAGCGAACAGTGGGTGAAGGCCGTGGCCGAGGTCGCCGACATGCCTTTCATCGTGCTTACGAAAGTCAGGCATGGAGACCGCGATGTGGAGGTCAGTGTGCCGCACGCAGACCGGTGGCACGACAGAACGCCGGTGCTGGTAGATGATATCATTTCCACGGCACGGACAATGATCGAAACGATCTCCCATTTGAAGAATGCTGGAATGAAACCGCCGGTATGCATTGGTGTGCATGCCATCTTCGCGGGTGACGGGTATGAGGTACTGAAGAATAGTGGGGCGAGCAGGATCGTTACCTGCAACGCTGTGCCGCATTCGACAAACGCAATTGACCTGACCGGTTTGATCGCCAGTGGAATGCAGGCGCTTCTTAGCACCAAACAGGGCGTATCATGAACCAGACAATTCGATATATCGCAATAGGTGCGGTTGTAGCTGCCCTTGCCGCGGCGGCGTGGGTTTGGCAGCAAGATGACAGTGTCTGCACGGCTGGTGGTGTTCCAGCGACCTGTGTTCCCGAACAGATCATACTTTATGGCAACGTGGATGTGCGGCAGGTCAATCTAGGCTTCAAGGTTTCCGGTCGTGTGGACCAATTGCAGGTCGAAGAAGGGGACCGGGTGATGCCCGGCCAGAAACTGGCAACCCTTGAAAAGCCCGATTTTGTTGATGACGTCGCGCTGGCGCAGGCCCGGTTTGATGCCAGTGCGGCTGCCCTCAATCAGCTTGAAAACGGCGCCCGGCCGCAAGAAATTGCCCAGGCCGAGGCCCTAGTTGAGGAACGGCGGGCCACGGTTCAGAATGCAAGACGCACCGTGAAGCGGCGGGCTGAGCTCGCGGAAGAAGGCTTTACCGCACATCAGGCGCACGAAGATGCCGAAGCCGCGCTGCTGGAAGCCGAGGCCCGCCTTCAGTCGGCCATCGAGACGCTCAATCTTGTGAAAGCTGGGCCGAGGGATGAGGAAATCGAGCGCGCCCGGGCTGCCCACGGGGCGGACGCGGCGGCGCTGTCGCTCGCCCAGCGTCGGCTGGCAGACACGGACCTTTTTGCTCCCAACGAAGGCACCATCCTGACCCGCGTGCGGGAGCCCGGCGCCATCATTCAGGCGGGGGAGCCCATCCTGAACCTGAGCCTGAAGTCGCCGGTCTGGGTTCGTACCTATGTGGAAGAACCGCAGCTTGGGTTTGTCACGCCCGGTATGAAAGCAACCGTGCAGACGGATTCCGGGGGCACATTTGAAGGCCAGGTCGGTTTCATCTCACCGGTTGCGGAATTCACACCGAAGACAGTGGAAACCAGAGAGTTGCGTACGCGCCTTGTCTATCGTGTACGGGTGATTGTAGACAGTGATGACGACGGTTTGCGGCAGGGTATGCCGGTGACCGTGGTTCTTGTGCCGAAAGGGGCAGTGGCCGGTGCAGCCGCTGATTGACATACAGGCGGTCAGCAAAAGCTTTGGCAGCTGTCGCGCGGCGATCACAGATGTATCCGCCAGCCTGATGCCCGGCGAGATAACGGGTATTGTTGGCCCCGACGGCGCGGGCAAAACCACCTTGCTTCGGATGATGGCAGGGCTTCTTAATCCCGATGAAGGGCGCATTCTGGTTGATGGCAAGGATAGCCGCGACGGCGGCGGGGGGCGTGATCATCTGGCCTATATGCCGCAGCATTTCGGCCTGTATGAAGACCTGACGGTCATGGAAAACCTGCAACTTTATGCAGATTTGCGGTCACTGCCCAAAGCGGAAAGACCGGCGCGCTCTGAAACGCTTTTGCATTTTACCGGGCTTGGCCCGTTCACGGCACGGCTCGCCGGGCGGCTTTCAGGCGGGATGAAGCAGAAGCTTGGCCTCGCGTGTGCGCTCATCCGAACACCCAAAATCCTGCTGCTGGATGAGCCAAGCGTGGGCGTGGATCCGATCTCGCGGCGGGAACTATGGGCGATGACGCAGCAGCTGGCGGGCCAGGGTATGGCGGTCGTGTGGAGTACCGCCTATCTGGATGAGGCGGCGCGCTGTTCGTCCGTACTGTTGCTGGAAAGCGGCCGGGTTTTATATAGCGGGCCGCCTGCTGTGGCGACTGACCGCATGGCAGGCCAAACCTATGCTGTGCGCGGCCTTGTGTCGGGTCAGCGCAGGACGTTGGCCAAGATCATGCAGCAGGACGGCGTGCTTGACGCGACGATCGAAGGGCACGAGGTTCGCTTCCTTATGGGGGTGGGGGCTGAGAGGCCGACACCGCGCTCTCTGGGCATTGAAGATGACGTCGATATCGTGCCTGTTGAGCCGAGATTTGAAGATGCCTTCATCGCCTTGCTCGGTGGCGCGCGTCTCAGTGCCTCGCCTTTCGCGGATATGGCTGAAGTGGCGCGGAACGGTAGCGATTTCTCGATCCGGGCCGATGGGCTGACGCGCAGGTTTGGCGAATTTGTGGCGGCGGACAGGGTCAGCTTCTCCGTCGGTCGGGGTGAGATTTTTGGCTTGATCGGGCCGAACGGCGCGGGGAAATCCACCACCTTCAAAATGCTGTGTGGGCTTTTGAAGCCCAGCGCGGGCAATGCTTCGGTCGCAGGGCTGGACCTCCGGAAGGCGCCGAGCATGGTGCGTGGCCGAATTGGCTATATGGCGCAAGGGTTTGCCCTCTATGGCGACCTGAGCGTGTTTCAGAACCTGATCTTCTTTGCGGGCATCTATGGGCTGAAGGGAAAAAGCGCCCGTCATGCGATAGACCGCGTAAGCGATATTTTTGGGCTTATGGCCCACCACGGGAGCCGAGCGGGCGAGCTGTCCCTTGGGTTCAAACGCCGCTTGGCGCTCGCCTGCGCAGTGATGCACGAGCCGGATATCCTGTTCCTTGATGAACCGACATCCGGGGTGGATCCGAAGACACGGCGCGAGTTTTGGGGCCATATCAACGCCATGGTCAGCCGGGGTGTCACTATCATTGTGACCACCCACTTTCTGCACGAAGCCGAATATTGTGATCAGGTGGCCCTGATCAACAAAGGCCGGATCATCGCCTCAGGCGCCCCCGATGTCCTGAAATCTGAGGTGCGTGCGCCCGATGTGCCCAACCCCACGCTGGAGGACGCTTTTGTTGCCCTGGTGGCGAAACAGGAGGCGGCGGCATGAGGTTCAATACGGGACGCATATGTGGCCTGGCCCGCAAGGAAAGCCGGCAGATATTAAGAGACCCCAGCAGCCTGATCATTGCCGTCTTTCTGCCGCTGACCCTGCTGTTCCTGTTCGGGTACGGCGTTACGTTCGACCCGCGCCACTATGATATTGGCCTTGTGGTTGAACAGCCCACGCCCGAGACCGGCAGCTTTACGGCCTCGCTGGTGACGTCCAGTTACTTCCGTGTGGAAACTGGCCGCGATGTGCGTGACCTGGAAAGCAAACTGGTGTCGGGCGATCTGAAGGGTATTGTGGTGTTACGCGCTGATTTCTCCCGCCGCGCCTTCCGCCGGGATACTGCACCCATTCAGGTTCTTGTTGACGGGACGGACGCCAATACGGCCGAGCTGATCCGTGGCTATGTTCAGGTTCTGTGGGCCTCCTGGCTTGGTCAGGAACTATCCAGCAACGGCATCGACTATGCGCCGCCCGTAAGCCTTGTATCCCGCCTGTGGTACAATCCGGAAGCCTCCAGCAAAAATTATCTGGTGCCCGGGTCCGTGGCGATCATCATGACCATGATCGGCGCGTTGCTGACCGCCCTTGTGGTGGCGCGGGAATGGGAACGCGGCACGATGGAGGCGCTGTTGACCACGCCTATCGGCCGGTGGGAACTGCTTCTTGGGAAACTTGCGCCCTACTTTCTGTTGGGCATGGCGTCCATGGTCCTGTCGGTTGGCGTGGCCATCTGGCTTTTTGACGTGCCGTTTCGTGGGTCCTTTTGGCTGTTGGGGCTGACATCCGCGGTGTTCATGTGGACGTCGCTTGGCATGGGGCTGTTGATCTCGACTATCTCACGAAGCCAGCTGATCGCGGCCCAGATTTCCATCCTGTCAGCCTTCCTTCCGGCCTTTTACTTTTCGAACTTTGTGTTTGAGATCGACAGCATGCCTGCGCCGCTTCAGTGGGTCAGCTATATCGTACCGGCCAAATATTTTGTCTCAACACTGCAGACGCTGTTCCTGGCGGGGGACGCGGGCGGTGTGATCGTGACTGATACGTTGGTGCTGGCGCTGATCGGGCTGGTGTTTTTCATGGCGGCAGTCAGGAAAACCCGAACGGATTTGGAGTAGGCACCCATGTGGACCCGGCTTTATGCGCTGATCAAAAAGGAACTGTGGGCCAATATCCAGGACCGGCAAACCCGTTTTCTGCTGCTCGTGGCGCCGCCGTTCCTGTTGCTCATCTATGCTTTCGCGTTGACGCAGGAAGTTAAGAATGTGTCGCTTGCGGTTTTCAATCAGGATCAGGGCATTGAATCCCGCGAACTGGTGTCGCGTTTTGTCGGGGCACCGACCTTCACGAAGATTACCTACCTGGAAAGCGACAGCGACATCGGTGAGGTTATCGAGAACCAGGCGGCATTGATGGTCCTTCACATCCAGCCCGACTTTTCCAAACGGCTCGCACGGGGCGAGACAGCAAATGTGCAGATCATTCTGGATGGCCGTCGGTCGAACGTTGCACAGATTTTGGCGGGCTATGCTGGGGAAATTGTTGCCGCTTTCAATGCGGAGGTGGAGGCACGAACGCCCAGGAACGGGAACCCGCCCAGCGAGATTGTCTCCCGAACCTACTTCAACCCGAATTTCGACACCATCTGGTCGGGGACGCCGGGGCTGTTTGCGGGGCTTATTGCCACAGTGGGCTTTATGGTGTCGGCTTTTTCGGTCGCGCGGGAGCGCGAGCTGGGCAGTTTCGAGCAGTTGCTGGTATCGCCGCTGCGGCCGTTTGAGATTTTGGTTGGGAAGACCATTCCCGCGCTGATCATCGCCATGACAAGCGCGCTTGCGATGTTGATCCTGAGTATCCTCGTTTTGGGCGTGCCGTTCGAAGGTTCGGTGCTTCTGCTTTTTGCCGCCATGACGCTTTATCTCGCGGCCATCATCGGTATCGGGCTGTTCATCTCATCGCTCGCCTCCACGCAGCAGCAGGCAATCATCGGCATTTTCATGTATATGGTACCTGCCGTTCTGTTGTCCGGCTATGCGACGCCTGTGGAAAACATGCCCGACTGGCTGCAAACCGTGGCGCAAACCAATCCGGTGACGCATTTTATTGCGATCTGCCGGGGTGTTTTCCTGAAAGCGGTGCCGGCAGGTGATGTGGTCGGCCATATGTGGCCGATGCTGGCTATCGCCTTTGTCACCTTGTCGGCCGGTGCCTGGATGTTCCGGCGCAAGCTCTCCTGATGCCAATGCGGTGTGCCAAGGCGACACACCGCATAAAGGAGAGGGATCAGCCGATCAGTGGTTATGATCGTGCTGTTTTTTCTTCTCGCCTTCCTGTTTCATGCCGTCTTTGTCCATGCCCTTTTTCATCCCTTTATCCATGGGCATCATCGACATGCACTCATCCATTTGCATCATCATGTTGCTGCGGATTTTGGCTGGGTCGGTCTCATGATCCATTTCCATTTTCTCGGTCATGCAGGCCTTCATATGCTTGCGCATCATATCCCGCATCATCATGCCGTCTTTCATCATCATATGCCCCGCCCTGTCTTTGTGATCATCCTTGTGATCATCGTCGTAGGCATAGACGGGCATCGTGAGCGACAAGCCGATAGCGGCAATTGCCAATGTGGTAACGATGGATTTGCTTTTCATGAAAACCTCCTGAGAATTGATTGTGATCTGTTTGGAAATTCCAAGTGTTGGGATTAATGCGGCAGAGGATCAGGCGCCTGTCAGGTTTGGGACAAAGCGTGGTGTGTGCTCGGCGTACCGTGTGAAGGTGTCGCCGAAATCCTTTTCCGCCTGGTGTTCTTCCGTGATCGACAGCCGCCAATAGACAACAAGCAGGATAGGGAACATCGCGAGCGTCAGGATGGTGGGCCACTGCAGGAGGAACCCGAACATGATCAGGACAAATGCAACATATTGTGGGTGGCGCATGCGGGCATACGGCCCGCTTGTCGCAAGTGTTCCTGTCTTTTGCGCCCGGTACAGAACGTTCCAAGCGGCTGCCAGAAGCCAGAAGCCGCCGCCAATGAAGGCCATACTCAGTATATGGAATGGCCCGAAGTGGGGATTGGCTTTCCAGCCGAACATCATCTCCAGCAGGTGGCCGGAATCGTGCGCGAACCAGTCCACATCAGGAAATTGGCTTTGCAGCCATCCGGACAGGAAATAGATGGTCAGCGGCACGCCGTACATCTCGGTGAAGAGAGCAACAATGAATGCGCTGAAAACGCCGAAGGAACGCCAGTCAGTTGTCGTCTTTGGTTTTGTAAAGCTGAAAGCAAAGAAAATGAAAATGGCCGAATTCAGGATCACGAGGCTCCAGAGACCATAGGATGAAGAATGATCCATGGTGTCTTACTCCTCATCCTTGTGGTCATGGTGGGAATGGCCTCCATGCATGAACAGATGCATTCCTACGCAAAGTAGCAACAACAGCAGTAACGGCGCATTGCCACCGAGTGTTATATGAGCCCTATGTTCATAAACTAACATCAGACCAGCGATCGCTAGGAACACGATGAACACGAAACCGATCCTTGTTTGAAAGAAGCCTGGAGAATTTTTCATGGTCGCCCTCCGAAAGGTTTGGCACGAGCTTAGGGCTTCCAGTTACAGGAAGGTCAAGGCAGGAAATCTTCAGGCGCATTATATTTTCAGAGGGTCAAAAAAAAGCAGAAACCCTATTGACCTTGCCCTTACTAGAAGCTTTAGGCTTCCGGCGAATCTACAGTTGATCAGGAGTTTCGCCTATGTGTGAGCACCACGACCATCATCACCATGCCAGCAATGGCAAGTCGGCAGTCCATGACCCCGTTTGTGGCATGTCCGTCGATCCGGAGAAAAGTGAACGCAAGGTAAGCCACGCCGGGCACGACTATTATTTCTGCAGCGACCACTGCAAAGCCAAGTTCGAAGCAGACCCTGATACATATGCAACAGCCAAAGACCCGGTTTGCGGCATGAATGTCGACCGGGGCGCGGCGACCCATATCCAGAAGCATGAGGGCAATAGCTATTATTTCTGTTCGGAAAAGTGCGAGCAGAAGTTCGTAGCCGATCCTGCCCAATATATTGACGACAGACCGGCCCAAGAACCGATGCCGGAAGGCACGATATACACCTGCCCGATGCATCCTGAAATCCAACAGGTGGGGCCGGGGACCTGCCCCATCTGCGGTATGGCTCTCGAGCCAATGGGTGTGCCCACGGGAGACGAAGGCCCAAATCCGGAGCTGGTGGATTTTAAGCGCCGTTTCTGGTTTGGGGCAGTTTTCACGGTACCGCTTCTGGTGCTATCCATGGGCCCCTATGTCGGCCTTGGTGGCGTTCGTGAAATCTTTGGCGAACGTCTGACGCTGTGGATTGAGTTAGCTCTTGGTACCCCCGTGATATTGTGGGCCGGTTGGCCTTTCTTTGTTCGTGGCGTTCAATCAGTTGTTACCGGTAACCTCAACATGTTCACGCTGATCGGATTGGGGACCGGTGCAGCCTATCTTTTCAGCGTTGTCGCGGTGATGGCGCCCGGCATTTTCCCGGACGGGTTCCGCGATCCGGAAGGCCATGTGGGTGTCTATTTCGAAGCGGGTGCTGTGATCGTGACGCTTGTACTCCTTGGCCAGGTAATGGAACTGGGCGCGCGGGAACGCACCGGTGCTGCCATCAAGGCACTTCTTGACCTGGCGGCCAAGACGGCGCGGGTGATCCGTGAAGACGGGCGGGAAGAAGAAATTCCACTTGAAGATGTTGTGGTTGGTGACCGCCTGCGCGTGCGACCGGGCGACAAGATCCCGGTGGATGGTATCGTGCAGGAAGGGCGGTCGTCAGTGGATGAATCGATGATTTCCGGGGAGCCGGTACCGGTTGAAAAGGTGGAGGGTGACAAGCTCACAGGTGCCACAATCAATGGCACAGGCAGCCTGATCATGACGGCGGAACGGGTGGGCAAGGACACCATGCTTTCCCAGATCGTCGAGATGGTGGCAAATGCGCAAAGGAGCCGGGCGCCGATCCAGAAACTGGCAGACTCTGTCGCGGGCAAGTTTGTGCCGGTGGTAATCCTTATTGCCGTGCTCGCCTTTATCGCATGGGCTGTTTGGGGTCCAGCACCCTCGTTGTCATATGGCTTGGTCGCGGCTGTCGCTGTACTCATCATCGCATGTCCATGTGCGCTCGGCTTGGCAACACCGATGTCAATTATGACAGCTACCGGCCGGGGCGCGCAGGCGGGTGTGTTGATCAAGAATGCAGAAGCGCTTGAGCGCTTCGCCAAGGTTGATACTCTGATTGTCGACAAGACTGGTACGCTGACCGTGGGCAAGCCCAAGTTGGTAGCTGTACTGCCACAGGAAGGATATGGCGAAGACGATGTACTTCGCTTTGCAGCAAGCCTTGAGCGCGGGTCCGAGCACCCGTTGGCGGAAGCTATTGTCTCCGGCGCGGAAGAGCGTGGCCTGAAGCTTGTGTCTGCCAACGATTTTGAAGCGGTGACAGGCAAGGGCGTGAAAGGCGTGATCGACGGCACTTCAGTCGCACTCGGTAATGCCAAACTGCTGGACGATATGGGGATCGATGGAGGGGCCCTGTCCGATACCGCCAATGCTCGTCGCGATGAGGGTGAAACCGTCATGTTCGTGGTGATGGACGGTGCGGTCGCCGGGCTGGTATCGGTCGCCGACCCTGTGAAAGAGACCACGCCCGATGCCTTGAAGGCACTGCATGCGGAAGGCCTTAAGGTGATCATGGCAACGGGTGATAATGTACGCACGGGCCGGGCCGTTGCCGCAAGGCTCGGGATCGACGATATCCGCGCGGACGTGTTGCCCGAGGACAAGGCACGGATCATTCGGGAGCTGCAGGAAAAAGGCCACCGTGTCGCCATGGCGGGTGACGGTGTCAATGATGCGCCGGCGCTCGCGCAGGCCGATGTGGGCATCGCCATGGGCACCGGTGCCGATGTAGCGATTGAAAGCGCGGGCTTCACCCTTGTGAAAGGGGACCTGACCGGGATTGTCAGGGCACGGCGGCTGGCGCGCGCCACCATGCGTAATATCAGGCAGAACCTGTTTTTTGCACTTGTCTATAACGCCGCTGGTGTGCCGATTGCGGCAGGTGTCCTTTATCCCTGGTTCGGTATCCTCATCTCGCCCATGTTTGCGGCCGCGGCCATGAGCCTGAGTTCTGTTTCGGTGATCAGCAATTCGCTACGCCTTAAGTCGATCCGGCTCTAGGAGTGAAATGACATGGCACAGCTTACAATTGGGAAACTAGCCGATGCGACCGGCGTTGGCATTGAAACAATACGGTATTATGAGAGGTGCCATGTCCTCCCCACGCCTGAGCGAACCAGCGCCGGATACCGGGTGTATGGCTTGGAAAATGTCAGGCAGCTTAAGTTTGTGAAGGAAGCGCAGTCCCTGGGTTTTACACTCAAGGAAATCAGAGAGCTGTTGGAACTGTCTGCAAGTCCTGAGGCTGATTGCGCAACTGTGAACAAGATAGCAAGAGCCAAGATTGCACAGATAGATGGCAAATTGGCTCTTCTCAGCAAGATCAAACAGAATTTGGAAGTGTTGGCTGAGTATTGCCCTGGCAATGAACAGCCGCTCCAGGACTGTAGCATCATAAATCATTTGTACGGTGACTAACCATTACCAGTTTTCATACTAAAGCTCGTTTTGAGCAGGAATAAACTTTGAAAAAGCAGCAACTTCATAAATTTCTAGCAAAAACCCATAAGTGGATCGGCCTGGTTCTTGGTCTTCAGGTTCTGGCCTGGACGGTGGGTGGCGTCGTCATGAGCTGGATACCTATCGATACAGTGAGGGGTACGCATAATGTCGAAGAGCATGCACCTGTAGCGCTGCCAAATGTCGAGGGACTGTTGCCTTTGGGGGACCTTGCCAGCCAAGAAAAAGGTCAAATTCAGCAAGCAACATATATGACCTTATTGGGGCACCCGGTCGTCCGGTTAGTGCATCTGGGTGGTGAAGTGACACTGGTGGATGCTGGATCCGGCGAGCTGCTGTCACCCATTGATGAGCAGGTGGCACGCCAGATCGCCGATGCTGATTTCAAACCGGATGTGCCGATAGCGTCCAGCACGCTTCTGGATGCGCATACGATAGACTATCGCGGGCCGCTTCCAGTGTGGCAGGTCACGTTTGCCGATGAAGACACCACATCAATTTATGTGTCGCCCGCCGAGGGGCGTGTGCTTGCCAGGCGTTCGGCCACTTGGCGCCTGTATGACTTTTTCTGGATGCTACACATCATGGATTATGACGAACGCGAAAATTTCAACAATCCGTTGATCATGACTTTTGCGTTCAGTGCAGCGCTGTTCACACTGTCGGGTTTGGGCCTCGTGTTTTTCCGTTTCTACCGGCGGGATTTCAACTGGCTCCTCGGACGGAGGAAGCGGCTTTAGGTGCTTGTCAGGCGGCGGCTGGAAAGGATGCTGGCTTTGGAAAAGACAATGAAGATATCGGATTTTTCGGCCTTCTCAGGTGTGCCGAGTGAAACTATCCGATACTATGAAAGGCGCGGGCTTCTTCCGGCACCTGCGAGAAAGCCCTCCAACTACCGGATGTATAGCAAGGAAGATGCCGCACGGGTTCGTTTCTTGCACCATCTTCAATCTTTGGGGTTGTCGCTTCGTCAATTGGTTTCGTTGCTTTCGCTCTGTGATGAACAGGAGCCATTGAGTGTGGATGATAAATCTTTTGTCGATGCGATACTTGAGGAGCTTGACGCTCGGCGAGCTTTGTCAGATCGCTTGGAAACAGTGCTGAGAGAGTTAAAAGCTGGCCAGAGGTGTCCGGATATTGCCGAGAAAATGTTCGGGGGCGGACTGCAATAGGGGAGAAAAATGAAGCCGACTTATGAAAAGGGAAGCCTGTCACTGATCGCAACCGTGGCCATGGGAACTGGCGTCATGATTGGCGCAGGCATTTTTGCGCTCACTGGACAGGTTGCAGAATACGCGGGGCCATGGTTTCCGCTTGCGTTCCTTCTGGCTGCAATCGTAAGCGGCTTCAGCGCCTACAGTTATATTGTTGTATCGCGTAAGTATCCGTCGGCTGGTGGCATCGCGATGATCCTGCACAAGGCCTATGGGCCTGCCACCATCACGGGTGCCGCAGCGCTCCTGATGGCGTTTTCCATGATCATTAACGAAAGCCTGGTGGCTCGGACATTTGCGACATATCTGTTGCGGTTGATTGACACTGACAAGGGCGAAATCCTGGTTCCGACTATTGCTGTGGGGCTGATCGTCGCGGCCTTTCTGGTCAATATCTCCGGGAACAAAATTATCGGCCGGATATCCCTGGCTTCTGCAGTTATCAAAGTAGGCGGGATTTTAATTTTTGCCCTGTTGGCCCTGTGGGCGGCGGATTTCAGCTTTGCGTCAAAGCTGAGTGGAGAACCTGCTAACCGGTCCCTGCCGGACTTTCTGGCTGCTACGGCCCTTGCCATCCTGGCCTACAAAGGGTTCACGACGATCACGAACAGCGGTGACGAGGTGAAGGAGCCGAAGAAAAACGTGGGCCGCTCCATCGTCCTGTCATTGTTGATATGCCTTGCCGTTTATCTTGCAGTCAGCTTTGCCGTTGGCTCAACATTGTCTGTCGCCGAAATCGTCAAAGCGAAAGACTATTCATTGGCTGAAGCCGCGCGCCCCGCGATAGGGGACGACGGTGTTGTATTCACAGTGATCATTGCCTTGATCGCAACCGCATCCGGTCTGCTTGCAAGCACATTTGCCGTGTCGCGCATGCTGGCGATGCTTACAGACATGAAGCTGATTCCCCACAGCCATTTCGGAATGCCGGGTGGGATTCAGAAACACACACTGGTCTATACGGTGGTATTGGCAAGCCTGCTGGCGGCCTTCTTTGATCTGAGCCGGATCGCGTCAATGGGAGCCATATTCTACCTCCTGATGGACATAATCATTCACTGGGGCGTGTTTAGACACCTGCGTCGCGATGTCTCAGCGGCGATATGGGTTCTGATTGTGGCAATGGTTCTGGATGCGCTTATGTTGGGGGCCTTTATCTTTATCAAAGGGTCCACTGACCCCTTCATCATTATCGTCTCCGCGAGCAGCATTGCTGCTGTATTTGCTTTCGAAAGATTTTACCTGCGCAACCTTCGAGGAGCAGGTGATGTGGGCCATGAACACCACCATCATTAGCGGCCCCTCGAAGGTGAAAAGCTAGTTCAGGGTTTTTAAGGCTCAGACCTTCAGGACTTGTATGTGGAGGAGGTGCATTGCAAAATACGCAATCAGTAGGAACCACAGCACCGATGTCAACCAATAGCTCCTCTATGCTGTTGTTGAACGAGTCTGTGTTGCTGGTTGCTGTTCTTGCTTTCGCAATACTCCAGAACAAGCACCTGCGACAGTCCTCATTTTGGCGCGCGACAGTGACGCCCCTTGCCTCCATTATAGGGAGTGGATTTCTAATCATCGCACCTTTAATGGCTGAGGTTGCTGGAGAGTTGGCGCCATTGGCAATGGCCAGTATATTGCTTGTTGCTTACGGCATTGGTGCTGTCATCCGATTCAATATCAACTATTGTGAAAGACACGCGGGAAGTTACCAGCCGTTGATTGTGCGGCGATTGGAACATGCCTCCGGTATAACCCTCTCGATCGCCTATGTTATTTCGATCGCGTTTTATTTGCGTTTGATGTCGGCCTTTCTGTTTAGTGCTTTCGAAGATACGGCCCCCTTTCTGGAGGCTTCCTTTACGACGATTGTTTTGGCAGCAATCGGTGGCCTGGGTTGGCGCTACGGCTTGACCGCTCTCGAACGCATGGAAACGCTCGCAGTTTCCGTTAAGCTTGCAATCATTGTGGCGTTGTTAGCAGGCTTGCTACATCACAACCTGGTCGAGGGTTTTTCCTTTGTTGGAGTGCGAGCAGCCCATCTTTCCTTTTTGGATCAATTGAGAATGTTGGCTGGTATGCTGCTGGTCGTACAAGGGTTTGAGACGTCGCGTTATCTAGCAAGCGAATATAGCGCGGATAAGCGGATTGCCAGCATGAAGTTAGCTCAGCGTCTTTCAGCGGTTATATATCTGTTCTTTATCATTCTGATTCTGCCTTTGATCCATCATTTGGAACAGGGCAATCCAGATGAAACAGCGATAATTGACCTGTCGGCTTTTGCAGCCCCAATTCTACCTGCACTTTTGGCCTTGGCAGCAATCATGAGCCAGTTTAGCGCAGCGGTTGCTGATACAGTCGGTGCCGGGGGATTGCTCGAACAGGAGAGCGATCAAAGGCTTTCGAGCCGTACCGCTTATTTAGGTATTGTAGGAAGTGCAATCATACTCATTTGGGTCACGGATATCTTTGCTATCATTGCATTCGCGTCGCGCGCGTTTGCCCTATATTACCTTCTGCAAACACTATTGGGAATTTGGGTGATTTGTCAGGGTAGCGTTGCAAGTATAAAAGAAGGCTTGCGCCTTATGTGTTTTGTAACGATGGCGGGTATATTGACGTTCGCGGTTCTGTTTGCCTTGCCTGCAGGCTAAGTACGGATGGACCTGTACCATCCGAGATGCTCGTACAGACCGCCCCACATAAAGCCGAAGGTTACAGCAAACAACAGCTCTTCCACTGGCACTCCGACAATGGTCCAACCGCTGATGGCGTTATTATTCCAATATAGAGAAACCAGGTCTGGGTGTGACCAGCTCATAGCGGCGAAAAACAGGAAATAGAGGCCCCCAAAAATACTGGCGCTCCAAATCATTCTCTTAAAAAGGTCTGGCCGACACAAAACAGTAGCCAAGCCACCCACAGCCATTGAGATAGAAGCAATATAAATTGCGTTCAGTTCCGAGAAGATAAACATAGGTATAAAGGCTAATATTGGTGACGCCAGTGCTAACTTGTGAAAGCGATGGCGTTTCTGACGTTTGGTGCATTCTGGCATAAGCTCCATGTCGGTACGTTGTCCAATGCCGTATAGTGCGCTTGCAAGTCCTCCAACCGAAAAGGAGAAAATTAGGCTTTCTACATCGAGACCTGTTCGGGCCGCCAAATCAAAAAGGGTAGGTGGGAACCAATATTCTGGATAAAAGAGCGGCTCGGTTAACCCAAGTGGCATGGTACTTACGCTGACGAAGAGCATTTTCTTCTTTTCTGTCCGGTTGGCAACAAAAACACCTCCCCAGATTGCGAGTAACAGAAGGCTCCATGTTAGATATGTATAATGCATGGTCATCACGGCATTCTCCCTCTCCAGTTTAGCTAACGTCCTCTGCCAGCACCCCTTCTTGGTTCAGGGGGGAGACTGTGAACAGCCTATATGTGAAGTTCGCAGATTTATTTTTTGTTTACAGCCAACGCCTGAACATTGCAGCCATATGTTCAAGAATGTTGGAAAGTCTGGATCTTGTGTTCCAATTCCTCAACAGGATTTTTTCGGACACGTTTAGGTCCGACAAAAATTGTTCTCGGAGGCCTTTTGCCAACATGTGATTATTGGTTGCCAATGTCAGTTCGTAATTAAGAAAGAAGCTGCGATAGTCTAGGTTTGCTGTGCCTATCGCAGACCATGTATCATCTACAACCACTGTTTTGGCATGCAGTACTCTTGGCAGGTATTCATAAATTTGAACGCCCGCCTTTATCAGGGAAGCATAGAAATGGCGCGCGGCCCACTGTGCTATTCGTACGTCACTTATTCTCGGAACCAACAGCCTGACATCAACGCCGCGCCGGGCTGCCTGTTTCATGTGTTTTAATAGGCGGTGGTCAGGCACAAAATATGGTGTTGTTATATAGATACATGATTCTGCGGCCAGAAATGATGCCATGTAGGTGCATCTGAGGCGGTGCCGACAGGAACGGGTTGGGTTGTGCAGCAAGACTGTTTCTGTGTTCTGCAAATCATTGGTGTGAACCCTACAGCCGCGCCAGAATGCGTCAAAGATTTGGGACGCTGCGTGAGTTACGGGCCCTTCAAACCGGATATGCGTGTCTCGCCAGCATGAATCCCCATAGGATTTGCGGGAGTTTTCCTTGTGAATGTTGAAGCCCCCTAGAAATGCAATTTTGTTGTCGATAACCAGCAGTTTACGGTGATTCCTTCGGTTATAGCGCCAGGGCCTTCGCCAATTCCAACGGTGAAACCATTGCACCTGTACCCCGCCGTTGCGTAAATATTTTTCCAAGTGACGGGAGGCTGCAAACATTGATCCAACCGCATCAAGGTGCAATCGAATGCTGACCCCCTGCTGAGCTCGCTGAACCAAGGCCTTGGCGAATTGATTGCCAACCACATCATCAGCAAAAATATAGCTCTCAAAGTCGATGGTGTTCTCTGCGGTCGCGATTGTCGACAACATTGAGCTATACAATTCATCACCGTCGACAAAAAGATCAAACTTTTCCATGTAGGATTGCTGCATCGGATCGAGTTCCATGCGACAAGAAATAGACAATTTCCTTAACCTAAACCTATTTGGACTGTGATCAACGGGAATCCGTTGAAAGGCCGACTTGGTTATCTTGTTCCATCGTTAAATAATAAGATAAGCTTGTGGATAATAGAGAAGGCAGCTAGAGGCTACCGCCCGATAGGTGAACCGTATCGCGCATGCCGTTATGGTGCTCTCCGGCGGTCGCAGAAATCTTTGATTGCTTCTAGGCAGGCTTGCGTATTCAAAAGCCAGGGATGATGTCGAGCACCGTCTATCTGCCGAATTTGCCAATTTTCCATCTTTCCAACAAGAGCCGCTGTTTCCGCGTAGGGCGCGGTGTCATCATCGATGGCGTGGATACAAAGGACGTCGATATTGGGGGAAATCTCTTGGGCGTCATTAGTCAAATCTCGACGATAGAGAATGTTCCATAGTGATGTGATGGACGACATCGCGTTGTGCTTCACGAGGTCCTCTGCAACTTCACGCGGATAGTCAGTTAAGATGAGGGGCAGCAGGCGGCCTATTACGTGACGAGTAAACATGCACACTAATGCGGCTATCACCATGTTCGTAAATATCCAGCCACCAGGCATGTGCCGAAACCACTTTGACGCGCGCTTTTTGTCGTGAAAACAGGGTAAGCTGATAAGGACGAGAGATCTGACCTGTTCTGGATACCGCGAAGCATAGATGAGCGCTAATGCGGCTCCAAGCGAATGGCCTATCAATGTGATAGGCCCCAATGGTGCAAGCGAATTGTGGAGGGTAGCTATGTGACGGTCTACCGTATAACGGCACCAAGGTCGAGGAGAGTCCCCAAATCCTAACAAATCTACAAAAATTGCTGACCGACCAAGTGGTGCTCTATCTAGCATACAGGTCCAGTAACGGGTTGTACCACCGAGCCCATGTAAAAATACAAGAGGTTCGTCCGCGGAAGCTTTTTGCGGTGACATATCACCAAGAAACGTGAGTGATAGCGTCTCAGACATTGTTTTGTTCATGGGCAGCAGTTCAGGGCGTTTGTGTTTTGAAAGATTATGTCGCAATGCAATATTTCCACAAGCATGATCCGGGGGCAGATCAATATACTTCCTGCGTCAGTGAAGCAGCGACCACAAATTCTATCAGCTTGCGATGATTGCCTATAATCGTATGAAATATCGATTGAGTAACAACGGTAGCTGTTGACATAAATCAAAGAGGCACCTGTATCGTGGCAATAGTATCTTGATGCTTAGCTCGAGTGCTCTGTCAATATAACGGGTGAGGTAAGTCTCAAGCCGGCTATATGGAGCGTAAGGATGGACCAGAAAACACGGATCTACTTTTGGTATGTCGTTTTGGCGGTGTTTGGCATTCTTCTTCTTCAAGATGTTATTGCTCAGAAGCCTCACGTCACCACGGTCGCATATAGCGAATTCGAGGACTATCTCAGAAGTGATCAATTGAGCGAGGTGGTGATAACCTCGCAATACGTTCAAGGCACGCTGAAAGGCGGCAACGGCGAGCAACCGCAACATGTCATAGCTGTTAGAGTTGACCCAGCCTTAGCGGAACAGCTTTCTAAATATAACGTTAAGGTTGCTGGCGTTGTGGAAGACACCTTTTTAAGTGACCTAATGTCCTGGTTGCTACCGACGCTATTTTTTGTCGCCATCTGGATGTTTTTAATCCGTCGGATGGCGGAAAAGCAGGGCCTTGGCGGAGGAGCAATGTCGATTGGGAAAAGCAAGGCCAAGGTATATTTGGAAACGGACACCAAGGTTACATTCGAAGATGTCGCTGGTGTCGATGAAGCCAAGGCTGAGCTGGAGGAAATAGTCAATTTCTTGAAGGAGCCAAAAGGATATGGTCGATTGGGCGCCCGCATGCCAAAGGGTATTTTGCTGGTCGGCCCTCCAGGAACTGGAAAAACACTTTTTGCCAGAGCCGTGGCGGGAGAAGCGGGGGTGCCGTTCTTCTCAATTAATGGTTCCGAATTTGTCGAAATGTTTGTTGGCGTTGGCGCGGCACGAGTACGGGATCTTTTCGAGCAAGCTCGCAAACAAGCCCCAGCAATTATATTCATCGATGAATTAGACGCGTTGGGCCGTGCCCGTGGAGCGTATCCTGGATTGGGTGGGCATGATGAAAAAGAGCAAACGCTCAATCAGTTGTTGTCTGAACTCGACGGCTTCGACCCAAGGGATGGCTTGGTTTTGCTCGCAGCTACGAACCGCCCGGAAATTTTGGATCAGGCACTGCTACGTGCCGGTCGGTTTGACCGGCAGGTTCTGGTAGATCGCCCCGATAAGGGTGGGCGCCTGGCTATTTTGCAGGTTCATATTCGAAAAGCCAAAGTGGCAGACGATGTTGATCTGGCTCAAATTGCCGCTTTGACTCCAGGCTTTAGTGGCGCGGACATTGAAAATCTTGTGAACGAAGCAGCCCTTTTAGCGACACGCCGCGGTGCCGACGCTGTTACCTTGGAAGATTTCAATCAAGCGATCGAGCGCATCGTTGCTGGTCTGGAAAAAAAGAATCGACTGTTGAATCCCCATGAACGGAATGTTGTGGCATTTCACGAAATGGGGCATGCCCTTGTCGCTATGTCTCTGCCCGGGACAGACGAAGTTCACAAGGTATCGATTATCCCGCGTGGTGTTGGTGCGCTGGGGTATACTATCCAGCGACCGACAGAGGATCGTTTTCTAATGAGTCGAACCGAGCTCCAAAATAAGATGGCGGTTCTATTGGGGGGGCGTGCAGCTGAAGCTCTCATTTTTGATGAAGTCTCAACCGGTGCCGCTGATGACCTGGCGAAGGCGACTGATATCGCTCGTGCTATGGTTACCCGTTTTGGTATGGTCGAGGCTCTTGGGCAAATAGCCTATGAAGTTGAGCCGCAACAATTTCTTAGCCCCGCGCCAGAACGTGTGCGGCACTATAGTGAAGAAACAGCGAGTAAGATTGATAGCGCCGTGCATGATTTAATTGATAAGGCTTTTGATGCAGCAACAAATATTCTCCGAGAAAAACGAGATATTCTCAATGCAGCTGCCGCGGGTCTATTGGAAAAGGAAACACTAAGTGGTAAAGAATTGGGGCAATATCTTCATCGGCACTCTAAGTAGGTTCTCTGAGCCAAACCTAATGTGGCAAGGTTGTTGCGAGCCCACTTGTCAGGATATTCACGGGCATAGTTAACATAGTAAAATATCCTCTGTGCAAAGCATCCAAAGCCCCAGGGTAGTCCTGCAGTAGCTGCGATTTGCGCTGAGATGGCTTGATGTCTTATCCATCGTGTTGGCTTGGGTGGCCGGTGATGCCATGCTCACACCAAACACATGTACAATCTATATGATCACAGCTTTTGTCGCGCAGAGGATGCCTGTAGCGCAACAACGCGATGGGCTGTAATAGCTTTGTTACCCACCATGGTTGATACAATGCAGACAGTGCTTCGCGGGCGTCGCCAGTGGCTATATGGTTTGCGATAGCATATCTGTGACCATATCGCCCCGCGACATTGAAGATAAATCGATTGCAAACAGATGTTCTGAGCTGCGGGAGCAGTTCACGTCTCCAGAGCCGCGTATAGCTCGTACCTTCAATGATGCTGCGAGCTGCCAATATGCCAGATCGTATAGCATAGCCCATTCCGAAGCCCGCAAGAGCATCTTGAAACCCGGCCTGTTCGCCAATGACCAAATTGTCGCCCTGGGTGGCAGTCTCCGGTAACCGGAAATTCGCGTAGCCCCCGAATTGTCGCGGATTGGTCATTTGGAGGCCAGCTTTTTTTTCAAAGAATGCGACGGTACGATCAACAAACTTCTGGTGGCTTTTGAAGCCTGTGAACATGCAGCTTGCCACTGTGCCGCGCCCCTGCCAAACAAGTAGATATGAATAGCCAAGGGGGGCCAATTCTTTGTTGAAACAAATCCAGCTTCCATTTTGCATGGTCGTTTCAAATATGTAGCCTGTGGCAATCGCGTCAGCAGTACGTGGACCGATAGCTAGCACCGCAGGGCTATCGACCTCTTCAATCGGATGGCCAAACTGTATTTCCACATCTAAATCCAGGGCTTGTTGTAGTAGGCCCCGGTCAAGGGTTCCGGCCATTTGCCCCCGGCGGACGAGATAATATAGTGGTGCATTACTATTGATGTCGTAGGCATGACCCCAAGCATCAAAGGCTGTACCATGCCGGACCGGAAGGACATCAAAGTTGATTTTCATTCCTGCGAGCTCAAGCTCCCGCAATATGTCGTCTTTTGCGGTCCAGTTCTCTAGCCCTTGAAAGTCATCATGGAATCGGCCGCCAACTCCCGGCCTTCTATCATAAATTTTAGCTTTGAAGCCTGCGCGAGCCAATACTATGGCGCAAGCCAAACCCGATGGGCCTGCGCCAACAATTTGGATTGCCTTTTGTGTCGTCACAATGCCGCTCCACCATATCCTGCATTCTGAACAGTACGAATTCGGGTATTGTATACTAGCATTGCAACTGTGACTGATTTATCTAACATTGAAGATGCTTCATTCTTTCTTAGTTTCAGCCTGAATAAGGATTTCAGTGATGCCCTCATCCACAAAGTCTTTGATTTCCCTAGGGTGCATCAATCGGAGCACTGCCTCAAAGTGAGACCACGGCAGCTCGATATGGTCCAGCGGACCTTTCACTTGGTAGAGACTATTGGCGGTGCGCACATTATCGCCATCAACCTCTAGGACAGGCGATGACCGGAAGGCGTCGCCAGAGCGGAAGCGCTGGAGCTTATCTTCCACAACAGTACCACATAGCAAACGGAGATTTTTGTGGTGCTCAGGAGCATCCGTGAAGGAAACGAGGCATGCGTCTTCGATGACGCCATCATATATTTTGTTCATGTCTTGCCTCCCTCAGAACCAGTTTGTGGCTTCAGAGATCAATCCTGCTAGCACGAGCAGAATGTGATAACCGCCTTTGGCAGCTTGTTCAAAGAGCCACGCAATGAACTCTTTGTGACAGGTGGTGAGATATTCTGCGGTCACTGTCTTTAGGGGCTGTGTACCGGCGATTTTAGGCGTAGCAGTAGCGTGAGAAGCAGTCATCGGTGCCTCCTTTGGCGGGTCGTGGATAGGGCGGTTAATGAAGGTGGGTGGTGTTGAGCGGGTAGTGAACCTGCTGACAAAGAACCCTGCTCACATCTTGAATGCCTTCCAGGCCATGGCCGAGCATATGATGGAGGGGGCTTTGATCCTGAAAAGCAGGATTGTTCGACTTGAGCCACCGGACGGCTGAAGTGGCTGACGTGCCCATTAGCTTTAGCTGTCGGTTTACATCGATGACGCAGGCAAGGCGAAGATAGGTCTCCTTGCTCAGTTCGGTGAAAACCCGCTGTTGCCACAACTGAAAGATATATGTGTCTTTGAGGCCGGTCAGTGTGAATTGCTCGCTGTCAGACAATGCCCAACCGCGCATGATTGTGAAGGAAAGCTCAATGGTAAGTTTCTGGTGGAAAGGGTCTGCCGGCAATAGTTTGGGGGCTGTTTGTTTTGCATATTTCATCCGGGTCATTTCTTATTCCTTGTCTGTCGTGGCTAGTGGGTGGTTGAGTTCAGCTTTCAATAGTCGCTCGAAAGCTGAGCCGTCTTTTCGGGTAAGGTTGGGGACATAGCGGCTATAGACCTCAAATAGCATTTTGGTGTTGCTGTGGCCCATTTGGCGGGCAATCCATTCGGGATTTTCACCAGCAGCAAGCCAGAGTGTGGCGGCGGTATGGCGTGTTTGGTAGGGGCGGCGCTTTTTTAGGCCCAAGAGATTTAGAATGGGATACCAAATCTTCTTGGTGACATCATTGTGTCTCAGCGGTTGCCCTGCACCATTGCAGAAAACATAGGCCTGCCCTTTGGTGGCCTTCTGCTGCTCAGCCATGGCCTGATAGACAGGCCCGGACATATCGACAGTTCTGTAGGATCCGTCTGTTTTGGTCGGAACAACCTCGCCGTTCACGATGGCTTGTTTTACAAGGATTTGCCGTCTTTCAAGGTCCACCGAGTCCCATGGGAGGCCGTCAATTTCCGCTGTTCGCAACCCGGCAAAAAAGCGGACGGTGTAGTAGGCCCTAAAGTCCTCCCGGATATGATCCAGAATTAGTTTCACTTCTTGTAGAGTGAAGGGCTCAACATCTGACCGAGGTACCTTGATGGGTTTGATGTTTCGATAGGGTGTCTGGAAGCTATATCGGTCCGACGCTTCTGTCAGAATCTGCCGAACTGGGGTCAGGATATGGTTGATGCGTGACGGTGATAATTTCCGACCTTTTAGGCCGTCTTGCCGAACGAGATCGCTCCTGAACGATAGAATGTCTGCCTTGGTAATCGTATCGAGTGGTTTTGCACCAAACGTCGGCAACAGATACTTGTCCATCGTTTGCCTAATGTTAGTGATATAGCTATTTCGCCACTCTGGTTGCTTTTCAAGAAACCATACCTCCGCAAACTCTTCGAAAGTGGGCATGCTTGATCGTGCACATGCTGTACGGTTTTCAATGATCCGGAGCTTTTCTACCTGATTTGAATTTGGAAAATATCTGGCATACTCAAAAGTGCCCAACAGGATCTCTGCTTCAATCCGGGCTGCAATTTCTGTAAGCCGCTTTCGGTTTTGTGGCTTGTCCGGCAGCCGCGTATATTCTTTGCATCTGATCCCTTTGTATCGGAAGTCGATGAAGAGTTTTCCATTTTTGGTATTTACACTTGCCATAGGGCATGTCCCTTACTGAATGCCAGCAAGCAAGGTGCTGATTGAGGGCGCGATGGCCATGTCTTTTTCAATTTTCTCCCAGATGTAGAGAATTTTGCGCCCGCCAAAAGGGCGGATGTAATGAACACCCTCAAAGAGGACACTGTCTTTCAGACAATTCCGAATGGTGCGCGGGTCGTATTTGATACGTTCTGAGAGTTCGTTGGTCGTTAGGTAGGTCATGTTAAGGCTCCGCTGTTGATGTACGCTTCGTTAAATCCAAGTAGACTTAAACATGTTTAATTGTGATTGGTCAATATAAAAATTAAAGCACACTTAAATTTATTCTCGTGGGCTTTGAAAAAGTGTCGTGCTATTTAAATGAGGATGGGAAAGCAGAGAGGCGGAAATGATTCGGATATTGCTCAGGGAGCTGGTGGCGAAAAAGGAAATCGCCGAGAAGCGCAAGATCAAGTTGGATGAGCTTGCTGAAGCAACAGGGATCAGTAAAACCACACTGTCCAAGATGCAGTCAGTGCATGACTACAATGCCAAAACTGAAAATTTGAACCGTTTGTGTGTATACTTCGATTGCAGAATCCAAGATTTGCTGGAGTATATCCCTGATTGATTCGGAGATAAGGGAGGCCTGCGGAGCACTTGCCTTAGAGGCCGTAGTCCCCACGTGGTCCCTTTATGGTCCCCAAGGGCGGGTTGAACCTAGGGTGCGCGCGTTCACAAAAAGCAAAAAGCCTTTCGTATCCATTTGGAAACAAAAGGCTTTTTGATTGGTGCCCAGAAGAGGACTCGAACCTCCACGTCCATACGGACACTAGCACCTGAAGCTAGCGCGTCTACCAATTCCGCCATCTGGGCACGGATCAATTGGTCGGCGGGATTTAGCGCGGCTGAGGGGGTGCTGTCAAGCATCCTGTTCCAAAAAAATCACAAAATTTGCGGGCGGGTCCATCCGGCGCATGGGGCCGCTGCGTATAGAGACCGGTTGCGGGCGAATTGCGACCGGCGCCCAAAGGGTTTACACTCATCCCACCAGGGTAAAGTTTCTTTTTGATGAAAGGACTTAGGCGATGAAAGATCGGCTTGTTACCGTCTTTGGCGGGTCTGGTTTTATCGGCAGATATATTGTGGAACGGCTGGCGCGCGAAGGCGCGCGGGTGCGCGTGGCCGTGCGCCGCCCCAATGAGGCGCTGTTCCTCAAGCCGCTGGGGGAGTTGGGCCAGATACAGCTGATGGCCGCGAATCTGAAGAATGAGGCCTCTGTCAGGCGGGCGATCCGCGGCGCGGACGCGGTGATCAATCTGGTAGGTATTCTTTATAACAGTGGCGGGCAGACGTTTGAGGCGCTGCAGGCGGAAGGCGCGGGGCTTGTGGCCCGTGTGGCGTCAGAGGAAGGCGTCAAACATATGGTGCATATGTCGGCGCTGGGGGCCACGCACGCATCCGATAGCCGCTATGCCCGCACCAAGGCCATGGGCGAAGACGCGGTGCTGTCGGCCTTCCCGAAAGCAACGGTCCTGCGGCCCAGCGTTGTGATCGGGCCGGAAGACGGCTTCTATAACCGCTTCGCCAAACTGGTGAAGATGTTCCCCATTCTGCCCATTCCGGGCGCGGACACCAAGTTCCAGCCCGTTTATGTGGACGATGTGGCGGCGGCGGCGGTGATGGCGAGCCGTGGCGGTGACGCGTTTGAGGGCAAGACGTTCGAGCTTGGCGGCCCGCAAGCAATGAGCCTTCGCGCCCTTCTACAGGACATGATGGACCGCATCGGCACCCACCGGCCAATCATCCGCGTGCCGTGGGGCCTGGCGATGCTGCAGGCCACCTTTATGCAGATGCTGCCGAACCCGCCGCTGACGCGCGATCAGGTGACGCTCCTCAGGTCAGACAATATCGTGTCGGAAGGGGCGGAAGGGTTCGAGGCCTTCGGTATTACACCAACCGGGATCGCGGGCGTGCTGCCGCGCTACAGCCAGCAATATAAGCCGAAGGGGCAGTTCAGGGCGTCCTAGATGGTGCCTGTCCCGATAAGAGCAAACAGCCCGACGCCCAGAAGCACGCGGTAAACCACAAAGATGGTCATATTGGCGCGCTCCAGCCATTTCATCAGGAAATGGATCGCAGCAAGGGCTGCAAGGCACGCCAGCCCGGCGCTGATGGCGGCATCGACCCAGATCACCGGATCGCCGCTGTCGGCCACATCCTTGCCCAAGAGCACGCCGGCGCCCAATATTGTCGGGATCGACAGCAGCATGGAAAAACGCGCCGCTTCCTGCCGGCCAAAGCCCAGATAGCGCGCCGCCGTCATGGTGATGCCGGCGCGGCTGGTGCCGGGGATCAGCGACAGAACCTGCGCGAAACCGATGATCAGCGCGGGCTTTACGGCCATGCGGTCCAGCATCTTCTCGGTCGCGCCTTTTTTGTCGGCAACATACAGCAAGAGGCCGAACACGATCGAGGTGGTAGCGATAACGGCCGCGCCGCGCATCAGGTCAGCAAGGCCAGATACTTTCACCGCGAAGCCGAAGATGACCGCCGGGATGGTGGCGATCACCAGCGCCCAGAAAAGCTTCGCATAGATGGTGTCCGCGACCGCGCGGCGGGCAGGCGCGATGCCAACTGCGCCAAGTGCCGCCAGGAACAGGCCTTTGGTGTCCTCACGGAAATACAGGAGCACGGCGACAAGCGTGCCCACATGCACCGACACATCCATCATCAGCCCCTGATCCGGCCAGCCGGTGAGCGCGGGCACAAGGATCAGATGACCACTTGAGCTGATGGGCAGGAATTCGGTGATGCCCTGGACAATGGCCAGAACGAAAATATGCAGCGCGGTCAAAAGAATGTCCTCCCCTAAGCCGGCATTCAGCGCGCCGACCAATTTGTTGATTCCTTATATCAGCGCCCTATCCGGGATGCGACATTCTATATGATACCAATGTGGTACTAAAATAAGCGACCATCACCGAAAAAGACTCGATATTTTCAATGGGTTTAGCTATAATAGGTCAGCTTTTATGTCCTATTATGCATTTTTTACTCGAAATTTGAGATTTTTGAACATATAATGCGCACAAGCAGATTCGCAGACACTATTATTACGCGACAATCCAGAGGCTCTGCCGACGACCCTGAATGAAGGACCGCCGAAGCCTCCCTTTGTCTCCAAGTGTCTGAAGATTCGAGATAAACCGTGACCAGAAGAAGGGTGACTTATGGCCGACGATCTTTTGAAATTTGTTTCGATCGACCAGAAAATGCCGGAAAAGCGCAAAGCGGAAGAACGCGTCGGCGATTTCGACGAAGTTTACGCGCGCTATAATATTGAAGGCGCAGAAGAACAGGCCAGCCGCTGCAGCCAGTGCGGTGTGCCCTTCTGTCATATTCACTGCCCGCTCGGGAATAATATTCCAGACTGGTTGCGCCTGACGGCTGAAAACCGGCTGGAGGAAGCGTACGAGATGGCGGCTTCCACCAACAATATGCCGGAAATCTGCGGCCGCATCTGCCCACAGGACCGCCTGTGCGAAGGCAACTGTGTGATCGAGAAGGATTTCAAATCCGTCACCATCGGCAGCGTAGAGAAATTCATCACGGACAATGCCTGGGAGCAGGGCTGGATCAAGCCGATCACCCCGCGCGTGGAGCTGAAGGAAAGCGTTGGCATCATCGGCGCGGGCCCGGCGGGCCTTGCGGCGGCTGAAGAACTTCGGAAAGCGGGTTTTCAGGTTCATATCTATGACCGGCATGACCGCGCTGGCGGCCTGCTGATATACGGCATCCCCGGCTTCAAGCTTGAAAAGGATGTGGTGGAGCGCCGTACGGGCCGGCTGGAGCAATCCGGCATCACGTTCCATCTGGATTTCGAGGTGGGTGACGAGGCGGGCCTGAGCGAGCTCAGGGAAAAGCATGATGCGCTTCTGATCGCCACTGGTGTTTACCGCGCGCGCGGCCTGAAGGTGCCGGGTGTGGGTCTTGGCAACATCCGCGAGGCGCTGGATTACCTGACAGCCTCCAACAAGGTGGGCATGGGCGATGATGTGCCGGAATATAATGACGGCAGCCTGAATGCGACCGGCAAGAATGTAGTTGTGATCGGTGGTGGCGACACCGCGATGGACTGCGTGCGCACGGCCGTGCGCCAGGGCGCCAAATCTGTGAAATGTGTCTATCGCCGCGACCGGGAAAACATGCCCGGTTCTGTGCGCGAAGTGCAGAACGCGGAGGAAGAAGGCGTTGAATTTGTCTGGCTCGCGGGGCCGGAGGCCTTCACGGGCGACGATGTTGTCGAAGGTGTCCGCGTTTACGAGATGCGCCTGGGCGCACCGGACGCCACGGGCCGCCAGGCGCCGGAACCGGTGCCGAATTCATCCTATACGCTTGATTGCGACCTGGCCATTCTGGCGCTGGGGTTTGAGCCCGAAGACCTGCCGGCCATGTTTGGCGCGCCTGAGCTTCGGGTGACGCGTTGGGGCACGGTAACGGTGGACCACCAAAGCATGATGACCAACCTGGACGGCGTGTTCGCCGCAGGCGACATCGTGCGCGGGGCATCGCTTGTTGTGTGGGCCATCCGCGACGGCCGCGACGCCGCCGACAGCATCAAGAAGTATCTCAAAGAAAAAGCGCGCCAGGTAGCGTAACGCGAGGGAGTATTATCAATGCAACAGTTTAACGAGCACGTCCCTGGCCCAATCGGTCTTTACGACCCGGTTGATGAGCATTCCTCCTGCGGCGTTGGCCTTATTGCGGCGCTGGACGGCAAGCCGAAGCGCGAAGTGGTATTGCGCGGCATTGAGGCCCTGAAGGCCATCTGGCACCGGGGTGCTGTGGACGCTGACGGCAAAACCGGCGACGGCGCGGGCATCCACGTGGAAATCCCGCAGGAATTCTTCAAGGAACATGTGCGCGCCACGGGCCATAAACCGTCTGAGGGCAAGCTGGCTGTGGGCATGGTGTTCCTGCCGCGGGTTGATCTTTCTGCCCAGGAAACCTGCCGCACGATTGTTGAGAAGGAAATCCTCGCGCTTGGCTATGCCATCTATGGCTGGCGCCAGGTGCCTGTGGATATCGATGTGATCGGCGAGAAGGCCGAGGCCACGCGCCCGGAGATCGAGCAGATCATGATCGAGAACACCAAGGGCGCGAGCGAAGAGGACTTTGAGCGCGAGCTTTATGTCTGCCGTCGCCGAATCGAAGCCGCTGTGATCAAGGCGCAGGTCGGGGATTTCTATATCTGTTCGCTGTCCTGCCGGTCGGTGATCTACAAGGGCCTGTTCCTCGCCGAGCAGCTTTCCACCTTCTATCCGGATCTTTTGGACGAGAAGTTTATCTCAAGTTTCGCGCTTTATCACCAGCGCTACAGCACCAACACATTCCCGCAGTGGTGGCTGGCCCAGCCGTTCCGCATGCTGGCCCACAACGGTGAGATCAACACCATTCGCGGCAACGTGAACTGGATGCGCAGCCACCAGATCCGGATGGCCTCCATCGCGTTCGGTGAGCATTCCGAAGATATCAAGCCTGTGGTGCCAAAGGGCGCATCCGACAGCGCAGCGCTTGACGCGGTGTTTGAGGTGATGGTGCGCGCGGGCCGTGACGCGCCGATGGTGAAAACCCTTCTGGTCCCTGAAGCCTGGACCAACAAACCAAGCATGCCGGACGCGCACCGCGCCATGTATGCCTATACCAACTCTGTGATGGAGCCGTGGGACGGCCCGGCCGCGCTTGCTGCCACTGATGGCCGCTGGGTTATCGCAGGGCTGGACCGGAACGGCCTGCGCCCCATGCGCTTCACGGTGACGAACGACGGCTATCTGATCGTGGGGTCGGAAACCGGCATGGTGGTTGTGGATGAAGAAGACGTGCTGGAAAAAGGCCGCCTTGGCCCGGGTCAGATGATCGCGCTCGACCTCAAGGAAGGCCGCTTCTATCACGACCGTGAAATCAAGGACAAGATGGCCGCAAGCCAGCCGTTTGAGGACTGGGTTGAGGATATCCGCAAGATTGACGAACTGCCCGGCTTCCGTGGCCCGGAAGAGCCGGAGTTTACGGGTGAAGAGCTTCGGCGTCGCCAGATTGTGGCGGGCTTGAGCCATGAAGACCTTGAGCTGATTTTGCAGCCGCAGGTGATGACCGCCAAGGAAGCCATTGGCTCCATGGGCGACGACACGCCGCTGGCTGTGCTGTCCTCGAAATACCGCAACCTCAGCCATTATTTCCGGCAGAATTTCAGCCAGGTAACCAACCCGCCGATCGACAGCCTGCGCGAACACCGGGTGATGACGCTGAAAACCCGTTTCGGCAACTTCAACAACGTGCTTGATGCCGGTCATACGCAGGCGGGTGCCATCGTGCTCGACAGCCCTGTGATTTCGAACCGAGAATGGAAAACGCTGATCAGTCATTTCGGTGACGAAGCGCAGGTGATCGACTGTACGTTCGATGCCCGCGGTGGCGACGGCGCGCTTCGGGAAGCACTGGACCGTATCCGGCGCGAGGCGGAGGACGCCGTACGCGAAGGCCGGGGCCACCTGTTCCTGACGGACGAGGCCATCAGCGCAGACCGTGCGCCGGTGCCGATGATCCTGGCGGCGGGCGGCCTGCATACACACCTTATCAATGAAGGCCTGCGCACCTTCACCAGCCTGAATGTGCGTTCCTCCGAATGTCTGGACCCACACTATTTCGCTGTGTTGATCGGCGCGGGGGCGACCACGGTGAACGCTTACCTCACGCAGGATGCGATCGCAGACCGGCACGCCAAGGGCCTGTTTGGCGACATGGACCTCAACGACGCCATCTGGCGCGCGTCTGAGGCCATCGACCAGGGACTCCTGAAGATCATGTCCAAGATGGGCATTTCGGTGATCTCAAGTTACCGGGGCGGCAACAATTTCGAGGCGCTTGGCCTCTCGCGGTCGCTGGTGGCGGAGTTCTTCCCGGGCATGCCGACGAAAATCTCAGGCATCGGCCTTTCGGGTATCCAGCACAAGGTGCTTGAGCAGCACGCCAAGGCATTTGATGAGGAAGGCGCGAGCCTGCCCATCGGCGGCATTTACCGGTACCGCCGCGGCGGTGAGGTGCATGCCCATGACGGCCAGCTGATTCACTTGCTGCAAACGGCAGTCACACAGGATAATTACGCAAAATATCTGACCTATTCACGAGGGCTGCATAACCTGCCGCCGGTGAACCTGCGGGACCTGATGGACTTCCGCCGGGCGGATGAGGCCCTGCCGCTGGATGAGGTCGAATCGATCACCCAGATCAGGAAGCGTTTCATCACGCCGGGCATGAGCCTGGGGGCGCTTTCAAAAGAAGCGCATGAAACGCTGGCGATTGCCATGAACCGCATTGGCGCCAAGTCCGTCTCGGGCGAGGGTGGCGAAGACAAGGAACGCTATACGCCGTATGAAAACGGCGACAATGCCAACAGCCCGATCAAGCAGGTGGCCTCCGGTCGCTTTGGGGTGACGGCTGAATATCTGAACGCCTGTGAAGAACTTGAGATCAAGGTGGCCCAGGGCGCCAAGCCGGGTGAAGGTGGCCAGCTGCCGGGCTTTAAGGTGACGGAAATGATCGCACGCCTCAGGCACTCCACGCCTGGTGTGACGCTGATCTCGCCGCCGCCGCACCATGACATCTATTCGATCGAGGATCTGGCGCAGCTGATTTACGACCTGAAGCAGATCAACCCGCGGGCACGGGTGTGTGTGAAGCTGGTGTCTTCTGCCGGTATCGGCACCATCGCCGCCGGTGTTGCGAAAGCGCACGCCGACGTGATCCTGGTGTCCGGCCATTCGGGCGGCACGGGCGCAAGCCCGCAGACCAGCATCAAATATGCCGGAACGCCGTGGGAGATTGGTCTTGCAGAGGTCAATCAGGTGCTCACCCTCAATGGGCTTCGTCACCGGGTGCAACTGCGGACCGATGGCGGTATCCGCACGGGGCGCGACGTGGTGATCGCCGCAATGCTGGGCGCTGAGGAATACGGCGTGGGCACGGCAAGCCTTGTGGCCATGGGCTGCATCATGGTGCGCCAGTGCCACTCGAACACATGCCCGGTGGGCATCTGTACGCAGGACGAAGACCTTCGCAAGAAGTTCGACGGCACGGCCGACAAGGTGGTGAACCTGTTCAGCTTCATCGCTGAAGAAGTGCGCGAAATCCTGGCTGAGCTCGGGGTCCAGAAGCTCGATGACATCATTGGCCGCACGGACCTGCTGCATCAGGTCAGTCGCGGCGCGGACCATCTGGATGATCTGGACCTCAACCCACTTCTGGTGCAAGTCGGCGGCCGTAACCGCCGCGCTGTTTGCACGCTTGAAGGCCGCAACGAAGTGCCGGACACGCTGGACGCCCAGATGCTGGAGGACGCCAAGGCAGTCTTCAGTAAAGGCGAGAAGATGCAGCTGACATACTCGGTGCAGAACACGCTTCGCGGCATTGGCACGCGCTTCTCATCAGAGATCACGCGGACCTTCGGCATGACCGGCCTGAAGCCTGACCATGTGACCGTGCGGCTGCGCGGCTCTGCCGGTCAGTCGCTCGGCGCTTTTGCGGTGCAGGGCTTGAAGCTTGAAGTGGCGGGTGACGCCAACGACTATGTCGGCAAGGGCCTTTCGGGTGGCACCATTGTGGTGCGGCCATCGAACCGGGCGTCGTTCAACTCAAACGACAACACCATCATTGGCAACACCGTGCTGTATGGTGCCACGGCGGGCAAGCTGTTTGCGGCCGGCCAGGCGGGCGAGCGTTTCGCGGTCCGGAACTCGGGCGCGACAGTGGTGGTTGAAGGCTGTGGTGCCAACGGCTGCGAATATATGACCGGCGGCACAGCGGTGATCCTTGGCGGGGTTGGTGACAACTTCGGCGCGGGTATGACCGGCGGCATGGCCTTCGTTCTCGACGCTGAAGGCACGTTCGAAGAACATGTGAACGAGGAAACGGTGCTTTATAATCGCCTGTCTTCCGCGCACTGGGAAGCTGTCCTGAAGGCCCTCGTTGAGGAGCATGTAGCGGAAACCCACTCTCGCTGGGGCGCGACGGTGCTTTCAAACTGGGAAGCCAAGCGGGGCAAATTTTGGCAGGTTGTGCCGAAGGAAATGGTGAACCGGCTGGAGTATCCGATAAGCGACGAAGCCGAAGAGGAAGCCTTGACGGCATAAAGCGGCCTGTCAAACAACAGCCTTAATTGAAAGAGACCATAACCCCTGGGGAGCATTTGCCTTCCCGGGGGTTTTTCACGTGTGCCAGCGTTTTCCGGATTGGCGCGGCGCTACGCATCGGCTAATAAGGGGCTGTTATGCCAATACTTTATCATCACTGGCTTAGTCCTTCCGCGCGGTTTGTACGCGCGCTTCTGGTGGAGAAGCGCGTGGTTTTTGAGTTGCGCCTTGAAAAGGAGTGGGAGCGCCGCCCGGCTTTCCTTGCCCTTAACCCTGCAGGCGAGGTGCCTGTGCTGGTGATGGACGACGGGCACGCCTATTCCGGCACCATGGCCATCGCCGAATATCTTGAGGAAGTGATCCCGGAGCCGCCGATGCTGATCGGCGACGCGGAAGACCGCTATGAAATCCGCCGCCTTACGGGCTGGTTCCATAATAAGTTGGGTACGGAAGTGACGCGCCATACGGTCTCGGAAAAGCTGTTCAAGCGGTTCCTTAGGATGGGCGAGCCGGATTCGGAAGCCATCCGCTGTGCGGCCCATAACCTGAAGGTGCACCTAAAATATATCTCTTACCTGTCGGAGCGCCGCCACTATCTGGCGGGGCCGCAGTTCACCATGGCAGATGCAGCGGCTGCCGCGCACATTTCGGTGGTCGACTATTTCGGCGACATCAACTGGGAAGACTGGCCGCAGGTCAAGGAATGGTATGTGCGGGTCAAGTCCCGCCGGTCTGTGCGCGCGCTTCTTGAAGACCGCATCACCGGGCTGAAGCCGCCGGCGCACTATTGCGAACTGGATTTCTAAGGTGTCGGGGGGTCCGAAATCCGGCCCCGGCGACATTCGGGGCGCGCTTGAAGAAAAAGCACGCGAGCTGGGCTTCGACGCCTTCGGCATCACACGCGCGGAAACCAGCGACAAGGTGGTAGAGGGGCTTCGGGCGTTCGTGGCGCAGGACCGCCACGGCACCATGGCCTGGATGAAAGAGCGCCTGCATCACCGCGAAAGCCCCACGAACCTGTGGCCCGAGGCGAAAAGCGCCATCATGCTGGGCGTTAACTATGGCCCGAAGGCAGACCCGCGCCTGCTGCTTGAGGAAAAGGGCTTCGGCAATATCTCCGTCTATGCGCGCGGCAAGGATTATCACGACATCATCAAGAAACGCCTGAAGGCGCTGGCGCGCTGGATGGTGGAGACCTGGGGCTGCGAACTGAAGGTATTCGTGGACACCGCGCCCGTGCCGGAAAAGCCGCTGTCTGCCGCCGCAGGCCTTGGCTGGCAAGGCAAGCACACCAATATGGTCAGCCCCGATTTTGGCAGCTGGCTTTTCCTGGGCGCCATCTATACCACCCTGGACTTGCCCACAGACGAACCGCACCGGGACCAGTGCGGCAGTTGCCGGGCCTGCCTTGATGCCTGCCCGACAGACGCCTTCCCCGCGCCCTATCAGATCGACGCCCGGCGCTGTATCAGCTACCTGACGATCGAACACAAGGACCCGATTCCGGAAGAGTTCCGCAAGGCGCTTGGCAACCGCATCTATGGCTGTGATGATTGCCTGGCCGCCTGCCCCTGGAACAAGTTCGCGCAGGTCTCGGCGGAGGCCGCCTTCCACGCGCGGGTGGAACTGGGCGCCCCGGCACTTGAAGACCTGGCCGAACTGGACGACGCTACTTTCCGCGAAGTGTTTTCCGGCAGCCCGATCAAACGCATTGGCCGTGACCGGTTTGTCCGCAATGTGCTTTATGCCATCGGCAATTCGGGCGACGAAAGCCACTTGCCACGTGTGACCAAGCTTTGCGAGGATGAAAGCGCCGTGGTGCGTGATGCAGCCAAATGGGCGCAAGCGCAACTAAAAGAAGTGGGGGATTTGGAATGAAAAGGTTTTTACCCATAGGGTTTGTGCTGCTTGCTGTGGCCGTCGGTGCGTGGTTCTTCTCGCGCGTACCCGCCAAGCCCTCCATCACGGTGGTTGCTGAAATCGTCAAGCTTGAGGACGTGCCCGGCGGCAACGGCTATCGCCTGATCACGGTACGGTTCGCAGACGGGCAGGAACGCACCATTGAAACGCTCGCCCCCTTCTTTTTCAAGCCGGGCTACAAGGCCAAGGTTGGCATTTTTGAGCGCACCCTGTTCCCGGATGTTTATGACATTGTCAGCGACAGTGTCGATTAATTGAGCTTCATCACCGCGGTGGGGCTAACCACAGTGCCTTCCTTGACCATGCCGCCCGGCCCGAACTTGGGCCACTGGCTTGAGGCGATGAAATAGAAGCCGTCTGGGGTGCCGACCCCAAGGGTGGGTTCGTCAAAATCAGGCAGGGCCTGTGCCTTCACCACGACATTTTGAACAGACCTGCCATCCTCAGTGATTGTCAGCGCCAGAATGCGGTGCGGGTTGACCCCGTTCTGGATGGCAATCAGCCTATCGCCACCGCGTGCCAGCCCGTCAATGCCGTGCAGGCTGGCGTCCGTCGGGACGCCGAGCAGGCTCACATCGCCGCTCTTCCGGTCCAGATGCCACAGGCCGCGGCCATAGTCCGCCATGATCAGCTGGCCGTCAGCGGTTTCCGCGATCCCTTGTGGGCTCATGAAACCATCATGGGCGAACAGCGGGAACAGCGTATCGCCCGTGATCTGATAGACCTTCCCGCCTTTGGCGTCCGTGGCGAAAATGCTGCCATCCTTGGTCACGGTGATATCCGCCAGCTGTTGGTCTTCCGTGCCGCCCGGCAGCGTCCAGACATCCTGAATGTCTCCGGTTGCCGGATCGATGCGGGCGATGCCGGTCTGGCCTTCGCCTTCAGTATAGCCGGGGGTCTGCTCGATGTGGGCGAAGGTGGCGTAAAGGCTGCCGTCATGGAAGGTCATGCCGAAGAAGCTGCCAAACTCATGCTGTTTGGCGTCGACGATCTTTTTCGGGCCAGTGGCGTCCATGCGGATGATTTCGCCCGACACCACGGTGCCGAAATAGAAGCGCCCGTGGGCGTCCTGTGCGATGCCTTCCACCAACCGGTGGTTTTCCGGCAGCATGAGTTTTACTTGGGCGCTACCTGCCACCGCCATGTTGGCATCAAACAGGCGGTCCAGCTCATCGCCGCGCACTTCACCCAGCGCGTTCCTGAGCGCGAGGCGGATATCGGCCCCCGGCGCGACACCCAGCGCCGCATACTGATTGGCGGCCTTCCAGGCCTTGTCTGTATCGCCCGTTTCCGCCGCCAGATAGGCCACATATCCCACAAGCAGGGGGTGATTGGGTCGGTGCCTGAGGGCTTCTTCGATGTGCGTCAGAGCGGTCTGGTGGTCGCCTTCGCGGAAGGCTGCGACACCCTTGTTGCGTTCTGCCTGGCTCGCCTGATAGGCAGCCTCGGTTTCAAAGAAAAGGTCCGCCGCGGTGGCGGAGTTCGCCAGCACGACGGCAAAAATGAAAATGCCCAGGATGTGTTTCATGGAACGCATCCTAGGCACAATTCTGTCAATCCGCCAAGCCTGTCTTTGGATCAGCGCCCCAGATCAGGCCCTCAGATCAAGCACGACGCTTCAGGGTATCGAAGCCGCCACCGCTTTTCTTCGGGCGGGCCGATTTCGCCATTGGCTTACCGCTGCGGGCTGGCTTGCCCTTCGTGGGCTTGCCCTGGTCGGACTTGCCTTTTGCGGGCCTGCTTTTACCTGGTTTGCCAGAAGCTTTGCCTGCAGCGCTCTGGCCTTTGCGGTGCTTGCTCTGCTTGTGAAGCGGCGTCCGGTCTTTGCGGTCTTTCCGCTTCTTTCCGCTGGCTTCTGCGCGGTCTGTGCGCGGGCCACCCGGGCGCGGACGTACTTTGGCCTTGCCTTTCTTGGGGTTGGGCTGCTGTGGGAACGGGTGATCGTGATCGATCTCGATCCGCATCTTGATCAGGCGCTCAATGGCCTGCAGCAGGTTGAATTCACCTTTTGAACAGAAAGTATAGGCTTCGCCGCTTTTGCCGCCGCGGGCGGTGCGGCCGATGCGGTGGACATAGCTTTCAGCTTCGATCGGCACATCGATGTTGAACACATGGTCGATGTCCTTGACGTCGATACCGCGTGCCGCCACGTCGGTCGCCACGAGGAAATCGATCTTGTCGCTCCGGAAAGAGCGGATGATGCGTTCGCGCTGGCGCTGCTGCTTGTCGCCGTGGATGGCGTCAACCAGATAGCCCTTCTCGAGCATGATTTCCGCCAACTCGTCGGCTTCTTTTTTGGTGCGCACGAAGATAAGGGCTTTGGAAACGCGCTTTTCTTCGATCATGTGGAACAGCAGCTCATGTTTGTCGTGCCGCGCCACGAACATTACCTTGTGGATCAGGTTGTCGGCAACGGTAGCTTCCGGCGTGATCTCAACATGCTCCGGGTTTTTCAGAAGCGTGGACGCCAGATCCTTGATCTTGTCATTGAGGGTCGCGGAGAACATCACGCTCTGGTGCTCACGCCGGATGTTGGCGGAGATTTTTGTCACGTCGTCAACAAAGCCCATGTCCAGCATGCGGTCAGCTTCATCCAGCACGAAATACTCAACTTCATCCAGATAGATATTTCCCTGCTTCATATGGTCCAAGAGGCGGCCCGGCGTTGCCACAAGGATATCCACGCCGCGGCGCAGGATATGGGTTTGCGTGCGGTAGGGGGCGCCGCCAAAGATGGTGCAGTTCCTCAGCTTGGTGTTGCGCGAGAAGGTCTTCACCGCATCGGTGATCTGGATCGCCAGCTCGCGGGTTGGCGCAAGGATCAGAGCACGCGGCATGCCTGATTTCGGCCGTTCCTCGTGATTGAGCAGCCGTTCGATCATTGGCAGCACGAAGGCGCCTGTCTTGCCGCTGCCCGTCTGGGCAAGGCCCACGACATCGCGACCGTCCAGAAGGAACGGGATGGTACGGGCTTGAATTTTGGTGGCGGTCTTGAAGCCTTCGGACTCGAGCGCATCCATTACAGGCACGCTCAGACCAAGCGCGGTGAAGTCAGTCATTCAGTTTTCCTAACACGGTTAAGGCAGGCCATGGGCGCTGCTGCATTCATTTCGAATGAACGCCTTTTCCTCAACCGGGCAGGGGCCGTATCGGCCTTGTCACTGACTGGGTTTGTGCGACTGTCGCACGGAAACTTCGTTCAATCATCTGCCCAAAACAGTCGGGCATTCTCACGCTTTCATTGCGCGCTGCAGGCCCCTTGGGTCAAGCAGGTTGGCGCGCTCTATGACGGTTTTCGGCCGCAAAGTCAAGAAATTGCTTTTGTTGCGACCGCCCAGGCAGTGGCGGTTCAGCGGGCGCTGGCGGCTGTTGTGGAGGCCTGTCCAATGGCCATGGAGGCTGCCCCAACGATCGGGCCGTGACCATAATCATCCTGCAGCAGGATCGCCACATGGTCTGCACCGGCCTTGAGGCCATCCGCCGGGTCAAGCATCACCGTTTTGGCGTCACCTTTCCAGTCCATCAGGATGTCGGACGTCCGCACAACATTGGTATAATGCAGGGACCGGCCCTGATTTTCGCCGTCGCCGATCTGCACCGTCGCGTCACTGAGGAACCAGACCACGCGGACGGATACCATGTCGCCGACATTGGCGGCAGGAAGCGTCAGCTCGACCTTGCCATCGGCAGTTTCCGCGAGCGCCGGTGTGATCACCGGGCGTTCGATCGCACGGGCTTTATCAATAGACGCACGGACCTTTTCAGGTTTGGAACCCACACACTGCACCCGGCCATCAAGGATCATCTGCGGCGTGAAAACACCGCCGCGACCCAGGCGCTTATTGTAGGCGGCCTGCCGCATGCTGTTGTGCGGATGGGCGAATGTGTCTTCCCAGCCAAGTCGGTCCCAATAATCCACAGCCCAGGAAAGCGTCAGGATGCCGGGGCGGCCACGCAGGCTTCTGAGCGCCGCGTCAGCGGGCGGGCAGGATGAACAGCCCTGGCTTGTAAAGAGCTCGATCACCGTCAGGCGCGGCGCTTTCGCGTCATCCGCCGAGGCGCTGAAGCCCGTTGCAAACAGGGCAAGGAGTATTAACCACTTTCTCATAAATCCAGTCTATCGTCAGAGAATGTCAACTGCCAATCACCAGTGTGTGAGCATTCCTTATCATGGCGGGTATGCCCAGTCGACACTGTAATCGGAGTAGGATTATCGAAGGTGCTACAGGTGGAACATAGCGCAAGGCCAAAGGTTATCCGGCACAAATGGGGGCGAGCCTGTTTCATGGAAATGAACGAGGATCTCTCATCGCTGGAAGGCTTCGAGGGCATTGTCGACCTCTATCGGTCGAAATCCACCGACCCACGCATTCCGCCTTTCAAGGCGGATTTTCATTTTCAGGAGCTGGCGGGCTGGCATGCCTTTTTCAACCTGATGCATTTCCCTGGCGCTCCGGAAGACGGGGAGATACGCATCCTGGGCGAGGAATACCGCAGGCTGTTCAGCGGTGTCTTGTGGCAGGGCATGCATTTGTCCGAGGTTGACCATCCCAAGCTTGTGAACCTCAGCAGCTATTGCGCGAGGCTTATTCGCACGCCGTGCATCGGCCGGTTCGTCGGCTTTCTGCCCCATAATGGCAGGGAACATATCGCTGCCGACATTCTGGACCTTCCGGCGCGCGACGAGCATGGCAATGTGACCTATCTACTTTCCTTCATCAGGGTGCTGACACCTGACGATGACGGAGACTTTGCTGCCCACTAAAAGGGCCTTCCCACAAAAAAGGGCCGCAGTACGGCCCTTTCCGAGTAAATACGCTATCTGAAAGCCTATGCCGCCAGGCGCCTGAGCACATAATGCAGGATGCCGCCGTGCTTGTAGTAGTCCACCTCGTCTTCGGTATCGATGCGGCAAAGGGCAGTGATCTCTTTTGTTGTGCCGTCAGCATAATGGATGGTGACAGCCACGTCCTGGCGGGGCTCAATCGTGCCCTCAATGCCCGTGACGTCGAACACTTCGGTGCCTACAAGCCCCAGGCTTTCGCGGCCATCTCCTTCCTTGAACTGGAGTGGCAGCACGCCCATGCCCACAAGGTTGGACCTGTGAATGCGCTCAAAGCTCTCCACCAGCACCGCTTTGACGCCGAGAAGGTTGGTGCCCTTGGCGGCCCAGTCGCGGCTTGAGCCAGTGCCATATTCCTTGCCGCCGATAACCACAAGCGGTGTGCTGTCTTCCTGGTATTTCATCGATGCATCAAAGATGCTCATCAGCTCGCCCGATGGCTGGTGTGTGGTCCAGCCGCCTTCGGTGCCCGGCGCCATCAGGTTCTTCAACCGGATGTTGGCGAAGGTGCCGCGCATCATCACTTCATGGTTGCCGCGGCGGGAGCCATATGAGTTGAAGTCTGCCTTGGCTACACCCTTCGACTGCAGATATTGGCCTGCCGGGCTGTCGGCCTTGATGGCGCCGGCGGGTGAGATATGGTCGGTCGTGATGCTGTCCCCCAGAAGCGCAAGCGGTCGTGCGCCGATGATGTTTAAGGTGGCGGCTACCTGCTGGCTCATGCCCAGGAAATAGGGGGGGTGCTGGATGTAGGTGGATTTGCTGTTCCACTCATAGGTCTTGCCTTCAGACACAGGAACCGCCTGCCATTCGGGCGTGCCCAGGAACACATTGGCGTAGCGTTCGATGAACATCTCACGCGTCAGCGCCTTCTCGATCTCGGCCTGGACTTCCGCATTCGTGGGCCACAGGTCCTTGAGGTACACATCCCTGCCGTCTTCGGTCTGGGCGATGGGGTCAGTGGCCACATTGATCTTCATCGATCCCGCGATGGCATAGGCGACCACCAGCGGCGGCGAAGCCAGATAGTTGGCCCTGATGTCCTGGCTGACCCGGCCTTCAAAGTTCCGGTTACCCGACAGGACGCTGACGCACACCATATTGTTTTCGTTGATGGTCCTCGAGATGGCGGGCTCCAGCGGGCCGGAGTTGCCGATACAGGTGGTGCAGCCATAGCCCACAAGGTTGAAGCCAAGGGCGTCCAGATGTTCGGTCAGGCCTGCCTTGTCCAGATAGTCCGTCACCACCTGGCTGCCGGGCGCAAAGGAGGTCTTGACCCAGGGCTTGCGCTTGAGGCCAAGCGCATTGGCTTTCTTGGCAACAAGGCCGGCTGCTACCAATACATCGGGGTTCGATGTGTTGGTGCAGCTGGTGATGGCCGCGATACAGACATCGCCCTGATTGAGCGCAAAGTCTTCGCCGTCGACGATATAGTCGGTATCGTCGCCTTTCTTGCCGAACCCTTCGAGCACGCCTTCAAATGCCTCTGCGGCAACATCAAGCTCAACCCGGTCCTGCGGGCGCTTTGGCCCCGCGAGCGACGGTTTGACGGTAGAGATATCCAGCTCAAGCGTGTCGGTGAACAGTGGCTCCGGGCTTGATGCATCCCGCCACATGCCCTGCTCCTTGGCGTAAGCTTCAACAAGGGCAACGGTCTCATCGTCGCGGCCTGTGAAGGTCATATAGTCAAGCGTACGCCGGGAAATGGGGAAGAAGCCGCATGTGGCGCCATATTCGGGAGCCATGTTGGCGATGGTTGCCTGGTCTGCGAGCGTCAGTTCATCAAGGCCGTCACCGAAGAATTCAACGAATTTGCCCACAACGCCCTTTTCGCGCAGCATTTGAACCACGGTCAGCACCAGGTCGGTTGCGGTGATGCCTTCATTGAGCTTGCCGGTCAGCTTGAAGCCGACAACTTCGGGGATCAGCATGGAGACCGGCTGGCCCAGCATGGCAGCTTCGGCTTCAATGCCGCCGACGCCCCAGCCCAGAACCGCAAGGCCGTTCACCATGGTGGTGTGGCTGTCGGTGCCGACGCAGGTGTCCGGGTAGGCCACCGTGCGGCCGCCTTCATCTGAGGTCCATACCGCTTTGGCGATATATTCAAGGTTCACCTGGTGGCAGATGCCGGTGCCGGGCGGCACGGCGTTGAAATTGTTGAGCGAGTTCTGGCCCCATTTGAGGAACTCATACCGTTCGGCGTTCCGCGCCATCTCCAGGTCAACATTCTGCTTGAAGGCCTGCGGTGTGCCGAATTTGTCCACCATCACCGAGTGGTCGATCACCAGGTCGCACTGCGCCAGCGGGTTGATCTTCTCCGGGTCGCCGCCCATCTCGGCCATCGCATCGCGCATGGCGGCCAGGTCAACAACTGCGGGCACGCCCGTGAAGTCCTGCATCAGAACGCGGGCCGGGCGGTAGGCGATTTCATGGTCTGACCGGCGCTCTTTCTGCCAGTCTGCCAGTGCCTGGATATCGTTGGCGGTCACGCTTGTGCCGTCCTCGTACCGCAGCAGGTTTTCAAGGAGAACCTTCAGCGTGTAGGGCAGCCTGGAGACGTCCCCGATTGTGGCTTCAGCAGCCCTCAGGCTGTAATAATCATACTCTTTGCTACCAACCGTAAGGGTGCGGCGAGTCTGGAGTGTGTCCTTGCTAACGGATGTCATGAGATAAAGGCCTCCACTTAAAGAGTTTCAAATAGGTCGATTTCGCGTACGGGAAAGCGCAAAAAATGGCCGAAAACATACGCTTTTCGCGCCGAACCATCTTGCAACCCAACGCTTGTTGAAATAGTATGCGCGCCGGCCCGCTTTTCCCTTGCTCGGCAGCCATCCCTGCCGCCCGGGTTTCAAGCTTCTTCTAACACTTTTATGTCAGGATAGTCATGGGTTTGTACGCTGAATATTTGAATGAGATCGAAACTCGAAAATCACAGGGACTGAATCCGAAGCCCATCGATGATGGCGCGCTTGTGAAAGAGCTCATTGCCCAGATCATGGATCAAGGCAATGAACACCGGAAAGATTCACTCCATTTCTTCATCTATAACACCCTGCCGGGCACCACCAGCGCGGCTGGCGTGAAAGCCATGTTCCTCAAGGACATCATCCTCGGGACGGCTGCTGTTGAAGAAATCACCCCAGACTTCGCCTTCGAGCTTCTGTCGCACATGAAGGGTGGCCCGTCTGTTGAGGTTCTGCTCGATCTTGCGCTCGGTGACGATGCGGCGATCGCGGCCCAGGCGGCGGACGTCCTGAAGTCGCAGGTATTCCTGTATGAGGCGGATACTGACCGCTTGGCAGCTGCCTACCAGGCCGGCAACGCAGTGGCGAAAGAGCTTCTGGAAAGCTATGCCAAGGCTGAATTCTTCACCAAGCTTCCGGACATCGAAGAAGAGATCAAGGTTGTCACTTACATTGCCGCTGAAGGCGATGTGTCGACTGACCTTCTCTCTCCTGGTAACCAGGCGCACTCCCGCTCGGACCGTGAGCTGCACGGTAAATGCATGATCTCGGAGAAGGCACAGGCTGACATTCAGGCGCTGCAGAAACAGCACCCTGATGCGCGCGTGATGCTGGTGGCGGAAAAGGGCACCATGGGCGTGGGTTCATCCCGGATGTCCGGCGTGAACAACGTGGCGCTCTGGACCGGCAAGCAGGCCAGCCCATATGTTCCGTTTGTGAACTTTGCCCCCATCGTTGGCGGTACCAACGGTATTTCGCCAATCTTCCTGACAACAGTTGGCGTGACGGGCGGTATCGGCCTTGATCTCAAGAACTGGGTCAAGAAGCTGGACGCAGACGGCAAACCGGTTCTGGATGCAAACGGCGATCCGGTGCTGGAGCAGGTCTATTCTGTCGATAACGGCACGGTGCTGACGATCAACACCAAAACCAAGAAGCTCTATAGCGAAACCGGCGAAGAGCTTGTTGATATCTCTTCTGCACTGACAGACCCGAAGGTTGAATTCATCAAGGCCGGTGGTTCTTACGCTGTTGTGTTCGGCAAGAAGCTGCAAACATTCGCAGCCGAAACGCTGGGTGTTGAGGCACCTGCAGTTTATGCGACCTCCAAGGAAGTATCGCATGAAGGCCAGGGCCTGACGGCTGTTGAGAAAATCTTCAACCGCAACGCTGTTGGTTCCACACCGGGCAAGGTGCTGCATGCCGGTTCCGACGTTCGCGTGAAAGTGAACATCGTTGGCTCGCAGGACACCACAGGCCTGATGACCTCCCAGGAACTGGAGGCGATGGCCGCGACTGTGATCTCGCCAACCGTGGATGGGGCTTACCAGTCAGGCTGTCACACCGCGTCTGTGTGGGACAAGAAGGCACAGGCCAATATCCCGAAGCTGATGAGCTTCATGAACAAGTTTGGCCTGATTACCGCGCGCGATCCGAAGGGTGTTTATGCGCCCATGACCGACGTAATCCACAAGGTCCTCAATGACATCACGGTGGACGACTGGTCTGTGATTATCGGCGGCGACAGCCACACCCGCATGTCCAAAGGCGTGGCTTTTGGTGCCGACAGTGGCACCGTGGCGCTTGCGCTCGCAACCGGTGAAGCCACCATGCCGATCCCGGAATCAGTGAAAGTGACCTTCAAGGGCACGCTCAAGAACCACATGGACTTCCGCGATGTGGTGCACGCGACCCAGGCGCAGATGCTGAAGCAATTTGGCGACAACGTGTTCCAGGGCCGTGTGATCGAAGTGCATATCGGCACCCTGTTGGCTGACCAGGCCTTCACCTTCACCGACTGGACGGCGGAGATGAAAGCCAAGGCGTCCATCTGTATCTCTGAAGACGAGACGCTGATCCAGTCGCTTGAGATCGCGAAAAGCCGTATCCAGATCATGATCGACAAGGGCATGGACAATGCGGCCCAGACCCTTCAGGGCCTGATCGATATCGCCAACAAGCGGATCGCCGAGATCAAATCCGGCGAGCGTCCTGCGCTCCGCCCAGACGATAACGCGAAATATTTCGCGGAGTTCGTTGTGGACCTGGACCAAATCGTTGAACCAATGATCGCTGACCCTGATGTGAATAACGCAGACGTATCCAAGCGCTATACGCACGACACGATCCGCCCTGTTTCCTTCTATGGCGGCGAAAAGAAAGTCGATCTCGGCTTCGTTGGCTCCTGTATGGTGCACAAGGGCGACATGAAAATCGTGGCCCAGATGCTCAAGAATATCGAGAAGCAGAACGGCACGGTGGAGTTCAAGGCACCGCTGGTGATCGCGCCGCCAACCTACAACATCGTTGACGAGTTGAAGGCTGAGGGCGACTGGGAAGTCCTGCAGAAATATGCAGGCTTCGAGTTCAACGACGACGCGCCAAAGAACACGGCTCGCACCAAGTATGACAACACGCTCTATCTTGAGCGCCCGGGTTGTAACCTCTGCATGGGCAACCAGGAAAAGGCGGAGAAGGGCGACACCGTGATGGCAACATCCACGCGCCTGTTCCAGGGCCGTGTTGTGGAAGACAGCGACGAGAAGAAGGGCGAAAGCCTGCTCGCGTCCACCCCTGTTGTGGTGCTTTCCACCATTCTTGGCCGCACGCCAAAGATCGAAGAGTATGAAGCCGCGGTTGAGGGCATCAACCTCACCCACTTCGCACCGCCGCTTGGTAAACCACCGGTGACGCATCAGCTCTAAGATATCGGGCAGTCCCTTGATTGCCTGACATCAAAAATTAGCCGGCAGCGTGTCTCCAAATGCGCTGCCGGTTTTCATTCCGGCGTTACCAAATCACCTCATTTTTTTCATCTGTCTGCCTTAATTGGACGCGAGACTGATCGCGTCATAATTAAGGAAAAGACCCATGGCGGATATGGCAGGCACAGATTTTTTGATGGCGCTCCTTCTTCTGGCGACAACTTTTGGGGGGCTGGTGTTTTCCCGCCACCATGCCAAGCGTTACTTTATGAGCACCAAGGGGCCAAAGCCCTATTGATGGCATTTTAGCCGTGGGTCTGGTAGCATTACCGCAAAATGCGATCATGACGCTCAGGGGAATTCAATGAAACTCGGCGGACGCTTTCAGGCAGGACTGGCGCTGTTGCTGAGCTCCCTGACGGCTACCGCATCCGACGATCAACCTATCACAATCACCTTTTATGATTTTCCGCCCAAGATGCTGATGCAGGACGGTAAGATGTCCGGCATACGGTTTGACGAGATGAACCGCATCGCCGATGAGGCGGGGCTCAGTGTTACTTGGGTTGAAACCACGTTGAAGACGGAAGCCGACCTTTTGAATGCCGGTCTCAGGAAGTTTTGCGCGACGGGCAGGGCATACAATAGCGAAAGAGCGAGGCTGTGGACCTATGTGCCCTATGCGCTGGACCTGCTGCCAAGGCATGTTCTGGTGGCAAGCCGCGTGTCAGCCGCGAAGGTCGTGCAACATGGCTCGGTGAAGACGATGCTGTCTGACAGCAATCTTCGGGGTGTTTTTGTTAAAGAGTTCATCTACGGCCCGAATGTTGATCCGTATCTGGACAGTGCAAAGGCCGAAGTCTCTTATCGGCCGCAACAAATTGAACAGGCGCTGGATATGGTGCGGATGAAGCGGGCGGACTTTACCCTTGTGCCCATCCATATCTGGGATGCTTTTCGGAGCAAGTTTGACCAGCCCCTCGACCTCATTGCCATTGACGGTCTGGGCACGATTGAAGAACAGAATCTCTATGTCGTCTGCAGCCGAAGCGTTGCCCCTGAAATCGTGAATGCACTATCGGGCGCGATGCGGCGACTGGGGTATAAGCCGGTAACGCTGCCGCCGGTGCAGTAGGATGGTCAGATGCGTTATATGGTGATTGAAAAATTCAAAAACGGGGCCGGGCCGGTCTATGAGCGCTTTCATGCGAAGGGCCGCATGATGCCCCTGGGGCTTGAGTATATCGACAGCTGGCTCGCGGAAGACCGCCTGGTCTGCTACCAACTGATGGAAACGAAGGACCCGGATCTGTTCAAGGCCTGGACAGACAAGTGGGGCGACCTGGTCGACTTCGAAATCATCCCTTTGGCGGCAGAGCGCAGGCCCTAACGCAGTTTTGGCAGCAGGCTTTCCAGCGTGCCCGTCTCCTTCAACTCCGCAAGCCGACCATTGATATGGCCAACCAGTTCTGCAACATCTCCGCCGGACCAGCACATCATGCTTTCTTCAAGCTCCAGCAGGGTGAAGCTGGCGTCATAGGCAAAGAGCGCATGAGTTTTATCCTGCAGCAGGGCCACGTCGTTATCATAGGCGAACACATGGTTCACGCGCCCGTCGCTCAAGAGGCCAAGCGCTTCCTCGGCTGTACCGACCTTAACGAAATCGCTTGCCTTCAGCGCGTCTGAATGGAAGCGCAGGTCGAAAAACAGAACCTGGTCCACAGCGATTTTCTGGCCCTGAAGGTCTGTAAAGCTACGCGCAGGTGCTTCATTGCCGCGCGTGAAGGCATGAACCTCCAGCACATTGAAGGGCGCTGAAATATGCAGGCTGGACCAGTCAGTGGGTGAGATGGCCGTGTCGCGCGGCCTCGCATGCCCCGGCGCGCTGACGCCGCCGAAGATGCATTGATATTCGCGGCGAAGCCACAGGCGCGGCCCGCGGTACCCCGGCAGGATGGTGACAGTGTTGGCGACCGGCGCGTCCTCGAGGAGCGCATCAAGCAGCTGCTTGTAGGGCAGTGCTTTCCCGGGTTCAATCAGTCCCGGCATTTCCTGAACCACAATGGAAATGGGCTCACCCGCGCGGGCGGGTGCCGCCAGGGCCAGAAGCCCCGCCGAAAGCCCAACAAGCCCGAAAAGTATGTGATGCCTGACCCCCAAAAGCCGCCAATCCTTAATCTGTGTCCGGTACATCCGCCTGGATCGACAGCGCGTGAATTTGCTCTTTCAGCTCATCCGCCAGTGCATGCATGACCATGCGTTGGCGCGTAACCCGGTTCTTGCCTTCAAAGGCTTTTGATTTGATCACTACGCGGAAATGGCTTTCGCCGCCGTCGCGGTATCCTGCGTGCCCGCGGTGGCCTTCTGACTCGTCAATCACCTCAAGATGCGTGGGTGAAAGGCTGTCATTCAGTTTTTTTACAATTGTTTCGGTGACTTTGCCCATAAACGCCTTATTTTCTCTACACAAAAGGTTGAAGAATTTTCGCCCGATCCCGGTGGTTTTCGGTTGACCCAAAGGGCCTGAGACCCCACTGGTAATGCAAATGCTCATTCTTTAGAATGGCTTTCAAGAGTTTATAAGACAAGAGGATGTCTCGTATGAGTGCCGCGACTGCTGAGAAATTGCCCAATCTGACCCTTCCGGAAAAAAAGGTTTCTGTGCGGGAGACGTTCGGGCTTGATCTCGATATGGAAGTGCCTGCGTTCGAGGAACGGAACGAGCATGTGCCTGATATCGATGAAGCCTATGTGTTCGATCACGACACTACGCTGGCCGTTCTTGCAGGCTTCGCCCACAACCGCCGGGTGATGATCCAGGGCTATCACGGCACGGGTAAATCCACTCATATCGAACAGGTCGCGGCGCGCCTTAATTGGCCGACGATCCGCGTAAACCTGGACAGCCACATCAGCCGGATCGACCTGGTGGGCAAGGATGCCATCGTGCTTCGGGACGGCAAGCAGGTCACCGAATTCCAGGAAGGCATCCTGCCGTGGGCGCTGCAAAGCCCGACTGCGATCGTGTTCGATGAATATGATGCCGGTCGCCCGGACGTGATGTTCGTGATCCAGCGGGTGCTGGAAGTGGAAGGCAAGCTGACGCTTCTGGACCAGAACCGCGTGATCCGCCCGCATCCGGCCTTCCGTATTTTCGCCACGGCTAACACCGTGGGCCTTGGCGACACCACAGGTCTTTATCACGGCACGCAGCAGATCAACCAGGGCCAGATGGACCGCTGGAATATTGTGGCGACCCTCAATTACCTGCCGCATGACACGGAAACGGAAATCATTCTGGCCAAGGAGCCAGCCTACAACACGCCTGAGGGCCAGGAGATCATCTCCAACATGGTGCGCGTGGCGGACCTTTCCCGCGCAGGCTTCATGGCGGGTGATATCTCCACCGTTATGAGCCCGCGAACGGTCCTGACCTGGGCGCAGAATGCGGCGATCCTGGGCGGCGACATTGCCTTTGCCTTCCGTGTCAGCTTCCTCAACAAGTGTGATGAAGCCGAGCGTCCGATCGTGGCCGAATATTACCAGCGCTCGTTCGGGCAGGACCTGAAGGAAAGTGCGTCCAATCTTGTGATGGGTGGTGCGTCCTGAGCACCGCCGGAGTAGCTTCTCATGGCAGACGGTAGCCAGTCAGCAAAAGAGACGTTCGAGCATGCGCTCGCGGCCGTGACGCGCGCGATTGCGGAAGACCGTAATCTTGAGGTCAAGTTCACGGCTGACGTGCCGGGGATTGTCGCTGGCGAAGCCCGCGTGCCCTACCTGCCGCATGTGGTGCGGGCGAAAGACGTGGCTGAAGTGCGCGGCCTTGCCGACTCGCTCGCGCTCCGTCACCGCTATCATGACACCAAGCTGCACAGCAAGCTGGCCCCGGGCGGTGCGCTGGCCCGCGCCATTTTCGATTCGGTCGAAAGCGCGCGGGTGGAGGCCATCGGTGCCAGGCAGATGCCCGGTATGAAGGCCAACCTGGCAGCCCTTGCGGAAAAGAAAGCGGTTGAAACCGGGCTCGCGCGCCCAACCGACGATGAAAGTTCGCGGCTGGCCGACGTGCTGGGCCTTCTGGTACGCGAACGGCTCACGGGTGCCACGCCACCGGAAAGCGCCCAGGTTGCGGTTGAAAGCCAGCGCAAATGGCTTGAAGAATCGGTCGGCCATCTTCTGGACCAGCTTGAAACCAAGGTTGAAGACCAGAAGGGCGCTTCAGTGCTGACCCGCACCATCATCGCCGAGCTGATCGGCAATAATGAGGGCGAGAAATCAGACGACGACCAAGAGGATGAACCGTCTGATGACGCTGAGGACGGCATGCCCGATACCCCAGACGGCGAGCCAGGCGAAGACCAGGATGGCGACGCAGACGGCGCCGAAGGGTCTGATGAGCAGGAAGGCGAAACCGCGGAAGATGAGCAGTCCTCCGAAGCCGCGATGGACGAAGTGGACGACAGCGAAGCTGAGGCCGGAGAAGGCAAGCAGGAAGGCACCATTCCGTGGCGGCCGAACCGCCCGCTCGACAATCTGCCGAACACGCCATTTTATAATATCTTCACGGAAGAGTTCGACGAGGTCATCAAGGCTGAAGAGCTGTGTGACACCGAGGAGCTGGAGCGGCTGAGGAAGTATCTCGACCAGCAGATGGCGCACCTGTCGGGCGCGGTGTCGAAGCTGGCGAACCGCTTGCAGCGCCGGCTTCTTGCGCAGCAGCGCCGTCATTGGCAGTTTGACCTTGAAGAAGGCATCCTGGATAGCGGCCGTCTGGCGCGCGTGGTCTCGAACCCCACCAAGCCGCTCTCATACAAGCTTGAAAGCGATACTGAGTTCAAAGACACGGTGGTGACGCTTCTTCTGGATAACTCCGGTTCCATGCGTGGGCGGCCGATATCCATTGCGGCAATTTCCGCCGATATCCTGTCGCGCACGCTGGAACGCTGCGGTGTTCGCGTGGAAATCCTCGGCTTCACCACCAAGGCCTGGAAGGGCGGCCAGAGCCGCGAGAAATGGCTGCAGGCCGGCAGGCCCAAGAACCCGGGTCGTTTGAATGACCTCCGGCACATTATCTATAAAACGGCCGATGCGCCCTGGCGCCGGTCGCGCCGGAACCTGGGGCTGATGATGCGCGAAGGGCTCCTCAAGGAAAATATCGACGGCGAAGCGCTCATGTGGGCGCACAATCGCATGATGGCGCGCACGGAAGAACGCCGCATCCTGATGGTGATCTCTGATGGCGCGCCGGTGGATGACAGCACGCTTTCCGTCAATTCAGGCACGTATCTTGAGAATCACCTACGCCAGGTGATTACCTGGATCGAGGACCGCTCGCCTGTGGAGCTGATCGCCATCGGTATCGGCCATGATGTCACACGATACTATAAGCGCGCGGTTACCATCCTGGATGCCGAGCAGCTTGGCGGCGCCATGACGGAACAGCTGGCGGCACTTTTTGAAGAAACGCCACCCAAACCGAAACTGATCAGGTAGCGCCCGTGAAACAGCATCGTTCCAATATCCTGCTGGCTCTGGTCCTTGTGGTCGCGGGGTTGGCATTTGTCTTTAAAAGCCAGTTGCTTGCGCCAGACCTGGGGGAGGCGCTGGCGGCACCTGCTGGGATCGAGCTGCGGGCTACGCCGGTACCGCTGAATGAAGCCGACCCGGGACAAAAGCGTGTTGGTGCCCTCACGTACGTTGCGGGCTGGGCCCTGACGTCACCGCATGACCGCTTTGGCGGTTTGTCCGGCCTGACGATCTCGGAGGATGGTAAACTGGTTGCCATCAGCGACCAGGGCGATTGGTTCATCGCCGGTTTCAATCCAGCGACCAGTGAGCCCGTCACGGATGCCGAGCTGGTGCCCTTTGATCTCAATATACCCGAAGACAGCAAGAAGAAGTTTGATGCCGAAGGATTGGTTCGTGCGGGCGACGGCTTCCTGGTTTCGTTCGAACAGCGCCACAGGCTGGAAATGGCGAGGCCGGGCGGCATTCCCACGCCATGGGCACCCGCAGCCATTATGGATTTCGCCGGTATTACTGAAAACGGCGGCATGGAAGCCATCAGCTGGACTCAGGATGGCCGCCTGCTGGCATTCGCTGAACGCGGTGTGGATGTGAATGGTCTGTCGCGCGTGTGGCTGGTGGGTGAAGATGGTGTCGATCTGCTCTCTTTCAAGCGCCCGAAGAATTTTGCCCCCACAGATGCGGCCTTGCTTCCGAACGGGGATATCCTGCTGCTGACACGCTTCTACTCGGTTGTCGACGGTGTGGCGATCAAGCTGCTGCGCATTTCGGCAGAAGATATTCGCCCCGGCGCCACGCTTGTGGGGACGGAACTTGCGCACCTATCCCCGCCGCTGACGGTGGACAATCTGGAAGGCCTTGATGTGGGTGTGGCCCCTGATGGCACGACGCTCGTCTATATGCTGTCCGACGACAATTTCAGCTCAAGCCAGCGAACGCTTCTGTTGATGTTTGCCCTTGAAGGCTGAACACTCATAATGAAAAAGCGCCGCAGCATCTCAGCCGCAGCGCTTCATGAAACTTGTGCTTTACCAAAAGGTCTTATGCAGCAGCTTGTTTCTTCTTGATTTCCTTCTTCAGCTTCAGCGCCTTCGCAGACAGGTCTGCGTCGCGAGCCTTGAGGAGGAAGTTGTCCAGACCGTTGTTGTGTTCAACGGAGCGCAGAGCGTGCGTGGAAATACGCAGGCTAACGGAGCGACCCAGAACGTCGGACAGGAGAGTTGCTTTAGTCAGGTTCGGCAGGAAGCGACGACGAGTTTTGTTATGTGCGTGAGACACATTGTTACCAGTCATTACTTTTTTGCCGGTCAGTTCACATACGCGCGACATGATCTTTATCCTTGTTTTTCTATCGGTTTTTCAATGCCTTAGGCATAACCGACGAATCTTTATGACCAAATATCGCTAAGACCGTTTCGGCATTAGCTCGCGGGGTATTAAGCGATTCGCACTGGGGGGTCAAGCCTTAATGGCTGTTTTCTGCGGTTGCCGTGCTGTAGTGATGCGCGTCGGCATCGTTGAAACAGACCATCCGTACATCTGAAAGGCTGGTGCTGGGGTGCTCATCAAGCCAGCCTTGTATGGCGTTCGCAGCCACGCGGGCAGCTTTGTCAATTGGATAACCGAAGATGCCGGTGCTGATGGCGGGAAAAGCGATGGATATGAGCTTGTGCCTGTCCGCAAGGTCGAGGCTGTGGCGGTAACAACTGGCGAGCAAATCGGCCTCGCCCTGATCGCCGCCGTGCCAGACGGGGCCGACTGTGTGGATAACATGGTGGGCTTGCAGGCCGTGGCCACCGGTGATTTTGGCGTGGCCAGTCTCACAGTGTCCGATAGCCTGGCATTCCGCCGCAAGGCCCGGCCCAGCCGCCTGGTGGATGGCGCCACACACCCCGCCGCCCGGTGCCAGTGCCTCATTCGCGGCGTTGACGATGGCGTCCACCTCCAGCTTGGTGATGTCGCCCACAACCACGCGGATCATGATGGCAGGGTCAGGCTTGGGCGGTTCTTGGCGAAATTCAGGTTGCGTTCCAGGAGCCAGCCAAGGCCGATCAGTTGGTCTTCCCGAAGCATATTGCCCCACAGCGTGATGGTGTGCGGCACAGTTCTTGGCTTGCCGGCTTTTATCTCCTGGCCCGCGAGCGGCATGGTGGGTCGCTCTGTCATGCCGACAGGCAGGGTCAGGCTGGGATGGCCGGTATAGTTGGTGGTAATCAGCATGTCGCCCGCGAAATTCGGGCAGACAATGATATCCACTTGCCGGTATTTTTCGGCCATCATTTCCATCACCTGGCGGCGAAAGCGGGTCAGTTGCAGATATTCGACAGCCGAGTGGAAGCGGGCCGCGCGGAACGTGCTGGGCCAGGCGCGGGCCTCCTGCCAGCTGAGCTCATCGTCGCGGCCTGTCAGCGTCAGATCCTCAAACGCTGCGGCAGCCTCCACCTCAAGCGTTCCAAGAAGCGAGCTATAGGGCAGCTTCGGCAGTGAAATCTGGACCAGTTCATAGCCAAGTTCCTTGATCTGGTCGAGCACCATGCGGTCCAGGTCTGTTGCATCCTCGCCGAACCAGGCGGGGTCATAGCCAACGCGCAGCGTTTCCGCCACGGCTTCCCGGCCAACATAGCGGAAGCCCCAGTCGTAGGAGCTCGGGTCATCTTTGTGGCCACCATTGATGGTGCCCAGCACCAGCGCGGTGTCCTCGACGCCCCGGCAGATCGGCCCGATTTTGTCCAGGCTCCAGCACAGCGCCATGGCGCCGGTGCGCGCGACGCGTCCGAAGGTGGGCCTGAGGCCGGTGGTGCCGCAGCGCGCGGACGGTGACACGATTGACCCCAGGGTTTCCGTGCCGATGGCGAACGAACACAGGGCCGCCGCCACTGCAGACGCCGATCCGGCGCTTGAGCCCGATGAGCCTTCGGCCATGTTCCAGGGGTTTCTGGTGATGCCGCCAAACCATTTGTCGCCGTACGCCAGCGCGCCAAGCGTTGTTTTGCCCAGGAGGATGGCGCCAGCCTCTTCAAGCCGCTTTGTTACAACCGCATCTGTCAGGGCCACCCGGTCCTTGTGGGTGGCGGCCCCCCAGGTGGTGCGCACACCGGCGGTATCCAGAAGGTCCTTCAGCGCATAGGGGATACCATGCAGCGGCCCCTTGTAGCGCCCCGACCGAATATCGATATCGGCCCGGTAGGCGGCTTCGCGTGCACTGTCCGTGAGGAGTGTGACAAAGCATTCAAGCTTGCCCGCATGCGCCTGAATGCGCCCAAGGTAAATGTCCGTCAGGCGGCTGGATGTCAGCTGCCCGGTTTTCAGCCAATGGCTTTGTGCCGCCAGTGGAGCGAAGGCGATGTCGTCCGCGCTTGCGGGTATCGGCCCGAAATCAACCGAACCCAGTTCCACGCGGTTTTCCTGTATCAGGTATTTTTCGCCCGGCAGACGGGGGTCGAACACCAAGGCCGGTGCGTCGTCATTATCCAGCGGCACCTTGGCGCGGCGGGCGCGCACCCGGTCGATCATATTCTCAAGCTTGTCAAAAAGTAGCGCGCGCTCTTCGGGCGTATATTGAACGGCCAAAACCCGTTCTGCACCTGCCAGGTCCTGCGGGCGCGGCAATGGGGGTTCGCCGGATTGGGGCGCTGGGGTGTCCTGACCAAGCGCTGCCCCGGCCACGGCAATGCCGCCAAGCGCGGAGGCGCCTTTCAGAATCTGGCGTCTGTTCAGTTTTTTATCCTGGCTCATTCGCTTGCACTTTTTTCTGCACACATGCCCCACAGGGGCTATGGCTGAATTTCCATATTCATTTCAACAGACTAACGCGCACAGTATGAAGGTTCAATTAATGGGTAAAATGCAACCTTATTATTCCGTTGTGCCTATCGGCGCGGTTCTTTAAAACTCGGCCCATTCCATTGTTCCAACAGGCGTAGTTTATGGCTGGCATCATCAAAGCAGTACTTGGCCCCACCAACACGGGCAAGACCCATTATGCGGTGGACCGGATGATGGGCTATGCCTCCGGCCTGATGGGCTTCCCGCTCAGGCTTTTGGCGCGCGAGGTCTATGACCGTGTGGTGGCGATCAAGGGCAAAAATCAGGTCGCGCTGTTGACGGGCGAAGAGCGCATTGTGCCCGAGGGCGCGCGCTATTTCCTTTGCACAGCTGAGGCCATGCCCCGAATGGCCGCCACCGATTTCATCGCGATTGACGAAATCCAGATGGCCGCAGACCCACAGCGCGGCCATATTTTTACTGAACATCTGCTGCACAGCCGCGGGCGTCACGAAACGCTGCTTCTGGGTGCGGAGACCATGCGCCCGCTCATCAGGAAGCTGATCCCCGAAGCCGAGATCATTACCCGCCCGCGCTTTTCAGAGCTGAAGCATATCCGGCCAGCCAAGATGCGCGCCCTGCCGCGCAGGAGCGCCATTGTCGGGTTTTCCTCATCTGACGTTTACGGCATGGCAGAGCTGATCCGCCGGCAGAAGGGCGGCGCCGCCATCGTGATGGGCGCGCTTTCGCCCCGCACGCGGAACGCCCAGGTGGAAATGTATGCCTCCGGCGAAGTGGACCACCTTGTGGCCACCGACGCCATCGGCATGGGGCTTAACCTTGATATCGGGCATGTGTCCTTCGCGGGGCTCAGTAAATTCGATGGCCGCACCTTCCGTGACCTGACAGCTGCTGAGGCCGCGCAGATCGCCGGTCGCGCCGGCCGCTATAAGAAGGACGGGACGTTCTCGACACTCGGGGGTGGGGGTGAACCCATGGATCCGATGATGATCGCCCAGATCGAAGAGCATGAGTTCGAGCCCGTCAAACGGCTTTACTGGCGGAATCACCGGCTTGATTTTTCGACGATTCCCCGGCTTGTGCGCTCGCTGGAGGCGCCTGTCAGTACCGAAGGCCTGCACCGGGTCAGGGACACGGTTGACCTGATGGCGCTGAAGAAGCTGGGCGCCGACGATGAGATATCAAGGCTTGCCACGACCAAGGAATCTGTCGAAAGGCTTTGGAATGTTTGCCAAATTCCTGATTTCCGCAAGCTGAGCGTGGAAGATCATACTTCACTTTTGCGCAAAATATACGTCGACCTGATGGGGCCGGCCGGTACCATCCCGCATGACTGGATTGCCCGGCAGGTCAAGCGGCTTGACAATACAAGCGGCGACATAGATACCTTGGCCGGTCGAATTGCCAGTATCCGTATATGGACATACGTTTCCCACCGGAAAGGCTGGCTTCGGGATGCGGCCCATTGGGCCCATGTAACGCGCAGTGTGGAAGACCGCTTGTCGGACGCGCTGCATGAAAAGTTAACACAGCGATTTGTGGATCGCCGCACGGCGGTCCTCATGCGCTCGCTTAGGCACAGGGATACGCTTAGCGTGAGCATTGATAACGAGACGAACCAGGTTTCTGTCGAAGGACATGAAATCGGCGAACTGAACGGTTTTTCCTTCCGCGTGGAGGCCTCTGCCGCCCCGGACGAACAAAAGACACTGAAGGCTGCAGCGGAAACCGCCCTGCAGGCAGAGCTGACCCGCCGGGCGAAACTGTTCGCCAATGTGGGCTATAAAACGCTCTCCTTCGATTTTTCCGAAGGCCTGGCAAACCCGAAAATCATGTGGGAAGGCGCGCCGATCGCGACCGTTCACGACAGCGGCGCCCTGTTTGGCCCGCGCGTGAAGCTGGTTGCTTCAAGCCTTCTGCAGGGTGAAAACGCCGACCTGGTTGTTGAAAAGACCCAGGAATGGCTGGACACGCGGATCGCTGAAAAGCTTGAGCCGCTTATCAAGCTGGCGCAGGAACTGAACGGCGAGACCGAGGCCCCTGAAGGTGCGGCGCCGCTCTCGGGCCTGGCGCGCGGCGTGGCCTACCGCCTTCTTGAAAACTACGGCGTGATGAAACGCACGGAAGTGGACGGCGACCTTCGCCAGCTGGACCAGGAAGCGCGCAAGGGCCTGCGCCGGTTCGGTATCCGCATTGGTGCGTCCTCGCTTTACATTCCACTTGTCTTGAAGCCACACGCCATCGAGCTCCGCCTGATGATGTGGGCGATGGCAGGCAAGCTGAACGGCCTGCCGGGCCTGCCGACACCGGGCATGGTGTGGGTGGAAACGGAAGCCACGGCCCCGAACACTTTCTATGAACTCGCGGGCTTTACCGTTGTGGGCAAGAAAGCCGTTCGTATGGACATGCTCGAGCGTCTCGCAGACGCCGTGCGGCCGCTGGGCCAGGGCGGCGACTGGTTCGAAGTAACGCCAGAGATCATGGGCCTTGTGGGCCTGTCTGGCGAAGACTTCGCCGAAGTGATGGCGGCTGCGGGCTACAAGCACGAAGTGCGTCAGGTGCCGGCGCCATCCAAAGAAGAAGCAGCGAAGGAAGAAGCCGCGCCAGAAGCTGCTGCTGAAGCAACGCCAGAGGCAGCGCCGGAAGCTGAGAAGGCTGAAGAGGCGACGGCTGAAGCGCCTGCGGAAGATGCCAAGGCTGAGGAAGCCCCCGCAGAAGAAACCAAAACCGAAGAGGCTCCAGCCGAGGCTGCAGCACCAGAGGCTGAAGCAGCCGCTGAAGGCGATGCCGAACTGGTTGAGCGTTATTTCTTCGCCTGGGCACCAAAGCGCAAGGCACGTCCACAAGGCGGCCGCCCACAGGGTGAACGCAAGGGTGGTGGCAAGCCACAGGGTAAAGGCGGCGATCGTCGGGGTAAAGGTAAGGGTGGCAAGCCATCCGGTCCACGCACCCACACGGCGCGTCCACCGAAGCGCGAAAAGAAAGCCGATCCGGATTCGCCTTTCGCAGCCCTCGCGGGCCTCAAGGAATCCCTTGAGAAAAAGAAATAAGCACGCTTTGGTCGTCATTGTTATGGCAGCATGCGCTCTGTAACTACCATCGTCACTCGCCGGCTTGACCGGCGAGTCCATGGATTCGCCAATCAAGTTGGCGAATGACGAAACTGTGGAGCATTCTGAATGACTGAAACGGGCGATAAAATCCGGCTGGACCTCTGGCTCTGGTACGCCCGTTTCTTCAAAACCCGCTCGCTCGCCAGCAAGGTCTGCAAGGCGCATAAGGTGCGCGTCAACGGCGAGCATTCAAAGAAAGCCTCAACCACTATTACGCCCGGGGATGTGCTGACCTTCCCGCAAGGCCCGCACGTGCGCGTGGTGAAGGTATTGGCCTGTGGTGAGCGCCGCGGGCCAGCCACGGAAGCCCAGGCGCTTTATGAAGACCTGTCGCCCATTGAAGAACAGGTGAAGGCCAAACGCGAGGAAGCCAAAACCGCCCCCGCGCTCCGCGAAGCAGGCTCCGGCCGCCCCACCAAGGCCGAACGCCGCGCCATCGACAAGCTGATGGACCGTTAGGCCGCCTTATTCATAAAGTACTACGTTTTCGTGAAACCAGCGAAGGCCACAGCTCATCTCCTGCGACGAGAGGCTGATGGTTGTTTTGTTGACTGTTCCCTTGCGAGGTCCCATCTCGCGCACAAATATAAAACTCCCAGGCGCGGTGCCTTCATACACTCCTTCGCCGATTTCACGGGATAGCTGAGACTTAAAGTTCCCCAGGAAGGCAAAGGGGTTATAGGTGCCGTCAATGGAAATTCCTGAGCATTCGGCTATTGTGAGACGAAGATTCGATGAATCTATGCCGTGAGTGATCTCAATGCCCGTGACTGGGTGATTAATGTGTATAAATGTCCCGCCAAACTTGATGCCACTATCGGCATAGACTTGGCTGTAGGTGTCTTCCTCCGACCAATCACATGCGGACAAGCAAAGGCATAACAAAAATGCTGCTGTGAATGAACGAAGGTTTCGATTCATGAGTGCCCCCATCTTTTAAGAATGTTAATGTTACATCATAACATTAACATGTCCAGTCATACGTTTGGACCGCTAGGCAAGCCAAACATTCGCGTGAGTTAAGAATCGCTTGCACATAAAGGCGTTGCGAGGGGGGATTGTTTTGGGCATAAAGCGAACTAATGATTATATCGCACAGCCGCCTTCCAGCCCGGCTGAATGCGAACAGGCACAGTTAAGGAGACACTCATGACGTATATTGTCACTGAGGCATGTATCAAATGTAAATATATGGACTGCGTTGAGGTTTGCCCGGTGGATTGTTTCTACGAGGGCGAGAACTTCCTCGTGATCAATCCGAACGAGTGTATCGACTGCGGCGTGTGTGAGCCTGAGTGCCCGGCCGAAGCCATCCTGCCTGATACCGAAGACGGGCTCGAGGAATGGCTCGAGATCAACACCAAATATTCCGAGGAATGGCCGAACATCACGGTCAAGGGCGAAACGCCTGCTGACGCGGATGACTGGAAAGGCAAGGAAGGCAAGAAAGAGCTTCTGTCGACCAATCCAGGCAAGGGCGACTGATTTTTCGCCTGATTTATTGCTTTTGCAGCAATGATTCCTGAGGGGCTCGGCCATATCGGCGGGGCCCTTTTTCGTGTAAAATCGTCTAAAATCCAGCAATAGAGCCAAATACAGGCATCTTTCCACTGTCATATTAGTGAAATTTGTGGTATAAGACGGTGATTGACGCGGCAATAAGGGCGCCAAGCCTTTAGCTGTGTGGTGGCTGGAACCGCCTATAATTGAAACGCTTTTTAAAGCCTGTTTGCGCTCCCGGAGCTGGGGCAGCAACGGTTTTTTTTGGCCCAGTGCAGGGTCGGCGCAATTTTATTGCCCGCCCGGACAGCCTCTGCCGACCCCAAATGGGGAAACGTGCATGCCCGAGAGGACGTCCAACCCTACACAGGTAGGCCGGCTAATGTAAAGAAGGACTAAGGACCACTATGGCAAAATCAAAACATCCTTATGCAGTTGGCGACTATATCGTTTACCCGAAGCACGGCGTAGGCCGCATTACCGAGCTTGAGACCCAGGAAATCGCCGGTCTCGCACTTGAGCTCTATGTCATCCGCTTTGAAAAAGAGCGCATGACGCTTCGCGTTCCAACGACCAAGGCGGAAGCCAGTGGTATGCGTCGCTTGTCTTCGGACGCAACGCTCAAGGAAGCCTTCACGACGCTTAAGGGCAAAGCGCGCATCAAACGCACGATGTGGAGTCGCCGGGCGCAGGAATATGAAGCAAAGATCAATTCCGGTGACCTGGTTTCCATCGCGGAAGTGGTGCGCGACCTGCACCGCGGCGCTGACCAGCCCGAGCAATCCTACAGCGAACGCCAGATTTACGAGTCGGCCCTTGGTCGCCTCGCGCGTGAACTGGCTGCGGTCGAAGACATCGACGAAGCCGCAGCAATGGTGAAGCTCGAAAAAGAGCTGGCCGCTTAAGCAAACGGCTCAGACCACGTTCAAAAAGCCCGTCCCTGGTGATCCCGGGGGCGGGCTTTTTCGTATGGAAAGACACAATCCCGTGACAAAGGAACGCTAAACTAAGAATCCCCAAAAAAGTTGCTGCAATTTGAATCTTTTAGGGTCATAATGCGCGACATTAATCGATCACATTAATTCTTGGGAGGGAATGAATGAGTCGTGGAAACTGGGCCACCGGTGATGACCGGAAGCTTATTCGCTTTGCTATGAAGGTCCCTATGCTGGACCGGGATGAGGAAGGCGAACTGGCGCTTTCCTGGCAGCAGGAGCGCGATGAACACGCGCTGAAAAAGCTGACCGAAGCGCACCTCCGCCTGGCCATCGCCGCTGCAAGCAAATATCGCCATTACGGCCTGCCTGTCGCTGACCTGATCCAGGAAGGCACCGTGGGGCTGATGGAAGCCGCCTACCGGTTTGAGCCGGAGCGGGATGTGAGATTCTCTACTTATGCAAGCTGGTGGGTGCGCGCCGCTGTGCAGGACTATGTTCTCAGGAACTGGTCGATCGTGCGCACGGGCACAACAAGCGCCCATAAAGCCCTCTTTTTCAACCTGAAGCGCCTGAAGGCCCGCATGGGTGTTGACCCGGACCGGCCGCTTTCCATGGGGTCCCGCAACCAGATCGCGGACGAAATGGGCGTGCGCCTGAAGGACGTGGAAGCCATGGAAGGCCGCCTGTCGGGTGTTGACCGGTCGCTGAACGCGCCGGTGGCGGATGAAAGCGCCCAGGAATGGCAGGACCTTCTGGTGAGCGAAAGCCCGCGCCCGGATCAGGAATATATGGAAAATGTCGATGGGGCCAAGAAGGCCGCGCTGATCGAGCGCGCCATGGGCAGCCTGACAGAGCGTGAGAGCTTCATCATTCGCGAGCGTCAGCTCCGCGAAGAGGGTGTGACGCTGGCCGTGCTTGGTAATCAGCTGGGTATCTCCAAGGAGCGTGTTCGCCAACTGGAGGCGCAGGCGCTGGGCAAGCTGAAGCAGGCGCTGATTTCTGAGGTGGGCGACCCACGCATGGCGGGCCTTGCCAGCGGCTAGGCCTTTTGCCTCTCCCACAATTCACAGAAGCCGGGCTCGTCGCCCGGCTTTTTATTTGCCGGCTTATGGCGCGATGGTGCGGAGTTGCCCCGGCCCCTGAAGGAGGAGCCTGGGCCCGCCCTTGAAATCGATCCAGCCGCGCACTTCCACGTCCTTGCCTTCCAGCGCCAACGGATCCAACCCGGCCTTGTCAAAGTGCCGCTTGGCGGAGCCCGGGATTTCAATGGTGAAGTCTGTGCGCCAGTCCTCACCGAAATTCAGATAGATGGTGGGCCCAACCTCATTGGCGCCCACAACCCGCCCGCGTACGATCTGGAACCACCCGGTGCGCACATCCGGCCCCAGTGCATCGACCGCCTTCAGGTTATCATAGGCCCACAGGCCCTTGCCGTCCGCGCGGGCCTGGTCTTCGGCCCTATAGAGCACTTCCAGCCCCCGTCTGCGCGTGGGCCGCGGGAAGACAAACACATGGCCGTCTTCAACCAGCATATGCTGTAGCCAGCGCCCGTCTGCCAGCAGCGCATGTGCTACCAATTCGCCTTCGCGATTGGTCTTCGCACCTTCACAGTAAAGCGTGATTTCCTGCCCATCGGTCAGCGCGAGGAGTGCCGCGCGCGCTGCTTCGGCGTGCGGCCAGCTCTTGTAGGGGTCGCCCTTTTTCCATAGCTCCGGCCCCTTGACCAGCGCCAGCTTGACGGTTTGGCCGTCGGTGGTGGTGAAGCGCGCCCCGCCAATGGCACCCGTCCCGGTGACCTTGCCGCAATCCTCCAGGCCCGTTCGGTCAAGCTCGACCGCGCCAGCGGCTTGCCCAGACAGCATCGCGACCAATATAAGGATTGCCCTTGATGGCATCATGTTTCATCCTCCCCCTGACTTGCCCATCGGACCTGGATGACTGTAGCCCTTTTGGGCCAGGCCGAGAAACAGAAAACAAAAGAGAAAGCATAAAGAGAAATCTTATGGCGCACGGTACGCACGACTATGAAGACGACCCCCGCAACCGCGATATTCAGATCAATGTGAACGGCGATTATTTCGCCCGCGAAGACGCCAAGGTTTCGGTCTTCGACAGTGGCTACATTCTGGGTGATGGCGTGTGGGAGGGCCTGCGTGTTCATGGCGGTGTGATTGCGTTCCTCGACCGGCATATGAAGCGGCTTTATGAAGGCGCAAAGGCGATTGATATGGATATCGGGCTGACGCCGGCTGAGCTCAAGGCCCGCCTCTATGAGACCATAGACAGGAACCAGATGACGGAGGGCGGCCATATCCGCTTGATGGTTACCCGCGGTATCAAGGCCACGCCCTACCAGGACCCGCGCGTGACCATCGGTGATCCGACCATCGTGATCATTCCTGAGTTCAAATCGCCGCTCAAGACCACGCTGGAGAAAGGCCTGAAGCTCTTTACCGTGCATGTGCGCCGCGGCGCGCCGGACGTGCAGGACCCGAAGCTCAATAGCCATTCGAAGCTCAACTGCATTACCGCCTGCATCCAGGCCGCCAAGGCGGGCGCGGACGAAGCCCTGATGCTGGACCCGCACGGCTTTGTCGCCACCTGCAACAGCACGCACTTCTTCATTGTGCGTGACGGCGAGGTCTGGACCTCAAGCGGGAAATACTGCCTGGGCGGTATCACCCGCTCCATGGTGATTGAATGCGCGCGTGACGCGGGCATCCCGGTGTACGAGAAAGATTTCAGCCTGACCGATGTATATGGCGCGGACGAAGCATTTGTCACTGGCACCTTCGCGGGCCTTGTACCGGTGGGGGATGTGGACGGCCGCACCATTGGTGATGAGGGCGCCGCCATGCCCGGCCCGATGGTTGAGCGCTTGCGCGGGCTATACAAGGCGCGGATTGAGGCCGAGGTCGCGAAGGGGCGCAGCTGATGACAGACCAGATGACCGGCGAAAGCATCCGCATCGCCATGTGGTCCGGCCCCCGGAATATCTCGACCGCCATGATGCGGTCGTTTGAAAACCGGGCCGATACCATCGTGGTGGATGAACCCTTCTATGCCGTTTACCTGAAGGAAACGGGGCTTGACCACCCGGGGCGTGACCTGATCTTGAAGGAGCAACCCACCAGCTGGCAGGCGGTGGTGGATGACCTTCTGGCGCCCCTGCCGGCGGGCAGAAGCATCTTTTACCAAAAGCATATGTGCCACCATATGCTGCCCTCGATCGGCCTTGACTGGACGAAGGGCTTCAGGAACGCCTTCCTGGTGCGGGACCCGCGTCATATGCTGGCGAGCTATATCAAATCGCGGCCGGACGTGACGCTGAAGGACCTGGGCCTGGAGCGCCAGCTGGAGCTGTTCCACATGGTCGCGGACCGTATCGGCAAGGCGCCGCCGGTGATCGACAGCGCCGATGTGCAGGCGGAGCCAAAAGGCGCGCTCATGCGGCTTTGCGAGGCGCTCGATATCCCATTTGATGCGGCCATGCTTTCGTGGCCCAAGGGGCCGCGCGATAGTGACGGTGTCTGGGCGCCCTGGTGGTATGCGGGGGTGGAACGGTCAACCGGCTTTGCCGGCCGGAATGATGCCTCCCGCGAGGCAGAATTTGAAAAGCTGGACGACAGCCTCAAGCGCATCGCTGACGCCGCCATGCCCATCTATGAGGAAATGGGCCGCTACCGGATTTGACCGGGCCCTGCGCGCAGCTGGTCAGGCCTGATCTTTGGTGCCGTAGAGTGGGAAGCCCAGCGTGACGGTGGTGCCTTCGCCCGGCACGGAGCTGATGGCGAAATCGCCGCCAAGCAGTTCCATAAATCGGCTGACAAGCGGCAGGCCAAGGCCGGTTCCGGTGTGGTTGCGCGCATATTCGCCCTGCACCTGACCAAAGAGAGACAGGGCTTTCTGGATGTTCTCGCGTGTCATGCCGATCCCGGTATCGCGTACCACCAGCTGGTAGCGGCCTTTCACGACATGGCCGGAAACCATGATCTGTCCGCCGGGTTCGGTGAATTTCACCGCATTAGACAGTAGGTTGATCAACACCTGGCGCATGATCCGTTCGTCGCTATAAAGCTCTGCCGGCTCGCAAACTTTGGTCAGTTCGATCTGCTTTTCATTGGCCTGCGCCTGGATGATCTTGCAACTGGCGTCCACCACCAGAATGGGGTCGACCTTCTCGGCATAGATATCGAACCGTTCGGCCTCGAGCTTGGAAATATCAAGGATATCGTTGATGATAGACAAGAGATGCTCGCCGCTTTGGCGGATCAGTGTCAGATATTCCTTGTTCTTCTCGCCTTCCACCTTGCCGTAAAGCTCAAGCGACATCAGCTCGGTAAAGCCAAGGATGGCATTCAGCGGCGTGCGGATTTCATGGCTGGTGGAGGCCAGGAAGGCTGACTTGGCTTTGTTGGCGCCTTCAAGCTCCCGGAACAGCTGGTTGGCACGGCGCATGAAACGCGCCATGGCCAGCACCACAATCAGCAAGAGAATGGCGGCGGGCAGCAGCATCTTACTGATCATCTCTGATCCGGGCGCCGCCGTTTGCCATGTCAGATACCGCACAGGTTTACCGGTGAAATCTATGACCGGTAATGTTGTATCCGCGCGTCCCGGGTGGTCGAGCAGAGACAGGCCTTTAATGGCGTTGGCCGCGCCCATCCCCTGAAGGCGCATTTCAGACAGGTGGGCGATGAAAATGATCGCCGGGTGACCATGTTTTGCCACCTCGTCATCAAGGTCATTTGTACCTGTGTTCTGGACAAGGCTCGCGCCGAACGCCAGCAACTGGCCGTCAGCCAGGAGGTAGCCGGACTGGCTGACCGGTTCCCGTGGTTTGGGTTCCGGCAGCGACCGGACCAGATCCTGAAAGCCGCCATCCAGAAGCACATGGGGCGCTGGAAGGTCTTCAACAAAACTGGAATAGACCAGGCTGCCGTCCGGCCGGACAACCAGCAGGCCATGGATATCCTCAATGCCGCTGACAGACTCGCCGATGGTGGTGTCCATCCATTCGATGTCTTCTTCAAGCGTGATGTTGGTAACGGCTTCGTCCCACCAGGCATTGTCTTCAGCCAGGACCCCAAGGGACTTGGGAAGGGAGGCGATATCCTGCTCAATCACTTTGGCTTCAGCATCCAGTGCCGCGTCGTCCTGCAGTGATGCGGCAACAATTACAACACCAACGAACGCCGCGATACTGGCGGCAACCGCAATGAAGACCGGTGCGACAAGTCGGTGAAAATCCACAGTGATTCCTCAACAGGAGCTACAAGGATATCAGACGCGGAATAGGTTAATATTCTGTAAGAAGAGCGCAGTTTTCTGCATTTTTTGCGCCTGCCGCCGCGTGCCTGCTTCGACATGGTTGACCCGCTTTTGGATTGCGGCTAAACCGCATAGGCATGCCATGGCATGGCCCCGTAGCTCAGCAGGATAGAGCACCAGATTCCTAATCTGGGGGCCACAGGTTCGAATCCTGTCGGGGTCACCACTATTTTAACAGGGGCGGTTCATCGAGTCCCGTTTCTATTAAGCAGCCGCAACTGGTAGGCGAAAACCACGAGCCCGAACAGTGCAAGTCCTACTAACCAGGGCAATAAATTGCGGTCTGATGCGAAAGTGGCTTGTGAATCGGCGTAGCTCAAAACCTCTTGTTGACCGTTACTGAGCGCAAGGACTGTTTGGTATTTTCGCTGAATGCCAAGCTCATTGATGCTGGTGTCCAGTTGGAAGCGGACGGTTATAACCCCGTTTGGTTGCCGAAGCGCATCTTCGATAGCTTGTCGTTTGCGGCCATAGAGTGGCATATACTGAAAAGTATACGGGCTATTTGAGAGATTGAAGAGGACATCTTTTCGTTGTTCTTGGATTTGAGTTACGCTGCCTGTCGCAATATCTAGCTCTTGTTCTTCGGGCCAAGCCTTGTTTGATTTGGCCCCGTCCACCAATAGCATGACAATTCCTAGGAACGCTGACGCAACAATTCCCAGCCAGAGCTTGCCTTTGCCCAGCTTCTTGGCTTCGTTGAGTAGATACCGTTCAATTCGGTTCACTGTTTCCCCCATTTAATTTCTTCACGGAAATTCATGATGTCCCCCAATCTAGAATGCGATAATTTTATCCGCATTCAGGTCGAAGTTGGCCATGTATTTCCTAAAACTCTCTGAGGAACTCATCGAGGACCAGGTGAAAGTTCATGGCAATTCTTTTTGGCAGCGAGGGCAGTGTTTCGGTGCCCAAAAGGGGTTCGAATAAAAGGCGTTCCTCAGTACAAGGTGTTTGTTGCAGGCTGGGCAACGAGTTGCCCAGACCGTAAATACCAGTAAATTACCCCCACCAAGCCAACCAATTGCGACAACCAGGAAACCCCATTTGTACCCGTTACTGATTAGTACCATCGAGATAAACAGTAGCACCCACCCATAAGCAAAAAGCTTTAGATTGTTCCGCCACATTTTCTTTGTCGTTTGGGGAGCCATATAAAGCTTACCGCCGCCAGCCTTCCGCGTCGGAGGCGAGGGCCGTGAAGGCGCTGATGCTTGGCAGGAAGAAATAGTCCCCGCCCTTGCACACCACGAACTGTTGCAGCGCGTCGCACACCATTGTTTCGCGTCCGGCGGCATTGTCGCCCGGGATCACCATCTGGTCGTGCCCGCACTGGGTGCCGATAATGGGGTCGCGGTCATTGCCCTGGTCGAACTCATTACCGTAGTTCACCCACTGCTGCTGCACAAATTCGAACTGGCGCGAGATGCTGGCGTTCAGCACAATAAACATCAGGCCCTGGCCCTCCTCGCCGTTCACTTCCGCCTGTGTCTTGCCGGTGGGGACCAGCTCACCATAGGTGATGGCGCGACGAAGAATGCGGTGCCGGTCCACCAGCAGCGAGCCGAAATCAGCGCCGAAGCTGTCGCGCGGGTTGGTGCGCCGCATGTGCGAGCCCAGGGGGCACACCCGGCCTTCGGGGTCTGATGAATATTTGAAATCGAAATCGTCATGGGCTGGCATCAGCGGCGTGCCGTCGCGCCGGCGGCCCACCATGCGGCTGGCGATATCATCTGCGTCAGCATCCAGTTTCTTGGCCTGGCCCTTCATATAGTCCCGCCACAAGTCCACATTCTGTTCGAGCTTCCTCAGCACCATGAAGGACCCGTTTCTTGAAAAGCCGTCCGGCTTGGGCGCGAGCGGGATCTCGCCATTGGTGTCCACATGGCCCAGGAGGAACTCGCCCGCCGGGAAGTCCTCCCACTCGCCTTTCGCATTGATGCGTCCGCCGCCGGTGATGTGCTTGTCATTCAGCCCTTTGATCGGCGGGTTGCCGATGCCGTCCCTGAAGCCGAAATGCTCCAGCAGCACAGGTTTTTGCGGTTGGCTGTCTTTGTCTTCGAGATAGACCGGCACATCGGGGCTGGAGACAAGGCGGCTGACATCCTGGCTGCCGACAATGGAAATACCTTTTGTCTTGGATACCCAGGTGGTGAAGGCCTTGTCCCAGTCCTTGAGCTGGGCGTCGGTGCGAGCATAGACGCCAACCCACAGGTGAACCTGGTGACCTTCCCAGATGTCTTCCCAATGTTCAGGGGCGCTGTCGCCCGCGTCGCCATTGATGCTGGCCCGCCTGCGCATGCCGTCGCGGAAATCCTCCGGCAGGCTATAAAGGAGGTCGTTATCGAGCTCGAGCGCCTCAAGGCCTGCGCACGTGAAGGCGGCGTTTACGCACACATCCGGCTTGACTGTCTTGAGGTCATGAAAGCTGGTGAGCGGGCAGAGGTGCTTAAGGAGCGCGCGCCCCGCCTTGTCGCTCTTGTAGTTCAGGAAGAAAAAGCGCCCCTTGGGCCACGCCAGGCCAAAACCCTTGAAAATGCCCTGGATGTCTTTGGTGTTGATCGTTGTGCTGCTCATCAGAAACTTCCCGGCTTTGGCAGATTGGGGGTGGCGAGGTCCGCGCGGCTTTTGCGCCAGGCGGCCTGCAGCTCTTTGTCGCTCTTGCCCTGATGGGCCGAGACAAAGTCCGCGAGCGCGTTCTTGCGTGTGAGCATCAGAAGCGTGTCCCCCACGCTCAAGTCAAAACCCGCATAGCCAAGCGGGTTACTGAAGCTGCAGGCGTCAATATAGCGCCGGAAAAAGACAGCACCCTTGAAGTCCGGGTAGCCGATGCACTGGCCCCAAACATTGTGGACGAAGTCAGCATCGCGCCTGTAGAGGCTGTCGAGAAAGTCATCCACGCGGCCGTCGATATCGATCGCGAACAGAAGATATTTGCTTTTGAGCGCAGCACCTGACGTGTCGCCCATGGGCGGCACAGCCTGATCCAGAATCTGGATACGGGCCATATGCACCATCGGGCAATCGGTGAAGGGGCTATCGTCCTGTTCATGCGCCAGCAGCGTTTTGCGAATGGTGGCCTCACGCCCGTCCGGGTCATTGCGGCGATGCTCAATGGGTGAGATGACGGTCAGGAAACTGTGATCGGTCATTGGCTCAGCTCCATCGGCACGGCGCGGTGGGCAAGCGCCTCGTGTTTTTCTTCAAGCCCGGTTTTGCCAAGCCACGGCGATACCTGATTGACGAAGGCGCGGTAGCGGCGACCGAACTCGGCGTCGTCCATCTCGTCCTTCGTGTCTTCAAGGAAAGCTTCAAGTTCAGCGTTCAGCTTGGTGGCGGCATCGATATCGCGCACGGTCGCGCCTGGGTAGGCGTTGTAGTAAAGATGCTGTGGCGCGGTGAAATAATGGATATAGCGCTTGAAAAGCCGCATCGGCCAGGGTCCGGGGAAGCCTTCGCTGGTGTACCACAGCATATTCAGGCCCTTGGAGACCGCATGGATGCGGCCGAAAGCGTCGATATACTGGTCCCACGATCCATTGAAGTTGGTGGTGAAGACATAAAAATCGTAGGGCCAGTTGTCTTCAACCGGCTGGTCTTCGCTCAGGCGCGGCAGCTTGTTGCCCTTGATCAGAATCCAGCGGGCGAAATGGATGAAGGCCAGCTGTTTGACCACCCCGAGCGGCAGGTGATGGAACACGAACAGGATGGCGTTCGTCAGGAAGCGGCCCCACCCCTTTTTGACCGGCGTGATCACGGTCAGGGGGTTGGACTTGCCCTTGAAATGAATGGGAACAAGCGGCATGGCGCACCCCCTTAATTTTTATAAGAAAGATTGAAGTTCCAGGGGAAATTCCCGTTATAGATCATCTTGCCCCCAGCCTTCGGCTTGCGCTTGAAGATGGCGGTGAAAATCTCTTCCATCATGGTGTCGGCGATCTTGTCGCCCACGCAGTAATGGAAGTGATAGCCATAAACCATATAGACGTCGGGCGACCGGTTCGGATCGAACTTGTTCGGGTCGACAATCCGGCGCTTGTCCTTCATGGCTGACATGCCAGAGATATAAATCAACTGATCTTTCTTGATCTTGTATGTCTTCTTGGACCCGATGCCGATTTCCTGGTCCACGGGCGCCGTGCGCCACAGGCCGGGCAGGATATAGCTGATCCGCAGCGCTTCATGGACCGAGCGCAGCATCAGGTCGCTGTCGTCTGCTTCGGCGGCACCGATCGCGGTCGCATAAGCGTCACGGTTGTTCATGATGACGTCAAGCGCATGGCCGTTCGCCAGCGTGTTGGTGGGCAGGTATCCCATGATCATGCCCATCAGGTAGGACCTGAGCGCCTGGTCGTCGACGATCTTGTCCTTGTGGCAGCGGCCGATAATCGTGGTGTCCGGCAGCGGGTTCTTATGGGCGGCGGCGATGGCGCCGTCGATCACTTCCCACACGATCTTTACCGCTTCCTGTGCGGCAGCGACCACCTTGGGTGCGGTGGACTGAGCGCCAAAAAGGAAGCCTGCCACATGCATGCAGCCATTAAAGAAGGCTGCGCGCTTTTCCAAAGGGATGGGCACACCGTAATAGCGGTCGATCACTGCTTCGGTCACCGGCACCATCAGGTCCTGGATCGCGTCGATCTTGCCGTTTGCCTTATCAAGCCGGTCATTGCTGACCTCATTCGCGATCTCGCCAACGAACTTCAGGTCTTCGGTGCGCCACAGCTTTTTCACATTTTCAAGAGTTTCCCAGTAGGCGGGCGTGTCTTTCATCGCCAGAAGGAAGGTTGGTTCCCAGTCCAGATAGTCCACCTGGCGCTGGTAGGGCACCGGGAAATCCTTCTGGCGGCTGAATACTTCCTGCACCAGGTCGAAGCTGGTGACGATGACGGTATTGGTGAAAGGAAACCGGAACGCGGGCGCGAAACGCCTGAGAATGGCAAAAGTGCCTGGAATGATCCGGCGGACAACGAGTGTGGTCAGGAACTGGGCTATTGGTCCTGGTCGTTTATCCTGATGGCTGGATAGCTTCTCTGTCCCCGCAGCTGGCTTCATGCGGTAACCCCCTGATATGTGCCTATCCATATGCCGCCCCCACGGCATGTTTGTGACTTTCCGTCACAGGATGAGACTATCCAACCTGCGCGAGCCTGTCCAGTTTCCTGAACAGGCGGTCAGCTTAAAGGGTTGTATCCAGGCTTGACCGCGCCTTTAAATATCGCTCTGTTGCTTGGTAACCGGCGGTATAGAGCTGATCAAAATTCTCTGCAGAAAGGCCAAGGTCTGTGGCCTTGAACCCAAGATCGTCAATCATCACGCTGCGACGGGTTTGCTCAGGGTCTCGGTCGAAATCGATTGTCTGGGCACTCAGGAGCGTGGCGAACAGACTTTTGGTGAATTCAAAAAGATTGTCCAGTTCCAGGTCTTCGCGTTCGTAGCTGCGACCACTGAAACAGAAGCCAAGCGTGCGGTCGTCCACGCCGCCGGGCCCATCAAAGGCATTGATCGGATAATTATAGACAGTGCCGCCATCTACATAGATATGGTTGTTCGGGATGCTGTCGGGGAATTGCCAGGCGGCATACATCAGCGGGATCGACATGGAGGCCCGTACAGCCCCCACAACAGACGCATCAGGTGTTGCTGCGGCCGAAAATTCGCGGGTGTTGCGGATATTCAGGTCAGTCGCGAAAACCTTCAGGTCTCGCGCACCCTCGTTCGCCAGCTGGGCGAATGTCATATTTTCCGGTAGGTCCAGGCTGGTGACTTGCCTCGCGATCCAGTCATATAGCACTTCACCCTTATAGAGCCCATAGTGGGTGGCAATGCGGATCGGATTGGGCTTGTCTTCAAGGGTTTTGAATTGAAGTGACTTAAGGGCGTCCCGAAGGCCGTCCGATGAATAACCAAGACTAAGGAGGAGAGCTGCAAACGCGCCTGCCGATGACCCTGCAACCTTTGTCACCCCCTGCATGAGGTCCCGCTCTTCAAGAAGTTTCAGCGCGCCGGCATAGGCAATGCCGCGCACACCACCACCTTCGAAAACCAGATTTTCAATCCTGGTGTCGCCCGATGTCATGACGCCCCCCGTTGTCTATCTTGTCTATTTTCAGGCGGGGGCGGTATCGGCAGCGCTTGCCGGGGCAGGCTGGTCCTTGGCCTGCGGGCGATAGGTGGCTACACAGTTGCGACCTGCGTCCTTGGCCCGGTAGAGCGCCTCGTCCCCGGCGTCGAAAAAGTCGGCGGCGGTGGCGAATTTGCTGTCATGGCAGTTGACCACACCGATGCTGATAGACACTGTTTTGAGCGCCGGGTCCCCGGCAACCTGTTCCCGCAGCCGCTCGGCCAGAAGGATTGCTGCTTCCTTGCTAGTACGGGGCAAGAGCACTGTGAATTCTTCTCCGCCATAACGGTATGCCGTTCCTGGGCGGCGGATCTGGGTATTGAAGACCTCTCCGAGGTGACGCAGAATTTCGTCCCCAGCGGCATGGCCGAACTGGTCGTTGAAATCCTTGAAGTTGTCCACGTCGATGACAAGAAGCGACAGCTCAGCTTCGGGGCGGGAACTGACATTGAATTCCGCCTGCAGCTCTTCATCGAAATGGCGCCGATTGGCAAGGCCCGTCAGCGTGTCGATGTGCGACTGGTGCCTGAGCTGCTTTACCCGCACGCCCAGGGCTGCAGACAGGAAGATAAATTCGAAGAAAGACCCGACCTGGAAGCCGTAATGGGTGATGAAATTGTGCGGCAACAGGCCAAAGACCTTCAGCAGGTAAAGCAGAAGCCCCACAAGGAACACAGACCAGGCCATCAGATAATAGCGTGCCGCTGCTTCGCCGCGCAGGTGGGCTGTGACACCCATCGCCAACACGAGGCCAAGAGCAACCAGGTTAAGAATTGCCAGCGGCATCACCAGGGCGCCATAGCCGACGAAAGGCACCAAAAGAAGGATTGGCATCAGGACAAGCTGCAGGCCGGTAACGGCGCGATGTAAAAACGGCGACAGGCTTTTGATGCCCAGAAGCGACCTTGAGAACTGCAGCAGGAATATAATCGACAGCGTCAGCAGGATAGGTCGGCTGATCTGTCCAAATTCTGGTGCGTCTGGCCACAGATACTGGAACGCCAGGCCATTGAAAGCCATCATGTAGCTGCTATAGCTCAAGATGTATGTCAGGTAATAGAGAAACGCCAGATGGCGATCCACCAGATATAGAAGTGAAATACACAGCGCCAGCAACAGGAAGCCGCCGAAATAGGCACCGAAGGCCAGATACTCAAGTTCGATCTTGGGTAACAGGGAATGCTGGCCGTATAGCGACAGGCCGATATTGACAGGCCCGTCCGTACGAACCCGCATGTAGATGGTCTGCTGTTCGCCGGCCTCAACCGTCAGTGGGAAAAGGAAATCGCGGTGGCCGATGGGGCGGCTGTCGAAGGCGCGCCGGTTGCCAGTTTCCCAGCTTTGAATCAGTTCCTTGCCGGAGAAAACCCAGACATCGACATAGTCAAGGAGCGGATAGTCGAGCTTGAAAGTCACCTTGTCGGCCTTGTCGCCGCTATTTTTCACGCTGAAGCGCACCCACCAGGCGGATTTCGAAAAACCATAGTTGGCAGCACCCCTGTATAGGGGTTCGAACCGCGCATCGAAGAAAGCGTCCCTGAGGTCGGTCTCGCTGAACTGATAGTCAGTATCTTCCAGGATATCCAGATGCGGCGTAACATCGATGACTGACCGGAGGCCGTCTATCTCCACAGGTGCTGCAGCCTGGACTGACTGCGACAGCGTCAAGAGCGCAAAGCACAGGGATGCCAGCATCAATTTCCAAAAAGCCATAGTCGCTTTACCACACTTTATTCATCACAAGCAGGAACAAGGGTTCCCAATCCGGCCTCATACGAAAGTTGATGCCCCCACCAAGGTCTTCTTGAAGCCAATCTAGCAAAACAATTTGATAAAGCCCTCATTTTTTTTGGTATTTCGCAACTAATGCATCCGTTAATTGGGATGTGTCCGAGAAAAACTATATAATTTTAGTATGGATTTGGATGCTCAGTACAGGCTTTTTGTCTGGTTCACGCTATTTATTGTTCGAAAGTCGCGCAAATAGGCTATTGTCCCGCATGTGCCTTCGGTACAGGCGGTATGATAAAAGAGCCGGCATGCCCTTGGTTGTGACGTGACGGCTATCAGTCCGCTGCAGCAGATCCGCCTGCGGATTGGGGCGCCGCCACATGCAGGCATTCCGACAGTTTTTCGCGGCAGACGCGGCGCATTTGGCTGGCGAGCGAGCGGTATAGCTGTCGCTTTGCTGCTGTCGGTCGCCAGGCCAGCACCACGTCCCGGTCGGATGGGGTTTCGCTCAGTTCCAATACCGTGACGTCATTTCTGGGGTCGATCTCACTTCGGATATAAAGCGCGGGCAGAAAGGCAAGGCCAAAGCCTGTGCCGATCATCTGCCGCACGGTATCCAGGCTGGTGCCTTCATAATCGCGCATCAGATGGGCCCCGAACTGGTTCGCCATGGCTTGCATTTGCTCGAACAGCCGGTGCCGCTCTTCAATCGCGAGAAGCCGTTCCCCGCGGATGGCGCTGGCATTCACCATGCCCTTGCCGACAAGGGGGTGGTCCGGTGGGGCACACAGCTTGAACGGCTCGCCGAACAGGGGCTCGACCACCAGGCCGCCGATCTCAACCGGCATGGTGGTGAGAATCAGGTCGTAGCGTCCATCGATCAGGCCGTTTTCCAGTTCCCGGGGGGTAGCTTCACGCACATAAAGCCTCAGCGTCGGGTCTGCAGCATGAACTTCGGAGAGCACCTCTGGCAGGAAATAGGGGCCCAGCGTTGGTGGCACGCCCATCCGGTGAACGCCGCTGCCGCCAGTGCTGGCAAAGCGTGCCTGCTCGCGGATCGCATTCACCTCCGTCTCAATATTGGTGATGTGCGGGATCAGGTCCCGCCCTGCGGCCGTCGGAATCGTGCCTGACCGCGACCGCTCCAGAAGCGTCATGCCCAGCGCTTCCTCAAGGGCAGCGATCTGGGACGTGATAGTGGGCTGCGATACCCCCAGCTTCTGGGACGCGCCGCGGAAGCTGCCCGCCTTGATCACCGCCTGAAGGTAATTGAGCTGTTTAAGCGTTGGGTGTCCGATGTCTGCCATGGCTGCCTCATTCATGTGATAGCTATTATCTATCATAAAATATGAAAATATGGCAATTGAATTATCACATGACTCTCAATACATCGTATCCAGCGAAGTATTTCTGCCGTTCACCCGGTTTCTTCCCAGCGGGTGGGCGGCCCAGATTCCCAGGAGAGTATGATGGACAAAATTGTTGACGGCGTACTGAAGTTCAAACACGAAGTTTTCCCAGAGCGCAAAGAGCTGTTTGCGGATCTCGCATCGGGCCAAAGCCCTGAAGTGCTGATGATCACTTGCGCTGACAGCCGTATCGACCCAGGCATGATCACCCAGGCTGAGCCTGGCGACCTGTTCATCTGCCGGAACGCTGGTAACATCGTGCCTCCCCACAGCACCCACACCGGCGGCAACACGGCATCGATCGAGTTTGCTGTGGCAGTATTGGGCGTGACCGACATTGTTGTATGCGGCCACACTGACTGCGGCGCCATGAAAGGTGCCATCAACCCTGAGGCGCTGACTGAACTCCCGCACGTGTCCAACTGGCTGGCGCACAGTCGCGCTGCCGTTGCTGTTGCCCGCCGCAAGTACCCTGACCTTGAAGGCAAGGATTTCCTGAAGGCGGTTACGGAAGAAAACGTATTGCTGCAGCTTCAGCACCTGCGCACCCACCCTGTGGTGGCAGCAGGCCTGGCTGAAGGCAAGATCAAGCTGCACGGCTGGGTCTATGACATTGGTCACGGTGAAGTGCATGCCTATGACGCGGACACTGGCAACTTCACATCGCTGGCTGACCAGAAAGCCGTCGCGTAACGCGGCGGTCTCACAAAAGACAGCAGGACAAGAAAATGAAATTCATCCCCACTAGCAATTTGCGCGGCGACGTGATGGGCGGTCTGACGACCGGCATCGTGGCGCTGCCGCTGGCGCTTGCCTTTGGTGAAGCGTCCGGCGCTGGCCCGATTGCGGGTCTTTACGGCGCCATTATCGTCGGCTTCTTTGCTGCCCTGTTCGGCGGCACAGGCAGTAACGTATCCGGCCCAACCGGCCCGATGGTTGTTGTTTTCGCTGGCGTATTTGCAACCCTCGCCGGTGACCCGGCGCTTGTGTTTGCCGCGGTTGTACTGGCAGGCATCATCCAGATCCTGTTCGGGATCTTCAAGTTCGGCCAGTTTATCCGGCTTGTGCCCTATCCCGTTGTATCGGGCTTCATGAGCGGTATCGGTGTGATCATCATTGCACTTCAGATGGCGCGCCTGTTTGGTCACGAGCCAGAAGGCAGCGGCACGATTCCGGCCATTGCCTCCATTCCGGGTGCTGTGATGGACCCGAACCTGGTTGCTCTCGGCATCGGTGTGCTGACGCTTGCCATCGTCTTCTTCTGGCCGAAAAACCTGGGCAAATGGATCCCCGCACCACTTGCGGCCCTCGCCATCGCGACTGGCCTGTCGGTGATGTTCTCCGGTGCGCCGATCCTTGGTGACGTGCCAACGGGTCTGCCGTCCTTCATCATGCCGGCTTTTTCGCAGGATTCGCTCTTCGTCGTTTTTGAAGCGGCTATCCTTCTGGCGCTTCTTGGTGCGATCGACAGCCTGCTGACCTCCCTTGTGGCCGACAACATGACGCGTACGCGCCATGACTCGAATAAGGAACTGGTGGGCCAGGGCATTGGTAACGCGGTTGCCGGTCTCTTTGGTGCTGTGCCTGGTGCCGGTGCCACCATGCGGACGGTTGTGAACATCCGTTCTGGTGGCCAGTTCAAGCTTTCCGGCATGATGCACAGTATTGTGCTTCTCGCGATTGCGCTGGTGCTTGCCCCTGTGGCTTCCCTGATCCCACACGCCGCACTCGCGGGCATCCTGATCAAGGTTGGCTACGACATTATCGACTGGACGTACCTCAAGCGTGCCCACAAGGGCCCACGCTGGGACCTGGCGCTGATGGCTGTTGTGCTTGGCCTGACTGTATTCGTTGACCTGATCACCGCTGTTGCAGTGGGTGTGGTGCTGGCGGCTCTCGCCTTCATCAAGCAGCTCTCCGAGCAGCAGATCAAAAACCTGCAGGTGATCGACCGCGAAGTGGTTGACCCACAAGAGCGTGAGCTTCTGACCCAGCTTGGCGGCCGTGTATCCCTCTTTGACTTTGGCGGCCCGCTTTCCTTCGGTGCGGCGGCTGACCTTGGTCACCACGTACGGGAAAAGGCTGACGGCTCCACGCGTATCCTGATCATGGATTTCACCCGCGTACCGTTCCTGGACCTGTCGGCTGCGAAGGCTGTTGAAACCATCGTTGAAGATGCCACCCACGCCGGCAAAGGCCTGTTCTTCGTTGGTGCCTCGAAAGAGGTCCGGTCCGTGATCGATGGCCTGGCCATTGCAACGGCCATGTCGGACGATCACTGGTTCGACAACCGCAAGGTGGCTCTCAAGGAAGCGGCCAACCTGATTGAAAAAGATCAAACCGATACGCTGTCTGGCGCAGCTGTACCGGCCTAGTAATTCACTCTTCCTATCCAACTTGGGCGCCCTGCGAGGCGCCCATTTTTTTTGCCACAGGTGGCCGTTCAGGAAAAATCGGGCTCGGCGTCCCAGTCGAAACCCGCGGGCGCACCGCCAGAGATCGGGTCTTTGAAATCCGGGTCGCGTTTTTCCAAAAAGCTTTGCACCCCTTCCTTGCCGTCGCGGATGCTGGTGTGCAGCATGGTGCGGCTCTCTGCCTTATGCGCCTCCATCGGGTGGCTCGCGCCCATCATGCGCCACAGAAGCTGGCGGTTGAGCGCCACCGACATCGCGCTGGTGCGGGCGGAAAAGCTCTCCGCGATCTCCCGCGCGCGGGCCAGCAGCGCGTCGGGTTCGACAATCTCTGAAATCAGCCCGGCCTCAAGTGCTTCATCAGCCTTGAATACCCGACCGGTGTAGGACCATTCGGCGGCTTTCGCGATGCCCACAAGGCGCGGCAGGAACCAGCTTGAGCAGCTCTCCAGCGTGATGCCGCGCTCTGCGAACACGAAACCGAACTTGGCGAAGGGCGATGCGATGCGCACATCCATCGGCAGCTGCATGGTGGTGCCCACGCCCACGCTTGCGCCATTGATGGCTGCGATCAGCGGCTTTTTCATGCGGTACATCCGAAGCACCACGCGCCCGCCGGTGTCCCGGTTCCGCTCCATCTCCGGGGATAGCGGGTCGATGCTTTCGTCCAGCCCGAACACATTGCCGTCTGCCGAAAGATCCATGCCCGCACAGAAGGCGCGCCCGGCCCCGGTGAAGATGACGGCGCGCACGCTGTCGTCCGCGTCCGCGCGGTCCAGCACCTCTTCCATCTCCCGCCCCATGGTCGGGGTGAAGGCATTCATATTGTCTGGCCGGTTCAGCGTTACAGTCACAACCGGGCCGTCCTGTTCGTATGTCAGCGTTTCATAGCTCATTATGGTGCTCCCTGTTTGTCATAGAGACTAGGGCGCAGGGCGCATTTGGGAAGGGTGGTAGCGCTTGCCTTTCAAGACTGTTCAGTCCATTTTAGGCGAAATCCTGTGGGAGGGAGGCACGCATGAAAACTTGGTTTCTGGAACAACTGGCGATGTATTCGGCCTATCACCGCGACGGCCGCAACCAGGCAACGCACCATATCGGCGTGCCGATGATCGTTTTCTCGCTTCTGGTGCTTGCCAGCACCGTGCCCTTGATGACCTTCGAGGTCGGGCGCTTCACGCTTGCCGCCGTGCTTATCGGCGTGCTCCTTTTATACTATATCGTCAATGCCCCGCTTATCGGCACGATCGCGGTGCTGATCTATGGAGCGCTTTTGTATTTCGCGGAAGTGATGGCGCTTGAAGGCACAGTCTTTGCCGTCAAAAGCTTTGTGGTTCTTTTCCTTGTTGGTTGGGTCATCCAGTTCACCGGCCATATTTTCGAAGGCCGCAAGCCCGCGCTTTTTGACAACCTGACCCAGGTATTCATTGCGCCAGCCTTCCTGATCGCAGAGGTGCTGTTCATGCTGGGGCTGGAGCAGGCGCTGAAGGCAGACGTGGAAGCCCGCGCTGTCAAATATCTGCCGAAGGGTGAATAACCTTAAAGGTAAGGACTAAGAAGCCACAGCACGCGTCCCATTGCACGCTTGAAGGTGGAGCGGTTCTTGAAGTCTTCCGCCGTCATCAGCGTGGCGCCCGCCATGCGCTTGCGCACCCATTTGGTCATGGTCATGGCCAGCGCCGTGTCATAGCATTCCACATTGAATTCGAAGTTCAGCTTCAGTGACCGCGCGTCCCAGTTCGATGACCCGAACAGCACCCAGTCGTCATCCACGATCATCAGTTTGGTATGGTCAAACGGCGGATCGGACAGATGCAGATTGCAGCCGATCTGCACGAGCTGCCGCGCGCCTGAAAGCGACGACAGCGCAAAGAAGGGCAGGTTGTTCTGGCTGGGCACCAGAATGTCCACCTGCACGCCCCTGAGCGCCGCCTGCTTGAGCGCAGAGATCAGCGCCGGTTCAGGCAGGAAATAGGGTGTCACCAGCTGCACGCGTTTGCGCGCGCCCCCCAGTGCGCTTTCCATGATCATCGCGGTTTTGTGGTAATATTCGTCCGGCCCATCCGGGATGGCGCGGGCCGTTACACCAGGGTGTTGCGGCTCAGCTGGCGGCATCCACACGTCATCATCCAGGTCTTCCTTGGTGGAAAAGGCCCAGTCATCGGCGAAGGCTTCCATCATCTGGCTGACAATCGGGCCCTTCAGGCGAAAGTGCGTATCGCGCACACGCGGGCTGCCGTCTGATCGTTCCAGATGGTGTTTGCGGATATTCATGCCGCCGGCAAAGCCTGTGTTGCCGTCAACGATAAGAAGCTTCCGGTGGGTGCGCAGGTTGAAGAAGGCCAGCCGCCAGGACAGCCGCGCGGGGTTGAACACCGCCACGGGCACGCCGCGCCGCCTGAGAAGGTTCGACACAGGCTTGAGGCCATAAAGGTTGCCCACGGCATCCACCAGCACCCGCACCTGAACGCCGCGTTCGTGCGCGCGAGCCAGCGCCGCGACAAAGCGCCTGCCGGCCTGGTCGGCCTGGAAGATATAGGTGGTGAGTGCCACGGTGCGTTCTGCGGCATCGATCGCCTGGATCATGGCGTCATAGGCCTCGCGCCCACCGGCCAGGGCTTCAATGCTGTTGCCCATGGTCAGCGGCAGGTTGGTCACCCTGCCGCCAAGGCGCGCATGAGCCTGCCAGCGATTGGGGGCTTCGGGCACGCCTTCTGTCAGGCACGGGCCTTCGGGGTCGTGGGTGTCGGCGGACCGGGGCGCCATGCCCTGGCGTTCCCGCACGCGCCGGGCCCGGCGCCGGATGCGGCTGATGCCGAACAGGAAGTAGCTCAGAAGCCCCAGCATGGGCGCGATCCAGACAAGGCCGATCCATGTGATGGCCGACCGCACATCGTCTTTGGTGCGCAGAATGTGGACGCTGGCCAAAATCTGGGCCAGGAAAACAAAGCCCACAATCAGCCAGCCGTTAGGCCATATCAGTGCTTCCAGATTCATACATCCCCATTCCCGTAGTCGCTACAACACCATATAGGGGATTAGCCCACGGTGTGAAGGGCCAATAAGGAATTCGGTGCATGACCTTAGATAGCTGAAATTGCTGGCTGATTTCTTGCTTGAGCGGGGGATTGAATGGCGCTAGCGTGCGCCAATGGCCTTGACTTCAACATTCGCGACCGCGCCCAAGCCTTTGCGGGCAGACGACCTTGCCTGTTTCCGGGGCGGGCGAATGGTGTTCGACCATCTTTCTTTCGAAGTGAAACCGGGTGAGCTTCTGTACCTCAGGGGCAAAAACGGCAGCGGCAAATCGACGCTGTTGCGCCTGATTGCGGGGTTCTTGCGCGCCCAGGGCGGCACGCTCAAGTATGGCGATGAGGCTTGGGCGCATGGCGACGCGGCGCTTTCGGAAGCGCTGATTTACGCCGGGCACGACAATGCGCTGAAGCCCGTTTTGACGCTTCGGGAAAACGCGCGTGAGCTCATGCGCCTCATGACCGGCCGTGCGGTGGGCGACGTAGCGCTCGCTGAAGCCGCTGAAGTGTTCGCACTGACCGGGCTTCTGGACCAGCCTGTGCGCTATTTTTCAAGCGGGCAGCGGCACCGGTCCAACCTGATGCGCTTTGCGTACCTTTCGCGCCCCCTGTGGCTGATGGATGAACCCACCGTGGGCCTGGATGCCGAGAACCGCGATGCGCTCGCGGCTCTGATGCGCAAGCATCTGGACATGGGCGGCATGATCATCGCCGCGACCCATGACCCGATTGGCGTTGAGGGTGCGATGATCGACATGCGCGACTACCAACCGGAAATCGAGCTTGAGGAGGAATGGTTGTGACCTCGGCTCAGGAAACTTCCCTTAGCGGCATTTTCTTCGGCATCGTCAGGCGTGACGTGCGCCTTGCCTGGTCGCAGGGCGGCACGGGCACCATGGCGCTCAGCTTTTTCCTGATCGCCGTCACATTGTTCCCGTTTGGTGTGGGGCCGGAACCGCAGGTGCTGGCACGCATCGCGCCGGGCGTGATCTGGGTGGTGGCTTTGCTTGCCTGTCTGATCAGCCTTGATCGGCTCTATCAGGCGGATTTTGAGGACGGTAGCCTGGATGATCTGGCCCTGTCACCCCTCGGGCTGACAGGTGTGGCCGCGGCCAAGATCTTGGCGCACTGGGTCTCCACTGTGCTGCCGCTTGTTGTCGTCTCGCCCATCCTGGGCATGCTGATGAACCTGCCGGACGGCGCTTATGGTACGCTGCTGATATCGCTCCTGGTCGGCACGCCCGCGCTCAGTCTGATCGGCAGCATGGGCGCGGCGCTGACGGTATCGGTGCGCAGGGGAGGGGTGCTGCTGTCGCTTCTCGTACTTCCCTTATATGTGCCAACGCTGATTTTCGCCGTTGGCGCGGTGGACGCAACAGCCGGGCTGGTGGACGCTACCCAGCCGCTTGCGCTTCTGGGGGCCGCCAGTTTGCTGGCGCTTGTGGTGGGGCCGTTCGTCAGCGCGCAGGCGCTCCGGCTATCGCTTGAATAGCGCTGGGGATAACAAGGGTGTGTGAGGCATCAAGTCGCACTTGCGGCCAAAGGGGGTTCACTATAGGTAAGGGCCATGCATAGATTCGCCAATCCAGCCCAGTTCAACCGCCTGGCAGACAAGATTCTGCCATGGGCGAAACTTGTGCTGGCAGCATGCCTGATTTACGGCCTCTATCTGGCCTTCTTTGGCAGCCCGCCGGACCGGCAGCAGGGCGAAAGCGTGCGCATCATGTATGTGCATGTGCCTGCAGCCTGGATGGCCATGTTCTGCTATCTGGTGGTGGCGGGCGCAAGCTTCACCGAATTTGTCTGGCGCCATCCGCTGGCGATCCTGGCAGGCAAGGCCGCCGCGCCCATCGGCGCCACCTTTACGGCCCTTGCGCTGATCACCGGCGCGCTGTGGGGCAAGCCCACCTGGGGCACCTATTGGCAGTGGGACGGCCGCATGACATCGGTCTTAGTGCTGTTCTTCCTGTATCTTGGCTATATGGCCATCTGGCGCAGCATGGATGAGGAAGAAAAGGCGGGCCGCGCGGCTTCGATTCTGGCGCTTGTGGGCGTAATCAACCTGCCGATCATCAAATTCTCGGTCGAATGGTGGAACACGCTCCATCAGCCAGCGAGCGTCTTCCGCCTGGATGGCCCGACCATCAGCGGTGAGATGCTGTGGCCCTTGTTCACCATGGCCATCGCCTTCAAGGCCTATTTTGTCGTCGTGTTTCTCTATAGGATGAAGCTTGAGATCAACCGCCGCAAACTCAGTGTTTTGCGCATGAGCAGGGTGAACGGCTGATGACAGACCTTTTCGACATGGGCAGCGTTGGCCCCTTCGTGTGGGGCGCTTACGGCGTGACCGCGGTTGGGCTGGTGGCGCTTTTGGTCATGAGCTTGCGCGCCAACAAGGCGGCAGCTGAACAGGTGGAACGCATGCGACCCAAGCGGCGCAAGAAACCGACGGCGGGAGACAATTGATGGCGGGCTTGAAGACACGGAAGAAACAGCGCCTTGTGGTGATGATCGTGGCCGTGGCTGTGCTTGCGCTTGCGGCCTTCCTGATTGTGTTCGCCGGGCGCCAGACGGGCAGCTTCAATCTGTTCCTGCAGCCCAGCGAAGTGTTCCAGCAAAAAGTCGCCCCCGGCCAGCGCTTCCGCCTGGGTGGTCTGGTGGAAACGGGTACGTTCGAGCGCAAGGACGATGGCCTGACGTACGAGTTCCGTGTGACGGACTGTGCGGCGGATATTCCGGTGCGCTTCACCGGCATGCTGCCCAGCCTGTTCCGCGAAGGCCAGGGCGTGGTGTCCGAAGGCGCCTTGAATGCTGAAGGCGTGTTTGTGGCCGATACGGTTCTGGCCAAGCATGACGAAAACTACGCCGCCCCCGGCACCATGCCAAAGAATGAAGAGGCCTGCAGCCACCCCGAAGCCCTGACAGCGGGGCAGACCGGCCGATGATCGCAGAGCTCGGCCATTTCGCCACCATCATGGCGCTGATACTGGCGCTTCTGGGCGCAACCGTGCCGCATGTGGGCATTGCCCGCGCCGACAGCCGCCTGATGACGGTGGCCGACAACACGGCCCTTGGCCAGTTCCTGATGGCCCTGATCGCCTTTGGCGCGCTGACCTACAGCTATCTGATCTCGGACTTCTCCGTTTATGCTGTGGCTGCCAATTCGCACACGGCCAAGCCGCTCCTCTATAAAATCGCGGGTGTTTGGGGCAACCACGAGGGCAGCCTCCTTTTGTGGGTGTTGATGCTCACGCTTTTCGCAGCCGCGCTTTCGGTCAAGGGTAAGAAACTGCCGCAACGCTTCCGTACGCGGGTGATCGCGGTCCAGAGCGCCCTGGTGCTTGGCTTCCTGCTGTTCATCGTTTTCACCAGCAACCCGTTCCTCAGGCTTGACCCGGCGCCGATTGAAGGCAATGGGTTGAACCCCTTGTTGCAAGACCCCGGCCTCGCTTTTCATCCACCCATGCTGTACCTCGGCTATGTGGGCCTGTCGGTTGCCTTTTCCTTTGCGGTCGCAGCGCTGATTGAAGGTGAGGTGACCCCCCTTTGGGCGCGCTGGGTGCGGCCCTGGACGCTGGTGGCCTGGATGTTCCTGACAGCCGGTATCATCCTTGGGTCCTGGTGGGCCTACTATGAGCTTGGTTGGGGCGGTTGGTGGTTCTGGGACCCGGTCGAGAACGCAAGCTTCATGCCCTGGCTGGTGGCAACTGCGCTTTTGCATTCCGCTATCGTGGTCGAGAAGCGCGACGCGCTCAAAAGCTGGACGATCCTGCTGTCGATTGTTGCCTTTTCCTTCAGCCTTCTCGGGACCTTCCTTGTGCGCTCGGGCGTGATCACCAGCGTGCATGCGTTTGCCAATGACCCGGCGCGCGGTGTCTTTATCCTGGGCTTCCTGGTGGTGGTGGTCGGTGGATCGCTGGCGCTTTATGCCTGGCGCGCACCAAAGCTGACGCCGGGTGGCCTGTTTGGGCTCGTGAGCCGCGAAAGCGCGCTTGTGCTCAATAACGTCCTGTTGTCCACTTTTGCGGGCGTGGTGCTTGTGGGCACGCTTTATCCGCTGTTTTTGGAAGCGGCAAACGCCGGACAGATCAGTGTGGGGGCGCCTTTCTTTGAATATGGCGCTGTGGTGCTGATGAGCCCCCTTATCGTCGCACTCGGCTTCGGGCCCTTGCTGGCCTGGAAGCGTGGGCGACTTCCGCGCGCGGCCACAACGCTGTTGCCCGCCGCGATTGTGGCGCTGGTGGTTGGGCTTTACGTCTTTTGGCAGTCGGCGGGCGGTATCCTGATGACAGCTTTCGGTCTGGTGCTGGCCACCTGGCTTCTGGCGTCAGTGGTTCTGGAAATCGCTGAGCGCACGCAGCTTTTCAAAAACCCATCCGCCTTCCTGCGTCGGGTCAAGGGCCTGCCGCGCGCCAGCTGGGGTATGAGCCTGGCACATACTGGCGTTGCCGTGCTCCTGTTCGGCATCACCATTTCCGAGGCCTGGACCGAAGAAAAGCTTCTGGTAATGGAACCCGGGGACACAGCTACAGTGGGCGACTATGACATCCGTTTTGACGGTGTGAAACCGGTTGTCGGGCCGAACTTTACCGCCATTGAGGGCTATTTCTTCGCCAGCCACAAAACCAAGGGCGCGATTGGCACGCTGGACCCGCAGGACCGGCTTTATACGGACCCGGTGATGAACACGACCGAAGCGTCGATCCTGTCGCTGGCGTCGGGGGACCTCTATGCCGTGATCGGCGAAGCCGCGGGCGGCGGGCGCTGGTCTGTCCGGCTTTATTTCAAGCCCTTCGTTTCCGGCCTTTGGCTGGGTGCCGCGCTGATGGTGCTGGGGGGCTTCCTGTCGCTCAGTGATCGCCGGCTCCGGATCGGCGCGCCCAAGGCGAAGCAAGTGAAAGCGGAGGCCTGATCATGCAGCGGTTCGTTCCCCTTGTTATTGTGCTTTCCATGTTCGGCCTGTTCTTCTTCATGATGACAGACGAAGACCGCAACCCGAATGAGATCAAAAGCGTGATCATCGGCAAGCCCGCGCCGACCTTCTCGATTCCGGGCCTTGAGCCGGACGCGCCTGCGCTTTCAAGTGCGGACCTCAAGACCGGCCAGCCTGTATTTGTGAATTTCTTTGCCAGCTGGTGCGTGCCCTGCCGCGCCGAACACGAAAGCCTGATGGCGCTGGCGCGTGAGCATGGCGCAAGGGTGATCGGCATTGCCTATAAGGATACGCCTGACCGGGCGCTCGCCTTCCTGGATGAACTGGGTGACCCTTTCACCAAAACCGGCGCTGACCTTGATGGCCGCGTGGCGATTGACTGGGGCGTGACCGGCGTGCCGGAGACGTTTCTGGTGGACGGCAGCGGCACGGTTGTCTACCGCCACTGGGGCCCGATTGTGGGTGACGGGCTTGAAGCCAAGGTGCTTCCAGCCCTGGAGGCAGCCAAATGATGCGGGCATTTACTGCACTTCTGATCGCGATTGCGATGTCCGTGGCGGCGCTGTCTGTCGCGGTGGACGAAAAGCCGCTTGCGGACCCGGCCAAGGAAGCCATGGCGCGCGACCTGATGAAAGAGCTGCGCTGCGTGGTGTGCCAGAACCAGTCGATTGAGGATTCAAACGCCGATATCGCGCGCGACCTTCGGCAGATTGTGCGCGAACGGATCGCCATGGGCGACACGCCCGACAATGTGAAGGCCTATCTGGTGGACCGCTACGGCGACTATGTCCTCCTGGAGCCGCCCTTCAAGAAAAGCACCTATTTCCTGTGGGGATCGCCCTTCATCTTCCTTGGGCTGGTGCTTTATATGGTGCTTCGCTCGCGGAAAGCGCCCGTGGTGCCAAAGCCGCTGAGCGCGGATGAGCAGGCGGAGCTCGAAAAAATCCTTGGCAAGCGGGAGGAAGATAAATGATTTGGCTTCTTCTTGTCCTGACCGCACTTCTGGCAGCAGCCACATTGATCATGGGGCGTCGCCGCGGTGAAACCGTTGATCCGCTGGACCATTACCGTGCCCAGCTTGAAGAGATTTCGGAAGACGAGGCACGCGGCATGGTGGATGCGGAAAGCGCGCGTGCGGCAAAGCTGGAGGTCGAGCGCCGCATCCTAAAGGCTGCCAAACAGCAGACGCGGGCTGGCTCCGCTGCAGGAGATGGGCGCCTGCCTTTCCTGATTGCGGGCGCTGCCCTTGTTGCCGCCTTTGCGCTATACGGCTTTATGGGCCGCCCGACGCTGCCGGCCAAACCCGGCATGGTGGTCAGCGGGCTTGACCAACTGGTTGAAGAAGGCGGCATGACTTTCGGTGAAGCCATAAAGACCATCAAGAAGCACCTTAGGGACAACCCGCTGGATATGAAGGCCTGGGAGGTTCTGGCAAAAACCGCACGGTCAGTCAGGGATTTCTCAACAGCCGCAAACGCCTTCAGTAAACTGGCAGAGCTGGACCCTGCGAACGCTACGTGGCGCGCGCAGCAGCTTGAGGCGATGATCGCCATGTCGTCTGGCCAGATTTCGCCGTCCGCGCGCCTTGTGCTCGCGGGTCTGATTCAGGATTTCCCGGATCACGCGGCGGGGCAATATTATCTGGGCCTTGCCCGGCTTCAGGCCGGTGACGAAATGGGTGCGAAGGCTGCCTGGACCGCGCTTGCTGACAGGTCTTCGCCTGACGCGCCCTGGATGCCGATGCTCCAGCGCCAGCTTTCAACCCTTGGCGTGGCGCCGCCGAAGCTGACGCAGGACCAGATGGCATCGGTTGAGGGCATGACCGAAGAAGAGCGCCAGGCCTTTATCGCCAGCATGATGGAGCGGCTTGAAGCGCGGCTCGAATCGGCGCCGGATGACCCTCAAGGCTGGCTCATGCTGGCGCGGTCACACCTGACGCTGGGCGACAAAGAAGCGGCAATTGACGCCCTTGAACGCGGTCTGAGCCATGTTTCGGGCGAAAAGGCAGCTGGCCTGCAGGCGTTTCTTGACAATTTGCGTTCGGACCCCAATCTTTAACACTCTGGTCAGAATTGCGCAGTATGCTGCGCGTCAGGAGCTTTGACCCAAAAGGCTCCTGAGGAAACCGGAACATCAATCGGCCCGAAGAATTCGTCTGCCAGATTCAAGCGCTAAAATAGCCTTACCCGTGAGATTGAGGTCAAAAGACCATGGTCGACATTAACCCGAACGCCTCTGGGCTCCAGTCCCAACTGCAGGCGCAGCTTCAAAGTGGCCGCGGCCAGCGGGCAGCAGTCAACAAGCTCGACCTGACGCCCCGCCCGACGGACGTGATCGAGGAGCGCATCCGCGCGCGCCAGAGCGAAGGCAACCGTCAGGCACCGGCGCAGCAATCGGAAAAATCGAACCGCAGTGGAAACCTGTCGTCCGCGCAGGAGCTTGAGGCTGCGCAAAGCCGCGTCAGCGATATTGGCACGGGCCAGCGCGAAGCACCTATCGGGCGGCTTTCCGAGCAATTATCAAGCCAGCGCGATGTGCCGCTTGGGCAGATCATTGATATTCGGGTCTAGCGTAGATTAAGGGCTGGACAGGGCGCCGGTCCGCCTTAGATTTCAGGGTATGGCTGACCCAACAAGACCACCGAAGAATTTCCATCATACCGTCCCTGACGGCGATGAGCGTGAACGGCTTGTCTGCCGTGACTGTGGCTTTATCGCTTATGAGAACCCGCGCATCATTGCGGGCGCAGTGGTGGAGCATGACGGCAAAATCCTTTTGTGCAAGCGCGCCATTTATCCGCAAAAAGGCAAATGGACCATCCCAGCCGGCTTTCTGGAGATGGGCGAAGGCCCGGACGAGGGCGCTGTGCGCGAAGCCTATGAGGAAGCAACAGCACATATTGAGATTCGCGACCTTCTGGCCATCTATTCGGTCCGGCATATCAGTCAGGTACACATGATGTATCGGGCGACGCTCAATGCGCCAGACTTCGCACCGGGGTTTGAAAGCCTGGAGGTTGGCCTGTTCGCGTGGGAAGACATCCCCTGGGACGATCTGGCTTTCCCAAGCGTGCACTGGGTGCTTGCGCACTATCGGGAGGCCATGGGGAAATCCGGTTTCGCGCCTTTCACCAATCCTGTGTAGCGCCCAAGGCGGGCCATCACCCTGAAGTCTGCTCGGAAGGCTTTATTTGGGCCTCTAATGCGTGTATGTCAGGAACCTGATGTTCCCAAAAAATGTTGAATTCCTATGCTGCGCCGCCTGGCTGACCTGATTTTCCCGTCCGAACCACCAATCCGCTGTGTTGGTACCTACCACAAGACAGGCACGGTCTGGATGAGGCGGGTGTTCAAGGATATTGCGAAGGCTGCTGGTGCAGGCTTTGTGGATTTGCGGGATGTGCAGGACACTGCCTTTGAGCCGGACCACGGCACCATCTATCTTGAAGATCACACGGCTTTTCCCGAACCCTTCCTGACCAAGAAGGTGCGGGGCATTCGTATTATCCGGGACCCGCGGGATGTGGTGATCTCCGGCGCGCACTATCATGGGAAATCGGTTGAGCCCTGGCTTCATGAAGCTAAGCCCTTTTTTGATGGCAAGACCTACGCCGAGATGATCAATAGCTTTGACGCGATGGTAGATCGCTACCGGTTTGAAATGGACAATGTGGCCGCCGATACCATCGCGGCCATGACTGACGCCAAAGGCGACAGCGCGCAACAAGCCTTTCTGGACAGGAATTTCCTGACGGTCAGATATGAGGACCTGATTGAGGACACCGAGCTTGCCGAGTTCCGGAAAATCTGCCGGTATCTGAAGCTGCCGTTCAGGATAGCGTCGCCCGCCTTTCTCAAGCATTCACTGTTCAATAACAAGAATGCAGTCGGTGGGCACGGGCGGTCGGGCAAGAAGCAGCAATGGAAAACTGTGTTTGACCAGGCGCTGGGGCGTGCCTTTGCGGAGAAACACCAGCAGTCCCTTGAAATCCTGGGCTATGAAAAGGATGACAGCTGGATCGAGCGCCTGAAACCCTAGGGTTTTGGCTGGTCAGAATCGGGATCGTCTTCTTCCGGCATATGCTTCATCAGCATGGGCATGTGCGCCATCAGGAAGACAAAGTTCAGCCCTATATAGCCGAATGTCTTGAAATTGATCCAGAAATCGTCGCTTTGGGTGCGCCAGATCAGCTCATTCAGAAGCGCGGTCGCGATGAAGAAGATGGCATAGTTGCGTGTCAGCGTCCGCCAGGCCGTATCCGGCAGGTGGAAGGCCAGCTCCATGATCGATTTGATGTAAAGCCGCCCGGTCAAAAGGCCGAACAGCAGGATAGAGGCGAACACACCATTGATCAGCGTCAGCTTCATCTTCACAAAGACATCGCTTTGCAGCCACAGGGTCAAGCCGCCCATCACCATCACCACCACAAGCGTGAATTTGTGCATGGCGCTGACATGGCCCTGTTTCACTTTGGAATAGATGGCGGCAACAATAATCGCGATCATGAAGGGGATTGTGGCGTTGATGATACGCTCGTCGCCCTCGCCAATACGGAACGCCAGGAAAAACACCAGGAGCGGGCCGAAATCCAGCATGAATTTGCGCCAGCCGGTCAGCTTTGGCTTGCCTTCTGGGGTCAGTTCAGCTGTTGCCTTTTTGTCATCCATCGTGGTTTCGGTGCCTCATCGCAAATTTGTGATCACATTTCTCGCTTGCCGGTTCGCGGGCATGCTGGCTAGATAGCGCACCACCAACGCAGGAAAGCAGGCTAGTTATGCTGCAGGTTTTGAAAGATCGCAACTTCCGTATCTTCTGGATCGGGGAATTTATCTCCGTGATCGGGGATCATATCAGCATGCTTGCCTTCCCCTGGCTGGTGCTGCAGCTGACAGGTAGTGAATTCATGATGGGCTTGGTGTTTGCGGCTCAGGGCCTGCCGCGCGCGATCCTGATGCTGATGGGCGGCGCGGTGGTGGACCGCACCAGCCCCCGCAAGGTGATGCTTTATACCAACGTCATCCGCATGGGGCTGATGGCGCTGCTTGCTTATCTGCTGTTCATAGGCAGCGTCACGATCGTGATTGTTTTCGCCATTGCGCTGGCATTCGGCGTGGCCGACGCCTTCTTCTACCCCGCGACCACTTCGATTGTTCCCAGCCTGGTCAAGAAAGACCAGCTGAAGGAAGGCAACGCACTTGTCCAGACCACCATGTGGCTGGGCGTGATCATCGGGCCGCTGATCGCAGGGTTCGTGATTGCGGGCGAAGCTAGCCTGGGCACCCATTCCGTGGCCGCCCACACGATTGGCCTGGGCGACGACCAGCAGGGGCTGGCGCGCGCCTTCGCGCTTGACGGCCTGACCTTCTTTGCCTCTGCGCTCACGCTCCTTTTTGTGCGCACGCGCAATCTGGAGAAAGAAGATGAGGGCGGCACCTCCATGCTGGAGGAGATCAAGGTGGCTGTCCGCTTTGTCTGGTCCGTGCCCGCCTTCCGGCTGGGGTTCCTGGGCATCGCCGCGCTTGAGTTCTTCTTCCAGGCGCCGATTTTCGTGGGCCTGCCCGCGCTTGCTGACCTCAGGTTCGAAGAAGGTGCCTATATTTACGGCCTGCAGATCGCGGCATATGGCAGCGGGGCCTTCCTTGGTGCGTCCTCGGCCGGGATTTTCAAGGCACCTCGGGATGAGAGTGTCATCCGCATCATGTTCTCGCTCTTCTGCTTTTCGGGCGCGACGATTGCACTCATTGTGCTTTACCCGCCCTATTGGTGGGGCATGGTGGTTTTCTTTATCGCGGGCAGTGGCGACAGCTGGGTGTGGGTGCATTTCACCACGCTTCTGCAGAACCGTACGCCGGAAAAACTCCTGGGCCGGGTCATGAGCCTTCTCATGTTCATGTCGGTCGGCCTGTTGCCCATCGCCGCAGTAATCATGGGCACAGCGTTCGAGATCAACCTTGAAGGCGCGCTTCTTGTTGCCTCGGCGGCCATCATGCTGGCCTGCGGCGTGGGCGCCTTCCACCCCTATGCCAGCCGCTTCAGCGTTCCTGAAGGGGTGAAGGACGAGGTCACTGGTGTGTGACCAATATCCTCACGTCCTTGATATCCCGGACGACTATGGGTACATGGATGAGGAACTGGTCACCATCCTCAGGGAAAGCGTGGCGGCAATTTTAAGCTTGGAGTGACCATGCGCGGCTATTTCGGGATCGGGATCGACGGCCCGTCAAAAGAGGGCAATGTGGGCAATCTGGTGCGCACGGCCCATTCCTTTGGCGCGTCTTTCGCTTTTGCTGTGAACCCGATGAAAATCTCCCACACTGGCGAGCTCGTGACCGCTGATTTCGCCGACACGTCAAAAAGCAGCACGCAGATCCCCTTTTATAATTATGAAACGGCGGCAGATGTGCATGTGCCGCAGGGCTGCCAGCTTGTGGGCATCGAGATGACAGACGATGCCGTGGACCTGCCAAGCTTTCGCCATCCGGTGCAGGCTGTCTATGTGCTGGGGGGTGAGCGCACCAGTCTTTCCCCCGCCATGGCAGAGCGCTGCGACTATATGATCAAAATCCCGACAAAGTTCAGCCTTAACGTGGCCACTGCAGGTGCTATAGTCATGTATGACCGCCTGCGCTTACTCGGCGGTTTCGCCGAAAGGCCGGTGATGCCGGGCGGCAAACCGATAGAGAAGCCGGCCCATGTGCATGGCGGCCGTTTCAGCCGGATTGAACGCCGGTTGAAGAATGAGACCAAGTAAGGCATATGCTTTAGGGCGCACGCCGCAGATTTGAGAGTAAACCGGGAAAACAGGGAACCTATGAGACAGCTTAAGGCATTCACACTCACGGCACTTCTTGTCACCAGCTTCACCGCAGCGGCTATTGCGCAGGGCACCCCGCGCAAGCTTTCCACCCATCAGGATTGGGACGCCATGGTTGCGGGCTCGGGCTCAAGCAAGGTTTGCTATGTGATCTCTGTCCCGAAGAAAACCTGGATCAGCCGCAAGGGCGCCAGCCGTGGCGATATCTATATGACAGTCTCTCACCGGCCTGCCTTTGGCGTGACGGATGAAGTGAATGTGGTGGTGGGTTACCCGATCCGGCAGGGCAGCGAAGCGCGCATCAGCGTGGACGGCCAGAAGAATTACCAGTTCTTCACCGAAGGCTCGGGCGCCTGGGCCTATGACCCGAAGGATGATAGGAGCGTCGTGGCCGCCATGAAAGCGGGCATCAACCTCGAAGTCCGCGCCACCAGCCAGCGCGGCACCAACACCCGAGACACCTTCAGCCTGCGCGGCTTCACCGCCGCCTACAATGCGGCGTCGAGAGCCTGTCGGTAACATGTGTGGTACCTGCCTGTCTGATCGAAAAAGTCTTTGGACCGGTCCTGTTCCTGATGGGCAAGAACTGGCCCGGGCGTGCGGTGGCTGGCTGATTTTGCTCGAGTGCCCAGAATGCAGCGCACTTTGGGTTGAGACCGCGTATGAACCCCACTGTTCCTTTTTGTATGTGGTAAGGTGGCGCTTTTCAAAGGACCAGTTTATCGCTCTGGCGGCATATTTTCTGGAGGTGTCGCCGAACGACTACGGTGCCGATTTCTGTCGGTGGCATCAGCAGGAAGTGAGAAGCCTGGCTAGAGACGCGGATCAAGAGACGCTCGACGAGATCGAAGCGCATTACAGGCGGTCAAATGGTCGCGTGGACCTGCGACCAGCAGAAAACCCAAACCCCATATACATTGAAGAACTGCTGGCAGGCCAAGTCTAGAGGCCGACTGTCTTGCCCTGCCAGCCGCCATTCTGGCGGCGGGCGAAGACGAGGGCGTCTTCTATGCCGCCAGCCTGCGCGACCAATTCCCCGCCCGGTGCCCAGGTGCTGGACTTGCCTACTCGCCCGCGCCCGGTTTACAATCGGCTTTTTCGGGCGTATAAGCCGCGCATGGGCTCCAGCCGCCCGCCGCCCGCGGACATTGTCTTGGTGAAGTGCTGGATTCATGGACATGAATTTCCATACGGCCTTTCAAGCCGGTGGCAATGCGGGCAACCATCCCTGATTTGAGAGGCCAGACAAAGGAAATTTCCGTGTCTAATAATCTCTCATCCAGTAACCCTTATCTCACTGGATCACTGGGCGGCGTTTTCGCAAGAACGGCGCTCCCCATCATCATTGTCATGGGCATGAACGGGGCGGTGACGCTTATCGATGCCTTGTTCCTCGGTCTTTATGTGGGGCCTGAGGCGCTTGGCGCCGTGACGCTGATGTTCCCCATTTTCATGCTGCTTGTTGCGCTTTCGACGCTGGTGTCAAGCGGCATGGCCAGCCAGGTGTCGCGTGCCCTTGGCGCGGGCAATCATGATGACGCGCAGGCGGTTTTTGTGGGCGCGCACGGCCTTGCGTTCCTGATCTGCTGCGTGCTGATCGCGGCTTTCAGTGTGGTTGGCACCGACATGGCGCGCCTGTTCGCGGGCAGCGCGGGGCCGATGGCCGATATGGGCCATACCTATATCAGCATTATGATTGTCGCATCGCCCATCATGTTCACCCTGTCGCTAAATTCTGACGCGATGCGGAGCGAAGGGCACCTGGGCCTGATGGCGGGCATCAGCCTGATGGTCTCGGTGCTGAATATCGTCTTCAACTATGTGCTGATCGCACGGCTTGAGTTTGGCGTGGCGGGGTCTGCATACGGCACGGTGCTGGCGCAGCTTGTGGCCTTCGCCTGCGTGATCGCCTACCGCACATGGGGCCGCACAGTCATCAGGCCATCTGCCTTCCTGGCGCACGGCCTGCACGTGCGCTGGCGGGCAACGCTTGCGCTTGGCATTCCGCCCAGCCTCAATTTCCTGGGGGTGTCGCTCGTCTCCGCGGCGGTTCTGGCGTCGCTTCAGCTGGTGGAAACCAGCCAGTATGGCGAAACCGTTTCGGCCTACGGCATCATCACGCGCACCACCACCTTTGTGATCCTGCCGCTTCTTGGGCTGTCGCAGGCCATGCAGGCGATTGTGGGCAACAATTACGGCGCTGAACTGTGGCACCGCTCGAACCGCGGCCTCGGTCTCGCGATTGCGGTGGCACTGGCCTATTGCCTGTTGGTGGAAGCCGCGCTGATCACTTTCGCCAGCCGCATCGGATACATGTTCGTGGATGATGCCAGCGTAGTGGCGGAGATTGTGCGCATCATGCCGGTGATGGTGTCCATGTTCGCCATCGGCGGGCCGCTTCTCTTGCTCGCGAACTATTTCCAGGCCATCGGCAAGGTGGCGCAGGCCGCACTATTGGGGCTCACGAAACCCTATCTGTTCGCCATCCCGCTGGTGTTCCTGATGCCGAAGCTGTTCGGCGAGGTGGGCATCTGGTGGGCCGGGCCGGTGGCGGAGCTGTGCCTTTTGCTGCTGGCGGTGGTCACGCTGAATAACGCGCGCAAGCGGCAAGCGCTGAAGTGGGGCCTGTTCCGGCAGGCGTAATCAAGGGGCGGGGCTTCGGGAAACCGGGGCCTCGCCTTTTCTTTACAAACGCCGGGCGCAGGCGTATAAGGCGCGCCAACAGGATAACCCGCTGTGTGGTGGAACGCCCGCAGCCTGAAACGCCCTGGACCGGGACATACCCCCGGAAAAGGCAGGAGTTAACACGATGCAGATTACCCCGAACGGCCAGGAGCCGATCGTTTCCCCTCGTATTCCAGCTGCTGACGACAAGCTCAATATCCTTGGGCTCGACCGCGATGAGCTGAAAGCCGCCATTGCAGAGATCGGCGTGGCCGAAAAGCAGGTGCGCATGCGCACCACGCAGGTGTGGCACTGGCTTTATCACCGCGGCGTATCCTCGTTCGACGATATGACCAATATCTCGAAGGATGTGCGCGCGAAGCTGGCGGAGCATTTCACCATCACGCGGCCAGAGATTGTCGAAGCGCAATATTCAAACGACGGCACGCGCAAATATCTGATCCGCTTCGCTGATGGCAATGAGGCCGAAGCTGTTTATATCCCCGAGGAAGATCGCGGCACGCTGTGTGTGTCATCACAAGTGGGCTGCACGCTCAATTGCAAGTTCTGTCACACGGGGACCATGCGGCTTGTGCGCAACCTGACGGCGGCCGAGATTGTGGCCCAGATGATGATCGCGCGCGACGATTTGGGCGAGTGGGAAAACCCGACCGAAGGCCGACGCGTGACCAACATCGTGATGATGGGCATGGGCGAGCCGCTCTATAACTTCGACAATGTGAAGAAAGCGCTTGAGATCATCATGGACGAGGAAGGCATCCAGCTTTCCCGCCGCCGCATCACGCTTTCCACATCCGGCGTGGTGCCGCACATGGAGCGCTGCGGCAAGGAAATCGGCGTGAACCTGGCAGTATCGCTGCACGCGGTGCGCGATGATGTGCGGTCCGAGATCATGCCGATCAACAAGAAGTACGGCCTTGAAGAAGTGCTGAAGGCGTGCGCCAACTATCCCGGTGCGCACAACGCCCGCCGTATCACGTTTGAGTATGCTATGCTCAAAGGCGTGAACGACAGCGACGCCGACGCGCGCGAGCTGGTGCGTTTGATCCGCAAATACAAGCTGCCGGCGAAGGTGAACCTGATCCCGTTCAACCCATGGCCGGGCACGGACTATGAATGCAGCGACTGGGGCCAGATCCAGCGCTTCTCTGACCTTGTTTATGAAGGCGGCATTTCCGCCCCGATCCGCACCCCGCGCGGGCGCGATATCATGGCGGCATGCGGGCAGCTGAAGTCGGCATCTGAGAAGAAATCGAAAGCTGCGCTGGCACGGGAAGCAGAGGCCGCAGCGGCGGCGACTGCGACCACCGAGCCGCACCACACCTCAACCGGCCTGACCTAGGCCCTCTGGTTGGGATAGACGGGGTCTGATTTTAACTAACTGTTAACCTTTTCAGACGGAAAAGGTTAACGGCGACTCGACTCCGCAGGGCACGAGTCGCTGGCCACGGTGAGCGACGCAACATTCCCACACTCGAAGTCCGCGACGGAGCAAACGGTTGGTCATCATGCTGGGCTCAGATGGATCAGTGGTGCTCAAGGCAGGGGATGGTCTGGTTCAGGTGGTTGTGGGAATAGAAACGATCTCGACCAGAGAAACGTCCTGCTTGTGAATTGAGCCCTTATGCCTTCGGGTCTGTACCGGTCCTGAGCCAGCCGGTGATGCTGTAGCGTGCGCGGCGCGAGAAGGTGGACACCTGGCTCACCGCATGCGGCTTGGGGATCGAGAAGATATTGAGCGCGTTGAACGAGGGCGTGAAGCCGCCTTCCACATGCTTTTTCTTGTCGAAGAACTGTAAAATCCCGCCCCAGTCAGGCTGCCATTCCGGCGTCATGTTGAGGACAAACGCAGCGCGGCGGTCCTTGCCGTAGACATTGTCATCATGAATGGTGAGGAAGTCACCCGGGGAAAATTTTGTCAGCTGGGCGTCGGCGAAGGTGATGTCCGCGTGGCCCGTGACGGTGCGGACAAATTCGATGAACGGCTTGCTGTTGATGAACTCGAACAGTTTATTGAACGGCTTTGCGCATTCGCCCGCGTGGTAGGCATCATAAATGGGATAGTTGTCGTAGATATACTGGAAGCCCTTTTGCGCGCCCGCATAGGCAGCCATGCGGATGTCGTGAAGCTGCTGGTCGGTCATCGCCTTGCGCTGTTCGGGGAACACGTCAAAAAGCTTGTCGCCCTGGTTAAGGTGCAAAATCCATTCTTTGAAGTCTGCGATGGCGTCAAACAGGTCCTTGGCCGACTGGTCCGTCAGCACGCCCGGAATATGGATGCGCCCCGCCAGCTTGTAGGTGGCAGCCAGCGCCGGTGCCTGCAATTCGTTCGACAGTTCAAGATTGAGTGCGGACATGCGCGCCTTCCCGTTTCAGACCTATGAGCCTCATAGCCTGAATTGGGAAGTGGGTCAAAGGGCACAAGGCCGGGCGGGGGACGGCATTTGGCCGCACCCGGGCTTCACTCACCGTCTGCCGAACAACGCGAGGATGCTATTCGGTGCCTGGTTGGCGATATTGAGCGCAATGATGCCCAGTTGTTCCTTCACCTGCGCGGCCTGCAGGTCTGCTGCCGTTCGGGCCAGGTCGGCGTCCACCATGCGGCCGATGCCGCGCTCGATCACGTCATGCAGTTTGCTGGCAAATTCGCGCTGGATTTCAAGCCGCCTTGATGCCGTTCCGAAGTGGCCCATGGCGCGGTTCACATTGTCGATCGACTCGTTGATCTTATCCATCGAATAATTCTGGTCATCGGTCAGCGTGATAAGCGCCCCGCCGAACGCCAGGCTCTGATGGTCGAAATCCAGGGTTTCGCTACCGTCGGAGTTCGCCAGCGCGCTGATAATGTCATTGCCGCTGTCGATCAGGTTGGTGCCGTTGAAGCTGGCGCTTGAGATCATCAGCTTGATCTGCTCGCGGTAGGCATCCAGGTCAGCCGTGTAGGCTTCAATCGCAGCGTCATCATTATTCTGTTGCGCGCTCAGGAGCGACGCCATCTTGCCTTTCATCTCAATCAGGATGTCAGAGATGCTTTCGGTCGCGACAAGGGCGACATCCACAGCGCTTGTGGCCCGGTCCAGGCTGTCCATGGACGCGCGCAGGCCAGACAGGTCGCCCCGCATGCGCTGGGCAATCGAATAGATGGCAGCGTCATCGGTGACGGAGCCGACCTTGTACCCGGTGGTAATTCGTTCCTGAAGAGTCTCGAGCCACTTATGGTTGGCTTCAAGGTTACGCAGCGCGGAAAGCGCGCCCGCGTTTGTGTTAACGCTCAGCATTGCCAGTTTCTCCAGCATTCGGCCCGCTTTTTTGGCAGACCACCCGTTAGGGCACCCATAGGTAGAATATACTAAAGCGCCTGACGCCGCAATCGGCACTGCAATCTGCAGAATATTTAGTTTCAGTTGACAAAAACTGCAGAATCTGCTGTTTACACCCCCGCGATTCGATAGAATTTCTGCGTTCCCAAATGAGAAAGCATGTTCGTCGAAGCAATTGACCCGGGGGTGGTTGCGCCCCCATACTCGCGCTGACAATTTTTATCCTGGAGTTCCTATATGTCGGACAAGATCAACAAGGTGGTACTGGCCTATTCTGGTGGCCTGGATACCTCGATCATTCTCAAGTGGTTGCAAGTGACCTATGACTGTGAAGTGGTAACCTTCACGGCTGACCTGGGTCAGGGCGAAGAGCTTGAGCCGGCACGACGAAAAGCCGAGATGCTGGGCATCAAGGATATCTTCATTGAAGACCTGCGCGAAGAGTTCGTGAAAGACTATGTCTTCCCCATGTTCCGCGCCAATACGGTTTATGAAGGCATGTATCTTCTGGGCACATCCATCGCCCGGCCGCTGATTTCCAAGCGCCAGATCGAGATCGCGAAAGAAGTGGGCGCGGACGCGGTGTGCCACGGCGCAACCGGCAAGGGCAACGACCAGGTCCGGTTCGAGCTGGGCTATTATGCCCTGAACCCCGATATCAAGGTGATCGCCCCCTGGCGCGAGTGGGACCTGCACAGCCGGACTGCGCTCCTTGAATTTGCTGAACAGCACCAGATTCCGGTGCCAAAAGACAAGCGCGGCGAAAGCCCGTTTTCTGTCGACGCCAACTTGCTGCACACCTCCAGTGAGGGCAAGGCGCTTGAGGACCCATGGGAGGCTGCTGAAGAATATGTCTATAGCCGCACAGACGATCCGCTGACGGCCCCCAATGAGCCCGAATATATCGAGGTTGAGTTCGAGAAGGGTGACGCAGTGGGCATCAACGGCGTGGCCATGAGCCCGGCGACGCTGCTTGAGCAGCTGAACGCCTACGGCAAGAAACACGGCATTGGCCGCCTGGACTTACTCGAGAACCGTTTTGTCGGCATGAAGTCCCGCGGGATTTACGAGACGCCGGGCGGCACGATCCTTCTGGCCGCGCACCGGGGTATCGAGCAGATCACGCTCGACCGCGGCGCCATGCACCTGAAGGACGAGATTATGCCCAAGTATGCGGAATGCATCTATAACGGCTTCTGGTTCAGCCCAGAGCGCGAGATGATGCAGGCGCTGATTGACAAGAGCCAGGAGTTCGTGGCGGGCACAGTGCGCCTGATGCTCTACAAGGGCAGCGCGCATGTCGTTGGCCGCAAAAGCCCCTACAGCCTCTATTCCATGGAACATGTGACGTTCGAGGAAGACAGTGTCTACGACCAGCGCGACGCGGCTGGCTTTATCAAGCTGAATGCCCTTCGCCTGCAGCTTCTGAAGCGCCGCGGTAATGTGACTGAGCCGCCAGCTTACGAGTAAGCTGACAGCCACGCGCATAGCAGCCTTTCGAAACCGGGCCTTGACGGATGTCGTGGCCCGGTTTTTCATGCCTGCAGTTGAAAAGGTGCCGAGCTGGCGCAGTTTCACAGATCAAAGGAGCGTTTGTGGCCGACATTTTCACTATCATTGCACCGGTCTTTCTGATCATGATGCTGGGCTTTGGCCTTGGGAAAACCAAGCTGTTCCCCGAAGGCTCCGCCCCCATTTTGATCAGCTTCGTCTGGTATGTGGCGATCCCGGCGCTTCTGTTCCGCGCGCTGGCGCCGAAGGAGCTGCCGCATGCGTCCGAGATGCTCTTGGTGCTGGCTTATTATGGCGCGCTTTATGTGGTTTATATGTTGGCCATGCTGCTCACCCGCCTCCTGTTTGGCCTGACAACGGCAGAGCAGGGCACTTTCGCCTTTGTCACCTGTTTCGGCAACGCGGGCTTCATTGGCATCCCGATTGTCGAAGGCGTTTACGGCGAAGAAGGCGTGCGGATGCTGTTGATGCTGGTGAGCTTCCATTCGCTGACGCTGCTGCCTGTCACCACCATGGTGGTGGAGCGCGCGCTCAACCGCGGCAACGGCACCAACATCCTGGCGACAACCTTCAAAAGCGTGCGCCAGAACCCCATCATTATCGCCCTTGTGGCGGGGCTTGGCTGGTCGGCGCTGCAAATACCCGTGCCCAACTGGCTGGACAAGGTGCTGGAGCTTCCCGCTGTGGCCGCGGCACCCGTGGGGCTGTTTTCTGTGGGGCTTTCGCTTTCGCGCGTGCAGATCGCGGGTAACATCACCCACGCTGTGCTTGCGGTGGCGCTGAAGCTTGCGGTGCTGCCGCTGACGGTCTTTGTCACCACCTATTATCTGGTCGGCCTGCCACCCGTTTGGTGCGTGGTGGCAACCCTGATGGCGGCGCTCCCGTCGGGCATGATCCCCTACAGCTTCGCCACCAAATATGCTATTGGTGCCCGGCGTGTGGCAACGGCGGTGCTGATCTCGACAGCAGCGTCGGCCTTCACGCTTTCGGTGGTGCTTTACCTTATTCGTGCGGGAGGTCTGTGATGAAAATGATCTGGCAGGTTTATCTTTCGGGGGAGATCCACAGTGACTGGCGCGCTGAAATCGCAGCAGCGGTTAAGGACGCAGAGTTGCCGATCGAGCTGATGGGCCCCAATACCGACCACAGCGACTCGGACGATTGCGGCGCGGTGATCATGGGCGAACCGGAAAGCGCCTTCTGGCGCGACCATATGGGCGCGAAGGTGAACGCCATTCGCACGCGCACGCTGATTGAGGCTGCAGACATTGTGGTGGTGCGTTTTGGCGAACAGTACCGGCAGTGGAACGCCGCCTTCGACGCGGGCTATGCGGCGGCGCTGGGCAAAAGCCTGATTGTGCAGCACCCGGTTGAGTTCACCCACGCACTCAAGGAAGTGGACGGCGCGGCCATGGCCACCTGCGAAACTGTCACACAAGTGATAGAGATTTTGCGCTACGTCACAACCGGCGTGCTGAACCGTTAGGACCCATATGAAGCTCTATTATTCCAAGACATCGCCTTATGCCCGCAAGGTGCTGCTGCTTGCCAAATCGATTGGCTTTGGCGACCAGCTTGAGGTGGTGATGGCCAACCCGCTGGCGAACGAGGATGCGCTTCTGGCGGCCAACCCCCTCAATAAGGTGCCAGCTTTGATGCTGGACGATGGCCGCTGCGTGTTCGACAGCCCCGTGATCATGGAATCCCTGCTGGATATGGCCGGGCAGCCGCGCGCGGGTGATGAGTATTTCGAAGACCTGCAGATTCAGGCCCTGACAGACGGTATATTGGATGCCGCCCTTGGCCTTGTGATGGAAAGCCGGCGCGAGGACAGCGAAAAATCTGCTTACTGGCAGGAACGCTGGCACGGGGCAATCAAGCGGGCGCTGGCCGTACTGGAAGCCACCTGGCTCGATAAGCTCCACGCCTGGAACAGTGCGTCCATCGCCGCGGCCTGCACGCTGGATTACCTTTCGTTCCGCCTGCCGGAAATCAGCTGGCGCGAGGCGCACCCGGCGCTCGCCACCTGGTTTGATGAAGTGGCCACAAACCCTGACTTCACCGCCACCAACCCGCGCGATTGAGCCCCATAGAAAAAGGCCACCCGGCGTACCGAATGGCCTTTTGTATTTTTTGCCGACGCGCCTGTTAGTTGGCGCGCTGTGCATCACGTGTGGCTTTGAACTCGGTGCCTTCGCGCCAGTTTGGCCATGCGTCGCTATCAATCAGGCTGCGGCCCGTGCTGTAGTATAGCTTGAGGTCTTCGACAGCGCCCGTCAGGTCCCAGTCTTCACGATATTCGTCAGACGGCGAGTGATAGTGCTTTTCGATATACTCGGCGACGATCGCTTCCACATAGGCCCGGCCTTTTTCCCGGTGGTCATAGCCCGAGTTGGGGTAAAGCATCGGCACACCTTTTTTCGACAGCTCAAAGTGGTCGGAGCGGTAGAAATAGCCTTTCTCCGGTTCCTGGTCCGCCACCAGAATACGGTCCTGCGCCTTGGCGGCGGCCTTCAGGTAGTCGTCCAGTTCGGAGTTGCCGAGCCCCACGACCGTCACGTCCCGGGTGGGGCCATAGAAATTCAGGCCGTCCATATTGATGCCGCCCACAGTGTTTTTGAGCGGGAACAGCGGATGTTCGGCATAATAGGCTGAACCCAGAAGGCCCTGTTCCTCTGCCGTCACGGCCAGGAACAACACCGAGCGTTTTGGCTTGGGGCCGGTCGCGTATTTGCGTGCCAGCTCAATCAGGCCGCCGGTGCCGGTGGCATTATCGAGCGCGCCGTTATAGATGCCGTCGCCCTCAACGGTCGGGTCGGTGCCGATATGGTCCCAGTGCGCCATATAGACGAAAACCTCGTCCGGCTTTTCCGAGCCTTCGATAAAACCGGCCACATTGCGGCTGTCCATGTGCGCCACATCTGACCGGAAGCCGGTTGAAAACTTCAGGTTCATCGGTACGGCCTTGAAGCCCGGCGTTTTGGCGGCTGTATACATGGTGTCGAGGTCAAGCCCCGCCATAGTGAACAGTTCTGCGGCTTTTTCCTTGGTGATCCAGGCTTCGGCCTCGGAAAAGCCGGTGCCCTTGTCTTCGCGCACAAGGCCGAACTGCGGGCCGGTCCAGCTGCTGTCGACCGTCTGCCAGCCGTAGGCGGCGGGCTTGGTGTCATGGATGATGATGGCGGCGGCAGCACCCTGGCGGGCGGCTTCGTCGAACTTATAGTCCCAGCGGCCATAGTAGGTCATGGTGTTGCCAGCAAACAGCTCGGGGTCCTGGGTCGCATAGCCGGGGTCGTTGACCAGCATCACGACCGTCTTGCCCTTGACGTCCACGCCTTCATAGTCATTCCAGCCGCGCTCTGGCGCGTTGATGCCGTACCCCACGAATACCATGTCGCTCATCTGCACTTCACTGTCGGTCTGCTCGCGTCGGGTCCAGACAACATGGTCAGCGCGGTAAGAAAGCTTCAGCTCGCCGCCGTCGCCTGTGACTGTCATCTCAGGCGCGCCTTTGGTCTCAATCGACACCAGCGGCACGGCCTGGGTGTAGCTATCGCCGTTGGCGGGCTTCAGGCCTGCGTCCTTGAAGGCGGCTTCCAGATACTGGACTGTCAGCTCCTCGCCCGGGCTGCCGGGCGCGCGGCCGCCGAACTCGTCAGACGCCAGAGTGGTGATATGGCCCTTCAGCGCCTCTGTGTTCATGGCATAGGGGGCGGTTGCCTCCTCCGCCTGCTGGCTGTCGCCGCAGGCCGCGAGGGCGAGCATAAGCGCCCCTGTTAATGCAAAATTCTTCATGGAAAACTCCCCGTTTATATTTGTGACGGAGAGTGGCTGGTAGCGGCGGCGCTGTCAATGCGGCTTGGGTTCGCCGAATGGAATTGGCGAGTGCTTTTGAGGCGTTCGCGTCGCCATTTGAGGCGTTCGCGGTCCGGTTGTCGCTTTCATTGATTTGCCGGGTGCACGGTCCATTCAGACAAAGCGAATGGATTCAGGAGGTAAGAATGAAATCCAAGAAAAAAGTCATGATAGCGACAGCTGCCTGTGCCCTTTGGACCGGCCCTGCAGTCGCGGCAGACGAGGCAACCATCTTCAGCTACAGCTTCTTCGAAGGCGCCTTCGTGCATGACGATTTGCGCACTGGGGGCCTTCAGATCACAGACCGTGACGGTGTTGGCGATACGACAGACGACAATTTCGGCACGCTCTCGGGCGATACCGGCAATGGCGCTTCCGCGCGCCTGTCGTTCGAACTTTTCGGGGACGGTGATCGCGGTTTCCATATCGTCACCGACTATATCCAGACAAGCCATGCTCCGGTTCTGAACCTTACCAGCCTGCAGGGCTGGTCGGCATCGGGTGTGTTGGATGCGAAACAGAAAGAGTGGCGCGCCGCCATCGGCTATCACACGCTTGTGGGGCAAAAAGTCAGCCTGTTTGCGGAAGTGGGCGTGGTGAACAGCAAGGTTGATTTCGGCACCGCAGCCCTGGTGCTTGGTGGCAGCACCGCCAGCGCAGACCTTGGTGAGGCCAGTGGGTCCAGAACATCGGTGGATGCCAAGCTTGGTGTCCGTGCCATGGTGAGCGAACGGTTCGAGGTGACAGGTTTTGCCCGCTACCACGGCAACGGCGACATCGGTACAAGTGACGGTGGCAACAGGGTTGATTTTTCTGGCAAGGTACGGGCAGGCGCAGGCGTGCTTTACCGTCTGAATAAACGCTTCGCGTTCGGGCTGGATTACGAATTTGGCAAACCGGGCCGGGCGCGACTGGGCGCGCGGCTAAGCTTCTAGGCGGGCTTCCAGCAGTTGCCGGACATGGTCAATCCGTGTCCGGCCAACGGGCAGCTCAGTACCGTTGCTGAGATGCAGGGCATAGCGACTGCCTTCCAGCGATTTGATGTCCAGAATGGCTGTCCGGTGGACTAGGTAGCTCTTGTGGGTGCGGACGAAGGCGCTTGCCAGGATATGTTCCAGCCGGTTCAGCGACTTGTCGTGGAATCGCGTGTCACCAGTTGCCAGAAGGGCTTCTGAATATTTGTCCGCCGCCTTGAAATAGAGAATGTCCTGAAGCTCCACCACCTCGAAGCCGCCGCGGGTCTCGAAAGAAAGCTGCCTGGGCTGGGCGGGCCTGTCTGGCGTACTGTCCCACAGTCGGGTGAAGGCCTTCGACAGCCGCGCCCTGGTGAACGGCTTGGGCACAAAATCCAGCACGCCATACTCGAACGCCTCAAGCGCGCGGTCGGTTTGGGCTGACACAATGATGGTGTGGGCTGCCTTGGCCGTGAAACGCTTCAGAAGGTCGAACCCGTCCTCCCCCGCCAGGTTGAGATCCAAGAGGATCACGTCGGCGTCCATGCCAGCCAGTTGCTGGTCCGCCTCCTCAACGCTGGTTGCCAGCGCGCAGGCTGCCAGCCTGTCGCCCAATATCTCGGTGCTCAGGCGCTGAAGCCGCCGGGCGACAAGTGGTTCATCCTCAACGATCAGTATGCGGTAGGGCATGGGTTATCTGGTTCCGCCCTTTTCATTCTTCCGGCCAATTTCAATGATGGTTTCCCACGCCGAGCCTACCTGCCTGGCGTCAAAGCGAAAAGCTTTTCCGCAAAATTCTTCAAGCCGCGCGATGACATACCGGGTGCCCGTACCTGTGCCAAGCCCCGTGCCGACAGCGCCTGCAGTGACCGGGCAGCGCAGGTGGTAGCGCGTGCCGGAGGCCAGCTCTTCGGCCATCAGCCGGAAGCAAATATCGCGGCCCGTGTAGTTATTGTGGGTGAAGGCGTTTTCCATCAGCGTATGAAGGATGCCCGGCGGCACATTTGCCTGCAGGTCTACGCCCGTTGTCTCGATGGTCATTCTTGCCTCGAAGCGCTGTTCCATCAGCCTGAGGTGGACACGGCACAGGTCAAGCTCTTCCCTCAGCGTGACGGATTGCCTTTCTGCAAAGTCGGCGAGCAGCCGGAATTCGGTCGCCAGTCCGTCGATGAAATCGACCGCGTCTTCGGGGCTGGTTTCCACCCATTCCATCAGCGCCGTCAGGGAATTCATCAGGAAATGCGGCTGGATGTTGCGCTTGATCAGGTCGGCGCGCAGGCGTTCTGATACGAGCGCCAGTTGCTGCGCCTCCCTGGTCCTGCGCCGAAGGTCCAGTCCCAGATCGATGGCAAGCAAAAGCGTGACGGCAATCAGGTAGGGGTGTTTGCCCAGAGGGTCGACGGCAAGGGCGGCCAGGGCCATGCCATGACCCCAGAAATACAGGCCCGGTGCGGTGCGGCCCCTGTAGGCGGCCAGGGCCGCCGCGCCCATCAGCAGCAACTGAAGGGCGGCGAAGGCCCAGATGTCTTCCCGGCCATCCGGTGCGGCGACAAGGGCCAGGGCCAATGCAAGGCCTGCCGCGCCCATCCATAGGGCGCGATTCTTCAGGCCTAGGCGGACCAGCGTCACCCAGGCCAGCAGGGCGAAGACAAGCAGGGCAAACGGCACGATCATTCGGTCAAGAAGGGGCTGCCAGCCATAGGGGTAGCTGAACAGGAACTGGCCTTCCTCCAACAGGATTACGGCAAAGATGGCGAAGCAGGTGACCGCCGCTGCCAGAAGTGTGGGGGACCGGCCACCGGTGAAGGTGAGCACCAGAAGATAGCCGCCCACGAGGAAGGATGCGGTGGCCACGAAGAAGGTGCTGATAACCGACCAGTGGACGCCGAAAAAGTCTGACTGGAGCGCCGCCGTCCGGACATACAGGTCGAGGCCTGCGCCCTTCTCAAGGCCAAGCGCGTTGATCCGCATTTCCAAGAGGTGCTTTCCCGGCTCCAGGGCCCCTGCGGGGATCATCACCCGACTGTGGCGGTTGGCGCTTTCACCCCTCTGGCGGTTCGAACCGATGAGAGCGCCGTCCCAGTAGAAGTCGTAAACACCATAGAGGCTGACGCTCATGGCCAGCGGGTTGGTGACGGCCTCTTCCGGGCCGTCGCGGACCAGGATTTCCTGCCGGAAAACCAGGGTGGCGTCCTTGTGGGGCACCCGGCCCGTGAAGGGTTTCCAGTCTTCCGGTCCGGGCAGGGGCTTATCCACTGTCGGGACAAATTGCATGGGGGGCGCGACGGCTTCCAGCTCAACTGCCAGCGCTGTAGGTGAACAAGCCACCCAAAGGACCACCAGATATGTCAGGAACCGTTTCATGGACAGACCATAGCCCAGTCGGCGCGATTTGCCACCGCAAAGGCGCCAACGTCTCATGGCGCTGTTCTGACTGGCTTGGGCTTAACCGATGAAGGTGTTTTTGATGCCGTCCAGCATGAACTGGCACGACAGGGCCGCCAGGATGACGCCCAGAAGCCGGGTCAGTACCGCGTTCACGGTGGGGCCAAGCCAGTCCATCACCTTGGAGGCGGCGAAGAAGATGATGAGCGTGATCAGCATCACGACCGCAAGCGCGGCCAGAATAGCCCCCTGGGCCGCCATATCATGCTCATAGTTGGACATGGTCAGCATGATGGTGGCGATGGCGCCGGGGCCTGCCAGGAGCGGAATAGCGACGGGAAAGACGGAAATGTCTTCGAAATATTCGTCCAGCTTTTCAGCCGATTCCTGCTTTCGTTCGGTGCGCTTCTCGAACACCATTTCAAGTGCGATGATGAGTAGCATCAACCCGCCCGCAACCCGAAGGCCGTCCATGGAGATGCCAAGCGCGTTCAGGAACGGTTTCCCCACAAGGGCGAAAAACACCAGCACCAGCGTGCCCACAATGGTGCCCTTGATGGCCATGGTACGCTTGTGGCTTGTGGTGGCGCCCTGGGTCAGGCCCGCGAAAACCGGTGCGATGCCGATGGGGTCGACAATGACAAACAGGCCGATAAAGGCGGCGATAAAGGCTTCATACATACTGCATGCTCCGTTTAACTGACGCGGTTATCAGCCTGTTCTGAAAGCTGGATGCTTACGGGCTGCCGTTCTTAAAGCGTACCTGGCTTAAAGCGTATCTGGCTTAAAGCGTATCTGGGTCAATATTGTTCTGACGGCAGGTCGCTGTCACGGTATTTTTGAGCAGGCATGCGATTGTCATGGGGCCAACGCCGCCAGGAACCGGCGTGATGGCACCAGCGCGAGCAGCTGCTGTTTCAAATTCCACGTCGCCCACAAGGCGGGTTTTGCCTTCACCGCGCTCAGGCGCATCGATGCGGTTGATGCCCACGTCGATGACAGTAGCGCCTTCCTTGATCCAGTCCCCTTTGACCATTTCCGGTCGGCCAACGGCAGCCACCACGATGTCTGCCTGCGCCACTTCCGCGGCCAGGTCCTTGGTGCGGCTGTGGGCGATGGTAACGGTGCAGTTTGCGTCCAGCAGCAGTTGCGCCATCGGCTTGCCGACGATGTTCGACCGGCCCACAACGATGGCTTTCTTGCCGCTCATGTCGCCCAGCGTGTCCTGCAGCATGAGAAGGCAGCCAAGCGGCGTGCAGGGCACCATGGCGTCGCCACCGGTCGCCAAGAGGCCGGAGTTGATCACATGGAAGCCGTCCACATCTTTTTCGGGGGCGATCGCGTTGATCACCGACGCTTCATCAATTTGCTTCGGCAGCGGCAGTTGAACCAGGATACCGTTCACCGCCGGGTCTTCGTTCAGCTCGTTTACCTTGGCCAGCAGCTCTTCCTGGCTTGTGGTGTCCGGCATTTCAAAGTGGAAGCTGTTCATGCCGGTCTCGCCGGTTTGCTTAACCTTGTTACGGACATAAACCTGGCTTGCGGGGTCCTCGCCCACAATAACAACGGCGAGGCCAGGCGTGATGCCGTGTTTTTCCTTGAGGCTGGCAACGTCCTTTGCAACGCCTTCGCGTACTTTGGCGGAAAAGGCTTTGCCGTCGATGATTTTGGCGGTGGTTTCGGTGGGCATGGGTGTCTCCGTGCGGTGGTCGCGAACGCCGGGGTCCTTAACCCAAAAGGCCCAGCTCGCGAAGCTTTGCGTCGAGCGCATCAAATAGTTCGACCGGCGCACCTTCAAAAAGGATCGTTTTATTCCGGTTCTGGTCACCCGCTATAAGGCGAATGGCGGATTTGGGCAACCTCAGTTTTTTGGAAAGAAGCTTGATGAGAGCCGCATTTGCCTTGCCGTTTTCCGGTATGGCGGTGACGGTTGCGCGCAGGCGCGGCATGCCGTCCGCGTCCTTATCAACCCGGTCGAGCTTGTCCGCGGAAGCCTTTGGGGTCAGGCGGATGTGCAGCCTGACGCCCTCGGGAACGCGGGTCAGCAGGCTATCCGACATTATAGAGGATGTTCACGATCAGCCTCTGGAGGAACAGGATCACCAGAAACAGAATGATGGGTGAGATATCCATGCCGCCCATGTTGGGAATGAAGCGGCGGATCGGCCTCAGTGCCGGTTCCGTGACCGCATAAAGGAAGCGCCCCAGGCCCTGCACAAACGGCTGGTAGGCATTGACCACACCAAAATGGATCAACCAGCCCAGGACGATGCTGATGATCAGCATCCATTTGAAGATGTCGAGCGCGACATAGGAGACTTGCAGCAATGCATCAATGACGACCATGTTCGATCCCTTTTTCCTGTTAACTGATCCTTATCAGGACAGGCTGTAAATTGTCACAGTTATTGCAAGACATGTAAGGTGAGTGGCCGCGAAATGCAATTAAGCGGCAAAAAATACCCTGGGGCTCCGAGTCGAATGGCTCAAAATGAGACGCTTGTGGGTAAGAATTGCCTATGGGGCAAAAATTGCCCCCTCTGGCAGAGGCAGAAAGCTGGTACGTTAGCGCATGGCGTTTTTTGGTGGCACAAGCTTTGGTGGACTTTTCGGTCCCGCACAACAGCAGACATTCCGTCCGCAGATTGTGGGGATTGATACGTCGCTTATTGCCTTGTCGGTGGATGCCAAAATTACTCAGCGGCAGCTCTCCCTGCTGACGCCGGAGCAGCGGTCGGCGTATAATTTCAGTGATCGTGGTGACGCGGTCATCCCGCCATGGCAACTGCCCGAAGAATCAAAGACGCTCAACCAACAGATTCGTGAAGTCCGCCAGCTGACAAAATTCATCGACCTGAAGGCCAATGACCTGGACGGCGTGGACGATGCAGACAAAAAGGCGACGTTCGCGCTTTACAAAGCGCTCAACAACCTGCGGGTTCTGGCGGAATATGCCTCCCAGAACAGCACGTCTGCCTCGTCGCTGTCGCGCCTTAATGACCAGTTTCAGCAGGGCCTTGCGGAAGTCCGGGACTTCCTGTCGACGGCGGATCTGCAGAAGCTGGATCTGTTTCTGGGTGACAAGCAATATAAAACCGAGGCGACAACCCGCCTGGGCAAGAACGGTACGGAATCGAACGGTACGTTGATCACCAACGACCCTAATGCCGCTATTACCGGCTTGGTGGGCAATGAGGTCTTCACTGTTTCCATCACCAAAAGTGGCGTGACCGACGATATCCAGATTGATCTGTCGGGTGTAACTGGCACGCTGTCGCTCAATAATATCAAGGACTATATCAACACCCAGATCGAGGCCCTTACGGCAATTGATGATCAGGGTGCAGAATATATCAAGCACGGCACACGTTTTGATGTGCGCCGCGACGGTGAGTCAGGCCGGTACAGCCTGCAGATAGACGGAACGATCACGGAAGAGGTCCAGTTGTCTGCGGCGGTGACCACGCCCACGCTTTATGTGGCATCGGCGGTATCGCAACTGGATGATGATTTTGCCGTTACCAGCAGGATCACGGAGATTAACGGTCTTGATGCTACCCTGACTGTGGATGACACCACGTCTTTCGCCGGCATCGACTATGAAGCCACGGCTGTGAAGGAACAGGTGGCCGAGCAAAAAGAGGATGACCTGGACCCTAAAATCGCTGGCCTGCGCGATAAGCTTCTTGCGGACGCCAAGGCCGATGTGACGGGCACCACCGGCTCGGATACAGTCGATGCAACAGACAACGAGCTTTCAATCACCAATGTCAACACCGACTATCAGGTCAATTCAGACACCAAGGCCAGCCGGGTTGCGGTTGACAGCGAAGGCGGCATTTATGTGGTTGGAACGTCTGAGGGCAGTTTCGGTCACCAGCTGAATACCGCGTCGGGCGAGGATGTGTTCCTTACCAAATTTGACACGGAGGGCAATGTTGTCTTCTCGCGCCTGTTGGGTGTGGCAGGTGACGCGGATGCATACGGCATCACGGTTGACAGTGAAGACAATGTGATCGTTGTCGGCAAGACCGACAGCGCCTTGTCCACCAGCGACGTGATCGACAGCACAGATGCCTTTGTTACCAAGATCAGCAAGCGCGGTGACGAAGTGTTCCGCTATCAGCTTGATACGTTTGGCGAATCTGCTGCATATAGCGTTGCGGTCGACAGCAACAACGATATTTTTGTTGGCGGCTATACCAAATCGGCCATCAGCTCCACGTCCGGTTTCTCGGGTGGTCAGGACGCGCTGGTCCTGAAACTTTCGGGTGCTGACGGCAGTCTGCAGGATTCTGCTGTGTTCGGCACAGCCGGCAATGATGTGGTCAAGGGCATTGCGGTTGACGGCAACGACAACCTGGTTGTTGCGACTGAGCAGAGCGGTAATGCGGTTGTGTACCGGCTTGATTCAACCAACCTGGCCGATACGTCCAACAGCCTTGATTTTGGCAGCCTTGGCACGGGTGGGTCTATTCAGAGCATCGCGATCGACAACCTTAATAACGATGTCTATATCGCGGGCGTTACTACAAATGCATCTCTGGATGCCGGCGGCACCGCGTCTGTTGTGGGTACGGCTGCGGGCGGTTTTGAAGGGTTTGTCAGCGCGCTAAGCATGAACGGCCAAACGAACCTGAAGGCTGAAAGCACCACCTATCTGTCTACCAGCGGCACAGACCGCATCAATGACGTGGTCGTCGTTGACCAGGTTGTTTATGTGGCGGGCTCCACTGCAGGCACGCTTTCGGGTGAGACATCGCGCGGCTCCGTGGATGCCTTTGTCGCTCGTGTTGACGGTAAGACCGGCGCGCTTCAGGATATGGAGCAGTATGGCGAGGGCCTGTCCAAGTCTGCTGTTGGCGGCTTGGCCTTTACCACAAAGGGCAATTCCGTCCTTGAAACGCTTGGCCTGCCAACGGGCACCATTGCCATTGACCAGACGCTTGATGTGCAGACGCAGACGTCGGCAAAGGTTGGTGACTATTTCTATATTTCGATCGATGGCGGCACGAAGAAAAAGATCACGCTGAGCGAAGGCGATACTTTCGATGATCTCAAGCGTAAATTGCGTATCGCCGGTTTTGGCAAAATTAGTGTGGATGTCTCTTCCACGGCAGAAGGCGACAAGCTGAAAATTTCAACCCTTGATGACGGCGTGTCGGTTGACTTGCTGCCTGGCAATGGGGACCGGGACCTACTGGAGCGTATCGGGCTTGAGCCAGGGAAGCTGCTGCCCAAGAATGAGGTTTTCGGCCTTGGCGAGGATGAAGAGAAAGACGGTACCGACCCGGATAACCTGGGGGGTGCGTTCGGTCTTGGACTCAAAGGTGAACTGCATATCAAGGATAAAGCCACGGCCAAATATGTGCTTGGGCTGTTTGATGGCGCCATAAGCTCGGTACAGCGTGCATTCCGCTCGCTGGAATATAACCCACTGAAAGCCTTGATACAGGAAGGAAAGTCTTCCACTCAGGGGCAAGTTCCCGCGCACCTGCAGGCTCAACTGGCGAATTTCCAGACCGGTCTTGCACGCCTGCAGTCAGGCGCTTCCTCGCCCTCGCTCAGCCTGTTCGTCTGAGCCCTTTTTCTGGTCATCTGATAGCTGGTTCAGCCTCATGCCGTCGTTCCGCGTGACTTTGCGGCCGCATGATCTTTGGCGTCGTTGATGTTTCAGGAGGCCATAAAAAAAGCCGCACGTTTGCGCGGCTGTGGATCAGAAAACCTCCCTCGGCGGGGTTGGCGGGAACAGGTGCACGATTGGGGGTCGAGTAAATAAATTTACCCATTCCCGCACCCCTGCTCGAGAGGTACTCTATACTATACAAACCCTGTGCCACTTTTTGTAATTCTCAAATTATCAATTTGAAACAATGGCTTATGGTTTTACAATGAAGTTCACAGTCATTTCGGGAGGTGCGTTTATCGCATATTGCATCAATAAATGCCGCAATATGCAATTATGTTGCAAATAGAGACATTTATTTAATTCATGCTCTACGATTGTCATTCAGGCGATATTCACACACTATGCCTTACACTTATAAGGCCGGAGCCTGATACGGCTGGCTGTGGTGGGATTTTTAAGGATAAAGACCATATGCGCTCATTGGCTGTTTATTTCATGCTGCTGTTCACGCTGCTCGGCTTCGCGGCTCAGCCCCTTCAGGCTGTGCAGGAAGAAGAACAAGAAGCTGAGGAGTTGCAGGAGTTTGGCAAGCCCAAGATAGAGATGAAGCCTTTCAACATGGCCCTGCTGGAGCGTGGCCGCGTGCGCGGGAAGGTGACTATCTATCTGGTGCTGGTTATTGAACAGAGTGGCGGGCACGAATTTGTCCGCACCCGGTTGCCGCAACTCCGGTCCGATTTCAACAGCGCGCTGACCGTGCTGGCCCGCCAGCGTTTCAGTGTCAGCCGCCCGATCAATCCTGATATCGTGAAAGCCTATCTGACCCCTTATGCCGACCGGCGCCTGGGTGCGGGCGTGGTCTCTATTTACGTCAAGCAGGCACTGATTGAACCAGACTGACCCGGGGATGCCAGATTTTTGGGCTGTGGTGAAAAAGTAACACCTCATCAAATCCCGTAAATAATGATGCTAATTACTTGACCCCTCTTGCAATCGTCCTATCCCATATAAGTGGGAAGGACTAATGAAGTTGTATTAAACATCACGGAGGGGAAACATGCGCCAGAACCGCTTGTTTAAATCAACCGCGCTAACGGCCGGTTGTCTTGCTTTCCTGGCCTCGGGCTCTGCAGTTATGGCCCAGGACGAAAGCGACGATGAATTTACCATCGAAGAAGTAGTTGTTACGGGTACCTACCTTAAAGGTAAATCACAGTTTAACAGCCCATCACCACTTGCTGTGATTGGCGCCGAAAACCTGAACCAGATCGGGGCCAGCAACGTGGCGGACCTGGTTCAGACGCTGACCATCAACAACGGTGCTCAGAACAACCCGGATGCCTTTACGCAGAACGGCACCACGGGTACATCTAACTTTAACCTGCGCGGCCTCGGTGTGGCTTCAACGCTGGTGCTCCTGAACGGTCGCCGTCAGGTGGTTGCCGGTACGGTGACAAACGACGGTATCGCCTTTGTCGACACCAGCTCGCTGGTGCCGCAGATCGCTGTTCGCCGGATTGAAATCGTGAAAGACGGCGCGGCCGCCATTTACGGTACCGACGCCGTGGCCGGCGTGGTGAACTTCATCACCGACGATGATTTCGAAGGCGTTGAGGCATCTGTCAAATATCAGACGCTCACGGATCAGGGCAGCCAGTCCGACAAGCTCTATCAGGCCAAATTCGGTTGGGGCAACGACACCACCCACTTCATGGGTGCGTTCAGCTACTATGACCGTTCGCAACTAACCACAGCGGAGCGTCGCCTGAGCCAGGTCTCGGACGATAGCTCGGTCCTGGGTAACCCAGGCGCTTATTATGTGCCGTCCATCATCGGCGTTGTTGGCGCGGTGGTTCCGGTGATTGACCCGACGGGCTGTGAAGAATTTGGCGGCCAGGCGAATGTTGCCGTGGACATCGGTGTTGCCCGCATCGGTACCTGTGGTTTCGACTTTGGTGATTATTTCAGCCTGGTACCGGAAGAAGAGCGCAAGCAGGCTTATGCTGTGATCACCCAGGAACTGGGGGACAGCCACCAATTGCGTATTGAAGGCGGCTGGGCAGAAACGGAAGCAATCCGCGGTAACTCGCCAACCTTCCCATACCTGCAACTTGGCCAGGCTGGCGTGCCAGCTTACCATCCTGCGAACCCGTTCGGTCAGGGTGTGACTTTCCTCGGCCGTGCCATCGGTAACGGCGGCGAGGTATCACCTAACCTCAGCACATCCGACACCTACCGGTTCAATGTTGAGCTGACAGGCGACATCAACGATGTCTGGAGCTACGACGTTGGCTTCACCATCGCTGACAACAGGTATGTCATCAATACAGAAGACGTACTGACTGCAAACTTCCAGCGCGCGCTGGCGGGCTTCGGTGGCGACGGCTGTGATCTTGCTGCCGGTGTACCGGGTGCGAACGGCTGTCTGTTCTATAACCCATTTGCATCCAGCTTCACGACGCTGCCAAACAGCCCTGAAGTGCTTGACTATATCATCGGCACCCAGGTGATCGACGGTTCTTCGAACACCAAAGTGTTTGATGCGGTAGTGTCTGGCACGCTTGGCTCCACGCCAGCGGGCGATATCGGTATCGCGGTGGGCATGCAGTACAGGAACGAGTTCTGGGGTCGTGATTATGACGATGTCTCGAACAGTGACGGTTTCGCGTTCCTGGTTGGTAACCCGGACTTCAGCGAAGGCCGTTCTGCTGTTGGCATCTTCGCGGAATCACTGATCCCGATCACAGACCAGCTGGACCTGTCTGTTGCTCTGCGTCATGAAAGCTATGGCGGCGACATCGGCAGCACCACTGATCCGAAGGTCTCGCTTCTCTATCGTCCAACCGACAGCTTGTCGTTGCGCGGTAGCTACTCCACCAGCTTCCGGGCACCAAGCGTGCTGCAGGTGGCCGGCGGTACGACATCGCTTGAGCAGGTCTCTGACCCCTCGAGCGGTGGTACAGCGTTCGCTGCGATTCGGGCGATTGCCCCAGAAGGCGGCCGGACGATCCGTCCGGAAACTGGCAAGGCCTGGAACTTTGGCCTGTCCTATGCTGGCGACAGCGGCCTTTCGGTTGATGTCGACTACTGGAACTACAGCTTTACCGACGTGATCATCAAAGAGAACTCGCAATCGGTAGTGAACGGCTTCAGCGATGACCCAGACCGGGTTATCCGTGCCCCTGGCACCAACGCGATCATCATGGTGATTGTTGACTTCCTGAATGCCTCCAGCGTGAAAACGCAAGGCTTCGACGTCAATGCTCGCTATGCTTTCGACACCGACTATGGCACCATCCAGCCATTCTTCGAGGCAACGCATGTCCTGAAGTATGACCTGGTGGATCCACAAGCCGGTGCTGTTGACGGTGCAGGCAACCGAAACTTCGCGAACTTCGGCAGCCCAACGCCAAGCTGGCGTTTCAACACTGGTGTGTCCTGGACCACAGAAGATCATGACCTGCGCTTCTATGTGCGTCATATCGGCGGTATGGACGACGACCAGAATGCCGGAAGCCGCGTCGGTGCGATGACCACGGTTGATGCTCAATATACCTTCAACATCGGCAGCCTGTTCGATGGTGGTGAAGGCTCCAGCATCCAGGTGGGTGTAATCAATGCCTTCGATAAGAAGCCACCATATGTTTCGACAAACGGGGGCTATGAATCGCGGACACACGATCCGCGTGGCCGAATGGTCTACGCGAAGCTGACCGCAGCATTCTAAAAAGTAAAACAGAGACACCGGGGCGAAATCTTTCGCCCCGGTTTCCGTTTAAGGCCAGAGTATTTATCGGAGTATTCGCCAAGCCAGAAAACGGTATGAAAAAAGTTGGCTCCGCCCAGTCATTTGACGGGTAGCAGCAACGGGTGTTTCAGGCGCCTGGTTGACGTTACGGAATTATGGTGTTCAAGAAGAAAATGGCGGATATCCGGGACTTTCTATTGTTGTTTTGACGTTACACAATTACCTGAAATCTTTAGAAAACTGATTTGAACCGCTTGACGTTAACGTAAATCAGGAGGCACAATTACCGGGAGATCAGATCTGGCTCAGGAAGGCGCCGACATTATCGGTTGGGTTTGCCAGGATGATTTGACTGTGGGAGGACAAAAGGGAGCAACTCGGCGGCATGGTCATCTGGCCACCGCTATCCGGCTATTTTCCCACCTGTAAGCGTAAGCATTGTGAAGATCTTGGCTTTTGCCATGAGGGCCCGGTTCCTATGTAGGGGAGCACTGTTGCCAGACAAGTGCCCCAGACAAACATCAGAGGAAAAAAGGGTTTTCATGTGTCTCAGCAAAAGTCGAAGGGAATGGGAAGGAAACCAATGAGCAAGAATTTAGGGCATAAAACCCGTGCATTTCTGATGACGACGGCTGCGGCCGCCGCTGTCGTGACCGGAGCCAGCCTCTCTGCCCAAGCGCAGGACAACGACTCCGAATTTTCACTTGAAGAGATTTTGGTAACGGCGCAGAAGCGGCCTCAGACGCTGCAGGAAACGCCGATTGCTGTATCCGTGACAGACGCTGCCACGATCGAGAAGTCCCATATGCTGGACATCTCGGACATGCAGTCTGTTGTGCCGTCACTCCGCGTATGGACGCTGCAGACGTCATCCAACACCAACTTCGCGATCCGGGGTTTTGGTAACGGTGCCAACAACGCCGGTATCGAGCCTTCTGTTGGTGTTTTCATCGACGGTGTTTACCGTTCCCGCTCTGCAGCCCAGATCGGCGACCTGCCGCGCCTGCAACGCGTAGAGGTCCTGCGTGGCCCACAAAGTACGCTTTTCGGCAAGAACGCATCCGCGGGTGTGATCAGCATTGTGACCGCTGCGCCGTCATTTGAAGCGGAAGGTGGCATCGAGGCCACTTACGGCAACTATGACGCTCGCCAGATCAAGGCTTACTACACCACGGGCCTGACCGACACATTCGCTGTCAGCATCTCTGGCGGTGTGAACAAGCGCGATGGTTATATTGAAACCAGCGACCCGAACATCGACGACATCAACGACCGCGACCGCTGGCACATTCGTGGCCAGGCGCTGTGGGAGCCGTCCGAGACTGTTTCTGTCCGCATGATTGCAGACTATAACGAACTGGACGAGCTTTGCTGCGGCGTGACCAACGTCCTCAACGGCCCGACAGCTGGCATTATCCAGCTTCTGGGCGGTGAAGTGCTCGACGACAGCGACCCGTTCGCATATCAGTCGCCGATCAACGAGGTTCCGGTGAACGAAATCAAGGACGGCGGCATCTCGCTCGAAGCTAATATTGATTTCGAAGGCTTTACGCTGACGTCTATCTCGGCGTACCGCAGCAACAAAAGCTTCAACGACACCGAGCCTGACTATACGGGCGGTGAGCTGCTGGACAGCGCCTATAATGACGCTGATATTGACACCTATACCCAGGAAATTCGGCTCTCTTCCACGGGCGTGAACACGCTGGACTGGATGGTCGGTGGGTATTTCTTCAAAGAAGACATCACCCAGATCCAGGGCCTGAAATACGGTGCGGATACCCGCAGCTATATCGACTTCCTGACAGGTGCGCCGGGTACGCTGGCAACGCTTGAGCTTCTCTCAGGCATGCCGTCCGGTTCTTTCTTCGCGGCCGATACAGCGACGCGGGAAACCTTCACCCAGGACAACACGGCCTTCTCGCTTTTCGCATCGCTTGATCTGCATATCACAGACCGGCTGACGCTGACCGGCGGCATCAACTATACGAAGGACAAGAAAACCGTTACCGGCAGCACCGTTAATGGCGACGCTTTCTCAAGCATCGACCTGTTCACTGTGAACGGCGGCTTTATCCCGACGGCCCTGTTTGGTCAGGCCTTTGCCGATAATACCGGTCTTGCACCCACGCCTGAGAACATCGCTTTCATTGAAAGCGTTGCACCGGGCACGTCAGCTGCGATCCAGTCCGGCGTAACGGCGGCACTTCAGGGCCTGCAGGCGCTGCAGTTCCAGCCGCAGTTCCTGGCGTTCCCGAACTCGGTTCAGGATGCCAAGACTAACGATGACAAGGTGACCTGGCAGGCGCGTGCGTCCTATGAGGTTAACGACAACATCAACGTCTACCTGAGCGCCGGCACGGGCTTCAAGTCCACCAGCTGGAACCTGTCGCGGGATGCTCGTCCGTTTGCGGCTAACCAGGCAGCACTTGAAGCGGCTGGCCTGACGCTGCCAAACCAAAGCTACGGTACGCTTTATGCCGGTCCGGAAAACTCGACCGTCTATGAGATCGGTATCAAGGCACGCTATTCGAAAGGGGCGATCAACATCGCGCTCTTCGACCAGACCATCAAGGGCTTCCAGTCCAACATCTTCCAGGGCACCGGCTTCGTTCTGGCAAACGCCGGTAAGCAGTCCACTAAAGGTCTTGAGATTGATGCGACCTGGGTACCAACGGAGAACCTTGAGTTCCGCTTCGCCGGTACGTTCCTTGATCCTGTCTATGACAGCTTCCCAGGTGCCGCTGGCCCGAACAGCACGGTGATTGACCTGTCCGGTGAAAAGCCAGCAGGTATTCACGAAACAAGCCTCTCAGCCGCAGCAACCTACTTCTTCGAACTGGGTGACAGCATGACTGGCTTCGTTCGCGGTGACTGGCAGTATGAAAGCGAAACCCAGGTTGTGGACAACGTCGATGGCGTGTTCCGTAAAGTCAGCCTGTTTAACGCCAGCGCTGGTCTTGAGTGGGAAAACGGCCTGAGCCTCACTGTTTGGGGCCGGAACCTGTTTAACGACGAGTTCTACCTGAGTGCCTTCCCAGGCGTGATCCAGCCGGGCACAGTGAATGCCTATGCCAACCCACCGCGGATGTACGGCGCAACACTTGGCTACAAGTTCTAAAACACCAATCATATGATTGTGCAAAGGGCGGCCTTCGGTCGCCCTTTTCTTTTGCCGATGCCTTTGTCTCTGGCTCTTTGTGACATTTTCATTACATTTTTGTGACAGCCTGCTATAAGCGCCCAAGGGAAAGGTTTGGGGCTCTGGAAAACCTTTGCCAACAGAATGAAGGGAAAGGGAACGTCCATGGTTAATAACCACCCGGTGAACAAAGACCTGAAAAAGGTCCAGGCCTTCCGCGAAGGCGTGGCAAAAGAAAACCGCTCCATCGAGAACCTTGGGGTTGCCCTTGTGTTCCTTGTTCTCGTGTTGATCTACACGGCGATGACCCAAAGCGAAGGTTCTACCGGTATTTTCGTGATCGCTGCAGCTGTCATTGGCGGCTATATGGCGATGAACATCGGTGCCAACGATGTGGCGAACAATATCGGCCCGGCTGTGGGCTCCAAGGCGCTGACAATGGTTGGCGCCCTTGTGATTGCAGCGGTATTTGAAGCTGCAGGCGCGCTCCTTGCCGGTGGGGACGTGGTGTCCACCATTCGCAAAGGGATCATTGACCCAAGCGCGATGGCTGACCAGATGACGTTCATCTGGGCCATGATGTCTGCGCTTCTGGCTGCCGCCTTGTGGCTGAACCTGGCCACCTGGCTTGGTGCGCCTGTCTCCACCACACACTCGATCGTCGGTGGTGTCGTGGGCGCGGGTATTGCGGCTGCCGGTGCCGCCAGCGTGGAATGGGGCCAGATGGGCGCTATCGCGGCAAGCTGGGTAATTTCCCCGCTTCTTGGTGGGCTTATTGCAGCTCTGTTCCTGTTCTTCATCAAAAGGAACATCCTTTATAAGGAAGACAAGATCGCAGCTGCGGAAACCTGGGTGCCGGTTCTCGTGGGCATCATGGCCGGGGCTTTCTCCATGTATCTGGTGATGAAGGGCCTCAAGAAAATCTGGAAGGCAGACACGGCGATGCTGTGGATGATCGGTTTTGGTTCTGCGGCGCTTGTCTGGGCCATTACCAAGCCGCTGGTGAAAAGGGCTGCGGCCGGCCTTGAAAACCGCCGGAAATCAGTTGCCAAGCTCTTTACCATTCCGCTTATTTGCTCAGCCGCGCTTCTGTCTTTTGCGCATGGGGCCAATGATGTGGCAAACGCAGTTGGCCCGCTGGCAGCCATCGTCAGCGCAGCGCATCAGGTTGACATGGGCTCAGGCAAGGTCAGCCTGCCGTTCTGGGTTATGGCTATCGGTGCCATCGGGATTTCGATTGGCCTGTTGCTTTATGGCCCGAAACTGATCCGCAAGGTGGGTGAGACAATCACCAAGCTGAACCAGATGCGGGCCTTCTGTGTGGCGCTGTCTGCCGCTATCACCGTGATCGCAGCCAGCTGGCTTGGCCTGCCTGTGTCTTCAACCCATATCGCTGTGGGCGGTGTGTTCGGCGTGGGCTTCCTGCGGGAATATCTCAACAGCCGCGAAAGCAAGAAGCGGCGCCTGACCCGCTCTGAGGAAGTGAAGATTGCGCATCGCCGCCTGGTACGTCGGCGTGAGCTTCTGACCATTGCGGCAGCCTGGGTGATTACGGTGCCGGCCTCTGGTCTTTTGTCTGCCGCACTCTTCTACGCCATGATAAACGCCTTCTAGGGGCGGGCTATAACGACATGAAAGGGCGGCCTTGGCCGCCTTTTTTATTCGGGAGGTACCTTTTCCGGCAGGCGGGACACCAGGAAAGCGATCACGGCGCAGGCGCCCATCACGGACGCAAGCGCCAGGGGGGTCTTGTCCGGGACCATACCGACAACGGCGGACGAGACAAAGGCGGACGAAAAGGTCAGCGCGCCCGAAAGGGCCGATGCAGCCCCAGCCCGCGTATCTTCCGTTGCCAGCGCACCAGCCATGCTGTTGGGCATAACCATGCCCAGGGACGCCAGGAACAAAAAGAGTGGCATCAGGAAGATATAGAGCGGCGCATCAAGCGCGCCTGCGACCAAGAGCGCAAGCCCTGCCACCAGCAGAATGGTAAAGCCAACCTTCAGGATGGCTGAAAAAGGATGCCGCTTCAGCAGATACCGGTTCAACTGCGTCAGCGCGATCAGGCCAAAGGCGTTGGAGCCGAAGGCCACTGCAAAGAAATCTGCTGACATGCCGTAATAGCCTTGGATCACCAGGGTGGCCCCGGCGATATAGGCGAACATGCCGGCATTGGCGATGCCGCCCGCGAGCGCATACTTCAGGAAAGACCGGTTCTTTAGGATATCGGCATAGGTATGGAAGGCGCGGCTGAACCGGACGCCTGAATTGCCTGCATGGGTTTCGGGCAAAAGAAGGGCTGTCGCGATCAGGGCCAAAAAGCCGAAGGCGCTGATCAGGTTAAAAATCCAGGGCCAGCCCAGTGTGCTGGCCACAACTGCCCCCGCCAGGGGCGCCAGGATCGGGGCGACACCCATGATGGCCATCAGAAGCGAAAAGAAGCGCGCCCCTTCGCGGGGTTCGAAAACATCCCGGACGATGGCGCGCGCGATCACGGCGCCCGAACACACACCCAGCGCCTGCAGGAAGCGGTAGACGATCAGCGCATCGATGGTGGGGGCTGTGGCGCACAGAAGCGACGCCAACACAGCGATCATGAGGCCAACAAGCAGAGGTATCTTGCGGCCGAACTTGTCCGCCGCCGGGCCATAGCATAGCTGGCCAACCGCAAGCCCGATGAAGAAGGATGTCAGCGAGAGCTGCACGCCCGCAGGCGGGGCTTTCAGGTCCTCGGCAATGGTGGGGAAGGCAGGCAGGTACATATCAACCGCAAGCGGCGTCATCGCCGTGACGCTGCCCAGGATCAGCGCCAGGCCGACTGTATTTTTGCTGCTCAGTATCATCGGGCACTCATGGTATGAAACAGGGACCGGCCACACCGAAGGCATGACCGACGGTAAAGGCCTAGCATGCTTCTGGATATATCCTCAAGCGCGCATGCGGCAACACCATGTCGCGATCAGCGCAACATCACCGGGCAGGGGCGAAGAAGGTACGCAGAATATCGTCCTGCAGCGGCCCCCAGTTTTTCCAGTCGTGCCGATGATGAACTTCGCGGTAGATCAAATCGTAACCCTTGTCGTCAAGCACCTTGCGTAGTCGGCGTGCTGAGGTGTTGCTTGTTTCCTTTCTGCCCACGCTGAAGAAAATTTTGATGGGCTGCACAGGGGCGGCTTCATATCTTTCCTTCAAATCCGAGAAGGGATAATAGGCAGGGGATTGCATGGCGATGCCTGAAAATTTATCTGATGCCATCAGACCGAAACAGCCAGCGTTCAGGCCACCCAGAGACAGGCCAGCGATCACTCTATCTTCGCGTCTGGTACTAACGGGGAATTGGCGCTCCACGGCCGGGATCAATTCATCCTTGAAGAAATTCACATAGTCCGGGTTGCAGACAAATTCATGAGCGCGGCGGTTATTTTGTTGGTAGGTCGGGTCACGTGGGTCGATGAAAACAGCAATGATGGGTTTGATCCGCCCTGCTTTGATTTCTTTATCGATCAGGCCGTGCAGTTTGCCGTATTCCAGATACAGCTGTCCATCTGCCAGATATAAGGTTGGCAGTTTGTCTGTGGTCTTAACGCCTGTGGGATAATAAACCCAATATTGCAGGTGGTACCCCAGGTGCTTACTGGCGATACGGATATTGGCGGAAAGTTGCCCAGCCATGGCGGCGGTGCTGGTGCAAACCAGACAAAGGATGAAAAGCAGGAAACGCATGAAACCCCCTCACAGTGTTAAGGTAAGGCACACACTACCTGGAGGAAGGTATGTGAAATATTATAACATGTCAACAATGTGCGATGATCGACCATACCCGTGCAGGTTTTGATCAATGGAATCGGCCAAGGGGATTTCGTCCGGTGTTTTATAATGTCTGGTTGATCTGTTTAGGGCACTTTTGGGCCCTATGGGTGTGCCCTTTTGTGCCACAGGGGCACTATGGTGCCCCTATGTGTGCCCGTTTCTGGATTGGGAGTAGCGCTTAGTGCGCTTCTTGCCAGTTCTTGCCGATGCCGCTGTCGACCACCAGCGGCACCGAAAGCTCCAGCACCGGCTGGCAGGCGTTTGCCATGATGTCCTCAATCACCGGAATCGCGGCTTCGTCGCGGCCTTCGGGGGCTTCAAACACCAGTTCATCGTGCACCTGCAAGAGCATCTTCACGTCCGTGAGGCCATTTTCTTCAAGCGCCCCAGGCATGCGCACCATCGCCCGGCGCAGAATGTCCGCGGCAGTGCCCTGGATCGGCGCGTTGATTGCCGCCCGTTCACCAAAGCCGCGCTTCATCGGGTTCTTGTCCGCAAGCGCCGTGATGTGGCATTTGCGGCCGAACAGGGTTTCCACATAGCCGTGTTCGCGGGCGAAATCGATGGTCGTGTCCATATAGTGGCGGATGCCCGGGAAACGCTCGAAATAAGCGTCGATATAGCCCTGGGCGTCCGTGCGGCTGATGCCCAGCTGGCGGGCCAGCCCGAAAGCGGAAATGCCGTAGATGATGCCGAAATTGATTGCCTTGGCCTGCCGGCGGACCATCGGGTCCATGCCTTCAATCGGCACGCCGAACACCTCACTTGCAGTCATGGCATGAATGTCCGTGCCGTCGGCGAATGCTTTCTTGAGCGCGTCGATATCCGCCATGTGCGCCAGCACGCGAAGCTCGATCTGGCTATAGTCAGCAGCGATCAGGATATTGCCGTCCTCTGGCACAAACGCCCGGCGGATCTTGCGGCCTTCTTCGGTGCGGATCGGGATATTCTGAAGGTTCGGGTCATTTGACGACAGGCGTCCGGTGGTGGTTGCCGCCAGATGATAGCTGGTGTGCACGCGGCCCGTGCGCGGGTTCACTTCATTTTGAAGCGCGTCTGTATAGGTGCTCTTCAGTTTGGAAAACTGACGATATTCCATGACCTTGGCAGGTAGTTCGTGGCCTTCAGCCGCAAGCTTTTCCAGCACATCCACGTTCGTCTGCCAGGCGCCGGTTTTCTTCGATTTTTTTCCGCCTTCAAGCCCCATGTCGTCAAACAGCACTTCGCCCAACTGCTTGGGCGAGTTCACGTTAAAGGGGCGGCCCGCAAGGTCCTGGATTTCGCGGTCGAGCCGTTCGATGCCCACGGCAAATTCGTTCGACAGCTTGTTGAGGACGCTGCCGTCCACCTTGATGCCCTCGCGTTCCATGGCCGAAAGCACAGCCGCCATCGGGCGCTCAAGGGTCTCGTAAACGGTAGTGACTTTTTCCTTTGCCAGGCGCGGCTTCAGCACGTGCCAGAGACGAAGCGTGATGTCCGCGTCCTCAGCTGCATAGTCGGTCGCCTTATCAAGCGGCACCTTGTCGAAGGTGATCTGGTTCTTGCCCGTGCCAGCCACTTCCTTGAAGCTGATGGGGGTCATGTCCAGGTGGATGCTCGCCAGCTCGTCCATGCCGTGGCCGTGAACGCCCGCGTCCAGCGCGTAGGACATCAGCATGGTGTCGTCGATGGGGTGAAGGGTGATGCCTTCGCGCGCCAGGATCGACATATCATACTTGAGGTTCTGGCCAATCTTCAGGACCGACGGGTCTTCCATGAGTGGCTTCAGTACATCAACCGCATCCGCTTTCGCGATCTGCTTCGGCACTTCCGCCAGCAGGTCGTCGCTGTTGGTGCCGTGTCCTACCGGGATATAACAGGCCTTGCCGGGCTCGCATGACAGGGATATGCCCACCAGGTCCGCCTTGGCCGGGTTAAGGCCTGTGGTTTCGGTGTCAACCGCCACATAGCCAACGTCATAGGCTTTTTTGATCCAGGCCTTCAGTGTGTCCATGTCCGTCACACACTCGTAAGCCGCCTTTTCAACCGTCACGGCTTCTGTGACCATATCCTCAGGGATGTCGCCGTCCCAGGCGCTGATGACCTTTGCCTTCAGGGACCGGAAATCCTGTGCGTCGAGGAACTCAACAAGTGTTGCGGGGTCAGGGTCCTTGACCTCGAAGCTATCGAGTCCAACTTCGATCGGCACGTCGCGCTCCAGCGTCACCAGCTGGCGGCTGACGCGGGCTTGGTCCGCGAATTCGATCAGGTTTTCGCGGCGCTTGTTCTGCTTGATCTCGCCCGCGCGTTCAAGGAGCGTGTCCAGGTCGCCAAATTCTTCAATCAGCTGGGCGGCGGTCTTGACACCAATGCCGGGCACGCCCGGTACATTGTCCGCGCTGTCACCCGCAAGTGATTGAACATCAACAACTTTATCCGGCCCGACGCCGAATTTTTCCGGTACGTCTTCGGCGCGTGTCCGCTTGTTCTTCATGGTGTCGAACATGTCGGTCTCAGCGTCCAGAAGCTGCATCAGGTCCTTGTCAGAACTGACGATGGTGACCTTCCAGCCTTTTTCGCGCGCCTGCTTGGTGTAGGTGGCGATCAGGTCATCGGCCTCATAGCCCAGCATCTCGATCGAGGGCAGGCCGAAGGCTTCAGTGGCTTCCCGGATGATCGGGAATTGGGGCACAAGGTCTTCGGGTGCCGGCGGCCGGTGCGCTTTATAGTCCGGGTAGATATCATTCCGGAATGTCCGCCCTGACGCGTCGAAGATCACTGCCAGGTGGCTTGGTCGCTCCGCGTCTGAAAGGTCGCGCAAAAGCTTCATGATCATGTTGGAGAAGCCATACACGGCGCCCACGGGCGTACCGTCAGCGCGTGTCAGCGGGCGCTTTGAATAGGCCATCGCATGATAGGCGCGGAAGATATAGCCCGAACCGTCGATCAGATAGAGGTGTTTCTGTTGATCTGTGTGTTCGGGCATATGGCTTTCCGGAATAAATTTGTTTGGCGGTCAGATAAGAAAAAAGGCAGTCAGATCACTTAGATTTGTCTGACGGACCGCCTTGCAGAATATAAAGTCGATCACAATATGGGCATTCTACTTTGCCTTCGTCGTCCATCGTCAGATATACACGTGGGTGGCCGAGGGCGCCTTCGTCGCCGTCGCAGGCGACTTTTTTGGTGGAGACCAGTTTTGTTTCGGGTGCGTCTGCCGTCATGATGCGTCTCTTTTGGCTTGGGTCTGGTTGAATTTGCCCCAACTCAAATTGGGATTTAGCCTTATATAGCGGGGGTGAGCCCCGCGAACAAGCGGCAGCGTGGTACAATGTCCGAAAAGACGGTAATATTGTCGGACGCAAAAATAAGCAGGATCGATTTGTGACAAAAAACGCGATTGAAATCAGGGGACTGAAAAAGGTTTACGGTGGCAAGAAAGGCGGCGGCAAGCTGGCCCTGAAGGGGATCGATCTCGATATCCCGCAGGGGTCCATGTTTGGCCTTCTGGGGCCGAACGGTGCCGGCAAGTCCACCACCATCAATATTCTCGCGGGCCTTGTTAACAAAACCGAAGGCAGCGCCAAAATCTGGGGCTTCGACATTGACGACAACCCACGGAACGCGCGCGCCAATATCGGTATCGTGCCGCAGGAACTGACATTTGATGCCTTCTTCACCCCGCGCGAGATGCTGGAGGTGCAGGCTGGCATGTATGGCGTGCCCAAGGAAGAGCGCCGCACCGAAGAACTCTTGAAGGCGGTGCATCTGTTTGACAAGGCCGACGCTTATTCGCGCACGCTGTCTGGTGGCATGAAACGGCGGCTCCTGATCGCCAAGGCCATGGTGCATAACCCGCCAATCCTGGTGCTGGATGAGCCGACGGCCGGTGTGGATATCGAACTTCGGCAAATGCTGTGGGAATATGTGCGCGAGCTCCATAAGCGCGGCACTACCATTGTGCTGACCACCCATTATCTGGAAGAAGCTGAAGAGCTTTGCGACACCATCGCCATCATCAACCATGGTGATGTGGTTTGCTGTGAGCCAACGGACCAGCTTCTGAAGCGCATCGACGAAAAGGAGATTGTCATCTCTGTGTCCGAGAAGCTCTCGGGCGTGCCGGATGTGCTCAAACCCTTCAACAGCGACGTGCGCGGCGACCACAAGCTGGCGGTGCAGATCAGCCAGGCAACAGCCAATGTCGGCCAAGTTCTGGCCGCGGTACAGGAAGCCGGGCTGACAATTACCGATATTTCCACCAACGAGACAGACCTTGAGGACATCTTTCTGCAGCTCACCAGCAGCAAGGCGAAGGACGCAGCGGAATGAGACGCATCTATGATGTAGTGATTGTAGGCTCTGGCGCGGCGGGTCTGACGGCGGCGCTGAAGCTTGCCCCCCATATGCGCGTTGCTGTTCTCTCGAAAGGCGAGATGTCAGGCGGGTCCACGCGCTGGGCGCAGGGCGGCATCGCGGCCGTGCTTGAAGCCACTGACAGTATCCAGAGCCATATTGACGACACGCTTGTGGCGGGCGCGGGCCTTTGTGACGAAGAAGCCGTTCGGTTTGTGGTCGAACGGGGTCGGGATGCGATTGAGAGCCTGATCAACCTGGGTGTCGAGTTTGACAGGGCGAATTCGGTTCACGAAGACGGCTATGACTATCATCTGACACGCGAAGGCGGCCACAGCCACCGGCGGATCATCCATGCAGCGGACGCCACTGGCAAGGCGGTGCAGAAGACGTTGAACCAGCGCGTGCTGGATGAGCCCAATATCGATGTGTATGAGCATCATATCGCTATCGACGTGATCACCAACCGGCACCTGAAGAACCCAGGTAGCTATGATGATCAGGCGCACGGCGTTTATGTGCTGAACTTGGAAAAAGGCCGCGTTGAGACTTTCTCTGCGCGCGCGACCATCATCGCATCCGGGGGCGCCAGCCGGGTCTATCTCTATAGCTCGAACCCTGATGCTTCCACCGGTGACGGTATCGCCATGGCGTGGCGCGCGGGGTGCCGGGTTACGAACATGGAGTTTAACCAGTTCCACCCGACCTGCCTTTATCACCCTGATGCCAAGACCTTCCTGATCACGGAAGCCATGCGCGGTGAAGGAGCGGTCCTGAGGCTGAAGGACGGTACGCGCTTCATGCCCGGCTATGACAAGCGCGAGGAACTTGCGCCGCGTGACATTGTCGCCCGCGCGATCGACAGTGAGATGAAACGTACGGGTGAGGAATGCGTGTGGCTTGATATCACCCACAAGGATGCGGATTTCGTCATTTCGCATTTCCCGACCATCTACCGCCACTGTTTGGGGCTTGGCATCGACATCACCAAGGACTGGATTCCGGTGGTGCCGGCGGCCCACTATACCTGTGGCGGTATCCATGTGGATATGCACGCGCGCACTGGGCTCGACCGGCTCTATGCCGCCGGGGAATGCTCCCACACCGGGCTGCACGGCGCCAACCGCATGGCCTCCAACAGTCTTCTTGAATGTCTGGTGCTCGGCAATGCGGCGGCTGATGATATTCTGGACAAGATTGATGATCTGCCGTCTGCGGCTATCGCCCGCGATTGGGACGAAAGCCAGGTATCGGACAGTGACGAGATGGTTGTCGTGACCCACAACTGGAAGGAGCTTCGCCGCTTCATGTGGGACTATGTGGGCATCGTGCGCACCGACAAGCGTTTGGCGCGCGCCAAACGGCGGGTGGATCTCTTGGCTGCGGAAATCCAGGAATATTACGGTAACTTCCGGGTTACGGCAGATCTTCTGGAGCTCAGGAACCTTGTGACGGTGGCCGACCTGATCGTGCGGTCCGCCCAGATGCGCAAGGAATCCCGTGGGCTGCACTTTACGGCTGACTACCCGAAGCTTGCCGACGAGCCGCGTGACACCACATTGATCCCGTTCGGGCATGCGGTCTCGGACCGGGTTGCGTAGATGAAAACCAATTGCTCCCCTATAGGGACGAAAGTGATACCCCTTGGCGGGTTTTACCGAACTGCTGAACTTATTTCCTAAGTTTTGCTGAGGAATTGCTTTCGCCTCCCTGTCCTAAAGATTAGGGGGGCTGGCGTTCGGTTTGGCCTCCCATCATGTCAGGGGAGGCATTTATTCTTAGATTTCGTGTATTTTTTTCCGCGCTTTGCGTGTTGTTTCTTGGGCTGTCCATGCCCGCGATAGCTGCCGATGAAACGCATGTACCGACTCCGTTCCGGGGGGATGATCCTGCCTCGATCTTGAGCATCCGGTATGATGACCTGAGCCAGGTCTTAGAGGCGGTGGTACTGGAGGCAGGGCGTTCGGACCGGTCACGGGGCTCGCGGGCGCAGCCGGCGGCGGCATCGCATATCATCCGGGCTTCAAACAGCCACTATTCGCTTGAAGGCAACCGCGTGATGTTCTCCGCCTTTGAGGAAGACCGAAACCTGGCCGTTCTGATTGCCATCAGAAAAAGTCTTGAAGCCGTGCCGGACACTTTGCCGCTCAAGATGCTGTCCCGGGACGAACAACTGGCCTATTGGCTTAACCTTTATAATGTGACGGTGATCGAACAGATTGCCACCATCTATCCCGAAACGCGTTTGAAGCGCCACTACAGTGGCAGCCGTTCGATATGGGACCAGAAGATATTGAAGGTTGCCGGTGTGCCGTTATCGCTCAACGACATCCACCACAAGATTCTGGTGCCCAAATACCGGAACCCGCTCGTTATGTACGGCCTGTTCCAGGGCTTTGCCGGGGGGCCCAACATTCGCCCCGAGGCCTTTGAGGGCCCGCGTGTTATGGCGCAGCTCACGGACAATGCCGAAGAGTTCGTCAATTCGAACCGGGGCATGCATCGGCGTGACCGCCTGATGAAGGTCTCGCACCTCTATGAGGTCAACCGGGATCTGTTTCCTAACTGGGATGCGGATCTGCGGCGGCACCTACGGCGCTATGCGGATGACGTTTACCAGGAACGAGTCAAATCGGCGTCGCGGTTTGCACCGAGCATCACCAACTATGGCATTGCGGATATCTATAACGGTTACAAGGGGCGCGGAACCTCTGTCAGCACCAACCCTGCAGCGCTTTTAGGCGCCATTCGCTCAGCGGGAGATGATGGGACGTCGGCCGAAGGCCACTTTGGCCCGACGTCATACGTCGCAAATGATGGAGCCGTGTTTGCAGCCGGGGTCACACCATACCTGCAGGGACAGAGCCAGTATGGCGGCAGGTTCCCTATTCATGTTGTCGAATATCTGAAGACGATAGAGGAACGTCGGCGTTCAGGTAAGGAAGGCGAGGTCAGCGTTGAGGAAATTGGCTCTTCTTCGCCGGAGTGATCCTTGCCTGACCTCCTGCCGTGCCGCGATCTGTACGGTATGAAAAAAGGCCCCACCCGGAACACCGGGCGGGGCCTTAATCATTTGTGCCCGTAGGCTACCGCTTTATTGCAGCGCCCACTCAAGTGGCAGAACGATTTTCATGTCGGTCTGGCCTTCCGGCAGCGCTGGAAGCGGGTTCAGCTTGGCAACCAGTTTCGGGATTTCACGGTCCAGAAGGTCCTGGCCGGTGGCTTCAAGAATTTCATGGGCTGTGATGGTGCCATCTGCCGCGACGATCAGGCGGACTTTGGCTTTGCCTTCGATTTCGCGCATCAGTGCGGCACGAGGGTAGCTCTGGTTCTGGGAGACGGCACGCAGCAGGGCGACTTTCCAGCTTTGCATGGTGTCGGCGGCTGTCACCTGAGAGCTGACGGCGACCAGGACTGTTGCCGCCACAACGGCAGATTTAAGGGCGTTGGTAACAAACATTTGGGTATACTCACTACTGTGCCGCTGAATTTTTCAAAGCGGCCTTTGGGGGAGGGATCGCAAAAATGGCTCCCGGAACCGGAAGCCATTTTCTACTCGAAACGAATAGTATTTTTACTCGGAACGAAAAATCTTAGTTCAGTGTCCAGTTCAGAGGCAGAACGAAGGACAGTTCCTGCTCGCCGCCAGGCAGCGCAGGCAGCGGATTCAGTTTTTCAACCAGTTTCGGGATTTCACTGTCCAGAATGCTCTGGCCGGTTTCTTCCAGAATTTCGTGGCTGGTGATCGTGCCGTCCGCAGAAACAACGAGGCGAACCTTTGCCTTGCCTTCGATTTCCCGCGCAATGGCGGAACGTGGGTAACGCTGATTTTTTGCGACCGCTTTGATCACCGCGATCTTCCAGCTTTTCATGTCGTCAGCGGCCGATGCAGGCGCAGACGCGAAAGTGAAACTCAGAACCAGGGTCGCAACCAAGAAAGTGCTAAAATTCTTCAACATGTTTCCATCCATTATTCTAGAATGTTCCATGCGGCCTCACGAGCAAGACTGAAAACCGCGATATTTAACCGTGTGTTATAGTGATAGCCCGTTAACCAGTGGTAATAAAAAAGATAAAATTTTATCCAATGGGGAAAATTGGGTGCAAGGCACTGAATTGATTGAATAAAAAATTGGTCTCACGCCTGTATTATGCGCCCGGAATAGGGTGATTCCCCGCGTAAAACTTTAAATTAATGACAGTCGTTAAAATGATTCAGCTGTTTCGAGTGAGCGGTTGTTGGCGGGATGGCGCAAAGATTCGGCGGAGGTTGGCGGGCAAGCGCATTTAGGCTTGCAACGGCTAGGGGGGGAGTGTAGTGTCCGCGCCGATATAAGCCTGTCCGCGCACCCGTAGCTCAGCTGGATAGAGCGCTGCCCTCCGAAGGCAGAGGCCAGAGGTTCGAATCCTCTCGGGTGCGCCATTTTTCCCAATAATCATTAATTGTCAGAATTGGTTAGTGGAGTGAGTGCTGTTCACACTCGATGCCGGGTCTAAGGGTTTTCATGCTTTCTTATAGCGTCTAAGCTGGCTACCAAAGGCACACAGGTCACGCAGGGAATATTCATGACAGAAGCAAGGTGGGGAAGTGGCGTCATAATCGTTCCAGGCCTAATATGCCTGTTGCCGGGCCTACTGTTCTTTCAGGCAGCCCCTCCCGGGCTGCCATCGCTGTTGTTGTTTTTCAATCTTTGGGTCCTAGCCTGCTATGATCTGGTCAGCTTTCGCCTGCCAAACCTTCTGACACTGACCCTTTTCATAACCGGCGCCATGTATGTGGCGACCAGCCCAGGTCTTTTTGTCTGGGACCATTTCATCGGTGCGGTTGTCGGGTTGGTGTTTTTTCCGGCGGTCAATGCTGTCTACAAATTAGTGCGCGGCCGGGATGGCATAGGCATTGGGGACGCCAAGCTGTTGGCGGGCATCGGAATGTGGCTGGGCTGGGCCTTGTTGCCGCCTGTCCTGCTGGTGGCCTCTATCGCTGGGCTTCTGTATGGCGGCGGCCTTGCGTTTGCCACCAAGCAGCCCATTGCGACATCAAAAATACCCTTCGGGCCCTTCCTCTGCCTTGGGGCCTGGGTGGCATGGCTGTATTTACCCTAATATGAGCAGCGTTCCAGAGCGCAACAGATGGTTCGCATGTGTTTAACCTGCGGATGCTCCTTTTCGTCAAGCGCGAAGCCGTGAAGGCGGCCTGCCCATAGGGCCCTTGCCAATCCTGTAACATCTGCCTAAGCTTTTTTTGGTTATGTTAAATATACACGAAGACGAGGGGGGAACATTCGTCTTCTGTCGCAGGGGGAGACAAGACGATGACCGACTCCGTTTCAGCCGAGTCTGTAAAACCGGAATTTCGCATTGGCGAGGTCCTTTCGCAAACATTCGGTACCTATTTTGGCAACTTCTTCAAGTTCCTGGTCGTAAGCTTCATTGGCTATGTGGTTATCATTGGCGGTGTGGGACTGATCACGGGAAGCGGCCTCATGATCAGCCAATCAGCGGCCGCTAATCCACTTGTTGCACCCGGTCAGTTTTTTCTGAACTTTCTTCTCATGATGGTTGCGGCAGCGGTTATCCAGGCCAGCATCACTTTTGGTGCGGTCGAGCATCAGGCCGGTCGGGCTGCTTCCGTAGTGGGTATGATGAAGGCTGGCGTCCGGTCTGCAATTCCGGTTGTCCTTGCTACCGTGGTCATGTCTGTGTTTGTGTTTATCGGGTCCATCTTCCTGCTCGTTCCCGGTATCATTATCTGGCTGATGCTGTCGGTGACCGTGCCGGCCATCGTGTCTGAGAAACTTGGCATGGCTGATGGCCTGAAGCGCAGTCAGGATCTGACGACCGGCTTCAAGTGGCAGGTTTTTGGCGCGTTTATTGTGGTCATGATTGCCATTTGGCTGTTCCAGATTTTTCTGGGCATGCTCCTGGTTGGGTTAGGTACGACGGCCTCTGCTGGGGGCAGTGGCGGTTCGGCGCTGGCGGTGGTTATAATGATTATTTCTATCGCCATGGGCAGCCTGGTCTACGGCTTGATGGGGTCGGCTGTTGCGGCTGTTTACACCAATTTGCGGGCAGCCAAGGAAGGCACGTCGGTTGACGAAATCGCCAGCGTGTTTGCCTAAGCCGGAGCAATAGCATGAGCACAGGTTTTCTTGATCAGATTCGAGATCCGGACGCGCCGCCGCCGGTGCAGCGCAAGATCAGGCGGGAAACCACCTTCAAGCCCTATGCTTCGGCAGAGGGCGAAGGCGGCCCGCTTCGGATCGGCACAGTTTTCGCGGAAGCCTGGGCACTCTACGGGTCTGTATTTCCCGTGCTGATTGGACTTGCACTCATCATTTACCTGCCGGCCTCCTATGTCTATTTCCTGGACAGCTTCAAGGGCCCGGGGCTTTCGATGCCGGCCATTGTCCAGATTGTGGCCAGCGGTGGCGGCGGGCTTCAGTGGGCTCTACTTGAAGCAGCCTATCTGGTCTTTGCGTCGGTATGGTGCCTCGACGCCATGCGCCAGACGGACCAAACTACCGGACAAAAACTGATGCAGGGGCTGCAGTATTTGCTGCCTGGGCTTGGGGTACTGCTGATTTACAAGATTGCACTGGCGCTTGGTTTGGTTTTCTTTGTTGTTCCAGGCTTGATGATCGCGACTTTCGCAGCCGTCCTTATCCCCGCCCTGGTATCGGGTGACCGGCGGCGGGGAGGGCGTCTGTGGTCATGGCAGATGGTGTCGGGCTATGGCTGGCCCGTGTTCGGCATTCTGGCGGTTTTGCTTGTCCTGCGGATACTAATGTTCTTCGGCTCAGCGCTTCTGGTGAAGATGATGTGGACACCCTTTCTCGCACAGGCACGGGACCTTGTGCTAGTTGTCTTGCTTGCGTCACTTGAGGCCGCTGTGCTCTGCAGTCTCTATGTGTCGCTATACCGGAAAAAATTCGGCTCAGGCGGCAAGGATATCGAAGACGTCTTCAGTTGATCGTTAGGTGCGGTCGGTCGTTTTATTACCGGTGTCGAACTTGTCTTTCTTGCGGTTGCCCATCAGAAGCTTGCCTTCAAGGTGTTTCCGAAGCGCGTGATAGTAGGCCGATAGGAAAGCGTCCATCTGGTGTGGCAGTACGGGGTCTTCCCAGCCAATCTTTTTGATGATGGTCTCCCCCGCGGTCTTCAGCTTCTCAGACGCACCTGCCGACTGGTTCCTCAATAGCTCCTCAAGCGTTTGAAGTTCAAAGATGCCGTAAGCGTTCAGTTGCGCGGTGGTAAAGCTGTAGGCTTCCTTGGCGCTTGCCATTTTCTCGTCAGCATCCAGCATGTCGGTGGCCAGCAGCACTTTGGGCTCTCGCACAACAATGGTGCCAGCGATCAGGTCGCCTGCGCGCAGGTTGTCCTTGTTCATCATGGGCAGGAAAACCAGTAGCATAGCCCAGATAAAGGCGAACAACTGCATCACGCCGGAGACGCCCGTCGCGCCGCCTGAAAAGACAATGCCCATGGGGAGGAAAATTTCGATTTCGCGCATCATGTTGCGGGCGAAAATGGCCTCGGATGAAAGCGGCTTGCCGAACCGGTCGATCACCTTGATGCCCAGGCGTCGTTTCCCCGGTGTCTGGCCCTGCCATTTCAGCTCGAAAAACATGAAATAGAAGTTCCTCAGCGCAAAGATGAACAACAGGAACATGATGATCCCGAACCGCCCAAGGTTGGCCCAGCCGGTGGTGATGGCGATTGCGATCGACCCCAAAATCATGATGCCGAACAAGATCAAAAGATCGATCACCACGGCGCCTGCCCGGTCACCGCGGTCTGCCAGTTCCACATTCAGCGCCACGCCTTCCGGTGTCAGGATGCGGCGCGACTTTCTGGCCGGGCGGTAGCTGCGCTGTTTCCTGCTCATGAGGCTTTTCCACCAATATCATCAGACGCATCTTCGGGCGCGTTGCGGCCCACGCCTAGGAAATAGAGTGCCCAAATAAACAAGAAGCCAAGGCCGATCGTGTAGCGACCCGTATCACTGCTGACGAGCTGCCGGGCAAAGCCCTCGAGAAGGCCAGCGACAAGGAACATAAGGATACAACCAAATGCCACGAGTGCGGCTTTCTTGCCGTATATGGCAAGGGATTCCATTCGGCTCAGTTTCCCGGGGAATACATAGTGCCGGGCGATGGCAAGCCCTGCGGCGCCACACAGGATGATGGCCAGTATCTCGGTAGAACCATGGATGATCAGCCAGCCGCCCAGCTCATAAAGCAAGTCTTTTTCATAGTGGAGCGCCAGGAAGGCACCCAGCATGGTGCCGTTCTGGAACAGAAGCCAGATAGTGGGCAGCCCAAGCGCGAAGCCAAGAGCGAACGCCAGCAGCCCGACCTGGGAGTTGTGGGTGAAAAGCTGTGTGGCGAAAATGTCCAGGCTGTTCAGCTTGTCTTCCGCGGGGTAGATGACGGCCTTTAGCTCTTCCGCCGATGCGCGGGGCACCCGACCGTCCGCCAGTTCCCTGTTCATAAAGGTGAAGAACCAATCAGGGTTCTGTAGCACCAGGAAAAAGCCGGCCATGACGCCCAGGAACATCACGACAAAGGCAACAATAAATTCCTGCTTCAGGGACCGCACCGCGTCGGGCACCGAGAATTGCATCAACCGCGCGAAAGCCTTTCCGGCGGGCCTTTGGTGGCCATACAAAAGGAAATAGGCGCGGGTGGTGAGATTCTCCAGATAGTCGACCACATTCTTGTCGAGCGAGATCGACCGCGCCACGCTCAGGCTTGAAAGCGCCCCTTTATAGAGGTGCGGCAGTTCAAACACATCCGCCGCGCTTAAGGACCGGATGCCTTTTTTTTCGGCCTGCATCACCAGCTTTTCGAGCTGTTGCCACCCGGCTTCACGCTCCTGCCTGAACTGGAAGCTTTTGGTCCCTTCAAGCGCCATCAGACCAGCTCCTGATTAATGATTGTGCGATACTGGTTAATCACGTCACCGACAAGATGGGCGGCCTCAGGCTCCAGGCACAGCACGCCTTGGCGCCTGAGATTGGAAAACAGCAGTCTTCTTTCCTTCAGAAGCTCGGCTGCGGTGGCCGCGCGGGAGATATCCTTCACATCCTCGACCGGCCGGTTTGACACGCGTTCCAGATAAGGGTCCTTGAGCGCCACGAACACGACAAAATGATGCACCGCCAGGTGGCTCAGGTTTTCGCGCATCAGCTCTGCTGTTGTGGTGTCGACAAAGTCCGTGAACAGGATCACCAGTGTCCGGCGGGTCAGATGTTCCGCAAGCCGGGTCATCGCCAGCGTATAATTGGTTTCGCTCACGTCGCACTGCATGGCTGCCATATAATGCTGCAAATGGGCGAAGGATGTAATGCCAGACAGTGGCTTGACGAATGACCGAACCTGGCTGTCGAACGAAAAGAGGCCGACCCTGTCGCCGCCCTTGAGCGCCGAGTGAGCCAGCACAAGGCCTGCATTTACCATATGGTCAAGCCGGGTCAGGCCACCCAGCCGTTCCGCCATCAAATGGCCGGTGTCGAACGCCAGAATGATCTGGTGGTTGCGCTCGGCTTCAAATTCCTTGGCCAGAAGCCCGCGATAGCGTGCGGAGCGTTTCCAGTCCACCGTTCTGGGGTCCATCCCCGCGACATATTCCCGAAGCGATGAAAATTCGCTGCCGTCGCCTTGGCGCGGGTGAGGGCGGGGCCCGAAATCTTCCGAGGCCGCCCCCATCAGTTCCTGCGCGCCCTTGGCGGCAAGCTGGAAGTTCGGCAATACCGGAATTTTCAGGTCCGGTTCTTCCATAACCTGTCGCTGCACCAGCCCAAGCGGGCCGCACCAGCGGAACCAGACAGTGGGGATCACTGCTGTACCGCGGCTGAGCGGGATCAGGCTGACCTCAGCCCAGCCGCCGCCGGGTGGGATGGTCACCGGCTTTTGTGCTTCCTGGTCGAGGATATCGCTCACCTCAACGGCCACCTGCACTTTCGGGAGCGGGGTGCCGTCGTGGCGCTCGGCACTGACCACCAGCGGCCGGCTGTCGCCGATAAAGATCTGTGCAGGCTCCTCTATCGAGAAGCTGATTTTTGAAGATCGTGGGCAGGAGAGCCAGTCGATCAGGAAAAGAAACGCCAAAAGTGCAAGATAATAGCCCGTCAGGTTCACAAGGCTCGGCGAGATCGCAAGCAGGGTCACCGCCAGCGGGACCGCAGCCAGGATCAGCCAGAATGTCCTGAGGGTAGGGCGCATCAGCGGGGTGCCTTCACCTGTTCCAGAAGTTGCTGGACCACATCGCCGGCGCGGATGCCTTCAATCTCTGCCGAAGGGCTGAGGACCAGGCGGTGCCTGAGGGCGGGCAGGGCGATGCGTTTGATATCGTCCGGGATGACATAGTCACGGCCGTCAAGGGCGGCTGAGGCGCGGGAGGCGCGGGCGATCATGGTGCCACAGCGCGGTGAGGCGCCGACTCGTACAGCCGGATGCTCCCGCGTGCCGCGCACCAGATCCACGATATAATCGAGAAGCTCGGCAGCGATCTGTAGCCCGGCGATGGTGCGGCGCATGGCCTGCAGGCTTTCAAGATTGAGGACTGGATGTACATTCATTTCCGATACCGACGGCATGGTCGCACGGTGGCCATGCAGGCCTAGAATGCGGCGTTCTTCATTGCGGTCCGGATACTCCAGGATGTGCTGGAACAGGAACCGGTCCAGCTGGGCTTCCGGCAACGGGTAGGTGCCTTGCTGCTCGATCGGGTTCTGGGTAGCGATCACCATGAAACCGTCACCAAGGCTGTAGGCCGTGCCGTCGATTGTGACTTCGCGTTCATGCATCGCCTGCAGCAGTGCCGCCTGGGTCTTCGGCGGTGTCCGGTTCACCTCATCCGCGAGCAGCAGGTCGGTGAAGATCGGGCCTTTGGTGAGCGCGAATTCATTGGTTTCGAACCTGTAGATGTTGGTGCCGAGCACATCGCCGGGCATCAGGTCCGGGGTGAACTGGATACGGCCGAACTTCAGGTCGAGGCTGGCGGAGAACGCCTGTGCGAGCAGGGTCTTTGCCACACCGGGCACGCCTTCGAACAGGATATGGCCTTCTGAAAGCAGGCTGATCAGCAGAAGGTCCACGGCGTCGTCCTGGCCGACAATGACCTTCTTCACGTTATAGCGCAGGCTTTCGCCGGCAGCCTTGATGTCACTTGGTGTCATTCATGATCTCCTGTTTCCAGGTGTAAAATTGATTGGCAAGATTAAGGAGGCGGTTTCTTTTGGTGTCATCGTCGTCTCGCACCCTCAGAATACGCCGTTTGATGGTAGTGAAGCCGGGGTTGACCCCGCGCTTGGATGATTGTTCGTCCAGCCACCGGTCCAGCTGGTTGCGGGCCAGGTCGGCTGGCACATTCAGGTGTTGTGCAACTGCAAGCGCCTGGTCATCGACAAGACGCACAAGGGCTTCCTGTTCTTTTTCCGCGATATGCAGGATACGGGCAGCATTTTCAATGAAGACAGCCTTTGTGTCGTTCACATCAGCCATCCGCCGCCAGGGCGCCCCAAACCTGCGTGTGAGCGCCAGAAGGAACACGATAAGCGCAAGAAGGGCGGCAACAGTGGCGTAAACAAAGGGATGGCTGAACATGGCGCGCGCCAGGCTTGGGTCGCGCTGGAAGCCGTGGATGACTTCGTCGATCACAAGGCTCTGGCGTCCTTCTGAAACCGTGCGAAGCACGTCAAGCGCCAGAGCGGCATTCCAGCCGCGCGCGAGGCCGTGTGTTGCGATCAGGTCGGGGTCCGCCAGAATCCAGACTGGTTCCTCCTCATATTCCCGGTTCAGCCGACCGAACAATATGCCGTGTTCGTTCCAGATGATGGGCGTGATGGCATCGGATTTCAGAAGTTGCAGATTGTCGATGTCTGGTGTGGCCTGTGGGTCAAAGCTGTGCTGCCAGTCACTGATGGACTCTTCAGGTCTTAGTACGTCGATGTCTTCAGCAAGAAAGCCTGCCACCCTCTGTGGGCTGGCCATGGACATCAGGAATTCCGCACCAATCCATCCTGCCTTGAAGGGGTGAGGCGCACCTCTCCGTTTTGGCAGTACCACCAGCATCGGGGCCCAGTCGATCAACGTCTCAATTCTTTCGCCCGACCGGTTGTTGCCTTGGGGTTCCAGAAGAAGGAGTGTCGTGTCTGTGCCAAGTTTGTCACTGGTGTTGCCCTGGCTTTTCAGGCTGTGCCAGCCTTCGCTTTCAGCGAGGCTTGCGAAGGCGGCATGGCCTATTGCCGATTTGGAAAAGCTGTTGGCGCCGCTAGATGTTTCATACTGACCGTCTCCCTGGAACACGGATGTGACTGCCAGACCAAGAGTTGCCAGAATCCCCAGGAACAGAATCCAGAAAAGGGCCTTGTTGGAAAAGGGAGCTGCCTGGTTGGTGTTCGCCTGCATTACACCGCCTCCTTTCCGGTCCCGATCAGCAATTGATAATGCTGGAAACAGGTCTCATAGGTCTGCTGTGAAATGGTATGGCCGGCAAAGGCATAGGCTTCAACCGTGGCTACCAGACAATGCAGCGCATCGGCTGGCTTTGTCGCAAGCTTCGATTCCCGCACGATTTCGCGACCGGTCATCCAGGGCCTAAGGCGCACCAGTTCGCGCTTGGCAAGGCTGAGCAATGCGGTGGCCAGCAGCATCCGAACCGCCTCACCAAAATTGCCAGCCTTTGCAGCTTGCTCAGCCTCTTCAAGAGAGGCGGGCTGTGCCAGGGCGTGAGAGCCGGTCGCTTGCGTTTGTGGCTTTGCGCTGGGCCTTTGCCTCATCGAGTTTCTGGTTTTTGGCGCGGTGCTGCCGGTTGCGAGAATCCAGATCAATACTGCGATGGCGAAAATACCCAGAGCCACCAGCGTATAGAGAATGGCTTTGCCAAGCCAGGCGGGCATCGGGCTGGACTTCTGGCGTTGTTGGGGTTTCGGTACTTCCGGCAAGTCGCGCTGATAATCGCCCTTATCCAGCATCTTGTCGATGCGGCGGCCAAGGTCTGTGTCCGGGAGCGGCGCTTTAAGTTTCACGGTTTCCGTGGAGGCCGCTTCCTCAGGTGTGTTGTGGCGGGCATCATTCCACCAGTAGGCCGCGCCGAACAGCAAAATAGCCGCGCCTGCCGCGATGGACAGCCACCGCCAGTTTTTCCTGATGCCTTTTTGAAACGCCCCCATCATGGCGATACTCTAGAAAGAGCGATTCCAGAGGTAAAGCAGGAAAATCGACGAAAGTGTTTTTTATACGGGTTGGTGGGTCAACTTATCGTTCGTCGCCAATCCGTTGCAAAATATCTGCAATTTTGCAGCTCATCGGCTGGTCAAACGCACCGACCCATTTCTCGAGCGGCTTTCCGGTGCAATAATCCCGGCCTTCAAAACCGAATGCGGCCTCTTCAAGATCATCAATATCTTCCGGTGTCAGATCGTAATACTCTGCGCGGGGAAAGATATCTTCGATATCCTCGACGACAACATTGCCGAATCCACGAAAACGACCGCCGTCGCGTTCCTTTATGCGGCCCTCGATCACATTGTTGACGATGGTGGCAAAGCTGCCGTTGAAACGCACATCGATCCCAGCGGTGTTGACCAGAGTGTTGTTGGTGATTTCGGTGCTGGCAGCGTTGTTCAGATAGATACCCACATCGGCCGGACAGTTCATGATGACATTGCCACGAATGACACCCTTATAGTGTTCAATCTTGCAGGACCGACCCTGGCAATAATCCGGGTTAGTCACCCCGCCGCCGCCAAGGGAAAGACCCAACCGGACACCACCGCTGTGGCGCCATTCGCAGATGACCAGGTTTCTCTCAAACAGGCCGTGATCCGAGTTGCCCTTCAGGAACGCCGCATAGCTTATCGGTGATCCGGCAACTTTGGCAAAATCGGCAATGAAGTTGCCCCTGACCACCCAGCGTCTGCCACCCACCACATCAATCGGTGTCACGGGCGTGTTGGTGATCCGCGGTGTGGTGTTATATAGAATATTGTCTTCGATCAGCACGTCGTCCGGGAAATATTGACGGCCGTCGATGATTTCGCCATTGCCTTTGATTGCAGCGTTGAAATCCACGAATTTGTTGCGGCGGACAATTGTGTTGTCGGCTTTGCTGGCGATCTGCAGCGCATGTTCGCACATTTGGTGATTGCCGCAGGTTCCATTGAACTCCAGCCCCTCGATGATCCAGTTGGATCCACTGATCTTGAAGCCGATGGCGCCGACGGTCTCAATGATTACTTTGCCGCCTTCAAATGGTTTGATGGTAATCGGTTCTGCCTTTGTGCCATTTGCCGTCAGTTCGATATAGCGCTTGATGGTGTAGCGGCCTGGCGCGATGATAAAGACATCGCCCGGTTTGGCGTCTTTCATGTATGTGGTGAACTTATCATCGGTGATAAAGATTTCATCCGCCTTGGCGGGCATGCCAAGCGTCGCTAAAAGAAGAGCTGTAATCAAGCTGTATGCTCTGAACACCGGGATCTCCATCACGCTGTTAACCATGTCAGGTCGATACCATAACGCTGACAAAAGCACATGACAACGCACGAACAGGAGATTGATGATAAGCAGTCCAGATGAAGGGGCGGTGAACGCCAGGTCACCTAGTCCAGATGTGGTTTTCCCATCAGGCGAAGTCTACTGATCCCGCCGTCCGGGAAAATATTGATGCGCACATGGCTGATGGGCCCAAGCTCTGCTGTTGGCTTGAAGGGGTGTTCGTCATCTGCCCGCAAGTCCTGTTTGGACATCAGCTCCGGCCAGAACTGGCTTTCCACCGTCAGGCTTTCGTCCGTTCCGCCGGTCACCAGCGCTGCCTGCAGCGAGACATGGCTGGGATAGTTGCCCTTGAAGAAGGCAGTATCCACCAGAATGTCCTCAATGGTGCCTTTGTGGCCAAGCGCTATGATGGCCCAGTCATTGCCGGGCTCGCGACGGCGGCGGGTTTCCCAGCCATCCCCCATGTTGATACCTCTGCCAGGCGCCATGATGTTGGCCAGCACGCCGAAATGCTCGTTATTGGCCACCACGGGTCGGCCACCGTTTTCTAGGGCCGCCAAGTCAACGGTTCTGCCCTTGTCCGCCTGGCCCCAGACCTTGTGCATCATGCCAAACACGCGCAGGCGCGCCACGCCGCCGTCGGGGAATATGTTCAGCCGCAAATGCGTCCATGGCTGGTCGGATGAGACCGCGATCATATGGTGGCTATCACCCTTGAGGTTCGTGGCAGGTACAATTTCTGTCCATGCTGTATCTTCACCCGGTATATCGCCCTCTGCCACGCAGGCATCAATGGACGCGGCTGGCGGGAAGTTGCCGGTGAAGTGGCTGGTGTCGATATCCACGCCATGGATGATGCCCGCCTGCCCAAGCCGGACGATGGCATGGTCATGGCCCATGCCGCGTTTGCGGCGGCTTTCCCATCCGTCCATCCATTTGCCGTTATCGTCATATTTGCCGGGGATGAAAACCGGGTCCGCCGGGTCGATCAGGCGCGCCTTGTCGGCGAAGAAATCGTCGGTAGCAAAGGTGACTTTGGCACCCAGGCGTGGCTGCGCCAGATTAACGAGCTTGCTGAAATCCATGCGTGTCATCGGCTGATCCTCAAAACTATGTCAGTTCGGCCAGGCGGAGCCGGGCAATCTTGTGAATTTGCTCAAGCGCGGCATCATACTCCTGCGACCGGTCATGATTGAGGCGCGCGCGGAAGGCGGCCAGAATGTCATACCGGTCCAGCCCCTTCACCGCGATGATGAATGGAAAACCGAATTTGGACTTGTAGGCGCTATTGAGCCGGGTGAATTCTTCAAGTTCCTCGGCGCTGCACTGGTCAAGCCCTGCGCCAGCCTGCTCGGACCGGGATTCCGCTGTTAGCTCATCCCTGAGCGCAGCCTTGCCCGCCAGATCCGGGTGCGCGCAAATCAGCGTCATTTTTGCGGCCTCGTCTGCACCGTCCACCACGGCTGCCATGGCCGCGGACAGGTCTTCGAGTGTATCGAGGTTTTGCGGATCGTTTGTTTTCCACGTCGCTTCCGCGACCCAGGGGCTATGCTCATAGATATGGCCATAAGCCGCCATGAAGGTGGCCTTGTCACATTGGCTGGCCCTGAGCTTCATGCTTGTCATGCGCCAGACCTTTCATCAGTTCCCTTGTAGGGATGAACCTTGCGCCAGTGGCGCGCGATGTCGATCCGGCGGGTGAACCAGACAGCGTCATGGCTTTTGGCGTATTCAATGAAGCGCCTCAGTGCCTGGAATCGTCCGGCGCGCCCGACAATGCGGCAGTGCAACCCCACAGACATCATCTTTGGGTGGGTTTCGCCTTCCTCATACAGCGTGTCGAATGTGTCCTTGAGATAGGTGAAAAACTGGTCGCCGCAGTTGAAACCTTGTGGGCTGGCGAAGCGCATGTCGTTGGCGTCCAGTGTGTAGGGAATGATCAGCTGTGGCTCGCCCGCGAATTCCTTCCAGAAGGGCAGGTCGTCTGAATAGTCGTCGGAATCGTAAAGAAAACCGCCATATTCACCCACCAGGCGGCTGGTGTTGGGGCCGGTGCGGCCTGTATACCAACCAAGCGGGCGTTCCCCGGTCAGATTGGTCAATATATCGACCGCCTTGGCGATATGCTCGCGCTCCACTTCCTCTGGCACATCCTGGTAATTGATCCATTTATAGCCGTGGCTGCAGACTTCATGGCCTGCTGCAACAATTGCGCGTGCTACATCCGGGTGTCGTTCAAGCGCGGTCGCCACAGCAAACACCGTGATCGGGATGTCGTGGTCGTCAAACAGTTTCAGAAGCCGCCATACGCCAGCCCGACTGCCGTATTCATAGAGCGATTCCATGCTCATATGGCGGGCGCCTTCAATGGTTGGCGCGCCAATGATTTCCGACAGGAAGGTTTCCGCGCCTTTGTCACCGTGCAGGACGCAGTTTTCGCCGCCTTCCTCATAGTTCAATACCATCTGCACTGCGATGCGCGCGCCGCCGGGCCAGGAAGCCTGGGGTACATTCTGGCCGTAGCCAACAAGATCGCGTGGATAGTCGCCGGTCATCGCCGTTTCCTCAATCGTTCGCGGTGGCGAAAATTGTGTGCAGGTCCTGATCACCCGACCGGGCTTCGAACACCAGCTGGGCCTCAATGGATTCCAGGTGGCGTGTCAGGATATCACCGGCCTCAACTGCGTTGCGGTTCTCGATCGCATCGACAAGCCGCTCATGGTCGCCACCCTTGCAGTTGGGGGCGGTGCCTGTGCGGCCATAAAGCGCGATGATCAGGCTGGTCTGGAACACCAGCTGCTCCAGGAAATTGCACATCAGGTCATTTTTCGAAAGCTGCGATAGCAGGATATGGAATTTGCCTGTCAGCCGGATCCAGCGGGCGATATCTGCGTCCTTCAAGGCCTGTTCTTCATCTGCCAGGTGGGCGCGCAGGCGGGTGATGTCATCAGTGGTCGCATTCGCCGTCGCCTTTTCCAGCATGGCGCGCTCAAGCACGATGCGCGCCTCGAACACCTGCCGGGCGTCCTCGGGGCTTGGCGTTGCGACCACGGCCCCCTTGTTTTTCTGCAGTTCGATGATGTTGTCGCGGGTCAGCAAAAGGAAGGCACGGCGGACGGTGGTCCGTCCCACGCCGAAGATGGAGCAAAGCGAATCTTCCGTCAGCTTGGTGCCGGGCGCCAGGCGCTGTTCCAGCACACGGTCACGAATGGCTTTGCAGACATCCTCTTCGGTAAAGGCTGTGCTCTTTGACATAATTTTGTGATCCATTGTCGGTAGCTTCAGTGGCGCCTTAGGGGCTTTCTTGGCACCAAATTCCTTTGGATTGTCGCGTATTTGGCAAGATTGTCAACAATTTCATATCAAAAGTGTCGATGATCTACTTTACAAATCCTGATTCTTCGGTCAGGGTTGAGCATGACGAATTTCAACTGACTTCACGAGGGCAATATGGGAAGGCTTACCACCCATGTCCTGGACACGGCAAATGGGTGTCCGGGAGAAGGCATTCATATCAAGCTCTATGCGCTCAAGTCTGATGGCATGACGCTCTTGAGGGAAGCTGTCACCAACAATGACGGTCGGGTGGATGCACCGCTTCTGGAAGGGGCCGATTTCGCCAAAGGTGAGTATCTGCTGGAATTCGCAGCGGGCGATTATTTCCGTGCGCGCGGCACCGGGCTTTCTGATCCGGCTTTCCTTGATGTCGTGCCAATCCGTTTTGGTGTTGCGGACGCGGGCGCGCACTATCATGTGCCGCTCCTGATCTCGCCCTTTGGCTACAGCACCTATCGTGGCAGTTAGGGAGTTTTTGGCCTGATGTACGGCACAGTCAGATTTCTTCTGGATGGTGAACTGCATGAGCTTGTGAACCCGGATCCCACGGAAACGGTGCTCCAGTTCCTGCGCTACCGCCTGGCGCGCACCGGCACCAAGGAAGGCTGCGCGGAGGGCGACTGCGGCGCCTGCACGGTAGTGCTTGGTGAAGTGGTTGACGAGGAAATGCGCTACCGGGCGGTAAACGCCTGCATCCTTTTCCTGCCCACGCTGGACGGCAAGGAGCTGATTACGGTTGAAAGCCTGAAGCGTGCTGATGGCACGCTGCATCCTGTGCAGCAGGCGATTGTGGATACTCACGGCTCCCAATGCGGCTTCTGTACGCCGGGTTTCGTGATGAGCCTTTATGCCTTGTATGAGGACGGTGTTACCGCAACGCGCGAGGGGCTTAATGACACGCTTGCGGGCAACCTGTGCCGTTGCACCGGCTATGGCCCGCTCCTTGAGGCCGGGATGCGGGCACAGGAAGCGCGTGTCCCTATGGACCATATGGCGCTGAAGGAAAAGATCGAAGGGCTGATGGCGCTTAAGCGGCACGAGACGCTGGAGTTGATAGCAAAAGACCCGGTTTCCGGGGCTGAAAAAAAATATTTCGCTCCAGTAACAACTGAGGCGCTGGCAGAATTGGTTGAGCAGTATCCAAAGGCTACGATCCTGGCGGGCGGGACGGACGTTGGCCTGTGGGTCACGAAGCAGCACCGGGAACTGTCGGTTGTGATTTATACCGGCGCGGTGGCGGCCCTGAAGGAGACTCGCGAGTCTGGCGAGTCGATTGAGATTGGCGCGGGTGTCAGTGTCTCTGACGGCATGGACGTCCTGGCGAAATACTATCCGGATATGGGGGAGCTTTATCGCCGCTTCGCCAGTGTGCAGATCAGAAACAGCGGCACCATCGGCGGCAACATCGCCAACGGCTCACCCATCGGGGATAGCCCACCTGCCCTCATTGCGGCAGGGGCTGAACTGGTTCTCAGGAAAGGCACGGATGAACGCACCATCGCGCTTGAGGATTATTTTATCGAATACGGCAAGCAGGACCGCACCCCAGGCGAGTTCCTAGTGCGCATCATTGTGCCGAAACCCCAGGAGAATCGCCGATTCAGGGCCTATAAAATCTCCAAGCGGTTCGACCAGGATATCTCTGCCGTGTGTGGGGCTTTCTGCCTGACTATTGTGGACGGCATTGTCGAGGACGCCCGCATCGCTTTTGGTGGCATGGCTGCGACCCCGAAGCGCGCGACCGCGACAGAGGCAGCGCTCGTGGGCAAGGAATGGTCCCTGGAAGCTGCCCAAGCCGCGATGGAAGCGATGCGCCAGGACTATGCGCCGATTTCCGACATGCGGGCGAGTGCTGAGTACCGCATGCAAGTGGCCCAGAACCTGCTGATGCGGGCCTATCTTGAGACTACGACAGATATCGCGACGCGGTTGGTGGGCGATAAGGTACTTGCGCATGTCTGATACGCTTTCGGATATCAAGGGTGCCGTGCACAAGGAGTTACGCCACGACAGCGCGCACAAGCATGTCTCTGGTGAGGCACGCTATATCGACGATCTGCCGGAGCCGAAGGACCTGCTGCATCTTTATGTGGCCATGAGCAAGAAGGCCCACGCCCGCATTACAGCAATGGATCTTAGCGCGGTGAAGGCGGCCAAAGGTGTGGTTTGCGTGATTTCGGCTGAGGATATTCCCGGCCACAATGACGTCAGCGCCTTCGCGGGCGATGATCCACTGTTCGCGGAAGGCCTTGTGGAATATGTTGGCCAGCCGATTTTCGCCGTAGCCGCCACAAGCGTTGACCTTGCCCGCGCCGCCGCGAAGCTGGCGGATGTGACCTACGAGGAACTGCCTGCGCTGATCACCATCGATGACGCGCTGGAAGCGGAAAGTGCAATAGAGCCCATGCAGACCATGGGGCAGGGTGATGCTGCAGCGGCGCTTGGCTCCGCCCCCCACCGGCTTCAGGGCAGCTTCCGTATTGGCGGGCAGGACCATTTCTATCTTGAAGGCCAGATCGCCTACGCGACCCCACAGGAAGACGGCGATGTGCATGTGTTTTCCAGTACCCAGCATCCATCAGAGGTGCAGCATCTGGTGGCCCAGGTTCTTGGCCGCCCGACGAATGCAGTGACGGTTGAAGTGCGCAGAATGGGCGGCGGCTTTGGCGGTAAGGAAACCCACCCGGCCATGTTTGCAGCGATGGCGTCGCTCGTTGCCGTGAAGACAGGACGGCCTGCCAAGCTGAGGCTCGACCGCGACGACGACATGGTTATGACCGGCAAGCGTCATGATTTCAAGTACGGGTATGACGTGGGCTTCGACGACGACGGCAACATCCTCGGCATTGAGATTGAGATGGCCTCGCGCTGTGGCCGGTCCACCGACCTGTCGCCCGCCATCAACGACCGCGCCATGTTCCATGCTGACAACTGCTATTTCCTTGGGGACAGCACGATCAGGTCGCACCGCCTGAAAACCCACACGGTGTCGAACACCGCCTTCCGCGGCTTCGGTGGCCCGCAGGGCATGATCGGCATCGAGTATGTCATCGACGATATCGCTCGCGCGCTGGGTAAGGACCCCACGGAAGTGCGGCTTGCGAACCTTTACGGCGAAGGCCGGGATATCACGCCTTACGGCATGACGGTTGAAGACAATATCGCCGGGGAGCTGATCACTGAGCTAGCAGAAAGCGCCGACTATAAGGCGCGCCGGACGGCGATCCGGGAGTTCAATGCCGCGAGCCCGGTGCTGAAGAAAGGCATGGCGTTGACACCCGTGAAGTTCGGCATCAGCTTCACCACGACCCACCTTAACCAGGCGGGCGCGCTGGTGCATGTCTATGCCGACGGCAGTGTGCACCTGAACCATGGCGGCACGGAAATGGGGCAGGGCCTGTTTGTGAAGGTAGCCCAAGTGGTGGCCGAAGAATTCCAGATCGACGTGGACAAGATCAAAATCACTGCCACGACGACCGCGAAGGTGCCCAACACGTCGGCGACGGCGGCGTCAAGTGGGTCTGACCTTAACGGCATGGCGGCCTTGGATGCCGCGCGCAAAATTAAGGCGCGGCTTGTGGATTTCGCGGCCTCGAGGTATGGCTGCCCGACTGATCGGGTGACCTTCAGGAACAACAAGGTTTACGTGGAAAACAACGAACTGGCGTTTGAGGAGCTAACGAAAGCGGCCTATTTGAACCGGGTGTCGCTGTCCGCCACCGGTTTCTATAAAACGCCCAAGATCCACTATGACCGCGCGGCCCACAAAGGCAGGCCGTTCCTTTATTTCTGCTACGGTGCGGCTGTGAGTGAGGTGATGATCGATACGCTCACGGGTGAATATAAGGTTACCCAAGTTGACATCCTGCATGACACCGGCCGGTCGCTCAATCCGGCGATCGACAAGGGCCAGATCGAGGGTGGCTTCATCCAGGGCATGGGCTGGCTGACAACCGAAGAGCTGGTGTTCGACGGGCAGGGCAACCTGCGGACCCACGCCCCCAGCACCTACAAAATCCCAGCCTGCAGCGACCGGCCGGAAGTGATGAATATCGAGCTTTACAGTAAAGGTCGCAATGTGGAAGCCACGATCCACCGGTCAAAGGCGGTCGGCGAACCGCCGTTCATGCTGGCGAACAGTGTGTTCCTGGCGATCCGCGACGCGGTAGCGTCTGTAGGTGACTATAAGGTTTCGCCAAAGCTAAACGCGCCCGCCACGCCTGAAGAGGTGCTGATGGCGGTACGGGCACTTAAGGGGTAGGCCGGTGAGTAGCGAGTATGGCGTTCTGATTGTTGTCGAGGAGACCAAAGGCTCAGTGCCGCGTGAGGCGGGCACGACCATGTGGGTGGATGCACGCGGCATCCAGGGCACCATCGGCGGCGGCAACCTCGAATATCAGGCGATTGAACAGGCGCATAAGCTGCTGGCGGATGATGCGCTCACTGAACTCAGCCAGAATTACGCGCTTGGCCCTTTGCTCGAACAATGCTGTGGCGGCAGCGTGACGCTGAAACTCACCAAAAAACCGCTCAGTGAGCGCATGGCTTTGATGACCGACCGCCGCGCACGGACACCGCTCTATATGTTCGGCGCAGGGCATGTGGGCAAGGCCGTGATGGCTGCGATCCACAAGCTGCCGTTTCAGGTGACCTGGGTGGACGCGCGCGCGCATGAGTTCCCAAGTTTTATGCCCAAACATGCAGAAAGGGTGACAGACCGCGACCCCGTCGAAGTGGTGGAAAGCGCAGCCCCAGGCAGCCTGTTCCTGATTTTCACCCACAGCCACCAGCTGGATTACGCCATCACGGCCGCGGTACTGGGGCGCGGTGACGCACGCTATTGCGGGCTGATTGGGTCAAAGACCAAACGCGCGCGGTTTGAAAACCGCATGCTCAAGGAACGTGTGATCGCGGAAGAAGACTTGCTGAGGCTCATCTGCCCTATTGGGGTTGAAGGTGTCACGGGTAAGGAACCCGAGATTATCGCCGCCGGCATCGCCGCACAGCTGTTGCAGCATCTGTAACGGCCCGCTCGGGCGACAGGTGGTTTGCCAGAAGTATGAAGGAAAGACGGGACGATGGAATTCGATTTTACTCCTTGGCTTAATCTGGCCATTCGCTGGCTGCATTTCATCACCGGCATCGCCTGGATTGGCTCCAGTTTCTATTTCATCTGGCTGGATAACCACCTTGAAAGCCCGAAAGAGCCCAAGAAAGGTATGTCGGGTGAGCTGTGGTCTGTGCATGGCGGTGGCTTTTACCATAAGCAGAAATATGCCGTAGCGCCGGAACAGATGCCCGAAAACCTGCATTGGTTCAAATGGGAAGCCTATTTCACCTGGATGTCCGGCTTTGCGCTTCTGGCCGTGATTTATTATCTGGGCGCTGATCTGTTCCTGATCGACAAATCAAAGATGGACCTGACGCAGTTTGAGGCAATCGGTATCAGCCTGGCTTTCCTGGTTGGCGGCTGGGTGTTTTATGATGGCCTTTGCCGGTCACCCCTTGGCACGAACAATACGCTTACGGGCATCATCTGGTTCGCGGCCCTGACCGCTGCGGCCTATGCGCTGACGCATATTTTTTCTGACCGGGCGGCCTTCATCCATATCGGTGCCATTGTGGGCACCGCCATGGCGGCCAATGTGTTCATGGTGATTATCCCGAACCAGAAGAAGGTGGTGTCCGCCTTGACGGCGGGAGAGACGCCGGACCCGAAACTTGGCCAGATGGGCAAGCAACGATCCTTGCATAACAACTATATGACTCTGCCAGTCTTGTTTTTGATGATCTCCAACCACTATCCAATGACCTTCTCAAGTCCTTACAATTGGGTGGTTGTGGCGGCCATTGGCCTTGTGGGTGTGATGGTGCGGCATTTCTTCAACTTGCGCCACAAGGGCAAGACAAGCCCGGCGCTTGTTGTGGCCTCGGTGGTGCTTTTCCTCGCCATTGCTTTCTTTGCCGCAGAGGCTGAAAAAGCAAGTCGTGTGGAGGTGAAAGAGACTGTGACGTTCGGGCAGGTTCAGGCGGTTCTGGGGAAGCATTGCAATATGTGCCACGCGGCGGCGCCAACCCACGAATTTTTCCCGGAAGCACCGGGCGGCGTGATGTTCGACACCGCTGATCAGGTGGTTCAATATGCGCCCAAGATCATGGAGCAGGCTGTGATGTCCGATATCATGCCGCTTGGCAACGAGACGGGTATGACGGACGAGGAACGCGCGCTTCTTGGCAAATGGATCGAAGACGGAGCGAGAAGGTAAGCCATGCGCAAACTAAAGGTCGAACCACTGACACGTGAAGCTTTTGCGCCTTTTGGCGATGTGATTGAGGCGTCCGATGATGCCGAAAAGCACACAATCAATTACGGCAACACTACGCGCTTTCATGATCTGGCGACCATCAATGTAACGGCGGACGGTGCGAAGGCTGGCATCAGCATCTTTCGCTCGGCACCGCTTCCGATGCCGATCATGATTGAGGTGATGGAATATCACCCCAAGTCGTCACAGGCGTTTGTGCCGCTTTCCGCCCGATCCTATCTGGTGGTTGTGGCGCCGAAGGGACCGTTTGAAGCGCGGGGTATGCGGGCCTTTCTGGCAAGCGGCGATCAAGGTGTGAACTATCATGCTGGTACCTGGCATCATTTCTCGCTCGCGCTTGAGGATATCAGTGATTTTCTGGTGATTGACCGGATCGCGGATGATGACAACTGCGTGGAATACCACCTGAAGGCAAGCGAGCAGGTCACATTGGAGATTTAATCTGTCGGGGTGGCCTGTCCCATGACTTGTCTTTTAAAGTCCGTCATTTCTTCATTGATCTGTTGAAGCTTACGCATAAGGTCAGGGTCAGTGTCCAGGCTGCAGCCCATGCTTGTGGATACATTTTTAAAAGGCAAGGCTTCTAGCGGCAAAGGTGTGTTTGCTTCCTTGGCGATGTAGGGAATTTCAACGGCGCCGGTCAACAAAAGGTCGACTCGACCATGAAAAAGAAGCCGCACAGCATCCACATTTGTGCCCGCATTCAGGATTCTTTCATGGCCGGTTTCCTGAAGCGCGTTTGCGGATGCGTATCCAGATACAGTGGCGATCTGATAGGGGGCGATATCCGCCAGGCTCTCAAGCTCCAAGGGGGAATCCGGTCGTTTGAAGAAGGCCCAACGCCCCTCATAAAGGGGAGAGACCCACAGGAATTTGTTTTCGCGATCGGGGGTGCGGTCCATAGCAAACAGGCAAGTGTTCGGTGAGCGCCGCGTTAAAGACAGAGCGCGCTTCCAGGGCAAGAGCTCAATAGTATAGTTGATATTGGCCCGTTTCAGCATTTCGTCGACAATGATGAAAACCAGGCCTTCAATTTTCTGGCTGTCTGCGGACAGGTAAGTGAGGGGTGGGTTATGCTCGGTATAGAGGCTCAGCTGCGGTGCCTCAGGCAGTGGTGCGGGCACTGGCTCAGCAGCGGTTACAGTTGCAGCAAAGGCGAAGGCAGCGAACACAAAGTGCTCCAGCTGTTGTTGTCCCATCCGGTAATCAGTTTACATGTTTTTGAGAGTGACACCAGAGACGAAGCACGCCACCCGGTCACGACATGGCTTTAATAGTCGATGTTGCTGTAGGCTTTCTTGCGAAAGTCGGCCATGGTGGCGTTTGCGGCCTGCAGTTTGGCGATAATCGATGGGTCAGTCCCTAAATTGCAGCCCATGCCGGTAAAGGCCTCCTTGAACTGCAGTGCTTTTGTCGGAGTGGGTAGGCCTGCCGCTTTTGCCACATAGGGCGCCTCAAAGTCACCGAGCAGCATCAGGTCGACCCTGCCATGAAATAGCAGTTGCATCGCGCGTTCGTTGCTGGTTGCCATCAGGACTTTCTGGTGCCCGGTTTGCTGAAGCGCCAGCGCGGACGCATAGCCACTTGTCGCGACCACTTTATAGGCCGCTACATCTGCAAGGGACGTCAGCTCAATTGCGGCATCGGGCCGCTTGAAAAAGGACCAGGGGCCTTCAAATAGAGGCGACACCCAAAGGAACTTCTTCTCCCGTTCAGGGGTGCGGTTCATGCCAAAGACACAGGCATTCTTCTGGCGAAGTGTTTCGGAATAGGCCCGCTTCCAGGGGATAAGCTCCACCGTGTAAGGGACGTCTGCGCGCTGCATGAGTTCCCTGACGACTGCCATAGTGGCGCCAGCGATTTCCCCGGTTTCTTCCTGTTTGTAGGTAAAGGGCGGGTTATGCTCGGTATAAAGCTCGAGCGTTGGGGGTGCGTCTGCAGACTGCAAAAGAACAGTCGAAAGTAAGGCAAATGCAGTGAACAACTATATTCCCGCCCATATGCAGTGGTCAAAGGTTCACTATAACGTAACTTGATTAAGGGGCAATGTATGCCTTGTACTTATTTTGGGCACTTATTTTGAGTAGCGGCACTCGCCCGCGATATAGGTATGACTGATAGTGCGGTCGTCACCCAGCATCGACAGGACAAAAAGTGTCTCGTCGATAGAGGTGCAGGTTTTCAGTCGCCGCTTCAGAAGCGGTGTCGCGGCCATGTCGAGGACAATGAAATCAGCTTCTTTGCCATCTTCGAAATTTCCCACCTTGTCCGCCATATTGAGCGCGCGTGCACCGCCAAGGGTGGCAAGGAAGAAAGACTTATAGGGGTCAAGGGCGTGGCCCTTCAGATGACTTACCTTGTAGGCTTCGTTGAGCGTCTGCAGCATTGAGAAGCTGGTCCCTGCGCCCACGTCAGTGCCCAGGCCGACCTTGACGCCATATTTCTCCGCTTCCCTGAGATTAAAGAGACCACTCCCAAGAAACAGGTTCGATGTCGGGCAGTGGCTGACGGCGGCGCCATGCTCTGCCATGCGCTGGAATACCTCGCCCCCCGTATGGATGCAGTGGGCAAATACGCTGCGGTCGGTCAGCAGGCCGAATTTGGCATAGACATCCAGATAGTCTTTGGCGTCCGGATAGAGGGTTTTCACCCAGTCCATCTCGCTGGTGTTTTCCGCCATATGGGTATGCATTAACAGGTCCGGGATTTCAGCCAGCAGTTTGCCAGCACGAGTGAGCTGGTCATCGGAGCAGGCAGGGGCGAAACGAGGCGTCACAGCATACCCGAGGCGGCCTTTGCCGTGCCACTTTTCAATCAGCTCACGGCTATCAAGGTCCCCGCTTTCGGCCGTGTCGCGCACCGCTTCGGGTACATTCCTGTCCATCAGTGCCTTGCCGGCCACAATCCGCATGCCGCGCTTATAGGCAGCCCCAAACAGGGCATCGATGGATTCCTTGTGAACCGTGCCGTATACGAGTGCGCTTGTGGTGCCGTTCCGAAGCAGTTCTTCAAGAAAAAAGTTGGCGCATTCCTCGGCATGGGCCGGGTCTGCGAACTTGGCTTCTTCAGGGAAGGTATAGCGCTCCAGCCAGTCGAGCAGCTTTTCACCGAAGGAAGCGATCATATCCAGTTGTGGGAAGTGGATGTGGGTGTCGATGAAGCCGGGCATAATAAGGCTGCCGCTGTGGTCTACAATTTCCGCCCCAGTGCCCAGCCCAGGTTCAAGGTCCGCGCGCTTGCCGCAGGCACGCACAAAACCGTCCTCAAGGATGAGCATGCCATCGGCGAAATACTGTGTCGCCTGGTCTGCCCCGATTGTTTCGGGGTCGTCCAGCAGGTGAAATATCGCCCCTTTGATCGCTTTAACCGTCACACCAGATTCCTACCTTTGACCCTATGAATTCCTGTTGCTGGCATAAAAACCCCCGCCCGCAGGCAGGGTTCCACTGTGTCATAAACCGGAGGTCGGTGCCCGATCAAACGGACAATCCTGACTCTTTGGTCAGTTAAGCATTTTTGCTGCTGATTTCCAACAGGTTTCAGCCCTATTCAGACCGAAAGGGAACGGCCTGTACGCTTCGAAGCAACATCGACGGCGACGAGTATTTTCTCAATTTCACGGGACGAATCATAAAGCGGCAGATATAGTGCGTAGGCCTCGAGATATTGGCGGTCAGGTGAAACGGCTGGCGTGATACAAAGCTGTGGCAGGCTTTGCTCCAACACCAAAGCGCTGGTGTGATAGATGCGGGCGGCGGCAATCTGGTTGGTCATCTCATTGATGTCCTTGCCGGAAATCTCGCCATAGAAATTGGCAACATGAGTGCCGATCAGCCGCACATTAAGCGAAAAGGGCTGCTTGTCCCGACCGATATCCATAATCACGAGGTGATCCAGATGTTGGCGGATGTCGGTAGGCCTGATGTCGGCGCGGCATGGCAAATGGTCGCCATCATGCTTGGAAAGCCAATAATCATAGAAGAAATCGGCAATCTTGTTTTTGCCCACAAGATCGGCGCCACCGTGAACTGTAAATTCACCGAATTCCGTGCCAGGGGGCAGGATGCTATGATCCAGCTTCAGCAAGACAGTATATCCTATCCAAACGCTCGTTCTGATTGAGTCGCGAAGCTATCATACCCTATTCAAAGAATTGGTAAACAGGCTTGGCTCAGGCCTGTTTGGCGCGCGCGCGCCTGCGCAATGCAGTTTTTGGCAGGGAAGCCAGTGCAAAAACTACCAGATTTGAAGCCTGTGAAAGGACGCCTGCGGCGAAAAACATCCCGGCAAGCTTGCCTTCAGGGGCCGCCAGGTACCCGATCAGTGTGATCCCAAGCCCTGCCAGCAGCAGGTCCGTGTTTGGCAGGAAAGGCACGCGTGTCAGTACCATCTGGGCGGTCAACAGCAGCAGCCAGGCACTCATCGGCACCTCAGGCACAGCCACGGCCCACATGGCCACCTGCGCCAGAAGGACCACGACCTGGCGGGTCAGGTGCGTCAGGAAAACGGCTTTGGCGGTGCTGCCGTCCAGTGCAATCAGGTGATCGCGGAAATGAATGACGGTGGGGATCAGGATTATGCCCACAAGCACAGCCAAGCCAAGATAGTAGCGGAAGTCGGCATCTGCATCGGTAATCAGGTGCAGCTGCCCGCTTGAGAACAAGACAAGAAGCAGTAAGATGGTAAAGCTGTTTGATGCCAGTGCCGAGAGGATATTGCTGTCCTTGATGTTGGAGAAGATCAGGCCACTTTTGCGCTTCAGGTTTTTCCGTGCCCAAAGGCCGAGAAAGGCTTCCCCGGCATAGCTGAGAACCGCGAAGTTATAGACCCGCATGCGCAGGAAAACACCCAGTTCAGGCCCTGTCTCACCGGCCCAGATAAGGCGATACACCCGTTGCTCGGCGATCGGGTAGGCCAGATACATGATGGTGAAGAAGAAATAGAACCAGGGTGTGGTGGGCAGGCTGGCCATCACTTTGTCCCACCCGATATGCCCCAGTTTGCCGGACAGGAACAGAAGCACGCCAGCGACCGCTGACAACTGCACTACCTTCAGCACAAGCGTGAAGCCTGGCTTGGCCGTGATGGAGGCGAGCAGGTTTTCGATCTGTTTTAACGGGCTTTGGGACACGATATTCTATTTTGCGAGACGGGCGCCCCGGCTGACCTTTGCGTTGGTGCGTTTCTTTGCCCAATAGTGGGTAATCGCCTGTTCATAATTGTCCAGCAGAGCGTTCAGCACTGCATCCCAGGAAAATTTCCGGCTGTCCGCGAGGCTTTCTTCCGCCATACCGGCCCTGAGGCCTTCGTCGGCGATCAGGCGTTCAAGCCTGTCAGCGAAAGCCGATACATCGCCGGGGGGCACCAGATAGCCTGTTTCGCCGGGCCGCACAAGAAAATGGCTGCCAGAGGCATCTGCACATACGGCAGGCACGGCTGATGCCATCGCCTCAAGGGTCACGTTGCCGAAAGTTTCGGTGATGCTGGCATTGAAGAAAATATCGGCGGAGGCATAGGCTCGGGCCAGATCTTCGCCCTGCAGATACCCGCAGAAAACGGCGTCGGCCAGGCGCTTGGCGAACCGTTCGCGCTCGGGTCCGTCGCCAACGATCAAGGCCTTGTGCTTCAGACCCCGTTTCTTCAGCTCATCCAGCGTATCGGCAAAAATGCCAAGACCTTTTTCCAGAACCAGGCGGCCAACAAAAGCGATCACGGCCTCATCGTCCGCGATGCCGTTGTCGCGCCGCCACGCCATGTCACGTTTGGTTGGTGAAAACAGGTCTGCGTCAACGCCGCGGGTCCACAGGCGGATATCTTCCCCCATATGCTGTTCTGTCAGAATTTGGCGCATACATTCCGACGGCACATAAACCTGTTCGCATCGGTTGTAGAAGCGGCGCATGAAGGCGCGCACCAGCGGCTCCAGCCAGCCAAGGTGATAGTAGCGGGGGTAGGTATCAAACCGGGTATGAAAAGACGAGACGGTAGGTACATTGTGCTTGCGCGCCCACTTGAGCGCGCCGCACCCTAAAAGGTCTGGCGCTGCAAGGTGGATCAGTTGTGGATCAAAGGCCTCAAGCTGTTTGCGAACGCTTCGGGGCAGCCCCAAGGCTACCCGGTATTCGCTGCGGCCTGGGAGCGCAAAAGACGGTACTGAAACCAGTGTGCCACTGTGCTTGAAGGCAGGCTTGTCGGCGGTTGGCGCAAAGACCAGCACCTCGATGCCCTGCTCTTCAAGAAAGGCGACAAGGGTATTGAGCGCTCGTACCGGGCCGTCCATCACATAATTATAATTGCCGGAAAAGAGGGCAATCCGCTTTGGCTTCAGGTTGTGAATATCAAATGGCATGTGTCCGTTAATCCCATAGCGCGTTACCGTTTTTCGCGCTGCCGAATGACCAGTTTCGGGCCAGGGTGGGGCCCGCCTTCAGGACAATTCCTAGCGGCCTTTGATGAAGCTTTTAGGTCATCAGAAGGTCGCAGGCTTTATTCTACCGATAATTGCGGCAGGGAAATGGCGGCATGGTGGCGGGGTGTGTTTTTTAACCGGCGGTTTCAGGGACGCCAAAACCAATATCGATATAGCCGATATGATCTACGCGTTGATGCTCAGCAACAGTCTTTGGCGGCTGCCCTTCAACATATTCGCCATCGGAGAATTGATAGACGGCCAAAAAGTACCGGATGGTGCCTTCGTCATCTGTCAGCGGCAATTTCAGCGTGGTGACCTGGGCTTTCTTGCCCCGACTTAGCATGAGGACTTCGGAAATATAGAAACCGCAGGGCTGATCGATGACATTGTCATACACAGCCCTAACGCGTGGACGTTGAATTTCCGGGACCAGTGAAAGGGGATTTGTGTCCGTCAATTTACGGCCAAGCCAATCCTCTACCTCGGTGCCTGCAAGGCGTAAGGTATAGTCACCGTCTTGGAGCCGTTCAAAAATGATGATATTTGGCAGGATGGAGGCGAGCTTGGGTAAACGAAGGTCTGACTTGGCCGGGATGGCCTTGCCCTCATCCAGCAGGTCGCGCCACAATACAGGCCACAGCTTGAGCTTCTCTGCCAGAGCAGACCCGGCAACGTCCTTCATTTTCAGGTCAACCCTGGGAGGCACCTGGGGGAAATCAAAAGGCTTTCTTTGGTATGGTTCGTTCATGAGGTTTATCCTGCTACCGCATTTTTTTTTCAACAATAACATACCTATGCTTGATTAAATACGACTGAATTTCATGTTTGGATCACCGGTCTGATTGCGTGTAACCCCCGCTCAGCATGGGATATAGAGATTTCTTTGTTGACGGGCGAATTGCGAGTTGATAGTAATACTAAGAATTGTTCGCAATTTCAGAAGGTTTGTCGCAGCATGTATGTGTGTCTTTGTAATGGATATACTGACCGGGAAATCCGCGCAGCTGTGCGTGAAGGTGGCGTAAGCAACGCTGAAGAAGCCTATATGTCGCTGGGGGGCGGCTTTTGCTGTGGCGCATGCCGCGACTGTGCGACGGGTCTGGTTGAAGAGGAGCTACCGAACAGGCGCCTTCTTGCCGCAGAATAAGTGGCTTCCGGGCGAGAGCCCGGGCACGACGGGGAAAAGGACCGCCAGGGCACGCGCCCAGGCGGTCCTTTTGTATCTGAAACCGGCGTGTTGAACGTGAGGATTAGTCCTCCGCGGCGGGCGTTTGAAGCTGCACGTAATTCTGGTAGCCCATCTTGTCCAGGAGGCCCAGTTGGGTTTCAAGCCAGTCGATATGCTCTTCCTCAGACGAGAGGATGCTCTCCAGCAGCTCGCGGCTGACATAGTCCCGAACGCTTTCGCAATATTCGATCGCATCCCTGAGGTCCTTGTGGGCTGTATGCTCCATCTTCAGGTCGCACTCGAAAATCTCTTTCACGTCTTCGCCGATCATCAGCTTGCCCAAGTCCTGCAGGTTCGGCAGGCCCTCAAGGAACAGGATGCGTTCGATGAGTTCATCGGCATGCTTCATCTCGTCGATGGATTCTTCGTATTCCTTATCCGCCAGCTTTTTCATGCCCCAGTCTTTGAGCATGCGGGAATGCAGGAAATACTGGTTGATGGCTGTCAGCTCGTTCTTGAGAATCACATTAAGATGCTGAATGACTTGTCTGTCGCCTTTCATGACGAGCCTCCTTTGCCGCTGACTGGATCTGAATATGTCGCGACTATAGCAAGGGCCGGGCAGGTCGCCAACCCTTATCGGCAGGTAAGAGGCGTTCTTAATCGCAGGAAAACAAAGGGATTTTTCTTTAACAAAGACCGATTCGTTCCTGATTTTACAGGGGCGGTCAAACTTGCTATAAGGCGCGCAGTTTTGGTCCCGGCTTTACGCGTCGGTCCCCTGAAATGAATGGAACAGACATGTCGAATTATCTTGTGGCTGCGCTTTATAAGTTCGCGGCCTTCCCTGACTTTAAAGATTGGCAGCAGCCAATCACGGATGTGTGCCTTGCGGGCGATGTGAAGGGCACGCTTCTTCTGGCGAACGAGGGCATCAATGGCACCATCGCAGGCCCCGAAGCGGGTGTGCGCAAAGTGCTTGATTTCCTCCACACGATTGCGCCCATCAGCGGCTATACCCACAAGGAAAGCTGGGCGTCGGACGAGCCTTTCCTGCGCATGAAGGTGCGCCTGAAGAAAGAGATTGTGACCCTGGGTGTCGAGGGCGTGGACCCCAACAAGGTTGTGGGCACCTATGTGAAACCCGCTGACTGGAATGCCCTGATCTCAGACCCAGACACCGTGGTGGTGGACACGCGAAATGACTATGAAGTGGCCATCGGCACCTTCAAGGGCGCGGTGGACCCCAAGACCAAATCCTTCCGCGAGTTCCCCAAATGGGCGGAAGAGAACAAGAGTGTTCTGGATAAGCCCAAGCTGGCCATGTTCTGCACCGGCGGCATCCGCTGCGAAAAATCCACGGCTTATATGAAAGAGCAGGGCTACGAGGAGGTCTATCATCTTGAAGGTGGCATCCTGAAGTATCTTGAGGAAGTGCCAGAGGAAGAAAGCCTGTGGGAAGGCGACTGTTTTGTCTTTGATGACCGCGTATCCGTGCGTCACGGCCTTGCGGAAGGGGACTATACCATGTGCCGTGCCTGCCGCCGTCCGGTTTCGCCGGACGCCAAGCTGCTGCCGGAGTATGAGGAAGGCGTGAGCTGCCCGCTGTGTATCGATGAGACGACGCCGGAGCAGAAAGAGCGCTTCAAGGAACGCCAGAAGCAGATTGAGCTGGCGCAAAAACGCGGCGAACGCCATGTGGGCATCACTAAGCCGCCCCGTGACAAAATGGGCGACAAGGCCGAAAGTGCTGAGGCAGATTAGTGCCTGAAGAACGCCCCATTCTCTATAGCTTCCGCCGCTGCCCGTATGCCATGCGGGCGCGGCTCGCGCTTGCGCAAGCCGGCGTAGCCGTAAAGCTTCGGGAAGTGGTGCTACGGGACAAGCCAGCGCACATGCTGGAGATTTCACCCAAGGGCACGGTGCCAGTGCTGCAGTTGCAGGACGGCGCGGTGATCGACGAAAGCCTCGATGTGATGCTATGGGCGCTCACGCAGAATGATCCGGATGGCTGGTTGACGCCCGAACAAGGCACGCTTGAGGGCATGCTCGCGCTGATCCGCGAAAACGACGGCGACTTCAAGCACCATCTGGACCGGTTCAAGTATGCCACCCGGTACGAAGATGTGGACCCGCTTGCGCATCGGCAGGCGGCGGAAAACTTCCTTGAAAAGCTTGAAGCACGCCTCGCCGGTCATGGCTGGCTGTTCGGCAGCCGCGCGAGCCTTGCGGATTATGCCGTCCTGCCTTTTATCCGTCAGTTCTCGGGTGTGGACAGATCCTGGTTTGACGCGGCGCCCTATCCGGCGCTTCGGTCCTGGCTTCGGGCTTTCACCGAAAGCGCCTTTTTCAAGTCAGTGATGAAAAAGCACTCGCAGTGGCAAGTGGGTGACGCGGAAGCCGATTTTCCTGAACAGGCCTAGATGCTGTTGGCGGCGCTCACGTGGCGTGCCATCTCCAGATAGCGCATGAAGGTGATCAGGCTCTGTGCTGACATCCTGCGCGGCCGGAAGCTATTGTCCGTGGCAAATTTCTTCACGATATCCTGCTCGTCCTTGGACGCGTGATAATAGGCCATCGACCAATCAGAGAAGATGCGTTCTGCGGCTGGTTCAAAAAAGACCAGTTCGAAATTATGATGAGCATCGGACCGCATGATGCGGGCCAACGCGCCCGAGAGGGCCATCCGGTCCCCTTCCAGCATCTGGACAAAAACCGTGCCGTCAAACCACAGCGCACCGGTTATATGATGGTCCTTGTTATAGTCCCTGGAGCGCTGGACAATGGTATCCATGTCCTGAGACGCATCGCTCTTCAGTTCGCTGATATATAAAAGATGATACAGCACGGCACCTGGCCTCCACCGTTAACCATGTCTAACTATATGAATTCAGGGATAAAGATAGCGTTAACAGGAATTTGCACCGAACAGCCGTTGCCGCACAGCCCCGGCATGGTTTAAAAGCGGCAGAACCAAATTTTTAAATCCATACCGGGAGCATGATCATGACAGCAAAAAAAGCACGGGTAAAATGGGCAGGTGACATGACGTTCATTGGTGAGTCGCCTTCCGGTCATGCCGTGGTGATGGACTCAGGCTCCGGCGATGGCGGCCTTGACCATGGCATCCGCCCGATGGAGATGCTTCTTCTGGGCATGGGTGGGTGTTCCAGCATCGATGTAATGATGATGCTGAAGAAATCGCGCCAGAAAGTGACCGATTGCTGGGTGGAGCTCGAAAGCGAACGCGCGGCTGAGCCACCCCGTGTCTTTACCAAAATCCACGCACATTTTGTGGTCACGGGCGTTGGTGTGGACCCGCGGGCGGTTGAGCGCGCCATTCAGCTTTCAAAAGACAAATATTGTTCGGCGTCTGTGCAGCTTGGCGCGATGGCCGAGATCACGACCGACTTCGAAGTCCGCGAAGCCGACTGAGGATTGACGGTTTGGCATCTGGCGGGATTGCCAGCGCCTGCTCCACGCTCACCAGCGTCAGCGTGCCGCCATAGACACAGCCCGTATCAATGAAAAGCGCGCTCCCAAGCTTCTTGGGGGCGTCGATCGGCGTGTGGCCATGCACTGTCAGTACCGCTGAGCGGTCACTCTGGGGCTTGCCTTTGCTGAGCACACGGCGGCCCCACAGCATGGCCTGAACCTGATACAGATCGAACACGGTCTCTTCAACAACGCTCCAGTCTTCGCCTGGCCATTCGGCATGGCAGACGCCTATGGTTCGACCGTCCTTAAGTTCCAGCGTGATGGCCAGCGGCATCTGTTGTGCAAGCGTTGTGCAGTCGTCTTTCTGGTCTTCACTCAGTTCCAGGAACCATTCGCCGCCGTTGGCCATCCACATGGCCATGGCACCATCAAACTGGGCATCCAGCAGCATGGTCTCGTGGTTGCCACGGGTGGCATAGAACCAGGGCTTGTGCAGAAGCATCATGCAGTCGTAGGAGCTGGGGCCCCGGTCTACCAGGTCACCAACCGAAATCACCCGGTCTTTCGCCGGGTCAAACTTGACGCGCATCATGGCCTCGACGAACTGGTCGTATTCACCGTGCAGGTCACCCAGCAAAAAGTCCCGTCCGGCCATGTTGGCCGGTAGCCTGATATGGCGCGGGGCTTTCTGGTGGGATGCGTTCATCTGGGATCTCGATCTGTCTATTTCGCCTGTTTATGCTGCGCGTTCAATTGGTGCGGTTGCTTCTTTAAGCCACTCGCGCGTGTCGGCGTCAACCAGGTCTGCGATCTTATCATACACTTGTGTATGGTACCTGTTCAGCCAATCAAGCTCAGTGTCCGACATGATTTTGGTGTCAACAAGGCGGCGATCAATTGGTGCCCAGGTGAGGTTTTCAAACTCATACATCTCGCGCTCGGTGTCTTCTTCAACCCGTTTGACAAGGATGAGGTTTTCAATCCGGATGCCGAAGGCGTTTTCCTTATAATAAGCGGGCTCGTTGGAGAGAATCATACCCGGCTGCAGCGGCACGCTGGTGCCGCCCTTGGCGATGCGTTGCGGACCTTCATGCACGCCCAGGAAGGCGCCAACGCCGTGGCCTGTGCCGTGATCATAATCCAGCCCCGCTTCCCAGATCGGGCGGCGGGCGATGGCGTCCAGGGCCATCCCGCTGGTGCCTTTCGGGAAGCGAGTGGTAGCCAGTGCGATATGGCCTTTGAGCACGCGGGTGAATCGGTCGCGCATCTCGTCGGTCGGGTCCCCAACCGGCACGGTACGGGTGATGTCTGTCGTGCCGTCCAGATACTGGCCGCCACTGTCCACCAGATAAAGCTCGCCATTCTTGAGGGGGCGGTTTGATGCTTCATTCACGCGGTAGTGCGGCAGGGCGCCGTTCGGGCCACTGCCTGAGATGGTATCGAAGCTTTTGTCACGCAGCAGGTCACGCTTCTTGCGGCAGGCCCAAAGCTTGTCGACAGCGATCAACTCATCAATGCCGCCCTTGGGCGCTTCGGTTTCAATCCAGTGCAGGAATTCTGCGATGGCGGCGCCGTCACGGATATGGGCATCACGGCTGCCTTGCTGCTCGGTTGGGTTCTTCACGGCCTTCGGCAGGATGCAAGGGTCCTGGCCTTCGACGATGGTTGCGCCACTGACCTGCAGGGTGTTGAACACCTTGGCGTTATTGGTGTCCCGGTCCGCCAGGATCTTGCGGCCCGCCCCGCCAAGGGCTGCGAGCGCAGTATAGAAGGTGTTGCGGGGTTCAATCTGAACCTGATTGCCCAGGTGCACCCGAAGCTCATCGGTGACTTTTTCGGGCGCGATATAAAGATTGGCGCTGCCGTCTGCATGCAGGATGCCCCAGGCATGGGTAACGGGCGTGTTGGAAACGTCTGTACCGCGAATGTTGAAAGCCCATGCAATGCTGTCCAGCATGGTGATGACGGCTGCGTCCGCGCCTTCCTCGCGCAGTTTCTCGCCGATCTCGGCGCGCTTTTCCTCGGCTGACTTGCCGGCATGCTCTGCCGTATGCACAAGGGCGGGCGCCAGCGGTTCAGCAGGGCGGTCTTCCCAGATGGCATCGATCGGGTTGGTGCTTACCGCTTCCAGCTTCAGGCCTTTTTTCTTCAGCGCAGCCTCGGCCTGTTCGACCCAGGCGATGGTCGTCAGTTCAGGGTCATAGCCTATCACGCCATGCTCTGGTGCATTGTCGGCAACCCACTTCAGCAGGGGATAGTTTTCAAACAGATGATGCTCATAAAGCGCCGGGTCCAACTCTGCCGCTGCCTGTATGGTGTAGCGACCGTCAATGAACAGGCTGGCTTTATCCTGCAGCACCGCCGCATTGCCGGCAGAGCCTGTGAAATTGGTCAGCCACGGAAGCCGCTGGGCATAGGTGCCAACATATTCGCTCATATGCTCATCCGTCAGCGGCACGATAAAGCCGTCAAGGCCGCGCTCCTTCAGCTCAGCTCTAAGGGCGGTCAAACGGGCAGCATGGTCGGACATGGGCGGCTTCTCCTATAGTTTCAACTGAAAACAAGCTGCGCTTTACATGGCAGGGCGGGGGGCATTTTGCAAGGAAAGTCGCACCTTTTGCCGTGGGCCTTTACAGCGGGATTTGGGCAGCCTACCTATTGGAAAACTCATATGACAGTCAGGACAAAAACCATGTTGAAAGCACCCGCGTCACCGAAGCCGCCAATGGCAGCCCGGAAGCCTTATGAGGCAAGCCATCACGGCATCACGTTTGAGGACCCTTATTTCTGGCTCAAGGACCCGGGATATCCTGAGGTGACGGACAAGGATATTCTCGGATATCTCAAGCAGGAAAATGATTATTTCGAAACCATAATGAAAGATCATGCGGGCCTGACGGACACCCTGTTCGAAGAAATCAAGGGCCGCATCAAGGAAGATGACGAAAGCGTGCCGTGGGCGGATGGCTCTTATGAATATCGCTGGGCCTTTGCCAAGGGCGCCGAGTACCGGGCCTGGTATCGCCGGGAGAAAGGCGCGACCGAATGGGATGTGCTGCTGGACGAAAATGTGGAAGCCGAAGGGCATGAGTTTTTCAAGCTGGGCGGCATGGCCGTCAGTCCGTGCGGGCGATATCTGGCTTTCTCAACCGATACCAACGGGTCGGAGCGTTTCACGGCGCGCGTGCGGGATCTTGTGACTGGTGAGATGCTGGCAGTCGAGATTGTTGAAGCTTCGGGGGAAATTGTCTGGGCGGCAGACAGTAGCGGCTTTTACTATGTGAAGGTCTCGAAGGAATGGCGGCCTTATCTGGTGAATTTCCACGCGCTGGGTGGCGAAGACAGCAAGGTCTATGAGGAGAGCGACACCAGCTTTTTCGTTCATATCCGCCGCACCAGCTCAAAATCGCATCTGGTGATCAGAAGCGCTGACCATGTTACGGCTGAGAACCTTGTTGTACGGCTAGATGATCCATCTGCAGCACCAGCGCTGGTTCGTGCTCGGGAAGCGGGCCATGACTATACGGTCGATCATGACGGGGCGGGGCATTTCTATATCCGCTCAAATGGTGAACAGAAGAATTTCAGCATCTATAAGGCGCCTGTGGATGCCCCGGCGGACTGGTCACTTCTGCTTGAGGGCAGCGCATCACTGTATCTTACCGGCATGCAGGCGTTCGACGGTTTCCTGGCGGTGGAGGAAAAACAGGACGGGCTGGACCAGATCCGCCTAGTGTTCACAGACGGCAATAGCTGCCATATCGGCATGCCGGAACCGGTCTATGAAGTGGGTCTCGGGACAAATGCGGAATTTGGCCAGAAACATGTGCGGCTGGTGTACTCGAGCCTCGTGACACCGCCCAGCGTGTTCGACTATGACTTGAGTAGCGGTACATTGACGCTCAAGAAAGAACAGGAAATCCCATCTGGTTACGACAAATCGCAGTATGCGTCCGAGCGTTTGATGGTGACAGTGCGAGACGGCGTCGAAGTGCCGGTCAGCCTTGTGTATAAGAAAGACTGGAAAAAGGGCGCGCCGCTGCATCTGTATGGCTACGGCGCTTACGGCCTTGGCATGAGCCCAGGCTTCTCCGCCACACGCCTCAGCCTCCTCGATCGCGGCTTTGCCTATGCCATCGCGCATATCCGCGGCGGGGACGAGTTGGGCTATGGCTGGTACGAAGATGGCAAATTGGAGAAGCGCACCAACACCTTCAATGACTTTGTCGATGTGGCCCGATACCTGGAAAATGAAGGGTACGCCTCGAAGGGCGGTATCAGCATCTCGGGCGGTAGCGCCGGTGGTGAGCTGATGGGTGCGGTGGTGAACCAGGCGCCAGATTTGTTTAAGGGCGTCGTGCTGCATGTGCCGTTTGTGGATGTGCTCAACACCATGCTGGACGCTGACCTGCCGCTGACGCCGATCGAATGGCCTGAATGGGGTAACCCGATCAAGGACAAGACAGCGTTTGAGACGATCCAAGGCTATTGCCCTTACACAAACATCGAGGCGAAAGATTATCCGCCCATGCTGGTAACCGGCGGGCTGAATGACCCGCGCGTAACCTATTGGGAACCGGCCAAATGGACAGCCAAGCTGCGAGCCACGAAAACCGACGACAACCTGCTGATGATGAAAATCAACATGGGGGCGGGGCACGGCGGCAAATCCGGCCGGTTTGAACGCTACCGCGAAGTTGCAGAGGAATATACATTCCTTTTGATGGCGTTTGATCTTATTTAACCGAACGATTGGTTGGGAATTATTTATGGCACAGGATGGCACCTATGAACGGGAAGCTTTGGTCCTTGATCCGGCACCGGTTGAGACCGAGAGATTGCGATTGAGGCCATTTGAGGAAGGGGATGCACACGCATTTTGGCTGATGCTGTCGAACCCCAATGTAATGCGTTTCATCCCCCGCCCGACAGGGACTGATGAGGCTGAGGAGAAGCAGGCTTACCTGAAAGGCCTCAGAGAGGGGCGTTTCAAATTCTTCTATGCGGTGAACTGGAAAACCCTTGAGGACAGCGAGGACGATACGGCCCTTGGCTGGGTGTTGATGCGCCCGACGCCTGATGGTCGGTTTGTCGAAGTAGGCTATTGGTTCCGGGAGGAATATTGGGGCAAGGGGCTGGCAACGGAAGCTGGAAAGGCCGCGATCGAGGCAGCTCGGAAAACAATGAAATTCCCGAACGAAGACCTGTTCGCCTATGTTCTCAGGGGAAATGATGCCAGTCGCAATGTGCTGAAGAAGTTAGGGCTTGAGCACCGGCAGGACGCAGTGATTGATGGCGACGAAGTGTGGGAGCTATATGGTCCCGACGCCGAGATTTACGAAGAAACGGTACGTTTCATTCACAAGCAACCTTCATAGCCAACGTCAGCCATGATGCAGCTGCTTGAGGTGTTCAAGCGTGGGCGCCATGCCTGAAACGTCATAGCCGGCTTTGGCGGCATGATCGAGGATATCCTTTGTATCCATCGCACCGGTCAGCGCCTGCGCAAGCGACCATAGCGTGCAGGACCGGGTGCCGGATCGGCAGAAAGCCAACACAGGGCCGTCGGCGTCCTTGAGCGCCATCGACATCATTTCGATCGATTCAAAGGTCAGCTGGCCTCCAACCACCGGAATGCTGGCCCACTTCAGGCCTTTCTCAGCCGCATAAGCCGCCAGGTCGGCGTTTGCGGGTTGGCTGCGCTCCTCGCCGTCTGGGCGGTTGTTGATGATCAGCGTAAATCCTGCGTCCGCCGCTGCATCAATATCCGCTTTGCTAATTTGCGGGGAGACAGAAACCGTATCCGTCACTTTCTTAAAATCGCTCATGTCTGTCTCCTGATACTTATTCACCAATGGCAGGGGCGTTAGAATAGTAATGCCATGCCAGAAGCGCAATGGCGCTTCGGTGTGGCTTCCAGCGTTCACCAATTACTTCGGCTTCTTTTTCCGTCGGGCGCTCTGCATGACCGATAATCCGGCCCGCGGCCACACGCACTGCAAGGTCACCAACTGGCCAGATGTCAGGCCGCCCAAGCGAGAACATCAGGTACATATGTGCGCTCCAGACCCCAAGGCCCTTCACTGCCGTGATGGCCTTGATGGCGCCTTCATCCGACATGTGTGGAAGTGCGTCCACATCCAGCGTGCCGTCACGCACCGTGTCAACCAATGACCGCGCATAGGATATTTTCTGCCGTGACAGGCCTGCGGACCGGAGGTCTTCGTCTGATACCTTGTCGTAGCTGTCCGGATTTGAGGGGTCTCCCACCAATGCTTCAACCCGGCCGCGGATTGTGGCGGCTGCCTTGACGGAAAGCTGTTGGCCCACAATTACCTGCATGAAGGTCTGGAAGCCCTGTGTGCCGCGACGTTCTGCCGGATAGCCGACAAGCTTTACTGCCGCTGCTACATGAGGGCAGTCCTTGGCTACCAGATCAAGTCGGCGCCTGATCTCGTTCTCTGTCAAAATAAAATCGGTCATCTATCCCACAAAATGCTCGAGCATGGCGCGCAGCACCTGCTTGTCTTCTTTCAAGTCTGATTGGATAGCACGGGCTTCCGCTTCGGCCAATTCCTTGACGACAATGATGACCGAAAGTGTCCCATCCTTGTGGGCTACGGTACTTACCCGTGACGGCTGGCTTTGGCTGGTGGAAAAGTGGGACAGCACGTTGCTGAGCGCGTGCGGCTGCCGCCATGTGAGGACATCAAATCTATTAGCTATTTCAAATGGCGCAGTCATGGTGCGCGACTCCCGTAAACGAATTGTGGTTGGACCAAATGACAAGGACCCGGCTTCCTTTGGAAACCGGGCGGATCATTCGCCACATTCGTTTATACGCACCTGTTTGTGTCATGAGCGGGACCCTATAGTGACCAGACGGAGAAATCAATAGGCTGTGAAGGTGCCTGCGATTCCCCAGATAATGGTGGTCAGAAAGAGGCCAATCGCGGCCAATGACATCAGCCCCAGGTGTGGCCCGGCGAACAGCAGCGCGACCCCCCGTTCGGGCATATTCTGTTGCCGGATGAATGTCATGGACAGCATCGGCAGCGCAAGAAGCAGCATTAGCCCGATGTTGAGGCCTGTGCGCCACAGCGTAATCAGCCACGGCATTTGCAACTGATAAAGTACCGTTGGCCACCAGTACCAGTCGGCATAGACGCCGAACCCGACCAGTGTTGCGCCCGCGAGGCAGAACCAGCCAAAGCGCCGCCACTGCACGGAGGTTTTGCTGCGGATATGCAGCGCGCCTGTAAGGAGGATAACAATCATCAGCGGGATATATTTTCCAGCAATGGTGCGGAAGTATCCCAGCACGCCCACCCGCACATAGGCCATGTCGCCAATATAGGCATATCCGCCGGCGCGGTAGGGGCTGAAGATCAGAGGCTGTTCAGCAAGGCTGCCCCGATAGGCATAAGGGGCTTCCCTTTGATAGCGCCGAGACAAAGGCGGTCCCACAACAAAGTCCGCATGCGGTGGCCACACGATCTGCGCTGTCAAGGTTTCGCTGTCAATCAAGTGGGCCGTCAGCCTGCAGGTGGCCGATCCTTCAACCCGGTCTTTCACCCAGGCGGAGACATTGGCACATTGGTAGCGCCCGCCCAGCGTTTCCGGCTCGAGCAATTTATCCGCAGCTGCAATTGCCTCCTGTCGGGACCACGTTGGGGGTATGTTGGCAGTCGCGTTCGAGAGCGCCCGTTCGCGAAACAGTTTGCCAGCGCAACTTTGGCTTTGGACGCTTGGAAAAGGTGTGGCCGACGGATGGATGTAGGCAACGCCGGACGCAGGGAAGGCCACAACTGAAACACCCGGTCTGCAGAGCCCAAGTTGGACCCATTCATGTGACCCAGACCGGTATCGCCGTGACCCTGCCAAAGCCCCAAACCCAAGCGGATGCATCTGCCAGAGGGGTCTCGTGGTGAGAAGCCCATAGCTTTCCGATGTTAGGAACGGTGCGCCTGAGGCATCCTCATTGGCAAGCAGCAACCGGGCCATTGCAGCAACAGCATCGCCCCGTAAAACCGCGTCGGACAATGGTGTGGCGGGCATATCAGGGTATCTGGTTTCCACTGGAATTAAAGCCTCTTCCGGCAGGCCAAGCGGCGTTAGAAGTTCCTGGGCAAGCAGCTCGACAACAGGCTGGTCCGTACGCTTTTCAAGGAACGCCTGTAGCAGCCGCCAGCCGATGGGATCGTGTAGTGAAATCTGCCCTGCTCCCCGCGACGTGATCAGATAATAGCGGAGCGGTGCGTCGTTAATGTCCGCGATCGGTCTTGCAAAACCGGCGGTTTCTGCCATGAGGTGTTTTGGCGTGATCGCCACTTCGAACGGGTTGAAGTCGATCAGGCTAGGCAGGGCCTTTGCGACCGGCTCATCCAGGCTTATGACGCCCTCATCCGCCAGCCGAAGGGCCACGAGTGCGAGCATAAATTTGGCAGCGTCTCCCAGCGGATAATAGGTATTGGCAGTTTCATCAGTCATGCCGTGTACATCATGCCCGTTGATATAGAAGGCCTCCGGTGCAACGTCCTTTATGCGCGGCAGGACATCCTCGGGCCGGAGCACAACGGCCTGACCAAAGGCTGGGGCCGCCGCTAGCATCAGGCACAGCCACAGAATGATTTGGGAGAAGCGCATAAACCCCCACGTTGATCGCTGGTTACTATGGTTCAGGCGATATAAGCACGAGATGAGTTCGATTGCCACCTGAGCATTAGAAAGGAATGGAAATGATGGTTCATCAGAACTGCATCATCAGGCCCACGCCGGCGATGACCTGCAAGGGTGATCCTGTACCGTTTGTCACCAGCGGGCTATCGGCAGCGTCACCAAGAAGATGGCCAACAGAGACGAGGCTCATCAGCCGGGCTTTGTCTGTCAGACGATAAGCGCCGATAATATTTGCGGATACATCCGATACTCCGGCGGAGGCCCGGAAGGGATCATAGCCAGCACGGGAAGCGTCAGCCTGTTCTTGGGTGATGCCATAATTGGTCTGCATGCCTTTTTGGGACAAATACTGCAGCCGAACAGCCAGGCTCGCGCCAAAATTGCCGTTCTGGTAAATGCCGTGAGCTGCGGTCAGGCGCGCAAGGGTGCCCTGGCCTTCGCTGATGCCACGCCGAACGTCTGTTTCAACGAGCAGGCCCTCATGTTTGAAGCGAGCAAATATGCCGACATCCAGGGTGGTGCCAATGTTCCCAAGGCCGGTAAGGGCCTTATTGGCGCTTTCCTTCCTGCCGAAATGCAAATTGACGAGTGGGCCGATCTCCAGCCCGTCTGTCTTGAAGGCGGTGTAGGTGAGTTTGCTGCCGTTCAGGCGCCAAAGCTCTTTGTAGCGGATGTCGAGGATTGGCAGGGCGCGGAAACGGTAGTTGTCGGACCCGACATAGTCTGGAATCCAGCCCATTCCGATACCGATGCGGGCGTTCATGTTTTCGCTGTCCAGGTCGCCGGGCCAGATGAGGTCAATGCCTTCCTGCACCGCTTCAATTGCATTGTTGAAACGGTCGGCCAGGCTAAGGCCCTGCATCGCGTATCCTGATGAAGTATGACAAAAAACTGCCGTCAGCAAACTTGCCGACAGTATCGTCTTCCTTTTCCGGCCTTTGTACCACCGTGACATAGTCCGTCTATCCTCCGCCAGGTTCTCCCTACTTGGTGCTGAAACCGTGCCTGACCCTTATTAGGAATCCATAAAAGGGTAAAAGTATGGCAAACAAAAGCTGAAATTTTTTTAGGTTATGTTTGCCATATCCGGCCAGTCACAAACGCGTGCGCGCCAGAAAACGGAAACGGGCCATTTGCAAAATCCAGCTTGTGACGACGCCCATGCACATGCCTTCCATCAGCCCTGCCCATCCGTGGCCGACGGGGAAGGCCATGATATAGCAGGCAGGCAGCATCACGACGATGAAGGCGAAACCCTGCAGATAGGTGGGCCACCAGGTCTCCCGGTAGCCGCGCAGGATCATGGAAGCCACCATCTGGCTGGCATCGAAAATCATGGCAATGCAGTAGATCACCACCGGTGGCACCAGAAGCGCGATGATGCGCTGGTCATCGGTGAAGATATCCAGAAGCGGCTCGATAAAGAAAAAGATGCCAACTGCGAAAGCGCCGGTGAGCAAGAAGTTCAGCAGCACCCCGGAAAGCCCTGCCAGCGCTGTGTCGGCCTTGTCCCCGCGCGAGAAGGCGATGCCGACCCGCACACTGGCGGCCACCCCGATACCGATGGACATCATCAGCGGCACACCCACCACCTGGAACACAACCCCGTGGGCGGCCAGTGGCACGGTACCAAGCCAGCCGGCAAAGATCGCCAGCGCGCCAAACGCCAGGACTTCAGCCGCCAATGACACCGCAGAGGCATAGCCCATGTGGCGCTGGTCTCGCCACTCGTGCCATTTCTGGCCGTGAGGTTTCCTCAGGCCATAGCCGCGCACGCTGGGCGCCAGCCAGACATAACCAAACGCCGCGAAGGCCATGAACCAGCGCACGCCGGTTGACGCCCAGGCCGAGCCCGCAGCCCCCAGTTCCGGGAAACCGGCCTGTCCGAAGATCAGCACATAGTTGAGCGCCACATTCACAAGGTTGGCGCCGATCATAACATAAAAGCCCACTTCTGCCCGCTTGATGCCTTCCAGGAACATGGTGCAGCAGACAAACAGCATATGGGCCGGAAGCCCAAGCGCCAGAATCTGGATCAGCTTGCCGCCTTCAAGTGCCTTGACTTCTGGCTGCCCGAGGAGCGTCAGCCAATATTCTGCGGGCCAGACAGCCAGCATCAGGCCGATACCAACAGCAATGGTGAAAGGCACATTCCTGCGCCATACGCGGCCCGCTTCGCGCTTGTCGTCCGCGCCGATGGCATTGGCCGTATAGACCGTGATGCCGCCCAGAAGCCCAAGTCCCACCACAAGCGCAAACATGATGACAGACTGGTTGGCAAGGTTCAGCCAGGCCAGGTGCTCAGTGGCATAGTGGCCGACCATGGCGGTGTCCACCATCGCCAGGCCAAAGATACCGATGCGCATGGCAACAGCAGGCAAGGCAAGCCGCGCCAGTTCGCTGAAGTGACGCTTCAGGCGTTCGCGCAGCCACCGGGGGTCAAGCCCTGGGCTATTTGTGGTGTCAACTTCAGACATATCTGGTCGCTGTACGTTATTGTTTGGGTCGCCTGAACGCCCTTGTTGTGCTACTGCTATGCTGGTTTTGCGCGGCTGGCAAGCAAATGAAAGCGCAGAACTGACAAAAAAGAAATGAATATCTCAGGGGAAATACCTGAGGGGGAGAGGTTAAGGTGTCACAAGAAACTGCAGTGAGCCAGGGGCCGCTAACGCGCGGCGCATACCCTGAGCTTTCACCACAAGCAGTGCTCGTAGGCTATTTTCTGGGCGTTATCATTGCGCTTTCAATAGGCTTTGCAGCACTGAAACTGGGTTTTTCCATTGAGGGATCAGAACTCGCAGCCATCCTTGGTTTCGGTATCCTGCGCGGCATTCTGCGCCGGCGATCCATCGTCGAAAACAACGTCACACAGACGGTCGCAAGTGCCGTCAATGGCGCGTCATCGGGCATGATGTTCTCCGTGCCTGCCATATTCATTCTGGGCTACGGCACAGAATTTAACCCATATGTGCTGACGTTTGGCGCGATTGCGGGGGCGTTCCTCGGGATTGCGTTCATCATTCCGCTTCGGAAACAGATGATCGACTTCGAGCGCCTGACATATCCGGGGGGCGTGGCCGTTGCCACCATCCTGAAGTCACCGGGTGCGGGCATTGAGAAGGCAAAGCTACTTCTTATCGCCATGCTTGTTTCCGGCGCGGTTCACGTGATCAGCCTGTCGACCGGGTTTGAAAACTGGCCTCTGTTTGATCAGCTTGGACTGCCGGGCTACTTCAACGGCACCTTCTATGTATCACTGATGACCATCGGTGTGGGCTTTATCGCCGGCAGGGGCGGGGTGGCTTTCATCATCGGCGGCTATGTCTGTTACTTTGTGCTGGCACCGCTCCTGAACTGGTTTGACATGCCTGTTGCTGGTGTTGATGTAAGCAATCCGGGCGACCTGCGCCTTGGCCTGTTCCGGCCAACGGGTATTGGCATGCTGATCGGTGGTGCGGTGATTGGCGTGATGTTCGCCTTTCCGCTCATCCGGTCTGCCGTCTCGTCGATGCAATCCTCCGCGAAGGTGGAAAGCGCCATGAGCCGTGATGAGATGCCGATCAAGCTGCTTTATGTGGGTATTATCGGCGCCGCTATTTTGCTGACTATCATGGCGATCACGTCAGCAGAGGAGGTTGGCATTGTACGGGGCCTTATGATGGGGCTTCTTGGTACTGTCTGGATCTGGATGGCAGGCATCATCCTGTCGGAAGCCATTGGCCGGACCAACTGGTCACCGCTTTCCGGTATGACGCTGATTGCCGTGACGCTTCTGATTGTTATTACCCAGAGCTTTGGCGGCATGGAAACGACGCAAGCGATCGTTGCCGCGATTACCGTGGGGGCTGCAACCTGTGTGGCCATGAGCCAGGCAACCGACCTGATGCTGGATATGAAAACCGGCTACCTTGTGGGTGCCACGCCGCGTATGCAGCAGATGGGGCAGTTCTTTGGCGCGTGGCTTGGCCCGATCGTCATCATCGGCTTGATCTTCCTGCTTCATGAAGCCTGGGGTCTTGGCTCTGACCAGTTGCCGGCGCCGCAAGGCCAGGCACTGGCATCCATGGTGGAAGGCATCACGGGTGGCAATGTGCCGACAGAGAAATATATCGCCGGTGCGATTCTTGGGGCGCTTTTGTCGGCGGTTCAGACCGGTCTGGGTATTACCGTGGGGCTCGGGTTCTATCTGCCGTTCAATGTGGTACTGACCTATTCGATCGGGACGCTCCTTCGGGAAATTTCTGACCGTAAGAAAGGCCACAGCTGGTCTGACAACAAGGGCATCCCTGTTGCAGCCGGCCTGATTGTTGGTGAAGCGCTTGTGGGTGTCGGGTACGCCGCCTACATGATCTTCACAGCGTAACAGGGAGAGAAAAGATGAAAACAGTAGCTTACCTTCTTGTCATGCTTTCTTTCCTCGCAGGCGCTTTTTTGACGTCGCTGGACAAGCTCACACTGGATTGGATCACCTTTATTCCAGTGATGCTGGTTGGTGTTGTTGGCGTTGTGATGCTGAAACGCGCTGAAGCGGCGGAAGCCAAATGCTCCGAAAAGCTTGAGCATCACCGAGGCGAACTGAAGGGTGCGCTTGAAAATATTCTCAAGAACCTTGAAGAGCTTCATGGTCGCAAAGACAAGGTGCCAACCTATGATATGCGGTTTGAAATCGACCGCCTGTTCCGGGATGACCTGACCCGCTTTGCCGACGCGCGCGACAGCATGAAGCATATCTTCGGCCTGCAGGCTTACGCGGATATCATGTCCAGCTTCGCGGCCGGCGAGCGCTATATCAACCGCGTCTGGTCGGCCTCCACCGACGGCTATGTGGACGAGGTTCTGATGTATGTGGACAAGTCGCTCAATCAGTTCCGTCACGCGATGGAAGAGTTCGACAAAGCGGTCCGTGCGGCAGCTTGAGCCACCAATAGTGTTAAAGATTGAAACCGGCGGCCCATGTGGTCGCCGTTTTCCTTTGGGGGCCGCGTCGAGTTTTGACCTTTAAACGAAAGGTGTATATGTATATCTAACACTAGCGATTGACATTTGGGGGTACCATGCGCTTTTGGCTTCTTATTCTGGCTGCGGTTTCAACCGCATCCTTCTACACACTTCGTGCTGATGCGGATGACGAGTGGCACTATTACAGGTCCGAACATTTTCAGGTCTACAGCATGGTGGAGAGCGAGCGGGCAGAGAGCATTCTGCGCGATCTGGAATATTACCGCTATTATATGTCTGTGTTGACCGGAACTGATGGGGCTGGGTCCCCTTTGCCGCTGACGGTATACCTGATCCCGAAATATGACGATTATAAAGAGCTTCTCGGCTACAGGCCGTCTTTTGCTGGTGCTTACTGGGTAACGCCACGCGGTGCGGTGACCATCGCTGAAGTGGAAGACAAGAAGGGCATCTACAAGGAAGACGGCCGCAACACCCTGTTTCATGAATATGCCCACCATTTCCTGCATGAGTTCGGCGCGCTCAATTTCCCGAAATGGTACCAGGAAGGATTTGCAGAATATCTTTCCACCTTCAGAATCAACGGTACGACCGCGCAGATTGGCAACCCGCCGCTTCAGCGCTTCTGGTGGTTGCGGTATCAATGGATGCCGTCTGGCCTTCTGTTTGCGGCCAATGCCCGTTTCGAAAATACCGACCGGGCCGGGTTTCATGTGGGCGCTTTCTATGCCCAGGCTTGGCTTTATACCCACAAGATCCGCTCGACGCCGACCCTGATGGAAGTGCTGGATGACTATCTGATCGACATCAACAAGGGTATGGAGCAGAAGGACGCCTTCCTGAAACATTTCGGCATGACCGAGGAAGAATTTGGCCGTGAGGCTCGCGACTATTGGGATGACAAGAAGTTCCCGGTATTGCAGCTGGATTTCTCCAACATCGACTATGTACCGACCTGGGAGCATCACAAGCTTGATGATGTAGAGGTGGAGAAAATGAAGATGCGCCTGCGGATGGACTATCTGCGGGACTGGGAGGCCGACCCGTGGCTGAAGCGCTTCCTGAAGAAAAAAGTCAAGGACCCCGAAACTGCTTTTGTGGCGCGGCTCTATCAGGCCAAGGTTGCCATCAATGAGCAAGACTACGACGAAGCAGAAGCCATCATCGACCAGGCCTTGGCAGAAGTGCCAGATCATCGGGATGCGCTGCTGCTGAAGTCGGAACTTCTGATGTCTCGTGAAGGAACACGGAAGTGGGAGCTCGTGAAAGCCGCACAGGGTGGCGATAATGACGAAAACTTCGACCCTGACACTGTTACCTATGAGCCAGATATGGCTGCGGTCCAAGAGGCCAAGAAGCTGGCTTTTCAGGTGGCGCGCAGCGACCGGCTCGATAGTGAGGCCTATCTGCGATTTGGTATCGCTTCGCTTTATGAAGGCGCGAACGCATCCGAGAGCGGTATCAAGGCATTGCGGTCTTTCATCAAGCTGGTGCCGCAAAACGATCAGGCGCGTTTCCTGTATGCCCGAGCCCTTTTCCTGAAAGGGCGGTATGACGAAGCGAGACCGCTTCTGAATAACATCGCCAACTGGAGTGCCAGCGAGCGCACAGCAAAGCGGGCAGAACAGATGCTGGGGCGAATTGACAGGGCATTGAAGAACGCCTCTGCCAGAGACGGCGTACCGTCTACCGAGTAGGCTAGTTCCGGTCAGGCGCTCGGCAGTCTCCTGACGGTTCTTCTTTCGGATTAACGAATAACACGAACTTGTGTTCTGTCCGGTGAATTGTCCACGCCTGTGATGCGTGGACAAAACCGCCCCATGCCCTTAGGCTCGCTCGCCAGAAACCAATAAGACTTTAAACGTGCCGGGGAGGACAACCATGCGCGCATTCATTCTGGCCCTTTTCATGACCCTGATGGCGCCTTTTGGCGTGATGGCCCAGGAAATTTATCTGACAGCAGACGCCATGATCGATGTGGCCGACGGCAAACGAATCGAGAAGCCGGCGCTGATCATCCGCGAAGACCGTATCGTGGCTATCGGTAGTCAGGGCAGGTTGCCGGTGCCGGATGACGCGCGGGTCATCAACCTTGATGGCCAGACGCTGCTGCCGGGCTTCATGGACATGCATGTGCATCTCACGGGTGACCCGGAAACGCCATTTTATGAAAGCATGGGCTATTCCATTCCGCGCCAGACAGTGGTGGCGGTGAGGAATGCGCGGGCGACCCTGATGGCGGGCTTTACCACTGTGCGCGATGTCGGGGCGGACGGCTACAGCGTGATCGGTGTGCGCGACGGCATCCATGCCGGTGACATCATCGGGCCGCGTATTTATGCGGTTGGCCATGCATTGGGGATCACCGGCGGTCACTGTGACAATAATTTCCTGGCGCCTGAAATGCAGGCGACGTCAGGCGGAGTTGCCGACGGGCCGTGGGCCGCGCGGGAAAAGGTGCGCGAAAATATCAAATATGGCGCTACCGCCATCAAGTTTTGCGCGACAGGCGGTGTGTTCTCGAAGGGCACCAAGGTGGGCGTGCAGCAATATAGCCTTGAGGAAATGAAAGCTATTGTCGAAGAAGCGCACCGCCGCGGCGTCACGGTGGCGGCCCACGCGCATGGCACGGACGGCATCAAGGCAGCGATTGTGGCGGGTGTTGATTCGGTTGAGCACGTCAGCTTCCTGGACGATGAAGGCGTGGCGCTGGCCAAACAGTTTGGCACCTATTTTTCCATGGATATCTACAACACCGAATACACGCTGACCTATGGCGAACAAAACGGTGTACCGGAAGAGAACCTGAACAAGGAACGCCAGGTGTCTGTGCGCCAGCGCGAAAGCTTTACCAAGGCCGTAAAAGGTGGCGTGAAGATGGTGTTTGGCTCTGACGCCGCCATTTATCCGCACGGCGACAACGCCAAGCAATTTTCGCGCATGGTGAAGTTCGGCATGACACCGATGCAGGCGCTGCAGGCCGCCACGATCAATGCGGCAACACTTCTGAAGCGCGAAACCGACCTGGGCATGATCCGCGAAGGCTATCTGGCAGACATCGTGGCTGTGAAGGGCAACCCGCTTGAAGACATCACCACGACCGAGGCAGTGACTTTCGTGATGAAAGACGGCGTTATCTACAAACAATAAAGACGAGGCAGCGAACCATGACACTTTCCAAACGGGACTTTTTCAAACTGGGTGCCGCGGCTGGTGGTGCTGCCCTTCTGGCAGGGGTTTCCACTACTGGTGCGCGGGCAAGCAACGTATTGCAGCCGATCACAGGGGACGTGCAGCCTATCGGCACCAGCGAGCGCAAGGCGCGCGTTGCAAAAGCACAGAAACTGATGGCTGAGCACGGCATTGATGCCATCCTCTTGGAGCCCGGTTCGGCCATGCTTTATTTCACCGGCATCAGCTGGTGGCGGAGCGAACGTCTGACGGCTGTGGTGATCCCGCGTGAGGGCGAGATCGCAGTGGTGACCCCTTATTTCGAGGAACCCAGCGTGCGTGAAAGCATGACCTTCGGCAGCGATGTGCGCACCTGGAACGAACATGAGGACCCGTTTGAGCGGGTGGCTGGCATCCTCAAGGATCGTGGCCTGACGGGCGGCAAGATCGGTCTTGAAGACACGGTGCGCTATTTTGTCGTTGAAGGGCTGAAGCGCGCCGCTCCCGGTTTCGAGATCACGTCAGCACTTGATGTCACGCTTGGTTGCCGCATGTATAAATCCGCCCATGAAATTGAGCTGATGCGCAAGGCCAATGAGGTGACACTGACAGCCTATGGCCACGTATGGCACAAACTCGAGGTGGGCATGACGCCTGCTGACATCACCGCATTGATGCGCACGGCGCAGGCGGAACTGGGCGGGCAGGGCATCTGGGGCATGGCGCTGCTGGCTGAAGCCAGTGCCTACCCGCACGGGTCGGGCCAGCAGCAAACCCTGAAGGAAGGCGATATTGTGCTGATGGATTGTGGCTGCAAGGTGCACGGCTACCAGAGCGATATCTCCCGCACTTTTGTGTTCGGTGAGCCCACGAAGCGCCAGCGCGAGGTATGGAATACCGTGCGCCAAGGCCAGGAGATCGCATTCGAGACAGCGCAGATAGGCACGCCCGCAGGGCAGGTCGATGACGCGGTCAGGAAGATGTACGAAGGTCTTGGCTATGGCCCCGGGTATAAGACACCGGGCCTCAGCCACCGGACAGGTCACGGCATCGGTATGGACGGGCACGAGAGCGTGAATTTTGTCCATGGTGAGACAACGCGCCTTGCCCCTGGCATGTGTTTCTCTAACGAGCCCGGTCTTTATATTTTCGGCGAATTTGGCGTTCGCCTTGAGGACTGCATCTATATGACCGATGACGGTCCGGCCTGGTTTACCGTTCCGCCGGAAAGCCTGGAAAAGCCGATCGGCCGCATGGGCTGATGAATTGCCAAATAGCGGTTAAACTCGGGTCTTATTTAGGCCCGAATTCGCACCTAAATTTTTTTTAGGTAGCCAATTACCAAGCAAACGGGCATCTTGACACTTAGTCGATTGGTGATCGGCGAACTATTGTGGGGCGTGCCATGATGGGGGTGGCACGTCCCCTTTTTATTGTTCGGGCCAAATAAAAAGCCGCGGCGGGTACCGCGGCTTTTCGTCTGCTTGTTGCCTGGATTACTTGGCGGCTTGGGCGTCTGCCTGTTGGCTCATCGCAAAGCGATATGTCCATCGGCCATAAAGGAAAAGTCCGAAGGCAGATACAATTCCAACAGCAGCAAAAATGTAAAACACCGAGCCAATGTCGTTGGCAGTATACATTTGGTTGGTCAGCGCCCATTCGGCCTGGCCAGTCATATCAACCAGCACCTGGAAGGCGTCGCCGATTGGGATGCTTTTCACCTCTTCTGGGCTCATGCCATTCTGAAGCAGCATTTCGCGGGAGAGCGTGTCTTTGGAAGCATATTTTTCATAGGTGATTTGCCCCACCATGCCCTCAATAAATGCCCCAACCGCAAACGGAAGTTGGCTAAAGCCCAGATACATCGCTTTCTTCTGTGGGGGCGCCACATTGCCAAGAAATTCAAGGCATTTCGGGCTTGAGAGCATTTCCCCCAGAGAGAAGATAACAATACCGAAAACCATAACCCAGGCAGCGTTGAATCCACCCAGCAGCAGAAGGGCAGCAGAGGCCAGGAACGTGCCAACCGCCATGGCGTTTGCAGCCTTCATCCGGGCGCTCCAACCTGTCACCAGGAAGCAGATGAGCATGATCAGCAACGAGTTGATATTGACCATGCCCTCAGGCATTACGCGGGTTCCGTCCTGACTAAGGACAAAGAACCAGCGGGAGAATGCCCCAGGCCCTTCCGTGCCCCAGACATCTTTCACGAGGACACTTGTGTCTACCCAGTCCCGGAAATACAGCGGCCCAAGATCCCAATAAATGTAGAGCATGAACCAGAAGCCGGAAAACAGCAGCATGTACCAAAGCAGAATCGGGTTCGATAGTTCCTTAATCGAGTCTACAAGCAACGAGTCCTGATGGATTTCGCCGCTTTTAACTTTGGCTTTGTGTGCCAGCCGTTCTTCTTTGTCTGGCTCTTTATAAGTAAGGAGCAATAGGAAGTTCAGCGAGATGATGGCAGCACAAGCATAGAATACATAAGACCATTCCAGCTGACGCAGTTGTCCGGCAAGTACCGGGCCCAGGAACCCACCAATATTGACTGTCTGGTAGAAGACACCCCAGGCAACGGAGCTATTGTGCCGACCCGTCGCTTTTACGATTGTCCCCTGGATGCCGGGCTTGAAGATGCCGGTGCCGAATGCCAGGATCCAGGCACCCGCCAGGAAACCCATAAAGGACGGGAACCAGGCCATGACCAAATAGCCAATGATTTTGGTCGCGGTGGAAACGAAGATGGTTTCCTTGTATCCGAAGCGGTCGGCGATACCGCCTGTAAACACTGGTACAAGACCCTGAATCAGCAACCACGTGCTGAGGATGAAACCGATTTCAGTGCCTGTCAGGCCAAGCGCCCCGCTTGACTTCGGATTGGTTCCATACAGGCTGGCAAGTGAACGAACGCCGTAATAGGCAAGGCGCTCCACCATTTCCATGCCGCCACAAATCCAGAATACATAGGACAGGCTGGCCAGCGCGGCGAAGGTACCAAGCTGCTTGACGTCCTTGACGGTCGTCGTTTTGAGGTTGTTATCTCCCTCAGACATACATTTCCCCTTTTATATTGTTGGGCACTTTTTGATTGTTTGCAGCCTCCCAAGCTGCGTGCCTTACTCAAAACTGCGGCGCATTAGGGCGCACTCGTTCGCCCGGGTCAATGCGAAACAGGTGAAAAGCTGTTTTCAAGCGATAAAAGGTGGATCTGCTCACGACTTGGGGACTGGAAACGGGCGTATTAACCAAGTGGTGACGGTCTTGCGATATGATGGCGCGATAAGATACAGGAGCCGGTCTATTTCGTCTTTTGAAGAAAATATCGCTGATATAGCCCGCGTGCGGGAAAACCTTCCGGGTTTCTCGTTTGAAGATGCTGAAGATCACAGGGCCGACATGCCGGTGGTCGACCGAATCCTCAGTTATTTTGAGGCGCGTACCGGTGGTAAACGGCTCGCCTGTCGGGCCGACATCAACCCAAGCGACATGAAAGATCTTCTGCCTGACGTCTGCATTTTTGAGCTCGAAAAAGATCCAGACGGTTTGCTGGAGGATGTTGTCATTCGGTTGATGGGCACCAATGTGGTCAGTTTCTATGGCGAACTGACGGGCAAGAGCATTTTCACCCATCCATCGTCGCTGGTCGCAGACCGCATATTCAAGAGCGCGGTGTTCGGCCTTAAGCGCCGCTGCCCTGTATTGGTTCAGGCTTTCACGCTGTCGGAAGAAAAAAATCATCTGAGAGTATCGGTCCTTTATGTGCCGTTATCGGAAAATAACGCTGACATCGACCGTTTCTTCACCCATGTGTCTGTCAGCCGCAGTCTAACATCCTAGGCGCTGCAATTCCGCCCGGACTGTGATAGGATTAACCGATAATAAAAGGGTTTGTGCCACGCTGGCATGACCTGAAAAAATGTCAGGAGTCGTTCAGGGAAAGTTGCCCGGGAGGCGGTTTGGGAAGGAGCAAAAGCAGGCGTTCAGCCTGGAAGTTCCCACGGCCCCCATCAACACCAGAAGCGGAGACACCGCGTGGACGATGACTTTTTGGTTATAGAAGATGACGACGAAGACCTGCTGATCGAAGATGACGACGGGGCTGCCCCGGATACTGATCAGTCAGCCTGGAAAATCCTGATCGTGGACGATGAGCCTGACGTTCATGTCGCGACCAAGCTGGCGCTTAGGGGTTTTCAATTCGACGGTATGCCGATCCAGTTCCTGGAAGCAACATCCGGCGCTGCCGCCCGCAAGATACTCGAAGAAGTGGATGATATCGCCATAGTCCTTCTGGACGTGGTGATGGAAAGTGATGACGCTGGCCTGAACCTGGTCGATTTCATCCGGAATGAGCTCGGGAACACGATGGTGCGTATCGTGCTCAGAACCGGGCAGCCGGGACAGGCACCCGAACGCGACGTCATCGTGCGCTATGACATCAACGACTATAAAGAAAAGACCGACCTGTCGGCCACCAAGCTGTTCACGCTGGTTTATGCCACGCTCAGGAGCTACCGCGACATCAATATCATTGAGGCCAGCAGGCGCGGCCTTGTGCGAGTGATCGATTCGTCTGCTGAGATGTTCAAGGAACAGTTCCTCGACAATTTCGCAAACGGCGTGCTGAAGCAGGTGTCGTCCCTGGTGGCCGGAGGGCGCGATGTGGCCTTTTCGCTCGAAGACGCGGCCGCCGCAACCCACGACCGCAAGGAAATGACCCTGGTGGCCGGTACAGGCCGCTTCGCGGGTAATGTGGGCAAGTCGGCGTGGGAGCATTTCCCGCCGCGGGTTGCCGCCGCCATCGAAGAACATCGGGAACGTGGCCGCGGCGAATATGGTTTCTGGGTCGATGGATCCTATGTCGGGATGGTTGTCGGCAATTCGGGCCGTGCCAGCATCCTCTATCTGGTGGGCGAGGGCCGCCCGGCGATGATCGATACCCACCTGATCCAGATTTTCGTGCGCAATGTGCTGATTGCGGTGGAAAACCTGTATCTGCGAAATGCGCTTCTTGATACCCAGCGCGAGGTGGTCTACCGGCTGGCGCAGGCGGTGGAAACCCGGTCGAAGGAAACCGGCAACCATGTGAAGCGGGTGGCCGAACTTTCGAAGCTGCTTGGGATTGAGATGGGCATGAACGAGCATGACGCGGAAACATTCCGGCTTGCCTCGCCGCTCCATGATATCGGTAAAATCGGTATTCCGGATGCCATTCTGAACAAACCGGGCAAGCTGACGGCGGAAGAGTTCGATGTCATGCGCACCCACGCGCAGCTGGGTTATGACATCCTCAAGCATTCCGACCGTGCGCTTTTGCAGGTCGCGGCCTCCCTTGCCTATGAACACCATGAAAAATGGGACGGCAGCGGATATCCGCAAGGCCTCAAGGGCACGGATATCTCGCTTGTGGGCCGCATAACGGCGCTGGCGGATGTCTATGACGCGCTGGTGTCTGAGCGTTGCTATAAAAAGCCATGGCCGGAAGACAAGGTGCATGCCCTTCTTCAGGAAGAAAAAGGCAAGCATTTCCAGCCGGAATTGATCGATACTTTTTTCCGCAAGTTGCCTGAAATCCGTGACATCTATACCCGCTATCAGGACACGCCCCTGGGAACCGGGAACGACTGATGCTGCCCAAGGACCCTTATGAAGGAGAACTGAGCCCGTCGCCCGTGGGCTATATCGTGTATGGCGCGGATGGCCGGCTCATGTCATTTAATGACCGCGTCGGCGAACTGTTTCCCGGCCTTCTTGCCAACGACATGGTTGGCAAGACCCGCGATGAAGTGCGGGACATGTTGCGTGCCTATGAGCCAGCCGCGGTTGATGCCCTCAATCAGTTGGATGAAATCCTGGTTCTGAGCGCAGAAGATGGCGTTTTCGAATTCGGCAAGGGGCGCTTCTGCTCGCTTGACGATCTGCCGCTGCCGGATGGCGGCACGCTGACGCTTATCCGCGACCTGTCTGAAAAGAAGCGCCAGCTGGATAGTATCGCCCGCCTGGAACGCGCAACCTCTGAGCTTGCAAATGAGGAAGCGATCTACAGCGGCACCAAGGACCGCGCCTATCTGATCATGACGGAGGTTGCGGCGAAAGCGCTTGTGGCCACGCGCGCTGACGTATGGCTGATGAATGTGGACGGCACGGCGCTTTACCCACAGGAGAGCTATTGGGCGCCGACGGATGAGCATATGGAGCTTGAGCGGCTCGAGAAGGAAACCAGCCCGGCCCTGTTTGACAAACTGGCAAGCGGTGAGCCGATCAATGTCCCGGACGTGACGATTGTTGATTTCCTGAAGGGAGTTCGGTCGGGCGACGGGCGGGAACGCGACGTCAAATCCATCTTGATCGTTCCCATCATGCGCGGCCCGCGGGTTGTAGGCGCCATCGCGGTGGCAGAAGAAAAGTACCAGCGCCGTTGGCGCCAGAGCGAAGTGGCGTTCGTTTCTTACCTGTGTGACCTGATCCTGCGCATGTTGGAGGCCCACGACAGGCGCGTGGCTGAAGAAGGCCTGCGCGACTTCAATGAAATGCTGGAGATGCAGGTCAAGAAGCGTACCAAAGACCTTGAGGACGCCATGGAAACGCTCCAGCTTGCGCAGGAGGAACTGGTGCGGTCCGAAAAGATGGCTTCGCTTGGTGGCCTTGTGGCGGGCGTCGCGCACGAGATCAACACGCCGCTAGGTGTCGCGCTCACCAGCATCACCCATATGGCGGAAGTGTTCACCGGTTTCAAACGGTCAGTCGACAGCGGGAAGATCAAGAAATCCGACCTCATGAATTTCATGGAAACCGCGGACGAGGGCACAACTGTCGTGCGCCGGAACCTTGAGCGCGCGGCGCATCTGATCCGCAGCTTCAAAATGGTGGCAGTGGACCAGTCAGCCGACGACACGCGTGAGATCGATGTGGGTGACTATATCGATGAGATTGTAGAAAGCCTGGTGCCCACGCTCAGGAAGGAAGGGGTCAAGGTGGCAGCCGAAGCGGAACCCCGGCTGGTCATGAACACAGTGCCGGGGGACCTGTCGCACATTTTGACCAACCTAATTATGAACGGTGCACTGCACGGCTTTTCCGACAGGCCCGACCGCGCCGACAAAGAGATCAGGGTGAAAGCCCAGGCGCGTGACAAAGAGGTCCAGATTGAGGTGACCGATAATGGTCGCGGCATCCCAAGCGATATCCGTGAGAAGATTTTCGAACCCTTTTTCACCACAGCCCGCGGTGCAGGCGGGTCCGGTCTTGGTCTCAACATTGTTTATAACACCGTCTATCACAAGCTCGGTGGCAGCATACGGGTGGATGATGCCGAAGGCGGCGGCACCCGCTTCACGATCACCTTGCCGCTGGAGCACCGCAAGGCGGCGTGAGGACAAAAAAGGCGGGCAAATACCCGCCTTTTTTATATCTGTCGTTCCAAGTCCTTAGATTTTGCTTGGATATTCTGGCTGGATGTCCACTGGGATATCGGCGGTGCGGGCAATGGCTGCCTTGGCCGCATCATCCAGTTTGCCGTATGTGTCAAGGAAGGCTTTGGCGGCGTCATAGTTGCCGTCACCCTGCAGCATCACAACGCGGCGCACGATGTCTGTCACTGCGGCTTCCATTTTGTCATAGTCCAGGCTGAAGCGGCCGGTCTCAGGGTCGGTGGTGAAGGCGCCGTCTTCCTTCAGCAGGCTATATTGGAAGGCAGCCCCCTGGCCGTGGGCTTCGTCTATGCCGAAGCGCATGGCGCGAAAGAGGCCAACGAAATAGGTGGCCAGCAGGTTGTTACGCTCGGCCTTCGGCAGCTCACCCTTTTCCATCATGAACAGGATATTATAGACGCCCATCGCGTCGGCTTTGCCTTCTTCAATGGCGCTATAAAGCTCCTTCAGCTGCGCGTTCACCGTGGTTTCCACGCCGTCAACAGTGATGGTGCCAGGCCCCAGGCTGTGGCTAAGCTCGTGGAACAGCGTCTCGTTGGCCATATATTTGGCCATCAGCTTTTCAGCGTCCGATGGCGCCAGGATATGCTCCGCCATCGGGGCGAGGATCAGTTTGAACTTGGCTTCCAGAACATTGTTCAACAGAACTTTTTTGGCACCTTTGGCTTCGCGCACGCGCTCATCATTCGGCAGGTTGAAAGCGATGGTCTGCACCCCCGGCACATTGTCGCCGCCGCCATGGATCTGGTACGTGGCTGCGATCGGGCTTTCAAATCCGCGTTTGAAGTTCTTGTAGCTTTCATCCACCGGCAGGTTAGCTTCCATGTCCCGCAGATAGTCTTTATAGCGCGCGAGGGCGGCGCTTTCTTCCGGGTTCTTGATGGTGATGAAGGCCTCATAGGCGGCCTTGTAGCCGAACATGCCGTCTGTATAGACCTCATAGGGGCCGATCGCCACTTCAATTGGCGTGTCCTTGAGGTCCATCCAAGCCATTTCGCTTTCGAAATAATCGTCTGTCAGGAAGCTTTCCGCGCGCAATGTCAGGAATTTTTTAAGGCTTGGGTTCGTGGTGATGTCTGCGGCTTCGCGCATCAGTTTCGCGGCTGGCTCCAGCCATTCGCGGTAATGTTCTCGGTAAGGGATGGCCACCAGTTTGTCGCCCTCACGGCGGATCACTGTATAGAGGCTGGTGAAGGCTTCCTTGTCTTTAGGGTGGGCTTCCAACCAGGCTTCGAATTCTGCCTTGGTCATGTCCGCCGGATAGAAGGCCGCGCCGGCAGGCATCTCTGTGTCGCCATAGAAGGGGTGAGATTCCGCCACCGTATCCCATGGGCCGAAATGCAGGTCGAACATGTCCAGCAGAAGCTCCCTGTTTGGCGCATCTGAGGCCGCGATTTCCGCGCGGATCGCCGGGTTGTCTTCACTGCGCTGGCGCAGGTAAATCTCGCTCATCAGCTCTGCGGCTTCATTGAGCTTGTTGATCACTGCACGCTCTTCATCCGTCAGGAAGCTGGTGTCCACATCCATCTTCACCTTGGCGATCTTGTCACGCTGGGTCTGCAGGTCGTAGGCGTGCTCAGCTGTCTGATGCTCCTGTTGCGCGATAGGCTCCGGTAAGCCCTGGCTGGACATATAATAGTAGCCACCAGCGAGAGCGATTGCCGCTGCGGTCAGGCCAATTACGGTTTTAGACATTACTAAGTCCCCTTGGTTTCTTTTTGTCTTATTCGGATGCCGCTGGTCTTATTCAGATTTCAGGGCGGCATCGAGATCCTGCAGCATCACGCGCACGGCTTCTTCAAGCTGCGCGTCTTTGCCTGCGGCCACGTCGCCTGGCAGGTTTTTCACTTTCACATCGGGCTCAAGCTGTTTGTTTTCCATCCAGTCGCCTTCCATATCCAGGATGCCCATTTGCGGGATGCCGAACACAAGGTCACCGGTCATCAGGCGTTCCCACCAAACGTAAGAGCATGTGCCGGGTACGGGCATGCCGACTGTCTTGCCCATTTCAAGTGCGCTATAGCCCGCCGGGAAACAATGGCCGTCGGAATAGTTGCCCTCGTTCATCAGAACGATGGACGGTTTGGTCCACTGCGTCAGTGGCTCGCCCTGGGCTTCGCGCCCGCGCGGCATGTTGGTCATATATTGTTTGCCGCTCAGAAGCTTGATCAGGTCGTTCGTCAGGTCACCGCCCCGGTTGTTGCGGGTGTCCACAATCAGTGCTTCGGCATTCATAAAGCGGCCGAACATATCGCGGTAGACGCTGCGGTACACATGGTCCGCCATCATTGGCACATGCACATACCCAAGGCGCCCGCCCGAGAGTTCCTCCACCAGCTTGCGGCGGCCCTCCACCCAGCGGTCATACATCATGCCGCCCTCGGCGCGCAGGCTCGTGGGCTTCGCGACGATATCGAAGGCGTCCCCTTCAGCTGGCTGGAACGTCAGGCGTGTGCGCTCACCTGCTTTGCCGGCGAGAAGCGCGTACATGTTGGTGTCCGCATCCAGGGCTTGGCCGTCAATGGCCGCGAGCGTCATACCGGCCGTGACCGCAGTGTCGGCCTCAAGAACGGGGCTGTCTTCCAGCACTTCAGCCACGCGGAAGCTGCCTGCTTCGAACAAGAGTCCAAGTGCCGCCGTGCTGTCGCCGCCATTGCCGCCCCGATAATACGCGCCAGTGTGCGAGCCGTTGAGTTCACCCAGCATTTCTTCCATCAGGCGCGCGAAGTCGCGGTTATTGCTGATGCTGTCCACTTTCTTGGCATAGTCGCGGCGCATGGCGTTCCAGTCCTGACCGTGGAAGCCGGGCCGGTAGAATTTATCATTCACCTGACGCCAGATGTGCTCAAAGAGATACCGGCGCTCAGCCGATGCGCTGATGGTCTGGTCGGCCGACACTTTGATGCCTTCGGGCTTGCCGCTTTTGGCGTCAACTTTCTTCAGCGCGCCGTCTGCCAGCAGGAACAGGGTCTTGCCGTCCTTGGAGAGGGTCATCGATGCGCGGTCTGCCCCCAGCGGAAGGAGCTTCTTGGTTTCATCCTCAAGGAAGTCATGTACCCAGAGGTCATAGCCGCCCTCGAACGACGACAGGTAAAAGAGCTTGTCTGCTTCTTTCGACAGTACGGCCCCGCCAAGGTTGGACGAATGGATGGTCAGACGCGCCTGGCGGTCCTCGATTTTGTCCCATTCGATGGTGATCGGCTCTACCGTATCAGCATCTTTCTTGTCGCCGTCTTTGCTGTCGCCTTCATTCTTGGCTGCTTCCTCGGCCTTTTTAGCTTCGGCCTCGGCTTCCTTTTTCAGCTCAAGCTCTTCCTTGTTTGCCTTGAACTTGTCCCACGCATCCTTGTTGAGGAAGCTTGCGTACATGTCGAACTGGGTGCCGTGGCTGCCGTGGTCGCGTTGGCCAAAGCGGGCGCTGGCCCAGTAAACAATTCCGCCGCTTTCATGCCATGTGGGCGAAATATCTGTGTAGCCCGACAGGCTGATGTCATGTGGGCCTTCGCTGCCGTCTGCGGGCACGATGGCGACATTGGTGAAAAATAGGCGCCCGTTTGAGGCAAAGTCCGCCGTGATCCATTTGCTGTCGGGTGACCAGTCAAAGGTGATGTCGCCGTCCACATATGAATAGTTGTGCGTGGCGTCCAACACCGTGGTGATCTCTTTGCTGTCGCGGTCATAAACGCGAATGTTGTCGCGTGTGCCGATGAAAGCGATTTTCTTGCCATCAGGGGAGGCCAACGGCTGGAAGGCGTCTTCGTCTGTTGCGAATGCCTCTGTTTCTTCAAAGCCTGTGGCTGCAAAGAAATATTTTTCGCCGTCATACTTGCGTGCAGCTTCCATCACGCGCCACTTGCCTTCGCGTTCAGCGGCATACAGAAGCCTGTCACCATCCTTGGTGAAGCTGACGCTGCGTTCCATGCCCGGTGTATCGGTGATGCGGGTGGTGGTGGCGAAGTCTGTGGACGTGACAAAAACATCCCCGCGCGAGACGAAGGCGATTTCCTTGCCGTTTGGTGATACAGCAAATTCACCGATGCGGCCCGCGACCGACAGGCGTTCCTCATCCGTGCCGTGACCGTCGTTTGCGAATGTCACCTTCACTGCCTTAGGTTTTTTCCCGGGCTTGACGGTATAAAGGTCACCAAAAAACAGGTAGGCGAGCGTGTCGTCTTTGGCGGCGGAAAGCGAGCGCACAGCGTGAAGGTCATGCTTTGTCAGCTGCCTGGCGTCACCCCCAACCTTGGCGGACCACACGTTGAATGTGCCGCTGCGGTCGCTGAGGAAATAGAAGGTGTCGTCTTTCTTCCCCCATACGGGTTCCTGGTCGCCAGCTGGGTCAGTTGTCAGCTGCGTGTGAGCACCTGTGCTGGCATCATACATCCATACGTCGCGTGCGAAGGCTGAGCGGTCGTGTTTCCTGAGGTCACTTTCCCGGCCCTTTTCTTCCTGATAGATCAGCTTGTCGCCACGTGTGTTCCAGCGGGCGTTCACGCCGGGCGTGGTCATGAGCTGCGCCGGGGTGCCACCCGTCAAGTTGACCTGATAGAGTTCGGGATAGGCCGCCGCAGGGAACTGGCTGCTGGCGGCGGCGTCAAGGCGCGCGGATTGGAACAGCACGCTTGTGCCGTCTTTGGAGAAGTCGCTGGGGATATCGTCAGCGGAATGGAAGGTCAGCCGCGTGGCGTCCCCACCCTTTGCGGGCATAACATAGACATCCATATTGCCATTCCGCGTGGAGGCGAAGGCAAGCCGCTTGCCGTCCTTCGACCAGACGGGGTGGCCTTCCCAGGCGGCATTGACAGTCAGCGGTATTGCCGTACCGCCCTTGGCGGGCACTTTGTAGATATCGCCCTTGTAGCTGAAGGCGATATCTTTGCCGTTTGGCGAGATGGCAGCGTGCTGCAGCCAATTCGGGCTTATGTCTGCGGCCAGCGCCGTGCCGGACAGAAGTGTGGCGAGCGTGAGAGTGATGGATGTCTTTTTCATTGTGATCCCCGATATCCGTGTGACGGACTGCTTCCCCCGAAGCAGTTATTTTTATAGGCAATCTTCCTGCCACGCCTGAAGGCGGATTGCAACTGGTCGCATAGTGGGACCAATCGCCGCGCCCGGTTGCCCTGAGACTTGTCGTGGGAGCATAAAAAAAGGGACGGAAAAATCCGTCCCTTTCCTACCTTGCGGTATGAATTCTGTTAGCGAAGCTTCAGCTCACCAGCAGACATACGACCGCGGCGGTCTTCAACCAGCTCGTAAGAAACAGGTTGGTTGTCTTCCAGGCCGGAAAGACCCGCGCGCTCAAGAGCGGAAATGTGTACGAATACATCGTTGCCGCCATCTTCAGGCTTAATGAAGCCGAAGCCTTTAGTGGTATTAAACCATTTTACAGTACCGTTAGCCATCTTAGTGGTCTCCAAATAGTAGCGAAGTCAGTCGTGGCAACGGCGTTTTTGGAAACAGTTCGGTACCAAGCAGATCAGTCGCAGTCCGCATTCAGACTTGGGTCAAGTGATTCCAAATCCATGCAAAACGCACCTTATACTAACGCGGGCGGCTGTCCAGCAGATTCAAGCGGTAACGGAATGAAATTTATATGACATTTTCGAGCCCCTGTGCCCGAAAAGACGCAGCATTCTATTGCCCGTCCAGCCCGCCCAGAGCGTCAGGAGTGTTGATGTTTTGGAGCGCCGAACCCCAGCCCGGATCGCCCTGAATGCTGGTGACGCCAAGGGCGGCCAGAAGGTCACGGACACGGTCGCCATCAAAGGCGATGCTTTCTTTTACCCGGGCAGCAAAAGGCAGATACTGCCTTTCAAAATGGCAACCATGCTTTTGGGTAAGTAACACGTTGATATGTAAGGGTTTCAGAAAGGGCATGTCCACCGGCAAGACAAGGATTCGCGCTGGGATGGAGAGGTGTGCCAGTTGGGTCGCAAGCGCCTTGGCGGGTCCCTCATAGGGTCGGTCGTCTGCCACGCCCAGTGCATGATCCGGGCGGCCCAAAACCAGAATGCGGTCGCTCCCCACATCGGCGGCAAGGCTGCAGGCATGCTCAAGCATGGTTCGCGCCCCGACCTTGATGGTTGCCTTGTCCCGGCCCATCCGGCTTGAGCGGCCACCGGCAAGAATGAATGTGGTCAGCGGTTCGGTCATAACCGGGATCATAATGTGGTTCAGGGCCTTTTGGAACGGCGAATCACTTGCAGAAAACGGGGAACCACACTTGCAATCTATATCAAAGGTTTAGAAAAATGGTCATTTGGCCCCGCATGGGGCTGGCTTTGTGGATAAATCCGGTCTTTATCCGTGATGTGTGGTCTTTATGTAACGGTAGGTGCGCGCCGAGGATTTTTGAAATAAAATTTCAAATAATCTAAAGTAAATATAAATATTTATGGCAGTATTTACTTATTTTAATCAAGAGAAATAGCGGAGTGGGAAAGTATCCCGCTCCGCTTGGAAAGTTTAAACATGAGAGGAAACACCATCTGTGTTTCGTACTCTAAGACAGCCCGTTTGGCGGCATCCCTCCAACTTTTTTTGTTGCTGGCCTAGTACGTTCGATCTATGACCAAGGAACTGGGTCCGGTTTTCCGTTTGTAAGCCGCAGAGAGCTTGAGGTTTTTCGGATCAGTCGGCGGAGGCGAGAGGCAGCGTTTTTCTGGTGGAGGGCCAGCGAAGGCTGCGTCAGGCAAGCAAGGGATTATTTGTGCTGCGAAAAGCGCCACATATCAAATTGGTCAAAGACACGGATGCGCCGGTCGAGGCGCAGGAGAGTGGCGACAAGCCGCTTCTGGAGGAGGCTGCCCGCCGCAAGAATATCCGCGCACTCGAAGCCTGCATAAAGGCCAATCATGGTCTTTTAGTGGGCTGGATTACTAAAAAGCTGGGCAATACGGACGACGCATCTGATGTCGCGCAGGATGTTTATATGAGGGTCTACCGCTTCGCGAGTGTCGAAGTAATTGAGAACCCCCAGGCTCTCCTGTTCAAGACGGCGGCAAACCTGGCCATTAATGAGCTGAAACGCCGTGGTCGCGTGCTCAGGCGCCAGGTGCAGGTGGATGATGACAGTGTTTCAAAAACTGTCGCCGACCTGCCGACCGACGATCCGACACCCGAAGAGGCTCTTGGGCACAGACAGGAAGTGGGAGAGATGATGGATGCGATCCGTGCGCTGCCTGACAAGGCGCGGACTGCGTTCGTCAAAAACCGGTTTGAAGACAAGACCTATGCCGCGATTGCGGGCGAGATGGGCGTGTCTGAGAGCACGGTTGAAAAATATATGATGGACGCCCTCAAGCGCCTTCGAACCCGGCTTCTACGGAAACCGGGCGCAGCCATTCTTCCCATGCCCCGCAAGACGCGGCGGGGCCGGGGTGGCAAGGCGTGATGAGGGATGACTATAGGCGAAAGGCCTTGAAGTGATGACGATGACCAAGAAGCAGGACATAGAAGAGCAGGCGGCCCGCTGGGCTGTGGGGCTGATGTCTGGCGACAACCGTACGCATGCGGATGTAGATTTGGCTGCGTGGCGGGACGAAGACCCGCGCCATGCACGGGCCTATGAGGACCTGCAAGCTATGGCCGATGACCTTGACGCGGTTGGCGAAGAGGCGCTTCAGGAAGAATTTGAACGCGAGCTTCATGAAGCCGCGGCAGAGCGCAAGCGTCAGCGCTGGGTGGCCGGGATTTCCTCACTGGCGGCGGGATTTGTCGTGGCGGCAGTGATGACCGTCAGCATGTGGGTGTCGGCGCCCGAACCTGTGACTTACCAGACTGCAAAGGGCCAGCGTTCCACTATCGCGCTTGCTGATGGCAGCGTGCTTCAGCTTAATACCGATACGCGGGTGACAGCCCTCCTGGAAGACGATGAAAGGCATGTGTCGATCGAAAAAGGAGAAGCCTTTTTCAGCGTAAAACGCGATGAGAGCCGACCGTTTATCGTTAACGCGGGCGAGACCCAGGTACGAGTGCTTGGTACCAAGTTTAATGTGCGTTTAGGGGCGTCGTCGAATGTCGTGTCGGTGCTCTCTGGCCTTGTGTCCGTGGCACAGCGTTCCGATGATGAAGATGATGTTCGTGAGATTGCGCGCCTTCATGCTGGCGAGCAGGCAGAGCATCACACGTCCAGTCAGGAAGCTGTCGTGGAGGGCTTCGACCAGGGTTCTGTCATGGCGTGGCGGAACGGCAAAGCCCTGTACCATGAGACGCCGCTCAGGGACGTGGTCAAAGATCTGAACCGTTATTTCGACGCGCCGCTAGAAATCGCAGACGCGCATCTTGCGAACTTGCCTGTATCCGGTACCTTTAACCTGACTGATCAGGATGTGGTAGTGGATGCCCTTGAATCGGCCTTCTCCATCGTGGCAGTCAAGCGATTGGATGGTGTAATTCTTCTTTATGCGAGACAAGAGAATTAGATCGTCCTAGAAGCGATACTCGTGCCAGCGGGGAGGCATTAAAGGGCTCGGGATGAAGTGCAGTGTATTGACATCGGTATCTTATTTGGCGGTGGTTCTCGCATGCGGGGGCAGCGCTGCTGCATCTGAAATTGCCGCCACGAGCGATGTTGCCAGTGTTCACACCACGGTTGAATTCAACCAGACTGGCAAGCCGCTATCGGATGCCCTTCTTGAATTCACGGACCGGACCGGACTGGGCCTGGTATTCGATAGCCGCCTTGTCGCCAACAAGGATGCCCCGGCCATCACCGGTCAGTATTCGGCCAAAGTGGCTTTGGACCTTCTGCTGGCAAACAGTGGTCTTCAGGTGGTTGACGTGGGTGGCAACACGCTTGCGATTGTGCCAGTTAGGCTGGCAATCAGCCGACCGGTGGGCAGCAGCGGCGGCCTTTCGCCCGGTGGTGAAGCGACCAACCTGTCCCTAAGTGCTACCGCAGTCGTTGATGAACTGCTGATTGTGGGCACCCGTACCAGTAACCCGCCATACTATAAATTCAAGCCAACCCAGGCGATGGGCGGCGAGGAGATGCAATTCGGCGGCAAGGTGAATGTGTCGGATTTCCTGTTTGAGCTTCCCAGCATGCTGTCGGATATCACGTCAGCCAATACCACAATTTTCGGCACCCCGGCCGGGCTCAACCTTGCTGATCTGAGGGGGATCGGGCCGGAGCGGACCCTGGTTCTGGTAAACGGCCGCCGGTTTGTACCCACTTTTGGGGGGTCTTTGACACTGTATGGCGTTGACCTTAACAGCATCCCGGCCTCGCTTGTTGAGCGGATCGAAATCATCAATGGGGGTGCTGCAACCTCTTATGGTGGCGAAGCTGTCTCTGGCGTAGTGAATTTCACACTGCAGGATCATCTTGACGGCTGGAGCGGAGCGGTTCAGGGCGGCATCACCGAGCGCGGCGACCGCGAGGAAATCCTGGCAACCCTGACATTCGGTAACGAGTTTTCCGAAGGCCGCGGCAGCGTCATTGCAAGTCTGACCATTGATGATCAGTCCGGTCTTTTCATGACTGATCGTGACGTGACATCCAATCCAAGTGGCTTCGCCCTGAATGGACGACGGTCCGGTGCGGAAGGGGCTGTGTTCACCCGAGGTTTTGGTGGCAGCAGCACCACGCCCGCTGGGCTGATTCAAGGAGTGAGCCTGCAAAACGGCGGTATCGAGTCGCTGGACGCGGTCTATTATTTGAATGAGGCAGGGACGGCCATCGAAGAGGCCGATGGCAGCCAGCATCAGATATATAACTTCGCCGAAGACCATACGCTGATCACGCCGATTGACCGTGTATTCGCTACATTGAACCTGAATTATGACATCGCGCCAGGGCATAAGCTGGTGTTTGAAAACAGCCTGGCGGACACGAATGTGGTCTCGCAATTGGCGCCCATACCGTTGCAGGTCGGCGCTGGCCTGAATGGCGATGACGGCACGCCGATTGCCGTCCCGCTAGATAACCCATATATACCGGACCCCGTGCGGGCACTGCTGGCGGCACAGGGCCTGTCGGATGCAGCAGGCCTGATCCTGTCGCGGCGGATTGTCGAGCTTGGGCCCCGCCGGACCCATATTTCGCGCCGGACGCTCAGGTCGCTTATCGGCTTCCAGGGCATGATGGCGCCGGGCTGGTCCTATGATGTCTATTATCAGTTCGGCCGAAACGAAGTGGATGAGGAGCGCGATGGGCTTCTTGATATCCGTAATTATGAGGCTGCGCTCAATACTGACCTATGTAGCCGGACAGTTGGCTGCAGCCTGATCAACCCATTCGGGGTTGGGCACTGGAACGACGCACAGATTGATTTCCTTAAGGCGCCGAATGCCCACCGGAAAATCAGCACTCGCCAGAATGTTTTCAGTTTTGCGATTTCAGGTCCGCTCGATGGTTTCACGGATGAAGACACAAAGCTGACCGTGGGCCTCGAGTATCGCCACGAAGCGCTAGATGATGAACCCGACCCCGCGCTAGAGGCCCGCCCTGTAAGCGGCTCGCTGGCGTTTCCGGGCTCGAGCGGTAGCTTTGATGCCATTGAAGGATTTTTCGACGTTACGGCTCCGCTCTTGAAGGACAAAAGATTTGCTGAAGAGCTGACGGCGACATTCGGGATGCGTCTTTCAGACTTCTCCACCACCAGCGGGATCATCAACTGGCATGCAGGCGGTTATTGGGCGACCGGTGGTGGTGTGTCTGTCAGATTGTCATACCAGAGCGGTCGGCGGGCACCGAACATCGCCGAACTGTTTGCGGGTGGCCCCAGTGGCTTCGATTCCTTTCAGGATCCATGCGGCTTAATTGAAGAATTTGAAGCCACTACTTTGGCCAAAAATTGTCGAAGCAAAGGTTTACTTGGTGTTCCTGACGGCTACACGCAAGTTCAGTCTTTCGTTGATATCCAGAGCTTTGGTAATCCTAACCTGACCGAGGAACGATCCACCAACCTGACTTGGGGCATTGCGATCGATAGTGACGGGGTTTTTGATAGTTTCCTTGGTCGTTTCAGACTTTCGGTAGACACTTACCGCATCAAGGTTTCGGACTATATTGTCAACCTTGACGCCGACCAGCTTCTGGATGTGTGCTACCAGAGCGAGGGGCTTACCCACCTGTTTTGCGGCGATAATCCGGTTACCGGAAGTCCTTATATCCAGCGCGATCAGTCAACGGGGAGCCTGCTGGCGGTTACGGGAACCATCTTCAATGCAGGCCGGTTCTGGCTGAAAGGCTATGATGTCGAATTCCAGTATATGCTGGACCTGAGCGATAGCGCAGGCTTTCTTGACGGCGTGTCGATCACTGGTCTCTATTCTCGAAACCTGGACGCCAAGCAGCAGAATTCCATAGACGGCCCCATAGAAGATTTACGCAGCTTGCCGAAATATCCAAAACACCGTCTTCAGGCTGGTGTCAGCTTCGATATGGGCAAAGTAACTGTGGACTGGGATGTGCGTTTTCGGGGGCGAGCCATTACCAATAAGGCGCTTGGGGATTTGCCTGAAGCAAGGATCCCGGCGGCTCTCTATAATGATGTGGCGGCACGTGTAAGGGTGAACAAGAATATCACTTTCTATGGCGGCATTCGTAACCTGTTCGACGAGGATGCCCCCCGTATCGTCGGTGGGTCGGTTCAGGACACATTCCCCGAATTTTACGATACGGTAGGTCGGCGCTTCTATCTTGGGGCTGTATTTGATTTCTAGGCGCGACGCTATGGGGGTCGCGCCTCATGCCTTCAGGCAGGACTTAGTCGAGCGACCAGTTCAGCGGCAGCACGAAAGTCATCTCTGACTGGCCACCAGGCAGCGGAGGCAGAGGACTCAGCTTGCCAATAAGGGGTGGGATAGCCCGGTCCAGCACGTCTTCGCCGGTGGCTTCGAGGATCTCATAATTGCTGATAGTGCCGTCTGCAGCCACAGTCAGGCGCACCTTGGCACGGCCTTCAATCTGCCTTGCCACGGCCAGCCGGGGATACCCCTGCTTGGCACGCACTTTTTCCACCACGGCCCGTTGCCAGTCGGTCATGGCGTCGGCCAGAATTGCTGGAGACGAAAAACCAAGGAAAGAGGCTACAAGAATTATGCTGGTAAGTCGGATCGTCATGGCCAGTTACCTTCACGATGATACGCCGGTATCTCCGGCGAAAACAGGAACCATAATGGCACCCCAATAAAGCGTTTTCACTATGCACAGCACCGGTTAATAATCATTAAACCATAGGGTGCGTTTTAGCCGAAAGGAATTCTGCACAGAATAGGTGGTGAAAATCCTTTGCTTTGCCTATGCTGAACGAATGGCCCTACTGACGAAACGGGGAAGTTTATGAGCGGCGCACTGGTGCTTTTTGCGCATCCCAACACCCAGCGTTCACGCTTGAACAGGCAACTGATTCTGGCGGCACAGAGGCTTCAGGGCATAGAGGTTCATGACCTGTATGAAATGTATCCTGACCATTATATCGATGTGGCGCACGAGCAGGCGGCGTTGGCGCAGGCTGACGCGGTGGTGTTTCAGTTCCCCATCTACTGGTTCAGTGCTCCGGCCATCCTGAAGGAATGGCAGGACAGCGTGCTGACCAAAGGCTTTGCCTTTGGCGCTGATGGGACGGCCCTCAAGGACAAGCGTTTTATGCTGACGGTTACAACTGGCGGTGACGCGGCCTCTTACGCCGAAGCCCGGCCACACGGGGCACCATTGTCAGTCTATCTGAAGCCATTTGAACAGACTGCGCGTTTTTGTGGCATGCGGCTTGTGGAACCTCACGTCTGCCACGGTGTTGGTACCATGTCTGAGGCGGATGTCAGCGCGGAAGCGGAGCGTTATGCTGCGCGGCTCCAGGAGCTTGTGACGGAGAATGCTGCATGATGGGTGAAGGATTTCTCGAAAGCGCGATGATCTACCTGGCAGCCGCAGTGATTGCGGTGCCCATTTTCAAGCGACTAGGGCTTGGCGCAGTGCTTGGCTATCTGGTGGCCGGTATGGTGATCGGCCCTTGGGGGCTGAAACTGATTTCCGATGTGGGAACTATTTTCAAATTCTCAGAGTTCGGTGTGGTGCTCCTGATGTTTCTGATCGGGCTTGAGCTCAAGCCGGCGACGCTCTGGCAACTCAGGAAACCGGTGTTTGGAATGGGGGGCGCCCAGGTTTTCCTGAGCACGCTCATGCTGGGACTTTGTGCAAGTCTTCTGGGGCTTGAACCCGGGGTGGCGCTTGTGGCTGCGCTCGCGCTTGCCATGTCGTCCACGCCCATGGCGTTGCAGTCTCTTGAAGAAAGGGGGCTGGCGAAAAACCCGGTCGGTCGCCTGACATTTTCGGTCCTCCTGTTCCAGGACTTGGCGGTGATCCCTGTGCTTGCGGTTGTGCCCTTGTTCGCGACCCATGCCTTGACCCAGGAAGCGAACCTTATGGCAGTGCTGAAGCCATTTGCCGTTTTTCTGCTGATTATCGTGGGTGGGCGGTATCTCCTTAGGCCCGTCTTTCGGTACATTGCAGAAACCCGTCTCAGGGAGGTTTTCACAGCCTTTTCGTTGTTCCTGGTGATTGGCACCGGGCTTCTGATGCAGGCAGTGGGCATCTCCATGGCGCTTGGCACTTTCCTCGCGGGGGTGCTTCTGGCGGAATCCGAGTATCGCCACGAACTTGAGCTTAACCTTGAACCTTTCAAGGGCTTGCTGTTGGGGCTGTTCTTCATCGCTGTTGGGATGACGGTGGATTTTTCCCTCCTGATTGCGGAACCGCTTCGTGTGCTGATGATTTTGGGCGGCTTTCTGGCGGTGAAGACACTGGTTCTTCTGGCGCTCGCACGCCCAGCTAAACTGACGCTCGCGGACGGTTGGCTGTTTGCCTTTGTGCTGTCGCAAGGCGGCGAGTTTGCCTTTGTCCTGATTTCACTGACCGCGCAGGCTGGGCTGATGGATACTGAACTTGCCGCACTTCTTGTGCTTGTCGCCACCTTCTCCATGCTCACCACGCCTGTCCTGTTGTTGATATACGACCGCTTCATCTGCCCGCATGTGTGCCGGGAGCAGGAACTGGAAAGCGATGTGCGCGATGAAGGCAACCCGGTGATTATCGCCGGATATGGCCGGTTCGGGCAGATCGTAGGGCGGCTTCTGATGTCGCTTGGTATTCCCATCACGGTTCTGGATCACAACCCCAATCATATCGAGATGCTGAGGAAATTCGGCTTCAAGGTTTTTTATGGCGACGCGGGGCGGCTTGACCTTCTGGAGGCGGCGGGCATCGCGAAGGCGCGGATTTTGGTCCTTGCAATCGATGACCAGGAAGTACTGCTGGAGACCGCAAAACGGGTGCGGCGCCACTATCCTGACCTGACCATTCTGGCGCGGGCGCAAGGGCGGGGCGATGTGGCTGACTTGGTGGAAATCGGGGTCACGCTGGCCCGGCGCGAAACATTCGGCTCCGCGCTTGAAATAGGCGAGTTGGCGCTCAAGGAGCTGGGGTTCGGTGCCCATCAGGCGCACCGGGTGGCGCGGAAGTTCCGCCGGTATGACGAGAAGATGCTGAAGGATGCGATGCAGTTCCGGGGCGACCAGAAAAAAGCTATCGACTATGCCATCAAGGCCCGGCAGGAGCTTGAGCGCCTGATGCAGGCGGACGAACAGGAAATCCGCGGGCGTGACAAAGATTGGCAGTAAGCCTTGACCAGGGAGCTCCAGCCGCGTTAAAGCCGCGTCAGTAACGCCAACCCGATACGCCCAAACTGATGCGAGAGAGATATGCCCAGAAAATTGACTGTCACAGTGCTGAAGGATGAACAACCGTTCCTGAACGGCACCTTCGATGTGAAGGATGAGGACTATCCGGTTATCGTGAACCTTCTAAAGGAAGTGGAGATGACCCATGGCCAGGCGGCGTCTATGCTGTCGGGCTATATGCATGCCGGCGACGTGGGCCAGGTGACCGCCGAGATGGGCAAATTGGCGATGCTGGCGGTGGTCTATATGCTGGAAGCTGGTGAGACGGAGATCGAGATTCCGCTCGAGACCGGCACGGACACACCGAACGCCTAACAGAAATTTCATCTTTTAAGGCCATGCTCTGGCCCCACAAAGCTTGCTTTTCCGGGCGAAATAGCCCAGAAGGCACGCTCAATTTTGCGCGGGGCTGTGTTTTTTGACGCCCAATGCTCCGCAACAGATGCATCCAACGTGTAAGGAAATCCCGTGCAGTCGACGGTAACAAAGAAGGCCAGCCTGGCCGATATCTTCACCCCAGAGCGCATCAAGACCGAGGTGCTTTCGGGCCTGACGGTGGCGCTTGCGCTGGTGCCGGAAGCGGTGGCTTTCGCCTTTGTTGCCCACGTTCACCCGCTTGTCGGCCTTTATGCTGCCTTTATCGTCGGCCTCGTGACAGCGCTTTTTGGCGGTCGTCCGGGGATGATCTCCGGCGCTACCGGGGCACTCGCGGTTGTGATGGTGTCGTTGGTGGTTACCCACGGCGTGGAATATCTGTTCGCCACCGTGATCCTGATGGGCATTCTTCAGGTGTTTGCGGGTATTGCCAGACTTGGCAAGTTTATTCGCATGGTGCCGTATCCGGTGATGCTTGGGTTTGTGAATGGTCTGGCGATCGTGATCTTCCTGGCGCAGCTTGGCCAGTTCAAGGTGCCTGGCCCGGAAGACACCAAAGTGTGGATGGAAGGCAGCCAGCTTTACCTGATGCTGGGCCTGACGGGCTTGACGATGGCGCTGATTGTGCTGTCGGGCAGGTTCATCAGATTCCTGCCGGCGCCCCTTGTGGGTATTCTGGCCGTGTCTGGCCTGGTGATTGGGCTGGACCTTGATGTCCGCACAGTAGGCGACATGGCCTCCATCGCAGGCGGTCTGCCAGATTTCCACATCCCTAATGTACCGTTCGATCTTGAAACGCTGGGGATCATATTCCCGTATGCGCTGATCCTTGCGGCCATCGGCCTGATCGAATCACTGCTGACGCTGAACCTTGTGGCAGAAATTACCGAAACCAAGGGCGGCGCCAGCCAGGAATGTGCGGCGCAGGGTGCGGCTAACATCGTCACCGGCTTCTTTGGCGGCATGGGCGGTTGCGCCATGATCGGCCAGAGCATGATCAATGTGGAATCGGGCGGGCGCACGCGCCTGTCTTCCAGTTCCGCTGCGCTGTTTCTTCTGGCGTTCATCCTGTTCGCCAGCGGCCTGATTGAGCAGATACCGCTCGCAGCACTCGTGGGCGTGATGTTCATGGTGGTGATCGCAACCTTCGCCTGGTCCAGTCTCAGGATCATGCACAAGATCCCGAAATCCGATGCTTTCGTACTGGTTCTTGTGTCTGCCGTTACGGTTGTCAGCGACCTCGCCATGGCCGTTGTGGTGGGTGTGATTGTTGCGGCGCTGGTGTTTGCCTGGAAAAGCTCAACCCGGATTGTGGCGCGCGTGGAACAGGATGCCAAGGGCCGCAAGGTCTACCGCCTTTCAGGCCCGCTGTTCTTCGGTTCGGTTGAAAGTTTCAATGAGCTGTTTGACCCCAAGACAGACCCTGACCGTGTCATCGTTGATTTCGCCGAAACACGGGTGCTGGATCATTCGGGCCTGCAGGCTATTGATGCTCTTGCCGAACGCTACAAGCGCGCGGATCGCACGCTTCGGCTTGTGCACCTGTCGTCTGACTGCAAGGCGCTTCTGAAGAAAGCAGGCACCATGGTCAAGGCCAGCCACGAGGAAGATCCCATCTATGGTGTCGCGGTGGACTATGGCGAGCAGTTGACCAAAACAGCAAACTGGTAAAGAAAATCCAGGGCCCGCGCGGCCCTGTTTTTTTGCCTCAATATCCCTCAAAAAATTGTATACAATTTTCTTTCTTTGCGGGCAAAAGCTGGTAGGCTGCGCGCAAATGAAACGCGTGTAATGCGAGGGACAGCAATGACAATCGGCGTAGGTGGCTCAACGGCTCAGGAAGAACTGGCGAAACTTTCAGACATGACGGCGGGCATCTCCCCCATAGGCAGGGGCGAGTTTGAAGCCCGGCTCCAGAAAGCACGCACGCTGATGATGTCTGAAGGCCTTGAGGCTGTGTTTTTGAACGCGGGCACGAACCTCTATTATTTCACCGGTACGCGCTGGTACGCGAGCGAACGGCTGGTGGGTGCGATCGTGACAAAGGACGCGCTGCATTATATCTGCCCGGCGTTCGAGATTGATACCGTGAAGGATTTCATGGGTATTGAAGGCGAGATACACGGCTGGGAAGAACATGAAAGCCCCTATGAGCTATTTGGTGAAGTGCTGGCATCGCTTGGCATTCGGGGCGGCCAGATGGGCATTGACGAAAGCACCAGCTTTGCCATGACCAACGGCATTCGCCTGGCGCATCCGGGTTATGACTATGTAGACGCCAAGCCGGTAACGGCCGGGTGCCGAACGCGGAAGTCAAAGGCCGAGATTGCGCTCATCAAACGTGCGATGGAAATGACCATTGAGGTCCACAAGGCCGCCGCCCGCATCCTGCATGAAGGCATCACCACAGCTGAAGTGAAAGAGTTCATCCACGAAGCGCACAAGCGTGTGGGGGCGCCCAAAGGCAGCTATTTCGTGATCGTGCTGTTTGGCAAAGCCACCAGCTTCCCTCACGGTGTGAGCTATGAGCAGACGCTTCAGCTTGGCGACACGGTGCTGATCGACACCGGCTGCCAGCTGCATGATTATATCTCTGATATCACCCGCACCTATGTATTTGGTGAGCCGAACGCCAAGCAGCGCGAGGTTTGGAATATTGAAAAGGCCGCACAGGCAGCAGCCTTCGAGGCAGCCCAGCTTGGCACGCCCTGTGGTGACGTGGACACTGCTGCGCGGGCCTACGTGGAAAGCAAAGGCTATGGCCCGGGTTACAAGACGCCGGGTGTGCCGCACCGCACAGGCCACGGCATCGGGCTGGATATCCACGAATGGCCCTATCTGGTGAAAAGCGACCGCACGCCGCTTGATGTGGGCATGACATTCTCAAACGAGCCGATGATGGTGATCGACGGTGAATTCGGTGTCCGCCTTGAGGACCATTTCTATATGGACACGGATGGCCCGAAATGGTTCACCACGCCAAGCCACAGCATCGATGACCCGTTCGGGCTGGAAGCCTAGGCACCCTATGGTGTGCGTGGTTCGCTGTAGGTAAGGCGGTAGGATGCAGTGCCGCCCGCGCTGATGGTCACGATATAAATCCGGTCATACTGATCTTCGGTCAGCTCGCCCAATGGTTCACCGACAAGATGGCCAACCAGTTCAGGCGTTGTGTTGCTGTGGCCGGTTACCAGAATGACACCCGTTTCTTTTTTTAGCTGTTCGGCGAAAGCCTCAAGCGCGCGCGGATCATATAGGCTGATCTCCACGCCAGCATGTTCCGCTGCGGGGGCTGCCGTCTGTCGGGTGCGTTTATAGTCGGTGGAATAGATTTTCGTCACGCCTTTGTCCGCCAGAAATTCGGCGATCCATGCAGCGCGGGCCTGGCCTTCATCAGTGAGATTAGGATCACGGGTGCCGTCCGACGCCTTTTCCGCATGGCGGACCAGATAGATTGTGGCGTCGGCCAGTGCCGCAGGCGTCACGGCAATCAGGGCAACAATTAAAAGGGCAAAAATTCGGAGCATATCAGGTCCTATCTACAGTGTTCTGACATCCAGTTTGTAACAGTGGTGTTGAAAGCGATACGGGTCCAGGCAAAGCCGTGGTCGCCGTCCATCACCACATGACGGAACGGTTTGGCGCCCCCAGCTTTCGCGGCGTCCGCCAGGGCTTGCTGGCCTTCAGGCGGCACGACCACATCCCCTTCGGCCGTCACGATCATCAGGGCGCGGCCCTTGAAAGCAGCCATTTTGGACTGCAGGTCAAAGGCCTCTCTGTCGGCATCCGTTTCCTTTATCAGGTCGGCGAAGCTATAATTCTTCAGGCCGGGCACGGGCGTGTTTGCGCCGGCACTGACCACAATGTTGGGATCTGCATTTTCCACAAAATTCACCATGTCCGCCGGGGCCGCTGCGACGGTGCAGGCAAGACCCGTGTCAGCCGCACCGTTCAGGATTGCATTGAAGCCGCCCAGGCTGTGGCCAAACAGGCTGACGCGCGTGGGGTCAACCCTGTCCTTGCCCGCTTCGCCCTGTGCCCGCACATAGGCAACAGCGGCCTTCGCATCCGCCACCACGTTCGCGAGATGGTAATCACCGCCAGAGCCCCAGGCCCCGCGATAATGGAAATACAGCACATTGAACCCGGCCCGGCGCAGCATCTGGGCGGTGTCCAAATTCTTTTCATTGCCGGGGAAGCCGTGCAGCATCACCACCGTTGGGTGCGGCCCCGCACCACCCGCCAGATACATATGGCCGTTCATCATGGCGCCCGCCGATGGGATCTGCAGCTCCACCATGCCGGGCGGGTTTTCACGGTCTATGGTTGCCGGGTCGCTCAAAAGCGGGTCGGTGTCTGCCACGGCAGGTACTGAAAGTGCCGCAAGCAGGCCAAGGATAATGCGCATGAGGATTGCCCCCTTTGGTTCGGTCATGTCCGATGTCTGAAGGCAAGTTAAGGGGCAAGCGCGGGGGTGTGTCAATCAACAGTTAGGTGCTGTGGGTGTTCAGCCAGTTCATCACACCGGCTGCTGCCTGCTTCCCTTGTGCGAAACAGGCAGTCAACAGGTAGCCACCCGTGGGGGCTTCCCAGTCCACCATTTCACCGGCGCAGAAGACACCGGGCAGCGCCCTCAGCATCAGATGGTCGTCCAGTTCCTCGAACGCCACGCCGCCAGCCACGCTGATGGCTTCCTCAATGGGTCGGGTGCTCTGAAGCACAAGCGGCAGTGCTTTGATACTGGCCGCCAGCTTTTCAGGGTCAGCAAACTCGTCCGCGGAGAGGCATTCGCGCAAGAGGCCCGCCTTCACGCCAGTTAGCCCGGTTGCCTTCTTGATATGGGTGGCCATCGATTTCTTGCCGCGAGGTTTCAAGAGGGCGCTTTTCAGTTGCTCTACGGTTCGGTCTGGGGTCAGGTCAACCGTCAAAGCCACCGGTCCAACTTCCTCGATCGTGTCGCGGATGGCGGTGGATAGGGCATAGACGGCGCTACCTTCCACCCCGTGCCTGGAGACAACAAAGTCGCCTTTTGTGGTTTGGCATTCAAACGAGAGGATGGTGTTCTTCACTGGCTCGCCCTCGAATCTGTCGCGGAAATGATCGCTCCAGTTTACATTGAAGCCGCAGTTGGCAGGCCGGAACGGTGTGACATGCACGCCGCGGTCCTTGAGGTACGGGACCCACGACCCGTCTGACCCAAGCCGTGGCCAGCTCACCCCGCCAAGCGCCAAGATCACCGTATTGGCCCTGACCAACACTTCCCCTTCTGGCGTTTGCATACGCAGGCGACCATCTTCCGCCCATCCGATCCAGCGGTGGAGGGTCTTGAGAACGGCGTGACCGTCCTTGAGGCGCGTCAGCCATGCGCGTAAGAGCGGCGATGCCTTGAAGGCGGTGGGGAAAATGCGGCCCGAGCTGCCGACGAAGGTTTCGGTGTCCAGGCCCTTGGCCCAGTCGCGGATGGCCCAGCTGTTGAAGCCGCGGATGGCATCCCCTAGCCGGTCTTCCCCCGCGCCGTATCGCTTCAGGAATGCCTGAATGGGTTCAGAGTGCGACAGGTTGAGGCCGGACTTGCCCGCCATCAGGAACTTCCGCGCGGGCGTGGGCATGGCGTCATAGATAACAGGAGTGATGCCGGCCGCGATCAGGTCTTCCGCTGCCATCAGGCCAGCAGGCCCGGCGCCAATGATGGCAACGTCCACTTGTTCCTCTGATGGTGTCACGGCGCATTTCCCCAGGTGGTCCAATCTCGCCCGGACACTAGAGCTTATGTCCGCCCCAGGCAAGCTGGTTTGAGGTGGTCATTTGACGCATGGCTTGTATGCGCGGGTCACCATTTTTTCACATAAGTGCGATCATGTTGAAATGGACCGCAGGGCATTTAGACAGCGCGCACAAAGCGCCAGAATTTTACCTCCCCCAGGAGTCTTCCACAGGTGTTTTTTAGGAGCAGACAATGCCTCGTTCTTTTTTGAAATCCGCTACCCTTGCGGCACTGATGATGGCGTCAATCACCGTGCCGGTTTTTGCTGCCGATACCCTTGAAGGCTGGGCTGACGATGTCCGCCAGGAATTTGCAGCCAAGCAGCGCTACCCACGCCGTGCCCGCCAGGCCAATGCCGAAGGGACGGTCAAGGTTCGCGTGCGCGTGTCGGCGTCAGGCGCTGTCAATGGGTTCGAAATTGTTGAGCGCTCCGGCAACGAATATCTCGACGCTGAAGCGCTTGACCTGATCGCCCGCGTTGACCCACTGCCTGCCGTACCGGGTGCCCGCGACGAACAGTCTTTCGTGATTCCGCTGAACTTCCGCCTGACTGATGTCGCCATGTCGGCGGACCGGGTGACAGTTGAACAGCCGTCGGATGCGATGGCCGAATGGCAGATGAAGGCGAAGCGCCAAGTGGCGTTGAAGCAATCATATCCCCAGTATCTGATCAACCGGGGTGTTGAAGGCAGCGTGAAGCTGCGCGTCGACATTGCGGCGAACGGCCTGGTGACTGATGCCCGCCTGCTGAAGTCTTCCGGCAACGAAGAACTGGACGAAGAGGCGCTTCTGATGGCGGGTGACCTGCGCCTTCCGCAGCTGCCTGAAGGCAAGGAAAGCTTCACGCTTGTGCTGCCGCTCAAGTATGAGATCGCAGCCGAGCGCACCAATTACGCCCGCCGCTAAGGCAGGTAACGAGAGACGTGAAGAGGCGGCTAGTTGGCCGCCTCTTCAGTATTTGGGGTCTGCCAAAGCTTAGGCAATCAGGGTCGGTGCAGCCACAAGGGTGGGCACTGAAACGCTGGTTGAAATGTCTTTTTCACGTGAAATAGCAACCATCGTTTCGGAATAGAAACCATTGAAGCGCGCTTGCATCGTGTGGCCATATGCGCCCAGGTGCTCGAAGATCACCCAGTCGCCCTCTGCCACGTCTGCTGGCAGCGGGAAGGGGCCTTCCATCTTGTCGCAGCTGTCGCAGGTTGGACCGAAGCAGCGGTAGAAGCTGGTCTCGTCCAGAAGGGCGCGATCATCGGCGGTGATGAGCGACAGCGGGAATGGCCACTCTGGCACACCCGCATCGAACAGCGCGCCATAGGTGCCGTCGTTCAGGTACAGGTCAGTGCCTTTGCGGAGCTCCACACGGGCGGCGACGGCGCCGGATTCGGCGACGAGCGCACGGCCGGGCTCGCACAGGGTCTCTGCGTCTTTAAACCCGTGCATGTCGAGCGCGCTGTGGATGGTCTGGAAATAGTTGTCTAGTGCCGGGGGCTCCATGCCTGGATAAGCTACAGGGAAGCCGCCGCCGACGTCGATCACGTCCAGCTTGATGCCGGCGTGGCGCACCACGGCCGCTGCCTGCAGGATCGCTTCCGAGAAAGCGCCAGGACGCATGCATTGGCTGCCAACATGGAAGCTGACACCAAGGCGCTTGGCTACCTGACGGGCGCGGCTGAGCAGCATCGGCGCCATATCAAGTGGCGCACCGAACTTGCCGGAAAGCTCATAGGCGGCACCTTTGGCGGACACACCAAGGCGCAGGAACAGTTCCAGGTCTTCGGCATAGCCAGTTTCTTCGAGGATCTTGTTCAGCTCATCCATGTGGTCGAATGCGAAGGCACGCACACCCATCATGTAGGCGCGGCTGATGGCCTGACGGCTCTTGATCGGGTGCATGAAGTAAAGCTTCGCGTCTGGCAGCAGGCCGGAGACGAGCTCAACCTCGCGGATAGAGGCCACGTCGAAATCGCGCACACCTTCAGCCCACAGGGTTTTCAGCACTTCCGCGTGTGGGTTTGCTTTCACGGCATACATGGATCGTCCACGAAATCCGGTCAGGAATTCGGCTGCCTTATCTTTCAGTACGTCCGGGAAGAACAGATGCACGCTGTCGTTCGATGCCTCGGCTTCGATGGCACCGCGAATGGAAGAATAGCAATTCAGAGCTCCATACTGTCCGCGAAAATCTTCTGATGGGGACGATGGACGTACAATTTCCAATACCTGCATTGGCCTGGATTCCTTCACTCAAGAGGAAAAAAGCACATGACCCTTAAGGAAACAGCTCCAAGGGTCTTAGACAGGGCCGCCAGCGCATTGCCGGCGTTTGGCGCATCCGTTAGCGATGCGCGGAAATATGGAAAAGTTTCAGCACGACTGAAAAATAGTCGTACATGTCGGCCGACATAAACAGCCGGTTGGCTTCGAATTCATGGGATGCAGACAGTTGCTGCAGCGCCTCTTTGCGTGCGGTACGGATCATTCCGGCAAACCCCTCGATCAACTTTGACCGGTAGTGGCCGGCCCCAATCAACAAAGGACGATTTGCGTCGTTACCCGTACATGGCTGCCGGAAGCCTGATGGCTTGTTGCCCGGGAGTCGTGGCACGTGCGCTTTTTACGTCTGGCGGCGTAAATGATGTTTTTTGACTGTGATTGCAAGCGTTTTTTTGAGCGTCGCATTTTTAGAAGGGAACAGGCGCCTCAAAGGTGAGCATTTCTGCCGTTTCAGGGTGCCTGAGTGTTAGCGTTTTTGCATGCAGTTGCAGGCGCGGTGCGGCCTCAAGTGCCTCACCTTCAGCATATAAATTGTCACCCAGAATCGGATGGCCGAGGCTGAGCATATGAACCCGAAGCTGGTGCGACCGTCCGGTGACGGGATAGAGCGCCACACGGGTGGCGTTTTCTTCGCGTTCGATCACTTTGTATCGGGTCAGGGACTTCCGGCCGGTCTCGAAACAGACCTTCTGCTTCGGCCGGTTTGGGTAATCGAACACAAGCGGCAGGTTCACTTCGCCCTCATCGGCGCCCATCTGGCCATAGACGCGGGCCTCGTATGTTTTTTCTGTCAGCCGGTCTTCGAACTGGCGCCCCAGATTTCTCAGCGCATCCATGTGCCGCGCCATGATGATGACGCCCGAGGTTTCCATATCCAGCCGGTGGACGGTGCGGGCGCCTGTGAACTGGGCCTGCGCCCTGGTGGCCAGGCAGTCCTGCTTTTCCTCCGTACGCCCGGGCACGGACAAAAGCCCTGCGGGCTTGTTCAGCACCAGGATATCATCATCTTCGAACAGGATATCGAGCCAGGGCTCAAGGGGAGGATTATAGGGACGGAGCAAGACCATCAGACCAGTGACTTTTCCATTTTTATAAGCGGTACATTGACGCCCAGAGACGTCGGGACCTCTTCATACACGACAGGCGAATATCCGCAAACCTTATAGAGCGGCTCGCCAGACAGGGTGGCCATCAGCTGGCAGGTCCTGAAGCCTTCTTCACGAGCCTTGCCTTCACACAGTTCCATAATCATGCGGCCAATGCCCTGGCGGGCCCAGCCGGGGTGGGTATACATGGCGCGAATGCGGGCGGCTTCGGTTTCCGGGTCAAGAAGGCGCGGATTGCGTCCCTTCGTGTGGTTGGCGCCATAGAGCGTTTCACGCCGGGACCAGCCGCCGCAGCCGACTATCTCACCCTCGCACTCAATCGCATAATAGGTGCCGTCTTCAATAAGCTGCGTGTCCATGCCCATCAGCTCATAGGAGGCCTGGACCTGCTCTGGCGTCAGGAAGCCGTCCTGCAGCTTGCCAATGGAGGCATTCATGATGCTGGTCAGCACGGGGATATCGTCTTTTGTGGCCACGCGGTGCGTGAATTTATGGGTCATGGGTCAGTCACTCTGGTTGATTTGTGTCACTATGTGGTGCGCGCCTTGTGTCTGTCCAATGAAAATGCTCCCCTGAATTGACAGCCCTGCACACAGCCACCATAGTTTCCTGAGAGGGACAACAGGGCGCCAAAGAGTGCCAAAAAACGGGAAGGATTTGAGGTGGCTAGCCAACCTTCAGACCAACACGCACATCCAAAATCTGATATTGAAATCGCCCAGGCCGCCAGCATGCGGCCGATCATGGACGTGGCAAAAGACAAACTCGGGATTGAGGCCACAGACCTTGAACCCTATGGCCACTATAAGGCCAAGCTGTCACTTGACTATATCGACAGCCTTGAAAACCACCCTGACGGCAAGCTCATTCTTGTAACGGCCGTAACGCCGACGCCAGCGGGCGAGGGCAAGACCACCACCACCGTGGGCCTTGGTGACGCGCTCAACCGTATCGGCAAGAAGGCCATGATGTGCCTGCGCGAACCCAGCCTTGGTCCCTGCTTCGGAATGAAGGGAGGCGCGGCCGGCGGCGGTTACGCCCAGGTGGTGCCCATGGAGGATATCAACCTTCATTTCACCGGCGACTTTCACGCCATTGGTGCTGCGAACAACCTCCTGGCCGCGCTGATCGACAACCATGTCTACTGGCGGCAGAACGATGAAACGGGGCTTGATAACCGGCGCATCACCTGGCGTCGGGCGCTCGATATGAACGACCGGTCTTTGAGGCAGATCACAACGTCGCTAGGCGGTGTGGCAAACGGCGCGCCGCGCGAGGCTGGGTTTGATATCACCGTTGCATCAGAGGTGATGGCGATCCTGTGCCTGGCGAAGGACCTCAAGGATCTGGAACGGCGTTTGGGCAATGTGATCATTGGCTTCACGCGCGACCGCAAGCCGGTTCTGGCGCGAGAGATCAATGCCCAGGGTGCGATGACGGCGCTTCTGAAGGACGCCATGAAGCCCAATCTTGTTCAGACGCTTGAAGGCAACCCGGCGTTTGTCCATGGCGGGCCGTTCGCCAACATCGCCCACGGCTGCAACACGCTTATCGCCACCAAGACAGCCCTGAAGCTGGCGGATTATGTGGTCACCGAGGCCGGGTTCGGCGCTGACCTGGGGGCAGAGAAATTCTTCGACATCAAGTGCCGCAAGGGTGGCCTCAAGCCCGATGCTGCAGTGCTGGTGGCCACAATCCGCGCGCTCAAGATGCATGGCGGCGTGGCGAAGGATGACTTGAAAACGGAAAACCTGGATGCGCTGGAAAAGGGCTGCGTGAACCTTGAGCGTCACATCCGAAACCTGAAGCGCTTTGGCGTGAAGGTGGTGGTGGGCATCAACCGTTTCTCGGCAGACACCCCTGCGGAGATGGAACTCGTTCGTAAAAAATGCGCCTCGCTTGGCGTCACGGCGGTTGAAAGCGATCACTGGGCTGAGGGCGGCGCGGGTGCCGAAGAGCTCGCACGCCAGGTTGTGGAAGCAGCAGAAAGCGGCGAGAGCGATTTCAAACCGCTCTACGGTGACAACACGTCGCTCTGGAACAAGATCCAGACCATCGCGACGGACCTTTATGGCGCCAGCGAAATCATCGCCGACAAGAAAGTTCGAGGCCAGATCAGGGACCTGGAGGCCGATTATGGTCATTTCCCGGTCTGTATTGCGAAAACGCAGTATAGCTTTTCCACCGATCCGGACTATAAAGGCGCTCCCACGGGGCACGTGGTGCCAGTCCGCGAAGTACGCCTGAGCGCGGGGGCAGAGTTCCTAGTGGTGATCTGCGGTGACATCATGACCATGCCGGGCCTGCCGCGAGTGCCATCCGCCAACGCCATCCATGTGGACGACAAGGGCCGTGTTGCGGGGCTTTTCTAGGCCCGCCGATTTAGGAGGACTTAAACATGGCTGATGAAGCCAACCTGGGCACCCGCCTTGATGATCTTGAGGTCAAGTTCGCGTTCCAGCAGGAAACGATCGAGACGCTGAACAGCACAGTGACCGACCAGTGGGCGGAGATCGACCGGCTAAAGCGGATGCTGTCGCAGCTGCAGGGCCAGATCGCGGACCTTGAAGATACCCAGGGGCCGGCAGACCCAGGTAATATCAAGCCGCCGCATTACTAGGCCTTGCTTGGGGTTTCCTCTTCTGGCGCGATGGCGCGGTAATCATCTGACCTGAGGGCAGTAACCACTGTCTGGATATCGGCTTCGTCAGCGTTCATGGCCCGGGCCACTTCAGCCCCCAGGCTGAGGCTGGCTTCAAGTGTTTCCGGCACCGCGTGCATAGCGCCCAGCTTCCGCAGTGCCTTGGCCGCTGTGTTGTTATGGGTGCGGACAAATATAGGCAGGGTGGGGCATTCGCGCTTGGCGCATACGATCATGCGCTCCGATGCCTTCGGGTCATCCACCGTAATTACCAGCATGGCAGCTTTACCTGCACCGACAGCGCGCAGAATTTCAGGCCGGGCAGCGTCGCCATAGATGGCTGTATGGCCTGCCTCTCTCGCGCGTTTTACGTGCTCGGGGTTAAGGTCCACGGCTGTGAACGGCAGTTCCAGGTCAGACAGTATGCGGGCGATTGTGTCGCCCACGCGGCCAAACCCGGCGATGACGATATGTTTCTTGTCGTCTTCCTGAGGTGCCACGGATGGAGGCGTGCCGGTATCGCGGGCTACACGCCGCGCCAGTCGTTCACCAAGCAGGAATAGAAGCGGTGTCGCGGCCATCGAAAGCGCAATCACGGCAGATAGCATTTCAACCAGTGGCCCTTCAAGCAGGCCTTCAAGCTGGGCATAGGTAAAGAGCACGAAGCCAAATTCGCCGGACTGCGCCAGAAGGGCCCCCACCTTGATGGCCTCTCCCAGCGGCTGTTTCATGACGCGCACAAGGCCTGTGATGATTACAGCCTTGATGGACAACAGGACCAGAAGTCCGATAAGGATCAGCCCCGTCTGGTCCACCAGCGTGCTGATGTTGATGCCCATGCCCACAGACATGAAAAACAGTCCCAGAAGCAAACCGCGGAAGGGCTGTATGTCAACTTCCACCTGGTGGCGGAACTCCGATTCGGCCATCAACAGCCCTGCGATAAAGGCCCCCATAGCCATCGAAAGGCCAATGCTTTCCATCAGCCAGCCAAAGCCCAGCACCAGAAGCAGGGCAAAGCCTGTAAAGACTTCAGGTGTGCGCCCTGCAGCCACCAAGCGAAACAGCGGGTTGATCGCCAACCGACCGGCCATGATCACACCCGTGAGGATGGCCATTGTTTCAAGAAGGGCGATCCCGAACGACGCCCCGATGGTGGCATCCCCTTTTACCAAAATTGGTACCAGCGCCAGAAGCGGCACGACAGCCAGATCCTGCAAGAGCAGGATGGAAAACCCGGCGCGGCCCCACTGGCTTGAAAGCTGGTTCTTGGATGCCAGAAGCTGGATGCCGAAGGCGGTGCTGGAAAGCGCCAGGCCAAACCCGACCAGTGCGCTTTGTGCGGTGTCCAGCTGCAGGCCATACTGCACCACGCCCCACAGAACCACACCGGTTATCAGAAGCTGCGCGCTGCCAAGGCCGAAAACCTGTCGCCGCATCACCCAGAGGCGTGCCGGCTTGAGCTCAATCCCAATGAGGAACAACAGGAAAACCACACCAAACTCGCCAATGTGGGCGATCTGGGCCGGGTTCGTGATCAGGCCCAGTCCAGAAGGGCCGATCAGCATGCCGCCGACAAGATAGCCAAGGATGGCCCCAAGGCCCAAGCGACTGAAAATGGTGGCCGCGATCACGGCGACTGCCATCAGGCTGAGGATTTCGATGAGCATGGCGTTTTCGTGCATGGTCAGTTTGTCTTGCTCTTGAAGTCGTTAAACACGTTGTATTGTATCTGGTATGTGGCGTTTGTCATCATGCCGCCGGTTTCTGGCCCCGAAGCGTTTCCATTATCTTGACAACCATCATGGGCTGCCAAAGTTTCAGGCTCAGGACATAAGTTGCAACAGAGACGAGGGCAAGCAGGATCAGTGCCTCAAGAGACAGATAATCCGGCCCCGCATAGAGGCGGAAGCCTATTGCCGGCAGCGCGCAAATGATGCTGATCCCAATCGGTCCTGCCAGCGCCCTCGCAAAAGCGTCCGGGGAAATCAGGTTGAGCTTTTTGAGTTGATATCCAGCCGTCAGGATATAAGCCACCGCCGGAACGGCCATCAGTACAGCCACCGTCTTCAGATCGAGGTAAAAGGCGGACATCAGCACAACAACCTTGGTGACATTGTCGGCCAACTGGTTGCGGATAAGCGCTGCCCCATAGCCGAGCGCCACCATGGCGGAACAAGCCAGTGATACAGGGCTTGCAAGCAGGCTGTAGATCACCAGATAGGGCGCGATGGCCGCAGCCTGTGACCATTGGTAACCAAACAGCGTCAGCACGACCTCGGGTGCGACGATCGCGAGCACAAGCCCCGCAGGCCATAGCATCATGGCATAAACATGTATCACTTCCTTCAGTACCGGCTGGCACGCCTTGCCCGCCTTGTTTTGTCGGGCAACTTCCGGCACCAGCACATTGTGGAAGCTCATCTGTGCCACCTGAGAGATCAGCCGTGGCAGGATGTAGCCTCGGTCGAATTGTGCGGCAGGCGCAAGGCCCAGCAATTTGCCCAGGATGAAATTATTGGCGTGGTTTCCGATCATGCCGATCACCGTCGCGGTGGAGAGTGTCAAACCGTAGCGGATGATGGTTTTTGCTCCGTCAAGACGGGGTAAAATGGGTATGTCCCGCCGGAACAGCGCGACCCCCACCATGATGGAGACGACCTTTTCGGCCACGATCGCCATGGCCAGTGCGAGCGCCCCATAGCCATAAAGAACGGCGACAATGGTGGTGATGGCGGAGATGATCATCAGGCCGCTGTCGATCGCAAGGAACCCCCGGAACCGCATGTCCCGCCGCATCAGGCCGCGCATGATGGGAACATGGGTGTTGAGCGCTGTGGCAAGGGCCGTCATCCGGGTGATGTCTGTAATAACGTCGGCACCGAAAAAGGCGCCAAGTGGCGCCGAAATCAGGAAAAGGATCAGCGCCAGCAGCAAATTCAGCAGCATGTTGACCGTAAAGACAGACCGCATCATGGGCTTGTCGAGCCCCTTATAGCTGGCGACGAAATTTTCCACGCCCGCGCTTTCAAAGGCGCGTACGAAGGCGGCGGCGGCCAGCGCCACGCCGAAGCTGCCAAGCTCTGTGGGCGTCAGCATGCGGGCAACGAAAATCGACAATCCGAACTGGATGCCGAGCTTCAGAACCGATGACAGACCGGAAAAATAAAGGGAACGCCCAAGCCCCATGGTGCCTCATCCCCTGTGAGAGCCAAAAAATTCATGTAATCAACAGGTTATCTGGGTGCAGCTTGAGCGTCCAGCATAATTGCGTCTGTGGCCCTAGAGCTGCCAGAGAAGGCGTGTGGCGAGGAAGTGATACACTGGTTCCACCACCGAGCCGTAACGCCAATGAATGAAGCGCACCTGCCTGTAATGCATGACGAAATTCTGCTTCAGCAGCTTCCTGAACAGCATGAGGCTCCAGAGCACGTCCTTCTGCCGCAACAGAAAGAAGGTCGCGGGCAGGAACGGGAAAATTCGGTAGAGCGCCGACCGGTGATTTTTGCCATATGTGATGCCTGCTTCCGACGGTCAGCCACAACTTTAGGCACCTTCTGGGATACTTCAATCCTTTTTCCGGGCCCAATTCCGGGGTCATTTTCCGGCCCACTTCATGATCGCATGGATGGTGTTGGATGGAAAATGCCCCGGATGATCCGGGGGAACTAGTGGGTCAATTGTCTGCAGGCTGGTGCGGGTTGGTCTGCAGGCTGTTTAGGGCGGCGGCGGGAAACTCTTTGTTCGCCGCCAGATAGGACGTCATGTCCCCCACCTTCATCAGCTTGATCAGGCGGCTGCCGTCTATGCCATTTTGGGTGGTCAGCCTCTCGTAAACAACAGGGTCAAACACGGAATATAAATTGCGTTGCCTGATGATGAGGTTCCGCCGCTCAGGGATCGACGCACCTTCAATCCGCAGAATATTGGCGTCCGGCAGGCCGTTCTTCAGCAGTAGTTCGCACTGGATTGAGTTGCGGGTGCAGCTGACCTTGTCGCCAGCGCGCACGATGTCTTCAAGGCTGGTATCAGGCTTTGCGCGTCCCCGCAGGCCATAGAGATAATAATGGGTGGTTTCAAGCGGCAGTATCCAGTGAAACTTGTCCTCACGGACGGCCGTGCGGTCGAGCGGGAAAATCAGGGCATGGGGGTTGGTTTCCGCGCGGCGGTAGGCGGCCGACCACGGCAGCATCGACGCCCGAAAGCGGATGTCGCGTTCTTCCAGAAACTCATAAACCACAGGCACCAGCGTGCCCTTTATCCGGCCGCCTGGGGCGGGTGCTGTGTAGGGCGGTATGCTGGCCGTATAGAGATCAAAATAGGCCGGTGCCTGGTCAAAGCCCGGGTCGTGGGCATGGGCTTCCTGGCCCATGGCTGAGACAAACAGGCCGATGAGCAGCGCGGCGCAGAAGGGCACCGTAGTGGCTAATATATTACCGGCTTGCCTGAATGTCATCGGTGCCTCGTCCGCCATAACTCGCTTTGATGAAGCTAATACATAGGCGGAAAATATGTAGGTCAAATGAAAAGTCAGGCGAAAGGGGCATATTTGCAATTTTACGGATGCTTGCCTAAAATCCCCAACTGGGGTCGGATGTCGGAGGGTTTATGAGGCAGCGGTTGAGCAAGCTGCGTTCCGAGTTTTGCAAAAAAAGTCAGAAGGCCGTCAGGCTGAAGATCGGGATCGCCGCTGTGGGCATAGCCAGCGGGTTGATCTCCATGCCTGCGGCTGCCCAGGTTGTCTGTGAAAATGCCTACAAGTATTTTGATGATCATAGCCACTGGAAGCGCGGTGTCGATGATGTTGTCGAGCCTGTGGTGATCCGGGAAAAGCGTCGGCAACTGAACGCCTGCGTTGCTGTTACGTCGAATGATGTGAACAAAGGCAAGGCTCTCTCCAGGCTGGGGCACCTCAGCTTGGCCGAAGACAATTTCCAGGAAGCCATCCAGCTTTATCGTCGAGCTGTTTCGGCCGCCAACTGGACAGTCGATAGCGAAATTAAGTTTCGCGATGATCTGGTCGGTGCAATTTGGGAATCGAAAGACCATCGGAGCTACATCCGCGAAGCCTCCTATATGCTGTCTCATTTCGGCAGCAGGTTGGGGTATCTGCAGGAACTGTTGTATGCGCGCCGGGCGATGGCGCATGAAAGGCTGGGCAACAAAAAGGCCGCGCTTGCAGACTTCCAACAAAGCGCGCTTCTGGACGAGAGCTTGCGCAAGGGAACCGCTGCGGAGCAGGCGCTGCGCATCATGCGCGAACAGTCCTGGCGCCCCAGTTGCGCTGTGCTCGATGCCTATGAGTTCAATGCCGGTGACGAGTTGACGAAAATTGACGACTGTCTGTCATCAACCAACCTGCCGTCGATCGACAAGGCGCGAGCCTACCGCTTACAGTCCTTGCTGTATGAGCGCGACAAAGACCCGGACGCATCATACCAAAGCCTGCTGAAGCTGATGCGGCTGCCCGTCGACCTTCCCACCTACACGGATCTGGACCGTGGGGACCTCTGGTTTCAAGGTGTGCAAAACGATAGCAGCATGATGCACCGGTTTCTGTTTCATATTATCCGGCAGGGCGACTTCAGCGACCTGTCTGCGCATATCCAGGATGTTGAAAGCAGCTACCGGTCCTTCCTTGAAAAGGCTCTGGCCAAAGGATCACCGTTGGAGCCCAGTTATTCCTTTTTCCTTAGTGTGGGAAGGAACACGAATGAAGAAATCGCCACGCGCTTCCTGTTGTCCTCTGTTGGATGGCTTGTCCAGAGTGGCGAAGCGGCTATTGATGCGGCCAAAAGTCTGCTGGACAGCCGCGTGTACAGGGTGAAAGGCCCCGGTACAAAGGCGCGCCTTCTCATGGCGCGAGCGGATATCCACCTCAGGAAGCAGAATTTGCGCGAGGCTGATAAGGATTTTGCCGCCGTGCTGCCACTCGCGAAAGAGGAGGGGCGTACTGGAATCAGGCGGTCTTCCCAACGGATGCGGGCATTGATTGCGGCAAATCAGGCCAGATTTTCCGACGCCTACGACTTGATGAACAAATATTTCGAAGGTCTGCCGGATACATGGCCAAGCATGGCGACCCCTGACCTGCTTGAGGCGGAGGTCTTACGCACTGACTTCGCCGCCCGCGCGGGTTTTGTTGATGAGGCGCGCAAGCATATTGAAATCCTGAAGGGCATTTATGAGCAGTATGGCCAACCGTGTGAACCCTGTGCCCAGATCGAGCAGAATATGGCCAACTGACGCGAGCGGAAAAGGGAGGAACAGGTGAAGCCCCTGATGATGACTGTTGCGTGTGTATTGTTGCTGGTGGTGTCAGGTATTTCGGCAATGGCTGCCGACAAGCCGCTGACACGGGATCAGGCGTGGGACTGTATCTCCTTTGGTGATGATATTTTGCGTGCCCAGAAACGCATGGATGACTATGCCCGCATGCAGCGCCATGCAAAGAAGCGCTATAATGAGACCACAAACCGGAACTACCAGCGGGAACTGGCGCGCGAGCATGACCGGTACCAGTCCCGCTATAATTCGAATGTAGAAGATTATAATGAAAACCTGCTACCGCGATATAACAAGCGATGCGTGGGCCAAACGCTGCTGGTGAGTGACTATGAAGCCGTCTGCAACACCCGTGCGCGAATGGACAACCCCTTCTGCAAGAGCTTTGGTGATTTACGGCGTGAGGTGATGCGCAAGAAGGGCTGGAAATGACGGTTCTGAAACTCAGTGCAGAGGATGTCGTGGCAAGGGATATTGTCGGGCGGGCATTCCTGCACGAACAGGGACAGTTCGTCTGCCGGGGCTATGTGGCGGACTTCACGGTTGAGGGCGACTATTGGACGCTCAAGGTCCGGGATGTTGAGTTTCTGGACAAGATGGCCATGGCATGGCGCCATGACACAGACATGGATCAATATGGTGGCAGCCTTTCCACGCACTGTTCCTTCGAGGAAGATACGATAGACGGCATCATCAGCCTCTCGGGCTATGGCATGGTGGTTCATGTGGCGCCGGCGTGTGACAACCCCTGGGGCGAGGTCGATTGGCCCGAACTGGATGGTTACGAGGGCGGCCCGATGGAAGGTGGGCCGCTGAGCAAGCGGGAAAAAAAGAAGCGGCGGAAGCAGCGGCGCTGAAGGTCAGGGTGAGACTATGAAAAATGCATCAACCATAGACTGGTGGAGCTGGAGTGGCTTTTTCTACACGTTTTTTGGCGGGATTTTTTGGTGGCTGCATTGGCAACCGGTTCGTTTTCTGGTGACGCTGGCCTATCCGCTGATATTGGGGTTTCTTGAGTATGCGCTCGCGCCCGATCTTGCTGATGGAGGAGCAGAGCGGGATGCCCCCTCCTGGGCCATTTACGCCATGGCAGCCTGGCCGCTGGTTATGGGGTTTGTGCAAAGTGATGCCGTCTATGGCGTCTATATTGAACGGCGGTCCAAACTTGCCGGAACCGCGTGCCTTCTTTTGTTTGCATTCGCCTTCCTCCTTAGCAAACCGGGGTATGATCTCCGTCACCAGCTGGCTGCAGAAATTTCTTCGCCAGCCATAGCCGCCATGGTGCGGCCGCCCGTTGACTGGCGGGAGCTCAAGAAGGAGTTTGATGAAGAGAAGAAGCGCTTCGGCTTTGTCGACCAGCATGGTGTCTGGGTTATCCCGCCCAAATATATTCACCAGATGGGGCAACTGACAGACAGGCGGTTCAGGGACAACCGCGCCCTTGTGGTGATGAGCAAAAAAGACCTCGGCGGCAGTAAGAATAACCTCACTTACATCGATTCGACCGGCACCGCCATCACACCCTATTTCAATGAGCTGTACGGCCGGTTGCCAGAGGGCGATCTGGCCTGCGTCAGTTTGGCACCGGAAGGGAAGGGGCTGGATCAAGAGGGTGTCATCAATATCGAGACCGGCGAGTGGGTCCATGGTCCTGGCCAGCCTATATTCCTGCATGAAACGAATTTTCGTGGCAGGCTGTGCCGCTATTTTGAAGAAGCGAATGTGATGGCTGTTGAACTGTCTGCTGAAGAGGTCAGTAAAAACATTGCACGCCACCAGGCGGTCTTTTATGGCCGCGGCGACAAGCTATTGTTTGAGAAAAGTATCGAGGTTCTCCTCAGCAGTGGCGACAAGTTCATCGTGGATGACAAGACTTTGCGGACCTTTCCAACATGCGTTGATGGAAGAATAGGTCCATATCGTGTGGAAAATCGTGAATATCTGCTTGGCATATATGATGGAAACGGCCGCAAGGTATCAGAAACCCGTTTCACACGCTTCAAGCCTTCCAAGGTGCCCTTGTCCCGGTGCCCGGCGCGTTGAGGTGCGAGGCCAACAAAAAAGCCGCCCATGACGGAGCGGCTTTTTTAAGTGGTGCCCGGGGGCGGATTCGAACCACCGACACGCGGATTTTCAATCCGCTGCTCTACCAACTGAGCTACCCGGGCATGCCATATCCGCAGCAATGAATACCGCGTCAGCGAAGGCGCTTATAGGCAATAACTTTGGGCCTGTCCAGCGCTGAATCGAATTTTTTTGACGTCTTTGTTACGAAGGCTCTGCCTCGCCAATATCGTCCGGTATTTCCGTGTCGCCGGGCAGAGTATATTCCTCGTTGAACCATTTCCCAAGGTCCACATCCGCGCAGCGCTTGGAGCAGAAGGGGCGGAATTGCTGAACGCCCGGCTTGCCGCATTCGGGGCACTTGCTGCCGGTTTTTGCTTTTGCTTTCTTGTCAGACATGCGTCTCCCTTTCTCTTATGCCCTGAGCCACACTGCTGGTTCGGCTGCCCCTTCGATCACCACGTCGCGCCCGGTCGCTTCACGGAGCGAATCGGTCACATCCGTGCGCGCCTCCAGCCACCGTTTCGTGCCTTCAGGTGCGGCAATGACAAGCGCGCCTGGCTCTGCCCGGTTTGCCGCGCGCACGCCGTCGCGCAGCAGCTGCAGGGCCTGTGCCTGTGCCCGGGCGCTTGGGGCGGCACGCACTATCATGCGGTCGCGAAGGCTCAGGCCCGACCGCTTGCGGTTGATTTCCATCAGGCCGAACTGCGACAGGCCCGTGTGCTGCACCGGCACAGTGTCATTCTTGAAGGCGGCATCCACGGTGTTCATCAGTTCCCTGGCGTGGCCCTTGGATGACATATCGATGAAATCCACCACCACAAGGCCGCCGATATCCTGGAACCTGAGGTGCCATGCCACAGCCATGGCCGCTTCCATATTGGTGATCAGTTTGGCTTCACCGGCATTGCGGCCCTTCAGCGCACCACCCATGTTCACATCCACAGCCGTCAGCGCCGGTGTGGGGGTGATGGAGATCCAGCCGCCAGACGGCAGATCAATCCGGTCCGAGAGCGCTTCTTCAACGGCTTCGTTGACGCCATATTCCTCGAACGCGGCGGTTTTGCCCTTGTATGGCTTCAGCCGGTCGGCCACGTCAGGCCAGTAGCGGGCAGCCATGGCCTTGGCATCTGCAAGCGCACTGCCACCTTCAATCAGGATTTCGCCATCGTCGTGGGGTGCGGCCAGCAGCGCTTGCGCCATGGGGCTGTGGGCGAACAACATGCCCGGCTTGTCTGCCATGCCCCAAAGCGCATTCATCAGCATCCCGGCTTCTGCCGCAACAGCTGCAGGCGGAACGCTGCCGGCGTGGCTGCGCACGATCAGGGCGGCGTTTGACGCCATATCCGTGAGAAGCGGGGCAAGTGCCTTTTGGGCCTTTGGCCCCAGGTCTTTTGAGAAGTTCAGTCGCGCGCCACCGGCTTCCACCACCACATAGCGGCCAAGGAGCCGTGGGCGCGGCGTTACTGGCAGTGCCTTGCCTTCAAGCGCGGAAGGTTCCGCCAGCACCTGCACGGTCAGCATGTCGCCCTCACGCACACAGTCGCTGATGCTGTCTGCGCGGCCTTTCACCAGCAGTTTCGCGCGCCTGAGGTTCATGGCACCCGCGAGCCCGTCGCCCAGGTCAAGGAAGGCCATGTCCAGCGTGCCGTCCACGCGGGTGACCCGGGCGCGGAAAATGGCGTCCAAGGGGCTCAGGTCCGCGTCGGTATGAAACTGGATGGTCTCTGCGAAGCCGTCTTCGTCCACGGTGGCGCTGCGCCACTCCAGTAAGCCGGGCTCGATGATGGTGAAGCCTGTCATGTCAGTTCTGCTTTAGGTGCGCGTTCAGCCAGCCACCCACTTCAAAGAGCGGTAGCCCGACGACGTTTGAGTATGACCCGGAAAGGAAGCGTACATATGTGGCGGCAAGCCCCTGGATGGCGTAGCCACCGGCTTTGCCGTCCCACTCGCCGCTCTCGATATAGTGGTCAATATCCATGTCTGAGAGGCGCTTGAAGGCGACAACCGTGGTGACCGATTTGGTCAAGTGTTTGCCGCTCGGTAGCACGATGGATATGCCGGAAATCACCTTGTGCCTGCGGCCGGAAAGCATCTTCAGGCACATGCGTGCTGTGGCTTCGTCTTCCGCTTTCGGTAGGATGCGTTTGCCCACGGCCACGACTGTGTCGGCCGCCAGAACGAGCGCGCCAACATGGTCAGGCGCGATAGCTGCTGCCTTCTCCCGCGCCAGGCGTTCGGCGTGGGGCTTTGGCAGTTCATCCCTGAAAGGTGTCTCGTCAATATGGGCCGGCGCGATGGCGTCCGGCGTTATGCCGATCTGCGCCAACAGATCCCGTCGCCGCGGGGATGCCGAGGCGAGGACGAGTGTTTGAGCTGTTTGGGTAGCTTGCGCGCCCTTCTGGGCGTCATGTGGGCGCACGGCCATCAGGTCCCGACCGATCTTATTTGAAACGGTAGGTGATGCGGCCTTTGGTCAGGTCGTATGGCGTCAGTTCAACCAGAACTTCGTCGCCCGCCAGCACACGGATGCGGTTCTTGCGCATCTTGCCTGCGGTATGACCCAGAATCTCGTGGCCGTTTTCAAGTTCTACACGGAACATGGCGTTTGGCAGCAGTTCGGTCACTTTGCCGCGCATCTCCAAAACTTCTTCTTTAGCCATTTTATCTCCTTGTTATGGCTTTCAATTCGCGCACATACATGAAGCGTGTGCAGCCGAAATGCAACATTTTTGGCGTTTCGGGGGCTAAAAAGTCAGCGGTTTGTGGTGATTTTGCCATGAATGACCCAAATTTAGTGCCACTTTTACCGCACATAAGCCGATTATGGCCTAATAGGGGAAGCGGTCGGCGATGCGGCACTCCAGATGATCGCGCACAAGCCGGTAGCTGTCCATGATCTGATTCCGGTTGCCTTCTGCGTCGGATGGATCGGGCGTGGGCCAGAACTCAAGCGCAACATTTGCGGCAGAGGCATCCTTTTCAATGCGGTCCTTGGCCTCCTGGGTCAGCGCTACAATCAGGTCGAACGCGTCCAGTTTCACGTCAGCGAGCGTCAGTGCTTTGTGGTTTGAAATGTCGATGCCTTCTTCCTTGAGGGCGGCGACTGAGAAAGGATCAAGCGCGCCCGCGATCAGCCCGGCCGATTCGACAAACAAGCGGCGCTTCGAATGTTTGCTCGCCAGCGCTTCGGCCATCGGGCTCCTGACGGCGTTTTGGTTGCAGACAAACAGAACGCTTTTCACGGGTTTTTGCGCGTCTGTCATCGTGGTCCCCGGTTTTCCTTGAGGTGCAACACGCACACCAGGGTGAAAAGGCGCCGCGCAGTTTGCGTGTCCACCTTGATCTTGCCTTCAAGACGTTCCTGCAGCAGTTCACTGCCCTGGTTATGAAGCCCGCGGCGGCCCATGTCGATCGCTTCGATCTGGCTGGGGCTGGCGGTCTTGATCGCCTCATAATAGCTGTCGCAGATGGCGAAATATTCGCGGATGATGCGCCGGAACGGTGTCATGGCCAGTCGGAAGGTCATCAAGAGGTCATCGTTTGTGGACTTCACGTCGAAGTTCAGCCGTCCTTCAATGGTCGCAAGCGTCAGCTTGTATGGGCCTTCGTATGACTCGTCGGCGGATTTTTCCAGCTGGAAGCTGTTTTCCTCGAGAAGGTCGAAGATGGCAATGCGGCGCTCGTGCTCGACGTCCGCGCTCCAGCGCACGACCGTGCTTTCATCCAGTGTCACATCTACGAGCTTATGAGTAGCCATGGCTCTATTGTTTAGGGTCTTTCAGCCGAATGGCAACCGAAAGTGCATGTGCGCCCAAACCTTCTTCTTCCGCGAGCCTTACAGCTGATGGCCCAATGGCCTGAAGGCTGGCTTTCGTGCAGCCCACAAATGTGGTGCGTTTCATGAAATCATAGACACTGAGGCCGGATGAAAAGCGCGCCGCGCGCGCGGTCGGCAGCACGTGGTTTGGCCCGGCGACATAATCGCCGATAGCTTCGGGCGTGTAGCGGCCAAGAAAGATGGCGCCCGCGTTCCTGACCCGGCCTGCGAAGGCGTCAGCGTCATCCATCGCCAGTTCAAGGTGCTCCGGTGCCAGCCGGTTCACCAGTGGCACAGCCTCCATCAGGCTGTCCACGATGACGACAGCGCCATAGTCGGTCCAGCTTGCGAGCGCGATACTGCGCCGGTCAAGCGACGCCAGATGGTCTTCAACCGCGGCCATAACCTGGCGCGCGTAGGCTTCATCATCGGTGATCAGGATGGATTGTGCCGCCGTGTCATGCTCAGCCTGCGAGAGTAAGTCTGCCGCGATCCAGCGCGGGTCGTTCTTATTGTCAGCGACCACCAGGATTTCCGACGGGCCTGCGATGGTGTCGATGCCCACCTTGCCGAACACCTGCCGCTTGGCTTCGGCCACAAAGGCGTTGCCGGGGCCGACGATTTTATCGACTGGTGCAATTGATTCGGTGCCATAGGCAAGGGCGGCCACAGCCTGCGCGCCGCCGATGCGGTATATTTCGGTCACGCCTGCGAGCTTGGCGGCCGCCAGCACGAGGGGGTTCAGCACATCATCGGGTGTGGGCACAACCATCACCACCCGGTCGACGCCCGCGACAGACGCCGGAATGGCGTTCATCAGAACACTTGATGGGTAGCTTGCGGTACCGCCCGGCACATAAAGGCCAGCGGCCTCCACGGCCTGCCAGGTCTGGCCAAGGCGCACGCCCACCTCGTCTGTATAGTCCAGGTCGTCCGGGATCTGCTTGGCGTGGAAGGCGCGGATGCGGTTTGCGGCTACTTCGAGCGCGGCCATGGTCTCCGCGTCCACTTGTGCGCAGGCAGCCTCAACCTCGGCGTCGGATATGGCGAGGCCGCGACCGCGCGCGTCGAACCGGTCGAACCTGAACGTCAGGTCATAAAGCGCGTCATCGCCCCGGTCCTGAATGTCCCGCAGGATGTCGGTGACCACATCGCGCACATCCGTCGTGGTTTCGCGTTTGGCCGACAGGAGTGCCTTGAAGGCGGCTTCGAAGTCGGGTGCGCGGCTTTTAAGAATTTGCGCCATCTTGCACAGCCTCCCTGAAACGGTCGATCCAGTAGCTGATCTCGCGCGGGCGAGTTTTGAAGGCCGGGCGATGCACCACAAGGCGCGAGGTGATGTGTGTCAGCACCTCCACTTCCTTCAGCTTGTTGGCCTTGAGAGTGCCGCCGGTGGACACAAGGTCAACAATGCGGCGGCTGAGCCCCAGCTGCGGCGCCAGTTCCATGGCGCCATTCAGCTTGATGCATTCGGCCTGAACCCCGCGTTCGGCATAATAGCGCCGCGTCAGGTTCGGGTATTTGGTGGCCACGCGAATGTGCGACCATTCGCGCGGGTCTTCCGTGGCTTCATCTTCCGGCATCGCGAGCGACAGGCGGCAGTGGCCGATGTCCAGATCAAGCGGCGAATAGAGGTCAGAATATCCAAATTCCTGCAGCACATCGTTGCCGACAACCGCCATGTGGGCGGCACCGAAGGCAACGAAGGTTGCGGCATCGAACGCGCGCACACGGATGATGGACAAGTTCGGGATGTTGGTGTCGAACTGCAGGGCGCGGGATTTCGGGTCATCGAACGCGGCTTCCGGATGGATACCGGCAGCTTTCACGAGTGGCATGACTTCCTCGAGAATGCGGCCCTTCGGCAGGGCGAGTACCAGTTTATCTGTGAGTTCCATCGGTCGGTTCCGGTTCGCTTTTATAAAGTACAAAAGAAATGGTGGCGGCATGGTGCTGCCAGGGTGGACTTAGTCCGCATGATGGGGGCGTTCAAGCGCTTCCCATTCATCGCCCATGTCTGAAAGCGTGGCATCAATGCATTCGGCCGTCAGCCGGATGCTGGCCCCGCCGGCGAAATTCAGCATGATGAAATAATCGACACCGTTTTCATGAACCTCGATATCCAGAAGCTCAAGCACAGTATCCTCATCCTTGATGTCAATGCCGTGAAGCTTTGCCGCCAGGATGCCGTTCATGTGAAAACCGGTGCGCACGCGCTCGCCCTTGGGGCGGAAAAACTTGCGCTTCTTTTCCCAGCGGAAGCGGTTGCCGACAAAAGCGAAGCGGTGCTCTTTCGGCAGCCACGCAATGTCGCCCACGCGCACGGTGGTATCCTGCAAAAGGCCTGACATGATGGTCAGGTCCTCTTCGGTGTGGCTGATCAGTTTCAAAGGGTCGCTCATAAAGCACGGTTTCCAATAGTCAGAATCGACTGCAATGTAGGCGGCATGCCCCCATGCTTCAAGTGGTTTCCCATTAAGGAAGAGCGCAGAAAATCTATTGGAAGCGTTTGGTCCGGCTAGTCTGGCATGCGTTCCACATTCGCGCCCACGGCCTTGAGCTTCTCTTCAAGCCGTTCATAGCCGCGGTCCAGGTGATAAAGCCGCCTCAGTTCCGTCTTGCCTTCCGCCACCAGGGCGGCGAGCGCGAGGCCCATGCTTGCGCGCAGGTCTGTGGCCATCACGGGCGCGCCTTTCAGCCTGTCAACAACGCGCACGGTGGCGCTGGAGCCAGTAACCGTGATGTCCGCGCCCAGACGGCACAGTTCCGGCACGTGCATGAAGCGGTTCTCGAAAATGGCCTCGGTGATCACGCTGGCGCCGTTGGCCACGCAGGCGAGCGCCATGAACTGGGCCTGCATGTCGGTGGCGAAACCAGGGAAGGGCTGGGTGACGATATTGAAGCCGTGGATATGGCCGTTGGATTTGACGCGGATGCCGCCGTCCTCAACCGTCACGATACCGCCCGCTTCTTCCAATTTATCAAGCGTGGCCTGCATGTCATGGGCCCGCGCGCCTTCAAGCAGGAGGTTGCCGCGCGTCATCAGCGCCGCGACAGCGTAGGAGCCCGCCTCGATCCGGTCAGGCATCACTTCATGTTCGGCGCCGTGCAGGCGGTCCACGCCCTCAACCGTGATGGTCTCATGCCCCGCGCCTTCAATTCGCGCACCCATGGCGTTCAGGCAGGCTGCCAGATCGGCGATCTCAGGCTCGCGCGCGGCATTCTCGATCACCGTCGTGCCCTTCGCGAGCGTGGCGGCCATCAGCGCATTTTCGGTGGCACCGACTGAGACAAACGGGAAGCGGATGTTGCCGCCCGTGAGGCCCTTTGGTGCGCTTGCCCTCACATAGCCCTCGGCCACGTCGATCTCTGCGCCCAGCGCTTTCAGGGCCTTCAGGTGCAGGTCAATCGGGCGGGTGCCGATGGCGCAGCCGCCGGGTAAACTCACGATCGCTTCGCCCGCGCGGGCCACAAGGGGCCCCAGCACCAGAATGGATGCGCGCATCTTGCGCACGAAATCGTATGGAGCGACCGTGTCGTTGATCTGCCCGGCATCGAACGTGAGGCTGCGGCCCGCAATGCGACCGCCCTGTCCGCCCGCCATGGTGACAGTGACGCCCATGTGATTGAGGAGATCCGCAAGCGTCGTGATGTCCGCAAGGCGCGGCATGTTATGAAGCGTGAGAGGTTCGGCAGAAAGAAGGGACGCACACATGAGCTTGAGCGCGGAGTTTTTCGCGCCCGAAATAGGAACCACGCCTTCAAGCCTGTTCCCGCCCTCAATAACCAGTTTGTCCATCAGTCTTTGTGCCCTTATTCAATTTCGTGTCTGTGAAAGCCTAACTTGGCCCCCAATAAAGGCAGCTTGGCGGCGATGATGTGCGAACAAATTGTCCATCAGTTAGTTGAACAGGCTTGTAAAAAATCCGACGATAAAAAGAAAGCCTGTAGTTTGCAGTGCCGTTTCGGGGTTTCCTGAAAAAAGATACCCACTAATGCCGCCTATTCCTCCTACGAGAGACCCCACAAGAATGTGCGTCCAAATGGTGTCTTTAGTTTCGGGGGTATCTGGCATTTTGAAAACCCTGCACGCTTTGGCAAACGCCTTAAAGCTTCGGCAGGGTAACGCCGGTCTGGCCCTGATATTTGCCGCTGCGGTCGCTGTAGGCGGTCTCGCACGGCTCGTTCCCTTGCAGGAACAGGAACTGGCAGGCACCTTCGTTGGCGTAGATTTTTGCGGGCAGTGGGGTGGTGTTGGAGAACTCCAGCGTCACATGGCCTTCCCAGCCGGGCTCGAGCGGTGTCACATTCACGATGATGCCGCAGCGGGCATAGGTTGATTTGCCAAGGCAGATCACCAGCACGTCTTTTGGAATGCGGAAATACTCGACCGTCCGCGCCAGGGCGAAGCTGTTCGGCGGGATAATGCACACATCTGTGTCGCGGTCGACAAAGCTTTTCGGGGAAAAGTCTTTTGGGTCGACGATGGCGCTGTCCACATTGGTGAAAATCTTGAACTCAGGCGCCACGCGGGCGTCATAACCATAGGATGACAGCCCGTAGGAGATGTTATCCTTCCTGACCTGCCCGTCCACAAACGGTTCGATCATGCCGTGTTGTTGTGACATTTCGCGAATCCATTTATCGGACATGATGGCCATTGGCGTCTCCCCTGAGTGGCTTTTGTTTGGCTTTTGCCCCAACCCACAGGGGCACAGTTATTTCCCGCATTAGTAAGCCAATCGCTTGTGCGCGACAAGCGTTAAACCTACCAGATGTAGCTTTTAAAAGGCGGGGTGAGGTGTGAGCGGAAAAAAGCCGTGAAGGCGCGGCCATTTAGTCTTCGGTCTTGCGCGTCCGCTGCTGTTCCTTGCGGCGGCGCAGGTTGGCGCGCAGGGCTTCTGCCAGCCGGGCCTGTTTTTCGGCATCCTTCAGCTTGCCTGAATCCTGCTTGATTGGCTTGTCGGTTTTTGTCTTTTCGCTCATGCGACCACATTTGCGCCAAAGCGCGGCGATTTTCAAGATTGAATGTGCGCGGAAATTACTTATTGACTCGCGCCGGGGGCGCTTATAGAAGATCGCTCGCAAGACGTGGCCTGCTGCTGTAGCTCAGGGGTAGAGCACTCCCTTGGTAAGGGAGAGGTCGGAAGTTCAAATCTTCTCAGCAGCACCACGCTTTCTCTTTCCCGACAATTTAGTGATCTGAAGCAGGTTGAAACCGGATCTCTGGTTCACAGCAATTTTCCACGTGCGGCGCCAGCGCTTCCTGCACAGATGCGTGGACTGAATGGGGTATGTCCGGGTCTGCTACTTCAATATCAGCGATAAGGCGCTGTCCCGTTTCCCGTTGTTCGACCCTGATTGACGCGCTGCCGACGCCCTCTATCATGCTCACAGCCTGCTCCATCGACGAAATGCACAGGTTTTTGCTGCCAATTTGCACCATTCCATCAAGCCGCCCCGAGATACTGAACTGGGTGTCATCATGCCAGACAAGCTTATCCTGAATGGGGGCAATGAACTTTTCCGCCGCATGACGAATGCCGCTGCCTTCCCTTTTCCATAGTGGAAGCAGGGCAAAACTGGTTGCGGGCAAGTCTCGCCAACCGATCCCCAGCGTTTCGGTTGATCCATACACCTCGATCAGATTTTCCATCCCCTGTTCGACAAGTTGACTGCCGCTTGACGGAGGCATCGGTGCGGTGGATGTCACGCCGGAAAGACCCTGGGGTAGTGCCAGACCCTGCCTGGATACTGTATCGAGCATTCGCTGCCAGAAGTCGGGTTGCCCGATGATCAGGTCACCTTCCCTGAGCGCGGCGATAGTGGCCCCAGGCATGGAATAGCGCACGTCCAGAACTTCTACGTCCAGTTTTCTGGGCAGCAGGCAGGTGAACAGAAAGCCATAGATGTGATGACCGGGCACCGCGCTGACGATGCGCCTGCGGCCCGTGAACATGTCCGCCCAAACATCTACTTCTTCCAGAAGGCGGTTCATGGAATGTTTGACAAGTTTGGGGCTTCCGGTCGTGCCTGACGTCCGGAAGCCGATGCCTTCATCAGGGGTATCCCCTGCCAGCAGAATGCTTTGGGCCTGCAGCGCAATTTCGGCCCAGTCGCCAAGAGTGCGCCTGGCCAGCAGTAAATCATCCAGCCCCGCCTTGCCTATATGGAACATGTCAGACACCGATGTAGCGACATCCATCAGATTAAGGGATTTTAATGCAAGACCCGGATGCCCTTCATGTCCGCTGTCCAGACGTGTGTCCGGGGTCAGGGCTTCCGTGAAGGATTGGCCGCGCAGTTTTCCCACTTCCTGGCGAACAAGGTCTGCTACTGCCCGGAAGAAAGTCATTTGATCGTCTTCAAGGCAGGTGCGCGAGGGCTTTATTGTGGCAGTTGGGGGCTGGATGGTCATCAGCTACATCCGCTTGACGAAGATCCAGATATTATCCCCGACAATCGCCTTTTTCATGTGCACGTTCACTTTGGTAGGCGACATTTGGTAGTCAAAAGTATAGTGGAAGATGACGCTTTCTTCCTTGCCGTCTCGAATGTTCTCAAACCGACCGAAGAACTCCTCTGTTTTTGTGCAAGGTGCTACGCTTTCGAAGAAATTTTCCCCGATAACCGCGTCTTTGTCGCGACCTGTAATGGCGCCTTCTGTAGCGTTGTAGCGCAGGATTTTGCCGGTGGAGTCGAGCTCGATCGCGCCAAAAGCAAGGCTGTCGATCTCTTTGTCGGACATTTTCGCAAGTGTGTTTTCAATATTGTCCTGGTCGAATTGAACTATAGACATTCTGAGTATCCCTTTTAGTTAGACTGCATTGTGAATACGGGCTGGACGGCGTGACAGATCACACCACCTGTCAAAGCCTGGGGCACCTGAATGAGATGATCTTTCTGTTGTATTCAGCCCCATCAGCCTTTAAGCATGGCGCACGCGATGGTTCTGTTGCCCGTATGGGCAAGAGCGAAGAGGGAATGCGGTAAGCCCAGAGGGTAAATCCGCAGCTGTGCCCGCAACTGTATGTGTGGAGTGTCCCCCAGTGGGCCCACTGGCGATAGCCGGGAAGGGCGGGGAACACGGTGAAACACAAGCCAGGAGACCTGCCATCCGGTCGCCCATTTCCTCGGTCGGGTCAACCATGGGAAGCGGATTTCCGTACCGGCGACAAGGTCGTTGCTGTGTACGGAGCTTGTCCCTCTCATTTCCGACAATCTCCTTTTTACAGCTTTTTTTGTATGGGCCCCTGTGGCCGAATATGGAGCTTGTCCATGTCCAGACTGTTTCCCCTGAAGGCGCTCGTGCTCGCCAGTACCGCGCTTTCTTTTGCGCCTGCCGCGTCCGCGCAGGACGAAGATATCGAAGAATTCGTTGTGACCGCCGGGCGGCGCGTCCAACCTGTGAGTGAGGTCGCCAAAAGCATTTCGGTGATGAGCGCGGCAGAGCTTGAGCGCCGCCAGTACCAATATGTGGTCGATGCGCTTCAAAGCTTGCCGGGTGTTGCCATCAACCAGAATGGTACCTTTGGCGGTGTGGCCACTGTAACCATCCGTGGCGGGTCATCGGACCAGACGGTGATCCTGATCGATGGTGTTCAGGTGAACGATCCGTCAGCGCCGGGCGGTGGGTTCGATTTCTCAACCCTTGATCCAAACGGCATCGAGCGGATTGAGGTGCTGCGCGGTCCGCAGGCGGTGCTTTACGGCTCTGACGCCATCGGCGGCGTGATCAACATCATCACCAAATCTGGCGAAGAGGGATTCGCTGGCGAGGTCTTTGGCGAATATGGCGCTTATGACAGCAAGCGCATCGGCGGTTCCGCGCGTGGTGGCTCAGGCCGGGTCAATTTCAACCTCAGCGCATCCTATTTCGATACCGACGGCATCTCTGCTTCTGATGGCGGCAAGGAAGCGGACGGGTATGAAAGCCTGACCGTGCGCGGCAAGGTGCGCACCAAGCTGTCAGACAACGTGCGCTTTAATGTTACCGCCAGCTATACCGACACTGAAAGTGAGTATGACGCTTTCGCCCTGATGGATGACTTCAGTTATGCCCTGACCGACACGGATGACATGAGCAAGTCTGAGGAATTTTCCATCGCTGGGCGTGCCTATATCGATCTGATGGACGGGCGGCTGTCGAACACGCTGTCCGTGGAATATTCGTCCATCACGCGCGACAATTTCAGCAAGGGTGCCTTCGCGTTTGGCGCGGAAGGCGAGCGCCTGAATTTTGACTATCTGGGCATTCTTGAAGTCGCGGATGGCTGGACACTCACGGCCGGCGCGCAGCATGAAGTGACAGAAGCCAAATTGCAGGACCCTGAGCCCATCTCTACAGACAGCCTGTTCGGCATCCTTTCGTATGACGGCATCGACGGGCTGACGATCTCTGGCGGTGTGCGGCTGGATGACCATGAAACCTTCGGCTCTACAACGAATGGCGAGTTGAACGCATCCTATGTGGTTGAAGGTACCGGCACTCAACTGACAGCTGCCTGGAGCGAGGGCTTCAAGGCGCCGAGCATTTTCCACCTGACCTTCTCCTGCTGCGGGTTCGATTCCAACATCGCCCAGGCAGACGCAGTCAAGGAAGCAGCGCTTCGGCCTGAGCGGTCCAATAGCTGGGAGGTCGGTTTCAAACAGCCTTTCCTGGATGGCCGGGCAACTTTCAGCGCAACCTATTTCAACCAGGACACCAAAGACCTGATCACCTTCACCTTCACAGACGGTTACCGCAACATCGAGGAAACCAGCGCCAAGGGCGTGGAGCTGGAGCTGACGGCTGACCTGACGGACAACGTGAACCTCAGCGCCAACTATACCCATAACGCGGCGCGCGACCTGACGGCGGACCAGCAGCTGGCGCGTAAGCCGAAGAATGAGGCCTTCGCCGCGCTCAGCTGGCAGGTGTGTGACCGGCTGACCACCAATGTCAGCATCACGCTGAATGGCAAGGAATATGACACCAGCGTCGATTTTGTGACCGGCGAGCGCGAAGTGGTGGATGTCTGGACCCGCGTGGACCTGAGCGCTGCCTATAAGCTCACCGACACGGTGGAACTGTTTGGCCGGATCGATAACCTGTTCGATGAAGACTATCAGCAGGTGTTGGGTTATGGCACGCCGGGCATTTCCGCCTACGCAGGCGTTCGTGCCCGCTTCTAGGCGGCAGGCAAATAGTCGGGGTGGCCATCGGGCTGCCCCGGTCCATTCGACAGCGGCTGAGGCCAGCACCTAAGGCCCGGCAGGCGGAACTTCACTAAACCTATCGCGTAGGGACCGTGAGTTGACACCCGTTGCCTGCCATGTAATAGCACCCTCAACGCACGAATTCGTGGTGACTTAAACAGGTGGGGGCCTCATGTCACGCAATCAGGAGCAAGACCGGTTTGCACGCGTTTTTCGCGACTACCTCTTGCAGGACATTCCGGATGTCAAAGACGGTGGGCATGTTCCCAAGCGACTAATCCAGTTCTGGGACAAGGAGCCACCCGAGGATGTCGGGCGTATGCTGGCGCTCAGCAAGGCTTGGGCGGACAAGCATCAGATTGACTATATTCTCTATGATGAAGAAGGGGCGCGGCGCTATCTGGCTGACCGCGATATTGATGGAAAACCCCTTCTGGACCTGTTTGATCGCTGCTTCCACCCGGCCATGAAGGCGGATCTTTTTCGCTTGGTCTATCTGCAGGAATTCGGTGGCTACTATCTGGATGCGGACAATGGCGCGACCGATGGTGCTTTGCCTCTTTTTGACCTTGATCGGGATATCTTCTTTCTCGATTACGGGCAGCGACGGGTGCAGAATAATTTCATGGCTGTTGCGCCCGGTTCAAAGCTGATCGGGAATGTGTTGTCGGCTGCAGCCATTAATATCCTTGAGCACGCAAGCGAAGATGTAGGTATCGGCACGCTGACCGGCCCCTATGTCTTCACGACAGAGCTGGCAAAACTGCTGCAGCAGGGCAGCTATAGCTGCTATCTGGTGGATTATCTCAGGAACCTGAAGATTGCACCGGGCCCTGAGGCGGTGTTGGGCCAGAACCTGAGCTATAAAAAGTCGGATCAGAACTGGCAGCGTGCACAGGCCGGGCCCATCGCTGCCCGGCTCAGGAAAAACCTGACCACGGGCGAGCCGACGATCGCCGATTATCGTGAACTGTGCCGGGTTTCGCTCAAGTTCGGGATTGAACTCAATGCGGTTGAAGAAATCGCTGCCATGCATTGGGAGAAGTGGCGTCGGCATTCCGCTTGTATTGAATTGCGCAGCCGGGTGCTGATCAGGCTGGGGCGCCTTGTTGAAGCGAGTGACCTTTTGACAGAGGCTTATGATCGGTATATGCGGTCGCCCTGGCTTTTGAAGGCGCTTTCTGGGCTCAACATGAAGCCGGGACGACTTGAATTCGCAGAGACGCTCGCGCGTCAGGCGGTGGAGAAGGCGCCTGAGGACCCGGACGTGCATGCCCAGCTAGCGGCAGTTCTGAAGGCGCGCCAGCATCTGGCGGAAGCAAAGGCTGTCACAAACCTGGCGCGGCAGCAGTTTCCGGATAGCGCTCGCCTCAAGAAACTTTCAGCTGACCTGGAAACGGCAGGCAGCCTGGAAGCGGAAATCGCCGACATGATGGAACATCTGGCCGCGCCCCAGACAACCGGTAGGGACCGCTTTCTGTCGCTGTCGCAGACCTGCCTGCAGTATGGCTTGCAACTGGAGGCAGTCGAAAGACTGGCCGCAGCCTGGTGGCATGACTGGCAGGCATTGCCCCGGTGTGTCTGGATGCGTGCACGCGTGCTTGAAGCGTTGAGCCGGGAAAGAGAGGCCCGGGATGTTCTGGAGGCTGCGTATAACGACAATTGCCGGGCGCCGAATGTTCTGATCATGCTGGCTCGGCTTATGCTTGAAGCGGGTGAACCGTCGCTGGCCCACGGCGTGGTGTCTCAGGCTGTGGCAAAGGTGCCGGGTCGGGTGGACGCAAAGATATTGGAAATGCAGGTTCTTGATGCCCTTGACGATAACGCTGGGGCCCAGGCCGTCTGGCAGCATCTGCAGTCCCAGCACAGCCAGCATCCACTTGTTGCAGCGCTGGGCAGTCGTGATAATACAGACCTGAGGCAGCCATGACGGCTGGCACGGACATTGGCGGATAGCGCATGATCGACCATATTACACTCAGGGACACCGCGCGGGATTCTGTGCTGTCGAAACAGCTGGGTTACGGCTATGTGCCCATCAGCAAGGCGGCCAACACCAATGTGAAGCGATTCCTGTGGCAGGTAGAGCATGAGCTGGGGCATTGCCGGCCTGTGGGCAAGCAGTATTTTTCCGTCCATAACTATGGCTGGCGGTTTGCGAATCCTGACGCGCGCACGCCGTGGCTTGGCTTCAGGAAGTCGGGCATTGAGGCTTTTTACGAGGCGCTTCGGGGCCGTCGCATGCTTACCATTGTGCGCAACCCCTATATCCGTCTGTTGTCGGGCTATCTGGAAAAGATCGTTGCCAAAGTGGATGTTGAGCCGAATATTCCTGCGAAGTTCCAGCTGCCGCGCAGGCCAGAGAGTTTCGCCGATTTTGTCTATATGGTCTGTGATCGGCCAAATGCGCGCACCGATATCCACTTCAGAAGCCAGACCTACGCCAGTCTTTTCGATTTTATCGCTTATGACTCGGTGGGTCATGTGGAGACGCTGTCATCGGACCTAGCAGGCTTTTCCGCAGATGCCTTCGGGCAGGATTTTAGCCACCTGCTGTCTGAAAAGGCGGATCACGCCATGAAGGCGCGGCAGAAGCTGAAGGATCATTACACGCCGGATATCGAACGGGCGATCTATGCCCGGTTTCGGGATGATTTCCTGAATTTCGGGTATGATTATGACCTGGAGGCGGTCTTGCCGGTACGGCCGGTGGCACGCCCGGGTGCATTGAATGCCTGTCTTGAAGAAGCCGCACACCTGTGTGCGCCCACCCTACGGCAAGAAGAGCCAGCCCCAAGCGATCGTGCGCTTGAGGCGTCAAAGAAGCTTCTGGCCCGCCTTGAAGCCGGCCAGGCGCTCAGCGGGTTCGACAATAGCCTCGCGCCCTATGCGCGCAACCTGTTGCAGAAATAAGCGTCAGAGAAGACTTGATCGTCAGGAGCGGAAAAGCCCTGCTGCCCGGTCTGCCATGTTGGCGACGGCAAGAAGGCCTGCGAGAACGGTGCCGCACGCCAGCAGCATCACAGTTGCGCCTAGCTCACCATTCTGGTGGCAGGACTTGATGCGATTGATGAATGTCCACTTCACCAGCGGGCTTTGTTTCTTCGCGCAAGCGAAAACGTCCGTGTCGGTGGTGTGGTCAAAATCGGTGGGGCTCTGAGCTCTTAAGAAAAGCTCCATTGGAAAAATCTCCTGTATGGATTGCTGAAACACGCGTTCAGGCGTCTCGCTGGCGCGAGAAAGTTTCAAATCTAATTATTTGAAAAGGAAGGTGTGAACGTATACACGCCTTTTTGTTGCCATAAACCACTTTGTTCCGTGCGTTGATGGTTATGATATAGGGGTATTATATTTAGAATTCAAATGATTTGTGCAGAAAGTTTCCGTGACGGTCCGGAAACGCCAGCGGGTTTGTTGCAAGGATATCACAGTCGAGACCTTGACAAATTGCACCAAACCACATAACTAGAAATGTAGTTTTAAGGAGTGCCCCATGAAGGATGAAACCGCCGCCACTGTCTTTGCCTCGCTGGGTAATCCGGCCCGGCTTGCTGTGCTTCGGCTTCTGGTTCGCGCGGGCTGCGACGGCATGAATGTGGGCCAGTTGCAAAAGCATCTGGATATTCCGGCTTCGACGCTTGCGCATCATATCAGCCACCTGGTGCGCGCCGGTACGATCAAGCAGGAACGCCAGGGCCGCGAGGTGATCAATGTGGCCGACTTCAAAACCCTCGGCGAGGTCGCGACTTTCCTGACCGCTGACTGCTGCGCCGGCGTGCCACTCAAGTAGAGCGTGCCGTGCCGCTCAAGTAAAGCGCGGTCCGGATAGAGAGCGGCCCTGGCCGGGTTGTGACAGCGAGAAAAGCTTCGGCTTTTTTTTTGAGACAATATAACTATAAAACTAGGTTTATAATCATGAATGATATCGCCAGAAAAGATCAAACCATCCTGCAATTGCCGAAGCCGGACAAGCTTCTGATATTGTTGTTTGCACTGTTCGTGGGGCTCGCCCTGTGGGATGAGCCGCAGGCCATGGCCTCCCTCTGGTTTGTGTGGGATGCGGTGTTGGGTGTGTTTCCCTTCCTTATGCTGTCGGTCCTGATTGCCGCTCATGCCAGGGCCTCATCACTGGACCGAATGATCGCAAAAGCATTCACCGGCCATCTGGCGGTGATGATCATCAGCGCCGCCGTGGTGGGCGCTTTCTCACCCTTCTGTTCGTGTGGTGTGATCCCGCTGGTAGCCGCGCTTTTGGCCATGGGCGTCCCCTTAAGCGCCGTGATGGCCTTCTGGCTGGCCTCCCCCATCATGGACCCGACGATGTTTGTCATGACTATGGGCACGCTCGGGTTTGAATTTGCCGCCTTTAAGGCTGTGGCTGCTGTAGGCATGGGGCTGGTGGGTGGCTTCAGCGTGGCCGCCCTGCAGCGGTTCGGGGCATTCCGCGACCCGCTCCGCCAGTCCGCCGCCGGGTGTGGCTGCGGCGCGCCCGATGTATCGGGCAAACAGCCGATCATATGGCGCTTCTGGGGTGATGCTGCACGCAGACTGATGTTCCGTGAGGCGACGCTGTCGAACGCATTCTTCCTGGGGAAATGGCTCGTATTCGCCTTCACGCTTGAAAGCCTGATGGTCGCCTACATGCCGGAGGGCCTTGTGATGTCCGCATTGGGCGGGGAGGGCGCAGGCCCTATTTTCCTGGCGACGGTCATCGGCGTGCCAGCCTATCTGAACGGTTATGCGGCATTGCCGCTTGTCAGCGGCTTGATCGGTGAAGGCATGGAGCCGGCGGCGGGTATGGCCTTCCTGCTGGCGGGTGGGGTGACATCCATCCCGGCGTCGATTGCTGTGTTTGCGCTCGCCCGTCTGCCAGTGTTTGTGGCCTATCTTGTGCTCGCGCTTTTAGGCACGCTTATCTTCAGCTTCGGCTTCCAGCTTGTGATGTAAGGAGCGCCCCATGACCGAGACCGAACCATTCCTCTTTATCATGGATCCGGCAGAAACGCTGAACCTAGAAACCGAAACCTCGCTTCTGTTGATGGCTGAGCTGATCACCCGCGGTGTGCCGGTTTACTGGGCCGAAGCGGGTGATTTGATCCTTCGGCAGAACACGCTTCAGGTTCGGGCACGGCGGGTCAGGGGCGCAATGCCGCTTGAGCGGGACGAGGCTTTGGAAATGTGGACGGGCGACTTTGGCGCCGTTCTTTTGCGCACCGATCCGCCGGTGGATGAAGCCTATCTGCAGCTGACGTACCTGCTGGATTTTCTGCCGGGCCATGTGCATCAGTTTAACCGCATCTCTGCGCTCAGGGACCTGAATGAAAAACTGCTGCCGCTGTACTGGCCGGACCTGGTGCCACCCACCCTGACCACCATGAATGCGGCGGCGCTTGAGGCATTTGTTGAAGAGCATGGCACCGCTGTGCTGAAGCCGCTTGGGGATTGTTCCGGTCGCGGGATCACACGTGTCAGTACATCCGATCGAGGTTGGCGTGAAAGCGTGCAGTCTTTCATTGGCGCAGGCGGTGGTAGGCGCATGGTTCAAGTGCAGGCCTTCCTGCCGGAAGTTACGGCAGGCGACAAGCGGGTATTCCTGCTGAACGGTAATCCCATTGGCGCGGTTAACCGTGTGCCGCGTGACGGTGCCTATCTGGCCAATATTCACCAGGGCGCGCGGGTTGAAAACACACGGCTGACGGGCCGCGAGCGGGAGGCGGTGGCGCGCATAGCACCGCTCCTGAAAGCGCGGGGCCTCATGCTGGTGGGCGCTGATTTCATTGGTGGCCAGTTGACGGAACTGAATATCACCAGCCCGTCCGCCGTGCGCCAGATCAACGCGGTGATGGGCGCGCAGCTTGAAGTGCAGATTGTGGAAGCGATGCTGGCTGCCGTGTCTGGCGATAGGTCGGACAACATGCCGGGCACTGGCCCCATGGCCGCGCCCGACACAGGCTCCGCCTTATGCTGCGCGTAAGGCGTCAGACGTGAGGCGCTCGAACCCGAAATGCTGAACGCTCGGGCGTCCTTCGAACTGGGCGGCGATAGCATGGCTGTGCCAGTCCTTGCTGCCGCTGCTGCTAATCACAACGCGTGCCCGTTCGCCGGTTTTCTCGGTCTCGATCACAGACGGTAGAATGCCATGTTCGCGCATATAGGTAAGTACCGCGGTAAGGTCGCTTGCGCATTCCTCGGTAACAAACGTGTAGCGAACGAACTGGTTCTGGCCCTGTGCCATGACATTTTCCTCTGTTTGAATAATCCAAAAAAAAATCGGCCGCAGAAACCCTGCGGCCAGGACAGACTATAGTCCAGAGTGCCAGCGGCATCTTCCCTAATGATTGAAATATGGTGTCTTATATGGGACAAAATCCCATATTTTTAAATTTATAGGGACGTTGAAAATGGAGCTGGATAATATTGATCTCAGGTTGCTGGCTGAGCTGCAGCGCGATTGCACGCCTTCTCTCGCTGAACTCGCTGAAAAGGTCGGCTCGTCAAAATCAGTATGCGGACGGCGTATCCAGCAGTTGGTGGACGCTGGTGTGATCAAAAGCCGGGCGGCGATTATCGACCAGGAAAAGGTGGGGCTTGGCATTACTGTTTTTGCCCATGTGAAAATGAAAAAGCACGATAACCAATCGCTGGAGAACTTCGCCGACTTCATGTTCCGTTACCCGCAGGTACTGGAGTGCCACACCATGATGGGTGACTTTGATTTCCTGCTGAAGATCATCGTGCCGTCGGTTGCGGACTATAAAGATTTCTTCTGGGAGAGCCTGTCGAAAGCGCAGGGCGTTCAGGAAGTGAACTCCAGCATCTGCCTGGTGTCCAGCTGCGTGACAACCGAGCTGCCGCTCTCCTATCTTTCTGGCCTATCTGACGTTTGAGAAGGGCGGGCAGCCCCTAGGGGCCTGAAAACAGGGTAGGGCTGCCCGGCCGGCATGAGGGGAGCTTAACGGACCTCGATGCCGGTTTGGTCTTCTATCGCGGCCATCAGCGCCCAACCGCCAAAAGCTTCGGTAACGGCGAACACCACTTCATTGTTCCCTGCTTCAAGCGGCAGGAACACGCTGTCAAAAAGCCCGATGGTGCCCAGGTAGCGGTAGTCGCGTGTCTGGTAGGTGTCATTGCCGTGCGCGAGTGCGTGGCCGTTCAGGAATACGGTGACCCGGTCGCTGAATCCGTATTTGATCAGGACCGCTTTGGCTTCATCGGCATTGATGGTCATCTTGACCAGCAGCGTGTTGACGTCCCGCGTCCTGGCGCTGATCCGGCCCAGGTTCAGGGCGCCGGTTTCGCCAACGTCAAGCATTTGCCACGTCTGGCCTTCCAGCAAGGCTTTGTCGAGCCAGGCCTTGGCTTCCACCTTGTCGGCCGCCACAGTGGTGGTGCCCACACGGAAGCTCTTGATCAAACCGGCTGCCAGCTCAGGCAACGGGGCGGGGGTGCCGGTCAGGGTGACGCTGTCGTCATTGGTGACGCGCATGTTGCTATAGTAAAAATCGGCCAGAACGCCGTTGAGGTTGATACCGCCGGCCCCTTCGCCCAGCATCAGATTGTCCACATGCAGGACCGGCGTGTCGCTGTCGATAAAGACATCCATCTTGGTGCCCTTGACCACCAGCTTCACTTTGGTCCAGCGGTCAGTGGCATAAGGCGTCGGCGCGCTATAGCGGGGACCGTGGAAAATCTGCCACGCAGAATTGCCGTTGAAAACCGGCTGATACTGGTTGGCGTCCGGCATGCCTGAAAGGTGCCCGCGCATGTAAAAGTTTTCACCCATGCCGCCGTCGCGCGTGCGGAAAGTAACACCGGCGAATCCGCGGATGCCGGGCATGGCAATATCGAATTCGATGGTGCCGTTCTCGAATGTCACGTCGTTCAGTGTCAGGAGGCCGCGGTTCACCTTCACGGCTTGTCGGCCCATGTGGTTGACGATGCTGGCGCCCTGGTCCGAGAGGCTCCAGGTCTGGCCGTTCACGGTATAGTCCTCGGCTGCCGCGGCCCCTGAAAGGAGGCATGCGGCGAACAGTGTTTTCAGGAATTTCATTTATTTGTCCTCATTTGTTTTGTTCCTCGCTGGATGTCTGGGTGAAAGGCTAGGCCTATGCGGTCGCTTAAGGCACTTTAAGAAAACCTTAAATCTGGCCTCTGCGCTGTGTTTTGTGCGCTTTCTGCTGGCCGCAAGGGGGCGCCAGTCGCTAAACTGGCCAAAACACAAGAAACGAGGTGACAGCCCAGATGGACGAACAGCAGTCAAACCCCTTTGCCTTTGGCTCGGTCCGGTTTGAAGTGGACATCAAGACGCTCAAGGGCCCTGCGGGTGAAGTGAAGCTTGAAGACAAGATCGCCGAACTGCTGCAGCTACTGTGCATGCGGGCGGGCGATGTCGTTTCGCGCGAAGACATACTGGCCACCATCTGGGCGGGGCGCAGCCTCAGCGAACAGACAGTGCCTGTGGCCATCAGCAAGCTCCGGAAAGCGCTTCGTGATGCAGGCGCGGAAGACACGCTGTTGCAGACCGTGCCCAAGCGTGGTTACCGCCTGGTGCTAGGGGGTGGGGAAAGCCCGGCTGACGTCGCCCATCCACCAGTCGCGGGGCTCAGGCGTTTCTGGCCGCTGGCCGCTGCCCTGGTTCTGTTTGCCGCCGTTGCCGTCTTTTGGCCGCGCGCGACGCCCTTGGTGCCGTCTGCCGGTGCTGCCAAGCCCGGCATCATTCTGACAGTGCAGGACATCCGCACGGAATCAGAAGCCGAGGAAGACCGTTCGCGGGTGATCGCGCTATCGGAGCTGGCATCCTATTTCCTGTCGCAGACGCCTGAGGTGCTGGTGATCCGTCACTGGTGGAATGTGGACGCCCCCGACCCGACGGGCGGCATCTTTACGCGCTACGGCGCGGACACGCCTGTGTATCTGCTGAAGGGCACGCTGATCAATGATGGCGCAAGCCGTGTGGTGACGCTGTTTCTCTCTGACCCCAAGACCGACGAAGTGCACTGGTCCGGTGTCTATGATGTGGCGAATGGCAGCGGTGCCCTGTTTGCCCGGCTTGGGGAGATGTTTGGCAGCGTTGGCGTATCGGCGATGGCTGAGGCCTCACCCGTGGGGCTGGAGGACGATCGTTACTGGGTCGGCCGCTATCTGGCACACCTCTCAACCCCGGGGGCTGCGAAAGGTGCGGCCAAACAGTGGCGGGAGGTGCTGGAAACTGACCCGGGCAACGCGGATGCACAGCGGGCGCTGGCTGCCCTGGCTGCCCGCTGGACCTCTGTCGAGGCACCGGTTGGGCCTATCCCAGAGGCGGCGGACGCGGGCTCAGACTATCAGGCGCTGGTGGACCGCGCGGTGCTGGCACTTTATCGCGATGGCGATCCGGCGGCGGCATCGGGCTTTCTGGACGATGTTCTTGCCCGCGCGCCGGGGGATCATTATGCACTTTCGCTGAAGGCTGAGGCACTGGTGGCCCAGGGCGACACCGAAGCCGCCCTGGCCCTATACCGCAAGGCCCTTCGTCTGGCGCCGTTCGCCAAGGCCTATGCGGGCCGGATCACAGCCCTTGAAGGTGATGCCGCTGGTGTGGACTAGGCCTTTTTCCGTTTGCCCAGGATGAAATTGAAATCCCGGCGGTAGAAGCGGAAGAATAACAGGCAGATACCCGAGACAGAGAACAACAGCGCCGACAGCGCCGTGATCATCAGAAGCGGGTTGTTGAAATCCTCGCGCTCGTCATAGTCCATGATGTGCAGCATCCAGAAAAAGTCAAAGAGCCGCCAGCGGTCTGTCCGGCGCCCGACCACGCGTGCTTCCGTGGGCGAGACATAGATGTTGGTGTTCTCCGCATCCGCGAAGGTGATCTGCCACACCGGCAGCGGCCCGCGATAATCGATCACATGCTTGTCCAGCAGCGTTACCGATGCCATGTCGGCCTCGGGCGCGAAATCAGCATCGGCGATGCGGCGTGCCCAGTCTTTGGAAAGCGGTGACATCAGCGCACCTGTTGCGGCGTTCCTCAGTTCCAGGCTGCCGTCCAGCAGCGTCATCAGGGCGACCGGCGTTCCCAGCAGGTCGCGGTAGGTCAGCTGCGTGGCTGGCTGGCCCGCCGCATTTGCCAGCGCCTGCGCAGGCATCAGCGCAGCCGCGTCGGCCGGTAACGCCAAGGGCGTTTGCTCCGCCGCATTGTGTCGCCCGCGAATTTCATTCAGCGGAATCCAGGACATTACCACGCCGCCAGCGGTCCAGGCGATCAGCTGCAGCCCAAGGATCAGCGCGACCCACTTGTGGGTCTGCGCGATATATTTATGCCATTTCTGTTTTGTCATTGTCGTTCCCTGAGCCCGGCGGCTTCTTGTTATTTATTGCCCAGTTTATTTGTCGGTCCAGTGCACCAGCGTGATCTGCCAGGTGCCATCGGTCTTTTTCATCACCAGTAGTTCGCGCGAGGAAAAGTCATAATCCTTGCCCTTAAAGCTGCCTTTCATGGTCGAGAAAGTCACCACCCACGCCAGGTCGCCATCTGCGCTTACCTGACGGTCCAGCACCGTTCGGGTCATGTGCGGGATGAAAGCCATGTCGGATTTCATGTGGCCAGCCATATAGTCCGCGCGGCTCTTTTGCGCGTGTCCGCCTTCAAGGATCATCACGTCAGGCGCCAGCAGGCGCTCAACCGCGGCTTCATCCGCTGATTCGATAGCCTTGTTGAAAGCATCGGCTACCTCTTCGGGGCTGGATTGTGCCGCTGCGGGCAGGGCCATCATCAGGACAAGGCCAAGCATGGCAACAAGTGTGTGTTTCATCGATTTCATTTGGTTTCCTCCCCATTTCCCAGCCTATGCCGTTCTAGCAGATAGAAGGCTGCCGGGATAACGATTAGTGTCAGAACAAGCGCGGTGACCATGCCGCCCACCATGGGCGCCGCGATGCGCCGCATCACTTCAGACCCGGTGCCGGTGCCATACATGATGGGCACCAGCCCGATGATCACCGTCAGGGTGGTCATCATGATCGGCCTCAGCCGCCTCAATGCCCCCTCGGTGATCACGCTGGCGAGGTTTGTATCAGGCTTTGGATGGGCCTCGTTTTCCTCAACTGCCTTATGCAGGAACACCAGCATCACGACGGCCGTTTCCACGGCCACACCGGCCAGCGCAATCAGCCCGACGGCAACAGCGATAGACAGGTCATAGCCCAGCATGTGCATGAACCAGAAGCTGCCGGTGAGCGCGAGCGGCAGGCTCACCAGCACCAGCGCCACGTCCGTCAGACGCTTGAACAACAGGAACAGAATGATGACGATCAGCGCCAGCGTCACCGGCACAATCAAGGTCAGGCGTTCCTTCGCGCGTTCCATATATTCGAACTGGCCTGACCAGCCGAGCGTATAGCCCGCGGGCAGCTTGCCAGCGCGTTCAAGGGCGGCCTGCGCGCGCGGCACATAGGTGCCCACGTCCACGCCTTCGATGTCCACGAACACCCAACCACCGGGGCGGGCGTTTTCACTGCGGATCATGCCTGGCCCGTCAGTAACGTGAATGTCAGCCAGAACCTTCAGCGGTACTTGTGCGCCTGTGGGGGTCACGACCGGCAGCGCCCGCAAGGCTTCAGGGCTGTCGCGCACGTCGCGCGGGAAGCGCAGGTTGATGGGGTAGCGCTCCAGCCCCTCGACCGTCTGGCCCACGTTGGCGCCGCCGATGGCTGAGCGCACAACATCCTGCACTGCCGCCACGGTCATGCCGTATCGCGCGGCATCATTGCGGCGCACGTCCACTTCAACATAGCGGCCACCCACCACCCGTTCGGCATAAACGGATGCTGTGCCCGGCACGTCCTTCAGGAGGCGTTCGATATCGGTGCCGATGGTGGCGATGGTCTCAAGGTCAGGCCCCTGGATCTTGATGCCGATGGGCGTCTTGATGCCGGTGGCCAGCATGTCGATCCGGCCCTTGATAGGCATCACCCAGGCGTTTGTCAGCCCCGGAATCTGCACCACCGCGTTCAGTTCCGCCTTGATCTTCTCAATGGTCATGCCCTCGCGCCATTCATTCATTGGCTTAAGCTGCACGGTGGTCTCGATCATCGTGAGAGGCGCGGGATCTGTGGCGGTCAGCGCGCGGCCGGCCTTGCCGTAGGCGGTCTTCACCTCAGGCACCGTCATGATCATCTTGTTGGTCTGCTGAACAAGTTCCCGCGCCTTGCCGACCGACACGCCAGGGAAGGCGGACGGCATATAAAGGAAGTCGCCCTCGTTGAGGTCCGGCATGAATTCGCTGCCGAGTTTCGAGAGCGGCAGAATGCCCGAAAGGGTGATGGCCAGCGCGGCCAGGATCGCAACCTTCGGGAACTTCAGCACGGTCTTCAATAGCGGCCGGTAGGCCGCGGCCAAAGCGCGATTGAGTGGGTTCTTGTGCTCAGGCGTGATTTTGCCGCGGATCAGGTATCCCATTAGCACCGGCACAAGCGTGACCGACAGGATCGCCGCTGCCGCCATCGAATAGGTCTTGGTGAAGGCCAGCGGGCCAAACAGCCGCCCTTCCTGGGCTTCCAGCGCGAACACCGGCACGAAGCTGACGGTGATGATCAGCAGCGAGAAAAAAAGCGCCGGACCCATTTCTACACAGACTTCCGCAACAATCCGCCAGCGGTTTTCATCTGTGAGCTTCTCGTCCTCTAGCCGCCTGTGAAGCCCTTCGATCATCACGATGGCGGCGTCCACCATGGCGCCGATAGCAATGGCGATGCCGCCAAGCGACATGATGTTGGCATTGATGCCCTGCGCCTTCATGACAACGAAAGCCATCAGGATACCAAGCGGCAATGAGAGCAGGATCACGAGCGACGAGCGGAAGTGCAGAAGGAACAGGGCGCAGGTCAGGATGACCACGATCATCTCTTCTGTCAGCTTGCCCTTGAGGTTGTCGACGGCGCGTTCAATCAGGCCAGACCGGTCATAGGTGGTGACGACCTCAACCCCTTCCGGCAGGCCGCTTTTGAGCTCTGCCAGCTTTTCCTTCACCGCCTGAATAGTGTCATAGGCGTTTTCGCCTGAGCGGATGATTACCACGCCGCCCACGGCTTCGCCTTCACCGTTCAGTTCGCCAACTGCGCGGCGCATCTGGGGCCCGATCGATATGGTCGCAACGTCCGCGAGCATCACAGGCGTACCTTCCTCAAGCCGCCCAACGGGGATGGCTTTCAGGTCATCGACGGACGATACATAGCCCTTGGCGCGGATCATATATTCGGCTTCGGCAAGCTCGATCACCGAGCCACCCACTTCGCCGTTCCCCATCTGGATGGCGTTTCTGACTTCCGCGAGCGTGAGGCCGAAGGTCCTGAGCTTCAGCGGGTCCAGCACCACCTGATATTGGCGAACCATGCCGCCGATTGTGGCCACTTCCGCGACACCCGACACGCTCTGAAGCTCAAACTTGAGGAACCAGTTCTGCAGGCTTGTGAGGTCTGCAAGGTCGTGTTTGCCGCTGCGGTCGATCAGCGCATACTGGTAAATCCAGCCTACGCCTGTGGCGTCGGGGCCAAGTTCGGGGCGCACGCCTTCGGGCAGCTGGCCCGCCACCTGGTTGAGATATTCCAGCACGCGGGAGCGCGCCCAATAAAGGTCTGTGCCGTCCTCAAACAGTACATAGACATAGCTGTCCCCGAAGAAGGAGAAGCCGCGTACATTGGTGGCTTTCGGCACCGCCATCAGCGCGGTTGTCAGCGGGTAGGTGATTTGGTCTTCCACCACCTTCGGGGCCTGGCCCGGGAAGCGGGTTTTGACAATCACCTGCACATCGGAAAGGTCAGGGATGGCGTCAAGCGGCGTCTGCCTGAGGGTGACAATACCCCAGGCAAGCGCGATAAGCGCCAGAAGCACCACCAGCACCCTGTGCTGTACGGATGCGCGGATCAGGGCGGCGATCATTCATGGCCTCCCATTACGTGGATGGTTGTCACCAGATAGCGGCCCTCCGGCGTCTTGGTGACTTCGAAATGAATCTCCTGTCCGGCTTCAAGAGTGCTCATGTCCACGTCGTCCGACACCGGGAAGATCATGGTCATGCCCATCATATCGAAAGCATCGATTGGGCCATGGCTGATGTTCAGCGTCCGCTCGTCCAGCATCACTTCGTTGATGGTGCCGGATGTGAAACCAGACTGGGGCTCAGGCTCTTCCATGGCCATATCTTCCATGGCCTGCTCTGGTGCGCTCATGCGCATGCTGGCGCCCTGGAAGCTGCTTTCCGCGTCCAGCATGAACTGCCCGGCGGTAACCACGCGCTCGCCAGCCCTGAGGCCACCAAGGATTTGCACGCGGCTTCCCACGGTTTCACCCACTGTTACCTCAGCAGGGCGGAACTTGCCGTCGCCTTCCGCCAGCATGACATGATTGCTGCTGCCCAGCCGGATCAGGGCGGTGGCGGGCACCACAAGCGTGTCTTCGATCATCGGACGGCTGATGCGGATGCGCATATACATGCCCGGGCGCAAGCGGCCGTCCGGGTTATCCAGCAGGATACGTACCGGGTTGGTGCGGGTCATTTTATTGAGGTCCGGATAGATATGATCTACCGTGCTTTCAAACACCGTCTCGCCTGTGGCGTCGGATGTGGCGGTGGCCTTGGCGCCGATACGCACCTCTGTCATGTCCGCCTCGAACACGTCAGCGATCAGCCACACCTTGTCCAGGTTGGTGATCTGCATGGCTGGCTTGCCTGCGGTGATGCGGGCCGCGTCGCTGACATTCAGCATGGTGACCGTGCCGTCCAGCGGTGCGCGCACAGTGATGGTCTGCCACGGTTTGCTGCGGCCATCGAGCGCGCCGATCTGCGCGTCGGTCAGGCCAAGGCCCACCAGGCGTTCGCGGGCCGATGCCACCAGCGCACTGCGGCCTGCCGTGCGGGCCTGCAGATATTCGCTTTGGGCTGTGACCAGTTCAGGCGAATAAACATCAAACAGCGCGTCGCCCTTCTTGACCCGCTCGCCTTCGGCGCGGACATGCAGTTTTTCCACCCAGCCGTCTGCCCGCACGTGTACGTGTGCAGTGGCCTTTTCGTCATAGGTGATCTTGCCGACCGTATCGATTACCGGCATCAGCATGGCGCGTTCAACAGGCGTGGTCTTGACCCCGATATTGTTGACAATGCGCGGGTCTACGGTTGCGCCGGCATAGCCCTTTGTGCCGCCCGCGCCTTCCTCATAGACCGGTACAAGGTCCATCCCCATGGGGGATTTGCCGGGGCCGTCACGGCGGTAAGATGAGTCCATCGGGGCAACCCAATAAAGCGGTTTCTTCTCCGCGGCTGCGTCGCTGCCGCTGGGGGTCATGGTGCTGCCTGCCAGCATGTATCCGCCGGCGAGGCCAAGGGCTGCGGCGGTGGCCGCAATCAGGATGGTCTTGTTCATTGGTCGTCTCCGGTCAGGAAAGTGAGGCCCGCGTGGGCGATGCCCAAATCGCGATAGAGCATGGCAAGGCGAAGGCGGCTGTCCACCAGCGCAATTTCGGCGCGGATCAGTTCTGAAAAGTCCACGTCGCCTGCGCCATAGGCGTTCCGCGTGGCGGTAACCACGCTGTTGGCCTGTGGCAAAATGGTGCCTTCGAACCGGTCGATGCGGCCCTCAAGATGGCGGATGTCTGCAAGCAGGCTTCGGGCTTCGCGCTCCAGATTGAGCCGCAGGGCTTCTTTTGACAGCGACTGGCTCTGCGCTTCTGCCTTCGCGGCCCTCAGCGCGGGGTCTTGCCTGCTGCCGGTCCAGAAGGGCAGGTCAAAGGTCACCATGGCAGACGCGAAATCGGACCGTCCGCCATAGCGCGCGCCATAGCCAACCTCCAGCCCCCAGGCGGGCTTGTAGGCCTCGCGCGCCAGCGCCACCTTGGAGCCAGCGGCTTTTTCGCGGGCGGCAGCGGCTGCAAGAAGCGGGTGCCGGTCAAGCGCACTATCAAGCCGGGCGGCCGCGGCGTCAGCGCGGGCCAGCAATGGCGTTTCAGCAGGTGCCCGCATGGCCTCTGCCCGGCCGATATAGCGGGCCAGCATTTCAACTGCCTGGTCGCGTGCCTGCGTGGTTGAGGCAACGCGGTCTTCCACAAGCGCGGCTTCAAGTTCAGTGCGGTAGATTTTCTGGATTGCGGCCTTGCCGGCGGCGGCAAAATTGCCTTCCTGAGCGGCGCGAAGTTCTCCAAGAAGGTCGGCAAGTCCCTTGAGTTCCAAATGCGCCACATGGCTATAGCGTGCCTTATGCCAGGCGATGGTGACGTCACGGACGATAGCGCGGGTGCGCTCAAGGGCAAAGGCGCTGTTTTCATCGGCCATGTGCATGCGCTGTTCGCTCTTGAGACTGCGGGTGTCGCCCCGCGGGAACATCTGCCTGACCCCCAGGTGCAACTGGGTCATGGCTTCGCGGTTCAGGTCAAAATCGTCCACCGGCAGGTTGCGCACGCTAAAGCTGGCTGATGGGTCCGGCAAGGCGCCTGCTGCTGTGGCGGCTTCGGTGTTTGCTCTTTCGCGCGCCCTATAGGCCTCGACCGATGGGTCCGTCGCGGCGGTCGCGAGCTTGATGGCTTCCTCAAGGCTGAGGGGGCTTTGGTTTGCGTGGGCCACCGCGCTGAACGCAGTAAGGCCGATGAAAAGGATAAGGATTTTGAACATTTTGGGTCACCTGACATTCGGGCGCATGAGGGCGCACCGCTGCAAAAAGATACACGTGTGGCGTGGTGTCAGGCGATTGGGGGTTCGGCAAACAGCCGGGTAGGGGCGCTTTCCGGTTCATGGAAAGTAGCCACTTCAACACGGATTTGGCCCACAAGCCGACTTGCGCTGGTAAGCGAATGCGGCATCAGCACCGGGGCGCTGTTGACGGCAAGCAGGCAGCAGGCATCGCCGGAAGGGCACTGCGTGTCTGTCTGGCAGTCGCCGCCTTCATGGTCTTGCATCTGTTGCATTTGCTGCATCATTTCGTCATCGCAACAATCCATGGCGGGGCCATCCACCCGGGTTGCCCCAGCGGATTGTCCCAGCATGGTCGCCAACAGGAAGGCGATTGCGATGATATGTGCGAACCGTGTCATGGCGTGGAGTTTAACCCCGGAGCAGGCTCCAAGGTCAAGCAGCTTTCTTTCACCTTTTGGTGACGACGGGTGTGCCAGGCTGTGATATTTGGGCGCAGACGGTTGCAATTTGTGCTTATGTAGCCATTGTTTAACCTGACTCAGCCTAGAGTGGGCTGACTTTAACCAATTGGAACAGCTGGGCAGTATGAGCGAACGTGTCGCCATTATCCGAAACCGGTTCGCCGGACAGGGCAAAAGCAGCCTTGTTGACAGGATCGCCGAAAAACTTCGGCGCGGCGGCCAGCACGTGCGCATGCTGGATACTGAATTTGCCGGCCATGCCACGGAACTTGCCACCAAGATCGCCGCGACGGGCGAGGCGGATGTGATTGTCGCCGCAGGCGGTGACGGCACGATCCGCGAGGTGGCCGAAGGCGCATTTGGGCACAAGGTGCCGGTGGGCATCATTCCGGCTGGGTCTGCCAATGTGCTCGCGCGTGAGCTGGGCTATATGAAGGGCGGACACATCAGTGCGCGGCATGTGGCTAACGCGCTTCTCTCCCGTGATATCGTTGACCTTTACCCTTTTGAGGTGACGCGGGCTGGCCGGGTGCAGCTTGGCTTGTGCTGGATCGGCGCCGGGTTTGACGCGGAGGTGCTCAGGTACGTCTCTCCCAGCCTCAAGGAAAAGATCGGGCGGGCATCCTTTGTGCCCGCGATCCTGCAGGCGCTGATGGGCGACAGCGAACTGCCTGACATTCCGTGGCATATGCATAAGAACAAGGCGGGCACATGCGCCTGGGCGCTTCTGGCCAACATCCGGCGCTATGCCGGGCCTTTTACGGTCACGAAAATGACGGACTATAACATCCACGGTCTCGCCTGCCTGATGAGCCAGGGCCACGGCGCCTGGCCGCGCATTCTGGATCAGCTCAGCATCGGCTTCAGGCGCTTTGACAAGCGGTGTGATGCCTGGATGCTGGAGGGTGCGACCCTTCATCTGGGCGACGACCAGACGCCCATACAGGTGGACGGCGATTTCCTTGGGTTTGGTGCGGTTGAGGTGACGCCGAAGAAACATCCGCTGCCATTCCGCGCGTTTGTGCGCCGGTAAGAGCACCAGTAAGAGCACCAGTAAGAGCACCGGTAAGAACAGCAGATGAGGGAGAGAGGGGCGGCGCACCACCCCTCGGTGCCCATCTTTTAGGGCAGGTCTATCTGCATGAAACCGTCGGGCACGCCCTTCAGGTTCACGGACTTACCTTCCCGGTTGATCATGGCGCGCACGCGCTGGCGCGTATGATTAAGCTGCGTGTTTGTGCCAATAGCAACGGGGGCATCAAAATGGATTTTGATGCGCCATACCGGGCACAGCTGTTTTGAGCTGCCATCGGTGCGCTCAAGCGTCAGTACAGTGCCTTCAAACGCACTGCCCCGGTAGATGCCTGTTGTGCGGTCGCCAACATGGATGGGTGGGCGGTTAGCCTGCGTGCTCTCTTGCTGTCGTAACTGGGCCGAGAGGGTGTTCCAGTCCCGGCACCCTTCTTCTTTTGATATGGCCTCCAGAGATTGCGCATGGCTAAGCGTGTGCCCAAGGTCGGACAAGTAGCTTCGGAGCCGCTTCGCGCGCCCCTTCATTTGGGTAATAAGATCAGTCATCGGTTCGCCTTTCGCGAACGGCAGTTCATTTGGAAACGGGGCCCGCTTTGCCGTCCTGAGCCGTTCGTGATGACGGTTTGGACGAATGATCTTCCAGGAAGATCGGTATTTACCCGGGGATCTTCACCATGCCCCTATGGGGCGCGGGCGGCAGGCGATCCCTCAATGCCTTGGCCGCCTTGTCTCACAAAAGGCTCCCTTGGTCAATCTTGATGGCTTCCATGACGTTCGTACCGGTGATACCGTCAGCCGCGGTAAGGGGAGGAAACACCGATGGCATCACCAAAATATCTGACGGCGCTTGGGCCGGGGCTTCTGTTCGCGGGCGCGGCTGTGGGCACGTCGCACCTTGTGCAGTCAACGCGTGCGGGGGCCGTGTTCGGTCTCGGGCTTCTGGCGGTGGTGGTGCTGGCGAATATCATCAAATATCCGGCCTTCCGTTTCGGTGCCCACTATGCCGCTGCCACGGGTCGCAGCCTGGTGGCCGGATACCGCGACCTGGGCTGGTTCCCGCCGCTCTTTCTGGGCGCGGTCCTGATTACGGCGGACGGTTTCGCTGTGGCGGCGCTCTCGCTGGTGACAGCGGGCATCGTCAAGGTTGTGTTCGGGCTTGCCATGCCCATCCTGTCCACCGTCGCGCTGGTGATGGTGGCGGCAGGGGCCTTCCTGACCATCGGCGGCTATCACTGGCTGGACCGGCTGAACAAGCTGTTCATGGCGGTGCTGACCATCAGCACCCTCATCGCCACGGTGCTGGTGCTGCCCAAGGTGGATTGGTCTTTCTATCCTGCGTCCGCCCCGCCAATTGATATCAAAGCCATGCTGTTCGTGGCCGCTCTTGCGGGCTGGATGCCCACGGCGATGGAAAGCTCCATTTTCGCGTCCCTCTGGACTGTGGCGAAGGCGAAGGACATGGGCCAAAAGCCCAGCCTCGCGGGTGCGATAGCAGACTTCAACATCGGCTATTGGGGCACAGCGATACTGGCGATCTGTTTCCTGCTGTTGGGCGCAGGCATCATGCATTCGGGCGCGGTTGAGCCCGCTGATACGGCGCCTGCCTTCGCTGCCCAGATCATGGGGCTTTACCGCGAAACACTTGGTGCCTGGGCTGTGCCGTTGATCGGCATCGCGGCCCTCAGCGTCATGTTCACCACCTGCCTGACGGCTTTTGACGGGCTTGTGCGGTCTTTCGTGGCGGTCATGGCGTCGCTCGGCGCCCCGATCGTGGAGGATGAGCCAAAGTCACAGAAGAAAGCCTATGCCTTCACGCTTCTGGGCTTTCTGCTGGCGGCTTATCTGCTGCTTACCTTCTTCCTGGGCGGCTTCAAGGGTTTTGTGGATTTCGTGACCTCACTTGCGTTCCTGACAGCGCCTGTTCTGGCCTTCTTCAATCACCGGGTGATAACCAGCGTGCAGGGTGTGGACCGCCCGGCACCGTATCTTTTGAACTGGAGCCGGGTGGGCATTGCCTTGATGGCGCTGTTTGCCGCCGGGTATCTATTCCTGGTTTTCGGCTAGCTTCATCTTTTTGAGCAGCGCTTCGTTCTTCATGTTTCTGGCGATGTCGGCGGGTGTGTAGCCATAGTTGCTTTTGATGGTGGGGTCAGCGCCCAGGTCCAGAAGCGCCATGGCGGCCTCTATCTTGCCTTCGCCCAGCGCCCAGGAAAGCGGTGTGGCATTCTCGCGCCCCAACGGGTCAACCGCCGCGCCCGCTTCCGCCAGCATCTGCACCATCTCAGCCTTGCCGCTCAGCCCCGCCATATGCATGGGCGTAAGGTGAAGCGCTGAGGCTTCTGACCTGTGGTTCGGGTCCGCGCCTGCTTCAAGAAGCAGTTGGGCGGTCTCAAGCTGGCCGTCACGCGCGGCCTCCATCAGTGGTGTGAAGCCGATGGCATCCACTTGATCCACTGGTGCACCCGCGGCCAGAAGCCGCTCTGCAATGGTCACACGGCCAAGCCGGGCGGCCAGCGCGAGCACAGGGCGGTCTGTGAAATCCAGCGTGTCTGCGGGCACACCCAGCATCAGGGCCTCCGCAACACCGGCATCATCGCCAGCCTCAATGGCTTCCACCATGAAGGCAGCATCCGGCGAGGGCATGTCGTGGGATGTGTTCAGCATCTTCACCAGGTCCTGGTGGCCGCGCCGCATGGCTATCTCCAGCGCGTTGCCGTGGCCGGTAAGACTGGTGTCTGCGTCATGCACAAGGAACAGCTCGACAAAGTCGCCGTAGCCATAATAGGCCGCCCAGTTGATGGCGGGGTCACCGTTTGTGTCAGCCACATTCACATCCGCATCATATTCAAGCAGTGTCTGGGCAAGGCCCAGGTCCTTGACCTGCACGGCCATCATCAAGGGCGTGGCGCCGATATAATCGGCCCACTGCACGTTAGGGTTGGCCCCTTTTTCGAGAAGCTCCACGACGACAGGCTCCAGCTTGTTCTGCACCGCGCGGAAAAGCGCGCTTGCGCCTTTGTCATCCAAAGCGTTTGCACCGGCGCCTGCATCGATGGCACTGAGGGCAGTTTCCGCGTCGCCTGCCATGATGGCATCCATCATGGCTTTGTCGGCCGCCGGGTTTGCTGACGCTGTGACACTGAAAAAGGCGATTAGAAGGAAAGACAGGCCCAGGCGTTTCATGATGCTACCCCAAATTGGTTTTAATTGCTTGTTTCCGGCGCGGCCACTGTGCGCCAGCGCGCCCACTTTCAGCAAGTACCTTTTGGTTTAACACGCAGGCGCTTGGCTATGATGTCTTTTGGTAACGCAAGAGGCCCATACATAAACAAAATACGGCTATGCGCTTTGTTATAATATTTCATTTTGGCGCATCAATGAAACGATTCATCGCAGCCGTTTTGTATAGCTTCCGATATATGGCTTAATGCGGCAATACCGCGATCAAGATAATGAAGCGCTGCCGAATTGAAGGGGGAATCATGAGAAGAATTGCCGTTTTGCCTGGCTTGATGGTCCTTGCCGTGACGGCTGTGACCGGTGGTGCCAGCGCGGGTGATGCAACAGCCGTCGCACATGGACCTTACCTCGGGCAAACGCCGCCGGGTATGATCGCCCAACCCTTCGCTCCGGGCATTGTGAATACGGAAGAATGGGGGGACGCGGGCGGTTTTTCCCAGGATATGACAAAATTCTATGTCAGCCGGTGGCGGCATTCGCGCGAGTCCGAGCAGCCAGAATCTGTAATATTCAAGCGAGTGGGGAATGAATGGCATAAGGTGCCAATGCCTGATGAAGAGCGTAAACTGTTCGAGTCACCGGACGGTAAGACCCTGCATTTCAAGGCTCAATATAAGGAGCGCACCCCAGACGGCTGGTCGGAGATGAAAAGCCTGGGCCCCGCGTTTGAACAAATTCAGATCATGACCTTGAAGGCCTCCGCCAAAGGCACGCTTGTGCTGGATGAAAGGGGCACCCGGGAGGGTATCAGTATCCTTCGTTATTCACGGTTCACTGACGGCAAATGGGAAGACCCGAAACCTCTGCCCGACGAGATCAATACCGGCATTTGGAATGCCCACCCGTTTATCGCGCCGGACGAGAGCTACATCATGTGGGACGGCGAGCGCGAGAGCGGCTATGGCGAATCTGATCTTTACATCAGTTTTCGGCAGGAAGACGGTTCCTGGGGCGAAGCGATCAACATGGGCGACAAGGTAAATACCGCAGCTGAGGAAGGTGGGCCAAGGGTCACGCCTGACGGCAACTATCTGTTCTTCAACAGAATGGTGCCGAAAGCCGGTGGCGACGGCAAGCGTCAGTCCGACTTGTTCTGGATTGATGCGCGGATCATCGAGGAGCTCAGGCCAAATTGAACCGGCTGCTTTGGGCCTTAGTCGACAGCCTTGACCAATTGGCGGTCGAAGTACCTGAGGAGCTGATCGAGCTTCTTGCCGCGCTTCAGGACCTGGCCGTCCATGCCCATGATGCGCCAGGCGCCCTGCTGGGTGCTGAGTGCCGGTTCCTTGATGATGCGGTATAGCGGCATCTCTGACGCGCGCCGGAATATGGAGAAGACAGCCTGTTCCTTTAGGTGGTCGATGGCATAATCGCGCCATTCGCCGGCGGCGACCATACGGCCATAGACATTCAGGATCTGGTTAAGCTCGGGGCGCATGAAATAGACGATGGTGTCTCGGCCCGCCTTCGAGGCGTTGCCGGGCAGTTGCCCCAGAGTATGGATGGATGATGCTTCGTTCATGCACTCCTCTTACCTGTCCAGTTTGCGGAAAAATGCGATGAATAGCAAGCGTGGCGCGACAAGCCCCCTTGAATCGGCTTGACCCCTTCCTACATGAATGAGATAACAAAGATGCCGATTTCATAAGAATAATTGGAACGGCACACGACAACAAAGCGAGGAATTATCCCATGAAACACGCGAATACTATTCGCCGGAGTGTGTTCGGACTTGCGCTTGCAGGTCTGGCCGGTGCTACCATTTTGACCCCAGCCGCAACCGCCCTGATGGCCATGCATCCTGAGCATGTCGAAGTCGTAAAGGACCGGGACGTCAAGGACTTCACCAAAATTCGCATCAAGGGTGCGATGGAGCTGAAGCTTGAGGCTGGCGAAAGCTTCTCCCTCAAGGTTGAAGGCGATGATGATGATGTCGCGCGCCTTGAAAGTTATGTCCGGAACGGCACGCTGACCCTTGATAACGCCAATGACGACGATGATGACGGCAACATTCATTTCAATTCCGATGACATCAAGGTGACGATCACCATGCCAACGCTTGAGGAATTCGAAGTGATGGGCGCTGTGGACGCGGAAATAAAAGGCCTGAAAAGCGAAAACCTTTTGATCGACCTCAAGGGCGCAGGCGCGATTGAACTTGAAGGCACGTGCGGTTCGCTCGACCTTGAACTGAAGGGCGCCGGTGAAGTGGATGCCGAGGACCTTGAATGCGCCGATGTGGAAGTGTCCGTTCAGGGCGTGGGCGAAGCCAAGGTGTTTGCAAGCGAAAGCGTTGACGCAGACGTGAGCGGCATTGGCTCTATCACCGTCTATGGTGAGCCCAAGAAAGTGCATCAGAGCGATAGCTTGTTTGGCAAGATCCGCATCAAATAATTCCGGGGGAGAGTAAAATGAAACACATATTGAAAACAACTGCTGCAGTAGCGGCTCTGGCTGTGGGGACTCTTGCAGCCCAAGCGGACGATATTGCCAAAGAAACCCGCGATGTGGGCGCGTTTGATGAGGTATACCTCAAAGGCTCCATGGATGTGGAAATCAAGGTGGGCAGCGAACAGTCGGTCCGCGTTGAGGCCGACGCCAACATCATCGAACATATCGAGACTATCGTGAAAGGCGATGAGCTGCACATCCAGCTGGAACGCGGCAACTATCGCAGCATCAAGCGCATGAAGATTTATATCACTGTGCCTTCGCTTGACGCTGCTGGCGTACACGGCTCTGGTGACATGCTGGTGGAAGGCGCCGAGGCAGAAGATTTTGATCTCCAGGTGCATGGTTCTGGCGATGCCATCGTCAAGAATGGCAAGTTCGGCGATCTGGATATGAGTGTGCATGGCTCCGGCGACATCAAGATCAGCGGCACATGCGATGAAGTTGAAGCCGACCTGCATGGGTCAGGCGACATTGATGCCGACGGCATGATCTGCCAGTCCGCGGAAGTGACGGTGCAGGGCTCCGGTGATGTGTCCGTGCATGCCAACGAGGCTGCCGATATCACGATCCAGGGTTCCGGTGACGTTGTCGTTTATGGCAAGCCGGACAAGCTGCGCACCAGCGTGCATGGCTCTGGCGATGTTGAGATGCGCTGATACATTTTCAGCCCTAAACCGAATTAAGCGAAACCCCGGCTCCGTGCCGGGGTTTTTCTTTGGCGGCTTCAAAGGTCGGCGCGGGAGGCTAAACCAAGGTTCAGGGAGTGCCCCGAAATGGTCACAAATGGGCCGCGCGCCAGCCGTATTGCAGGCCGAGATTTTAGCTGTTGGCCTCGACTGGCCCGACCGGTATGCGGGGCGCTGAACCCCTAGCCCCTTATCTCCGCATTGTCCCACGGTCGGGCCAGCACTATTTTCATACAATCATCAAAGTGTCTTATGATCACATAATGGTTTTCTTGCTCGACAAGTTCCCTTGTGCCGGGCACCCTAGCCACCCTGTCAGGCACCGTGCGATACCAGGGAGAGAGATATGAGACAGCTGTTTGAACTTTGCGGCCGTGATGAAGATGTGCGTTTCAGTCCCTATGTCTGGCGCATCCGTATGGCGCTCATGCACAAGGGCCTTGATTTTGAAGGCGTGCCGATCCGGTTCCTGAACAAGCAGCCGCTTGAAAATGCCCAGTCGAAAACTGTGCCGGTGCTGAACGATGACGGCACCTGGGTGAAAGACAGTTTTGAGATCGCGCTTTACCTGGAGAAAACCTATCCGGATGCGCCGCTTTTCGGCGGGCCGATTGCAGAAGGCCAGGCGCGGCTTCTGAATGCCTTTATCGATAACACGGTTGTGCGTGGCATCTTCCCGATGATTGTGGCGGACATTCATGCCCGGCTGGATGAAAAGAACGGGTCTTATTTCCGTGAAGCCCGCGAAAAATTCCTGGGCTGCAGCCTGGAAGAGGCACAAGCTGGTCGCGATGCAGCGTTGCCGAAGTTTCGCGCGTCGCTCACGCCCATCCGAAACACACTTGGTTTTCAAAAGTTCCTGTCTGGCGATGCGCCGGCCTGGGCAGACTATTGCCTGTTCGGCACCCTGATGTGGGCCCGCATCGCCAGCGACTTCGAGCTTCTTGATGCGGATGACCCGATTCATGCGTGGCGCGAGAGCATGTTGGACCTGTTTGACGGCTATGCCAGATCAGCCAAGCTAGCTTATTAGACTCGCGGGTCTTGCCTTGACCCGCCTGAGACTTTATCTAGCAGACGAAGAATAACGAAAGGCCGCGCCGAAGCGGCCACCGACCGAAGGGGGATATCTGGTCATGGATGTGTTACTTGAAGCACAGGACCTTAGAAAACATTTCGGCACCCTCAAGGCTGTGGACGGCATTTCGCTTTCCTTGAAGAAGGGCGAAGTGCTTGGTTTCCTTGGGCCGAACGGCGCCGGCAAAACCACCACTATGAAGATGCTGACTGGCTTCCTCGCCCCCACCAATGGGCGGGCCATTGTTTGTGGTGAAACCATCTCTACGGGCAATGTGGCTGCCCGGAAGCGTATCGGCTATCTGCCGGAAGGGGCGCCACTATACGGCGACATGACCAGCAAGGATTTCCTGATGTTTGTTGCGGCCGCGCACGGCATCGAAGGCGGCGAAGCGCGGGACGTGGTGGAAAGTGCCGCAGGTGCTGTGCATCTTCACAGTGTGATGGACCAGCGTGTCGAGACGCTCTCGAAAGGTTTCAAGCGCCGGGTAGGCTTGGCTGCTGCTATTTTGCATGCGCCGGATGTTCTGATCCTTGACGAGCCCACTGACGGGCTTGATCCCAACCAGAAACATGAAGTCAGGCGCCTGATCGAAGCCATGTCGGTCGACCGGGCGATCATTATCTCCACCCACATTCTGGAAGAGGTGGACGCGCTCTGTCACCGCGCGGTCATCATCAACAAGGGCAGCATCGTGGCTGACGGCACACCGTCTGAGCTGCGGGCCCGGTCGAAATACAGGAACGCGGTCACCATGCTTGTGCCCCGCTCGGAAGCGGAAAAAGCGGCATCTGCGCTTAAATCGATCCGTATGGTGGCCAAGGTTGAAGCCGCGACGGAAGGCGATGATGTACGCCTGACGGTGCTGGCGCGCGAAGGCGCGGAAATCGCCGACCAGATCGGTGATATCGCCGCAGTCAGCAACTGGAAGGTCAGGCAGTTTTCGGTTGAGGCCGGGCGGCTCGATGATGTGTTCCGCCAGGTTACGGAGGGCCGGTAAGATGAAAGCGATGCTCACCATATTCCGCCGCGAATTCGCCAGCTATTTCGCCACACCCGTCGCCTATGTGTTCCTGGTGATCTTCCTGGTGATGCAGGGGCTGTTCACCTTCTATCTTGGCCAGTTTTATGGCCGCGAACAAGCAGACCTGGTGGCTTTCTTCGCCTACCAGCCGTGGCTTTACCTGTTCCTGATGCCGGCCATTGCCATGCGGCTCTGGGCCGAGGAAAGAAAGAGCGGCACGTTCGAACTCTTGCTGACGTTGCCGATCTCCATGGGCTCTATCGTTGTCGGCAAATATCTGGCGGCCGTCGCCTTCGCGGGCCTTGCGCTTCTTTTCACTGTGCCGATCTGGATCACGGTCAACTGGCTTGGCTCGCCCGACAACGGCGTGATCATCACCGGGTATCTGGGTTCGCTTCTGATGGCCTCGGCCTACCTTGCGATCGGCAGCGCGCTGTCTGCGACAACCAAGAACCAGGTGGTGGCTTTCATTCTGGCGGTCACCGTGTGTTTCCTGTTCCTGGTGTCGGGCCTGCCGATGGTGCTGGACCTTTTCACCGGCTGGGCGCCCGAAGGGCTGACGCTCGCTGTGGCCAACTTCTCTTTCCTCATTCATTTCGACAATCTGCAGAAGGGTGTCGTTTCCTTCGCTGACGTCTTCTATTTCATCGCGGTGATCGCCTTCTGGCTCTGGGTCAACCGGGTTGTGGTGGAAAGCAAGCGGGAGGCAGGATGATGGCTGAGGATAAAAAGCAAGAGCAACAGACTATGGCGACAGCAGGCATCATGAAACGGCCGGGCATCCAGATTCTGATGGCGGCACTTTTGTTCCTGTCTGTCACCGTGATCGCGGACCGCTACATGCGCGGCGTGCGGCTGGACCTGACGGACGAGGGGCTCTATACGCTCTCAAGCGGCACCATCAGCGCGCTTGAGCGCTTCGACGAGCCGGTCACGCTGAATTTCTATTTCTCGAAATCGCTCGCGGCCCCCTATCCACAGCTCCTGAGCTATGGCAAGCGGGTAGAGGATATGCTGCGCGCGCTTGAGGCACAGAACCCGGCGAATATTCATCTGTCTGTCATTGACCCTGAACCCTTTTCGGAAGCCGAAGACGACGCGGTCGCTGCTGGCCTCAAGGGCATCCCGCTTGGGGACGGTTCGACGCTTTATCTGGGGCTTACCGCCAGCAACTCCACCGACGGCAGGGGTGAAATCGCTTTCTTCACTGAAGAGCGGGAAAAATTCCTTGAGTATGACCTAGTTAAAATGCTGGTAGGGCTGGACCGCACTGGCCAGAAAAAACTTGGCCTCCTGACCCAGCTGCCCATGCCCTATGGCCCCGGTGGCCCGCAGGCGATGATGCAGGGGCAGGCACAGCCCTATGTGCTTTATGAACAGCTCGGCGAAGCCTTTGACCTGGTGGATATTGACCCCAGCTTCACTGCACTCCCCGAGGACATGGATGTGCTGATGATCGTGCATCCACCGGAACTGAACGAAGACCAGCTTTTCGCCATTGATCAATATGTGCTGAAGGGTGGCCGCACGCTTGTGTTCCTGGACCCGCATGCTGAGGCCATGAACCCGCGTGCCATGGCGCCCAGCCCGTCCACGCTTGGCCCGCTGCTGCCAGCCTGGGGCGTGACCATGCCGGAAGGCAAGGTGGTGGGCGATGCCTCGCTGGCGCAGCGCGTACAGATGGGCGGCTATGGCCCGGACGCGGTGAAGGATTATGTCTTCTGGCTGGGGGTGACCGATAATTTCCTGGCAAGCGACGACCCGGTCAGCGGCTCGGTGAACAATCTGAATTTCGCCAGCAGCGGCGTGCTGGAGCCACTTGAGGATGCCGGCACAAACGTCCAGCCCCTGGTGACGACAAGTTCCGTCGCCATGCTTTATGACGCCTCGCGCGCCGTCGGCGTGCCTGACCCGGACAGCCTGTTGCAGGACCTGGAGCCCGCGGGCCAATCCTTCATCCTGTCGGCGCGGATCACGGGCCACGCGGCCACGGCCTTCCCGGACCGGGCAGAGGCGGAAGGCGGCCCGGTTGTGAACCCTGCGCTGAAGGAAGGGGATGTCAATCTTGTGGTCACGGCAGACAGTGACCTGTTCGATGACCGCTTCTGGGTGCAGCTGCAGCAGTTCCTTGGCCAGCGGGTGGTCGTCCCGATTGCGGGCAACGGCAGCTATGTGCTGAATATGGCGGACCATATCTCGGGCTCTGACGCGCTTCTGGACCTGCGCGGCCGCGGCATTTCCAAGCGCCCGTTTGAGGTGGTGGACGATATCCGCCGTGAGGCAGAAGCCAAATATCTGGCGGAAGAACAGCGCCTTGAGGCAGACCTGCAGGCAGCCGAAGACCGGATCGCCCAGCTTGAAGCGCAGAAGCCTGAGGGCACGGCTGTGCTGTCCGGCGATCAGGAAGCGGAAATCGAGCGTTTCCGCGACCAGCTTCTGGAGACGCGGAAGGCGCTCCGCGAAGTTCAGCGGAGCCTGCGGACCGAAATTGACAGCCTGGGCAGTTGGCTGGCGGCCATCAATATCGCGCTGATGCCGCTCTTGATCATTGCCTTTGCGCTCATTCGTGTGCTACTGCGCCGCCGACGCCAAGACAACAAGCTTGCCTGAGGCGGGCCAAAAAGACGGAGCTAAAGAGACCGGTATGTCTGAAAGACTGACCAACATTCTCGGCTATCTCACGCTGTTTGCCATCCTTGGCGCCATCTGGGTGCTGTTCGGCGAAGACCCGACGCGCGACCAGGGCGGCAGGGGCGAACCCACGTTTGAAGGCATGAAGGAGCGCATCAATGATGTGGCCGCCCTCAGCCTGAAAAAAGGGCCTGCAACCGTAACCCTGAAAAAGCAGGCTGACGTCTGGGCAGTGGCGGAGCGCGGCGGCTACCCGGCTGACCTTGCCAAGGTGCGCGACTTCCTGCGTGGTGTTGCCTTGTCAGAACGGCGTGAACCAAAGACCTCCAACCCTGAGCGGTTCGACCAGATCGGCCTCGGGGATGCGGCCACCGATGTATCGCTTTTGGATGCAAACGGCACCACAGTGCTTGCCTTTGCCATGGGCAAGCAAAGCACCATCGGCAGCGACCGGTCACTGACCTATATTTTCCAGGAAAGCGACACCCGCGCCTGGCTGGTGACGTCCCTGGCTGAAGGCGCTGATGACCCGGCCTGGTGGCTCAACACCGACCTTCTGGACCTTGCGGACAGCCGCGTCCGCAGCGTCAGCCTGGGTGATACCGTGCTTGCGCGTTCGCTGGGAGAAGGTGAGTACAGCCTTGAAGGCCTGCAGGCTGGCGAAGAAGCAGTACCCACATGGCAGCTTGCGGAACCCGCGCGTGTGCTCACTGGCCTCAGCTTTTCTGACGTGCGCCATCTGGGTAATCCGCTGACAGCGCCCAAGCGCACAGCCACACTCACGACCCACGACGGCCTCCGCCTGACCGTGACGCTCTATGACATGGAAGGTGCCACTTGGGCGCAGGTTTCTGCTCAGCATGACGAAAGCCTGATGAGCGAAGGCGAAGCCGGGCCGCTGCCGGACGCGCCCATGGACGGGGCGGCTGAAGCGGAAGCCATTAATGCCAAAACCCGTGGCTGGTTTTTCAAGCTGGCGGATGGTGACGCAGAGGTGCTGATGCGCGCCCGGGGCGCATTTGTTAAGGCTCAGACGCCTGCTGCCTCTTGATCCTGAAGAATTGTTTCCTAAATCAGGACAAATCATGGTGCGCCCAAAGTGGCGCACCGAGCCTTTCTATTACACCGTAACAGCTAGCTGAGAGAAAACATGTCTGAAGTAAAAACAGAGAAAATGGGGTTCGAAGCCGAAGTTTCCCGCCTGCTGCATATGATGGTGCATTCGGTCTATTCGGACCGCGAAATTTTCCTGCGTGAGCTTATCTCGAACGCATCCGACGCGTGCGACAAGCTACGCTATGAAGCCCTGACGAAGCCAGACCTGGCTTCTGGCGAATTCGGTATCGCCATCACGGCTGACGCAGACGCCAAAACCCTGACGATCGAGGACAACGGCATCGGCATGGACCGCGACGACCTGATCGCCAACCTTGGCACCATCGCGCGTTCGGGCACCGCCAATTTCGTTGACCAGCTCACGGGCGACAGCAAGAAGGACATGCAGCTCATCGGCCAGTTTGGTGTGGGTTTCTACAGCGTCTTCATGGTGGCGGACATGGTGCATGTGACCACCAAAAAGGCGGGTGACGAACACGCCTGGCTGTGGTCAAGCGCCGGTGAAGGCTCTTACGAGATCGCCGAAGCCACCAAGGAAGCTGCCGGCACGAAAATCGTCCTTCACATGAAGGATGACGCCAAGGAATTCCTGGAGCGCTTCCGCCTTCAGAAAATCATCACCACCTATAGCGACCATATCGCCGTGCCGATCACGCTGGCGATCAATGGCGGCGACAAGAAAGATGATGACGCGGACGAGCCGAAGGTGGTGAACGAAGGCTCCGCCATCTGGACGCGCCCCAAGTCAGAGATCACAGACGAACAGTATGCCGAATTTTACCGCCATGTGGGCCACGGCTTCGACGACCCATCGGTGACGCTGCACTATAAGGTCGAAGGCATGCAGGAATATACGGTTCTGCTGTTCGTGCCCACCAAGCAGCCGATGGACCTGTTTGACCCCGCGCGCAAAAACCGGGTGAAGCTTTATGTGAAGCGTGTCTTCATCACCGACGATAGCGACGACCTGCTGCCGGGCTGGCTGCGCTTCATGCGCGGCGTGGTGGACAGCCAGGACCTGCCGCTGAACGTCAGCCGCGAGATGCTGCAGAACAACCCGACGCTTGAGCGCATGTCGAAAGCCATCACCAAGCGTGTGCTTTCGGAATTCGAAAAGCTGGCGGAAAAAGACACGGAAAAATTCGAAGCCATCTGGGGCGAATTTGGCGCGGTGATCAAGGAAGGCATTTATGAGGACTTCGAGCGCCGCGACGCCATCCTCAAGATCGCGCGCTTCAAGTCCACGGGTGTGGACGGCTGGACCTCGCTGGCCGACTATGTCTCCCGCATGAAAGACAAGCAAAGCGCCATCTATTATATCACCGGCACGGACGCCGAGGCAGTGAAGCGTAGCCCGCAGCTTGAAGGCTTCCGCGCCAAGGGCATTGAGGTGCTCTTGCTGTCAGACGCGGTGGATGATTTCTGGCTGCAGATGGCGCCTGATTTCGAAGGTAAGCCGTTCAAATCCATCACGCGCGGCGCGTCGGAACTGAAGGACATCGCTGGCGACGACAAGGAAGACGAGAGCGAGAAAGCACCGGAAGGCGAGCTTGCGAAGCTGACGGCGCTGATGAAGGAAGTGTTTGGTGACAAGATCAAGGACGTGCGCGCGTCTGACCGCCTGACCACCACGGCAGCCTGCCTGGTGGCGGACGACAGCGGCATGGACATGCACATGGAACGCATCCTGAAGGCTCACAACCAGCTTGGCGGTGCCATTTCCGCCAAGATTCTGGAGATCAACCCGGGCCACGCGGTGATCCGCAAGCTGGCTGAACGTGCAGGCGACAAGGGCGCGATCGATACGCTCGCAGACCCTGTGCTCCTTCTGCTGGATCAGGCGAAAATTCTTGAGGGTGACGAGCTGGATGACACCGCCGCCTTCGCCCGCCGCCTGTCTGCCGCGATGGAGAAAGGGCTGGCTTAAAGCCCAAAAAGGGGTCATTCCGGCGAAAGCCGGAATCTTCATCCACTTAGCCTGATGCTGAAAAGATACCGGGGTCATGCCCCGGTATGACACCAAGTGAAAAGCCCCGGATGTGCCGGGGCTTTTTTGTGCTGGTTTTAAGCTGGTAGCTTGCGCATCTTCAGGCCGGTTACCTGATTGCGCTTTCTGGAGGTCACTTCAAACTCAAACCCGTGGAACTGGTATTTCTTGCCAACGATCGGGATGGTCTCGGCCTCGAAAATCACAAGGCCCGCCACCGTGATGGCTTCGTCGTCCGGCAGCTTCCAGTCGAACCTTTTGTTCAGGTCCCGGATCGGCACGGTACCTTCCACGCCCACCCAGCCGTCAGAAAGCTGCTTTACGCCCGGCACTTCGAAGTCATGCTCGTCGGCAATGTCGCCCACGATTTCTTCCAGTATGTCTTCAAGCGTCACCAGCCCCTGGATGGCGCCATATTCGTCCACCACCAGCGCGAAGTGTGCTTTGCGTTCCAGGAAGGCGTTCAGCTGTTCGCGAAGCGTGGTGGTCTCTGGCACAAACCAGGGTTTGACCATGATGCGCTTGATATTCACGCGCTTGGACATCACACCCGCGCGGCGGAGTGACCGTAGTAGGTCCTTGGCGTGCAGCACGCCGATGATGTTTTCCGGGTCGCCCTCATAGACCGGCAGGCGCGTATAGGTGCTGGAGACCACAGCGGTGATGATCTCTTCCGTGCCCATGTTGATATCCAGCGCTTCCATGGAAGACCGGTGCACCATCACGTCTTCAACCGTTACGTCATTCAGGTCCAGGATAGAGCCCAGCATGTGGCTGTCCTCTTTCACCAGCCCACCTTCTTTGTGGTGCAGGTTGATGGTGCCGCGGATCTCGTCGTGGGCTGAAAGCACGCTTTCCATGTTGGAAATGTCGATACCGAAAACCCTGAGCGTCAGGCGCACGATCTTCTGCACCAAGGCAACGATGGGGGCAAAAAGCGCTACGATTAGGCTGATGAACCAGCTGATTTTCAGCGCCATATTGTCCGGGTTGGCGATGGCGTAGGATTTTGGTAGCACTTCTGCGAAAATCAGCACCAGCGCCGTCATCACCAGGGTGGCATAAACCACACCTTCTTCGCCCACCATATTCATGAAAAGGCTGGTGGCAATGGCGGACGCCAGGATGTTCACAAGGTTGTTGCCAAGAAGGATCGCGCCGATCAGGCGTTCCTGGTCGTCAATCAGGCGGGAAACGCGTTTTGCCCGCTTGTTGCCGTCACTCGCCATATGGTGGATGCGGGCACGGGAGGCTGCTGTGAGCGCCGTTTCAGACCCGGAAAAAATGCCCGAAAGCCCCAGAAGAACAAAAATGATCCCGGCAGTGATCCAGAAATCGGTATCGAAGAGAGAAGCGGCTGCCGCTGTCTCGTCCATGGTAAAGCTCCAGTCTCTAATGTCGCACCGCTAAACGCTAGCGGGTCAGGCTTCCACATATGGGCTATAAGCCGCGACCGTCAATAGAGTCCTGTATTACAGCTTTGATGATGTTCAGGTCCACGCCTTTATGCGTGGCTGCGCCGCCGATGGGGCCAAGGATGAAAACAATTTCGCCGGCGTCCACTTTCTTGTCCTGGCTCATGTGTGCCAGCAGCGTGTCGGCGTCCAGTTTTTTACCAATCTGGCTTGCGGTCGCCATCATGTTCACGGACTTCAGGTGCGCCAGATAGCGCGCGAGGTCTGCCTCTGGCGCCAGCCCCATGCGCACGCTTGCATCGAGCGCCATGGCCATGCCGATGGCCACACCTTCGCCATGCAGAAGCGTGCCGTCATAGCCGCATTCGGCCTCAAGCGCGTGCCCGAATGTGTGCCCAAGGTTCAGAAGCGCGCGTTTGCCCGCCTCAAACTCGTCCTCGGCCACGATCCGGGCTTTGGCCTCGCAGCTTTTCGCCACAGCGTACGCCTGCGTGTCGCGGTCGCCGCTGCGCAATCTGGGGCCATTTTCTTCAAGCCAGGTGAAGAAGTCCGGATCGTCGATCAGACCGTATTTGACCACCTCAGCGTATCCCGCCTGCAGCTCGCGCGCGGGCAGGGTGTCCAGTACCTGTAGGTCAATCACCACCATTTTCGGCTGGTGGAACGCGCCAATCAGGTTCTTGCCGAACGGTGTGTTGATGCCGGTTTTGCCGCCCACCGAGCTGTCGACTTGCGCAAGCAGGCTTGTCGGTACCTGGATGAAGTCCATCCCCCGCCTCAGGACTGCCGCCGCGAAGCCGGTGATGTCGCCGATCACGCCGCCGCCGAGCGCGATCAGCGTGTCCTTGCGTTCGGCGCCAAGTTCCAACAGTCGGTTCGTCAGCGTCTCGAAGTTGGAGAAGGATTTGGTTGCTTCGCCTGCGGGCAGGATAATCGCGTCCGATTTTATGCCGCTCGCCGCCAGTGATTTTTCGGCCGCGTCAAGGTGCAGTTTGGCGACATTCTCATCCGTGATGATAATGGCGCGTTTGCTCCGGAAAATGGGCCCTACCAGTGTGCCCATTTGTGCCACGATTCCCACGCCGATGTGAATTTCGTAAGACCGGTCGCCCAGGTCCACTGGCACGGTTTTCAGCATGGTGCCGCCTGTGCTCATGCCGCTTTCCTCGCCTTCAGCGCGCTCAGGATTTCGCCAACAACATCCTCGTGCGGCCCGTTTGAGCTTGCGACCTTGAGGTCGGCTTCAGCGTAAAATGGCGCCCGTTCCTCGGCCAGCCGGGTCAGGATTTCTTTCGGGTCGCCGGTTTTCAGAAGTGGCCGTGTGTCGCGCCTGCCGGTGCGTTCCACGAGTACGTCGATGTCCGCGTCCAGCCAGATCGAGAGGCCTTTGTCCTTGATGAGCGCCCGTGTGGCCTCATTAATGAACGCGCCGCCGCCGGTGGCTACAATCTGGGGCTTGCCGTCCAGCAAGCGTTCGATCACCCGGCGTTCGCCCGAGCGGAAATCGGCCTCACCGAAGCATTCGAAAATTTCAGCCACCGACATGCCGGCGGCTTTTTCGATCTCATGATCTGAATCGACGAAGGGCAGATTGAGTTTTCTCGCCAGCCGCCTGCCGACTGTGGTCTTGCCGGCGCCCATCAGGCCAACCAGAACGATCGTACGGTCGACGCCATATTGGCGCGCTACCGACGTCTTTTTGCCCTGATTTTTCTGCTTTGCGTTCGTCATGCTTCGCTCTTTACACAGCCCGGCCCGCTTCGCCAACGGTTTTATCGGAAACCAATACCTTATTTCCGCCAAAAAGGCTGGCCAATGTGTTTTTGATGACTTTTCCTTGTGCTGGGGTGGGTGGACTTGTGCGCTGCGCCATCATATAAGACCAACAGGTATGGCAAGGTAACCGAGAGACCAAAGGGAGTTTCATGTCGAAATTAACGCAGATTTTGCTGGTTGCCGGTGCACTGGTGATCGTGGGCGGGGCCATCTTTCTGATGACCTGGGACATTCCGGCGCCTTCCGAAACAGTGACCAAAACGCTGAGCAATGACCGTTTCCCGGCATAAGGCTCGCGCGGTCGCACGCGCGGCAGACATGACAGCAATCAGGCGTTTGATGGCCGCGTTGCTGATGGGTAGTGCTATTGTTGCGCTTTCCGCTTTTGATGCGTTTGCGCAGGAAGCCGAAGACGATGAGGCGCAGGAAGCCCAGCAGGAAGCGAAACCTGCTGACGCCAAGCAACAAGAGGCTGCAGAAGAAAGCGATGGCCGCTTCTTCCTGGGCCCCAGGCCTACGCTGAAACGGCAGGTCGGCCCGGCACTTGGCACCCCCCGGTCCATTCTGCCGCAGCCCTATGTGCCGAAAGGGACCATCGAGGTTCCACCCGCGCCCGAGACCGCGACCGATGAAGCCGCAGCACAAGATGGTGTCCTGACTGCTGATTTGGGAGAAGTGCCACTTGAGGCGGACCAGACCGCAACCAATGAATTGACGGAAGAGCAAGCCGTCCCGACCCCTGAAACCGATATTTTCGCAGGCGCCTTGCAGACGCTGGACCCAAGCGGGATTGCCGTTCTGACGGGCGCGAACGCTTACCCTCGTGATTTCTGGTCAGGCTATAGCCGGCAGGATGTGGAAGCCCGGCTGCAGGCATTAGCTGCGCCGAGCAAGACTGCAGCCATGACCGATGCTGCGCGCAGGATGGCGCTTTCAGGCTATCAGTTGCCAACCCCAGCTGATGACAGTGAAATTGATGCCTTTATCAAGGCGCGTCTGAATGTTCTGGCGGCCCACGGTGATACAGAAGGCTATCTGGCGCTTCTAAAGTCCCTGACGCCGGACCATGACTGGTCTGGCCTCGCGCGTGACTTGGTGGACGGCCACCTGCTCGCGGGGCGGATTGAGGATGCCTGTTCCCTTGCCGCTGAGGAACGCGCGGACAGCAATGATGCATTCTGGCTCAGGATGGCGGTCTTCTGCCGCGCGGTACAGGGCGACCGTGTAGGCGTGGACTTTAACCTGGGCATTTTGGAAGAAGTCAGCAGCGTTCAGCCGACTTTCTATCAGTTGACCGACCAGATTCTGGTTGAGGCGGAGCAGGCCGGCGGTGCCGTGCTGACATCCGGTATGGTGCTGTCGAACACGCTCAAGGTGAATGTGCTTGAAGCCACGATGGTGCGGCTTGCCAAGGTGCAGGTCTCCGCACTGGATATGACAGACGTAAGCCCGATGGCTGCCAAGGCCATGCTGGGCATTCCCGGCGTTGTGCCTGAAGCCAAGCTGCAGCTTATTGCGCGCGGCCTATCGGAAGGCTGGCTGGGCGCTGACGTGCTTGTTGACTATCTGCGGGCTGCCCCGCCTGCGGTGCAGGCTGATGTGGACGCGCAGGCATTGATGCAGGAAGACATGAGCTTCGACGGCGACATGATGGTCATTGCCCAAGCTATCGGCGGCATGGACGATATAGTGCGGGCTGACGCGCTGGCGTCGCTTGAACGTCGCGCCAAGGACCCGGAGAAGGCCTTTTATCTGTTGCCTGTTCTCCAGTACCTGAGCGCGGGAGAAGGCAATGCAGCGGCGACCATGGCGCGTGAGGTACGCACCGCGTTGATGTCGGGTGACCATAAACGGGCGGGCTCTTTGTTTACAGACCTGCGCGCGGGCCAGGCTGGCGATGATGCTGAAAAAGACGCAGTTCTGACGGCTAGTTGGCCGCTGATGGTTGCGGCGGGGCTTGATGGCGCGCCGGAGGTAACACCCGCGCGGCTTAACGCCTGGTGGGCCGGGCAGGGCGAAAGCGAAGGCCGTTTCATTCGTGCCGCTATTCTGTTCACCACGCTTGAGGCCCTTGGGCATGTGGTGCCTGAAGATATCTGGGCGCTTGCCGAAGACGGCGACCCGCAGCTTGCAGGGCCGAGCATGTCACCGGCTTATTGGCGCAGGCTTCTGGTGATGCAGGCTGAGGGGGACAAGGCGGGGGCGTTGTCGCTTGCCTATGAAACCACAGCTGACGGCACGGTTCCGGCGTCTTATGCCAGCTCACTTGTCGGTGCGCTGAGGGAGCTGGGTTTTGAGACTGAGGCCCACCGGTTGGCTGCGGAGCTTCTGGTCCGGCGAGGCCTGTAGACAGTTATGTCTGACGCCTCGCTGATTGATCAGTTTCTTGAAATGCTGGCGGCGGAAAAGGGGCGGGCCAAGAACAGCCTGATGGCTTACCGGCGCGACCTTGAGGATTTCACCGAGCATTCCACCAGTAAACTGGTGTCCGCTGACGCGCAGGATATCCGAGACTATCTTTCCGGCCTCAACCGCCGCGGCCTGAAGGCTGGCACAGTTGCGCGGCGCTTGTCTGCGATCCGGCAATTTTACCTGTTTCTTTATTCTGACGGTCTTCGGCCAGATAACCCCGCAAAAAATATCGAAAGCCCGCGGCCGGAACAGAAGCTGCCGAAAGTGCTGTCGGAATCTGATGTGGACCGGCTTCTGGATACCGCCGAAGCACAGGCGGCAGCAGGCGGCATGAGCGAGAAGCGCCTGCATGCACTTGTTGAAACGCTATACGCCACCGGGCTTCGGGTGAGTGAGTTGGTGACATTGCCGAAGCGCGCAGTGGGGCCGGACACGACCATGATTATGGTGCGCGGCAAGGGCGGGCGCGAACGCATGGTGCCGCTGGGGGACAAGGCCCGGCATGCCCTTATGGCGCATATGGAGGCGGTGCGCACGTCACCCTTCAAGGACTCGCCATACCTGTTTCCCTCACGCGGCAAGGAAGGATTCCTGACCCGCCGACGGGTCGGGCAACTGATGAAAGACCTGGCAGTTGCGGCCGGGGTGATGCCTAGTGCGGTCAGCCCGCACAAGCTCAGGCACGCGTTTGCGACGCATCTGCTGGCGCACGGGGCGGATTTGCGCGCGGTGCAGCAGATGCTGGGGCATGCAGATATTTCCACGACCCAGATTTACACTCATGTGCTTGAAGAAAGGCTCAAGAGCCTGGTGCTTACTAAACACCCCCTGGGTGATTAGGGGGTGACCGGCTGGGAGTGACTTGCGGGAAAAATGCGCTAGATTGCCAATAAGGGGACAGTCAGGGGGAGCACATGATCCGGAAAAGTCTGTATGGCGCAATTGCGTTCATGGTCGTTGTTTATGCCGGTTTCTGGGTGAGCGCGCCGGGAACGGGCGACCCTTCCCAATATGCCAGGCTTACCCAGAACTATGATGTGCGTATCGTGCGCGACAAGTATGGCGTGCCGCATATTTTTGGCGACCGTGATGTAGATGTCTCCTTCGGGCTTGCCTTCGCCCACGCCGAAGATGATTTTGCGACCATTCAGGATGTGGTGCTGGCGACCCGAGGCACGCTTTCCACCCTCAAGGGCCCGGATGCGGCGAAGACAGATTATCTGATTCAGTGGATGGGTATCTGGGATGTGGTCAACGCGGGCTACGAGACGCGCATCAGCCAGGCGACACGTGATCACGCGGAAGCTTATGCCGACGGGCTGAACTATTATGTTTCAGAGCATCCGCATGTGGTGGCGCCCGGTGTGCTGCCCTTCACCGGCAAGGACATCGTTGCGGGTTTTACCTTCAAAACACCGCTCTTTTTTGGGTTTGACCAGGATGTGGCCAAAGTGGCCGCCGGTGAATACGGCACGGGCCTTGACAAGACGGCTGCCCTGATGGTGACGGACGCACCCCAGCCGGACCTGGGAAGCCAGGGCGTGGCGATTGCGCCCGCACGCTCCGGTGACGGCTCGACACGCTTGCTCGTCAATTCCCACCAGCCGCTCACAGGGCCTGTCGCCTGGTATGAGGCGCGATTGAAGTCGAATGAGGGCTGGGATATGGCCGGCGGCACCTTCCCGGGTTCGCCACTTATCCTGCACGGCACCGGGCCGACGCTGGGCTGGGCCAATACGGTAAACAAACCTGACCTGGTGGACGTATATGAGCTGACGCTCAATCCAGACAATGGGAACCAGTACAAGCTTGACGGCGAATGGCGGGACTTTGAGATCAGCGATGCCGCGATTGATGTCACCTTCTGGGGCCCCATTCGCTGGACGTTTCATGAACCCATCTACCGCTCCGCCCACGGCCCGGTGTTCAAGACAGAAGAGGGCGCTTTTGCCGTTCGCTGGGCGGGTATGGACGAGATGCGCACGCTTGAAGAAATGATCGCACTCAATAAGGCCCGAACGCCAGCGGATTTTGAGACCGCGCTTGCCATGATGGCCATGCCCAGCATCAATTATGTCTATGCCGACAAGGCAGGCAATATCGCCCACTATTATAACGCCATGATGCCCAAGCGGCCTGAGGGCGTGGATTGGTCAGGCCTCGTGCCGGGTGACAGGTCTGACCTGATCTGGCACGGCTATCACGGCTTTGGGGATATTCCGAAAACGGTGAACCCGCCTTCGGGCGCTGTGTTCAATGCCAACAATACGCCTTATGTGGCATCCGATGGGGACGGAAGCGCACTGCGGGAAGATTTCCCCAGTTCGATGGGAATCGAGACGCAGATGACCAACCGGGCGCTTCGCCTTGTAGAGCTCTTGTCAGACGCTGAGCAGGTCTACGATCACGCATTCCGCAGGATTAAATACGACAACGCCTATTCCTTCATGGGGGAGGAGAAGTCTCTCGCCTTTCAAGTATGGCATGAGGTGACGGGGCTGGAATTTGAAGACGCTGAACTCAGGGAAGCGCGGGATTATCTCTTTGGCTGGAGTCTGACCACAGATGCCTCAAGCGAGCATGCGGCACTAGGCGTTCTGACGGTAACCCCCTTTATCATGGCGGACATGAGCGGCGAGCCAAGGCCTGACCCGCGCGAGGCGTTTGAGCATGCTGTGCGCACCCTGAAAGACAATTTCGGCCGGTTGGATGTACCCTGGGGACAAGTGAACCGTTTGGTGCGCGGGGGCGAAAGCTGGCCGCTTTCGGGCGGGCCGGATGTGCTGCGCGCGGTCTATGCTGAATGGGATGAAGAAGCCGGGCACCTTGAAGCCACGGCAGGGGATAGTTACATCATGTTTGTGGAATGGGATGCCGCTGGTGCGCAGCATGTGCGCACGATGCATAATTTCGGCAGTGCGACGCTTGATGCGTCGTCACAGCATTATGCCGATCAGGCCCCCCTGTTTGCTGACGAACGCGAAAGAAAATTGCCACTAGATATGGTGGCTTTGGAGCTTGAGAAAACAAGCGAAAGGCGCCTTGGCGGGGCAGGCAACTGAGAACTTGACATAACAAGTGCAATCAAGGATTTTGCGCCCGTCGGCGAAACATGGTTTACTGGGTCCATGAACAAGTCGCCTCAAAAAACGGATACGAATGATATGATGACGTTTCTAGAGTTTGAGAAGCCAATTGCAGAACTGGAAGGCAAGATCCGCGAACTGCGCAGCTTCAAGGGCGGCGCTGACATTACAGCGGAAGTCGGCCAGCTTGAGACCAAGCTTGGTAAGCTCCTCAAGGAAACGTACGCGGGGCTGACGCCAACGCAGAAAATGCAGGTGGCGCGGCACCCTGAGCGCCCGCACTTCCACGACCTGATCGGGCACCTGTTCGAAGATTTCACGCCGCTTTCCGGCGATCGGTGCTTCGGTGAAGACGAGGCGCTTGTTGGCGGCCTTGCCCGCTTCCGCGGCGAAGCCTGCGTGGTCATGGGCCATGAAAAGGGCTGGGATACTGAAAGCCGCCTCAAGCACAATTTCGGCATGGCGCGCCCGGAAGGCTACCGTAAGGCCATTCGCCTGATGGATATGGCCGACCGTTTCGGCCTGCCGGTGCTAACGCTTGTTGATACGTCAGGCGCTTATCCAGGTGTGGGGGCGGAAGAGCGCGGCCAGGCGGAAGCCATCGCAAGGTCGACCGACAAATGCCTTGGCCTTGAAGTGCCGCTGGTGACCTGCATCGTGGGTGAAGGCGGCTCGGGTGGTGCTGTGGCAATCGCTGCGGCCAACAAGGTGCTCATGATGGAACATGCCATCTATTCCGTGATCTCGCCTGAAGGCTGTGCTTCCATTCTGTGGCGCACAAACGACAAGGCGAACGAAGCTGCAGTCGCCCTTAAGATCACCGCACAGGACCTTTTGAAGCTGGGCGTGATTGATGAAATCGTTGCTGAGCCGCTTGGTGGCGCACACCGCGATACGGAGCGTGCGATGAACATGCTGGGTGACGCGATGGAGCGGTCGCTCCGGGATATGGCGGGTGTTGACGGCGCGCGCTTGAAGGAACTTCGCCGCGATAAATTCCTGGCGATGGGCGACAAGGGCCTCTAGGCGGCCCTGTTAACCGCGACTCATTGAATTCCCTATAGTTGGCAATAGGCAGGGTGTATTCTGTGCAACCTTGGCTGTCATACGTCTGTCATAAAAACACTAGATATTGGGCACTTAAAAATTCTCACCACTTTATCTTGACGAAAATACCCGTTCGACCTTATCCTACAAATCTCGCGGCGATATGGCGACTCGAACGGGGGAGTTCGGACGAGCGCTTCGCTAAGCACTTACAATAATTACGAAAAGTCGATTTGTTCGACTTTTGTTCTTTGCTCGGGCACAATGGGGTGTTTCTCGAGACGAAGAAGGAGTCAGTACCGCATGGCTAGGGCGGACAAGGGAGATATGGGCACAATGTTTGAGGTCACTCAGTTTGAGCATGGCGGACCGGTTGAGCTGGACCGTAGCCGCGATGCGCTACTCACCGATTTCGGAAAAGCAACGCTTGAGGATCGCTATCTGATGCCCGGTGAGAGCTATCAGGACCTGTTCGCTCGCGTGGCGTCCTACTATGGCGATGACGCAGCCCATTCCCAGCGGCTCTATAATTACATTTCCAACCTTTGGTTCATGCCGGCAACACCCGTTCTGTCGAACGGTGGGACCAACCGCGGCCTGCCGATCAGCTGCTTCCTCAATGAGGCGCAGGACAAGCTTTCCTCGATCGTGGACCTGTGGACGGAGAACGTCTGGCTGGCGTCCAAAGGCGGCGGCATTGGCTCATACTGGGGTAACCTGCGTTCGATCGGTGAAACGGTTGGCGGTGTTGGCAAGACCAGCGGTATCGTACCGTTCGTGCGTGTGATGGACAGCCTGACGCTTGCGATCTCCCAAGGGTCTCTGCGTCGCGGCTCTGCGGCGATCTATCTGCCGATCAGCCACCCGGAAATTGAAGAATTTATCGAGCTTCGTCGCCCGACAGGCGGTGACCCAAACCGCAAGACACCAAACCTGCACCACGGTGTGCTGGTAACAGACGCCTTTATGCGTGCGGTGGAAGCGAATGAGGATTGGGTGCTCACCAGTCCGAAAGACGGCCATGCAGTTCGTTCCGTGTCTGCACGCGGCCTGTGGATTCGTCTGCTGACTGCCCGCGTTGAGACCGGCGAGCCTTACATCATTTATTCCGACACGGTGAACCGCCAGATGCCTGAGCATCACAAGCTTGCGGGCCTTACGGTGAAGACTTCGAACCTGTGCGCGGAAATCACGCTGCCGACGGGTCTTGACCACCTGGGCAACGAACGTACGGCTGTCTGCTGTCTGTCGAGCCTCAATCTCGAGCACTATAAGCAGTGGAAAGACAACAAGGACTTCATCCCAGACGTGATGCGGTTCCTTGATAACGTGCTGCAGGACTTCATCGACCGCGCGCCGGACGAGATGGCGAAGGCCCGCTATTCGGCTATGCGCGAGCGCTCTGTGGGCCTTGGTGTGATGGGTTTCCACAGCTTCCTGCAGGACAATATGATCCCGTTTGAAAGCGCGATGGCGAAGGCCTGGAACAAGAAAATCTTCAAGCATATTGAAGCCGAAGTGGACCGCGCATCAGAGGCTCTCGCGTTTGAACGCGGCCCATGCCCGGACGCGGCTGACTATGGCATCATGCAGCGCTTCTCGAACAAGACGGCTATCGCGCCTACGGCTTCCATCTCCACCATCTGTGGTGGCGCAAGCCCGGGCATCGAGCCGATCGCCGGCAACAGCTATAACCAGAAAACCCTGTCGGGGAACTTCATCGTTCACAACCGCGCGCTGAAGCGGCTTCTGAAGGAGAAGGGCCAGGATACGGATGAGATCTGGACGTCGATCACGATCAACGAAGGTTCCGTGCAGCATCTGGACTTCCTGAGCCAGGAAGAAAAAGACGTGTTCAAGACCGCATTTGAGTTGGACCAGCGTTGGGTGGTTGAACTGGCAGCTGACCGTGCCGAGCACATCAGCCAGGCGCAGTCGGTGAACATCTTCCTGCCAGCGAATGTGCACAAGCGTGACCTGCACCAGATTCACTATCAGGCCTGGAAGAAGGGTCTCAAAAGCCTTTATTACTGCCGGTCCAAGTCTATCAGCCGTGCTGAGGTCGTGGCTACGGGCAGCTACAAGAAGAAGGCCAAGGAAGTGCAGCTGGAGCTGGGCGGTGGTGGCACCACCGACTATGAGGAATGCCTCGCTTGCCAATAAGCTGAAGTAGTGACAGTGATAGACAAGGGCGTGCCTGCATGGCACGCCTTTTTTTAGGTTCATCACGGATTATCGTGATTTGAGATAAGTGGACGAACACACCAGCCGTCTTCATTATTTGTTTTGCGAATTACAAGCATGAAGATTGGAGGCTGATGTGTCCTGCATTGATGATATTTCCGAATTTGGTTTCTGGGAAGGTTTCTTTGTCGCGCATTGGGAGCGACGGGAAGAAGTCCTTTGGATTGAGCTTTCCGGGCATGACGACAGGCATCTGGTCTGTGATGGCTGTGGCTGTGACTGCCGTTCAGTTCATGATACGACACGCAGGGTTGTACGTGACCTGCCGATCCTTGATGCCCCGGTGTTGCTGGTGGTGCCACGTTGTCGGGTCGCTTGTCCGAACTGCGGGCCGAAGCTCGAACGGCTGCCCTGGCTTGACCGACATGCCCGATTGACCCGGCGGCTGGTACAGAGCGTTGTCCGGCTTGTGTCGGTTCTGCCAGTGTCACAGGTAGCCGCCTTTTTCGCCCTTCACTGGTCCACCGTGAAAGCCATCGACAAGCGCCACCTTGAAGCCACGCTGCCGCCCCTGTCAGCAGAGGGCCTTGAAGTATTGGCAATGGATGAATTCGCTCTGCACAAGGGGCACAGATACGCAACTGTGGTCATTGATCCCCGCCGCAAACGGGTTCTGTGGGTCGGCAATGGCAACAGTCGCACGGCTGTCCGGCCCTTCTTCGAAGCCCTGGGTGCAGCGGGTTGCAGGCGCATCCGAGCGGTGGCCATGGATATGAATGCCGCCTTTGCCCTTGAGGTGAAGGAGCACTGCCCCTACGCAGAGATCGTCTATGACCTGTTCCATGTGGTCTCCAAATATGGCCGCGAGGTCATCGACCGGGTGCGGGTCGATGAAGCCAACCGGCTGCGCGATGACAAACCGGCAAGAAAGGTCATCAAATCAGCCCGGTGGCTATTGCTGCGCAACCCGGAAAACCTGCCGGGTGAAGCCGCAAAGATCCGGCTCGCTGAGCTTCTGGAGGCCAACCAGGCGCTGATGATCACTTATGTCCTCAAGGACGACTTGCGGGAAATCTGGCGGCAGCCGTCCAGAAAAATGGCAATCAAGGCATGGAATGAATGGATCAGGCGTGCTCTCGCATCAGCCGTCAAGCCCCTGGTCAGGTTCGCAAAAAGACTGTTGCCATACCGCGACGGCATCATCTCCCACGCTAAATGGCAGATCAATACCAGCATCCTCGAAGGATTTAACAACAAGATAAAGGTCATCAAGAGAATGGCATACGGCTACAGGGATTCAGAATACTTCTTCATGAAAATAAAAGCCGCTTTCCCCGGAGTTCCGTGATGAACCTTTTTTTATGGGGCGTTGGGGTTAGCCCCGTTGGCGGGACAGTAAGCCGTGTACGGCAAGGATGGCAATCATGGCCATCAGGAATGTCAGGAACAGGCGAGTGCAGATGCTGCCAAGTTCCTTGGCGACGGCTTGCCTTTCGTTAAAGCTAATGCGGATTTCGCCGGTGGCTTCCGACATGCTTTCCGGCAGGACAAGCTCACGCGAGACTTCCGTGTCATGGCCAACGAAAGGCCCGACAATAGAATGCAGGAGCGAATAACCAATAGTGCCGGTTCGTTTCGCCTGTCCTAGCACTACATTATGATCTTCATAAATGCGGGCCTCAGTGATGAACCCATGTTCCATAAGCCCCCGGGCAATGTCAGTAGCCAGTTCGGCATCGAGGATCAGGACTGCCCGTGCCGCCGGTTTTTCAAGGGACGTCATCAGCTGGTCGATCCCGGCGGCGGCGCGCCCTTTGGCTAATTGGACTTCCAGGAAGAATTGGATAAGCGTTAGGGCAGCAGCAGCCAATGCTGCAAAAAGGATTGCCCTTGCAGTGACATCGCCGAGCACGCTTTTTGAACTGCTCTGGTTCACATTTCTAACCCTTCCAAGAATGCGGACATCATCGGTTGCATCTGGCTGAATGATCAATAGGTAATTTTTTCTGTCTGTCCGGGCATTGAAACAGCCTGTCAGGGAAACCCTTGATTCGTCTGAATGGGCGTTGTCAGGATTTTAGCGGCAAGTCTTTTTTTTACCAAATATTGTGTCTCTTAAATTCCATTCTACTAATTGAGGGGCTATACTGCCGCCACGCAACCAATGGGCAATTTGAAAATAAACAGCGTTAAGAGTGGGAGGCACGGTCAGTATGGCTGAAGCGGCGACTGTAGAAACGGTGGAACCAACAGGTCTTTTGGAAGAACGGCATGTCTATAAGCCGTTTCGTTACCCCTGGGCATATGAAGCCTGGCTGACGCAGCAGCAAATTCACTGGCTGCCGGAAGAAGTGCCGCTGGCGGAAGATGTGCGCGACTGGGCCAAGAAACTGACGGAGTCTGAGAAGAATCTACTGACGCAGATTTTCCGCTTCTTCACCCAAAGCGATATCGAGGTGAATAACTGCTACATGAAGCATTACACCAAAATATTCAAACCCACTGAAGTGCAGATGATGCTGTCGGCCTTTTCGAATATGGAAACCATCCATATCGCGGCCTATAGCCACCTTCTCGACACGCTTGGCATGCCCGAGGCGGAATATTCCGCCTTCCTCCGCTATAAGGAGATGAAGGACAAATACGACTATATGCAGCAGTTCAATTCGAACGACCTTCGGTCTGCTGCAGTTACGCTTGCTGTATTTGGCGCCTTTACCGAAGGCCTGCAGCTGTTTGCGAGTTTTGCGATGCTGCTGAACTTCCCGCGCTTCAATAAAATGAAGGGCATGGGGCAGATCATTACATGGTCTGTGCGCGATGAAAGCCTGCACTGCAACAGCATCATCAAATTGTTCCACACGCTGATGAAAGAGCACCCTGACCTGTGGGATGACCGCATGAAGGAAGAGCTGACAACAGCATGTAAGACCATTGTGGAGCATGAAGACGCCTTTATCGACCTTGCCTTTGGCATGGGGGCAATCGAAGGCCTGACGGCGGAAGAAGTGAAGCAATATATCCGCTATATCGCTGATCGCCGCCTGTCGCAACTGGATCTGGACGAGGTTTTCCATGTGGAGTCCAACCCGCTGCCGTGGCTGGACAGCATGTTGAACGCAGTGGAGCACACCAACTTTTTCGAAAACCGGGCGACCGAATATTCAAAAGCGGCCACCCAAGGCTCGTGGGAGGACGCGTTCGAGTAAATCCGAACGCATTAAGCCCGAATGGGCAAATTGGTCACAAGTCCGGAACAAGAAGCGCTCGAGACATTCTCGGGCGCTTTTTCGTGCTCCGGACCCCTATCTTAAAAAAAAGCGCCCGGACAAAGCCGGGCGCTTCAGTTTAGGGAGCCGTTATAGGGGAGGTTTAATCGTCCAGGGTGGCAGCGAGGATTGCCAACCCGGTAGCGATGAAAACCGCGGCGCCCAGGTCATCGTCCTCCAGTTCAAAATGCTGGTTTTGTGCCAGCGGAGGACGAGGTGCGTGGTGGTCATACTCAGAACGTCTGCCATAGTCGCCACCACGACGTGAATATCGGTCATAGTCTGCCTGGCTCAGCCTTGTGGCCAGGTTGAGATAATAATGGTCTACGCCATTTCTGATCTTATGGGCCAGTGCACGGCCCAGATCGGCTGCTGCTTCTTCGCGAACCTCGCGGGCAACATGGTTTCTATACTCTGGTGTGTTGCGGGCAAACAGCTCGGCAACACCGGATGACGGCATATGGTAGGTGGAAACCATGCCGCAATTGGTGCGGGCCACCAGGTCAGTGCCATAGCTGAAATTCTCAGCCGACCGAAGCTCGATAAAGTCCGTGTCGCGGCCATACCCATGCATGGCGATCTTGATGCCGTAGGAGGCATAGGCCTCGCCCTTTTCCTTCACCTTGGTGTAGTAAGCCTTCTGGAAATGGCCACACCGGCCTCCGGTATTGCGGGCATGCTTCTTGTATTTCTTATCCTTGCGGTCGGTGTCGACAACGCGGAAACCGAATCGGTAATCCTTTTCCCGGGCGCGTACAATCATATCGGCATGGTGGCGTTCGCGCACGAACTCGACATAATTCGGCAAGGCGTACCGCATGTGTTTGAAGGCCTGCGCCTCAAACGCGGTTACGCCAGCTTCACGGCGTTCGTCCTTGCTGTCCACATCTACAAAAACCCGGATTGGGTGGCTGGTGCGGAACACGTTGCTTTCTGCGTCATAGTCAGGCAGGTCGCGTGGGTCGCGGTGATCTGCTGTCGCCGCGCCACCGATGGCAAAGCTGGTTGCCGCTGTGATCAGGATGGAGGTCAGTCGTTTCGCTGTCATTGCTCGGGTCTCCTCGTCTTATGGAAACACAATAGACAGCCGCGTCTTACACCATCCTGAGCTTGACGTTCATAGGTTGTTCATCTGGCTTAGTAGGGAATAACCATTTGTTATTAAATAAAAAAGCGGGCCGCAAAGCCCGCCTTGATACACTGTTTTGTTCCTGTGCGGCGTTAGAAAGCGCCGTGGCAGTGTTTGAATTTCTTGCCAGACCCACAGGGGCATGGGTCGTTGCGACCAACATCAGAAAACGGGTTGGATGCCTGGCGCGCACCGGCGAATGACGCCGGGTTCATGCTCGTGATGTCACCGTGACAATGCTTGAATTTCTCGCCCGAGCCGCATGGGCATGGTGCGTTCCGCGGCACATCGCCCCAGGTTGATGTGTCGTTCGGGTTGAAGCTACCACCCTGAGACGGTGCCCCAACGGCCGTGTCTGGTGTCGGGTGACTTTCCTTGAAGACAGAAGGTGCTTCGGGTTCCAGGTCTTCCGGGCGAACCTGCGGAGCAAGCTCAATGCGGCCCAGTAGCTGGGTCGTTTCCTCGCGGATATGATAGAGCATGCCTTCAAAGAGGGTGAAGGCTTCGGTCTTATATTCATTGAGTGGATCACGCTGACCGTAGGCACGAAGAGAAACGCCCTGGCGCAGATGGTCCAGATTCTGCAGGTGTTCTTTCCATTCCTGGTCAAGTACCTGAAGAAGGATATTTTTCTCGATATCCTTTTCCCACATGCCAAAGCCGGTTTCAGCGTCCGCTGTTCCGGTCATCTCATTGATACGTTTGGCTTTTTCAGTCATCATCTGGCTGCAGGCTTCATCAAGGCGTTCGATGATCACATGGTCATCCACGCCTTCTTCTGCCGCCCAGGCACGGATATCAACGTCAAGGCTGAGCTTGGTTTTTACGTCTTCATCCAGGCCATCAATGTCCCACTGCTCCGGGTAGGATTTTGGCGGGATGCGGGTTTCCACAATATTGTGGATGACATCGGCGCGCATATCCTTAATGGTCTCGCTGATCTCATCTGCGTCCATCACTTCCTTGCGCTGGTCGTAGATGGCGCGGCGCTGGTCGTTCATCACGTCATCAAATTTCACCAGGTTTTTCCGGATGTCATAGTTCCTGGCTTCCACTTTGGACTGGGCTTTTTCAATAGCCTTGTTGATCCATGGGTGGATGATGGCTTCGCCTTCCTCAATGCCAAGGCGCACGAGCATGGCGTCCATGCGCTCAGGGCCGAAGATGCGCATCAGGTCATCCTGCAGCGACAGGAAGAATTTCGTGCGGCCCGGGTCACCCTGACGACCAGAACGGCCGCGAAGCTGGTTATCGATGCGGCGGCTTTCGTGCCGCTCAGTGGCCACAACATAAAGGCCGCCGGCTTCCAGAACCTTCTGTTTCTCTTCCTCGACTTCCTTGCGGATGCGGTCCGTGATTTCCTTGATCTTAGCTTCGTCTTCAACGCCTGCGGTTTCATCAGCGATACGCATGTCCGCGTTACCGCCCAACTGGATGTCAGTACCCCGACCCGCCATGTTGGTGGCAATCGTTACGGCTCCGAGACGACCGGCCTGGGCAATGATGTGCGCTTCCTGTTCATGGAAGCGGGCGTTAAGGACCTGATGCTTGATCTTCTTCTTTTTGAGGTAATCGGAAAGTACCTCCGATTTCTCGATCGACACGGTACCAACCAGAACCGGCTGGCCTTTTTTCTGAGCCTCAAGGATATCCTTGATGATGGCGTCGAATTTTTCCTTGCCGGTGCGGTAGAATTCGTCGTGCTCATCAATACGGGCCACAGGTACGTTGGTCGGGATTTCGATCACGCCAAGGCCGTAAATGTCGCCAAACTCTTCAGCTTCCGTGGCAGCCGTACCGGTCATGCCCGAAAGTTTCGGGTACATGCGGAAATAATTCTGGAAAGTAATCGATGCCAGTGTCTGGTTTTCAGGCTGGATGGCCACGCCTTCCTTGGCTTCCAGCGCCTGGTGCAGGCCACCGGAGTAGCGGCGGCCGTCCATCATGCGTCCTGTGAATTCGTCGATGATCACCACTTTATCGCCCTTGACGATATAGTCGGTGTCACGTTCGAACATGGTCCGCGCCTTCAGGGCCTGGTCCACGTGGTGAACGATCTGTGTATTCTCATAGTCATAAAGGTTTTCGGACTTCAGAAGGCCCTGGTCTGCGAGGATTTTCTCGATCTTTTCATGACCGTCTTCGGTGAGCGCCACATGTTTGGACTTTTCGTCCTTTTCATAGTCGCCTTCTTCCAGTTCAGCCACCAGCTTGTCGATGGTGATGTAAAGCTCGGATTTGTCTTCGGTCGGGCCAGAGATAATCAGCGGGGTCCGCGCCTCGTCGATCAGGATGCTGTCCACCTCGTCGACAATGGCAAAGTGGAAGGGACGCTGGACCATCTGGTCCTTGTGCGTTTTCATATTGTCGCGCAGGTAATCGAAGCCCAGCTCGTTGTTGGTGGCATAAGTGATGTCGCACTGATATGCCTCGCGCCGCTCCTCATCTGTCTTGCCTGGCACAATGACGCCAGTGGTCATGCCCAGGAAGCCATAAACCTTGCTCATCCATTCGGCGTCACGTTCGGCGAGATAGTCGTTCACGGTTACAACATGCACGCCTTTACCGGGCAGGGCATTGAGGTAAGCGGCCAGCGTCGCCACCAGGGTTTTACCTTCACCTGTCTTCATTTCAGCGATCGAGCTGTCATTCAGGACCATGCCGCCGATGAGCTGGACATCATAGTGCCTCAGGCCCAGTGATCGTGTCGCGGCTTCGCGGACAACGGCAAAGGCTTCGACCAGAAGGTCGTCAACCGTTTCACCTGCATCAAGCCTGTCGCGGAACTCTTGGGTCTTTGCCTTGAGGGCCTCGTCTGACAGCGCTTTCATCTCGTCAGCCAGCGCGCCAATGGCGGCAACTTTCGGCTCGAGTTTACGGAGATAGCGTTCGTTTGCGGACCCAAAAATCTTTTTGGCGAGTTTGCTTAGTCCCAGCATATTTCTTTCCTGGCCTGCCCTTGGCTTCCTAGCTCTGACATCACCGGTCATTTTCGAAGTGCGCAAAGCGCGGCCGGCCGTACTGTGATCCCTGAGGGAATGCGTTACTGACTTTATTTATATATGCAGTTTCACAACTACATGAGTGCAGGCACAGATAAGTATCATGCCTGCGTCTGTCAACTGGTGCGGCACCTTCTAACGGTGAATTGAGTAATTCCTGTGTCATTTCTTGATGATTGGTAATTCTGGGGGCATGATGCAGCATGAAATTTGGCATCGATTGAGGATCATCATATGGCCGAGTCTAAAGTGTCTCCACTTGCCCCTGAGGGCTTTCCGAACCTTTTGCCCGTTGCTGGCGTTGAAATGGGCGCCATGCACGCCGGATTTCGCAAACGTGAAAGGCCGGACCTTCTGTTCGCCGTGATGGCTGAAGGGTCTGTGGCGGCAGGTGTCTTCACCAGGTCAAAAGCGCCGGCAGCCCCCGTGGATTGGTGCCGTGAGGCACTCGCCAAGTCAGGCGGCAAGGTGCGGGCGATTATCGTGAATGCGGGCAATGCCAATGCCTTTACCGGCGAGAAAGGCATGAAGGCGACGATGAAATCGGTTGAGACGACCGCCGAAATTGTTGGATGCGCGCCCGAGGAGGTGCTGGCCTGCTCAACCGGCGTTATCGGCGTGCCGCTGAATGGTGATCTTTTTGAAAAGCCGCTGAAAGCCATCAAGGACGGTATGTCCGGTTTCATGTGGCGCGAAGCTGCGGGCGCCATCATGACAACAGACACATACCCCAAGGGCAGTTGCAAGGTGGCGACCGTTGAAGGTCGACCTGTTGTAATTTCGGGAATCGCCAAAGGGTCAGGCATGATCGCGCCAGATATGGCCACGATGCTGGGGTTTGTTTTCACCAATGCGGCGCTGACGCATGGTTGCCTTCAGAAGATGCTCACAGACGCCACGGACCGCAGTTTCAACAGCATCACTGTGGATAGCGATACCTCAACCAACGACACCTGCATTGCTGTGGCAACTGGCGTCGGAGCGACCTATGACCCGATCGATGACCCGGACGATCCGCGCCTGGAAGACTTCCGCGCCAAGTTTGATGAGCTGATGACCGATCTGGCGCATCAGATCGTGCGCGACGGAGAGGGCGCGACGAAATTTGTCTCGATCACGATTGAAGGTGCCGAAAACGATAGGGCAGCACGCGTTATCGCCAAGTCCGTGGCCAACAGCCCGCTTGTAAAAACGGCCATCGCGGGCGAAGACCCCAATTGGGGCCGCCTTGTCGCTGCCGTGGGCAAGGCGGGCGAAGCGGCAGCGCGTGACGCACTGCAAATCTGGATTGGCGGCCAGCAGGTGGCTAAGGCAGGCTGCGTTCATCCCCGTTACAGCGAACCTGTGGCGGCCGAGCACATGAAGGGCCAGGACATTGATATCCGCATCGATGTGGGCGTAGGGACCGGGACTGCAACTGTCTGGACCTGTGATTTCACCTATGACTACATTCGGATCAACGCCGACTATCGCAGCTAGGACGAAATTTCCTCAAATAGCGAATTGCACCCGGTGGTTTCTGCCGGGTGTTTCTTTTTGTTGCCGTAAGATATTGAAAGTAAACAAATAAATCTCTGGCATGACTCTTGTATCAAGGAAGGCGTGGGGTACGTTGAACCGGAGTTCGCTGGAGAAATATGATGCCAACCGTCAATCTAGAGTTACAGATGAAGTTCCTGACGGAATTGAATGAAGCACTGACCGAAGCTTTGGACCGCTATGCTGATGAAGGCGCGGATAAGCTGGCGGAGCTGAATTACATGAAGCAGGAAGTCGCGAGAGCGCGCCTTGTGATTGCCGAGCGCATGGATGATGAGTCTGATGATGGTAAGTCAGGTCGTCGGTCCCGCCGCATGACAGGTGGGTTTCAGGAAGCTGCCTATAGCTGATCGAACCGGTTCGCCGGTTCGGCATTACACCTTTGTTTCCATTCCAGCCTTTAGGGGGTTGGGGTGGCTGCTTGTGTTTGGTCACTTAGCATTCCGAAAATTTGCTGCACCAGATCGCCAAGCGCTCCCCAGCCAGCAGCAAGGCCCAGGGCGGCAAGGCCAACCAACAGGCCGTATTCAACAGCCGTCGCGCCTTGGCGGTCCCGCCAAATGGCGTGCTGCAGCACGCGTATTTTTACAGCGACTGTCTTGAACACTTCTGTAACCCCATATCTTTCATCCGCGCTATAAGCTGCCCTAAGCCTCCATTTGAAACCTAAACAAGTTGTTAAAGCTTGAATTTGCGTAAAAGTGTGTTTACGCGTAGCCACCATGATCAATGATTGTCCAGAACCCAATGTGAAGATTGACGCAGGCCTGCCGACTGTCCTGGTGGCAGCGATCGCGCTTATCGATATCGATGGCCGCGTATTGATCGCGCAGCGTCCCGAAGGCAAGTCCATGACCGGGCTGTGGGAGTTTCCGGGCGGCAAAGTCGAAGAAGGCGAGCTGCCTGAAGCTGCGCTGATCCGCGAATGCAAGGAAGAGCTGGATATCGATATCACGGCTGCCTGTTTGGCGCCGTTTGCTTTCGCGTCCCATTCCTATGAGAAGTTCCATCTGCTGATGCCGCTTTACTTGTGCCGGAAATGGGAAGGCCTTGTGCGCGGTATGGAAGGACAGGCAACAAAGTGGGTAAAGATCAGAGATCTTGGCGATTACCCCATGCCGCCCGCGGATGATCCGCTTGTCGCCATGCTCAGGGATTTCTTTTGAGCCTGAAGGCGCTCGAAGACCTTCTGCGCGGTGACGATGCCGCCATGGCAGCACTTGAGGCTGTCCACACTGCTGGCCCCGAAGGCGCCTATATTGCTGCCGGTTTTGTCCGCAATCGTTACTGGGATAGCCTCTATGATCCCGCGCCAATGGCGCCGGGATCAGACGTGGACGTCATCTATTTCGACAAGACCTATAACCTGAAGACCCGCGACATGGCTTATGAAGCTTCGCTGAAGCTCAAACAGCCTGATGTGGATTGGCAGGTGCGCAATCAGGCGCGCATGCATACCTTCGGCGGCCATGATCCTTTCCCCGATATCGTTACGGCGCTACAGCATTGGGCGGAAACTGCGACGGGCATTGGGGTGCGGCTCAAGCCCAGCGGCGACTTTGATTGGCTGGCTGCTTTCGGATTTGATGACCTGTTCGGTCACGTGCTCAGGATTACGCCAGCCATGAAGGCGAATGACCCGGAAGGCTTCGAACGTCGCCTTGCCGCCAAGGGGTGGCAGCAGCGCTGGCCGAACCTGACTGTGATCAGGGACTAGGCTTTTTCGGTGGCCCGCCAGCCTTGAGTGCATCGCCCAGGTTCACCTTGCCGCTGCCAGGCTTCAATGGCTTCTGCTGGCTCTCGTGCGGGTGCCAGCCCGTCATATACATGACCTGGAAAGTGGCGGGAACACGGCCGTCGGCCATGCCGAACTTCGATTGATAGATCTCACATGCGCGCATCAACACATCACGCCGTAGGAAGCGCCGGCTGCGAGAATGCATGGCGTTGGCTTCACCCATGCCCCGAAGTTCCTGCATCAGCTTCAGCGGATGCTCGTATGTCACAGTGATGGTGTCCATATCCGTGACTGGCAGGGCAAAGCCAGCGCGCTGCAACAGGCTACCCAGATCGCGCACATCAGCGAATGGGATTACCCGCTGGCTGGCGCCGCCCGTCACCTCTGCTTCTGCTGCCAGAAGGCTGTGGCCAAGTTCATGCAGCGTTTCGCCGCCGAAAAGCGAAGCCATGAAAAGCCCATCTGGCTTCAGGGCGCGGTTGGCTTGCACCATCACTCCCGGCAGGTCGTTTACCCAGTGAAGCGCCAGGTTGGAGACGACAAGGTCATAGCTGCCGGGCGAGGCAGCCAAAGGTTCGTCGCCCACCGGCACAGCTTCAACTGTCTTGCTGGAATGGGGCGCAAAATTGCCGCCCAGGTCCAGCACGGAGCCAAAGTCACGATTGATGTCCGCCAGCCGGTCCGCCATGCGGTCAGCGATTTCCGCGCGCAGAAAGTCGAAATCCGGCCCCATTGCACGGCCCCGTTTCCGGTTGCGCTGTACAGCATCTGCATCAAACAGATTGATATCGTCTGGCTGAGTGTTCATGGGTTCTGACATAGGCGAGGGGCGTGGGTGTTGCAACTGGTTTCGCATTACGTTGCCTGCTAAGCTTTGCTCATGAAACATGTGGGGGAACTGTCGGTCATAAGAAAGGTCGCAAGCGGGGTGGTGGACTTTCTGCTGCCTCCGCGGTGCCCCGCATGCGGCGAGCGCATTCTGTCGCATGGCCATCTGTGCGGGAATTGCTGGCAGGAGCTGGCACCCATTGCTGCGCCATGGTGTGCCTCCTGCGGTTTGCCGTTCGAAGTGGATGTGGGCCCAGATGCCCAGTGCGGGGCCTGCATGAAAGATCCACCGGCCTTCGATTGGGCTCGCGCGGCTGTATCATACGAGGCGCTGGGGCGTGACCTGATCATCAGGATGAAGCATGGTGGGGCCGGGGCCAGCATTCCTGCCTTTGTAACCATGATGGCCCGGGTGATCCCACCTGACGCCTTGCCTGACCTGATAGTCCCGGTGCCTCTTCATCGCTGGAGGCTCTTGAAACGCCGTTTCAATCAGTCCCAGCTGTTGGCGAAGGGCCTGGCGGGCAAGCTTGGGGTTCGTGCCGACCCTTTCATTCTTGAGCGCACTCGCGCAACACCCAGCCAGGGCACGCTTGACCGGAAGGGCAGGCGGAAGAATGTACAGGGCGCATTCAGGGTGCTGCCCTCTTGCTCAAGCCAGCTTGAAGGCAAACGGGTGCTTCTGGTGGATGACGTGCTGACAACGGGGGCGACGGCTTCTGCGTGCGCTGTTGCGCTCAAAAAGGCGGGGGTATCTCAGGTGGGTGTTGTGGCATTTGCCCGGGTCGGACGCCCGGTTCATGCCTAGCTCCCGCTTTCGTGAAGCGGGGATTCCCTTTAAATTTTGCATGTTTTCGCTTACATATGTGGCGAATCCAGATTGCCGTGAAAGGCAACGCTGTTTGAAGTAAAGGATCTTTTTGTGGCTGACATCGTCATCTATAGCTCGAACATGTGCCCCTACTGCTTTCGCGCCAAGGCGCTTTTGAAGCAGAAAGGTGCCCGTTTTAAGGAAATCAATGTGGACATGAACCCCGCTGCCCGGCGCGAGATGCGTGAAAAGGCAGGCGGCGTGAACACTGTGCCGCAAATCTGGATCGGTGATCGCCACGTTGGCGGCTGTGACGATCTATACGCCCTTGATGCACAGGGTGGCCTGACGGCACTTCTGGCGGGATAGAGCCCTTGCGTATTGCCCTTATACAGCTGAATACCGGAAACATCGTCGCTGACGCGGTGACTGCGGCAGAAAGCCTTATTCGGGAAGCGGCAGCTGGCGGCGCAGTTTTCATCAGCACGCCCGAGACCACGCATCTGATGGAAATGAACCGAAAGGCAGTGCTCGAGAAGGCCTGCACCCAGGATGAAGACCTTGGGCTGAAGCGCTTCCGCGCCCTGGCGGCAGAACTTGGCGTGTGGCTGCATATCGGCTCGCTCATCACAAAGGTGGCTGAAGACCGTCTGGCCAACAGGGCCTTCCTGATCGGCCCGGACGGTGAGATCAAGGCGAGCTATGACAAGATACACCTCTTTGATGTGGATCTGGGTGGTGGCGAAGCTTACCGGGAATCGGCCCTGTATGAAGGGGGCAAGGCTGCTGTCGTGGCAAAAACGCCGATGGGCGCGTTTGGTCTTTCCATTTGCTATGACCTTCGCTTCGCATACCTCTATCGTGCGCTCGCCCACGCCGGGGCTGACATATTGCTGGTGCCTGCGGCTTTCACAAAACCAACTGGTGAGGCCCACTGGCATACGCTGCTCAGGGCCCGTGCGATCGAGACCGGTTGTTTTGTATTGGCAGCGGCTCAGACAGGCCACCATGCCACCGGCCGAGATACGTTTGGCCACAGCCTGGTGATTGATCCCTGGGGGCGGGTGATTGCTGACGCGGGCGAGGATGTGGGCGTTACATATGCCGAATTGGACCTTGCAAAATGCGCTGAAGCGCGGCAGAAAATCCCTTCATTGACGCATGACCGCGACATAAATGTAACGACTGTAGATGCCAAATGATTGTATTTGACCTGAAATGCAGCACTGGTCACCGGTTCGAAGCCTGGTTTCGTTCCTCGGGGGCCTATGAAGAGCAGAAAGCTGCCGGGCTCGTGGAATGCCCGCACTGTGGCACCAACGACGTATCAAAGGCACTGATGGCGCCCAATGTGGCCTCAAAAGGCAATCAGAAGTCTGAAGTGGCGTCGGTTGCTGCTCGCTCGGGCGATCCCAAGCTGCAGGAAGTCGTGGCCGAGGCGCAGAAGGTTCTGACGAAGTTGAAGAACCACGTTGAACAGAACTGCGACTATGTCGGCGACAAGTTCGCGGACGAAGCCCGTAAAATTCATTATGGCGAAGCAGAAGAGCGCGGCATCTACGGCGAAAGCACCCTCAAGGAAGCCAAGGAACTTCTGGAGGAAGGCGTAGAGGTCATGCCGCTGCCCGGGCTTGGGCGCAAGGACGCCTGAACAATCCATTAGCCCGCCAGGGCTATCCGGTAGACCTGCGGTGTTATCCCCATTTGTCTTTTGAACTGGGCCGTCATGTGGCTTTGCTGAGCGAAACCGGCGTTGGCAGCGATTTGTGCCAGTGGCTCATCGCTCGACAGTCGCTCCTTCACCTTTTCAATTCGCCGCCGCATGACATGTTGCCCCGGCGTCTCCCCGAAGCTTTCCTTGAACTGGCGGGCAAAGTGGAAAGGGCTCAGGCCCGCCTCCGCTGCAAGGTCTGTCATGGACAGGCGGGTTTCGAGCCGGTCGGCAATCAGCGCCTTCACCCGCTTCATCTGGCGCGGCGTCAGCCCACCCTTGAGGCGGCTTTCCTTTATCTCGAAGCCGTTATAGTGGCCGATGACATGATCGAAGATGCTGTATAGGAGCTGCTCGCCGATAAGCCCGGCGCGGTCCGGCTGCCGGGCACAGCAATCAACATATCCAAGCAGCATATTCGAGAGCGTTTGGTCCGCCTGATAAGTCAGGTCCCTGATATCCACGAGCCGCACATCCTGCTCATAATGATCGGCGGCGAAGCGCTTCAAAATGGCGTCTGAAAAATATAGGTGCACGAAATCGATCGGGCCACCGATATGCCAGCTGGATGCGTGCCCCTGCGGCATCAGGCACAGGGTTCCCGCGCGACCTGGGTTGCCCTTTTGGTCGGCGCGGTAACTTGTGTCGCCGCCCTTAAGGTAAAGGCTTAGCGTATGGCTGTCGCTTTTTTCATAAGCCACGCTGTTGCGGTCGATGGACCATCTGGATACAGCCACATCCCTGTGGATGTCGTGCTGGGCCTCGATGCTTGCGTTGGCTTTCAGAAGCAGCGCGCTGTCTATTTTCTTATCTGCGCGGCTCATGCCGAATTCCTCTCACTGTCTTTGCAGAAGATAGGCATGCGCACCCAAAACAGCAAGATTTTGATATTCGAGCCCTATGACTTTCGTTAGGGGCTTGTTGGATGGCTCGCGCAAAGACGAGTCCGACAGCGAGAGAAAAACAATGACAACAACTTTCTATTCCGACCTTAACGAAAACAGTCGAAGAACCTGGTTTTGGGCTCTGTTCATCCTATTGCCGGTGTTCTTTATCGGTGGCCAGCTTATGGTTCTGCTGCCCGCCAAATTTTCCAATCTGGTCACGCGGGAAAATGTCGAGACTTATCCGACAATCCTCTATTTCCTGGTGGCGTCCTTTGGTGCGTCCTTCGGCATTTTGTGGTTATGGCTTCGCTATTTTGAACGACGCAGCCTGGCAAGCGTTGGGCTTGCGCCGGGTGGCAGCCTGAAGCGTTATTTCCCTAAAGGCTTCGCTATTGGCCTGTTGATGGCATCGGTTTCCGTAGTGGCTGTCTGGCTTGTGGGCGGCTACACGCTGGAGGGGCCGCAGGATTTTGCCTTGGTGAGCTATGGCCCAATCCTGTTCCTGGGGCTGGCCTTCATTGTCCAATCCAGTGTGGAGGAAATCCTGTTTCGGGGCTGGATGCTGTCCCGCCTTACGGAGCGGTTCGGCATGTGGACCGGGGTGCTTGGCAACTCCACATTGTTCATGCTGATGCATATCGAGGGGATCGGCGGTGAAGATTTTGACCCTCTCGTGTTCGCCATTTTCACATTCATGACAATGGCTTTCTCGATCTTTGTCAGCTTCCTGGCGATCCGGCAGAAATCCGTATGGGGGGCGTGCGCCTGGCACGCGGCCTGGAACTGGTCGTTCATCACATGGTTCGGCCTGCCGACAACCGGCATTGCCCTTGATGTTAAGCCGCTGTGGGTGGACTTGATGATCAAGACAGGCGCACGTGACTGGCTTTCGGGTGGTGCCGAAGGGCCAGAGAACAGCGCCATCACCGGCGCGGTCCTGATCATCGCGTGTCTACTGGCCTACCGTGGCCTCAAGAAGAAGCCCCAAGCCTGAGTTGATGGGGGTATGACGGCGACCGCGTCCTTATTTGGGTGCGGTTGCCGTCATGGCATAATTGACACCCGTGTCTGTGCTGCTCAGCCGCCACCGGCCTCCGATGGGGTTGAACACAAAGCCTGTGGCGTCGCCGGGCGTGAAGCCAGCTTTAGCGACATATTCCTTCAGCTCATCCGGTTTGATGAACTTGTTCCAGTCGTGCGCGCCCACGGGCAACCAGCGCAGGATGTGCTCTGCGCCCACAATCGCGAACAGGTACGATTTTGCCGTCCGGTTGATAGTGGAGAGCAACATGATGCCGCCGGGTTTCAGGAGCTTGCGGCAGGATGCGAGGAAGGCATCCACGTCTGCCACATGCTCGATTACTTCCATATTGATGATCACGTCAAACTGTTCGCCTGCGTCCGCGAGCGCTTCGGCGGTGGTGTTGCGAAAGTCAATCTCGAGGCGCGACTGCGCCGCATGCACACTGGCGGTCTTGATGTTCTTCTCAGACGCATCAACGGCCACCACATCGGCTCCCAGGCGCGCCACGGGTTCAGATACCAGCCCGCCGCCGCAGCCAATGTCCAGAAGACGCAACCCTTTGAAGGGTTCCTTCAGATTCTTCTCGAGGCCGAAATGAGCTTCCACTTCCTGCCGGATATAGCCAAGGCGCGTTGGATTGAGGATATGCAGCGGCTTGAAGGGGCCCTTTGGGTCCCACCAGGTATCGGCAATGCGGGCGAAGAAAGCGACTTCGCTTTCATCCACTGTGCCACCATGGGCGATGGTGCCGGCCTCTGGTGCTGTGTCGGATGTCTGGTTTTCGTTCAGCATATCTTTTGTTCCAAGCAAGCTTTTCCCGCGCGACCCAAAGACTGAGCGCTTGCACGCATGCAAGCCAGCCTTTAAACAATATCGCGCTGTTTCTCAATACGCACCTTTGTGCCCATCGGGTCAAGTGCATGCGTCAAATTGCCGGAAACAGGATTGTTTGCGATAGGAACCGGAAATTCAGATGGCACGGATAGTAAAAAAGTTTGGTGGGACTTCTGTTGGCGACGTTGACCGCATTCGCAACGTAGCAAACCGGGTCAAGAAAGCCGTGGACGAAGGCCATGAAGTGGTTGTCGTTGTTTCCGCCATGTCGGGCACTACAAACCAACTGGTGGATTTCTGCCGCGCGGCCGCACCCATGCATGATGCCCGCGAATATGACACTGTCGTAGCAGCTGGCGAGCAGATTACCATCGGGCTCCTGTCTATCTGCCTTCAGGAAATGGAAGTGCCTGCGCGCTCTTTCCTGGGCTGGCAGGTGCCGATCCACACCAACGACGTCCATGGTGCGGCCCGAATCGAATCTATTGAGACCGAAAAGCTTGAGGAATGCCTGAAGGGTGGCCGTGTGGCCGTTGTGGCAGGCTTCCAGGGTATTGCTGACGACGGCCGCATCACCACGCTTGGTCGGGGTGGGTCGGATACGTCAGCGGTGGCGCTTGCTGCTGCCCTGAAGGCGGACCAGTGCGATATTTACACGGATGTGGACGGTGTCTACACCACAGACCCTCGTATCGTGCCAAAGGCGCGCAAGCTTGATAAAATTACTTATGAAGAGATGCTCGAGATGGCATCCCTGGGGGCCAAGGTGCTGCAGACCCGGTCTGTTGCCATGGCCATGACGCACGGCGTGCGCACTCAGGTTCTGTCATCTTTTGAAGACCTGCCCGGAACACTTGTAGTTGGTGAGGACGAAATCGTGGAACAGGAAGTAGTAAGCGGGATCGCATATTCCCGCGGCGAAGCAAAAATTACCGTTGTTGGCCTTGAAGACCGGCCTGGTCAGGTATCGCACCTGTTCGCGCCGCTTGCCGAGGAAAATATCAACGTCGACATGATCGTGCAAAGCGCGTCCGAAGACGGCACGTCCACTGACGTGACCTTCACGGTGCCTGAGGATGACTTGAGGAAAGCGGTTAAGATTCTCCAAGACCGCAAGGATGAGCTCAAATACCGCGACCTCGTCTACACCGGCGACGTTGTAAAGGTGTCTGTTGTGGGTGTCGGCATGCGTAGTCACGCAGGTGTCGCAAGCAAAATGTTTGATACGCTCGCAGAAAAGGGTATCAATATCCAAGTTATCTCTACGTCTGAAATTAAAGTTAGTGTAATTATCGACGCGGAATATACAGAGCTTGCAGTTCGGGCGCTTCATACGGCCTATGGTTTGGATGCCCCGACTGACGCATAATCTGCGTAGAGTTTGAGGGTATTTTTATGAGTGAAATTGGTCTGGCGCGCCTGGAAAGACACTGGCAGCGCGGCAAGGAATTTTTAGGCAGTGAATATGCCATCCTTGGCGGTGCAATGACCTGGGTCTCCGAACGGAACCTGGTATCCGCCATCTCTAACGCAGGTGGCTTCGGTGTCATCGCTTGTGGCGGAATGGGGCCAGACCTTCTGGCTGCTGAGATCGCCGCAACTCGCAAGCTGACCGACAAGCCTTTCGGGGTTAACCTGATCACGCTGCACCCCGACCTTGATGCCCTTATCGATGTCTGTGCCGAGCAGAAGGTCAGCCATGTGGTACTCGCGGGCGGCCTGCCAAGTGGCGCTTCGATTGCCAAAATCAAGGGTTTCGGGGCCAAGCTGATGTGTTTTGCGCCAACGGCGGCGCTGGCCAAGAAGCTGGTGCGGTCTGGCGTTGATGCGATCATTATCGAAGGCGCTGAAGCTGGCGGCCATATCGGGCCTGTGTCCACAAGTGTCCTCGCGCAGGAAATCCTGCCGGTGATCACAGACGTGCCTGTTTTCGTGGCGGGGGGTATCGGCCGCGGTGAAGTGATGGCTTCCTACCTTGAAATGGGTGCGTCAGGTGCCCAGTTAGGAACCAGGTTTGTGGTTGCAGAAGAATGTGTGGCTCATGAAAACTTCAAGAAGGCTTTTGTTCGCGCGAGTGCCCGAGACGCTGTGGCGAGCACGCAGATCGATAGCCGTTTCCCTGTAATTCCTGTGCGTGCGCTCAAGAATCAGGGCACAGAAGATTTCATGAAGACCCAGCAGGAAGTTGTCGCCAAATTCCGGGCCGGTGAAATTGCCCAGGACGAAGGCCAGATGATGATTGAACACTTCTGGGGTGGTGCCCTGCGCCGCGCGGTGGTTGACGGCGACGTCGAAACCGGCTCTGTTATGGCTGGTCAAAGCGTCGGCATGGTCAAAAAGATTGAGCCGACCGCCGATATCATTCGGGAGCTTGTAGACCAAGCAATAGCCCACCTGGATGCCCGAGGCTAACAGGTGGATCGCGGTTTCCGCCGCACGCCGGCTCATCGGCCGGTACAAGCAAGAGGGGGAATGCCTTGCCTGACCACGTAAGTCAGCCAAGATTGCTGCTTCGGCGGCTCCATAGCGTTATGGCTGGCAGTGGCCAGCCGCAGGACCGGCTCGACCGCGTGGTCCGTGTTATCGCGCAGAATATGGTTGCCGAAGTTTGCTCAATCTATCTGGCTAGGGCAGGCGGCATCCTGGAACTTTTCGCGACAGAAGGCCTGAAGGAAGAGGCTGTGCACCAGACGCGCCTGCGCTTCGGTGAAGGCCTTGTGGGTCTTGTGGCCGAACGTGGCCTGCCGCTGAACCTTTCTGAAGCACCGCAGCATCCCCGATTCGTTTACCGCCCTGAAACAGGCGAAGACATCTATCACAGCTTCCTTGGCGTACCGATCCTGAGGACCGGCAAGGTGGTGGGTGTTCTGGTTGTGCAGAATGTGGCCCCGCGCCGTTATAAGCCAGAGGAAGTGGAAGCGCTTCAGACCATCTCGATGGTGATCGCTGAGCTTGTGGGCTCTGGCACCCTGGTGGACAAGGAAGAGCTGTCGGAAGACAGTACCACGACGGGCCAGCCTGTCACGCTTGACGGCATGTCTCTCGCGGGTGGTGTAGGCGCCGGTGTGGCCGTGTTTCACCAGCCGCAAATTCATATCACTCGCACGGTCGCGGAAGACGTTGATGCCGAAAAACTGCGTCTGGAAGAGGCGATCGCCGAACTTAGGCTTCGCCTTGAAGAGCTTATAGAGCATCCAGACCTTGCCCATGGCGGCGAACACCGCGAAGTGCTCGAGACCTACCGCATGTTCGCCTACGACCAGGGTTGGCAGGACAAGATGCGTGATGCTGTGCTGTCGGGCCTGACCGCCGAGGCTGCGGTCGACCGGGTTCAGCAGGAAAACCGCGCCCGTATGAGCAAGATCCGTGATCCGTACCTGAAGGAACGGATTTCAGATTTTGAAGACCTCGCCACGCGTCTTATCCGGATCATCCAGGGCGACACCACCGATTACCGGATAAAGCTGACAGAGGATTCGGCGTTGATTGCCCGCACGATCGGCCCGGCAGAGTTGATGGATTATGACCGCGATTTTCTGAAAGCCATTGTGCTTGAGGAAGGATCGGCGACGTCCCATGTGACCATCATTGCTCGTGCGATGGGCATTCCTGTTCTGGGGCGGGTCAAGGGCCTGTTGACACATGTTGAGCCCGGCGAACAGGTGATCGTCGATACAGGCAGCGAGCATGTCTACATTCGCCCGGCCGATGATGTGGTTGAAAGCTATAAGGCGACGCTTGAGCTTCAGGAAAAGCTTTATGCCGAATATGCAGCCGAACGCGAGCTGCCTGCGGAAACGGTGGATGGCCAGCGGGTCACGCTTTTCATGAACGCGGGTCTGTTGGTGGACCTGCCCAGCCTTGATACGACCGGTGCCGAAGGCATCGGCCTGTTCCGGACGGAATTCCAGTTCATGGTTTCACCGGCGTTGCCCCGCGTGGATGAGCAAACGAAGATCTATAAAGCCGCGCTTGAAGCTGCAGGCGACCGACCAGTGGTGTTCCGCACCCTGGATATCGGCGGCGACAAGCCTGCCCCTTTTCTGCCACGCGAAGAAGAAGAGAACCCGGCCATGGGTTGGCGCGCAATTCGCATCGCGCTCGACCGCCCTGCGCTCCTGAGATATCAGTTGCGGGCACTTCTCTATGCGTCGCCGGGAAAGACACTTCACGTCATGTTTCCCATGATTGCGGAAGTCGCCGAACTCAGGCGCTGCAAGGCGATCCTGCAAAAGGAAATTGACCGTCTGGCCAAGCATGGCCGTGAGGCGCCAACGGCTGTGAAGGTGGGCTGCATGCTTGAGGTGCCGTCCTTGTCGTGGCAGCTCGATATTCTGCTTAAGGAGATCGACTTCCTGTCGATCGGGACCAATGACCTGATGCAGTTTTTCTTTGCCTGCGACCGCGGCAATCCGAAGCTTGCCAACCGGTATGACCTACTGGCACCGCCTGTTCTTGCTTTCCTCCATATGGTGATCAAGGCGTGCGATAACGCAGATGTTCCTGTAACGCTGTGTGGTGAAATGGGTGGGCGCCCCATCGAGGCCATGGCACTGGTGGCGCTGGGCCTTCGTCGCATTTCCATTTCGCCTACATCTGTGGGGCCAGTGAAGCGCATGATCCGGTCAGTCAACCTGAAGCAGTTGCGCGATTTCATGCTTTCAAACATCACGTCGCCGGAACATTCGATTCGCGACTCACTCCTGGCTTTTGCCCAGGATCACAACATCAAACTCTGAAATTCTCTTGAAGCAGCAAATGTTTGCTGTCAGGAGGGGAATAATTTCCCATAAAAATTGAATCTATTTGACTCGGGGCGTTAAATGTTTTTTGACTAATGTGTGGTCCAATAGAAACCGTAGAAAAATACCACGGACCGCAACCACAAGCTGCTCGCACGATAGCGGGGTGCACTTTGGATGCAGAAATGTGGTGCTCGAGAGGCCTAGGGTTAAGCCGGACGGTCTCATGATGGGATAACGCTGTAATAGCAGGTTACTGTCTGTCCAGACTGGAAAAATCCAGCAAAGGCAAGGCAGGGGACGGTTTTTGTGATGAACCAGGAAGTAAAAACAGTTGGTAAACTGTTGCAGGACGCGCGTGATGAGCGTGGCCTGAGTATTGAGTCCATCGCCAAAGATATTTGTGTCAGGAGCAGCTATCTGGTCGCCATTGAAGCGGACGACTATAGCGAGCTGCCTGAAAAAACTTTCGCAGTTGGTTTTGTGCGCGCTTATGCCATGGCACTAAAGCAAGACGCAAAAGCCATTGTTGCTCAGTTCAAAGAAGAATATGGCGCAGAAGACGAACCGCTGGCTTTGCCGGTGGATAACGCGCTCGCGCAGCCTCGTCGCCGCCTTCCTGGCTGGCTATCGCCGCTCGCTGGCGTTGTGGGTGTCTCCCTTTGCTGGGCCATGTTCGGCAGCAGTATCGTACCTTTTAGCCTGACCGCTGACAGCGACATTATTGACCGCAATACAGATGTGGCGCAGTTGCAGGCTGTGCAGGCCTCTTTACCGTCTCTCACAAAGGAGACAGAGGTCCTGAACGCTGACGCCGCAGTTGTCGAAGAGGTGGTTCAGCTGGAAACAGTGTCATCAGACCGTGAAAAACTGTTTGCGCGCCCTGCTTCTCTGTTCTCGCCGGCAGCGATTGCGGACCAGGCCGGGCCAGCAACACCGGGCCAGGCTGATTTCACATTGCAGGCCAGCGAAGATTCCTGGGTACGCCTTGAGAATACAGACGGTACTGAAATCTGGTCTGGCGTTCTGCGAGAGGGCCAGAGTTACCGTCCGCAGATTGAAGGGGCCGCGCTTCTGTCTACCACAAATGCCGGTGGCGTGACATTGACGCTCGGGGATCAGCAGATGGTTGCGCTAGGCAGTCGCGGAGAAGTGATTGAAGGCGTTCGTCTTGACCAAGACCGCTTGCTATCTTCTATCAGCTCTTCAGGTGCTGGATCGCGCTAACTTTATCATTCCTTTATTTCGCGAATTTCCTTGCTTTCAGCGAGGCGCTTCCTCATGTATAACGCCAACAAACACGCTTGGAGTTAGAAGGTAATAGGCCGTCATGAGTGTACGCCCCTGGAGAGATATTTATCGCCGGAAATCCCGCCAGATCATGGTCGGGAATGTTCCTGTTGGGGGCGACGCGCCGATCACGGTGCAAACCATGACCAATACCCTGACGTCTGATCCGTGCGCGACAATCAACCAGATCCGTACGGCGGAAGAGGCCGGCGTCGATATCGTGCGGGTTTCCTGCCCGGACGAAGACTCAACAGCGGCGATGCCGACGATTTGCCGCGAGGCCAATGTGCCGATCGTGGCGGATATCCACTTCCATTATAAGCGGGCGCTTGAAGCAGCCGACGCTGGCGCAGCGTGCCTCAGGATCAACCCGGGCAATATTGGGTCTGCTGATCGGGTTCGGGAAGTAATCCGCGCCGCGAAAGCCAACGGCTGCTCCATGCGTATTGGCGTGAATGCCGGGTCCTTGGAAAAGCATCTCCTGGAAAAATACGGCGAACCTTGCCCCGAGGCATTGGTTGAAAGCGCGCTGGAGCATGCCCGCATTCTTGAAGACAATGATTTTCATGACTTCAAGATCAGCGTGAAGGCGTCTGATGTGTTCCTGGCCGTCGCGGCTTATCAAGGCCTTGCTGATGCGACAGATTACCCCCTGCATTTGGGTATCACGGAGGCCGGTGGCCTTCGAGGCGGCACGGTCAAATCCGCTATCGGCATCGGTTCGCTTCTTTGGGCCGGTATTGGTGACACCATCCGCGTGTCCCTCTCTGCTGAGCCGGTCGAGGAAGTGAAGGCGGGCTTTGAAATTCTCAAGTCACTTGGCCTCAGGCACCGTGGTGTGCGGATTGTTTCCTGCCCGTCCTGCGCGCGCCAGGCTTTCCCGGTTATCAAGACCGTGGAGGTGCTGGAAGAGCGCTTGTCACACATCCATACGCCCATGAGCCTGTCGATCATCGGCTGCGTGGTGAACGGTCCTGGTGAAGCGCGGGAGACGGACATCGGCCTCACTGGCGGTGGCCAGGGCAACCATATGGTTTACCTCTCGGGTGTGACCGATCATAAAATTACTGACGACAAGCTTGTCGATCATATTGTTGATCTTGTGGAAGAAAAGGCGGCTCAGCTTGAAGCCGCTGCAGCCCAAGACACTCATTAGCTGACGTAAAAGGAATTTCCCGTGTCCAAACTGCAACCAGCGCGGGGCACGCGCGATATCTATGGGGATGAAGCCCGCCGGATGAATGCCGTGGTGGAAACGTTCCGCCGTGTGGCAGGTTCATATGGTTTCGAGGAAATCTCTACCCCGATATTTGAATTCACAGATGTGTTTCGCCGCCCGCTTGGTGAAGCATCCGATGTGGTTTCGAAAGAGATGTACACCTTCGAGGACCGGGGCGGTGAAGAGATCACGCTGCGGCCGGAATTCACAGCCGGCGTGTGCCGCGCCTTTATCTCAAACGGGATGCAGCAGAACCTGCCGTGCCGGTTGATGAGCAACGGACCGGCTTTCCGGTACGAGCGCCCGCAGAAAGGCCGCTATCGCCAGTTCCATCAGATCAATGCTGAGCTTCTGGGCCCCGAAAACCCGGAAGCGGATGTGGAGCAGATCGCCATGGCTTGGCGCCTGCTGCGCGAGCTTGGGCTTGGTGACAAGGTTATCCTGCACCTCAATACACTGGGTGATGTGGAAAGCAGGGTAGCCTACCGCGAGGCACTGGTGGCTTATTTCGAAGCACACAGGGACAAGCTGTCGGAAGACAGTGTGCGCAGGCTCGAAACCAACCCGCTCCGTATCCTCGATAGCAAGGATGAAGGGGACAAGCTGATCGTGGCCGACGCGCCGCTGCTGTCGGCGCACTTGAATGAGGCATCCCACACCTTCTTTGAAAGCGTGAAGGCAGGCCTTGAAGCCGTGGGCGTGCCTTATGAGCACGACGAGCGCCTGGTGCGCGGCCTTGATTATTACACCCACACGGCTTTTGAGTTCGTCACCACCGAGCTGGGCGCACAGGGCACGGTTCTGGCCGGTGGCCGCTATGACGGCCTGATTGAGAAGCTCGGTGGTCCAGCCGTGGCCGGTGTTGGCTGGGCAGGTGGCATCGAACGCCTTGCCATGCTGTCTGACTTGGACCTCCGAGAGGTTCGCCCGGTTATGATCATGCCAATGGGCGAAGCTGCGACACTGAAGGCCTTTGCGCTCGCGGAAGACATGCGTGAAGCCGGATTGACTGTTCTCGCAGACCGCAGTGGCAATATGAAGAAGCGCCTGAACCGGGCCAATAAAGCCAACGCGCGCTTTGCCGTGATCCTTGGCGACAATGAGCTGGAGGCCGGTAATGTGATGGTGAAAGAGCTTGATAGTGGCGAGCAATGGGAAGTGCCGTTTGGCGGCCTCGTTGCCTCGATCAAGGCGTAAGGAGAGAAGCCATGATTTCCGATGAACGCCTGGAACTGCTAACTGATCGCTATGACTATCTGGGTCATGCTCTTGGCACACCCGATGAGTTTTCGAACGAAGAGTTCGTGAAGCTGAGCCGCGAGTATGCCGACCTTGGCCCCGTGGTTGAGGCAGTGAATGCCCTCAAAGCCGCGCGCCAGGAGGTTGAAGATCTTGAGGAGATGATCGCGTCAGGCGACGATCCCGAGATGAGAGAACTGGCGCAGGAAGAGCTTAAAGAGCTCAAGGAAAAGCTGCCCCAAATGGACCGGGACCTGTCGATCCAGCTGCTGCCGAAAGATGCGGCGGATGACAAGTCGGCGATCCTTGAGATTCGAGCGGGCACGGGCGGTGATGAAGCGGCGCTGTTCGCAGGCGACCTTTATGAAATGTACGAAAAGTACGCAGCCACCCAGGGCTGGAAGATGGAGATGATCTCTGGCTCCCCATCTGACGTTGGTGGCTTCAAGGAAGTGATGGCGAACGTTTCCGGCAAGGGCGTGTTCGCGAAGCTGAAGTTCGAATCCGGGGTGCATCGGGTGCAACGTGTGCCGGCAACCGAATCAGGTGGCCGCATTCACACAAGCGCGGCCACCGTTGCGGTAATGCCGGAAGCGGAAGAGGTGGACATCGAAATTCGCCCGGAAGACATCCGGATTGATACCATGCGATCTTCAGGCGCAGGTGGCCAGCACGTAAACACCACCGATAGTGCCGTGCGCATCACCCACCTGCCAACCGGGATTGTGGTGACATCAAGCGAGAAGTCCCAGCACCGGAACCGGGAGAAGGCCATGCAGGTGCTGCGGGCACGGCTTTATGACCGGGAGCGGGAGATGCTGGCAGCGGAGCGGTCAGAGGCGCGTAAGAGCCAGGTTGGTTCAGGTGACCGGTCTGAACGCATTCGTACCTATAATTTCCCGCAGGGCCGAGTGACGGATCACCGTATCGGCTTGACCCTTCACAAGCTGGATCAGATTCTGGCGGGTGAAGGCCTTGAAGAAGTCATCGACGCCCTTATCAGTGAAGATCAGGCAGCTAAACTGTCCGCTATGGAAGAAGGCTTTTGAGCGTAGCGGACACCCTTCTAAGTCAATTGAAGGCGGCTGAGGTCAGGCTTGCCTTGGCCGGGATTGAGACTGCCCGTCTGGACGCAGAAATCCTAATGGCTCATGTGCTGGGCTGCCCACGGATGGCGCTCTACGGCAAGCTGACAGCTGCCGTCCCCCAGCAAGCGGTGTCAGAATTTGATGCGCTGCTGAGCAGAAGGCTGACGTGTGAGCCGGTAGCCTACATCACCGGCGAGCAGGAGTTCTGGAGCCTGCCCTTCAAGGTGACACCTGACACCCTGATCCCACGCCCGGACACTGAAACCCTGGTGGAAACGGTCCTCAGGCAGATGGACGGACTGCCGGTTCGGCGCGTCCTCGACTTGGGGACAGGGTCCGGCTGTATTTTGCTGAGCCTCCTGCATGAATTGCGGGACGCCCTTGGAACTGCCGTTGATATCAGCGCCGGAGCCCTGTCGGTGGCCAAAGAAAATGCTGTATCGCTGGACCTTCAGGAGCGGGTCGAATTCTTTCAAGGCAGCTGGTTTGCCCCCCTGGATAAGCAGGCACAGTTTGATGTGATCGTTTCCAACCCGCCATATATTCCATCAAAGGATATGGCCGGCCTGATGGCCGATGTCCGGCTTTATGAGCCAGGCAGTGCGCTTGATGGCGGCGAAGATGGTCTGGGCCCATATCGTTTGATCGCGGATCAGGCACCTGCATTTCTTGCGCCTGGCGGCCTACTGGCGGTGGAGGTGGGCATTCACCAAGCTGGTGACGTGATGGCGCTTTTTGATGCTGCGGGTCTGGTCGGAACCGGCAAGGTCAAAGACCTGGGCGGTGTTGAGCGCGTGCTATACGGCAAAAAAAGCTGAATTCTCAGCCTTTTTCCCTTGGAATGCATAATAAGACCCGTTAGGGTGAGGATGTCTTGGAAAGAGCGGACATGGTCTTTGGGAACCAACCGCTGCAGACATAATTTCCGAAAAAGGTCGAATTTCGATGTCGGAAGACTGGCAGGCTTGGTCTGCCTTTGAATTAATTTCTTATCACTGTTGGTAATGATTTCGCATGAAACAGAATCAGAACGCGCGGAAACAGCGCGGTAGGTCTGCACCCCGCAAAGGCGGCAAAGGTAGCAATGGCGGTCCTGGTAACCGTAGCAACGAACCCAAGGTTCGTGGCAATCCAAAGCAACTGCTGGAAAAATACAAGAACCAGGCACGGGAAGCCAAGCAGGCTGGTGACCGGGTTCAGGCTGAATATTTCTATCAGTTCGCCGACCATTATCAACGGGTCCTGAATGAGATGACCGCAAGGAATGGCGGCCAAAACCAGCGGGACCAAAACCAGCGCGACCAAAACCAGCGCGACCAGGGTCAGCATGAGGATGACCAGCCGTCATCTGAAAGCGTGCAGCAGGACGCCGATCAGGCGCAGCGCCGAGGTCGGGGGCGGCGGAAAAAGCCTGAAGACCAGGATCAAAATGGTGGCCAAGCGGGCAATGCAGCAGATCCAGCCGCGGTAGAGCAACCTGTTGAGGTGCATCCGGAGTTGGATCTGGACGGCACTACGGCAGAAGAAAAGCCGAAGCGTCGCCGGGCACCTGTGCGCCGCCGCAGCCCCAAGGCTGATGTCGTGCCGGAAGCCGCTGCAGAAGTTGCCGCCGACGCTGGTAGCAATCCAGAAGGCAATGAAGCCGCCTAAGGGCCATTGTGCCGGCTTAAAGAGTTCCAAAAGGTCGTGCCAGCGTTGGTGCGACCTTTTTTCATGGCTCCTACCCTTGCGAGAATTTGATATAATACCCACATGTGTATAGCAGGCGGGCTTCAAAGAAGGCGTCTGTGAGTAACCGAAAGTAACCCTGTCGCTTCAAAAGAAGGGCGGGACAATCATGGGGTTGATGACACATGAACATCGAAAACTATACCGACCGCACGCGCGGTTTCATTCAGAGCGCTCAAGGACTGGCCCTTCGTGAGGGACACCAGCGCTTTACACCAGAACATCTTTTGAAAGTATTCCTCGACGACAAGGAAGGCCTCGCGGCGAACCTTATTCGCGCCGCAGGAGGCAAGCCTGAAGAGGCGCTTAAGGGCGTTGAAGAGGCCCTTGGAAAGTTGCCCAAGGTCGAGGGATCGGGTGCCGGACAATTGCATCTGGACCCTGCAACAGCGCAAGTATTTGCCAAAGCAGAAGAGATCGCCGAAAAGGCGGGTGACAAGTATGTCACTGCCGAGCGCATGTTGCTTGCATTTCTGCTGACACCCAAGTGTGACGCAAGCAGCATTCTGATGAAAGCTGGCCTGACGCCCGAAAAGCTTAATGACGCAATCAATACCATCCGCAAGGGTCGGACGGCGGACACCGCTTCGGCCGAAGACGCTTATGATGCCCTCAAGCGCTTCGCGCAGGATCTGACCCAGCGGGCCCGCGACGGCAAGCTGGATCCCGTGATCGGCCGCGATGAGGAAATCCGCCGCACGGTGCAGGTCCTCTCGCGCCGGACCAAGAACAACCCGGTGCTGATCGGTGAACCTGGCGTTGGTAAAACCGCGATTGCGGAAGGCCTTGCATTGCGGATTGCTAATGGCGATGTGCCGGATAGCCTGAAGAACAAAACCATCATGGCGCTTGATATGGGCGCGCTGATCGCAGGTGCAAAATACCGCGGTGAATTCGAGGAGCGCCTTAAGGGTGTGCTGCAGGAAGTTTCCGCAGGCGAAGGTGATATCGTTCTGTTCATTGACGAGATGCACACGCTTGTGGGCGCAGGCAAGACCGACGGTGCCATGGATGCTTCAAACCTCCTGAAGCCAGCGCTCGCGCGTGGTGAGTTGCACTGTATCGGCGCCACAACGCTTAATGAATACAAGAAATATGTTGAAAAGGATGCTGCCCTTGAGCGCCGGTTCCAGCCCGTGTTTGTTGGCGAGCCGACGGTTGAAGACACGATCTCCATCCTGCGCGGCCTGAAGGAAAAGTATGAGCTGCACCACGGTGTCCGTATCACTGATGCCGCGCTTGTGGCTGCCGCAACTCTTTCAAACCGCTATATCACCGACCGGTTTCTGCCGGACAAGGCGATCGACTTGATGGACGAAAGCGCTTCGCGCCTGCGTATGGAAACCGAATCGAAACCTGAAGAGATTGATGAGCTGGACCGCAAGATCATTCAGCTGAAGATCGAACGGGAAGCCCTGAAGAAAGAGAAGGACGAAGGGTCCAAAACACGCCTTAAGGATCTTGAAAAAGAACTGGCGGACCTTGAACAGCGTTCTGCAGAACTGACAGCTCGCTGGCAGACAGAAAAGGACCGCATTGCCGGGGACAAGAACCTCAAGGAACAGTTGGATCAGGCACGGATCGAGCTTGAGCAGGCTCAACGTCGCGGTGACTATGCCAAGGCGGGTGAGCTGCAGCACAGCACAATCCCAGGGCTTGAACAGCGCCTCGAAGAGGCAGCTAATGCCGATGAGAGCGGGTCGCTTCTCAGGGAAGAGGTAACCGACCAGGATATTGCGGCCGTGGTGTCGCGCTGGACTGGTGTGCCTGTTGAAAAGATGCTGGAAGGCGAGCGCGACAAGCTCCTTCGGATGGAAGATGAGCTCGGTCGTCGTGTGATCGGCCAGCGGGAAGCCCTTGAGGCCGTCTCGGCCTCTGTGCGCCGCGCGCGTGCTGGCCTGCAGGACCCGAACCGGCCGCTTGGCAGCTTCCTGTTCCTCGGGCCCACTGGTGTGGGCAAGACAGAGCTTACAAAAGCGCTGGCCTCGTTCCTCTTCAATGACGATACGGCTATGGTGCGGATCGATATGTCCGAGTTCATGGAGAAACACTCCGTGGCCCGGCTGATCGGCGCCCCTCCGGGCTATGTCGGCTATGAGGAAGGCGGCGTGCTGACCGAAGCCGTGCGACGCCGGCCATACCAGGTGATCCTGTTCGACGAGATCGAAAAGGCCCATCCGGATGTATTCAACGTGCTGTTGCAGGTGCTGGATGATGGCCGCCTGACGGACGGGCAGGGGCGTACGGTGGACTTCACCAACACGCTCATTATCCTGACATCCAACCTTGGCTCACACCTGATTGCCGAGTTGAAGGACGGTGAACCGGTTGAAAGCGTACGCAACGAGGTGATGGATGTGGTCAAGGGCTCCTTCCGGCCTGAGTTCATCAACCGGCTGGACGAGATCATTCTGTTCCACCGGCTGGAACGCAGTCATATGGCGGCGATTGTGGATATCCAGGTTCGCCGGCTGCAGAAGCTTCTGGACGACCGCAAGATCGTGATCGACCTCTCGGACGAAGCGCGGGATTGGCTTGGCAATATGGGCTACGATCCGGTTTACGGTGCGCGCCCACTGAAGCGGACAGTGCAGAAATATCTGCAGGACCCGCTAGCGGATGAAATCCTGAAGGGTGACATCAAGCCGGGCGACCATGTTGCTGTGTCTGCGGGCGATGGCATGCTGCTCCTGAACCGACAAGAAAGCAAGGCTGATGCAGCCTGATAACTAGAGGCCTGATAGTTCAGGCTTAGAAGAAAAAGCCGGGGTACTTATTCCCCGGCTTTTTGCCTGTTTTGTATCGCTTACTTGCCGAAGCACTTGTCGCTGGCGAGCCAGTCAAGAAGCTCGGTGTAGAATTGCTTCTTGTGTTCGTGCGTAAAACGATTCGAGAAGTGGTCCAGACCTTCCATCTCGGTGTACTTATAGTCCTTGCCGTATTTTTCCAGCTCATCAACAAACTGGCGGCTGTGGATCACCGGCACACGCTCGTCAATGGCGCCATGCACGACGAAGATTGGAATGTTGACCTTTTCGACCTGCTTCTCAGGCGAAATGCCCTTGATTGTAGGGCGCTGCAACTCTTTCAGGAACGGGCTGTTGTGCAAGCCAGCATTCAGTAGTTCCAGATTGCTGACACCTGCTCCTGCGACAGAGCACTGATAAATGTTGTTGTCGCGCATAGAAGCAACAAAGGCCGCATAGCCGCCATAGCTCCAGCCAAACATGGCAAGCTTGTCTTTCGTAGACAGGCCCTTTTCCACCAGATACATGGCCGCATCATCAAGGTCATCCTGCATTTTCAGGCCCCAATTCTCGTCACCGGCTTTCCAGTGATCAAGACCATAACCTGTGGAGCCGCGATAGTTTGGCTGAATGACCACATACCCCCTGCTGGCCAGCAGCTGGGACCACTCATCATAGCCACCGGTCTCACGAACCCACGGACCGCCGTGCGGCAACACAATGCCGGGGTGCGGACCTTCGCTGCGTGGCACTGTCAGGTATGCATAGATGGTGCGACCGTCGCGGGCTTTATAGCGGATGTATTTCTTTTCCGCGAGGTTGCTCTTGTCCAAAAGGGGATATGTATCGCCGATCTTGATCAGCTCCGCTTTGTTTTTCAGCAGATAATAGGTGCCAGGTGTCGTGTCGGACGAAACATAGACCATGATCATATTGTCGTCGTCGGACCGGCTGTAAAGTGACACATCATCTTCCGGGAACAGGGCCTGTACCGCGTCATGAAGCGCTTTTTCCGCGGGATCCGTATAAAACCGGCGATATTCTCCTGCGTCGTAGGTATAGCCTAAAAGCTTGCCTAGGTTGTGTGGCTGGTTGCCGGTGATGATACCGCCTGCATCCACAGACTTCAGGCCGAACAGGCGTTCAGATGTCTGCTTAGTTTCCAGATTATAGGTGTAAATACCTGATTTATCCTGACCGTTATTGGCCCGGATGTAGATTTCATTCGGATTATCAACCGAAAAAGCGAGAAGATCAAAGTCATCCCGGGTTTCTGCGTCTGGTGTAACCGTCTTGATCAGTTGCCAATCGTCATCGCCCTTGAGGCGGGCATAATATTTGATCGATCCGGATTCGACCTCAAAGCCTGTGCCACCACGGATATCGCCGTCGAGGTCACTGATGAAGCCGCTAATCTTGGTGCTGCCACGGATGACTGTACGTGTGCGACCGTTATTGACATTAAATCGAACCACGTCAGGAATACGATTTTCATTCGCATCCATTTCTAGCAGGATTTCGTCCTTCTCGCTTCGGAGCCAAGACATCCAGCTGCTGCCATCAGGCAGGTATAGCCATTCGCCTTTGCCGTCAGCATCGACAATCGCGCGCTGGAAGCGGTAGTAGCTACCCAAGCGGTTCGGGCGATCCTTCTGGACGCGGAAAGTCATATACAAGCGGTCGCTGTTTGCCCATCCAACGGCAAGCATCTGCATTTTGTCTGAGCCAAGGCGCACTGGCTCTCTGTCCATCCGGCGAGTATCGTAGATATCCAGAATATAGTCGCCAGCAGCTGTAGTCGCACGCAGGACAGCAAGCTTCTTTCCATCAGGGGATATACGCGCATCCTGAATGATAGGCAGCATGGTGAAAGCCTCCAGCGGAATCTGTTCTTCTTCCGCGAAGGCGGTGTTGCCCGGCGCAGCTGTCAGTGACAGCACAGCGGCCAGAGCGAAACCGAGTTTCTTAAGCATTGAATCTCACCCCAATCTCTTCCCAAGGTAGAGGCCACAGCGAGCGAAAACGCGGGCCCTCAGGTGAAAATGGCTCCAGGAGAAATTCTCCCGGAGCCACAATCTAACTTAGCCCACAAGAGTGAGCTAAGACTTTTCTTAGAATGTTGCGCCGACGCTCATGAAGACAGAGCGGCCAGTCACGTCGTAGCCAACACCGATTGGAACGTTGCGCACGCTGAAGACGCCTGCACTGTCCACGCGAGGTGGCTTGGCATTGAACACGTTCTCAACACCAACGTTCACGCGGTATTTTCCGTTGCTCCAGCCAACCGACATGTTGTGGCGCATGTAGTTTTCGGTGTAGTAGACCGGACGACAGCCAACACCCAGGCCATCACAAGGAATGGCAGTGGTGTCGAAGTCTTCTGGGTTGTCGTTCTCACCGCCTTGGATCCAACGAGCATCCCAGTTGAATGCGAAGTCATCGTATTCAAGGGTCAGGAGGCCGCGAGCTCGCCAGTTTGGAGAGCCAGGCTCGCCAGCAAGGTCGTCAACGTCACCGAACAGCTCGAAAACGTTCTCGCGCTGGTTGGTTGCACGCAGGTCGAACGAAACGCCAAGCGTCTTGCTGCCAACTTCAAAGTCCTGCTGATAGTACATGTTGAAGTCGAAGCCTTTGGACGTATAACGACCAGCGTTCACGAAGGATGTGTCCAACAGATCGATGAAGCCGTCGGTGTCGCGTGAAATACGGCTACAGAAGCCGCTGGTTGCGTTCGGCTCATCCGGGTTGTCGTAACAACGGTTGATGATGAATGCCCGAGTTGGTTCTTCGATACTACCAGTGATCTCGATGTCGAAGTAAGTCACAGCGAGACGGAGATCGAAGTTGTCGAACCAAGGTTGCTCAAGAACAACACCAACTGTCTTACTGGTACTTTCTTCTTCTGTCAGGTCAAGTGCACCACCGGTGTTGATTTCCACAGAGTAGGAACCAAAGGTTACCGGGTTCAGACCAAGTGTAGTCGGATCAACACCGTCTGCACGACACGCGTCGAGAACGCGGTCAAGACGAGTGTCTTCTGCTGCATTATAAACCTGAGGATCGCCAGGCTGGCTGCCAGGCGCATTGACCCGAGCCGATTCAGGAACAACACACGGGTCAGAAACAGCGTTAAAGCCCGTGGTGCCATTCAGGAAGTGCTCACGCAGGTTTGGTGCACGGTAAGACGTGCCATAGCTGCCGCGGAAGGTCAGATATTCAACCGGACGGTACAGACCTTTTACAGCGTACGTGGTGGCCGGAGAATAGTAGCTCTCATCTGTCCAGCGCGCGGATGCGTCGATCGACAGTTCTTCTGCGAATGGCAGACCTTGCAGCAGGTCGAAGTGAGTTTCTGCATAGAATTCATGCAGGTCACGGGAACCGTCTGCGCCAGCGTCAGCAAACCAGCCGAAGAGCAGGCCGTCGGCTGCTACGTCGTTCGGGTTGGAAGCAATGGTGTCGCGGCGGAATTCGTAACCGAACACGATTGGAACAACAGTGTCGTTCCATGGCAGACGGAACAGGTCACCCGTCAGGAATGCACTGGCCATTGTCTGCTTAACAATTGTTTCCGAGTAACGCTCAACAAACAGGAAGTCTGCTTCCGCGGCGGTGAATGTACCCCCACCTTCTTGGAAGATGTTGTCACCGAACAGATTTACGGCAACACAACCGTTTGATGGATCGTTACAAACTACATTGCCGTTGCCGTCACGCGTTGCGTCAAGAGACTGCTCAAGACGAGGTGCGCTGATACCAAAGCGGCTGTTTGTACCTTTTGAGTAGCTATAGGAACCGTATGCGTCATAGGACCAGTTACCTTCGCCGAAATTGTCGAGCGCGCTGATGTTACCACGAACACCACCAACCAGACGGTACTGGTAGAGGTCGAAGTTCGCCGTATCACGGTCGCCGCGGATGTTCACAATTGGGGTCACGGAGGTTGGGCCAATTGGGAAACCGATCACGCCAAGACAGTCAACACCGTCCACACCACAAGGGTTGTACGGGTTGTCAGCGCCAACAGTTGGGAACAACTGGTAGCCAGCTGCGAAGCTGCTGTCATCACGCTGAGAATACAGGCCTTCGAAGTAGAAGGTCGTATCGTTTTCGTCCTGCAGGTTATAGTCTGCAGTACCCAAGATTGTCACACGCTGGGATGGTGTGATGAATTGGGATTGTTGCGCATAATCAGAACGATCAAATGCATAGAACGGGTCCTGGAAGTCGAAGTCCTTGAGGCCATCGCCATCCCAGTCAACGATGGCATAGCCATTGTCGTCTGTCAGGTCACCGTTTGCGTTGCTGTCAGCTGCTACCCAGTGAGGGAAGAAGCCGGCAAAGCCAGTCACGGACGATTCAGAGAAGTTAGGAATACCGTCCGACACACCAGGGATACCAGTGTTGGAGAAACCAGGCGTGTAGTAAACGCTGCCCCAGAACACCGGGATAGATATACGGTTGGTCAGAGGGAAGATGCTACAATCAACGATGCCACGGGACTCTGGGCCCAATGTGCGGTCGCCTTGGTAACGGTTACCCTGAGCGTCTTCATACTCATAGCCTTCACACTCGCCCATGTATGGGTTTTCGCCCACAGTCTGCGCCTTACGGTCATAGAATTCGGCACCGATCATGAAACTCGCGCGGTCCGTCTTCGTGCCCCACAGGACAGAAGCCGTCAGCTCTTCGCCGCCACCAGCGAATGGAACCTGGTAGGATGCATCGACCTCAAAGCCTTCAACGTCCTGACGCAGTTTGATGTTCACCACGCCTGCGATAGCGTCGGAACCATAAATGGTGGAAGCGCCGTCAAGCAGGATGTCATACTGATCAACCATGATACTTGGGATCAAGTTCAGGTCAGGTGATGTTGGCGCGCCACCGATACCAGCAGGCGCCAGACGACGACCGTTGAGCACAACAAGAGTACGCTCTGGGTCGAGGCCGCGCAGGCCAATCTGCTGCGAACCAGGACCGTTGTCGATCACGAAACCACCGAAGGTATTATCAATCTGAAGACCGGACGTTTGTACGGTGGACTGCAGAACGTCTGCAGCACTGATCAGACCGATTTCACGGGACTTCTGACCCGAAATAATCTGGATTGGGGAAGCGCTGGTAAATTCGCTGCGGCGGATACGGGAACCCGTAACAACCACCTCTACCAGTTCGTCTTCCATTACGCACTCGCCAGCGTCGTTGATCACTTCGTCGGCGGCGCATTGCGCATCTTGTGCCATTGCGCCGGACGTGCCCATCATGCCCGCTGCCGCAATAAGCAGTGAAGCCGTGCTGTATGCCAGCCGGTTCTTCAATAGCTCTGTGCTATTCATAAGTTACTCCTCCCAGAGATAAGTAGCGCCTGCCAGCCCCGACAGGCGCCCCTGACCTTTTGTTAAGGCTTCTAAAGTGTCGGTCCCCACAAATGGAGTAAAGCCAAAGATTAACGGATCATTAATTATGAAATCCAAGTGTGACAAAAATGTAACTTCTGAAACTAACCCAGACTAAACTTAAGGCGTATCCATGCAAAAAATGTTGTGATGACATTATGTTGCGACAGCTAGTTTTTCGTTCTCAAACCGGTGTAAGCACGCTAAAGAATTGGCAAAAGGAGGCTCTTTTTGAGTAACGCGCAGTTGCAACAGATCCTACAACAGGGCGGGCAGGCATTTGGTCAGGGCAACCTGGCAAAGGCTGAGCAATGTTGCCGTGCGATCCTCGCCCAGGTTGTGGCTGAGCCAAACGCTCTGCACCTCCTGGCCTTGATTCGGCGACGCCAGGGCCGGTTTGCAGAAGCAGAAAAGTCATTAAGACAGGCTTTATCCGGCCAGCCTGACAACGCGCAAATGCTCAATAATCTGGGCAACCTTTTGCGGGATATGAAGCGGCAACAGGAAGCCATCGGAGCCTATGAAAAGGCGGCCGCAGCGCAGCAAGGATTTGCCGAGCCGTTCTTCAATTTGGGGCTGGTCTACCAAAGTCTGGACCAGCATGATGAGGCAATTCAGGCCTTGGAAAAGGCTCAAGCCATCAATCCAAATGACCCGCGTTTCGCCAATGCTATTGGTATTTCCTTCAAGGAGACAGACCAGCTTGACAAGGCCGTTGAGGCTTACGGTCATGCGCTCAAGGTGAAGCCCGATTATTATCGCGCCCTCCATAACATGGGTGTGGCCCTGCGGATGCAGGACAGGCAGGCGGAAGCGCTGGATTATTATATGCGTGCCATGGCAATTGAGCCCAGGGTTGCTGAACTTCGGTACAACCTTGCAAATGCCCTTTATGAACTCGGCAGGTATGATGAGGCCGATGAACAATACCGCACGGCCATTGCACTCAAGCCAGATTTCCTGGATGCACATGAGACCCTGAACCAGATGTATTGGGAGCACGGCAAGCGCGACCTGTTTGCCAAGTCCTATCAGGTTGGGATCAAGAGCGCCCCGGATTCTGCGGAACTCCGGGAAGCCTATGTAAAGTCGCTGGAACTGGCGGGTAACCAGGAGGCAGCTGAAGCTATTGTTGATGAGGCACTCTCTGAGTTGGGCGGAGACGCGGGGCTGTTTCGCAGGAAGGCCCGCATTCTGGCGGCTAAGGGCGATGTGGATGCAAGCGTCGACTATTTCGACAAGGCAGTGAATGCTAACCCGGATCATCAGCCAATCCGCATGGACTTCTCTCGCCTCCTTATCCAAAAGGGCGAATATGAGCGTGCGCTCGGTCACCTGGAGGCGGCAGAGAAACTGAACCTATTTGACCAGGAGATGTGGTGTTATCGCGGCCTTTGCTGGCGGTTCCTGGGCGACAAACGTGAAGCTTGGCTCAATGATTATGACCGCTTTGTACAGCCGCAAAGGATCGAAACACCCGAGGGCTACGGGTCGCTTGAGGAGTTCCTAGAGGAGCTTGAGAAAACAGTGACAGATATGCATGTCACCCAGGTGCGGCCACTTGAACAGACATTGCGGGGCGGCACCCAGACGCACGGACGCCTGTTCTTCCGCCCTGTGCCTATCGTGCAGACCCTCAGGCAACAGCTGGAGAAATGCGTTTCGCGCTATATCTCCTCTCTGCCTGATGACGCAGAGCATCCGCTGCTCAGCCGCAAAAGCCAGACCTTCCGGTTTGCAGGTTCATGGTCTGTGCGGCTGACGAAAGATGGCTTCCATGTCAACCACGTGCACCCAGCCGGCTGGATCAGTTCGGCTTTCTATGTGCAGGTGCCTGAAAGCGTGTGTGATACTGACCAGGCCCATGAGGGTTGGATCAAGTTTGGTGAAAGTGGTCTTGCGCTTGGAGAGGGAAGGGAAGAAATCAGAAAGATCATCAAGCCGGAACCAGGGCTTCTGGCTTTGTTCCCGTCTTATGTCTGGCATGGCACGGTACCGTTTACGGACGACAGCGTACGCATGACCACGCCTTTTGACGTGGTGCCGACCTGAGCCCTATTTGTACCTGAACCAGCCAGTGATGGCGTAGCGCTGCTTGGTGGCATAGTTCGCTACATAGCTGACCGCATGATTCTGCGGCACGGTGAAGATATTGAGCGCATTGAAGCGCGGCAGGAATGCCTCTTCAATGTCCCAATTCTGGTCGTAGAACTGCAGGTAGCCGCCGAAATCCGGGTCCCAGTCGCGGGTGAAATTCAGGACAAAGGCAGCCACGCGAAATTCTTCGGTCACATTGTCTGTATGGAACTTCAGGAACTGGCCTGGGCCGTAGCGCGTGGCCTGGGCGTCGCCCTTGATGATTTCGGGACGGCCGGTGAGCGTGCGCATAAATTCCAGCACTTCTTCTGAATTGATGAACTCCAGAAGGCGGTCCAGAAGCGGCACCTGGCCCCAGCCGTTCATATAAGCGTCCAGAATAGGATAGCAGTTATAGGCGTACTGGAACCCGGTCCGCGCCCGGTCGTAAAGCGCCTTCAGGAGTTGTTGCTGCTCCTGCGGTGACATGCGCTGCATTTCTTCGGCGCGCAGGAACTGGCTTTCCCCGTTATTGTAGGCAAAGCCCCAGGGCACCTGCGTCTCCAGACAGGACGCAATTTTGGTGGCGCTCTCATCGGTCAGGATGTTGGGAATATGCAGGCGTTTTTTCCGAGCATAGTTCTTAGCCAGTTCGTCTACATCAAGTTGGCTGTTCAGCGAAAAGTCCGACATATCCACTCTTTTCCCTCTCTGGTGACTACAGGTCTTTTAACTTATGGCGGCCCATTGTAAAAGGCGAAGGCGGGCTTGCCGATGACTTTCCTGGCGACAAAAGGAAGCAGGCAGTCAATGGGACGATTTGGCTAAGGGAGAATCTTTTGACGATCGATCGCCTACTTGACCAGGCAGAAGGGCACCACCGGGCTGGTCGGCTCGACGATGCGGTAACCTTCTACCGGAAGGCGCTGTCGGTGTCTCCCGGGCATGCCGACGCCGATTACGGCCTGGGTACCGTGCTCATGCAGCAGAACAAGGATGCCGAAGCGCTATCCCATCTGGCGAGTGCAGCCCGGCAACTGCCCAGCGTGCCTGAATTCCAGTTCAATTTGGCGCTTTGCCTGGCCAAGGTAGGCCAGACAGAAGATGCCAAGGGCGCGCTTCTGCGGGCTGCGGCGCTTGCAGGCAACAACATCTATTTTCTTATTCCCATCTGTACCAAGATGGTGGAGTTGGGCTTGGCGGGTCAAGCCTACAACTGTCTGGACCGTTCGGGTGACCAGAGTCCCAAGGTGCGTATCCTGAAAGCCAAGGCGCTCGGGGCAACAGGCAATTGGCGCGGGGCAGCTAAAACACTGGCTGCCCTGACGGATGAAAATCCGGATGATCCCGTTGTGTGGTTCGAGCATGCAAAGGCATCCGGCTTTCTGCGAGATTATGACGATGCGATCGCCTCCTTCAGAACCTATATGACGAAAAAAGAGCCATCAGCGGAGGACTATCTGCGTCTCGCAGACCTTTTGCTGACCGCACGAAAGCCTGAGGCCGCTCAAGCTGAGCTTGAAAAAGCCATAGATGGCGGGATTGACCGGGCTGAAGCCCATCACCTTGCGGCCAAGTGCGCACGTCTTGAGGGCGATAAGGCGCGTGTGAGGAAGTTTGCCGATATGGCAATCGAACGCCGCCCCGCGTTTGGCCAAGCCTGGCAACTGAAATTTGAGGTTTCGCCTACCGACAAGCTGGCAGACCTTGCCGATACCTGCGTGGGCCTGGTTGGCGATGCGCGGGCTACGGAATGGGACCGTATCATGCTCGAGCTGACGGCAGGGCGAGCTTACGAGAAACTTGGCCGTTTTGGGGAAGCGTTTGAGGCTTTCGACCGAGGAAACCTCAAACATAAGGCATTCCTGGCGACGCGAGACTGTTCCTACGACAAGGAAGCAACCGTCGCGGAGCACGACAAGATTATCGCACGGTTCCCAAAAGGCGGAAATTATGCTGAAGCGCCTGCGCAGGAGGGGCGCAGGCCTGTCTTCATTCTGGGTATGCCGAGGTCCGGCACAACACTAGTTGAAAAGATTTTGTCATGCCTTGATGGCGTGGAGGCTGGAGGTGAAAACGAGGCAGTCGAATTTGTAGCCGCCCAATATTATTGGGACCTGGCGCAAGGCCGTATCGTGTGCCCAACCGAGATCGGTCCGGACAGTTTGGCGGACATGGCTGAGTCCTATTGGCAGAAAACGCCCCATACGCTGCCCGTTGTAACCGACAAGATGCCCCACAATTTCCGTCATGTGGGGTTGATCTGTCAGATGTTCCCTGATGCGCGCGTCATCTACATGCGGAGGGACCCAAGGGACGTGTGCCTGTCCATATACAGCCGCCTGTTTCCGGAAGCGCATGGCTATGCCGTTGACCTGGATTGGCTGGCGCATTTCTATGCCGAAAACATGCGGCTTAAAGATCACTGGAAGGCCGCGTTCCCTGACCGTGTGCTGGAAGTAGTCTATGAAGACCTGGTGGACGATCCCGCAACCCACACCAAAGCCATTGCAGACTTCTGCGGCCTTGATTGGCACGCCGGCTGCCTTGAGTTCCACAAGAGCAAGGGCACCAGCTTCACCTTCAGCGAGCTGCAGGTCAGGAAGCCTTTGAACAAGGAAGGCATCGGGCGTTGGCGGTACTATGCCCAGCAACTGGAACCGCTTGAGGCAGCGCTGAAGCGCTATGGAGTGCTTTCCTGATGGCGGCCGGGGAAACAGCCTGGACCACCTATTGGCATGCCAACCGGCTGGATAGCTGTATTGTGCGCCCGGGCCAGCAGGATGATGACCAAAAAGCCATCTTCGACTTCTGGCGGACGTTTGTTTCCGGTACGCCGGACGGGGGACAGATTCTTGATCTTGCCACTGGGAACGGGGCAGTTGCGTTACGTCTTGTCGAGGCGGCCGTTGAGCTGGGCCAGGACATATCAGTGAAGGCTGTCGATCTGGCTGACATCCGGCCTGAAATCTTCCTGAAGGAATATGGGGACCTGATCCGGTTGATCGAGTTCGAGGGGCAGGTTGATATCTGTGATTTGCCGTTTTCCGATCAGTCTTTTGATGGTGTTGTATCCCAGTTCGGCTTTGAATATGCGCCGCCTGTGTCGGCGGTTGCCGAACTTGCCCGTGTACTTAAGCCGAGTGGCACATTCCAGTTGCTGGTTCACCATAAGTCAGGGGCTTTGGTGGCGCCGAATGTGGCGCAAGTGAATGAAATTGACACACTGCTTCAGGCTGGTGGGCTGGTGGACTGTATTCAGGGGCTTTTGGCCGGTACGGTCCGAATGGAGCAATTGGAGGCTGAGGGTAGGCGCCTGCTCCAGCTTTATGACAACCAGTTGCCTCGGATCACGGCAGAGATATTCGCGGCTGTCAGGCAGCTGTTGACGCGTCAGGACCTTGACCTGATCGTTCGCGCTGAAGGTGCAACAGATATGCGTCGCCGGCTTGAGGCCGAGCAGGAACGCATGCGACAACTTGGCGATGCGGCTTTGGCCGAAAATGATGCGGCAGATCTGCGGCAGATCATGGCAGAAGCTGGTTTGCGGGATGTTTCCTATGAGCCGTTTCACGTTGGCGCGGACCAGGCGCTTCTTGGCTGGCAATTTGCTGGGCGCCGTTGAGCCGAAAATTTCATCAATGACATCAGAAAAGTAGCAGCCACTACAGGGCATCCTGTCTTGCTGCCCGGTCAATGCTGGCCCGGCTATTTCCTATGGCCAAAAAAGAAAGCGGCGGGCAATGCCCGCCGCTCCCGTGTTCTGATTAAGCCGATGGCTTAGAAGCGCACACGTGCACCCAGGAATACGCGCGTACCGATTGCGTCGTAAGTTTCTGGGAAGGTGTTTGCTTGCTCTTGGCTGTCACCAACAAACGTAGGCTTGTTGTTGAAGATGTTGCGAGCACCACCGTACATCTGCAGGTTCTCGTTCACGTCGTACGTGAAGGACAGATCGAAGTAGTTCTCAGCTTTCAGCGTTGGAACTGGCAGATCAGCGCGAGTCAGGCCCGCGTTTTTGATCTGGTCGTCTTCAACGCTGTCGAGCCAACGCCAGTTCAGCGAGAGCTGAAGTGGGCCGTTCGTCATCGTCGTACGCAGGTTGAAGCGGTACTGAGGATCAGGCTCGCCACAGGTGTTACCATAGGTGCCTTCACAATCGTTTACCGTACCTACGAACAGGTCAGGTGTAACTTCGTTGTTGATTACATGCGTACCAACAAAGTTGAAGTCGATGGAAGAACCGCCTTCGAAGAAGCCGAAGTCAACATCCATGCCGTAGGACATCTGGAGGTCAACACCAGAAGTCTTGATCTGACCGATGTTTGCGTTACCGGCAAACACAGTGTCAACGTTACCGTCAAGGCGACGAGTAACTGCCTGACAATAGATCGAGTTCAGGTCCTGAACAGTGTTGTAACAGATGTCCAGGATGTTGTTAACGCCGCCACCCAGGGTGGAGATAGCGTCATCGATCGTGATGTCGTAGTAGTCAACCGTCATGGTGAAGCCAGGGATGGCTTCTGGCGTGATCACAGCACCGAAGGTGTAGGTGTCAGCGCTTTCCTCGAAGAGGTCAGGGTTACCACCGAAGATACCTTCGATCTGGCCGTTTGCTTGGGTGAAGTTACCAGTCTGACCAGCAGGAACGCCAGTTGCTTCACAAAGCGAGATCAGGGTAGCAGATGGGCTGGCCGTTGCATCGGAACATGGGTCAGATGCGCCTGGGAAGCCGTTTGCGTTACCTTGGAACAGCTCAAGTACGTTAGGAGCACGTACCGCGCGCTGATACTGTGCACGCAGGCTGATGTCAGCTACAGGTGCCCAAGTCAGACCACCAGCGTAGGACCATACGGAACCTGCAGTGGAGTAGTCTGCGTAACGAGCAGCAAGGCTGGCTTCGAGGTTTTCAGCCATTGGAGCACCAGTGATGAGTGGCAGAGCCATCTCAGCGAACACCTCGTAAGTGTCAAAGCCACCTACAGTTGGCTCACCAGCGTTAAAGCCGAGAACGTCACCGGATGCCAGGAAGGTATCAGGCGTGAACGCGGATTCGTCTTTACGGTATTCAACACCGATTGCCAGACCAACTTCACCAGCACCAGTCCAGTCACCGAGCGTACCGGAAACGATACCCTGGATATTCTGGGTTTCGATCTGAGTTACGTTGGTTGCGGAGATGTTTACGAAGTCAACAGCTTCCTGGCTGATGTTGCCGGCACCGAAGATGTTCAGTGGTACACAACCGCCGGATGGATCCTGACATGCAGTACCATCGTCAGTTACTGCAATCGCTTGAACGAAGCGGGAAGCAGAAACGTCATTTTTCAGGAACTGGAAGTTGTCTACGCGAGCGTAGCTGTAGGATACATCGTAGGACCAGCCATCACCGATTTCGCCATCGAAACCAACGAGAATGCGGAATGCATCACGAGTGTCGAGAGCCTGACGTGGGCCGTTTTCAACCATACGACGGCCAACGAATGCGAAGACGTTCTCGTCTTCCCAGCCGGAGTTAGGATCGTTTGGATCAAGCGTACGCAGGCTGCGCCAAGCTTCCTGCACGTCAGCAGTGAAGAATGGGCTGTCTGGGTTGATTTCAACAGTGGTGAAGGCAGGCGTTGGAGCCAGCTCTTGCGGCACTTTGTTCGATACGAACGTAGCTTCCGTGTACATACGAACGCTGTCGTTGATCTGATAGTGTGCCATTGCAGACGCCATCCAGCGCTCTTGTGGGAGCTGCAGGAAGTTGTCTGGAGCGTAGTTGAAGCTGTCAGACGCTGCGGAGTAAGGCGCACCGGAACCGTCGCTGTTGAAGCGGCCCAGGAGGTATTCACCAGCAGTACCTGGGTTCACAGTTGGGCGAGTGAAGGTACGAGTGCCAGGGATACCGGAGGAGCCGAAGCCACCCAGGCCAGTGCCTGCACCATATGCTTCACCTGGCAGACGGTCTGGATCGCCGCCTTCGCCAAGAGCGTAAGTGGAGAACTTACGGTCGCCTTGCATCAGAGACTTACGCTTAGCGTAGTTCACGAACAGGGTAGCGTTACCGCGACCGTCAGCGAAGTTACCGCCCATTGTAGCGTCGATGTTGTACTTCTCAGCATCGCCGTGAACAGTGGTGTCGTACTGACCGGAAACTTCCAGACCTTCGTAGTCGTCTTTCATTACGAAGTTAACAACACCGGACATAGCGTCGGAACCGTAAACAGCGGAAGCACCACCGGTCACAACTTCCACACGCTCGATCAGCGTAGAAGGAATGGTGTTAAGGTCAACCGTACCAGACTGACGAGACTGGAGGTAACGGCGGCCGTTTACCAGAACCAGTGTACGGAAAGAACCGAGACCACGAAGGTCAACAGTTGCAGTACCGTCACCTGGGTTGTTGGAAGAACCACCAAAGCCTGGGATCGTTTGTGGCAGAGTAGCAAGTACCTGCTCAACGTTCTGTGCACCAGTCAGTTGGAATTCTTCAGCACCAACAGTAGAAATTGGGGAAGGAGCCGTCAGGTCGCGACGTACGATGCGCGAACCAGTTACGGTTACTTCTTCCAGGTCCATATCAAAATCGGAGTCTGCATCTTGTGCAGAAGCACCGGTTACGCCTGCGCCCAGCGCGAAGCTGGCGAGCAGTGTTGCGGCGCTGCCCATAAGGGCGGAGCGGCGCAATTTCATGAGTTCCTTAGACACTCTGCGTTTCCTCTTCTGTATTATTGCTTTCCAAGCACTCGGAATATGCGGAAATTACTTTCCGCCAATATCCTGTAGCCAGAATCTGTCCCTGCATGACAGAAAAGTTTAATATTCCCGATAGCTGAACTTTGGGATTAGCAAAATGGTGTGTCATTTGCGCCACAGACATAAACCATGGTTATATAGGGTGCCCTGAACGCCGCAGTGGCTGTATTTTTGCCGGTTTAACCCTCAAAAGTTGAGAATATTTAGTTTAGAGCGAAAGTTTTTCTTCGAGTGTTGGGTTTAGGAGAAACCGTTTCTCATCAGATGGTGGCGATGGCGGTTGAATACGGGGGGCGATGCTTCTTTTCAGGCAGCTGTGAGCTTGGCTGCAGTTGCAGTTGTTCGAGAGGCCGCAATTCTCACGGCATCAGGTGCAGTTCAGGAGAAAATCTCAATGAGCATAGGTGTTTAGTTTCAAATTGCAGTCGGGGCTAGCCTGGAACCGGCTGGGCAGAAGCGCCCTGGTTTTATGAGTTGACAGTTGCAGAAGCCATGCAGCCTTCCGAAAGGCATGCGAATCATTGCACTGGTGGACGCGTATGGCCCTTGATGCTTCTGGCGCGACCGTTTCTTTATGTGGCTTGCCTGCAACAAGTTGATTGAGCATCCAGCAAGGAAGCGCGGCGAAGGCTCCCTTGCTTTTGTACTTGGCTGCGGTTTAGTTGACGCGTTTGACCCGGAAGGTGCGGCGGGCAAGTTCTATTGTCAGCAGATAGCCACCAAAAGTTGTCTTATTAATATGCACGGCCATGCCTTCCTTGATGGGCCCGGTACGTCCACCGTCCGTGATCTGCCAGACCATGCCGTTGTTCAGAACAAGATATTTGCCACCAACGCGTGGCTCGATAACGCGTTTGATGGTGGTGTCCACCCGGTCGACGGTTCGCACCTCGGCATCGGCTTTGCCGAATTCTTCGGTACGCATGGCCTCCACCTCTTCTTTCCGCCGCTGTTCTGCTTCGGCCAGTTTGCGCTTCTCTTCCTTCAGAGTTCTGGCTTCTTCTTTTAGCTTCTTCGCTTCTTTGAGGCTTGCTGAAGCCTTTTCAAAGTCGAATCCGGCAGCGGCCTTGTCGAAGCAGGCCAGGCGCGATACATCATCCTTCAAGGTGACACATTTTTTGAATGTTTCCAGCTTGGGTGTGTCTTCCGCCGCGGCATTGTCTGCGGTTCCGCACAATGTCAATGCTGTGGCCACCAGAATGGTGGCGGCAATCCTGTTCATGAATGGTCCCCCTTGAACGTCGATACGTGTGACAGCCTTGTTATCTGTCTGCGGTTATCGCTCTCTCTACTTCGGCGCTCACGCTGGCGGGTACGTCAGCCGCGTCGACCGATGCGGTCTGTAAAATCTGTTGTTGCATCAGAATTTTGTCAATATCTGAGGCGAGCGTGGCTTGCACTTTCTGGAATGCCGCCAACTGGGTGCTATCCAACTTCCGGCCCGTTGGCAACTTCAGGGTCAGTGGGTTCGCATGGCGACCGTTCACAAGCACTTCATAGTGCAGGTGGGCAGCCGTCACCCGCCCGGTCGCGCCAGCATAGCCGATAATCTGGCCTTGCTTGACACGTACTCCGGCCTTGATACCTCGGCCGTATTTGCTGAGATGTGCATAAGCTGTCTCATAGGTGCTGTTGTGTCGGATACGGATATAGTTGCCGTAGCCGCCATAGCGGCTGGCCCGTTCCACTACACCGTCCCCGGCGGCCATGATTGGCGTGCCGGTTCGGGCACGGAAGTCCACGCCGGTATGCTGCCGGGTATAACCCAGTACCGGATGTTTGCGCTTGCCGTAGCTTGATGTCACGACTGTAACGTCCAGCGGTGTTTTCATCAGCGCCTTTCGGGTGCTGTGGCCATTGGTGTCAAAATAGTCTCCGCGACCATTTTCATCTTCGAAATAGGTGGCTTCCAGGGTGCGCTTTTGAAGCTCAAGCCGCATATGCAATATCCGGCCGTCGGCAAGATCCCCGAAGTCGGGCGCGTACGTGCGCTCGAAATAGACCTGGAATCTGTCACCAGTCCGGATTTCGCGTTCGAAGTCCACGTCGAAGCTCATCAGGCGGATCAGCTCCACTATCACAGGAGTGGGCAATCCGACCCGCTGTGCTGACATATAAAGACTGTCAGTGATTTCCCCTTCGACCAGATGGGTCAGGGGAAGTGTCGTAATGGTGGACCGTGTTGCCTGGTAGCTGCCTTCAGCGGAGACCAGAACAGCCTCTTCTTCAAAGCTGTCTCGCATTCGAAGCTCCCGGATACTGCCTTGATTATCAGTGGCAGGGATGATGCGAACCACCTGGCCCCGCTGAAGGCGCCTCAGGTTAGTGACATCCTTCAATACGCTGACAGCTTTGTGTGCTTCAACAGACGACACCCCGGCCCGGAGCAGCAGCCCGATCAGCGTCTCATTTCTTTTCAGGCGATAACTTTGCGCAGAGGTGGCCGCAGGCTCGGCCTCTGGCGCCATTTCTAACGCCGCACCTTCATTGGTCGGCTCTTTGGCCTGCAGAGCGCCTGCCGCTTCGTTCGGCTGCGACACAGCTATTTGCTCAGCCAGGTTGTCTGAGGCTAAAGGGTCGTCATTCGCAAGGTTCAGAATCAGGACAAGCACCAGTCCGGTGCCGGCCATGGCGGCGAAGCCTGACGGCGACTCGGTCAATTTCAGCGCCTGTGCCAAGCGACTTTTCATCTGGGCGCGCCGGACGGGGTCGGAAATCTTGTCGCGAATCTCATTTAATCGAAACATCTACCATCCTCTGATTCACAAAACCCGCTCCCGTTACTGCAAGATGATTCACGGCGCGGTGCTCTTTAATTCCTGATTAGAGTCTTTATATATATAGGGCAGTATATCTGACATGGATTCACTGTCAATTTGATCGTGAAATCCGGCCTTGATGCGCGAAAAGCCGCAGGTTTCTGCGGATCATAACGGAGGGGTGTAAAAAAAGTGCAAAAATGCCAAAAAAGCGCTTGCGCTTTGACGCCGATCCCCCTAGAAACCGCTCCACCGACGGGGCGCGCTGCTCTACCGGACGGAGCCCCACGGGGCACCAACGCCGGATAGGAATGCCGCACCGACGACACGGTCTGAAAGTTGTTAAAAACTTTGTTTGAAACGACTTGACACGGAGGGTTCGCCCACCATATACAGACCGCCTTGCCGCACGCTGACGAAATGTCCGGTCCGGCACATTGCCTGAAACGCGAAGATAGTTTCAAACTGGTTTTCCGGTCGGGCAGTTTTTTGCTCTTTGACATTGTAGATTGGAAGGGAGATGTGGACGGTGGTCTGGTTGATCATCATCTATATTTTCCGACATGTTTCA